>NZ_OX366366.1:0-1875946 GCF_947251465.1 Wolbachia endosymbiont (group B) of Melanostoma mellinum
TTTGTTGCATAGCACTGATAGGCATGTAAATCACAGTGAATTTACGCAGCTAATTTAAATTCAGCCATACCTATATCAGTAAATTTGTTCAATAAGTAGCACTTAATTAACAGCTCTTTTTCACGATTTACCTCTGATTTATTTTTCAAGCCAAACCCAAATATTTGCTTCAACCTATAGAAAAAGACTTCAATATAAGACCGTGCTCCATACTTAACTTTTTTCTTCCATTCATTAATACCATCTTCATAATTCTCATATGACCTAATTCTACTAATATACTTGTTTCTTTCTGATAAGTAGTCAGCTAAACAAATTTTAGTATCCTTCCTAGGGCGAATAATAGGCACAATATTGTATTTTCTGCATTCTTTATACACACTTTTTATATCATAAGCCGCATCTGCTCGAATAGAACAAATGTTATATTTATCACTGACTTCTTCTAACATATCGCAGACCGGCAAATAGTCTACAGCAACACCACTAGATGCTTATTGCTTTCTTATCATTTATGTTTAAAACAACATGTAATTTTCTTACTTGACCATAACCACTGTATTTTCTTTTTCGAATATTAAGCTTACTATGCCCACCGTTATTATTGTAGATACTAACTCTAGTGCTATCTACGGCAATTTCAACATTTTCCAGATCATCTTTATTGCTTCTATGGTCATCAATCTTCAAATTAAGCTTTTTAAATCTTCTGGAAGCTTGTGTATAGCTGATAATCTTAAGTTTTTTGCCTATTTGTACCATATAACCTTTTACAAAACCTACAGCTTGTCTCAAGCCAATTCTAAAAAGATTGTAAGTTAAAAATGTGATATAAAAGAGATAAGAGGGAAAGATAGCCCTACTCACTATAGGAATAGGACTATCACGGGCGTGTGCGACCGAAAAAAAGTTGGTATTACAACCGTGTTCATCAAGGTACACTAGCCCTATCCCTCGATACGTTTGAATAGTTGTGTGGGACATATATATGCACCCGTTTACAATCTTAAATTAATAAAACTATCGAGGTTATCATGGTTAGATCTTATCAAAATTTTATTGGTATTGACATCGGAAAATTCAAGAATGTTGTTGCAGTTCACAAGCAGAAGAATGCTGTCGAATTTGACAATAATACTTCTGGTTGGCAACAATTGTGTCAAAAGTTCTCAGATATCTTACCTAATTCTTTAGTGACTTTAGAAAATACAGGAAAATATGAGCTTGGTTTGTCGAATTTTCTTATTGACAAGAATATCACTGTACATCGAGCTAATACTCGCAAAGTAAAAAGTTTTATTTTATCTCATGGAACTTTAGCAAAATCCGATAAATCAGATGCAAGAGCTCTTGCTCAATATGGATTTGAACGCCATAGAACTCTCTCTCTATTTGTACCTACTTCTGAAAAACAATCAACCTTGGTTGCACTTTGTCAACGTCGTGATGACATCACGCAAATGAGAACTCAGGAAAAATGTAGACTGGAAGCACCTGAAAACGACCATATAAGGGAAAGTTGTCAAAAAACTATTGAATTCTTTAATGGCCAAATAGATGAACTCAATAATGCTATACAAAAAATCATTGATGAAAGCCATGAGTTACAAGAACATCAAAAAATCCTTAAAACAGTTCCTGGAATAGGTAAAAAGTTATCACAAGATTTTCTGTGTTTAATACCAGAGCTTGGTTACTTAAACAGAAGGGAAGTAGCAAGTCTTGCTGGAGTTGCACCTCATCCTAGGGAAAGTGGTAAAGCTGTTGGTTATCGAAGGATTATAGGTGGTAGAAGTAATGTCCGTAAAAAGCTTTTTACAGCTGCGATGTCTGCTGCAAGGTCCAAATCTGCACTTGGTGCCTTTTATTCCAAGCTTGTTGAAAGTGGTAAGAAGAAAATGGTAGCTATAACAGCTCTAATGCGAAAAATTATAGTAATTGCTAATGCAAGACTTAAAGAAGCAATTAATTTGCATACTCTCACAATGGTAACTGAAATTGGCTAATGAATATGTGCGTCCGCACAGACTTAAAGCACATATTCATTAGCTAAGCAGAAATTGTTATGGCAGTTGTTTGATATAAAATTTTATTTCTACGACACATAGGTTTTTATTGTCAACATGATTGAACAAAGTTACAGAATTACACAAATAAAAAATTTTTAAAAAACATAGTTGATGAACTATTATGTGTATTAAAATTACAACTTTATCACTATAAGTGTTATTGCCACCTGCAACTTTTGGACTATTTTTATACCAATTTTCTATGGCTTGATTAACAAAATGAAAAACATTTCCTCTTTTTTTGAGAAACTCGTTATATTCTCTTTGGTTACTTACTCTCATTTTTTGTGGCATAAGTTGTACTTGTTTGAAAAATGCCTATTTTACAACAAAATGCGTTAGTAGCCATATATTAAAAAGCTTTTCTTCTTACAATAACCTCAACCAACACTAGCTATGCAACAAAGCCATCCAGAGTTATTTGCAGAAGCTAAACTTAATCTTATAGGTTTCAATCAAGCAGTAGATGGTGTATGGATAGTTAATAGAGCGGAGCATACTTTAAATAGCTCAGGTTACCTTACTATGTTGTCAGCATCTTTGAGTAAGTGATGTTAATAAAAAATGAGTAAATGATCTATTTAATATTAAAAAGATGTTGAATATGGATAAATTGGGTCAAGATACAAAAAACAAGCTGCATTTTTGGTGGCTTATAACAGTAATAGTATGTATTATTGCTACCTATTCCTACATGAAGGCAAAAGCTGTAGATAATTATAAAACGATATTACGCATTGCTTCTCAAAATTGTAACTTAGAGACTGTAAAATTCTCAGTAAAAAATTTATTAGATATTGATACACACATGCCTAAGTTAACTGCGTTACATTACGCTGCAGAAGGGGGATGTTTAGAGATAGTCAGGTTTTTAATAGATGAGGGAGTTAACGTAAACATTATTAACAAGTATGGAAGCACAGCACTACATAATGCTGCATATTATGGTGATTTAAGGATTATCAAATTTTTGCTAGAAAAAGGCGCTAATCCTAACATTATAAACGATGATGGAAAAAAACCTAGAAATGTAGCTGTGTTAAGGTCAAGGCACAACAAAGACAAGCCCTACGATCAAATAATAAAGTTACTTGCAGAAGCAGAAGATAGATACGAATCAACAAAGTAATCACTAAAGTAGCTATCCATAATAAACTCACATTTTAAATCATTATGCAAAATCAAAAAATCCCAATTACAGTAATTATTACCATATTAATCCAAACCGTAGCAATCATATGGTGGTTATCCAAGCTAGACTCAAGGGTACAATTTCACGATAAACTTATTGAATATGGTTTAATGGAAAAAGTATTAGTACTTGAGGAAAGGGTAAAAAATCTTTCTGAGGAATTGGATGAGCTTAAAGCTGATTTAAAGTAATTATTCTTCTACTTTTGGTGTATAAGGATCAGATTGAGATTGACGATCCTTCCAGTTTTCGATGTATTGCTCAACTAATGTAGGGTCTCCTGTTATAATCAGTAGATTCTCAGCGTTTTTTTTCTGCGCGGCGTCAGAGAAATTGAAAGATCCAGTTATGATTTTTTGCTCATCAATAATCATAATTTTACTGTGTGAAATTGCAGACGCCGTCTTGTCAGTCAACAAAAAAATTATAAAAATTGTCTCATTGCCTAGGCTGTATTGTAAAACTAAAAAATACTTCCAACTCACATCCTGTATAGCGGATACAGATTATAGTTATGTTGATAAGTAAATTTCTGCTGTCTTGTATATATAAAACTAATTTACTTATCAACATACTAATTACATTCAATGAATTTGTGTAAGATGCCATTTTACGTAAGATAGAATGGAAGCATTTTTTGATTTTAAAGTACTAAACCTTCAGTTAACCTCCTGGCCCTGTAGTTTTTGATATGGTCAGGATCAAAAGCCTTTTTTGATCTTAAAATACCAAAAACAATATGAAGTAACTTACGCATTGCAGACCCAACTATGGCCATATTATGCTTACCCTTTTCCTTTAATCTCTGGCAAAAGCTCATAATAATAGGATTGTGATTCTTAGCTACTATGGCAGGAAAGAAAAGTGCCTTACGTAATGGTTGTGAACCGGATTTACTTAATCTGGGTTTGGCATATACAGATGAACCTGATGTTATATTTCTCGGTATAACTCCTGCATATGCTGCCAATTGTCTGGCATTTCTAAAAACTTCTATGTCAGGAACCTCAGCTAAAATAGCTACTGCTGATTCCTCTCCTATTCCTGGAATAGTCAGTAGAAGTTGAAAATTTTCCAACAACTCTTTGTGTTGCTTTAATAGTTCACGTACGGAGTTTTTTATTGTTTCTATTTTTTGAGCTATATTCATTGCAAGGTCTTCCCAAGCATTTGCAACTTCTTTGGGCAGTCTCTCTTTTTTTTCTAAGTGGTTATTTACTAATATCAATTCATCTTTTAACGCAACCGAGCAACGATAAAGATGTTTTAATTTTTTCAGTTCAGGAGAAGGTGGTGTCCAACGAGTAGGTTCCTGTCTTTGGCAACAATCAGCAATAATTTCTGCATCAGTCTGATCATTTTTTTGCCGTGTAAGCTTACTTCTTGCGTAGGATTTTATGCAATAAGGATTTACAACACTAACAAAATGTCCAGTATTGTGTAGAAATTCAGCCAAAGCTTCACTATAACAACCGGTAGCTTCCATGCAGGCTTTTACTTGTTCTACATTATGTTTTTGTAGAAAGCTCAGTAAACCTTGAAACCCATGATCATCGTTCTTAAAGCTCCTTTTCCTAGTTTCACGTTTTCCTTTTTTACTTATAAATGAGAGAAAAACATCAAAGCGATCTTTTGATACATCTATGCCAAGAAAGTTGTTGATCATATATAACCCCATACGTTACCATTAAAAATGAAAAGTAAGGCTAACCTTGTTAATACAGAATTAGAACCATTTAGGTCTTTCTAAGACGCCGTCCAGCCTATACTTTTGAGAGGGAGCTCTTATCTGCAAAACAGATTTTATATCTAAGGTTTATATCAGAGTTCCTCCCTTCTCCAACTAATGCTTAAGCTTAAAACATTAGATGCTTTTTTCAAGATACAAGGTTTATAGTCTATGTATATTGGGATTTTTTGATGAAACAGTTCATTAATAACACTATACTTTGAGCTAACTTGCGATTCGTCGAGAATAACCATGACATCAACTCCACGCTTTTTAGCTTGAACCAAGGATTCAGCAATAGGCTTTGAGGTAAATTGGTATGCCTGAACCAACACGGATTTTTTAGCATGATCCACGGAATCAATTATTAGGTTGGTGCAATTTTCTCTAGGAGTGAAACATACAGTAGTACTAGGACAAGAAACACAACCTGATAAAAGAGAACAAGTTAATAAAATTATTAAATATCTAAACATGATTAAATATATCCTTTCAGTTGACGGAGGAGGCATAAGGGGCATAATACCAGCCATAATATTAGCAGAAATAGAAAAAAGAACAAGAAGAACTATAGCTGAAATCTTTGACTTAATGGCAGGAACCTCAACCGGTGGAATTGTTGTAGCAGGGTTATGCAAGAAAGATAATCAAGGAAATCCCCAATATTCAGCCAATGATTTAGTTGAGCTTTACCAAGAGTACGGAGCATATATTTTTAAGTCTTCATTTTTTAGGAGATCAATATTTTCTTGGTTTAACTGTGCACAATACCCACATAAAAATATTTAATTTGTACTGGATAAATATTTTGGAGAGGATATTCTAAAAAATACATTAAGTAAGGTACTGATAACAAGTTATGATATTCACAATAATCGTCCATTTTTCTTTAAAAGCTGGAAAAAAGGTAATATTAAGCTAAAAGATGCACTCAGAGCTGCAACGGCTGCACCTACTTATTTCATACCAAAACATCTAAAAATTGAGCAGATAGACAGAGTATTAGTGGATGGAGGGGTTTTTGCCAATAATCCTGCGGCTTGCGCATATGCAAGTGGTAAGAGGTTATTTCCAAATGATGATATTCTACTGTTATCGATAGGTACTGGAAGAACAGATAGAAGCATAGCTAATTCAAGGAGATTTGGAAAGATAGGTTGGATAAAACCTCTGTTGAACGTAATGTTTGCCTCAAGTTTAGATGCAGTAAATTACCAACTTGATCAAGTTATATCTGATAAATATATACGCATACAATCGCAACTGAAAATAGCATCACCTGACATGGATAATATTACATCAAAAAATATCAAATCTCTTCAGGAGGAGGCAAATGCAATGATAGAAGGCAATCAAAAAGTAATCGATAAATTTTGTGACATTGTATCTTAATTTACATCAAGTAAAATCTAAAGCTTTAGTTGAACCAGAAAAGTAAAATAAGCAAATTTGCCTTGTTGAGAAATCTTATTATCTTTGTGTACTACTTTCTTTTTCACTACTAAAAAATCCACATAAATGGTTAAAAACCTTTTCAATAAAAAGCTCGCTTTCCTTTCCTGTAAAAGCTTCTTTTATTTCATGCAAACTACTTGTTACCTTATTGCTATTTTTTATGACTGAGTAGCTTTCAATAGCTTGGCAAGCAGACAAAATAGTTATTACCCCTATTATAGTTGAAACAATTATGGCAATTAAAGGTGCTATTGTTGTAAGTACTGCTGCAATTAATGAGATGCCAACACAAAACGCAATAGCTGAAATGCAAAATGCTACTGTATGTTTCTTTTCATGACTAACCATACACACCTTCTTAATAAATCTGTTAAAAGGATAACTTATTTTTTTAGTACCGTCAATATTTTTAGAAAAATTGGCATACTCAAGATAATCATTTGTGATACCAATGAATTACATTAAGCAAATTTCTAGTACCTAATTTAGTTAATTCACTTCAATCTATTTGAACATTATATATTAAATACAGAAGCACAAGAATTTCATTCAGTAATTTAGATATATTAAATATACAACTATTTTTATTGATATTTTAATGTATTATTTATGAGTCAGTAAGCTACTGCAGTTTTTAAACCAGGCTAAGTTTTAAAAGCATAATTTTCAAGCTCCTCAATAGATAAGCCCGTTATTTCAGAAATAGCATCAATAGAAACGTCCAACATACGTAAATTATTCGCAACTTTTATTGCCTCTGCTTTGTAAATCTTTTCTTTGTAAACTTGCTTTCTTTGCGATAAAAATTCTACCCATATGTCCAGTTCATCTCGTGATTCTTGATTGTTAATTTTTTTTAACTCTCTTGCCAAGCTTAATAGCTCTTTTTCTCCTTCATCATCCTCATAACAATCTTTTTCCCTTATCAAATCTTCAGCATTCACCGATAATTTTTCTGCTATTTCCCATAGCCTTTCACTTAAAATTGTCACACTCCCCTGTTCATAATGATGTATCTGCGAGGGTCCCACATTAAGCTTTTTTGCTAACTCTTCTTGTGTATATCCTCTGATTATTCTCCACTTCTTGATCTCTTGTCCTCCGTTTTGGCTTGTATAATGTATACTCTCTTTATCAGAATATTCTTCAGTTGATAAACCTACTGCTCGGTAAATTATATCATTAGTAAACCCTGCCTTTAAAATATTTTTTGCTATTTTTATTCTTGCAACTTTTACATTACTTTCCTCTTCAGCTCCAATAGATTTAGTTAATGCATAAATTGCCTTGCGTCCTCTTGTTTTTGCTATAAAATTATACATCCATTCGATCTTACTTTCGTCAAAACAACCACTTTCTCTTAGCGCTTTTCGCCTAGGAAATAGATTTCTAACATGGATTGATAATTCCTCTGCTATCACTTTTAACTTTTCAATTGGAATGCCACATGCTCCTTGCTCATATCTTAACAAGGTATGATATTTTATGCCGGTTTTATCTACTAAATCTTTTAGGGTATACTTTTGTTTTAACCTCCAGCTTCTTATTTTTTGTGCTATTTTATATCTTATAGAGATATTTGCCATATCGTAACAATTTTACCGAAATAAACATCTGTTATTTTGCTACAACCTAAGTTTAGCTTATAAAGATTTTGTAATTTTATGATTTTGGTTAAAGAAGGGAAGAAAACCTCCCTTCGTTTAAAGTTTCCGAGAGGTCTCTTTACTACCTCCATATATCCTATTAACCCATGATAATGTTTCATTATTACTAATCGCCCTTATTTCTTCTTTTGCCTTTTCTTTACTCCACTTACCACTCCTAGGGAAACTTCCTTTTTCTACCGCTTCTGTGACCGTCATTCCTCCAAAAAAACACCCTTTTCCTATATTTTCCCCTCTCTTTTGTAGTTCAGACCACATTTCTTTATCTGCTACTCTGACCTCTACTTGACTGTCATTTTTCGCATTATGGTATACTACAATTTTTAGGCTACCAATACTTGTAGGAAATGTTATCTCAAAAGCACTATTGTCAGACACATCAACGTAATTCCTCTCACCTTCTTTTTCACTTCTAACCTCAACCTTACTATTTCCTATTTCTATAACATCACCTCCTAATTTTACCTCTCCTGTGGTTAATCCTAAATTTTTTGTACCTTCCAATATTCTTGCAATATTTACCTTACTACTCTCAGAAAATTTCATAAAAAACGTCTGATTATCCATTTCCACGTCTTCTATGATTCCTTCATTTTCAATAGCACTTTCACCGATTTCTCTCAGTTCTTTAAGCCACTCATCTATCTGTGGACGAATCTCTTGATAGAGTTTGTTATGCATTTCACTTATTCCCTTATCCTGCAATAGATCGTAACTGAATATTGCTCCATTTAGCATCAATTCACATATTATATCTTCCTTCTCATTTTCTTTGCATTTGATCAAAGGCATTTTCGATATTACTGTATCAGCAAAACTCTTCTGCCCTTCGCTATACGCATTTATCCTGATTCCAGCACTTAGTGCTTGGTCTATAGTCTTGTTCAGTTCTTCTACGCTTTTTGCCTTTACCACTCTACTTTTAAACCACCTCAATTCTGCATTTTCACTTGCACTTGGCTCTATCTTGCTTAAAGATGGAATAAACGGATTTTGACGATTTGAAGATTTTTTGTTATAAACCTCACGTCCTTCTCCAAGATTGATTGATTTTTCAGAAACATCGCTAGGGGAAGGCACACCTTCAGGCTTCTCAAACCTGCTTTTATCATCAAATATTTTCGGATCAGTCTCGTCTAAAAGTATAAGCTGCTGATTTTTTTTGCTAGTACGCCTAATAGCACTATATAGTCCTTTTGGTAACTTTTTAGAATCAATGATTAACTCATAAGTATTTCCATCCATATCATCAAATGATACTGCTTTTTTAGTAGTCATATAACCTCTCATATTAAGCATATTATTCAAGTCTATAGAGCAATTTATTGCTTTATAATTAACTTAATACGCAAATTATAAAAAGATCTTGTATATTCTGCAACTATTTATAATAAAAGAATAGCTTTATCAGGACTTTTATTCTTTAACTACAACTTAATATACAAACTATACAAAGATCTTTTATATTTTGTAATTCTCCAATACAGATTCTTGACTAAGTCTTTTTGCTACTTGATTTTATATTTCATTGTGTAGCCAAACTTCTCAAGCAATTGAAATTTGGTTTATAACAGCTCTCTTTCCTTAAAACTGCAATATCCTTTGTCTGTCATAATAATGTGATCCTCTAACTCAATTCCCACTCCTTGACATGCTGATACTAATTCTCTAGTCATTACTTTATCATCTTCTGATGGTTCTAAACTCCCCCCTGGATGATTGTGAGATAATATTATCGATGCTGCTTCCATTGATAACGCCTTTTTTACCACTTTCCTTTCAGATAAGTGTACTTCATCTATTGTACCAAAATACACTTCATCTCTTATCAAACGGTTCTGCTTATCCAAATATATTATCAGGACAGCTTCTTTTGCTGAAAAGCCTATGTTTACCCTTACATACTCTATCAGCTTTTCTTGGCTATCCATTACAGGGCCTCTCTTTAACCCTTCTCTGAGTGCTCTTTTATAAGCTTCTTTAACACATTCAATTGCTGCGGCTGCATGTTCGGTCATTCCTTCTATCATTTTCAGATCATCGATTTCTCGTCCCAAAATTTCTCCTATTCCTGGGCAGTTATCCATTAGAGTTTTAGTAACATCTTGTGCTTGCTTTCTGTCGTGAACTGCTCCTAGAAGCACTGACACTATCTCACGATCAAATAGAGCACTTCCTCCTCCACTCTGTAATACTCTCTCTATTTCTTCTGTAAGTTTTTCACTATTATTCATAAAATATACTCCTCGTTAATAACAAATTGTTTTTAATTATTTACTGCTGTTTTTTTATCAGCATTGGCATAGAGCCATAGCTTCCGAGTGAAGTCAAATCAATTTTTAAATCTTTTTTACTTATTTTTTCATGAATAGGAAAAGATATTAATATATATATTTATTTTCAAGTTATGTAAAAAGGTTGTTGTTAATCAATTATTCTAGAAATAACATCAGTAGAAAAACCTAACTGAAGTAAATTATTTGTAACTTTCATTTCCTCTACTTTATCAATCTTCTCTTTGTAAATTTGCTTTCTTTGCAAGAAAAATTCTACCCATGTATCCAGCTCATCTCGTGATTCCTGATTGTCAATTTTTCTATATTCTCTTGCCAAACTTAATAATTCATTTTCTCCTTCACCATCTTTGCAATCATTTTCTTTATATTCCTTTATCAAATCTTCAACATCCACTGATAATTCTTTTGCTATTTCCCATAATCTTTCACTTAAAATGGTAACACTACCTTGTTCATAGTGATGTATCTGTGAGGGCCCTATATTAAGCTTTTTCGCTAATTCTTCTTGTGTATATCCTTTTATTATTCTCCACTTTTTTATCTCTTGTCCTCCGTTTTGCTCGTATCTCTCTTTATCAGCATATTCTTCCGTTGATAAGCCTGTTGCTCGATAGATAATGTCATTATCAAACCCTGCCTTAACTAGATTCCTTGCAATTCTTATTCTTGCTGCTTTTATATTACTTTCTTCCTCAGCTCGGATAGATTTGGTTAATGCATAAATTGCTTTGTGTCCTCCTGTTTTTTCTATAAAATTATACATTTCCTCGGTCTTAGCTTTCTCGAAACAACTACTTTCTTTTAGTACTTTTCGCCCAGGAAATAGATTTCTAATAGGAATTGATAACGCTTCTGCTATCACTTTTAGCCTTTCAATTGGAATGCCACATGTTCCTTGCTCATATCTTAGCAGCGTATGATAGTTTATGCCTGTTTTGCCTACTAAATCCTTCAGGGTATATTTTCTCTTTAATCTCCAGCTTCTTGCTCTTTGTGCTATTTGGTACCTTATGGAAACAGTAGTATACTTTGCCATACAGAAATAGATATTATATAGGTTAATACTACCAAATAAAGATATACAAAAACTTTTATGTTTGAATTTTAGTTGAATATTTCTTCAGAATTGTGTATAATTATTAATGCTTTCTAGGTTAATTTATCATGGCTCTTTCTAAGTTTCTCGATCCCAAGAATGATATATCGTTTAAGCGTATCTTTGGTACTGAAAAAAATAAAGATATCCTTATTCACTTTCTTAATGATATTCTTGGCTTCACTGGCAAAAGTACAATAAAGGATATAGAGTTTTTAAGTACTATTCAAGACCCTGATATTGCTTCTAAAAAACAAAGCATTGTTGATGTTCTCTGTAGAGATGAAAATGGGCTGCAAGTGATAGTCGAAATGCAGGTCGCTAAAACCAAAGGCTTTGAAAAACGTGCCCAATATTACGCAGCTAAAGCTTATTCAAGACAAGCTAGTAAGGGTGATCAATACCATGACCTTAAGGAAATTATCTTTATTGCTATAGCAGATTGTATTTTATTTCCTGATAAGTCTGAGTACAAATCAAAGCATACTATTCGCGATGAAAATACTAATGAACATGATTTAAAAGATTTTTACTTCATATTTATTGAGTTGCCTAAATTTCCAAAAACTAAAGAAGATCAGCTTTCAAGTATAGTTGAAAAATGGGTCTACTTCTTTAGATATGCAGACGAAACTAGTGAAGAAGAGCTAGAGAGAATAATAGGAAGTGATTTAATAATTAAAAGAGCATATGAAGAACTAAATAGGTTCAACTGGTCAGAAAAAGAATTTATTGCCTATGAACAAGAGATCAAGCGTATTCGTGATGAACAGGCTGTCCTTGCTCAAAAACTCGATGATGCTAAACTAGAAGGCAGAGAAGAAGGCATCCAAATCGGACATCAAAAAGGTAAAATTGAAGGTAAAATTGAAGTTGCAAAAAACTCACTCAAGGCTGGTGTCTCTATTGATGTTATAGCTCAAATTACCGGTCTCTCTCATTCTGAAATTTCACAACTCAAAGAAAAGACATAATTATTCACTTTAACATTTATGAAAACCTTCTCTAAGTTAGACATATCCCCTAATTAAGAATCTAGTGAACTGTCTAAAATAGCTATGAAGATTGCACATAGAATTATATAAATTACTATCATATTATGTCTACTTCATCGATTTTACTATTAGGACCATCAAACTTGGTCTGGTATCCCTAATTATTTTGGCTACCTTCACTTTAAATTTTCCACTACTTGGCATATTACCTCTTATATTATAACCTACCTATTGAGATTACCTCCAAGCTTGGTTACTCCTATCTCAGAAAGACAAGTTGATACTTTTGAATGGCTTTGAATAGAAGCATTACTTAAATAACTTTGAGGCTCTAAACTTATCTGCTGTTTTTTTGTACCATCAACTTCTAATCTACCATCTCTGTTGTGTAATATCCGTTGTATTGATCGATTTAGTACAACATTTAGCCTGCTATTAAACTCTACCATAAACTTGTCAAACTTCTTCGAACTTAACTTACCAGGACATCCTGCTTCTCTACTAGGACATGCTTTCTCTAAATACGAACTTAAAACTCCTGAGATCTCATCAAATTTACCACTCATGATTTTTCCTGTAACTTCTTTCTGTATTTCCACAAAATCAATATTTAATCGATGCATTGATACACCACTTTTTAATCCAGCTTGCTCTATTACTTTCTTAAATACCTCTGTAATATTGAGTGCATAGCCCTGTGCTTCTAGTTGAGATATAGACTGATCTGCTGTAGAAATATACTTTTGACCCGTGACGTTTCTAACCAGCACATCAAGTAACATTATTGCACCATTTACATCCATCTTTGCATCAATTTGTGAGATTGGACTTTTAGTACCTGATACTACTTCAGGCAACTCAGAAGCTAATAACCCACTCACAGAGCTTTTTACCCAACCAAATAAATCATTTATCCATGAAGACGTTTGAGTAGCACTACTTGTAACTTTTTTGTTTATATCAACAATACTTTCCTTACTTAGTTGACTTGAAATGGAAGTTAGTTTACTAGACCTAGTTCGAGGGTTTGGTATAGTCTCTACTTCACCATGTCCAATAAATACTGACCTTTTCGTTCTGTTTGAACTAGAATTTTCTGCTTTCAACGAACCATTTGTCATGAGTGTAGGAAAATGTGGAATGTTTTTAAGGCGATCATCTAGCTTTGAATTGAATCTATCTACAAGCTCCTGAAGATCATCAACTCTACCATTCCACCCAGATTCTGTAATAACGTTGTCAACATATTTAACGGTTGATTTACACTGAAGACATGCAGGAAAAGCTTCTAAACCTTCTGTTCTGTAAGTAGCCAAATATTTTATACTTTTTTGCGTTTTAATACCAAAAAGTTCATTAGCCCTAGAAAATGCTGTGATAGCATGAGGCTCAGCACAGTTAGAAAATTCCCAAGTAGGTAACGTTACAATAGGAAATTTGATAGCGTTCCAAACTTTACCTGCTGTTTGTTCCAGCTCTTCTCGTATGTTCTTTTCCCTTTCCATCTTTTGTTTGCTTAACGATTCTATTTTATCTTTTTGACGTTGTACATCAGATAATCGATCTTCCTTTTCTTTTAGAGACTCATTTTTTGAACTCCTTTTTAAACCCTTAAGCTCTTCTTTGCCACTTGTTATCTCACCTGATATCCTTTGTAGCTCAGAATCTTTTGGAATGAAATGGTTTCTCATTATCATCTCTAAAGAACCTTTCGAAAAGTGCCTGCGTTCATTGATAATTTTAGTTAAATCCTTAATTACAAGCTCTTTCGTAACTTCATCCAGGTTACCTAGTAGTCGCATCAAACGTGCTTCACCAATAACATCGCGAAAAACTTCTTTGTTATAACCATCTATTGTCTCTCTTGCCATTTCAATTTTCTTAGTTATATCCTTGTTTATTTTAGGATCTGGATTAAGAACCACTTTGTCATTATGAGCCTCTACCTGCTTATCAGACACCTTCCCCACTTTATCGGCGGTCTCCTGTATAACCTTTCCTTGGGAATTAAATTTTGAATTCTTTCTTGATTCCGGACTAATCTTTGAATTATCATTCAATTCAACTCCTACAACCCTTTCAAAGCTCCCTAACCCTCTATTACGGCTATACGAAAGTATAAATCCGCTCCCTTTATTACCTGAAAATCCAACAATTGCGTGATTATCATCAATTGCTAAGGAAACTGCAGTATGAAGATTTTTTCTATTTCCCGCATTTGACACTTCTGCATTATTCACTTTCTCCACTCTAGCACTTTCAACCCACTTTATAGCATTTTTCGCAATTTCTCTAGATAGTTCTTCTATTCTTTCATTGTGCTTTTCTTCAATCTTCAACTCTTTTCCAATCTTCCTTCCCCGATAAAAATTTTTACCCATCATCCAATGTTGATTGATCATAGCCATTTGACGAACTATGTCAAAATAAGTGCTGGGGTTACTCATATCCAGTCGTCCCTCACTCGCCGCAGTAAGTGCAATTGATGCAATAAGCAATACATATCCCTTCAAAAGCACTCCTGAACCAAACCTCATTTCAAGGGGAGGATGCAAGCTATCTATATTATAATGGCTTATCTCAACATTTTTCCCCTTTGGCATATTCTTAATAAAACCTCTACGCGCAGATTTAAAAGCACTGCGTGCAAACACCGGCAAATTAGTAGCATCATCAAATGCTTGTAGTCCACCATAATATATTCTAGGCTTTGAAAAATCCCACTGATTGTCAAATCCACTCTTAACAAATGACCCCACACCGAAAGTTCCTCCACCACCAATGAAAGCAACTCTACTCAACCTAGAACTTAACTTTCCGTAAGCTATTCTAGCACCATGGATTCCAGCTGGTATGCTAGAGCCTAATGCAAACCCATGAAACCCTGCATTCCACGTTTCAGGCGATTTAAGATCCCACTTGCCAGGATTCCATTCATTATTAGCTGCGCTCATGCCCAAGTAACTACCACCAAGACCTAACCCTGTTGTTGTAGCAATAGCTCCTCCAGTTGACAATCCCATGGTAGTCAAAGCAGGCACAGATCCAGCAAATCCTACCGGTAAAAATCCTCCAGCAATACCTCCACCTACTATCCCAAGCCAAGTTTCTTTGTATCCGTTCAGAGGTGTGGCAAGGATAAAAAACAATTGACATAATATATTAAAGTAGTAATAACACAAAATGTTGATAGTAAAGTAAGGCTAGATGCTTCAATTGTTGATCAGTATTGTAGAGTTATGTAAAAACTTAGAGCAGAAAGTAGCAAAGCTTGAAGAAAAAAATAAAATCTTAGAAATAGAGAATGCTGAACTAAGAGAGAGACTCGGCTTAAACTCAAGGAATTCATCTTTACCAAGTTCAAAAGAGCTGTACAAAATAAAAAAAGACACACCAGAAGATAAGTCAGAGGGCGGCAGGAAGATAGGTGGTCAAGTTGGACATAAGGGGAATTGCCGAGCTAAAATGGAAGCAGATGAGGTGGTGAAGGTAGAGTTACCAAATAGATGCGAGTGTGGTGAAGAAATCGCAATATCGGAAAAACCATATGTCTATCAAAAAGTTGATTTACCAGAAATTAAGCCTTACGTAGTTGAGTATCAATTAGAACATGGTCGCTGTCGTAAATGCGGAAAAAGAAGGAGTAGCAAATTACCAGAAGGAGTTACACCGGATACCTTTGGTCCTAGAGTTAAGTCAGTAGTTGCATCACTAAGTGGGTTTTATAAGAATTCAAAGCGAGAAATAGCGAATATTATGAAAGACATCTTTAACATGAGTATAAGTGTTGGTAGTGTGTCCAATAGTGAAGCAAGGGTTTCGTCAAAATGTAAAGAAGCCTATGAACAAATAGAGGAAGAAATAAAAGCAAGCGAAATTTTGCATATTGATGAAACCAGTCACTACAACAAAGGCAAATTGGGATGGTGCTGGATGTTTGCCAACAATAAAGCAAGTCTTATGAAGTTAGCAGATACAAGAGGAATGAAATTTTTAAAGAATAGTGCATTTTGTGATTACAAAAACCTGGTAATTACTGACAGATATGCAGTTTACAACCACTTCAGTGATGAAAAACGACAAATTTGTTGGGCTCACTTATTGAGAAATTTCGAGAGGTTATCTCATAGTTGGAATAGTGAAGTAATGAGACTTAGCCATTGTTTAAAAGACGCAGCTAATGGATTGTTTGTATTAAAAAACGCTTTGTCAGAAAATGAAATTAGTATTTCAAAGTTCACTAAGCAAGCTAAAGAATTACGAAGATACATACAGTACTGCATGATAAAAATATCTTATATACTTGAAGCAAAAGGAGCTTCACGAACGGTAAAGGGTATTATAAAATCCGAGTCAATGATGTGGACATTTTTGGATGACCCAGAGAATATTCCATTAACGAATAACCATGTTGAGCGACAGATACGGCATTATGTTGTCTATCGTAAGAATTCATATTTTGCACAGTCAGAGCGAGGGAATAGATTTCTTGAGCGGATAATTTCGTTGTATCTGACTTGGAAACAAAAGGAATTAAACCCTTTTCAAAACCTGCTAGCTGTTGTTTCTTAAACCACACCTCTGAACGGATACGTTTCTTTACTTTTAAAATCCCATACCGTAAAATCCCATCTATTATTCGCTGCAGCTCCACCTAAATACCCTCCTGCTGTAGCTCCAGCTATAATAAATGGTAGAAGAGCCAAAAAGGCAAGCTCTCCATCTGGATCAACCATTGATACCGGTGAGTTACCAGCATATTTGTATGGACTAAAGTACTGCTCCTTCGGATCAATCTGATAAAAACGGCCAATACTCGGATCATAAAATCTTGAATGGTAGTTATATAAACCTATTTCTTCATCCCATTCTTGACCAGTATAACGATATGAAATTTGACCTTCAGGATCACTTTCGTACTTACGCATTAAATTACCATATGGTAAGTAATCATACGCTGCTACAACTTCATCACCCTTTACCACTAACCTTATTGAGCCTTCATGGTCAGTTATTACATTATAAAACTCATTATTCCTAATAAACCCAAACAACCCTCTCGGACCATAGATGTATGCTGTTACTGATACGTCTGGTCTCAAACCTCCAGCAATATAAGTAACTTCCCTTTCTACTAATGCTCGACCAAACTCATCTCTTATATAGTGTATTTCTTTTGTCAGCTGCCCCTTATTGTCGAAAACTCTCTTTAGTACACGCTCACCACCTCCATCATAGTAAAATTCTAATGCTCTACCGTCAGTTAATTTTATTTTTGTAGCACGATTTGATACTGGATGATAATCAATCTGCTCAATGCCTTTGTGAAGAGCCTGAATTACATTTCCTCGACTATCATGTTTTATTGAAAAATTTTGTTCTTTTTTAAATGAAGCAAAGGATTGAAACTTCACATTGCTAACTTGGTTGGTATTATTACGATAGCCAATCTCATAACGATCAAATCCAGTGTAAAAATGCCCATGATTACCGTTTGCATCTATACTATAAAACTCAACATCAAACTCCGCTTCACCAAGACGCTTAGCAAAATGTTCCGACAACACACTAACTATTTCGTGAACATATGGCTGATACCGCTCCATTACCTCATTAAACTCTTTTGCAAAAGGATTCTTTAAGTATCCCTTCTCTTCTAACATTTTCACAATCTTATTTGCATTTGCTTCCTCAATACTACCCCACCTTACAAATGCATCTCGCAAACTTACCTTCAATGATGATAAATCCCGCTTTTGAGCAAAATATTCAATCAATACCTCTTCTAAAGGTAATTTATACCGTTCATAATCAGCATTAACACTTTTAAGATCATCAAGCAGTGTGCCTTTAATAAAAGATTTTCCCCTTTTACCATGACCTAAAGATAGATCAACTTTTTCATTGTCTTCTATCAGATACCAAGACTCTTTCAATCTCTCCCAAATATCACGTGAGGCTGTTTCATTCATTCTAGGAATTTCTCTAGCAAAACTATCAGGCTGCAGCGGCATAGGCGCTTCCTTACCTACAAAATACTTGGCCTTAGTCAACTCTTGATAATTACCATAATCATAGCTATGTCCATATTCTCGAGGAAATCCTTCTCTTCCCAAGGTGTTTTGAATGTGACGACCAGTCGAACCATACCTGCAAATAATTGAAAGCTCGCCCCTCATGGTAGAAGAAACTTTTGCTTGATGCTCATTGTCATTCAGATAACCTCCTTTCTTTAGCTCGCGAAAACAAAGTGCCGATTCTTCAGAAGTGACATATTCACTTACAAATGACTTCTCATTCAATCCAAGTTTACTATCATCACAATTTTCATGCCAGTCTGCTTGAAATTCAGTGCGTGTAATAGTTCCATCACCATATCCATAACCACCATAACTTCCATTGGTATAGTAAACCCTCTCCGTTAAAAATTTATCCTTTAGTTCAGTTAAAAAGCCTGCAGAATTATAACTATATTGACGCGTAAAGTTCTTTTCTAAATCTGGTAAGTGCACCTCACTACTAATCTGCCCATAAGAATTATAGGTAAAACTTGCAAACAGGTCTTCTTTTCCCCTCACACCAATACCTTCAATCCTACCAAGCTTGTCATACTGATAGTTAATCCTCAAAGGTCTATCCTGAATATCAATTGGATATTCTACCTCCCTTAATTTCCCTGCTCCATATCTTTTATTTACTCCAATCAATAAAGGCTTTTCTCCATCTTTAGTTGGAATAACGATACGTTTACTTATGGTCTCTTCATCTATATTTAATACTGATTCTTCAATAAGAGGTTCTCCACTATTAAACGTAATAGTTCTTGCTACTTTCCTACGCAGAACAGGTTGACGTTCAGCATCGCTATAGTAAAATTCCTGATATGCTCTTGTATTGTTACCAGAAAGCTCTAAACTCAGCAGCTCTTCCTTAGGCGTTGAAGAAATTACTTCACCCGTACTTCGCAGTCTTCCTAGTTCGTCATAATCAAAATATACAGTATTATCAATCTTCTCATTATTAGAATAGTGTAAAACAAATCTTAGCAATCCATCCTTATCATATAAATTCTCTACTTTCCCTGAATCTGGCGTTGTTTTACTAATGATTTTTCCCCTTTGGTCATAACTTATATTTACGCCTAAAGAATCTTGCAAAGTCTTTTCCTCTCTAGACGTAGAATTAAGCTGTGAATTCATTTTGTAAAAAGTACCCACCTTCTCATGATAAATAGGCGGTAAACTCTTTACTAGCTTGCCATTCTCATCATATTCATAAGTGCTTAATAAACTTTTACTTTTTGGAGTGGAGATGTACCAAGCTACTCTGTTATCCTTGCTGTCAAAAACAGAAATATCTTCCGCATTTCCAGGTTTATGCTCTACACGGTAACTATAATTTTTGCTGGCAGGAAAGAGATTGCTGATAAACAAATTATCTAATGAAGAAGAAAAACGTTTTGCATAAGGACCTGAAATAGAGAACTCTTTGCCAGGTAAACCTACTACACACTCCTCATTCAGTGGATTATCGCAATATTTAACCTGACTGTAACCATATTCTCCTACAATTCTTGCAGCATCACCTTTCAATTTGCCAGTTTTCCACACCGAATTTGCTGCATAAGGATTACCATTTGTAACAAAATTAGGATAGTAGGCTAAACCATTACTCTCTATACCCACTGGTTGTGTGGCAATAGCTTCTCTACCAAGCTCATCATACAGATATTGCGTTATTACTGAAACATTTTCGCTTTCTAATACAATTTTCTGCACCTTTTTATTCAATCGATTGAAATAAGTTACCTCAACACTTGGCTGACTAAAGACAATCACATCACTTATTCTTGCTTTACCGCTAATTTCTATATTGAACAGAGAAGCATTCAAAAAACCATCAAAATATAGACCTCCATCTACCCATACGAATATCCGCTTACCCTCAGCAACTATTAGTAGTTCACCATCAAGTGGTATAGATTGACCTCACTGCCATTAAGTTAAGGAAAAGTGATGAACTGTATTATAAAATCAGGTAAGATTCACAAATTAAAAGAAGTAATGACATGAGTAAAAAAAAGAATAATCATGTTTATAAAAAATAAATTGATGAGTTTAAACTTTATAAACGCACACAGAGCATCCTCAAAAGACTTCTCACGAAAAAGAAAGCTGCCCTTCGTTAATGTATTTCTCCTGATTTTTAGAAAGAGTGTAAAGTCATTACAAGTGATGCTTAATGAGTTTGTTCTGCATACAAGAAAAGATTATACAATTACGGCAAGTGCATTTACTCAAGCAAGAAAGAAGCTAAAACATACTGCGTTTTCAGAGTTAAATGATGATATAGTTTCCCTATACTACCAAGATCAGGAATTTAAAACCCACCATGGCTTCAGAGTACTTGCATTTGATGCTTCAATACTGATTCTGCCAAAGAGCGACAAAATAATAGGTGAGTTTGGCTCAAGAGCAGTATGGAATGGAATCCAGAGATTTGAAGACTATACAAGTGCAACCTTTGAAGTTTGCTACGATGTGCTAAATAATATTGCAATAAAATCTGTGCTAAGTAGAGGTGACAGCTATGAGGTTGATTTAGCAATCGGTATGCTTGAATCCATAAAATCAGACGATTTGTTAATCTGTGATAGAGGATACGTATCTTATCGATTTCTTGCTGAGCTTACAGGAAGGAAAATCAATTATATAATTCGCTGTTCAAGTTCGTCTTTCAATGAAATAAACACTATGTTTAAGCCGGAAAGCCCATCTAGTACGGTGGTAGTGTCTACCGCACCTATTAAAGTAGCAAGACAGCTACGAAAGCTAGGATTACCTGATGAGATGAAATTCAGGTTAGTCAAAATAATACTTTCTTCTGGCGAAGTTGAAGTGTTAGTAACATCTCTGTTAGATGAGAAACGTTTTACAGTTGAAGAGTTTGAGAGATTATATTACTTGCGCTGGGGAGTAGAAACATTTTTTTCTAGGCTGAAGGGAAGATTAAATTTAGAGAATTTCACAGGAAAAAGTATTGAAACTATCAAGCAGGATTTTTGGTCAACTATCTTCATCAGTAATCTAGAAAGTATCATGATAGAAGATGATGAAGAGACATTGAGCTCACAGAATAGTAAACTAAAAAAAAGCATCAATAAATCTGTCTCATTTAATGCGATTAAAAACTTAGCCTTTGATATTTTTTCTACAGAGTCAGACATAGACTGCATTATGTATCGACTATCACAGTTATTTTTGATGAACACTTTAGTGGTGAGAAAAGGGAGAAGAGTTGATCGTCATAAGATATCTGATATTCGTTCACTCAACTACCAGAAAAGAGCTAGAAAACATGTGTTTTAAATTCAAGATATCTTTTCAGTATCATTGCATTAGTACATTCTTTGCAAAATAACCTGCAATTATTACTTTTTTAAATAACTTGCACTTTTCAGACTCCCTTTTCTTAAAAATTCACCCTAGTATTTACCATAATTATCAATCACTTCAAATTTTTTGTCCAATCTTAACTTCTCTTTCCCTTAACTTAATGGCAGTGAGATTGACCTCTCCCCGAGAATGCAATTTCCGCTTTACTTCCTGTGCGGATTACTTTTAGATTATTATTAAAATTGATCACAGTACCATCTGACTGTAGTGAGAAATAAAACCTCATTCCACATGAACTACGATTTATATCATTTGAATTTAACTGTAAGGTATTTGAATCATTGGTTAAATGGTGTAATCGACCAGGGGAAATTTGCCAAGCATCAGCACTATCTATTTTCCAGCGCTCGTTAAATGAGTCAGGAGCAAAATCCTCGTAAAAACCGTTTTCAGGCTGAATTATAACGCTACTCTTTAGCTCTGTTATTTTACCGATACTTGAGGATTTAGTATAAGTACTAAGCTCCTCAAGCTCACCATATCCACTGATTCTTCCTACTTGCTTTTGATATTTATCATAAATCTGTCTCTCAACCAATCCGCTAGCACTTATCACTTCTTTCACCTGTTTGGTATATACATTAGCTTTAAAACTACTCTTCAGCGGAGAGAAACGAACGTGATCTACATCAATAGTAGTGTTTGTACTAGGAGCTATAACAATAGATGTTATTAATTTTATATCCTCTTTTTCTACTAGAGTTTTATTTGTCTGTACTTCATTTAAATTTTTTAAAATCTCTCTCGCATAAAATAAATCTACAATAACCTCTAGATAGAACCAATTACCCAGTTGCAACTTAACCTCACCAAGCGGTAAAACCGTCTCATTTTTGTTTTCAGCTGAAACAACTGCTTTTAGATAAGGAACAATATCACCAAGTTTAAACATTTCGCTGTGTGGCCTTACCCAGCATGATGCTATGTATTCCTGATTTTGATTATTTGGCTGAAACTTCCCTACCAAGGACTTTCCTGATAAGCTCAAATAGTTCCTTCCAGTAAATGAAAAACCTTCTCTTACTACATCATTCTCATCAAATACCCATTTCTTTTCAAATGTGGAATCCTTTTTACCAATTCTATTTATCTCATAACCTTCAAAGCCATAGTATCCAACTTCTTCATCTGCTATTTCGTAAGGAAAAAACTGTGCTATTTCTAGTCTTCCTGTTTTATCCAATAAGGTAGTGTTTAAGTATAAATTCTCCTTATCTACTGCAGTAGCATTAGCTTGCTTATCTTCAAAATTTACAGTTTTTATCAACTCTTTTTGTGAGTTAAAAATTCTTTTTTCTGTTCTAGATTGATTGCCAAAATCTCTGGTTTCTTCTATCCAACCAAAAGATCCCTTATCATTGCCTGGAACTACAAAAACATTTTCATAATATATAATATTACCTAACGCTTTTGCTTTACTATATTCATATCCAGTAATACGCTTATTACCATCATCAAAACTCACTGTAACTTGTGTAATAACAGGATCAGGAAATAAATGTCCAGCCTGTTTGCGAAAGACCAAAGTCTTACCACTATTTTCACTCGTTACCAATGTTTGATAACTACTGAATGGACTTAATTCCTCTGACCAAGACAATTCATCAGTTCTATTAATATTGCCATCATTTGCAAACTTAATCACGCTTACCCTTTGATCCCTTGGCTGATAAGCTAAGTAAATCGGATATCTGACCACAGTCTGATTCAATTGATTGACTCCTAGATTTTTAACCAGCTCCTCTTTATCATTTGACTTCTTATACAGCTTGATGGAGGAATTTAAATCTTCCTTTTTCAAAACAAATTTTTCACCAAGTGGAATAGAAAATTTCTCCTGTTTCAGCTCTTCTTCAGATACCGTACCTTCCTTCCAATTATCACCAGTAAAAGTGAGCTTGGTGTTGTTACATATCACCACTTGTGAATTTAGAAATGCAAGATACTTATAAGGATTTAGCAGAAAAGGCTTTTTTGCACGATCTTCTAGAGATTTAGTGACATCCTTGAGAACTTCATCTTTTTGATCATTTCTTCGATTAGAATTATCAGTTTGCTTATGTATTTCATCAACAATACTACCACGAACATCCTTAGCAACAACCTTCAATTTATCGTTAACAATTTGATAAGCAAGTTTGAAAGAACTTCCACTACCATTTTCCAACCAATCTGAAATTTGATTTAAATCATCTTGTAGAATCTTTTTTTGTTCGCGTTTAGCTAATTTGTAACTACTATCCAGAACAAATAAGTCTATTACAGAATAAAGCTTCATTCCCTCCGTTTTCCATCTATTTAGAAACAACAAATTATTACTAACTTGCAATGCATTACTTTTGAAGAATGCGAAAAAATCATCACGCCGCTTGCTATCTAAATCAAATTTATCTAATGTTTCCTCTATATCATTAATCACTCCGGGTATTGCTTCAATTGTATTATACCGCCACCGGTCTTCATAATCCTTATATCCTATTGACAAAAGATCGTTATCATAAAAGATAAACCCTCTACCAAACACTTTGAGCAATAGTGGTGCTTCTGACTCAGCAAAAGGTTTATCCTTTCTCCACTCTTTTGAATCTTTATTCCAGCTAATCACTTCTATAGCAGAGTCACGATCTACTACAACCATAAAACCCTTGCCAGGATTGATTGTTGTTTTTTCACTAAAAGTGTAAGATTTGGATAACCATTTACCTTCTTCTTGACGTAGTAAATGTAACTCTTGATCAGTACTATAAGATAAAACAACAGCAAGAAAACCACCTGTAAGAACAACCCCATAAGATTTTGCTCCACCCCTTCCTAACAGCGGCAATTTTGATGAATCTTTCCGTGCTAGAGAAGAGTACAACTCCTCTGTCACCTCTTGATTAAACATTCTAAGTACTACTCGCTCTTGTCTATCGAGATAACTCACAAGTACGCAATCATAGACATAATCTACTCTGTAGTCTTTCCCTACATCATACCTTTGCCCAATCCTCTCATTAACTGAAATTGAAAAGTCTTTTTCCAGCAATTGGTAGTCAAATTGAACACTTGCACCAGTTGGTAAAATAACTTTCTCCAACATATGTGATTTACTGTAAGAAAATTGTAGAATCGGCTGATTAGTGGAATCACCTTCTTGCTTAATTTTAGATAATAAACGCTTTCTGTCTTTTACTTCATAAACGAAACTGATATCTTGTTGATAGTTTGTAGTACTAACCTTATAGCCACTAAGATAACGAGTTTGCACCATTTGTGTATTGATATTGCCTTGCTTATCTACTATAGGAGGTAAATCATACTCACTTTTGTCTTTATCAGAGTAATTGAAGGTAATATTATTGCCCTGATCATCACTAATGGTCTTTAAGTAAATTTCCCTGGTAAAATTTTTACCACTTGCTACTTCAACGTTAATTGCGTCATACGTACAATGCAGAACATTATTATTTTCATCCTCTATTTGAGCTAAATACTAGACATTGGCAAATTGCTCTTGTCCTGTGGAGCTACTACCTACACCTCGCCAATTTTTCCATTTCAATCCCCAACCAACAGCTCCATTTTGAGCACCACCATAACTCTGCTTAACACCCTTGCTATCTATTTCCCATCTTTCTTTGTCTCTATAATAACGTACCTGTACATCAGATTGTTCATTCGATAATTTAAAGGAATAAACGTTATCAGTTGAATTTTTAGAATCAAATACTAGTTGCTGTGGCAAATCTTGCAGTATAATATAATACTTTTCATCTTCAGGAAAAATACTCGCTTGGTGATCTACCATTATAAAATTTTGTGGTAAGGACCAACCAAGCCCCAAATTACCAGATATTTGACTATTGCCATCATAAAACACATCTAACTTAAGATCAGATGAAAGATTTGATAAATCAATTAATGGCAATTTAAAATTTAGCTTTCCTGTATTTTTATTAACCCCATCGATGATCGAAGAGTAATCTAATTGATCCCTAAGTAAAAGATGAGGCTTTTCTTCTTCAAGATGAACCTTAGATACTTGTGGCACTACCTTTGATGTTGCCACCTGAGATGAAGTATTATGTATCTCCTCTTCTAATGAGAGTGAATCTTCAACTTCGGCAATATTTGCTGAGTGCAATTGATTCTTATACTTTGTAAGCACTATCGGGTGTTTTATAATCGGAGAACTAGCAGGGAAAACTTTCACCACACTGCTATGACGCTGAGAAATAGTAAGCTGAGAATTATCCAATAAGGACTGCCATTGATTAGTAAGATTATTAAATGAAAGTAAGTTTATCCCACTTGGCCCAGTAAAGAGCATATCCTCTCTGCCATCTAAATCTATGTCTTCAAATTGAATGGAATTTACATATTCTTGCCCCCAGCCCTTTAACTTTGAGAACGAAGACTGATAATCAATCAGTCCATAATTGTTGACGCTACTATCATATTGATGGACAAATAATCCACTAGAATTTAACAAAACGATATCACGATAAGACTGCCCTGTTAAATTAGGAAAGAACAACTCCTCTTCAGAATCATCAGGTTTGGCACTACTTGGTACTTGCATCAGATGTTCTAGTCGGTGAGTTTGATTGAATGAGTATATATTCAGACCATTATTACCATGAATAATAATATTTTCTTGGCCACTATGCTTTAAGTCAGATAAGGCAAATTTAGCTTGAGAAAAATTACCAGAGATGGTATAATCATACTTAGGTGTATGAATTGGATATTGCTGTTTCTGAAGCAAATCCTTCACAACCACAAAGAGCTTTGTGCCATAGTTTCTTCGATAAGTTAATATTCCAACCAAGCCTTGATTACGGTAAAAATGGCCAAACTTTATAATACTGCCAGGTTCATTCCAGTCACGAACGCTACCAAAACCATTGTTCCTAAAATTCTCAGTTCTATTTAAGAGACTAAACTCGTTATTCTTATGCTGGTAAAAACTAATTCCTTCTTTGGTTTTTGCAATCAACATCAGTTCTCCATTTCCTAACACGTCAGCAAAATAGATTTGTTGAGCATGAAGACCTCTCATGGAGAGTGTCTCTTTCCAAGTATTGTTGTCATACCGATAGCCATTCAGTCCTTCCTTATGAAGAGCATACAATTGTAAAGGGTCACCACTTCGAGAATTATCTTGATAGAGTTGTACCCCTTCATCAAAAGGAAGTACTTGCTTGGCAAAGCTTAACTTATAAAAATTTGGCATAGAAAATCTCTTGAAAAATAAAAAAGCCGAGGGAAATAAGTGGTTACCTCGAAATAAAAGAAGAATTTTTCCCTGTCGTTTTCTCTAGAGCAATATCGCTTAGGTAAGAAGAAGGCTCTGAGTAGCTTTGTACATCACGACGCCTGCGCATATTGCTACAGTCCTCAATCTCCCACATGCATAAAGGTGTTTCCCGTCCTCCTTCCGCTACATTATTTCTTTCGTCGTCATATGGTTCAACACTTCTGATACACAAACCAGATGTATATTTGTACTTATTGGTATGAAGTATATTAACACCAGAGTTAGTGAGGTTAAGCTTCCATTTATAGGGTTGAAAATTTTCGCGAGGCAAAGTAAACGCATTACCAATCAAGTCATAACCCATATCACCAGCAGATAAATATTCATTATGCTGAGTATTCCTTATGTAATAATCCGCATTATCACGTTCAAGTTGCCATACACCCTGTGTAACCTTCTCGTTTTTATACCGCCAAGTAAATACCCTACGCTTACCTTCGTACTTAAAACCATCTGAAGCAGCATACAAATACTCATTATATCCAACATTTTTAATACATACTTTTTCCGCAAATATAGCAACCTGGAGCTGCTTGGGAAGCTCATTTTTTAACCCTAGAGCCACAAACCTCTCTCCTGGCGAAAGACCACAAACTACACCATTCACTAAGTCCTTAATACAGCGGGCTAACTCAAGTGCTGCAGGATCATAGTCAAGATGACCTTGAGCTTTCATTTTTTTTAGTATGGCTTCGTACCCATACCTACGGGAAGTACATTCACTTTGGTATATAAAGTCCAATATTACACTTTCCGTACTTACTTTGCCATATACGTTATCAATGACCTCTGTAATAAAATCTTTAAATAACTCTCCATTCAGTGAAAAAATCGCATTAGATATTTTAAAAACATCTCGATCTCCTTTATCATAAGTCTTGTTCTTCATAGCATCGCTTAACTCTTTTACTGCCATATCCCTTATTGAGCCTTTCAAACTGTTCAAAAAAGCAGTAGCGTTCTTCATAGTGTCAGAGTCGGCATTTTGTTGGTTAATAACCTTTGATTTTATATCCTTAGCTAACTCAATTACTTTTAAAACATCACTATTTCTAGTGTCCCTTAACTCATAATCTAAAGCTTTGTAAACCCAAAGTATTAACTTGGTATCTCCAATACCCTTACCAAACTCAAGCAACAAAGGAAAGTTATCTATCCGGCCACTATATACATTTTTTACTATATTAGAAGTTTCAGTTTCATTATTAATCTGTGCTAGTTTTTTTTCTGCATCTTTAAACTTCCTTGCTTCTATATCCCTAGTACATTCAACATATAGGTACTTTCGCTCATTTTCTTGAATTGTTTCCTTCAAATTTTTGACTTGTTTTTCAAGATTTTCCACAATTACCTTCAGCCCGGATATTTCACCATCTCTTTGTGTTAGTGTTTGATTAAACCGCCTTTTCATATCATTGAACGATCGTTGTAAAAAAAACAGTTGCCCTTCAAGCGGGGAGATTTGTTCTTTGTAACGTTTATCAGAAGCAGAAGAAGAATTCTTTATCTCCTCAATCTCCTTTTTTAACTCTCTCACTTTATTTTCAAGCCCAGTAACTATTTCCCCTTGATCCTCTGGAACAGTTTCCATCTCTGAAAGTGACTCGTTAGCAGAGCGTTTAGAGCGTTGGCTCTTTACATACGTTAAAACTTCTACCAGCTCATCGGTGTCTCTTAAATCTTTAAACTCACCTCTAGGTATTTTTGTAAACATACCATTAAGGTTTTGTGCAACAACTTCAACTTCTTTTCTTACCTTGTTACTATTCCTAAAATTGCTACTTTTGGAAACACTATGGATAGAAACATTTTCATTTATTCTCCCTTCAAACTCAGATAAATTAGAAAGATTATTATCAAAAGACAAAGTATCATTTCCTATAGCAAGTCCAGTAGAATTACTCATTTGAATATTAGCAGCGCTAGCAAAAGCTGATTGAGCGGCTAAAAACAGAGTTAATGCTTGTCCGGGATTACTAAAAAGCAACTTGCTAATATTCCTTAACTTATAATTGTTATTTCCCCTTTTGCTTACAGTAGCTTTATCTAGAATTGGCGATTCACTAATAACCCTTTCAGGGCTCACGTTTTTTAAGCTTCTATCATCCAATAGAGATTTATAATACTCACCTTCCTTTCTTCCTAAGTTAGCTTCACCTTCGATACATTCTTTTAATAGTGCAGGTTGTGACTTTAACTCTTCTCTAAATTCACTTCTTATTCCCTTCAATACTTTGAGATAATTACCTGCATTACTAAAATTAGATATAAAATCTTCTAATTCCCCGAGTCCATTCTCATAAATGACAGGAGACAAACTATATTTACCTATTAACCCCTGCAACTTAACAAGATTAGCTTCAACTATACTTTCTGATACTCCTAACTCTAGCTGTTCCTTTATCTCCTCTATACTCGCTCTAAACATTCCTTCCCAAACTTGTTTATCAAGATAATTAACTTGATCAAATGTTTTGGCAAAGTAATCACGAGGAAGATACCGTCTTGTCAGTCAACAAGAAAATTATAGAAATTGAATCTTAAGCTGTATTACGAAATCAAAAAATACTTTCTATCAACATATACACTAACCAACTACATTAAATAAATTTGTGTAAAATGCTATTTTACATAAGATAGAAAGTACGCATTTTTTGATTTTAAAGTACTAAATTCTCCTCCAACCGCTTTGCCCTGTAATTCTTGATATGGTCAGGATTAAAAGCACTTTTGGATTTTAGAACACCGAAAATGATATGGAGTAGCTTACGCATTGCAGCACCAACGATAGCCATATTATGCTTACCCTTTTCCTTTAATCTCTGGCAAAAACTAATAATGATAGGATTGTGATTCTTAGCTACTATAGCAGGAAAGAAAAGTGCTTTACGTAATGTTTGTGAACCGGATTTACTTAATCTGGGTTTGGCATATACAGAGGAACCTGACGTCATATTTCGTGGTATAACTCCTGTATATGCTGCCAATTGCCTGGCATCTCTAAAAACCTCTATGTCAGGAACTTCAGCTAAAATAGCTATTGCTGATTCTTCTCCTATTCCTGGAATAGTCAATAGAAGTTGAAAATTTTCCAACAATTCTTTATGTTGATTTAATAGTTCACGTACGGAGTTTTTTATTGTTTCTATTTTTTGAGCTATATTCATTGCAAGGTCTTCCCAAGCACTTGCAACTTCTTTAAGCAGTCTCTCTTTTTTTTCTAAGTGGTTATTTACTAATGTTAACTCATCTTTTAACGCAACTGAGCAACGATAAAGATGTTTTAATTTTTTCATTTCAGGAGAAGGTGGTGTCCAACTAGAAGGTTCCTGTCTTTGGCAATAATCAGCAATAACTTCTGCATCGGTCTGATCATTCTTTTGTCGTATCAGCTTACTCCTTGCATAAGATTTTATGCAATAAGGATTTACAACACTAACAGAATGTCCAGCGTTGTGCAGAAACTCAGCCAAAGCTTCGCTATAACAACCAGTAGCCTCCATGCAGGCTTTTACTTCTTCTACATTATGTTTTTGTAGAAAGCTAAGTAAACCTTGAAACCCAGAATCCTCGTTTTTAAAACTCCTTTTTCTAGTTTCACATCTTCCTTTTTTGCTTATGAACGAGAGAAAAACATCAAAGCGATCTTTCGATACATCTATACCTAAAAAGTTGTTGATCATATATAACCCCATGCGTTACCATTAAAAATGAAAAGTAAGGCTAGTCTTGTGAATACAGAATTAGAACCATTTAGGTTTTTCTACGATACCGTCCAGCCTGTACTCTTGAGAAGAGAACTCTTATCTACCTTACAGATTTTATATCTAAGACCACTGACAGAGTTCTTCTCTTCTCCATCTAATGCTTAAGCTTAAAACATTAGATGCTTTTTACAAGATACAAGACCATTAATTAAATTCAAAAACCAACGTGAGGTAGCTTGATCAATTGAAGACATAGTATTACCCACAAGACCGATAGCCCAATTTTTCCACTCATTTAGACTTGGCTTTTTACTTGCAAACATATAAACCTCTATAATATTCTAAAGGTAGAATAATAAGAATTATGATGAATGCAACATTTTTTTATTCGAATTGAAATTTTTTTTATGATAGACTTATTGCAATTTTCCTATCTCATTATCAAATGATAGACTATTAATTTATCAATATATTATATTAAAAACCTAGGTAATTTGGCCATTTTCAGCACTCAAAACCAGGAAACGTGAGAAGTGTTTTTCTTGGAATCAATTGGTCTACCATGTGTACCGTTCGAACTTTTCTATATAGTAATTTTACTATACCGCAAAACCAGCTATAATAGCCTACTTCAGCTAAATTCACATATGAACCAATTTGTCTAAATTTGTTGTAAAGATTTCAAGCTTCTATTTTCACAATCCTGCTTTTATTTGAGCTGCTCTCACAAAGGTAGGCACTTTTCTTGCGTCTTTTAAAAGAGTAAATGATCAAATTTGTTGTAACGCTATAGAATCCAGTATTTTCTGCAAACTATAATATAGTTCAGTTAATATATTAGTAAAGTTGACAATTGTTAAAATATTAATTAGAATATTAATTAAGTAATATTAACAAGGTAAAAATGAATTTCATTCAGTATACTAGAGGAAACAGATTACGTTTGCATGATCAAGAAGTAGATATCAATAAATTGATAAGCTTTTTGCAAGAGAACAAAAATATTATAGAACTTTCTCTCAGTTCTTGTAAGATTGGTAACGAAGGAGCAAAAGCTTTAGCTAATAGTAATCTTACAAACCTTACTGAACTTGATTTACATCGCAATAATATTGGTAAAGAAGGAGCAAAAGCTTTAGCTAATAGTAATCTTACAAACCTTACTAAACTTGATTTGTGGTTTAATGATATTGGTAAAGAAGGAGCAAAAGCTTTAGCTAATCTTACAAAGCTTACTCAACTTAATTTGGCAGATAATGATATTGGTAAAGAAGGAGCAAAAGCTTTAGCTAATCTTACAAAGCTTACTCAACTTAATTTAAGTTACAATAATATTGGTAACGAAGGAGCAAAAGCTTTAGCTAATCTTACAAAGCTTACTCGACTTGATTTAAGTTACAATAATATTGGTGCAGAAGGAGTAGAAGCTTTAGCTAATGGTAATCTTACAAAGCTTACTCGACTTTATTTAAATGACAATAATATTGATGCAAAAGGAGCAAAAGCTTTAGCCGAATCTGAGAAATACTGCGAATTCATAGATAAAATTACTCAGATAGAAGGTAATAACGAACCTATGGGTTTTTGTAAACGTCTGAAAAAATTATGGTCTCAAGCAAGAGCAAAATCTAAGAGTAATGTTCGCAAGCTAGATGAAAGCACTATAAGGAGTTTGTTTTTTGATCTTGCACAACACGGTTATACAGGGGGAATAGAGGTTTTGCTGGATGACTATGATAAATATCCTTTTCTAATTAATTCAAGAAATGAGCAAGGACACACACTATCTCATTTCTATAATCACGACCCTGGAATGCAAAGGTTTTTCTTTGAACGTGGTATGATACCTAAACAAAGACCTGAACAAAAAAGAGATGACTTGCGCATTGTACAAGACCGTCAATCTGTCCATGCAAGTCCAGCAGTTAAAAAAACAAACTTTCTTGCTAAAAAACTGGTTGAATCGACGAAAGCAGATGAAGAACAGTTAAAGCAAGCAGCTACTTCTTACGTAGAAAGTATAGAACTACTTAAACAATATCAGAATGATCCAATAAGACTAAATCTTCTTAGTGTAAATGACAAAGAAAAAAGAAGTGTGATGGAGAAAACATTAGGTGATAATCCTGTGCCGAATGATAAAGATTTTATTGGGGATATTATTGATAAAGTTAAGGAAGCACTAAAAAAGAAGTATTTAAAAAAGAACTCCCACGATGAATATGACCAAGGATATCCTACACAAGGATTACAATATGATTATACAAAAGATGATGCAAAAATTACTATACCTGAATCTATAGGCCGTATAAAACTACTTATTGATAATTTTTCCATTCCATTGAAAGAAAAAAAAGAATTGCTAGTTACTCTCATTGCACAAAACCAAGATTTAGTAATGAGCAAACTCTCTTCAGTAAAAAGAGAACTTGGAGATTTCGATACAGAACAACTTGATAAAACGAAACTACATACATTGTTAAATGATATAGACGACAATAAAAAAGTAGATGTGTTATTTAAAGAAATCAGTGATCTAGATATAGAAAAGATCTGGAGAGAGCAAAAAGAGTTCATTCTTCTAAAACAAATATATATAGCGTCAACAACATATGGTGAAGGTAGCAGTGCCTGCATTCAAGGTACATGGAGTCAAATTATTAATAGTATAGACGAAATTAGCTCTGAGATCTTGGAACAATATGATCATTATTTAGAAGAAGAACTAAAGCTAGAAGAACAGAAAAATGCTATTACAGAAGAGAACATTAAACCATTTCTGGAAGGTTTGGCTAAGAATCTAGTTCAACATGCGGAATCTCATCCAGAATTGAAAGAAGCTCTTAAAGATTTTGCTGTGTGCAATGTAAATATTGATGATCCTGAAGAAATTACCTTTGAACAGCAAAAAATTTTAGCAGAGATAAATAAATATTTTAGTGAATATATTAAAAATGCTTTACCGAATTACAATAGAAATATACCAAATAATGATGAATACAAACTTATCATCGAGAAACTGTCAGAGGTAAAAGAAATGCAAGATTTTGCACAAGAGCCATCTAATCAGCAGGAGAATACCATAAGAGAAACGGAAGCTCAAATTGATGAGAATAGTGAGGATAAGTTTTTTGATGCAGAAAATTATAATAAAAGTCGTGCAACTATTAGAGAAAGCGACACAGATGAAGAATTTAAAGATGTTAATGAGTCAATTTTTCTAGAGGAAAATAATACACAATTAGTTCCAGAAAGATTACACTCAGAAACTTCAGTTGTAGCAACAGATCAAACAAATGGTATTCAAAATAATAATCAACAGCCAGGTAATTTAAATAATGATGCTTCACGAAGTAAAGAAAAAAATAAACGGCCTACTGTATGTGCTTTCACATTAGCAATAGCTGGAATTATTTCAGGAATAGCTATTGCAGTTTACTCAGGAATGTTAGCGGTAGGAATAGCAGTTGGAGCTTGTTGTCTTGTTGCTGCTGCGATCATATACTGTTGTAGTGGGCCTTCAAATTCACTTGAAAAGAGCAGTGCTGAAGCTGCAACTAATAAATGTTGTTTAGAGGCTCCGAACTAAATGAAATGGGGTAGCAGAGAAGTTAAGAGAGACTCTTTTGAAGAATGTTCCATATTGGATTTTAAGTGATTAAAAGTATTGTTGGCCAATTTCATCTATGAACTAATTCGCCTAACTTTGTTGCAATAATTTAAATCTTCTATTTTTAGAACCTTATTTTTACGCGGCTTGTTCTCACAAATATACGATCTTTTTTGTGATTTTCAGAAAAGTAAAGAAGTCAATAAATGAATTTTTTGTGATGCTAAATGAGATAACCTTTTGAAAATATTCAACCAGGGAGTGTTCTGTAAACCATACGCGTCAAGTTAAGGAACTGTGGTAATAAACTTAGTGTAAGGAAGAGAAAAAGAAGATATAAGTTCTCTTAAATTTAACAAAGAAAACGGAGAACTTATACAATGAAAAGAATAGTTTGCATCTCAAAAAAGCTCAAAGAATTTTTTAATGAAAAAGCAGATAAAATCTCAGCTACAACAGGGTTCATAAAAAGAAAGAGGAAGCTAAAAGGCTCGTCGTTCATAAAAGCCATCGTTTTGGGTAATATAGGGGTTGATAATTGTAGTATAGAGACAGTGTGTCAATTATTGAATGAAGACTCGATAAATATAACAAAACAAGGTCTGGACTTTAGATTTACCAAGGAAGCAGTGGAATTCATGAAAAGAATGTATAATGAATCTTTAACGTTACTTAAAAATACCTTACAAGTTGATTGCAGAATCTTGAAGCACTTTGGAGGTGTTAAATTATTAGACAGCAGCTATATTAGCTTACCTAACAGTATGGAAGACATGTATAAAGGTTATGGTACCAGCTACAGTGGTTATGAAAGCAATACTAAGTCTGGAATAAAGTTACAATTAGTTTTTGACTACCTAAATCAGACATTAGACCAGCTTAATATAACTGAAGGAATAAGGTCAGATCAGGGTTATAGAAGCCATTTAAGCAATATATCGAACAACGATTTACTAATATCTGATTTGGGTTATTTTGTGCCAAGTTCTTTTAAACAAATCAATGAAATAGGAGCTTATTTCATAAGTCGTTATAAATCCGATACTAACATATATGATATAGAGACAGGTCAAAAAATAGATTTACTAGAACATTTGGGAGATCGATCTTTTCTAGAACAGGAGGTATTGTTAGGAAAAGAGACAAGGGTTAAAGTAAGAATTATATTTAAAAAACTAACTGAAGAACAAGCTATGGCTAGAAGAAGAAAGGCTAATAGGTTAGCAAGATCACATGGATACACATCTTCTCAAAGGAACCAAAAGTTACTAAATTGGTCGATATTTATAACTAATGTTCCAAAAAGTAAGATTAATGCTGAGCAAATACTAGTAGTTTACCGAATAAGATGGCAAATTGAATTATTGTTCAAATTATATAAGAGTAATATAAGGCTTGATAAGCTCAGAGGAAAGCCATACAGAGTATTATGTGAGCTATATGCCAAATTGTGTGCAATTCTTATATTTCATGGAATAGTGGGTTGCACAGAACTGAAAAAAAATACGGAGCTTAGCTTAACAAAGGCATTTATTGAGCTAAAAAGACGGGTTAGAGAGTTATTTTTAGCACTAAATAATAAAATTAAAGGCTTAAATATTTTTCTCAAAAAGCTTACCATAACTTGGTCGCAATTTTCATTAAAAGACAAGTACAGAAAAACTAGGGTATCCACCTTAACTTCTCTAAATTTGCTTTAACTTGACGCGTATGGTTCTGTAAACTGTGTCAAACCGCATTTTTAATTCAACTCAATTTTCAATCTGTTCGGAAAGAAAATATCAAGTTGAGACACGGTTAATGCCCAATTTTGTACAGACATTGTCCATTTCTCTTCCACCTTTTTTATAGCACAATATACCTGTTTGTACAAGGCACTTATGCTGGCCTTGGTTTTGGTAAATTTTCTGATTTGTCTATGCAGGCCCTCAATTGGATTTGTAGTGTAAACCAGCCTTTTCACTGGGTCAGAATACTTAAAATAGCCAGACAAATTTTCCCAATTATTCTGCCAAGACTTTATAACCATTGAATATTTCGTGCCCCATTTTTCATCCAGCTCCAGCAAATAATTTTCAGCAATTTCCTTGTTTGAAGCCTGATATATTTTCTTCAAATCGCTCATAAAACTTTTCACATCTTTGCTAGACACATATTTCAGCGAGTTCCTTATCTGATGCACTATACATAGCTGCACCTCTGCATTAGGGAACACGCTATTTATAGCCGTAGGAAAGCTTTTCAGCCCATCTACACAAGCAATTAGAATATCCTCTACACCCCTTTCTTTGAGGTCATTTAACACACCGAGCCAAAAGTTAGCTCCCTCACTTTCAGCCAAATAGAAGCCCAAAACCTCCTTTTTGCCTTCTTGCTAATATGTTATACATGCATTTGCTTACACACCGTCCGTCTTCTTTGACTTTGAAGAACATGCCGTCCATGAAAACTATCGGATATACAGACTGCAGCGGTCGACTGCGCCATTCATTTATCACTGGCAGTAATTTGTCGGTAATGCTTGATATCTCTGCCGCTGATATTTTGTGGTCATAAATTTCTTCAACATGCGATGCTATATCTTTGTAGCCCATGCCACTTGCAAACATACTCAGGATCTTTTTTTCAAGCTCAGGATGTAGATTAGTTTGCCTTTTCTTAACCGCCTGAGGTTCAAAACTCCCATTTCTATCTCTTGGCGTGAAGAGTTCAAATGATCCTGAACTTGTATTCAAAGTCTTTGAATTTCTACCATTTCTTCGGTTGTTTTCTTCGCTTTCAGTTGACAAATGGTTTTCTATCTCACCTTCCAGGCTCACCTCTAGCAGTTTTTTTATAAATGGTGTTAATGCACCATCTCTTCCTGTCAATGGTCTTCCTTCTCGTATAGATGATAAGATATTTGTTTCTAATTCTTTATAGTCTACCAAACCGGTAGTTCTATTTGCTATTTTTTGACTCATGTCAAACCTCCATTTTTTATATCAATTTATTACTTTACTTCTCGGTTTGACACAGTTTATTTAACACTCCCTTCAACCAATAAAAAAGCTTGTATCTCCTACCTAGTGCTCCCCCTTGCATACTTGAAAAAACTACTCAAAAAACTTATACACCAGCCCCACTGCCTTTCCCAATTCCTGCACTTGCACCTTGGCTTACATTTACATCACTAAGCGAAGTACCTTGATTTGAGAAACCTCTTACTCCTACCTCAATTATCTCAGCACTTACTCTTCCTTCTTTTATTATTTGCTCTCTATTGATTTTTATTTCCTCTATTATTGTATCTATTACCTGGTCTGGAGATCCTCTTGTACAACTTATAGCTGCTTTTATAATTTTGTCTTCACCTTCCTCACCTATTGCACCTTGTAGTTCTTCATCAAGTCCTGCTAATTTTCTAGCGCAAACCTTAACTGCTTTTTTCTCTAAGTTCTTTTGTTCCAATTCTTGTTCCAACTGTCTTACCCTTCGAGCCGCTTGTTCTGCCCTCTGAACCGCTTGTTCTCTACTTTGTTCTGATGCTCTAGTTCTAACTTCTATTTCTTCTATGCGCCTCCTTATATCATTTGATTCTTCTATTGCTTTTTTTGTTCTTTTCTTTTCTTTTTCAAAAAAGGTTTCTTTTTTCTCAAACTTTTTTTCAAGCAACTCTGTTAACTGATTTAGCGCAAAAACTGATATACTTCCTATTTCTCTCCTTTTTGGATTGCCACCGTTGTAATACTGACCTACCACCTCTTGTAACCCTTTGCCATTTTCCTTATTATAATAATAATTTACCATAAGGTTTGCAAATTTGAATAATTCCTGACACGAGAGCTTTTTTATATACTCCTTACTTATTTCAGTAAATTCAGTTTCATCTGCTCCTAACACAAATTTCTGTTGCTCAAAAAAATCACTATTATCCCAACGGAAACAATTTTCTATATTCTCACACAATTTTATTATCAATTTGTAGTATGAATTTATCAAATCAGAATACTCCAATATTGGCTCTACAAATACTTCATCAGGTTGTACTTTATCTTTTTTGTGACTCTTTAATATTTTATATTGTGTTTCACCTTCTTTTAATAACTTACCCACTTCCAATTTTATTATCTCCAACTCTTTACAATTTTTACATTCCTTACTTAACGATTTTAGATTTTCTATCCAAATCTCTTCATAGAATTTTTGATACTCTTCATTACGTTGTTCAAATTTCTTTCTTATCTCTTTTGTTGAGTCAAGAATGTTTCTTGCTTCTCTTATAGACATTTCCTCATCAAGTATCTTTTTCACAAAACCTAAGTTATTTTTTAATGGCTTTATATAGTGTTCTCTTACTTCTTCCAAATATTGATTCCTTGATTCCATTAACCTTCCTTCTTCCCAATACGCTATATAATGCAACTTATTACATGCAGCTATATTGATTATCTTAAATAAATCTTGACCGCTATTAATTAGATTGACTGAAATTTCTCCAAATAATCTATATATGTAACCATACCCTTGCTTTTCTTTCATTACATAATCATGTACATTATTTAGTGCTTTCAGTATTGCATTAATTCTCTGTTGCATACTATTTGCATTTTGTATACCTGCTTGCACATCTGGATGATACTTTAACGATAGTCTCTTAACATCATTAATTCTATCCTTAGCATATCTATTATGTTCTTCTTTGCTCTTTTTACCCGCTTCTACATCTTTCAGGCTTATATCAAGATTCATCAGTAACCATTTTAATTCAAATGACTCCAGTGCTTCGTTTAAAGTGGTATTAGAATCATTATCAATGTTATTACTTAAAATAACTGCCCTAATCAGACTACTAAACTTATCTGCTATTGCTAGCGTTCCTACTTCTGCAGTATGTCTACCAGCAAGATAAGAAGAACCTGCAGCTATAATTCCTGCTACACATATTGTTACTCCTGCACCTAATGCCGTAGCTCCTGCTCCTAACATTTTTTTTCCCATATCTTTTCCAGCATCTAGCATGTATCCCTCCTTTGTTAGCTGTTGATAATTATAAATATATCCATATTGAACAATATGCCATTGATGTACTATCACATTTGTAAATACACTAAGCACTAATCTCTGCAAAAAAGAGTAGCTATCGTAATTTATCGCTCTTTCACACTGTTCTTTAGTTAGCTCAACATCTTTGATTTTTTTGCTCCATGGCCACCACCAATAAACTCTCATTTCACCAAATGCTTCAAGTAACATCAGGTATTCATTTTCTGATACCTCACCATTTTTATTCTTTTGTAGTAGCACCTTAGAATCAAAACCCTTTTGTTTGCACAGATACTCAAATAAACTAGGACCAAACTCCCATAAAAGTACCCGATATTTCCTATGCTCAGAAAATCGCCTAATTATATTGTTTTGCCACACAGATAAACTAACACTACCAAATGTATATTCAGGAAAAATTGGTTCCATTAATTTCTTCCAATTCCTGCACTTGCACCTTGGCTTACATTTACATCACTAAGCGAAGTACCTTGATTTGAGAAACCTCTTACTCCTACCTCAATTATCTCAGCACTTACTCTTCCTTCTTTTATTATTTGCTCTCTATTGATTTTTATTTCCTCTATTATTGTATCTATTACCTGGTCTGGAGATCCTCTTGTACAACTTATAGCTGCTTTTATAATTTTGTCTTCACCTTCCTCACCTATTGCACCTTGTAGTTCTTCATCAAGTCCTGCTAATTTTCTAGTGCAAACCTTAACTGCTTTTTTCTCTAAGTTCTTTTGTTCCAATTCTTGTTCCAACTGTCTTACCCTTCGAGCCGCTTGTTCTGCCCTCTGAACCGCTTGTTCTCTACTTTGTTCTGACGCTCTGTTGCTAGCTTCTGACTCTGCCAGTCTTACACTCTCTTCACGTCTCTCTGCTTTTTCTACCTCTTCAAACTTGTTTTTTGACCATTCACCTACATCTGTACGATAATCAGGTCCTGTTAATATTTTCTCCCATGCTGGACTCCAGGTTATTGTACGAGAAACATATCTACAAAACTGAGCAACATACATTGATTTGGGCAGATCATTATAATCATATAAAATCGTAAGAAAGTTCTTGTATAATCTCTTAAGGTATGGATTGTTAGATTTTCTTACTTCCTCTTCTATCTCATTTATATAATCCACTATTACTCTATCACATCCTGTTCTTATTGCTAAGTAACCAACCTCAATACACTCATAAAGTTTAGCATATGCCTCTTCACGATCTTTTTCAGATGGCTCAGCTTTACCTACAAAGAATTCTACAATTGAACCAAAAAATGAGGTATTACGAGTATTAATATTTTCTACGCAACTTTTCAATAGACTCATGAACTCTCTTTCACCCTGACCACCTATCTCATTTAGTAATGGTACCTTTTCCCCACTTTTCACAAAAGAACCTTCTTCAGAAGGAGTTTCTGATACTAGCTTAAGTAAATCTACTTCTTCCTTTCCTATAATCGAAAAATCAAATAGCAATTTATGAACCTTTCTCATTACCGTAAAAATCGATTTATCTATTAGAGCTTTATATTCTCCCCCCAATCTTTGCAACCTCTCCTTTATTGTAATTGATTGATTTGTTCTAGGATCTATAATACAACTTGCTAATAAAGACGCACCATTGACTATCAACACGCTTATGATATGCATACTAGGTTGATCTTTATCAGCAGCATATTCCATATACTCTTTCAAAAGTTCATGCCGATTGTTTTTCTTGACCTCTTCCTTTATTCTTTCTTTTATTATTCCAACCTTTTGCTCCTTATCTCCCTCTATGTTGTTGAATTCTTGATATAAAGGATGACATCCTTCTTCAATTGCAGCATTAAGTACGTTATCGATTAATTTATCATAAACTTCTTCAATAAATTCACCATTACGTATTCCATTCACTACTTCTTTACTAATACTGGTTAATATCGACCTTAATTTATTATCACCATCCCTTAAACCATCAAGCTTTTTTACTAGTGATTCATTACCTTCATATAAAAGACGAATTGCCTGACCATTTCTAATTCTCAACTGATATTCTTGAGTAATCTTTGTATACATATCACCATATACTTTATTATAATGGTCGGATACATCTAACTTTAATACTGGCTGCAAAGCAAGGTTACTCTTAAACGCTTCAGTAATTTCCTTTAAACACTTATTTCCTTCTGTATAATCATCGCCATCATAAGAGTAAACAAATCTTCCTGCTGGATCAAACATGTCTTGCACGTTGAATACTTGATATTTATTTTCTACAGTTTCATGCTTAAAACCCTTATATCTTTCTAGTATTTCCCGCTCCACATTTTCTAATTCTTTATTTACTTTTTCTACATCATAATTACTTGCTCTTACATCTAAAAGTTCATCAGGCTGTGCAATGTTACTTCTGGTCGGTAACCTGCCATGTATAAGACGGCCGAAGTTTTTGTCTAAAACTTGCTTTTGTGCAGCAATTATATTAATAGGCAATTGATATTTTAAAGTTTGAGTTATCCCAATAATTTTATAAGAAAGTATGGAGTGAGTAAGCCAATCTTCCCATAATTGACAATATTTAGTGCTCAATAATATCTGCAGTAACTTAGGATCATTTCTATCTATCGCTTCTTTTACCCGTTCATTAAATTGCTTGTCAAAAAAATTAGGCATACTACCTCTCTAGCTATACAATAAGCATACCTTAACTATCATTAAACCACAAATCAACAATTTTTTTTGCATAAACTTTTAATTAATTTTGAGCTAAATTTTAATAAAAATCTCTATAGCAGCTCTTTTGTAGTGTTTCTTATTTTTCAGTAATAAACTGAAATATTTTCTTTTTTCATTGTCATCTCTTCTTGTTACTTTTATAAACGTTACATCGCTAATCCATAAAATTTTTCTATTTGCTCGCTCCACAGCATCGGTATTTCTCTTAAATCCACTAACCTCAAACCCCTTGGCTGCCTCCCATTTACTATATCTTCTTTAATTTTTGGTGCTAAATAATTTAATCTTAAAATTTGTTGTATACGTCTTGTACCTATATTAACTTTAGCACTCAGCTCTTTTATATTTGCGTATTTTCCTTCCTCTAGCTGACGTTTCCATAGGTGAGCCCTCACCACTGCTTTCAGTAATGCATTGTTTGTTTTCCCCTCTGGCTCTACTACTGTGCATTTGTTTCCTTTCTTTTTTATTGGTATAAATTCCACCTTATCCTCTGAGCTCACCTCTATTCCATCTTCTTTTACCATTACTCCCTTTATTAACTTTTTTACTACTTCTTTCTGCTTTCCAAAACTTAAATTTTTCCACTCTTCCGCTTTTTCTTCCCATTTTTCATATAGCTTCTCTGTCTTCCTCATTACTTCTTTTTCCACTTCTCCAGCAACTATTGTTCGATTTACTGATTCACAACCTTTTCCCCTTAAATGATCGTTGCATACGTAATATCGATATCTCTTATTCTCCTTTTTTGCATATGTCAGTGTCATATTTACACCGCAGCTCTTGCACTTAATTATTCCCCTAAGCAACGCTTCCTTATATTTTGCTTTTCTATATGGCTGATTCTTTATTAATTCTTGTGCTTTTTTCCACTTTTCCTCTTCTATTATTGCTTCATGTTTTCCTTCATACTCTTTCTCATAATGCCGTATTTTTCCCATATATATTGGGTTTGTTATTATTCTTCTCACCGTCGCTTTTTTAAAGATATCTGATTTTGTTCTGTAACCTTCTCTATTTAACTCCCTTGCCAATTCTGCCATTGATTTTAGCTCCAAATATCTTTCAAATATGTGCCCTACTATTTTCGCTTCTTTTTCATTTATTATTAATTCTTTATCTTTTACATCATATCCCAGCGGCAAAGTTCCACCCATCCATAGTCCTTGTTCTTTTGATGTTGCTATTTTATTTTTTACTCTCTCTACTATCATTTCTCTTTCTAGTTGTGCTGCTCCTGATAACACTGTTTGTACAAACTTTCCCATTGGCGTATTATTGTCAAATATTTGCGTTACTGCTACAAAATTTACTCGGTGCCTTCTAAAAAATGATGTTACTTCAATGCTGTCTTTTGTTTCCCTTGATAACCTGTCTAGCGTATATACTACCACACAATCTACTTCTCCTGTTTTTACATCTTCAAATAATCCCTTTATCGCTGGTCTTTCTAAATTCTTTCCTGAGAAACCTCCATCATCGTACCTTTTTGCCAATGCTACCCAGCCTTCTCTGCTCTTTATGTACTTTTCACATGCTACTCGCTGCGCATCAAGACTGTTAAACTTTTGTTCTAGCCCATCCTCATTTGATTTTCTTGTATATATCGCGCACCTTACCTCTTTTAGCATTTTCTCCTCTTCAGCTCCCATTTTTATCACGCATCCCGAATAATAAAGGTCCATTATAGCTCATTCCCATTATTTTTCCGGCTACTGCTGACAATGACGTAAAAAATTCTTCTCTGTAGATTAAACCCTTGTCTGTTACCATTACCGCATGCGTTTCTTCCCCTCTCTCTAATATTAGCTCTGTTCCTGCTACTGGAAGTTTGTCACTACTTATTCTTTTTCCCTTCTCTAGCCGATCTGCCAGATACTCTAGTCTTTTTGCTCCTTTTCTTGACATTTCTCCATATGCTTTTTCCTGCATTCTATAAGCTAATCTCGGTATCAGATATTTCTTTGAGTATCTAGGCGCCTCTTCCCCATATACCTTCTTCCATATTTTTCTCAGTTCACCCAAAGGTTTTTTCTCTAAATTCATTATTTTCTTTTCTATTTCTTCCTCCATATTTTTAGCCCTTCATAAATAGCTTTTCAATTCTGTCTGTTTCTTTCTTTAATACCTCGGTTACTTCTTTACTATAATCCATTGCTGTCATTCCAAATTTATCTGCTTGTTCTATTTCTCCTCCAGCTTTCACTAGCTCCTCCACTATTTCTTTTTCTCCTACCATGCACGCAAGGTGTAGAGGTATGCATTTATTTCCATATTCCTCAGCATTTACTTCTGCTCCTGATTTTATCAATTCTCTCACGATTTCTAGACGTTTCTCCGTTACTGCTAGGTGCAGTGCTGTATATCCTCCTACGTCTGCTGCATTTACATTCACTCCTTTTTCAACTAATAAACTCACTGTTTTTGCGTCTATTGCATAATGCAGAGCTGTTCTTCCATTCTCGTCTCTTGCATAAATATTTTTATATGAGTTCTCTGATAATTCTTTTGCTGATTTATTAAATTTGCCAAGCTTTAACATAATCCACCTCACCTTTTCTTTAAAATCAAGTCCCCTTTTTAAGCCTTTCTTCCTACTACATTTTCTACCTCATCTATCATTTCATTCACTTGACTGATTATCTTGCTTGCTAAATTTTGACATTCTTTCTTTATTAGCGATTTGTCTCTCTTCCTTATTTCTTCTATCTCTATTATTTTTAACTCTGGTAAATAACTCCCATTCAACATGTCTACTATTTCTCCCACTAGCCTCTCTATTCCATAGCAGGTCAGTTCTCTACTTTTTGTTACTCCACCTTTTTCTCTCAGAAATTTGCTCGCCTTTTCACTCTCTTTGCTATCACATAGACAATGCTTTTCACTTTCCCAGATGTAATACATTGGTGTTGCGCCATATTTATTCAGTTGATTAACCTCAGCTCCTGCTTTTACTAGCTCTTTTATTATTTCAACTCCTGCTCCCCCCATCTTGCACGCAGAGTGGAGTGGCGTACATCCAGTGACATATTGAGTGGCATTTACTTCTGCTCCCGACCTTAGCAGCACTTTTACATTTTCTAAGCTTTTTGCAAATACTGCACAGTGTAGTGGCGTATAACCATTTTTATCTCTTGCATTTACCTCTGCTCCTTTCTTTATTAAGAACCTCACTGTTTTGTAATCGGAGATTTCTACTGCTTGATGCAATATCGTCTCTCCTTCTTCATTTCTTTTATTAATATCTTTACTTGATACTTCTTTAAAAAACTTACTCTTGCTAAAACTCATTTCATACCTCACAAAACTAGCTTTTCTAGCGTTAGATAAATTTCTTATATTTACCTGCTGCTATTCAAGTCATGTCCTTTTTGGCATGAGAAAGCAAGTCCTTTTCTTTTTATTTCATACATTTTAACCTATTATTAATATAATATATGAGGATCTAAATATAAGTATTTAACTTATTATGCATATTGCTTGACTATTTTTCCAACTTCTGTGCAAATGTCGATGTTCGTGCCATTTCAGTACTCCTGGATAAAATACTAAAATATGATTTTCTAATTCGTGTATTGAGTCTTTTTGCTTTAAATCTAAATTGTTTTCAAAATGAACATAGTGTTCTGCCACACCAAATCTTATAACTTTCTGGTTGGTAAAATCTTCTACTTTGTAGTGGTGAGTAACGCTAAACCTTTCTAAAATTGGCTTGTATTTTAAATTCCACAGTTGTTCAGATAGTTTGCTACTTCCTAGTAAAAATTTACTTCCTTTTTCTTCCACACTACCAACTGGAAAACATGCGTTTATTTCCCCCAAGTTCCAGCTATCTGATAATACTATCTGCGCTTTCGCAAACTTAATCTCAGGTAATAAGCTCTGTGGTAGCGGATATAGCGCTTTGAAGTTATACCACACATGATTTCTTTCATAAATACCGTTATAATTCTTTGTGTGAGGCTCGGTTTCTCCAAGTATTGCTACATCTAATCGATATATGTCATTACTAAATGCTTGCTCATAATGAACACGAAAAGTACTAAACTTAAAACTTGGATTTAAGATTTTTAGCTCAAATGAGTTCTTCCGACCAAATGATAACACCGGTCCATCTTCTTCTATTTTTACACCTGAGTAATCCGATAACAAATTTCCAAAAAAACTTTCATCTAAAATGAACCTACCAATGTTGTAGTGATCGTTAAAAATTCTCATTAGTCTCGATCTTGCAGGTAATGATAGTTTTGCAAGCTCTACTACTGCATCAACAAAGAAATCATTTGGTACGTCTCTTATCCCTACCTGCAACTCAAAGAAATGTTTACCAGGTGGCTCTTCAATAATTGTAATATCTTCTATATTTGCCCATTTTAATGCTATTTTCAGTGAGGCAGGTGTTCCACGGAGTCTTTGAAATTTTACTCCTTCTTTAATCGATTTCTTCTTATCCTTCACCCATGATAGAATTTCTTCTAGGCCATATTCTTCGATTAACCAAGGTAATATTCTTTCTTCTAATCTAAATTTAAACCCTCTTATCCTGCTTGGATCAACCCTATAATCTGTTGCATCTACTAGCGCTTTTTCTTGTTTTGTTGCATTTGGGGGTAATAGCATTAATTCAACTCAATCTTTAAATTTCGCAAATTTGCACACTCATTACCTAGCACAACAACATCCTCTTTTGGCTCGATTAATTCTACGTTTTCTACACCATCTACAAATAAATTTGCTATTATCCATGATCTTGTAACATTCCATCTCAGCCTTCTACTTGCTTCAAACTTCTTGATGAACTGCTTCTTGATTTCCTCCTTTGATATCACAGGACTTATGCTCATTCTGCTGTGAATATCTATTTCCGTAATATTGCAACCAACTACTGTTACTGTATCTGTTAAAACCCTTATATCATCTCTAGTAACCTGCTTTTTTACAATTTCTAGTAGCTCTTCTGACAATATGCCAGTTTGTGTTGATAAGATTGAAATTTGTACTTTTCCTGGTATAGGTGATTCTACTAGTGCATCTTTTACTCTACTATCTGCTGACAGTGCATGATATTTATAATATTCCTTACTTCCTCCTGTTGACCAACCTGCTATTTTTGCTTTTACCCTCTTTCTAAATCTTTCATCCTCTTCTTCTTTTTCTCTCTCTACTCCATAAAATTCAGCCAAATTATCAAGATCTTCTCCCTTTGCAAATTTCAGTAAATTACTCTTTACTGCTTCGTTAATCCTTTGTCTGAGCAAAAGTTCTCGCCATGCTGCTACCTCCAGAATCTTTATCGCTGGATCACTTTCCACCAATCCTGTAAAGCTTGCATCCCGACTCACTAACTCTTCTTTCATTCTGAAAAATATTTCCTCAAAGTTCAGTGGTTCGATAATATTTGGCTGCTGCATTTTTAAACAACTACTCCATTAATATTTATGAACTTACCTTCTGAAAGATAGACACCTTCTAAATTCAATGTTACTCTCCCTTCTTTTACTTCTGTTATCTTTACTTTTTCTAACTTAAATCTCTTCTCAAATTTCCCCAGTGCTTCTGCTGTTGCTGCATAGATTTCCAAAGTTAAATCTCTATTTATTGGCTTATCTACTAATTCAAATAATCGAGAACCATAATCTCTTCTCATTACTCTACTGTTAATAGGAGTGGTCAGTATATCAATTATCGACTGCTTTAAGTGCTCTATTCCTTCTAACGCTTTTCCTGTTTTTTTGCTCATTCCCTTCATTTGTTTGAATAAACTAAGAATTCACCATGTGGCACAAAACCTAATTTTAAATACATTGATAAACCTTCCTCCGAGGCTTGAAATATTTATATCCCTGCTCTTTGATATAATTTAAAGCAAACTTTGTTATACTTGTTCCAAAACCTCTACATCTAAACTCTGGGTGAGTTATAATATCATATATTCCTGCAGTATTTCCTTTATTTAATATCACGCTTGCTGTAGCAACAGGTACATAATTGCAATATTTAACAAACAATTTTGTCTTACTATCTTTTATATATGGTTCTACCATCTTATAATATATTAATGCTTCTTTATCACCTGTAGATGCAAATACATGACTAAAATCTACCAATTCCTGCTCTGTTTCTACCATTACTATATCAAGATTGTACGAGCTCACTGCACTAATTTCGTCAACTCTTATCATCATTCCTATCTCAGTTTCTGTGTGTGATAAACCTAGTTGATTTAGTATTTCGTGAGATCTTTCTGACCTTGAACTTGCACCATGCATATGGTAAATTCTTCTTCCTATAAAGAGATATTATTTCTTTAGCTATTACAGTTATTCTAGGATCATCAAAATTACCTCCAAATATCACATTAAATGTATCAGATTCTACCAATCCGAAAACACAGACTACACTTGCAGAATAACGGTAAATACGCATTTTAGGATGTAGTGTAGGTAAATCAGAAATTTTATCTAAAAAATTATTTTCTATAACTTTATCCCAATTTCTATCAATTTTAGTCATTCTGAGAAAACATTATTACTACCTCTCTTCATTGTATTAGAACAAGAAACAATGTCACCAACTCTTCCCACTCCATAGCCATTCGCAAACACTGTTTTTGATCCTTCAGTTAATACTCTTCCTTCTGTAAAATTATCTCCTTTACGGCAAACTGGCTTACCATTCACAAAAACATTATTACTGCCGCTAATGCAAAAATGCGGTGTTGTTTCTATACAATAATCCCCTAACCGCACAACTGATTTATTCATTTAATTAAGGTTTATTTTATCTGCCTTCAATTTTATTCCACTTTTTGTCATTTCTATTCTCGATCCCCCAGCTTTCAGTGTTATTTTGTCTACTACTTCAATCTCTAAATGATGCTTACCTTTATCATATGTAAACTTCGTCCCATCTTGAAATTTTATACTATTTATTTCTTTTTTATTCTCTGGTGCAGGGTATTTTTTCTGATATATTCCTCCTAATACCACTCCTAATGATAGTTCACCAAAAGGAGAAAATACCACAACTTGTTCATCGATACCTGGTGAAGACCAATTTCTATCTTTTCCTGCTTTACTTGTTATCCACGGTAAATAATCTGTTAAAAATTCTCCTATTTTCACTCTTACTTTTGCTTTTTCATAATCTACTTCTTTTACAACTCCTATACGAATGATATTCGCTACTTTTCTCTGTAACTCTGCAATGGCAAAATTATTTTCCAACATGCATTTCTCCTACTGCTATTTTATGTGGCTTAATTTTCCCCTCTTCCCATACTGATTTACCTAAATGAAGCTGATGACTCCAATCAACCATCCACACCAAATATGCATCTAATTCGGGTCTAAATCCATCAGGCTCTGCAGAGAGAAATTCAGCAGGAGAAATATTCTTTACGTTCCAAGTATTTTTATTTACTACTCTTGCTACTTCTGCTGCTAATGACCTTACAACTACCGAGGAATCCTCGACTGTTCCATCAACTACAATTCGTGCTTCAAATTTTGCTCTCAACGCTAATTCTTCTGTTCCTGGATCATGTCCTTTTTCAAAGCCACTAAGTTCCACAAATACTGCCGGTGCTATCAATTCTTTCCTTATTATTGGATAAATTTCGCACGTCTGTATTGCTGGTATTTCTCTCTTCAGCGTGGTACAAATTTTATCATGTAAATCTTTCAAATTCATCCTTTATAGCTCAATTGACGTTCAAAAAATTTTGTAAACACTTTCTCAACCTCATAATTAACAAGATCTCTCATTACTTTTGATGCTTCAGGTTCGAGTGGCAATTTAACTTCCTTTATTGGCAATGCTGCTCTTCCTTCACGTTTAAAAATACCGCTATTTCCTTTTGGCATAACTGCTGCAAATCCTCCTATAAACTCATGCTTTCCTACTTTCGATCCTCTTCTTGTTTTTTGTATTTTGCCAATTGCTGATGCTCTAATGTCATAGAGATTTGCTCTAATTAACACTTCTAATCTGCTAGTTTTCGACTTAAAAATTCTTAATCTCTTTCTTATCAAACTTAATTTTATCTGCTTTTCCTCACTGATTTCCTTAGCTGCTTGCGCTTTTAACCATAGTGCCGTTTTGTTTAACGCTTTTATAGCTGCCAGTTTTATTTTCTGCTCTTTTCTTTCAATATTGGAGATTATTTCATTAATATTGTTACTAATTTTAATATCAAACACTTTCTATTGCTTCAATTTTCCATATTTCACTCGAAGAATCTTTTAACGGTGGTTCAAAAATCTTGTAGAACCTTTTTTCAATCTTGATATAATCGCCTATGCTAAAGGAAGTAACGTCCTGATCACGTATTTCTACAGAAGCAATTTGCTGAGTTAATGCTCCATCTGCACCTAGAGAGTACGTAGTCTCAGGACGTTTTATTAGCACTTTTATTCTACGAATACCCTCCTTATTTCGATTACAATATATGGCTTCCACTCCTAGATGCTTAAAACAATCCTCCAATAATCGCTTAATATTCTCTTGCATATTTCTTTTTGATATACTAACCTTTACATGCTAAGAAAGCGCATACCGGTAGAGTCGTTCTGTGCCTCACCAACTTGTAATTACTCTACCAGTATGTTATGCTATAGCGACTTTTACTAATACGCCAGGTCTATGGCACATTGGCAGAGGATTTGACTGCGTATGTAAATCAGTTCCTCTATCAAACCTCCTTGGTTCTTGTTTTGCATAGAGTGGCTGTCCAAGAGTATTTACTGTCTCATTAAAGTCTGCTGGTGCAAAATATGTTGTAAATGTGCTCGCTGTTCCTAGTGGAAAACAGTGCCCTGTATCTTTGTCAATAAATCTTCTCACCGTTCCTTCAGGGTCAGTTGCTTGCCCTCTATATTCCTCAAATGTTATACCACAAAACGTAAATCCTGACCTCATATCATTCCGAAGTGCTGCTCCTTCTTGCCATCTTTCGTATGCTTCTTTCACTTTACTATGCGAAGTTAATGCATCAAAAAACTCAGGGCTTACCAAAGCATGAATCCCGGTCATATATTCACCACTTAGATTATCTTCAATATGCCGCAATACTTCTAGACATTTACGCTTGACATCGGTTGTCGCTGTTCCTAGTGCAAAATTTACTACTTTTGGTGTTATTTCAAATTCGTTGTACAGATTTAGTAATTCTGACCCATCAGCATCTAAAATTATTCCTTTCAGCGCTCCCATTCGCAAATGCTCTAATGTTATTGCATGTTTGTTTCTCATTAGCTGTAAATGGTCAGTTATTACGTCTGCTAGCGCTTTAAGTTCACTTTCTGATCCAAATGCCCTTATTCCTTGTACTTCCTCTGGCAGTACTACATCATCATGTGGAATATGTGGAATCGTAAACGTTCTTACCTTTCTTTTTCCTCTTTTTCCTACTGTTGCTGGCGCCCCTGGAACTTGCGTTGGTAGTAAACTTAAAACTCCGTTATGTTCTTCTATTGTAATATGTCTAAATCTTACTGACCTATTTGGAAATAAATTTAAATTTTCAACCCGTCCATAATTTATCGGCAATATATTCATCGCATTTGTTAGTGCCGTCATGCTAAATGCTGTATTTGTAAATGGATTTTGCATTTTTTCTTTTCCCCCTTTGTGTTTTTTATTGTTTAATATAGCTTTAGGCCGCTTTACGGATAATGATTCCTCGTCCTTCAAGTTGCTTTATTGCTGTAGCTTTCTGTTCTTCAGTAATATTTGCTGGCCACACAACTGCATGATCAGCTAGCATGGCACCACGAGCAATAATTACTCCTTTACTATTTTCCTTTGCGTTTACATCGCTTGCTATCACTCCTATCGCCGTTTGTGTACCATCTGTGGCAGTTGGATTTAAAGCTTTAATAAAACCATCTTTAGTATCATAACCAACTACTGTTCCCAGCTTTAGATTTTGTCCCTTGGCTACTGTTATCTGATCTCTTGAATATAAGTTGGACACTTCATATTTCAGAAGATCTCCTAAATTATTTCCTTCAGTTATACTTATCATGTCTTTTTCTCTCCTTTTTTTATTTTTTTACCGCCATATTTGTGGTTGTTATACACGGCGGTTATACACATACTTTAAATGTTTGATTGCGCACGACTTTTCGCTACCTGCATCATCAACTCTTCTCCTGAATTCTGTGGTATTGCACTCAGTATCTCTGTCTTTTTCGTTCGCTCTGCAAGTAATTCCATTAAAACCTCCCTTGCTTGCTCAACACTTACACTTTGCTCAATAAATTCTCCTATCTTTTCTGGCATCTTCGATAAATTACATAAACGTATTAATTCAAGAACTTCAGTACGATACTTGGTTAAATTATCAGTTTCTAGGTCATTTGTAGTTTGTTCATTCATAGTAATACTCCTATTTTTATTAATAGATGAAAGAATTGTCATTCCGTCTGCAAGGCCTATTTCTACTGCTTTCTCCCCAAAATATAGCCCTGCCTCTGTTGATCGAATCTTTTCAATTGAAAGACCTCTGTTCCTTGCTATTAGCTGCAAAAACATTTCATATAGTCGGTCTACTTCTTTTTGTAAGCTTCCCAGACTTTCAGACGTCATTGGCTCATGTGGATTTAAATCATTCTTTCGACTACCAGCAAAGATTGTGGTATACTTAATACCTTGCTTTTCATCAAACCTACTTTGATCTATGTGACTTGCTATTACTCCAACACTTCCTACTCCTGAAGTTCTACTCACAAATACCTTCTCAGTGCTAGAAGCTATAGCGTACGCTGCAGAATATGCATCATCATTTGCTATCGCTATTATCCTCTTTTTTCCTCTTGCACTATAGATAAAATCAGCTAAGTCAAATACTCCATTTACCTCTCCTCCTGGGCTATCTATGTCCAGTAAAATAGTCTCTATACTACTATCTGCTAATGCTTGTGCAATTTGTTCTTCTATTTGCTCATATGATGTCATCCCAAGCATTTCATCAAACGCACCTGGTTTTTTCGTCAAGATTCCATGAATTGGTATAATTGCAGTTCTTTCTACGTTACTTTTGATAGAGTGATTTTTGAAAATTGGCTGTTTTCCTTTGTATAGCGATAGTAGCTCAAAACTCCTTGGTTCAAGCATTAATGGCTTTCCTAAGAGCATCATAATCCTTTACAATCAGAGTCAAACATTAAGTTGAGACTATTTGCACGACTCTGATCTTCTGCTATTTCTTGATCTATTTCTTCTACATCGTAACCCATTTCTGATACTACTTCCGATCGACTTTTGAAGCCATTCCTTACTGCCATTTGCTGTGCTTGTTGATCTTTTAAAGGATCCACCCAATCAAATCCCTGTGGTATCCATTTCACTTCTTCTTTCGCTGCTTTTGCTACTTTTTCATCTATACTTAGTTCTCCACAAAGCACTGCTAATTCTAGCCATCTATTCCAAATAGGTCTACAAAACTGGAACACTATCACGTTATGCTGTAACATTGCACACCTTCTGCGAAACTCTATCAGCCCTGCTCGAATGGATGAATAATTAACACCGGTTAAATCTCCTGTTAGCTGCTCATATGTTATCCCTGTACCAATCGCTATTGCTCTGAGTTGCTGTCTCATAAACGCTTCATAACTTCCTCCAACATCTGATGGCTCTGAAAATTTTATATCTTCTCCTGGGTCTAAAAGCTGCATTGTTCCAGGTTCTAGGCCAGATAGTGCTACTCCTTGCTCATTTGCTTGCTCCTCACCTAAAATATTTGCTTCAGGATCGAGTCTTGTAATAAACCCTGCAAACATCGCAGCAGTCTTTTTTCTTACCAATTCTGCATCATCGTATTGATCAAGTTCATAAAGCTTTAGCAGTATATTAGAAAGCCATGGCTCTCCCCTAATTTGCCCAGGTCTTAGTGGTCTATAGATATGTAAAACATCGTTTGCTGGCACTCTTACTGACTCTCCAAAGGTATTTTCACCAGGGTGTTCTTTAAATAGGTAGTATGCTTCTCTTTGCCCAAGCCTGTTAAACTCAATCCCGTTTCTTATTACATTACCATTTCCTAAAGTTTGATTTGTTTTATTATCTAAATGTTCAGACTCAAGTACTTGCAGTTGTAATGGTACAGAAAATCTATCTTCCAGCTTTCTCGTTCTTAAACGTACAAAACATTCTCCTCCCTCTATCATACTTCTGCATACTAGAGCCTGCAGACCATAAAAATCACTTACTCCGTTACTATCTGCTTCATCTGTCCATTTTAGCCATAATTCTTGCACTTTCTTTCTAAATTCTGCATTCTTTGCTTTTGATTGCGGCTTTATTCCTGTTCCAATAGAGTTACTTACTATTGTATCAATAATATTTGCTGCATATGGATTTTTTCTCACCATATCACGTGATCTACTACGTAAAGTTTCAAGGCTTTGAGACAGCAAATTGTTTATACTTCCTAACTCTGGTTGAAAGTGAAAAAATCTTCTTCCTGACCCTGCTGCATCCCATGCTGAACTTTTGATTTTTGGCTTGCTAAATAGTTGTTTGAAATTTTTCAGCATCATACTAACCAAAATTCTCTTAATTCTTTTAATGTGCCGTTAAATTTATTTCTGTCACATTTTCCGATTCCACTTACTTCATGTGGCTCTGGACCATTTTTACCGTCGGTGTATTGCCATAAAATCCACTTATTCCAGCCTTGCGGTAAAACAGGTTGATCTCCATATCTTGCTATCCATAATGGACATTTAGTCAAAATTGGTGTGGCAAAATCTTTCAAAAATTTAGCACCTCCATACACTAAAGGTGAACGCCCTGTTTCTTCTTGAACTTTTTTAATAAAATCTTCTGCTTGTCTTGGTTCTATATTTTTTCCACTTTCGTTCTCTTCAATATCAAGAGCAACAATTGTATTTTTAGCTTTACCCACTGTATTCAAAAAGTGATTTGCCTGATCCTTTCCATCTTCCCCTACACCGAAATGATATGAACCCCATAATAGACCCAAGTCTTCAGCTTCTTTTCTTCTTTCTTTGTATTTTGAATCTATGTACTCTGTTCCTTGCGTTGCCTTATGAATTACTCCAACTATACCACTCTCTTTAGCTAACTCAAAATCCACATTTTCTTGCCAATGTGACAAATCTATTATTCCATTTACTGAACTCTCTCTATTGTCCCATAGTTTTATGAAAGTTTTTAATTGCTCTAAAAATTCAGAATATTCCTCTTTTACAACTTTTCTCAGAAAATTTTCCCTCATATAACTCCTTTATTTGTTGCAAAAATAATCTTTCGTTTAGGCTTCATACCTGCAACTTTCAGTTCAGCCTTAATACGTTGCCGTAAATTCAGCAAGTCATTTATCTGAACTTCAGCATATCTCACCACATGGTCACCATATGCAATTGATACTACTCGCTCTCCGTTTTGTAGTTTCTTTATCGCTTCTTCGACTTGAATTAAATACTCTTCGCTGTACATCTTACTTCTCATTCAACCATTTGCTTTGTCTCACTTTTTTAGGTTTTTTGCTTTCTGGCTTTTCACTTAAACTATTCCATTTACTCTCTGGCCAACGATCGATTCCAAGCGCAATAGATGCTGCTCTTGCGTAAATTCGGCAGTCTAGCACTTCATTTCTTTCTCTTACCTTTTGCCACTCCTGTTTGGTGTATCCTTTTACTACCTTACTGACTAATTGCTCTGCCGTTAACTGCTTAAAATATTCGGGTGCATACTCAGGAAAATGACAATATCCTGCTGGCACTTTCTCTTCTTCTTTCAAAATATTAAGTAGCTGAAAAAGCTCTGACTTTAATATCGATACTCCTACTGGCCAGAGCTTTATTCCTCTTTTTAGCTTTTGACCACCAACTGTTATATCAACTCTACTTGGGCTGCTAAGTGGCACTAGGGCTTTATTTACACCTTTAACTGCCATTACTCTTCCAGATCCTTGATGACCTCTTACCCAGTTGTATACTTCTTGCGTTGCATATCCAGCATCTACTGCCATCATACTTATCATATATTCAAGCCCATTTTCACCGATAAAATGATGATTGAGGAGCTCCGAAAGCTTTCCCCATACTTCTCCACCTCCTGTATCTCCTTCAAATACTCGGTAGTCTATTGACCAACTTTCACGACTTTTTCCCCATGCTACAACTTCCACCTCTAGACGATCTTTTTGGACATCCACTCCTGCAGTAAGTACCACTTCTCTCCTTGGTACTGTGCCAATCTGAAAAAATTCTCTCCTGTTAAATAATTGCTTCCAATCAGGTACTTCTCCTTTATCTACCCAAGTTTCTCCAAGCGTAGTATTTATCCAAACTTTCAGTAATTGTTCACTTTCCTTTGCATGCAGAAAATCCTCTACTGCTTGTTGCCAACTATACCACCCAACTGGGCTATAAAGACTTGAAAGGTGAAATCCTATTACTTTGCTATTGTGTACTTGATTTGTAGCTCTCCATTCTCCACGTTCAAGCATCTCTGTCTTTTGATGATTTTCTATCTTTTCACCACATTCTATACATATATAGTGTGCTGTACTTGGATTTTTATCTTCCCATTTTATTTGTGACCATTTTAGAATTTGATAGTAATTACAATACGGACAGGGAACAAAAAAATATCTCTTATCTGTTGCTTCAAATTCTTTCTCAATTCTGCTTATTCCATGAATCGTTGGTGTCGATACTAAAAAAATCTTTCGCCTTGCAAATGTATTAGTTCGAGCAATACTGAGCAGTACTGGATCTCCTTCTCCTCCTGAATCTCCTGGGTAGGCATCTATTTCATCAAGAAAGAGATATTTTACTGGCATAGATCTCAGTCCTACACTACTATTCGCTCCAGTTATTACTACTATTCCACCTGGAAACTCCTTACTTTGTACAGTATTCCCTGAATCTCTTGACCTTGGGTCTTTTACTTTACTTTTTAAACATGGTGTACTCTCTATTAACGGTGCAAATCTTCCCTTCGACCAACGTTTTCCCATTTCAACTGTTGGCTGCACAACTAACATTGGACCTGGTGTTTGATCGATAATATAGCCAATCCAATTGTTACCTGCTTCTGTTCCTCCAATCTGCGCTCCTTTCATGAATACTACTTTTTCTGCAGGTGAAGATGGAGAAAGTGAATCCATGATTTCTTTTAAATAAGGAGTTCTTTCTGTTCTCCATTTACCTGGCTCTGATGCTGCAGTTGCTGCTAAAACTCGATACTCATTTGCCCACTCTGATACTTTAAGCTCTGGATCTGGTCTTAAACCTTCAGAAAAAGCTCTAGCGTATATCATTGTCTGCATCTACTCATAATTGGTTCTATCTCAATATTGTTAACAGTAGAGTTTATTCCTCCACACTCCTCCAATTCCATAAACATCTTTTTCTGAAATTCGTTTTCTATATATCTTTTGCTCATCTCACTTATCATTAGTGCTATAATAAGCGCAAATATCCCTGTTGTTGTTGCAAAAATGATTGCACTGCTTATTGTTGTTACTGTTAAACCTATATATGCTGCCATTACTACTGCGCTAACTGTAATACAGATGCAGATAATATTATTATGTTTTTTCATCCTTTTATCTGCTATTTCTCTCTGTGCTATATATTTATTATGAAGGGTTGGAAAATTGATAACGGTATCTCTGCAGAGCAATGCACCATTTTTTTCAGTAAATAAAACTTTAAGTAACTCCAAATTATTTGATTTGATTGCTAAGTGCAAAACAGGTGTATAATTTGCTCCTTTTTTCAGTAGTAATTTTACTACATGTAAATGTCCTTTTTCTGCAGCAAGGTAAATCGGTGATAGACCTTTATTATTTACAATATCAATATCGATTTCTTCCTTTAAAATAGATTCTACAATCTCAATTTCTCCTCTTTGTGCAGCTAAATGTAGTAGACTATTCTTTTCAGAACCGTATTTATTACTCATCAAAGCCTTCTTTATCTCAGGTTTAGCGTAATCAAATGGTGTCTTGCCGCTATCGTCTTTTACCAGAGGGTCTATATCTTCTCGCGTTAGTAAAACTTCTATTGTTTTCAGTCTTTCAGCATAATGTAGTGGTGTTTTATTTTCGTAGTCCTGCAAATTGACTTGAGCATTAGGCTCCTTTATTAAGCATTTGAGAATATCGAGACATAAATCTCTTTCATCGTAATTAGTGTTACTTACAGCTATATGCACTGGTGATAATTTCATCGAGTTTTGTCCTACACGTGCGCTATTTACATCTGCTCCTAGCTCCAGTAATAACTTTACTATCTCCAATTTTTTGTTGTTAACTGCATAGTGCATCGGTGTCTGATTTCGTACATCAAAGACATCTATTTCAGCGTTTCCTTCTCTTATCAAAATCTTTACAACTTCTGCATGTCCTATTCCTGCTGCTAGATGTAATGGAGTATGATGCAGAGCATTTCGTACATTAACGTCAACACCTTTTCCTATCAAATATCTAACTGCATTAACTTCACCTATCATTGCAGCTAAATGAAGTAAGTTATCTTGTTCTGATCCGTATTTGTTATTAATTAGCGCTTGTAATATTTCTGCTTTTTTACCTTCTTTGGCGTAATCTAAGGAGGTTTTGCCTTCATTGTCCTCAACAAAAGGATTGATATTCTTTTTTGTGAGTAGCAGATCTACCATGCTTAATTCATCAAATTCTATAGCACAATGTAGTGGTGTCTTTCCATTTAATCCTCTAACATTTACATCCACTCCTGGCTGATTAATGAGACACTTTATTAATTCTAAACTTAAGTTAGCAGACATTATTTAAAACTTAATATTAGATAATTCTTGTAATGAGTTTGTAATCTCTTCAGTGAGCGCCATATGAATCTTTTCAGTGTCACTCAGTGATGCAAGCAGTGCTGAAACTCTATTTGGAATATTAAGCAAATTATTACGGACAACTCTTGCTACGTTAAATGCCTCACTTTTTACTTCTTCTACTGCTACAAGTTCTCCTATCTCAGCCTTAGCTTTCGCCTCAAGCAGTTTACCACGTTCCATCTCATTTTTTATTCGCGTTTTTAGCAACATTGTAGAAAGGTTATTTGTATTTTCGTTTTCTGGATTTTTCCTCCTCAGTGGCTGACTTGGATCTCTTATTGCCGCTACTGCTTCATTTGCTTGTTCTCGGTCGATCAAACCATCCTCCAACTTAACTATTCCTTTTTTTACTAAATAACAGACATATTGCTTTGAAACTCCTATCTCTCTTGCCCATTCTGTTTGTGTTATTTTTTTCACTTTTTTTTTCTTCTCTCTTTTTTGCCTATTTTTTACGAATTTTCTTCTTGAATTTCTGCAAAAGTTTTACCAGTACTGGCTAAAATGGCATCTCTTCCGGTATATATTTGCCAACGTTTTATGGTTACATCTACAAATTTTGAATCTAGCTCTATTGTCCTGCAAATTCTTCCTGTTCTCTCACATGCAATCATCGTGCTGCCAGAGCCGCTAAATGGATCAAGTACTATATCCCCAGGTCTACTGCTATTAACTATTGCTCTCTCCATTAGCTCTACTGGCTTCATCGTTGGGTGTAGTGTATTGTGCGTTGGCTTATCATAAAACCACAGATCACTTTGATTTCTTCCTCCATGCCACTCACGTTTATTACCGCTTTTCCATCCATAGAGCATTGCTTCGTATTGTCTTTGATAATCAGACCTGCCTAGCGTAAAATGATTCTTTGACCAAATGATAAATGTTGACCAACGACCACCTGCTTCTTCAAATGCTTTTTGTAAAGTTGAAAACTCTGATGATGATATGCAGATGTAAATTGCACCTTTCGTATATGCTAAAATATGGGAACAGATGTCATAGAGAAAAAGCTCATACTTTTCACCTTGATTATCGTTTAATATTTTTTTATCTTCTCTCTCTTGGCTACTACCATAATCAACGTTATATGGAGGATCACATACGGTAATATCTGCCATTTTACCATCTAAAAGCGCTTTATATGATTCAACTACAGAGCTATCACCACAATAGATTCGATGATCACCTAAAATCCAAAGATCACCTGGTTTTGTTATTTCTACCCTTTTTTCATCACCAACCAAGTCAGAAAAATCTTCTTTTTCACCATCTAAGTCATCAAGGAAATGTTGAACTTTTTCTAGCTCAAATCCAGTCATTTTAAGATCAAATTGTAAATCTTCTAACTCTTGAATTTCCACCTTCAAAAGATCATCATCCCACTTTGCCCAATTAGCTGATTGATTTGCCAGTAACCGAAAAGCTTTGGTTTGTGGTTCATTTAAATTATCACTTAAGACCACTGGAATACTCTCCATACCAAGTTTTCTTGCTGCTTTAAGTCTTAAATGACCATCAACCACAGTTCCATCGCTTTTTGCAACTATTGGTATACGAAAACCAAACTCCCGAATAGAAGCACACATTCTATTTACTACGTCATCATTTTTACGTGGATTACGCTCATATTCGACCAGATTTCGAGTAGGATAGTAGTGGATTGCTAAATTCATATCTTGATAGTTAAAAAGTTAATATTTAAAATATGTCTGACGCTAAAGAAGGCCTGGGGTCGAACCCACCAAACCCGCCAGTATGGCTGAAAGGACCCACTTTTTATGGTATTTTTAATACATTAAAATCTTTACTGAAATTCATAGCGTAGAACATTAATGCTAAAGCATCCGCTTCATTATCATCTCGAGGTGAAAAAACTTTTTCACGTATCGCTTCAATAACTTCACTTTTACTTGCATTGCCTTTGCCTGCTATAAAGCGTTTTATAGTTTTAACATTAACACCTTGGTAGGGAATATTGTTCTCTTCACACCAAGCAGACAGAACTGCGAGAAAACCGCCATAGCAATGCGCTGCATCAGTTCCTAGATGTCTTCTCACTTCCTCAAAATACACTGCAGAAATGTCTTTCAAAGAATTGAGCCAATTACGAAAATTCAAGAAGCACATGCCACCTCCGCTAAAACGGCTACCATGAAAACTTTTGCTTCCACTTTCAATTACTCCATTGGTTAGAATTGCCCAGCCTGTTTGTTTGCCAAGGTCCAGTGTTAGGGTTGACATTTATATTCAGAATTTGTTTTGCTAGAGTGCTATATAATATATATTCAGGATTTGAAAAATTTTTGTCCAAAAAATCTTCTTCTTAAGCAAACTTTTTAGAAAAAACTTGGTTAAAAATCAGTAAACAGCCCTTGCATAATTATTGGTCAAGACTTTCAGATTTCTATCTTAACTATTTAAATAGTCTATTATGTTATTATGGTGTGGTTAGTTTCTTATGAACATTTATCCAAATCGTAAATTTTGGGAAGATGATTTAGAAGTCCCTGTTAACCATTTGCTTGATCGTTTTCACAATACAAAAATACGTCAGTCTTGGATAGATTCACTTTCTGGTAAGCAATTAAATATTATTTTTCAAAACTCCTTTAAAGATAAATTAAACGCTCAACTCTTTGATGATGAAAGTTACGATAATACATCTGTACAATACAAACGTAAAGTGATTGCTAATTATTCCGATTCTCTCGTTACTTACTACTTGATTACCTGTTTTGACCGTGCAAAACTAGAAGTTACTGTCAGTGAAATTGCAAGATCTGCATTAACTACAGAACTCATGAAATCCTACCTTGTAAAAAATAATAATAAATATGATAAGAAGTCTTTGCTGTTTCTACTGTTTCATGCAGATTACAATCTTTTAAAGTCTGTCTATCACTTTGAAAAAATACAAAGAAAGAGTTTCATGTCTTTTGCCTTACAAAAAATACCAAGACGACCAAGTACTCCATTTAAGGACTTTATCTCAGAGGAAATCATACAACAAATACTGAAAGAAGATAACATTAAGAGAAATGACAGTTTCGAGAATCAACTACAAGGTTTCTTCTATCATCAGAATCGTTTATATGTGTTAATACGCAAAGCTAGCGATATAGATTTGTTGTTAAATTCAAACAAAGTCATTCATGGCCATAAGGCAGAGTGGATGATTTTGGATTTTCTACTAAATGGCACTCAGGTAGATCTTGGTGCTAGAAATATTGATCAAGCTATAGAAATAGCAAATAGCATTGCAAGTTGTTACTTTGGCTGCGAATGTATTTTTGTAGATGTGCAGGATAAAAATTTCGCGGAACAGGTGCATAAATTTATAGAAACTTGTATTAATGAATCTGATTCAAATATTCGTGTTTTTGAGTTAAAGTTTCAGTCAAATCGTTTCAATTACAGCTATACTAATATCACTTTGACTGTTGCTCCATATGATCCTATTGCACCGGAATTGCATGTTTTAAAGCCATTTGTAGGAAACATAGTGCCACTTATAGAGTCGATTAAAGTAATATTTCAAGGCAAAAAGATAGGCTTATTTTTCAAGCGAAGTGATGAGTATATAGCAATTTACTACTCTGAACATCCTCTGAATAAAAGGGAAAGAGAGGATTTTAAAGCATACATAAAACAATTTTATGGTCTTACAATCTTGCCAAGAGCAAATCTCTGATCTTCTTAATTCTGGCAGCTCTTGGGTTAACCCAAATCAAAATTACATCAAAGCAGCAAGGTATTTGTCAGATCTTGAATTAATTAAGATGCAAGAGAGGTCTTACATTATCTGCTCTCGTAGACAAGATAAATTAGATTGGCCAAATATAGTTGATCCATACTGTAACAATGAGATTTTCATTGATGAGGACTTTAACGAAGCATGCGATAATATAATTTGTGAAAATTGCAACCGTGATATTTTACCTAATACCTACAAGAAGCAAAGATTTCACCGCTTATCTGTATATTTTAACCCAGAGAAATTTATGAATTGGTTTGAAGGTCAGCTAAGTGATACAAATTTTATGTGGCAAAAAGTGGAAAGTGGAGTTTATCATGTTGGTGGACAAGGTAAGATTGTAAGTTTAATCATACTTGATTTTTGCACCAATCCAACATTCTTAACGATAGATAAGCTTAAAGCTAATCCAACTGTATTAATAATACTGAGAAAAAATCCATCAAACATACCTCTTGATTTGCCCATAGTAAAAATGGTTGACCTTTTCTTTCAGCATAAGACTTTAATTGAAGTATTACAAGAAGCAGCACAAAGAGGAGTACTAGAGTTCATACCAAATACTTCAATGCAAATCTTACATACTGCACTTAATCTAATTGAACCTTCTAAAGAGAAAGAATTACTAAAGTTGCAATTGATAGAGGGCTCACTTTACGTAAACAATATAGAGATTCTAAATAAGAAAGCTGTAGCATGTATGAAGGTTTTTCGCATATTATTTGAACAATTTTTGAATGATTGTAAAAAAGAATTACCTCCTGAAAAACACATGTTGCTTAGCATAACTGAAATAGAAAAGCGCCTAAATCTTGATCCAGAAGCAGATCCAGAACATCACATCAGAAAACCACTAAACACAATCCAAAGAACAATAAAAACCACCTTAGCTAAAAAATTAGGACTAAACATCGAACGTAATGATGTGATTCAAACAGTTGGTTGGCCTGGATCATCGCGTAGAGATTATGGTTACCGTATTAACCCTTTTACTTTGGTTATAAAAGCAACTCGTTAAGTTTTAGAGATACTAAATAACCAATTAAGCGCCATAAGTTACGTAAAATATCGAATATACAAATCTGTCTCATACATTAAAAAAATTTCTTTACAACTAAAGTAAAACGTGATAAAATTAACATAGGGTCTTTACTTCTAAGTTAGGATATGGTGTTAATCGGCTTTTAAGGGCTTTTATAAGCGTTCTTTAGGTCAAGGTGGTATAATTGTACCCTTGGGTCATAGAGTCTTTTTAAAACGCTATTATAAATTGTTTTGTCTTTCACTTTTAGGTCCTTCATCTTTTTTTTCAAGTTGTTCAAAATGCAATAGTAGGTTTTTCGTATTTTTGTCTCTGTGTTGTATTTCTATTAGTGACTACTTTTCCAAACTTCTTTCTTTTTGCTCAAAAGTTACTATGAACCATTACTATAGTTATTGTATTTTATATTAGTTTATTATTATATCATTTATTATTATTTATATATATATAATATATAAGATTCTCGGAAAGTGGAAATCAGCCACTGTAGCGGGTTTGAGTATTACCAAATTAGCTAAATTTTTTGGAAATGGAAACGTAATATTTCTTATATTAGATGGCTAAAAATCAACGAATTTCAATAGTTTAAGTGTGAATATACTCTAATTTCCAAATCTTGATAAATTTTCCGGAAATCATGGAAATTTGGTCGTGTGGAATTCATTTTTTGTTCTTAAAACCTTACTTTCAGAGAGACAAAATGAACCCACAAAACTTTCATAAGTAAGCTTTAAGTATTTTTTAGAGCCTGTTCATAATCTTTTGAGGAGCAAAGCAGTAAAAGCCAGAACGACCATTTGTAGGCTAGTGTTAAGTTTACGCTCGCAATTTTTCCACAACCGTCTACATTTTTCTAACCAAGCGAAAGAGCGTTCAACAACCCATCTCTTTGGCAGCACAACAAAAGAATGTAATTCACTTCGTTTTATTACTTCAACAGTTGCACCAATAGTCGTTTTTATTTGAGTTGCAAAATTTTCTCCTGTATAACCTGCATCAACTATAGTATTTTCTAAAATGAATGATAAATTTCCATTATGGTATTACCAACCAAAAGTTGTAAGTCTGTACATTTATACATTAGAGGTCTGAGGCGGCTTTTGATGGTATGCCAACAGTGTTCTATGGGATTCAAATCTCACTTTTACCCACAAATAAAAAAGTGAGTAAAATGGATACCAAATAAATTTGGGATTAAAATGAGTGAAGTAAGTACAAATGTGCAATATACTGATGGCTTAGGGGATAAATGGCTGGAAAGAGAGTTAAAACACGTTAATTTAGGAGATATAAGACTTAATAAGAGACTTATTAAAACAGGCTATTGTATAGAGGGTAAGGCGTCTGGATCAATTAATCAAAGCTGTAGTGGATGGAAAGAAGCTAAGGGTGCATACAGATTATTTAGCAATGAAAAGCTTAAGGATTGGAAGCTATTGATTGGACTTTGCTGACTAATGTACCAGTTAATAGCACTTTAGATGCTATAGAAAGGATAAATTGGTATAAGCTAAGATGGAAAATTGAGGAGTATTTCAGGGTTTTAAAATCAGGATGTAAAATAGAAAGCTCTCGTTTAACTACAAAGGAAAGGCTACAGAAATTAATTGCTATAAAGAGCATTATTGCATTTAAAATTTTATATTTAACAAAAGTCGCTTTATCAAATCCCATGGAAACCTGTACTAAAATTTTAAGCAATGAAGAGTGGAAGGCCCTTTTCATACGTGAGCATAAAGTAGCTACATTGCCAGAAGAACCTCCAAACATAAAACAAGCTATTATTTGGTTAGGAAAATTAGGTGGATTTATGAATAGAAAAAGTGATAATTTACCAGGGGCTATGACTCTATGGCGGGGCTATGAAAATCTTAAGGAGAGCATAGTTATGCTTCACATCATGACCTCTCAAAATTGTGGGTAAAAGTGAGGATTCAAATCTGGTGAATATGTTGGAAGATACAGCACATGACAGCCAAAAGACTCTATTAATGATTTTGTTTTAGTGGTCTTATGAAATGTAGCATTATCCATAACTATGGTTGTGCCAAGTGGCAATTTAGGTAATAACATCTTCTCCAACCATGTATTGAATACCTCTTTGTCACACCCACCTTTGAAAGTCATTGGTGCAATAAATCTCATTCCAATCCACCCGGCTACTATACTGATTCTCTCTCGAGTTCTCCCTGGAATATCTGCATAAATTTTCTTTCCTCTTGGAGCACGTCCATATTCTCGGTATAACTTATTATCAACTCCTGCTTCATCTATATATAAGATGCTGGAATGGTCTATTTTTGAGATTTTATCAATAAATTGCTGCCTATCGTCTTGATTGCGCTCTTGATATAGTGTGACTTTTTTTTAAAGTAATTTTTAGCTATTTTAGTCTATACCAAATTGAATTTATTCCAAATCCAAGATTTTGTTTCATCTCTGCCAGAGTATGATCTGGATTCTTTGTAACATATTCTTCGAGAATTTTTGGGTCTATTTTTCGAATAAAGCTACCGTTTTTAGATGGCTTTAGGCTTTCACCAGCAGCTTTCTTTTTTAACCAGCGGTACAGAGTTGCTATTCCTATCTCCATTAGCTCTGCTATCTCAACCTTTGTCTTCCCTTTTTCTATCATCAATACTGCCTTTTCCCTTAAATCCACACTATATGCCATTATAACTCAAATACTTTATTATACCTTTATCATTTGCTTTGGGAAATACTATAGTATATTGTGAACTTCGGAAAGATTTTTTCTTGCTTTACAAATCATCTCTACAGCAGCATTACGATCTCCGATATTAGCTGTAGTAATATAAATTGCGTGTGGCAAACCTTGTGTATCTACTGCAATATGACGCTTTATTCCTGAAATTTTCTTACCGGCATCATAACCTTTTTCCTCAGCAGTATCGGTATTTTTTACACTTTGGGCATCAATGATGCAGAAGCTTGTTTTGGTATTCCGACCACTGTTGTAACGAACCTCTCCAACTAATTTTTTTTAAGACAACTTCTAGAACACTTTCTCTATCTTCATTCGGTTTTTTACTCCATCTCTTGAAGTAATCGTAACAATTGCGCCATTTTGGGAACTCTTTTGGCAGCATTCGCCACTGACAGCCACTTTTTAGCACATAAAGCACACCGCAAAATAACTCATATAAATCTAGTCTTCTTGGCTTTGTTTTCTTTCGCACACTTTCTAAGATTGGTCTAATCTTTTCGAATTTTTCACAACTTATATCACTTGGATATGTATTTCTCATAGTTTACCTCATATCAACTATACCTCATCTTACCATATTCATAGATCACGTACAGGCTCTTAGAAGTTACCTATTTCAAACCTTCCTGCACCTAGCTTAAACTTACCTTCTCCTCTGGCAAAAGAACCAGTTTTGATATCAAGCCATTTATCCTCTTTTGAGTTTGTAGCCATACCTTTTACTATTTTTCTTTCGTTTAATAGTTCCTGTGCTAAACGTTCAAGTCTATGCCTACTAACACCATGAAATGCAGCTGGTAATCTATGCCGTTGTTGAAACACTCCTGGTCCACCTGTATGAGTAAACGGATGACCTTCTTCTGCTGACACTGCAATAGCTTGCATCAGTATCTTTTTTAAGTATTCATCAGATAATTTTCCAAGCTTAAATTCCTCAGATATATCCTCAAGCAAGCCAGTTGAGGAGCGTAAGTAAGTTCTTATATTCCTATCTGTTGCTCCATTAGACTTAACTATAGCTCCTTGGTATACTGCATTATTAACTTTACTAACCTTTAATGTATTAAACACAGTATTCTGATGCTCTTTTGAAGCAGGCCATAATGCAAAAGAACACCTAACTCCATCAACAAGTGCAGTTGTACCTCTTATCGCATCTCTTGCCTGTTCCACAGTCGTAATCGGTTCACTGCACTTGGGTTTTCTCATATGATGTGCTACAATTACAGCTGCTCCTGTTTCATTTGCTAAGTTTGCAAGTAACCCCATTGCGTAATATCCCATTTCTGGATCTGAGTTTATATTAGCATGGACAAATGATACTAGTGGATCAAATACTATTAGTTTTAGATCTTTTACTTTATCTAATTGTCTACAGATGTCTTCAAATTTATCTGAAGTTTCAGGACATTTACCACGCATGTTGCTTTTCACTATAGAAAAGGGCTCTCCCGTATTTGGAATAGGTATAATAAATAATCGATTTTGATATTCTGCTCTCTTGCTACTAGGATCAAGACGATCAAGACGACGGTGTATCTCACCTGCATCATCTTCTGCTGAAAAAATCACTACTGATCCATGCTCTGTAACAAGGGAACCAAAACCACATATCTGATCTGCATCACTTGCAACCTTAAGTGCCAAGTCAAGGAGTAGCATACCTTTACCTGTATCTCCCATAGCAGCTACTATTGAGGTAACACCTAAAGGAAATAAACCTTCAACAAGAAACCTTTGTATTGGTACTGAACCTAAATAACGACTCACACTCCAGTCTAAAATGTTAAGCGGCTGTTTTGTAGATCTTTCTAAACTTTTCATATTTGAAGTATTTGGAATGTCAGTAGATGGGGTATCAATAGTAAGTAAAGGAGTTGAAGCTAAAAATTCTTCAATGCTTATACCCTCCTTTACACAATCAGCAGCATCCCAACCTTTCGGCCTATCTTGTGGTATCTTAAGCTTAACAAGTGATGCAACTCCAAGATCTAACAGCTTTTTTGCAGCATTTTCAGCATATCGTTTGCCTGCTTCATCATTATCTGGCCATATAATAATGTGTTTACCTTTAAGTGGAGTCCAATCTGTCTTCTCAATAGGTGCATTTGCTCCTGACATTGCTGTTGTTGCAGTTATTCCTTTCTCTATCAGCGCTTCTGCACACTTTTCTCCCTCAACAAGAATAACTTTATCGGATTTCAAAATACCTGGAATATTATATAGTGGCCTTATCTCTGGTACACTAAAGGTGGATTTTTTGATATCAAAAGGAAGATATCTCTTTCCACTATCATCATCATAACGATATACTCTAACAAGAGCTTGGCCTTTTTCATCGTAATAATCCCAATATGCAGTTGGACTACTTGAATTCTTGAAATGACCAAGCCACTCAGCTATAGAAGCCATTACTTCAGGAAACTCTATTCTTGTACTTTTTCTATTTACTCCCGCCCAAAGGTCGATAATGTCACCACCTTCTCCTGTTGCAAAATCATGCCATAGGCCAGCTTCACTGCCACTTAATTCTACTACTAGACTCTTTCCTTTATCACCTTGTACATTGCCTACATAAAACTTATCACCACGAAAAATCCCTCTTGGCAATAGATAAGAAAGGCATGATCTGATATTTAACAGAAGCTGAGCTTTAAGCTGTTCTTTTTCTACTAACGATGCATTTTTTCGTGAAGCTGCAGTATTAAAATTGCAATAGATATCCATAAAATCCTCTGAATATATTTTCAATTTAAAACTAAGCGGTAGCTATAACTTTAGAAGTCTTCCAACATCCATTAACTTTGCGAATGTATTTTGTCATAGGCTTGCTATTTCTAAGTTCATACACCACTTTCAGAGTATTTGTACGTTCGTTTGGTTTAAATATAACGATGCCAGATGTATAAACACTTCTCAAAATGTTTGAGCCGCTTAAAGCTTGAAATGGATTTTTCTCCAATACAGTCGAAGACACTTTTTTGGTACAATGTGTGAGCACTATCCCGGCCATAGGATTAGTTATTGAACGTAATTTCTCCATGTCACTTCTTACAAAAGAGATTATCTCCCTATAATCGAGAAAAGAATCAATAACAATAAGATCTACCGTTTTTGCATCAAGTTTCTCTGTTATTATTGCTCTTACCTCTTCAGAATTTAAAGTTAATGGCATTTTATTGGTAATAAATAAATTTTCTTTCCAAAGATTTTGATCAATTTTAAGCTGAAGTAAGCGTTCTTTCATATCACCATATTCCATCTCGTTTTGCAGACAAAATATTTTTAATGGTCTTGGAGACTTCATGTTGAGAAACGGCACTCCTGATGCCATATGTGCTAATAAAGAAAGAAGAAAATTACTTTTTCCTATTTTTGGAGTTCCACCTATCACCAAAAGACCGCCTGGAGTTAAAATTCTTGGACCTATTATATCTTTTGGCATTGGTGATTTATCATTTAAGTAATGCCTTGCTGAAAACGATGTAACTTTATGTTCTGTTGTGTTTTCTTTAGTATTTAACCACTTCTTAGCGGAATTTATATCACCTTTAACTAAAGTCCAAAGATCAATAATGTCACCACTAGTCCCTTTGGTAAAATTACGCCAATTTCCAGCTTCTTTACCCACTATTTTAACTGTAATCATATCCCCGTCACAGTTGCCAACATAAGTCCTCTCTCGATAAAAATTACCGTTTGGAATTAGGTAAGGTACACACTCCTTAATATTATCAATCAATAATCCTTTTATTTCCTTTCTATGCATAAAACCCCCATACATACTTTTCATACGCTTAGAGCTGAGATTAGCTAACTCACAAACAGTTTCAAAAGACTCTGAATCAAACCATCTAATTGCTTCTTTCTTTAGCTCTGGATTTTTTCCTGCTGCATCTTTGATAGCTCTCTCAATTACAGCAATCCAGAGCTTCTCTTCGTCGTACTTCAAAATGGCACCCAATCAACTTCAGGTTGCTCTGGGATAATAACCGTAGCAATCTTGTTTTTTTCTCCATATCGATCAGCTTCAATACCAACTTTTGCAGTAAACTCTAACCCGTTAAAATCAGCTATAGAGTTGATTTTTCTAGCAATAACTGCTTTCTCTGAAGTGTCATGTGCATGAATATTTCGTGCTGACTCTAAAATACTTCTAAGCATAGAACGTCCAGATTCTCCCCAAGTATCTTCTCCTTCAACGCTTGCTTTGCCACTTTTAATACCAATTACTTGAAAAATCTTGCGTTTTGCATATGGACCTTCAGTGACAGTAAATTCAACGTTTAAATAGATGCTGCCAGTAGTGTAGCTTTTAGTGAACCAATTTTCATAACCTCCTGGTTTAATTGCCATTTTTACCTTGACTATTGTACCTTTTGGTATTAAATTACTTTGTAATTTTGCAGTATTAAAATCAGTTAAAAAATCTGATAACATATTGTCTCCTATAAATTAAGTGAAAAAAAGGAATCAACTCCATTGGTCTGCAAGCTTCCAACGACCATCTATCTTATCAACAAGCTTACTTGCTACACGTTCACCATTACGAAGCTCAAATACTATTTGACGGACAGTGCTTTCCTCATCATGAGCAAACATCACCATGCCAGTGCTATAAAATCCACGTAAAGATCCAGCACCGCTTAGGCCTTGAAATGGATCTTCTTCCAGCATCTTTTTCGATAATTTTTTTGTGTGGTGAGTGAGTATTATGCCCGAATCTGGATTGATAACATTTCTCAGTCTTTCAAGCGTTTTTTGCAAAAAGAATAGCATAGCGCTATTGTCATTTTCATTGCCATATTCACTTGAGTTGAAGATGTTGCGAAGAGGATCGATTGCAATAATATCAGGTTTAAAACGCTCTTTAATAACATTTTTAATTTCATCTATTTCTTCACTGCTGAAAGATAATTGTACTCTTGGTGTAATGATTAAGTTATTGGCAGCTATATTCAAAAGTTCGTTATCCAGTTGAAGTTGTTGCAAACGTTCTTTCATATATTCATATTCAATTTCAGTTTGCAGATAGAAAATTTTCATAGGTTTGCTTGGAGTCATACCCAAAAATGAAACTCCAGCAGCCATGTAAACAAGCCAAGAGATCAAAAAGTCGCTTTTGCCAATCTTAGGTGGGCCACCCAGTACTAATAGACCTCTTTTAGTTAGAATCCTTGGTGCGATTATATCTTCTGGTATTGGCGATTGATCATCCAAGTATTCTTTTACACTGAAAAAGGGAATTTTTTGAGTAATGGTGAAAAAGTCTTGTAACATATATAACCTCTAAAAGTTAACTTTGAGTAGAAATTTAAGCAGCAGTAGCAAAAGCCTTAGCTTTAATTTTCGCAAGTAAATTACCCAGATGCGGTTCTTCAACCATATTCAGGCAGCCACTGCGATCTTTAGCAGGGTATCCCCAAGTATTAATAGTCTGACAGACAAATGAACGTTTTTCTGTGCCATCATCTTTCTTGATTCCAACCATGCTGATTACCTCATCAACTATCCCTGGAATCTCACTAGCAGTTTTAGCCCCTTCACATTGAGGTAGCCATGTTGAACGATTACAGTCATCGAGATATTGACCTAGTGTGCCAACTATGATGATGTCTTTATCTCTGATATGTTGAAACTGATTGAGCCAAGCCATCATCTCTTGAGCAAGCAACCCATAAGCAGCTCTTTTATCTTCTTTTCCTGATCTATCAGAAAAAGCTTCAGGTTGCATCCTTGCCCATAATAGACATAAACGTGAAGCAACGGTTATACTATCCACAAAGATGCATCGGTATTTAGACACTTCAGAAAGAAGATCTTTGTGCTTGCTACAGACATGCTCATAGTGTTTCTGACTATACGCCTGATCAGATTTTAGTGCAGGGTTCGGACCACCAATTAGGCAGGCAATATCCCGAGCTTGATTCCAAGTACGAACACTAATTGAATCTCCCTGCCAATCTTGAACAGCAAGCAGACCTGCTTCAAAGTCAAGACATAGTGTTGGTTCACTTATAGTCTTTAAGAGGCTGGTTTTACCAATACCGTAAGGACCAAAAATTACTACTTTTATGCCTGTAGTTGTTTTCAATCTTTCATTATTGTTTAAAATTTTAAAAGTCATTTATTCACCTCAATGGTATATGTTATATATTCAGGAAAGGTAGAATTTATGTTCAATTTTTCTTTTTGCCCTTGTAGTAGATGGAAGAGAGTTTTATACGTATTTTTCTTACCATAGTATTTAAAGTAGTTCTTGATATGTTATTCATCTTAGCAACTTCATATAAGTTAAAGTACTTGAGTTGCTCGCATATCTTTTGCATCTTTCTTGGTAGTGTTGAAATCATGTAATCTACATCAGTACGTTTCGCTACTTCATCTTCAAAAGCTTCTGTTTTCTCAATATTGATGTAGTTATTAATATTGCGTTTTATGCATAGTTGTTTCTCCAATAAGTTATTGGCACGACGTTCAGTTAATCTTGCTACAAAAGTGTTAAAGCTACCTTTACTTTCGTCATATCTATCAAGATAAGTCCAAATTTCACAGAAGAGTTCTTGCTCAAGATCTTCATGAGTTTCATGAGTAAAGCATTCAAAAAGTTTTAATCTCCTAGCTTGATAGCGTATATTTTGAACAACTATAGGATCAACACCTGTTTTTAGTTTCATAACTTTTCCCTAAAACAATTAATGCTTTAAGGATGAGAACTTATAGGTGCACTTTGTAGGACAGGAGCAAAAATAAATAATATAGATGCAATTTTTAAACTATTGATATTCTATTGTTTTTTTTCGAGAATAATACACATCCAAATTTAAATAATACTGTAACAAAAAATTAGGCAAAAATTCATTTTTTTTGGACAAAAATTTTCCAAATCCTGAATATATATTATATAAGCCTTTCAAACTCATCACAGGTGTCAATTCTTACACAATCAGGAAGAGCAGCAATAGCAGCAAGTATAAAAGAGCAGTCTATCCACCTTGCTTGGGGAACAGGTGATACGAGCTGGGAAAGTAGCCATCAGGTCGAAAAAGTTTTTATTGAGGGTGAAATAGCTCTAGATCACCACACTATTAAAGATGTAAGGGTTTTTATAGGACAAACAGTGTATCAATCCAGTATTGACTATATAGTTGAGAGCAGTAGTGGTATAATAAAACGTACGAAAAACAGCTCTATTGTAGAGAATAGTACAGTAACTATAGAATACATTCAAGACACACCACCAGAGTCCATTACATCTCAAAAACTGCTCAATGAGCTTGGCAGACGTACTGCAGATGAAGTTCTCTTTTGCACAGGTGATGAGAATGGAGAGCTTTTGACTCCAACAGGGAGGTTTAGGTCCTCAAATGTACCAACCAATAATTTATACCTTAAATTTACTTTCGATTTCACGAACGCAGCAAATCAAGTTATACGGGAATTAGGAGTTATGGTTGGTACTAAAATAAAAGAAGGATTACCTGAAGGACAGAGATATTTCGAGCCAAAAGACGTGGAAAATACTGGAATTTTGTTAGTTTTAGAACATACCGTACCACTTATCAGAACTGCAGCAACCAGGGAAACTTTTTCATTTGTAGTGACTTTTTAACTATGACACTGAGTAGCTATTATAACCGCTTTAATCCTGACAAAGAATACGAAAAAAGCTTATTTCTTGCTGGAAGAGGTCTACAGTCTGCAGAATTAAATGAGACTCAGGAGTATGCTCTTTCTAAGCTTAAAGGCATAGGAGATGCAATATTTCGTGATGGTGATGTTGTAACAGGAAGTAATTGTATTATAGATAGAGAAACTGGTAAAGTTACACTTGAATCAGGAAAAATCTATCTTCGTGGAGCAGTTAGAAAAGTCGAAAAAGAAGAGTTTGTTGTTCCTCTTAATACTATAGTTCGTATCGGTGTTTATTACGTAGAATCTACGATTACAGAACTTGAGGATGAAAATCTTCGTGATCCTGCAGTTGGTACAAGAAACTATCAGGAAGTAGGAGCTGCAAGGCTTAAAGTTTCCACCATTTGGGGTTATCAAGCAGAAGGTCTTTCTCCACGTTTTTCTGAAGGAGAATTTTACCCAATTTACCATATTGAAAATGGAGTATTGATAGAACATTCACCACCTCCACAAGCAAATATAGTAACCACAGCTCTTGCTCGTTATGACAAAGAAGCAAATGGTTCCTACGTCGTAAATGGTCTTGAAGTAATGTTCCTGCAAAAGGAAGAGGGAGAAGGAGGAAAAAAAATATTTGTGATTAATGAGGGCAAAGCTCATGTTGATGGCTATGAGATTGAACTTCCTCACAGTATTCGTGTTTCTTTTGATGAAGATCCGGATATAAAATCAGTTGAATCAGAACCACATACTTTTCAGCCAAATAGCCAAAGAGTAATGGAACTGAAGGTTAATGATTTTCCAATAAGTGAAATCAAAAAAGTAGATATAACTGTTCAAAAAACTATTACCATTACTCACGGTTCATATTCAGGAGCCATTGATCCGATACCTGACTCTGCAGTACTTGAAATTATTCAAATTAAACAAGGCAATGTTATTTATGAAAATAGTATAGATTACAAATTAAACGCAGGAAACGTTGATTGGTCATTACCTGGTAAAGAGCCAGCTCCTGGAAGTAGTTATCAAATAACTTACCGCTGTCGTACTCATGTAAGCCCTGAAGATATAAGTGAAGAGGGATGTAAAGTAAGAGGTGCCGTTGATAACAGCTTGGTTCTGGTTGATTACACCTGGAAAATGCCCCGCTATGATTTAATTACTATCGATAGCAAAGGAGTAGTAAGGAGAATAAAAGGTATAGCTCACCCTTGGCGACCATCAATGCCTAAAGCGCCCTCTGGACAACTTTTGCTCTGCTACATTCATCAGACGTGGAAAAACGGAGAAAAAGAAGGGGTAAAAATAGTGAATAATGCTATTCATGCTGTACCGATGAATGAGCTTGAAGCAATGAAAAAAGGAATAAATGATCTTTATGCTCTGGTTGCCTATGAACGTCTACGCAATGATGCAAATTCAAGAGAACCTACTACCAAAAAAGGAGTATTTGTTGATTCGTTCTTTGATGATGATATGCGTGATCAAGGAATTTCACAGTCTGCAGCAATAGTAAATAGAGAGCTAGTTCTGCCAATAGATGTAGAAGTTGCAGATATTGAAAAAGGTGGGGAAAGATATCTTTTGCCTTATAAACTTGAACCGGTACTGGAGCAGCTTTTACAGACCAAAGGAGAAAAGATCAATCCATATCAAGCTTTTGATCCAGTCCCGGCGCAAATTACTCTAAATAAAAACATTGACCACTGGACAGAGGTTACCACGAATTGGAAAAGTCCAGTAACTAGAGTGTTTAATACTAGAGAAACAACAGAGCTATTGTCAAGTAATTCTTATGAAACTGAATTTATGCGAGAAGCAGTACAGAATTTTGAGATCGAAGGCTTTGAGCCAAATGAAAAGCTCAAGGAGGTGAAGTTCGATGGTATCTTCATTCAGCCTACTGCGTAAGAGGTAAAAATATGCTCACAGCCAACAACCAGGGAAAATTAAAGGGAAAGATAAAAATCCCAGCAAATATTACAGCAGGTACTAAATTAGTACAGTTTTATGGGGATAAAGGAAGCTATGGAGAGGCAACTTATACTGGTAAAAAAACAATTACCATAGAAGAAAGAAGAAGAGTGATCTCAGCAAGACGAGTTGATCCTTTAGCGCAAACATTTACTCTAAATGAAAGCAGGCACATAGGAGGTCTAGAGTTATGGTTTATAAATAGAGGCAAAAAACGTGTTGCTGTGCAGATTAGAGAAACAGCAGTGGGAATGCCCTCACAAACTGTCATTGCTGAAAGCTATATTGAGCCAAAAGATATAAAGATAGATGGCACAGCAACACGTATAAAGTGGTCACCAGTGTTTTGCCATGCAGGAGAGGAGTATGCAATAGTACTGCTTACTGATGATCCTGGTACTGCAGTCAAAATAGCAGAACTTGGCAAATATGATGCAGTAAATAGCCGTTGGGTAACAAGTCAGCCATATCAAGTAGGAGTATTACTTTCATCTAGCAACGCAAGTACTTGGACACCACATCAAAATTTAGATCTAACTTTTAGGCTTTTAGCAGCGAAGTTCACTGAAAATTCTCACGTTATTGATCTTGGTAAAGTTACTGCAAATAACGTATCAGATTTAATTGTTTTGACGAACGTCGAAAAAGTAGCATTTGATACCAATGTAGAATTTATTCTGACAGATGAAGAAGGAAAAGAAAATTTTCTATCTGATAACTTGCCGCTCGCGCTGCGTGAAAGACTATCTGGAGAGTTAACAGTAAAGGCAAATTTAAAAGGGTCAAAAGAAAAAAGTCCAGTGCTATATCCTGGGTTACAGCTAGTTCTAGGTAATCTTTCAGAGTCCGGAGATTATGTAACGAGAAGCATTACAGCAGGAGCTAACACCAAGATCACCATAACATATGATGCGCTAATACCTGGCACTGCAGATGTAAAAGCATATGTGCAAAAAAATGTGGATTGGCAATTAGTAAATTTAACATCAGGAAAACCAATAGGGGAAAATTGGGTAGAGAGAACTCATGTGCTATCAAATTTTAATGCTAGTGAGACTAGAGTAAAATTAGTTTTGAGTGGTACGGTTGTCTATCGCCCTAAGGTAAAAAATCTCAGAGTGATTGTCACATAATGACTGTTGACCAAGCCAAACGAGGATATCCACTGCCTCATCCAGAAAATATTGCAGTTCAAGATGTGGTACGTATTCGAAGAGCTATAGAAAAAATAGATGAAGATATTACCGAAAGAGAAGATGAGCATAATCAACTAAAAAATAATTTTAAACGATTTAGATTTGAAACTTTTTTGAATTTTTGGGAATGAAAGAAGCAATAGAAGCGTTACATCAAAGGATAAAGGATTTAGCAGCAAGTAGCACACCTGATCAACTGGCATATCTTGCAAAATCGCTGGAATTGATAGCAGATAAAAAAGCTATTGCTGACATTGTACAGATGACTGAGGTAAAAGAGATAATTGATGCACTGCAAGGAAGGCTTAAGGATTTAGCAGCAAATAGTACACCAGATCAACTTGCATATCTTGCTAAGGCATTGGAATCAATAGTCGATAAAAGTTCGGTTTCTGAAATTGTGCAAATGACAGATGGAAAGTTGAAAGAACTTCTAAACGCTGCAAGATCACATTTGAATGACATAAATACCAATAAGGAAAATTCAATATCGTCCATAACTGCAGCAAAAACAGAGTCTGTCAATGAAATTAACAAGCTTAGGGATAATTCCTTAAACACTTTAAAAGCATCATCAGATTCGCATATATCACTACTTGATACGAGAAAGAATGCCAATATTGCAGCAATAAATAGCATTAGTAACAGTCATAAAGATGGTCTTAAAGGTTTAGTAGAAGATTTTCGTGCTGTTAATAATGTACCACCTGGCTCATCAATTATAGGAGAAATAGAAACTCGAATTAAAAACATCTCTAATGAGGTAAAAACTCTGGATGAACAATTAAAAGCGTCTCTTATAAATGAAATAAGAAAGCGCAACATGGTTGAATCAGGGTCATTACCTTTCTTATTTGGTGTACTTGGCAGAAAAAATAATTATTTTGGCCACGGAACTTTTACGACAGAGCTTGGAAAGTGGAGTAGTGATATAACAAAAACTGACTATATGTTACAACTACTAGCAGGTAGCCATACGTACAATACAGATTACGTTAGTTTTTATCGGCCAAGACAACTAAGTTTTATAGAGGGAAGTAAAGGAACATTTATTTACGGAGAGTTATGCACAAAAAGTTTTTCTGGTAGTTATGATGAGATATACTATTACCCATATGCTGCACTTGGAGTAGTATTTGTAAAAAATACAACCAATGTGAACATAAATAAAGCAATAGAATTTGTTGGATCATCATATTCGAGTACGGAGTATGGGGGTGCAGGATTATTTTTGGGAACTCCTGATAATACCAGTAAGTCAAGAATCTCTAAAATAATGTGGAAAAATATTTACCAATACACAAGTTCTGATAGCAAATTAGCCGGATCTGGCAACGTAGAAATTCCAGCAGGAAAAACAGTTGCAATATTACTTTACACATCGTCTTATTTATATTCCAGAACAAAAGTTAGTGAAGGTGTGCTCTCAGGTAATGTATATACCTATGGTCAATTTATCCAGTGGGGAATTTATAACATACGTAGCAATTTTCTCACCACAGGACTTGAGGTGGACGTAGAGAGAACGCTAAGAGCTTGGCAATGTCCAGGATTAGATGCCACCCACAAAATTTGGAATTGATACTAGAAAACGGAGAAAACCAATGCCAATTTATATTAGATTTGAACATAACAAACAAGTAGAAACAACAACGCTTGAAAGTAAGCCAACTGGAAATGATTGGTATGAAGCGCCAAAGAATTTCGACTGGCAAAAGAGTTATCAGTTAACAGAAGGAGGAGAAATTGCTCAGCGGAGTCAAGAAGATATTAAATTGGAGTTACTACAAAATGCGAAGTTTTCTGCACTTTCTAATCTTCGTGCTTATTATGATAACTATACTAACGAATACGCTGGAAATTCTTACCAAAAAGCTAAATCGTATCAAATACAAGAAAAAGCCGCAAAAAGCATTCTAGCAGACCAAGATGAAAAAGATGTAGAAATTATAGAGCCTTTAGCAAAAGTACGTGGTATTACAGTTATTGAAATGGCAAAAATAATTGAGGAAAAGGCAAAAAAAGCAGTAAAAGCAATAATTAAATGTGAAGAGCTTGAAGATTTAGCCAAGAGAAAAATTGAAGAAGCCAAGAGTGAAAATGAGCTACAGACTTTGCTCGATGATTTCAGGAAAAAAATACAAAGAAATGGCTGAAGAATTTTTACACGGCGTAAATGTTATAGAGGTTACCTCAGGGACAAGATCAGTACGTACAGCTAAATCATCAGTGATAGGTGTAATTGGTACTGCTCCTGAAGCAGATGGGCAAAAATTTCCACTGAATAAGCCAGTACTGATAGCAGGAAGTTTAAAGGAAGCAGCAAAGCTTGGAAAGAGTGGCAGTTTACCTTCTGCAGTAAATGGAATATTTTCCCAAATTGGTGCAACAGTTATAGTAATTAGAGTTGAGGAAAGTAAAAATATTGATCTAAAGTTAAAAGAAGAAGAAACAACTGCAAATATCATTGGTGGAGTTGACGAAGAAACTGGAGAATATCAGGGAATCGAGGCATTTCTCAGCAGTGAAAGTATAGTCCATGTTGCTCCAAGAATATTAATTGCACCTCAGTTTACTCATCAATTGCCTGAATCTGAAAATCCTAAAAACCCAGTAGTAGCAGCTTTGATAGGAGTAGCAGAAAAGCTGAGAAGCATAATAGTAGCAGATGGACCAAATACTAATGATGAAGAAGCAATAAAATGGAGAAAAAGTGTAGGCAGCTCAAGAGTTTACGTTGTTGATCCATGGGTTAAGGTATTTGAAGGGGAGGAAAAACCAGCAAGTCCGTTTGTAGCAGGTTTAATAGCTAAAATAGACAGCGAGCAAGGCTTCTGGCACTCACCTTCAAATAAAGAGATAAACGGTATTGTTGGAACAAGCAGGCCTATTGATTTTAGCTTAGGTTATGCAAATTGCAGAGCAAATCACTTAAATGAAAATGAAGTAACAACGATAATTCATCAAAATGGCTATAGGCTTTGGGGAAATAGAACATGTTCAAATGACTCAAAATGGGCTTTTTTATCAGTGAGAAGGACTGCAGATTTAATTAATGATAGTTTACTTCGAGCTCATCTCTGGGCAGTTGATCGCAATATCACCAAAACTTACATAGATGATGTGATTGAGGGGGTGAATTCTTATCTTGCAAATTTGAAAGCTCAAGGAGCTATTATCAGTGGAAAATGTTATGCAACTCCAGAACTCAACACACCGGCAAACATTGCAAGCGGGAAAGTATATTTTGACTTTGAGTTTACACCACCGTATCCAGCAGAACAGATTACTTTTAGATCACACTTGATCAATAGCGAAGTACTGTAAGAAAAGGAGAAAAACAAATGTTACCGAAAATACTGAGAAATTTTAACGTATTTGTTGATGGTAGAGGCTATGCAGGAAAAATAGATGAAATAACTTTGCCGAAGCTTACCATAAAAACAGAGGAGTACCGTGCTGGTGGTATGGATATTCCAATAAATATTGATATGGGCATTGAGAAGCTTGAAGCAGATTTCACTTTTGCTGAATACGATACAGAGCTCTTTCGGCTATTTGGCTTGATAAATGGAAATTCGGTATCTTTGACGCTCCGTGGTGGAATGCAAGGGAGTGGTAGTAACGATATTGAAGCTGTAGTAATCAATCTCAGGGGAATATTCAAAGAATTTGACTTTGGTAGCTGGAAACCTGCTGAAAAAGCCACTCTCAAATGCACTGTAGCTGCCCATTATTATAAACTTACGATAGGTGGCAATGAGCTGATAGAAATCGATGCTGAGAATATGATTCGCAAGATTAATGGTGTTGATCAGATGGCCTTGCTACAAGCAGTTCTAGGTATTTAGGTTTAGTTTTAAAAAGATTTTAGAATTTTATTTTTTAGGAGAAAGTATGACAACAGTAAAACTTGATAATCCAATAACAGTTGATGGTATTTCTATCTCAGAGCTTACCATTAGACGTCCAAAAGTTAGAGATTATCTAGCTATTGAGAGACTTAATGGTAGTGATCTAAGTAAGGAAGTAACTTTGACTGCCAATTTGACATCAGTTGCAAAAGAAGCGATTGAAGAGTTAGATATTGCTGATTATGTAAAAGTACAAGAGGTATTAAAAGATTTTTTTTCACCGATTATCCAAAAAACTTGAGATTAGAAATACTAGTGCTTGGCTCTATCATAGGTGGTGGAGTTGAGCACATTCTTGATATGGAGATTAGTGAGTTTATTTTATGGAGCAAATTAGCTAGGGAGTTCAAATGTCAGTATTATCGATAAAAATAGGTGCAGTACTTGATGGCAGTTTTAATACTGTAATAAAGGGCAGTAGTAGTCAACTCTCTAATCTTGGTGAGAATATAAGAAAGCTTGACTCATCTTTAAAATCAGTATCAAAGTTTAAGCAGTTAGGTCATGATGTTTTGACTAGCAGGAGGTCATGGAAAGGTTTTGAGGATCAGGTAAAATCTTTAGCTAAACAAATGAAAGCAATAGAGAAACCAAGCAAAACTTTAAAAGCTGAGTTTGACAAGGCCAAAATCTCCGCAACAAAAGCAAAAGAAGCATATTTGAAAAAGAGAGATGCTTTGCATTCATTTAATGAAGAAGTAAGGAAAAGTGGAAGAAATATTAAGTCATTAGTAAGTGATCAATATAAACTTGGTTCTTCTATTGAAGTGCTAAAAGGTAAGTATGGTAAGCTTGGGTCTGTAATACGTAGTCACCAAAGTTTTTTAGCAAGCAGAGCACATTTTAAGTCACAAATTATAGAAACTATTGGGCTAGGGCTAACGCTTGCAGCGCCAATCAAAGTTGCGATTGATTTTGAAAGTGCTATGGCTGATGTTACAAAAGTGGTAGATTTTAAAAAAGGAACGGATGAAGCAACTAAATTTGCAAAGAAGTTAAAAGAGATGTCACGCACTATACCATTATCAGCCGCAGAACTGGCACAAATAGCTGCAAGTGGTGGTCAACTTGGTATCAAGAAAGAAGATCTTTTTATGTTTACAGAAACAGTGGCAAAAATGTCTACAGCATTTGATATGTCTGCAGAGCAAGCAGGTGATTCTATAGCTAAACTCTCTAACGTTTATGGAATTGATGTTAGTAAAATGGAACATGTTGGTAATGTGATCAACCACTTATCAGATAACACTGCTGCTAAAGCAAGAGATATGGTTGAAACTCTAGCAATAGTTGGTGGTACTGCAAAGCAGTTTGGTTTGGATATCGAGAAAACAAGTAGTTTAGCAAATGCTTTCATTAGCTTAGGTAAAACACCTGAAAAAGCTGCAACTGCTATAAATGCTCTACTTAGTAAACTTCAGACTGCTGAAGAACAAGGAGGGGATTTTAAAGCAGCATTAGAGCAAATGGGAATAACTGCAGAAGAAATAGTACAAAGAATAAGCGAAAACGGCGAAGAAGCATTACTCTATTTTTTTCAAACTCTAAAGAAAATGGATAACCAGGAACGTTCTACAATCCTTATGAAACTTTTCGGTCAGGAATATCAAGATGATATTGCATTATTAGCTGGAAGTTTTAATAAGTATGAGGATGCAATAAAGTTATTGGCTAATACAGAAAAGTACAAGAGCTCTCTACAAGAAGAATTCAAAAATCGTGCAGACACTACAGCTAATAAATTACGACTTCTTCGAAATGCAATAGCTGAAGTTGGTATGAACCTGGGCTCAGTGATGCTGCCTACTTTAAAATCTATAGCTGAATTTTTACAAGAAAAAACTAGATATATAGCAGAGTTTGCAGAAAAATATCCAACTTTAACCACGGCGATCATGGGTACTGTAGCAGCCTTGATAAGTTTAAAAATTGTAGCAGTAGGACTAGGATACGGATTTACATTGCTAGGAAGTACGATTTTTAGTCTGAAAGCAAACCTACTTGGAGTATTTTCATTTTTATCAGCTACAGTTTTTCCTGCAGTAGTAACAGGACTAAGAGCAATAACACTCGCTAACCCTATAGGACTTTTAGTTGCTGGACTTGTTACTGGTGCAGCTCTTGTTATAGCTAACTGGCAAAAGGTGAAAGACTTTTTCTCTAGCTTGTGGAAATCACTTATTAAACCTATAGGAGAAGCTTTTTCATGGATAGGGGAAAGTGTATTTGGAAAAGTACTGGGGAATAGCACATTGAAAGAGCTTAAAAAAAGGAAAACTGAAGTAAAAGCAGTCCATACTCCCTTAAAGAGCAACATTTTCAACAGTGGAAATCCTTTGTTAGGTAACAGTATAATTAAAGAATTTTCCAAGAGAAATAAGAATATCTTTAGAGTCAAAAGCCTTATCGAAGAGAAAAAGTCCACAGAAAACGATAAGATACTTGCTGACTTTGCAAGGAGTAAATTTGAAAATAAAGAACAAAATAAAACTCAGAACATCACTAATAATTACACTATCAGCATTAAAGCAGAACCTAACCAAGATGTTCGTAGTCTTGCAGATGAAGTAATAAAAAGGATAAGAGAAAAGTCACGTGATGTTTTATTTGATACGGTAGAGACATTTTATTGATGCTATCTCTTGGTCCGTATAAGTTTGCTCCCACAAGTTTAAAGTATAGCAGAGAAAATCGTTGGAGCACGATTGAGTGTATTGAAAATATGCCACTATTACAAAATATCGGTCAAGGTGTAGAAAATATAGATTTAGAAGGAACGATTTATCTGCATAATCTCAACGGGCTAAATCAATTAAAGAGTGTGAAAGAAGCTGAAAAACCACATATTTTAGTAGATAGTTTAGGTAATATTTTAGGACAATTCGTAATTACTAGGTTAGAAGAAAAGCAGATGTATTTTTTACCTAATGGACTACCAAGAAAAGTTGAATTTAGTTTGAGTTTAAAAAGCTATAGATGACTGTATACTATGTGAGTAAAGAAAATGAGATGTTAGATCTGATTTGCTGGAAACATTACGGATTTACTGATGGAGTAGTGGAATTAGTACTAGCAGAGAACTTAGGTTTGGCAGAATACGGAAGCTTTTTGCCTGCAGGATTAAAGATAAAGCTTCCTACTATTAAGAAAATAGTACAAAAGTCAAAATTAAAGGTCTGGGAATAAATGCAGCCAGATTTTATAATAGATAAATGTGAATCAATTAAAGATAGAGTTATATCATTGCACCTTACAGATGAATCAGGAATAATAGATGATGTAGTTGAAGTGTGTGTTGATTACAGGGATGAAGACATAGATATTCCGAATGAATTGAACATAGCACTAGGTTATAAGGAAATTGGAATCTTTCCAATGGGTATATATACAGTCAACGAAGTGACTATACAGGGTCCACCTAAAACTCTACTAATAAAAGCTCATGCAACAAATTTAAGAATATCTTTGAAGGCAAAAGTATCAAAAGAATGGCATCAAATTACCATAGAAAACTTAGTGAAAGAAATAGCTCAAAAACATGGATATGGACATAAAGTTGCTGAGGAATTTAAGAATGTATTGATACCCCATATTAATCAGGCAGATGAAAGTGATATAAGTCTGTTAACAAAGATCGCAACAGAGCGTGAAGCAATGGCAAAATTAGCTGGTGGGTATATATTATTTATTTCAAAAAACATGGCAAAATCAGCCACAGGAAAAGCTTTAGGAACAACGAATATTAGACCTCAAGATACAATTAACTGGAAAGTGCATTTTACCGTACGTGATAAGTATAATTCAGTAGTGGCAAAGTGGCATAGCTATGAAAAGGGTGAAACTATTAAAGAAACAGTTGGTAGCGGCGAGCCAAGTTATATTATGCTAGAAATGTACTCAAATGCAGAATCAGCACTAAGTGCAGCAAATGCTAAGTTAAAACAACTAAAGCGAAATAATGCAGTATTGGATATCACTATACCTGGTAATCCAGAGTTATTTGCAGAAGCTAAACTTAATCTTATAGCTTTTAATCAAGCGGTAGATGGTGAATGGATAGTTAACAGAGCGGAGCATACTTTAAATAGCTCAGGTTACCTTACTATGTTGTCAGCATCTTTGAGTAAGTAATGTTAATAAAAAATGAGTAAATGATCTATTTAATATTAAAAAGATGTTGAATATGGATAAATTGGGTCAAGATACAAAAAACAAGCTGCATTTTTGGTGGCTTATAACAGTAATAGTATGTATTATTGCTACCTATTCCTACATGAAGGCAAAGGCTGCAGATAATTATAAAACGATATTACGCATTGCTTCTCAAAATTGTAACTTAGAGACTGTAAAATTCTTAGTAGAAAATCTATTAGATATTAATGTGCAGATCCCTAAATTAACAGCACTACATTATGCTGCAGAAGAGGGATGTGCAGAGGTTGTAAAATTCCTAGTAGAAAAAGGAGTTGATATAAATGCTACGAAATATGAAAGATGGACACCTTTACATGCAGCTACATATGAAGGCAAATTGGAGATAATTAGATTTTTATTAGACAAAGGTTCAGACCCTACCATTAGAGATACAGATGGAAAAACACCAAGGAAAATTGCTGTATTAAGATCACGGCATAATAAGGACAAACCTTATGATGAAATCATTAAGCTACTTGCAGAAGCAGAAGACCGATAATAAAAAGTAATCACTAAAGCTGTAAGTTTTCTATAATCTGCATATAAATTTCCAAAACTATCCATAACAAGTTAATATTTTCACATGAAAAAGCAAAAAATCCCAATTACGGTAATTATTACCATATTAATCCAAACCGTAGCATTGATATGGTGGTTATCCAAGTTAGACTCAAGGGTACAATTTCACGATAAACTTATTGAATATGGTTTAATGGAAAAAGTGTTAGTACTTGAGGAAAGGGTGAAAAATCTTTCTGAGGAATTAGATGAATTCAAAGATAACTTAAAGTCTGGTGTATAATGCTTAGACTGCGATTGGCGATTTTTCCAATTTTTGACGTATTGTTCAACTAGTGGAGAATCTCCTGTTATGATCAGTAGGTTTTCAGCATTTCTTTGCTGAGCGGCATCTGAAAAGTTAAATGATCCGGTTATGATTTTTTGCTCATCAATAATAATTACCTTGCTATGAGCAATAGCGGGTTTAAAGTCAATCCATATCGGGATTTTGTGCTCAAATAATTCGTTAATTACACTATGTTTTGAACTAGTTTGTGATTCATCTAGAATAACCTTAATATCAACTCCACGCTTTTTAGCTTGAACCAAGGATTCAGCAATAGGCTTTGAGGTAAATTGGTATGCCTGAACCAACACGGATTTTTTAGCATGACCCACGGAATCAATTATTAGGTTGGTGCAATTTTCTCCAGGCGTGAAGCAGACTGTGGCTTTTGGGCAGGAAACACATCCCGATAAAAGCGAACAAGTTAATAAAATCAATAAATATGACTAAATATATCCTTTCAGTAGATGGTGGAGGCATAAGGGGCATAATACCAGCAGTAATTCTAGCAGAAATAGAAAAGAGGACAAGAAAACCGATAGCTGAAATCTTTGATCTTATGGCAGGGACCTCAACCGGTGGAATTGTTGTAGCTGGATTATGTAAAAAAGATAAACCTCAATATTCTGCTAATGATTTAGTCGAGTTCTATCGGGAATATGGACCATATATTTTCAAGTCTTCATTTTTTAGGCGATCAATATTATCTTGGTTTAACTGTGCACAATACCCATATAAAAATATTGAATTTGTATTGGACAAATATTTTGGTGATGATACTCTACAAAACACTTTAAATAATGTACTGCTTACCAGTTACGACATTCAGAATAATTGCCCATTTTTCTTCAAAAGCTGGAAAGAAGGTAATATTAAGCTGAAAGATGCACTCAGAGCTGCAACGGCTGCACCTACTTACTTTGCACCTAAATATCTTAAAATCAACCACAAGGAAATGGTATTAGTGGATGGCGGGGTATTTGCAAATAATCCAGCGGCTTGTGCATATGCAAGTGGTAAGAGGTTATTTCCAAATGATGATATTCTACTGTTATCGATAGGTACTGGAAGAACAGATAGAAGCATAGAGTATGCCAATTCAAAGAGATTTGGAAAAATAGGCTGGATAAAACCTTTGTTAAATGTGATGTTTGCCTCTGGATTGGACTGCGTAAATTATCAGATGAATCAAGTAATAGGCAATAGATACGTAAGAATACAATCGCAATTGAAGCTAGCGTCGGCTGACATGGATAACATTACATCAAAAAATATCAAATCTCTTCAACAAGAGGCAAAGGCAATGATAGAGGACAATCAGAAATTAATAGATAAACTTTGCGATTTCATATCTTAATTTATACCAAGCAAAATTCAACTGAGCCAAAAAAGTTGGTTAGCAAATTCTGTTGGTTAAATCATTAACTAACTTTACTTATATCTTAAACACATTTAATTTTCACACTCACCCAACTCATCAGCAGTTAGGCCACTTGCTCGCACAATAATATCAATAGCAATACCTGCCTTAACTAGATCTTTTGTAATCTTGATTTTCTCTGCTTTTTTAACCTTTTCTTTACCAGTTTGCATTCCTTCAGATAAAGATCTAACTACCGTATCCAGTAATTCTTGATCCTCAATTTTTTCGCATTTACCTATAAACCCAAAAACTGGCTCATTTTCATATTCTGTTAGTCCAAGAGCTTTAATGTTAACTGATAATGTCTTTGCTATCTTATATAATATTTCAATTGGAATGTCTGTATATCCTCGTTCATAGTCGTGTATTTCTTTAGGTGTTGAACCGATTTTATTTGCCAAGTCCTCCTGAGTGTATTCCCGTATTAATCTCTGCTCTTTTATCCTTTTCCCCACTTTGTAGAGTATAGAATCAGTACAAATTTCTTTCTCTATATCATCATATTCGTAAGTAGATAAGCGAGTCACTTGGGAAATAATATCAACTGAAACTCCTTCTTTCACTAGATTCTTTGCTACTTCTATTTTCGCTTCTTCTTGGCTAATTTTCTCGCTAATATATACAAACCTTACTAATGGATACAGCTTCTTGCGTAATTCCTGATCCTTAATTTCTCTATGTATTTTTGTTAGATAGACTATTTCTTTATCCTCATCTTCATACCAACTGTTTTCTCTTAGTACTGTTGGTCCTGGAAGTAGATCTATAACATTAACTGACAATGCTCCTGCTATTATATACGATTCTTTGATTGTAATAGCCTTGCACCCTAGTTCAAAGTTATGTATTTCTTTATGTGTTAAACCAATTTTGCTTGCTAATTTTGCCTGAGTATACCCTTGTACTATCCTACAACCTTCTATTTTTTTCCCCAGCTCGTAGCTCAATATGCTCTGAATTATCATAGATAAATCCTCTAAAAGCTGTTTTTCCTACAGAAGCAAACATATATTCTATCACAAAAAAATCCACTATTGGCTAAGTTTTTATGAAATCACAAAAATTTCTCAATCATATAATTTGATAAGCCTGTCGTTTGCAAGATAATATCAACAGAAATTCCTTCTTTCACTAAATTCCTTGCAACTTCAATCTTCTTTTCCTCTCTGACCTTTTCTCTATAAACATGTATACCTTCAAATAAAGACTTGATTAGCATATCGCGTAATTCCCGACTCTCAATCTTTTTGTATTCTTCTATCAACTTTGATAGCTTTTCTTCCGCTTCACTATCCTCATCTGATTCGGGAAGTAGATCTATGATACTGATTGATAATACCTTTGCTATTTCATCTAACATTTCAAGTGAGACAGCAGCTCTCCCTTGTTCATATTCGTATATTCCTTGATTTGTTATGCCAACTTTATTCGCTAAATCTTTTTGTGTATATCCTCGTATCAATCTCCACTCTTTTATCCTTTGCCCTACTTTGTATGGAACCGGAATTTTGTTCTCCTCATACTCACCAATAGATAAGTTAGTTGTTCGAGAGATAACATGAGCAGAAACTCCTACTTTCATCAAACCCCTTGCTACTTCTATTTTTACCGCTTTTCTGCTTCTTTCCTCACTCAAACGAATAAATTTGGTTAATAAATAAAATACCTCGCTTAATTCTTTATCTTTATAACCCTTTACTAAATTTAATATTTCTTCATCTTCAAAATATCTTTTTTCATTTGGTAGCGTCTCTCCACAAACTAGACCTTTAACATTTACTGATAATGCTTCTGCTATAGCATATAATTTCTTAATTGGAATTTTACGACTCCCTTTTTCATATTGCAGTATTGCCCAGTACTTTACACCAACCTTCTCCGCTAAATCCTTCTGAGTATACCCTCTCTCTAACCTCCAATTTTTTACTTTTTGCCCTACCTCACAGTCTAGACTTTTTTCCATACAAAGAACCATACATATAATATTTTCTACTATAGCTCAAAGGCTCCAGATATAATGGTAGACTCTGGAACCTTAAAATAAATGAATTAAAGCCCCCTAAAAGTTTCTTTACTATTTTCACGTACTTTATCTACCCATGAAGACAATTTTTCACTTGGGCTATCAACCTCCTTCATAAGCTGCTTGCTATTCCATATGCCACATCTCATAAAACTTCCCTTTTCTACTGCTTCTTTAAGTTTTACTCCAGCAAAAAGACAATTTTTTCCAATTTCTTCCCCTCTTTGTTGTAGCTCAGCCCACATTTCCTTGTTTTCTACTCTGACTTGTACTTGATCATATTTTTTTACATCATGGTACAATATAATATTTAGTTTACCAGCGCTTGTAGGAATTTCTAACACAACAGAGCTATCATCTGATACATCAACGTAATTTCTTACACCTCCTTCCTCCCTTCTGATCTCAACTGCATTATTACCCATTTTTAAAATATTACTCCCTAACTCTCTCAGTATTTTTGCTACCTCTACCTTGCTATCTTCAGAGAATTCCATAAAAAGCATTTTATTATCTATCTCGATATCTATTAATTCTCCTTCCTGAACAGCACTTTCGCCAGCTTTCTCTAGTTCTTCTAGTTGCTTATCTATCTGTGGCTGAACTTCTGGTTGTAGCTCATTATAGATTTCACCTATCAATTTATTCTCCAATAAAGTATCATGAAACTCTGCACCGCTTAGCATTAATTTACGCATTATCTTTTTTCGATCACTTTTTTCTAATTTATGAAAATGTGTACCCAATACTACATATTCAGCAAAGCTCCACTCTCCATCATTACATGCATTTAGCCTTCCTCCAGAAGCTAGTACTTTGTCTATAACTTTGTGCAATTCATTTACATTCTTTGCCTCTACCACTTCACTTTTAAACCAGCTCAAAGTTTCACTTTCACCTGCACTTGGCTTTATTTTTTGCAAAGCTGAAGCAAATGGATTCAACCCTTCTGGATAATCTGCTTGATTACTCAAAGGTTTTGTGCCATATATGTAGTCAAGCCCTTTTCCGTAGTTGATTTGAACGTCTCTATTAGGGAAGGGCACTTCTCCAAACTTTTTAGCCTTATTAATTTTGCTTACAAAGGTGTTAGTACGACCTATTCCTACAATAGCATTTAACACCTCACCTTTTGATAATCTATCAAGATCAATGTTTAACTCGTAAGTACCTCCTTCTTGATCATCAAAAGGTACAATTATTTTATTACTCATATTAGCCTCCGCTATTAAATATACTTTACTAAGTCTATAACCTACTTTATTACTTTATTATTAATTCAATATATACTTTCTCATTAATTATAAGCAATGATTAATGTGATTGCAAATACTTTCTTCATTCAAGTAGTTAAACAACTCATGAAAATCTTCAAACATCTGCTTTATAACAGTCCTTGCTCTTTAAAGCTAAAATACCCAACACTTGTGATGATAATGTGATCCAGCAACCTAATCCCTATAGTCTGACAAGCTTTAGCCAAGTCTTTAGTTACAGCTTCATCCTCATCAGATGGCTTTAACCTTCCTTCTGGGTGGTTATGCGATATTATTATTGACGTCGCTTTTCTTATTAATGCCTTTCTTGTTACTTCTCTGATGTAAAAAGGTACCTTATCCACTGTACCAGTGAACACTTCTTCCCCCTTTAAACGGCACTTTTGATCAAAATATATTATTTTCATCTTTTCCTCCTCTGAATAACCAATACTCACCCTCAAATATTTTACTATGGTTTCCAAGTTATCCATTACAGGTCCTTTCTTTAACTCTTCTCTTGGTACTCTCTTTGCAGCTTCCTTTAGACATAAAATTACTGCTACTGTAGAGTCAGTTATCCCTTCTATAGTTTTCAAGTCATCTATTTCCTGACCTAAAATTCCTCCTATTCCAAAACTATCTATTAGCTTTCTAGCAATAACTCGAGCTTCTTCCCTGTCATGCACTGCACTTAGAAACGTTTCTATTACTTCACGATCAAGTAGTGCTTTACCGTTGCTTTCTAATGCTCTGAATTCTATTTCTTCTCTACGATCTTTCTTATTATTCATAAAAATTACCCTTCACTAATAACAAAATGTTTTTATATATTTACCGCTGTTTTTGTCAGCATTGGCATAAGGCCATAGCTTTTGAGTGAAGTCAAATCAATTTTTCAATCTTTTTTACTTATTTTTTCATTAAAAAGTAAAGATATTAATAGATACTGATTTTTTATTTTAAATTTGTTGAATTTCGTCTAAAGAGATGCCCACTGTTTTTAAAATAATATTGATAGAAATTCCTTCCTTAACTAAATTCTTTGCAATTTTCATCTTTTCTACTCTCTTCACTTTCTCTTTGCAAACTTGTATGCTTTCAAACAGAGATTTTATTAGTACATGACGTAATTCTTGGCTTTTAATCTTTTTGTATTCTTTTATTAACCTTGATAGTTCCACTTCACTATTCTCATTTTCTGTCGTTTCTGGAAGTAGATCTGTAACACTAATTGATAGTACCTTTGCTATTTCATCTAACATTTCAAGTGAAACAGCAGCTCGTCCTTGTTCATATTCATATATTCTTTGATTTATTATGCCCACTTTACTTGCTAAATCTTCTTGAGTGTATCCTCTTCTCAACCTCCATTCTTTTATTCTTTGACCTACTTTATACGGAATGGAAATTTTTTTCTCATCATTATCATATTCATCAATAGATAAACTGGTCGTTTGAGAGATAACATGAGCAGAAACTCCTTCCTTAACTAAACCCTTTGCCACCTCTACTTTTACTGCCTTTCCACTTTCTTCCTCACTAATACGGATGAATTTAGTTAATAAATAAAACGTTTCACGTAATTCTTGATCCTTAATCTCTTTATGTCTTCTTACTAGATTTAGTACCTCCTCTCCCTCATACCCTTTCTCATTTGATACTTCTTGTCCGCAAGCTAGGTCTCTAGCAGTTATTGATAATGCTTCTGCTAATTCATATAACTTCTTAATTGAAATTCTGCGTGTTCCTTTTTCGTATTGAAGTATTACCTGATATGTTGTTCCGATTTTTTTTGCTAAATCTTTTTGAGTATATCCCTTTGCTAATCTACGATTTCTTACTTCCTGTCCTATTACTTTGTAATCTAAAAAATTAGAGCATTTATTCTCTTTTTTCACATTTTATACTCCATAACCAGAAGAGCTGTTACGTATACTTAATTGGGAACCTTTTTGACAAACTGAACTCATCTCCTTTCAAACAATTTTTCTATATCAATTAGTTTCATTTCTATATAAGTTGGTCTTTCATGACCAGGATATGGAGTTTTCTCAATTTGTCTTAGTATCTCATTCATCTCTTCCAATTTCATTTTTCTTCCTGCTCCATGGTAAGCGATTGTGGCTGATATTTTATTCACCTTATCCTCTATTGGCAACGTATCTTCCATTTCCATTAACTTATCTACTATATCAACTAGCATCTCTTTTATATCTATTGTTCCCAAGATAGCAGGTATTTCTTTTATCGTTACTTTATCTTCTGATTGTATTTCAATATCAAAACCCATTTCAAAAAGCTCATCTTTATAAGTTTTAACCATCCCCATTCCTGCTTGGTTTTTAATTTCAACTGTTTCAGGAAGAAGTTTTTGTCTTTTTATGCTTGATTTTTGCTTTAAGCACTCGTATATCAACCTCTCATAGGCTGCATGTTGATCTACTATAATCAGCCTATCTCCAGCTTCAGCAATAATGTAAGTATTGTGGACCTGACAACGTGCATATCCTAGGGGATGATCCTCTACCAAATCAATTTGCTTCCTTTCTAAAACCATCGTTCCCTTTTGGGCTGGGGATTCTCCATACTTAAAAGTTTCTGGTAAGCTTTGCCTTCTTTCATCTGGTGCATTGAATTCTTTCATTAGACGATTTTCTAAAAGACTTGGTCTCTTTTCATAAAACTCTTTTTGATTTTTTTCCTCTTTGCTATTGACCGGCTCTTGGCTATCAAACTCCTCAATACTTTGACCACTCGCTGCAAACCTCGTTGATAGTGTTTTTATTATTCCTCTTCTCACTATTTCATATACTAGCCTCTTGTTCTGAAACCTTACCTCTGATTTATTTGGATGCACATTTACATCTACTTGATCGTATGGTATCTCTAAGTGCAGCGCTGCAAAAGGATACCTCCCAACTGGAATCAAATCTTGATATGCGTATCGAATTGCACCAACAAGTAGATTGTCTTTTATTGGCCTTCTATTAACAAACGTATAGATCTGAGTTGAATTGCCTCGATTGATAGTTGGTTTACAGATGTGTCCCGTAAGTTTGATGCCTTCCTCTTCCTCTTTTACTTCCAGCGAATTGCTCTGAAATTCTTCTTCTACTTCACATAATCTGTTAAATAATGAAGTTTGCTTAACATATTTTAAGAGCTTTTTATTACCGGAAGTGAGAGTAAACCCAATACTATAGTTAGTTATTGCTAAGTTATTTACAATATCAACAATGCTTTGTGTTTCTGCCCTTTCGGTTTTTAGAAATTTTAGTCTATTTGGTGTGGCAAAAAATAAGTCACGAACTTCAATATATGTACCCTGCAATAAAGAACAAGGGATAACCTCTCCTATTTTTTCTCCTCCCTCATAACTTATAGACCATGCTTCCTTTGCTCCACTTGCCTTAGACGATAAGTTCATTCTACTTACTGCTGCAATTGAAGGTAAAGCTTCTCCTCTAAAGCCAAGATGTCTGATTTCTATTAACTCACTATCGCTTAATTTTGAAGTAGCGTGGCGCATAAATGCAAGTTCCAAATCTTCCTTTTCTATTCCATTTCCATCGTCTGTTACAGTTATAAGATTACGCCCACCACTTTCTATTTTGATCTCTATTTCTGAACTTCCAGCATCTATTGCATTTTCTACTAATTCCTTTACTACACTTGCTGGCCTCTCTATTACCTCTCCTGCTGCTATACGATTTATAGTTTTTGTGTCTAAAAGAATTATTGCCATAATACTCCACCCAATCTATGAAACTTAGAGTTCCCTCTATTTTTTGGTGATTTCTTGACCTCACAATCTCTATATTTTAGCTTTTTAGATTCCTTTCTAGCAAGTCTATCTGCCTCTTCATTATAGGTATTACCACTGTGAGCTCTAACCCACTTCCAATTAATATCATACTGCAAAGCAACTTCATCTAGTTCCTTCCATAATTCCCTGTTCTTTACTGGCTTTTTATCAGCTGTCTTCCAACCATTTGTTTTCCACTTGTTGATCCATCCTGTTATACCTTGTTTAATATACTGACTATCAGTGTGTACAATAACTCTGCAGGAAATTTTTAACATCTTTAGCCCATTAATTACAGCCTTTAGCTCCATCTTGTTATTTGTTTTCACCTCCAGAGATACGTTTTTTCACTTTTATTTTCATACATCACCACAGCTGCCCATCCACCGGGACCAGGATTTCCATCCATCTGTATATATTATAACCTTCTTTTTGTCCATATTGACAGGATATAGATTTAACATAAATTTGCTACTGAAATGTTGACATTAAGTTTCAAGATCTTTATCATGTAAAGGTGTGGGAGGCTAATGAACCTGTCCTCACGATGTTAGGTAAATCGTAATTGAGCTTTTAGGCTCGTATTTTTATTAGGAGGTTAGTCTCTCATGCCCAAAATAATTGTTTTTAAAGCTCTTTATAGCTCATGAATTCATTTGCTGGGGTTTATAGAGGGAGTTGTAAAAGATGATAAAATAAACATTAAGGTGCGTGGTAGCATCCTAGGGTCATTTATGAAGATAGTTTTTTGCCGACTCTTGAAATTTAGCTAACCTTAATAGACTTTAGCACAAAAACGTTGAATATTTCTTCACAATTGTGTATAATTATTAATGCTTTCTAGGTTAACTTATCATGGCTCTTTCCAAGTTTCTTGATGCTCGCAATGATATAGCTTTTCGCCGTATCTTTGGTACCGAAAAAAATAAAGATATTCTTATTCACTTTCTCAATGATATACTAGGTCTTACCGATGACAATAAGATTAAAGATGTCTCCTTTCTCAGTCCCATTCAAGACCCTGTCATTGCCTCTCAAAAGCAAAGCATTGTTGATGTTCTCTGTGTTGATTCTACAGGGATAAAAACTATAATTGAGATGCAAGTCGCTAAAACTACTGGCTTTGAAAAACGTGCTCAATATTATGCCTCTAAGGCCTATTCAAGTCAAGCTGATGTAGGTGACCAGTATCATGATCTTAAAGGCGTTATCTTTATTGCCATTGCTGATTTCATCTTATTTCCTAATAAGCTGGCTTATAAGTCTGATCATATTACTTTTGATAAGATAACTTTTGAACATGATCTCAAAGACTTTAGTTTTACTTTTATAGAGTTACCTAAATTTAAAAAAAGAGAAGATCAATTAGAAAATATAATAGAGAAATGGTGTTATTTTTTTAAACACGCCGGTGAAACAAGTGAAGAGGATCTAAAAAAAATAATAGGAAGTGATTTAATTATTGGCAGGGCTTATGATGAGCTAAACCAATATAATTGGAGTAAAGAAGAACGTCTTGCTTATGATCAAGCTAAAAAACGTACCGATGATTATTTATCTAGTCTTGAAGAAAAACTTCATCAAGGCATTCTAATCGGCCATCAAAAAGGTAAAATTGAAGGTATAGCAGAGGGCGAAAAACAGGCTAAAATAGTAGTGGCAAAAAATTTACTTAAAGCTGGCATCTCTATTGACGTTGTATCACAAACTACGGGCCTTTCTTTAGATGAGATTAAGAAATTAATTTAACCTTATTCCTAGTCAAATGGCCTTGAACGGAAGCATTACTTAAATAACTTTGGGGCCCTGAGTTCGTTTTCTGTTCTTTTACACCATCAACTTCTAATCTACCATCTCCATTGTGTAATATCTGCTCTATTGATTGATTTAATGTTACATCTAGCCCCTTATTAAATTCAATCATAAACTTGTCAAACTTTTTCGGACTTAATTTACCAGGATATCCAGCTTCTCCGTCAGGACATGCTTTCTCTACATATGAGCTTAAAATCCCTGAAATCTCATTAAATTTACCACTCATGACTTTTCTAGTAATCTCTTTTTGCATTCCCATATAATCAATATTTAACCGGTGCATTGATACACCACTTTTTAATCTAGCTTGCTCTACTACTTTCTCAAATCCCTTTGTAATGTTGAGTGCATAGCCCTGTGCTTCTAGTGGAGATATAGACTGATCTGCTGTAGAAACATACTTTTGACCTGTAACTTTTCTAATGAGCATGTCAAGTAACATTATCGTACCATTTACATCCACTCTTGCATCTCCTTGTGAGATAGAACTTGGAGTGCTCTCAGGTTTAGAACTTAACAATCCACTCACAGAGCTTTTTACCCAACCAAATAAATCATTTATCCATCCAGTTGGTCTTGTGCTACTACTTGTTGTACTCCGACGATGACGAGCTTGCTCTCTATGTCTACTATGCCTATGTCTGTGCGTTACAGGTTGGTCTGATAACATCATAACTTCTGGATTGAAAACATCATTATACACTTGATCCTTATACTCTCTTTTTACAATATTTATATCTCTTGCAGCACTTATTTCCTTTTCATGATCTTTTAACACTATCTCTTTATCAGCAAACTTTATGCATAACGTTTTCATTCTAGGTGTTTCATAGAACTTACTTAGTGTAATAGTGCAGAGATCATTCTTAGTAATAGTCAAGTCAAAAGCATTGGTTATCATTAGATCATTATCATTACTACGAATAAACTTATAATTTCCTCCTTTTCTCGGTGTAATAATTTCACTACCTTCCTCTACATCTTGACCCGTTACTACAATTACTTCTTTGTCCTCTTCAAACATTAAAGGCTGTGGTTTTAAACTCCACTCATTATTATCAAAGCTGATTCTCATCGGAACATTTTCTACTATTACATGCGTCTTATTATATCTCTCCACTCCATCTTTTAACCTCACAGTACAATACTCAGCTTGCTCTTTTACCGTTGCTCTTAATAACAAATCATTTTCGAATCTAATTACTTTTAATTCACAATTACCTTTTCTTACTACATTTCTTAAGTCAATCGTATCTATTGAATTCTCCTCATCAACATCATGAATAATAACCTCCTTAGTTTCGGAATCAATTACATATACATTTTCACCACCATTGCCTACTAAATGACTCCTATACGCTGGATTACTATGTATTACTTCATGATTTCCACTTCCTATTACCACTGTTTCATTACTTAAAACTGATTGTATAAAAAATGACATTTTACTTACTCTATTTGCTACAGGTAAATAGTCTCTTATCACCTCTTCACTAGACTTATCACTACTTTCTAGCATGTACAAATTACCTTTATTCCCTATTCTTATTTCACCACTCTTTCCTAGTCTGTAAGCAGGATTTTCTGAATAAGAGATTGTGACATTAAATTCTTTATTTGACTCAACAAAATTGAATTTTACTTCATGTTCAGTTCTGTTAAAAACATTTATATATTTTACATCGATACTTTTTATATCAACTGCCTGATATGCAAACCAAAACGTGTTGTTTACATTAAATCTTTCAGGGCCATAGATAAAACTAAGCTCTGCACTTCCACTACTATTTAATGGTACTAGATAATCAAAACTTCCTTTCAATGCTCGATTGTATACTACTGTGTTAGGTCTTACTACTATTTGCATTTGATAATCACAGCTATCATCTATTATGTTTATTCTATCTTTAATTTCTTTATTACCACTTTGACCATCTATCAGTTTTACATTACTATTACAACCATCACAGGAAACTGTTATTGTCTCTGCTTTATTTGCTCTTCCTATTACCTTATTTATTTCACATATTTTTAGCCAATTGTCTCTGAAATAGTCTGCTATCTCTCCTATCTCTAATTGAATGTTTAATTGCTCTTCCTGTAAAGCAAACAATGTTGTATCTAAAGTATTGATTCCACCCTCTCCTAATAGATGTCCCTTAATGTAATTTGCCTGTAAAACAAATATATCGTCCTTACTTCCTCCATAATATTCTTTAGAGCCATTATTTACCACAAAGATATTTGGACTATTTAAAAATCCTTTTGCGTAATCCTTACCTTCTCCGAGATTAATTAAAGTATGATCTCCTGTTTTATTTGCGAATATACCAATTGCATTTTCACATAGATATGATCCATAATCTGGTGCAGGCTCATCATTTCCCTGTGGTAAACAAAATACTCGACCTCCATTTAAATCATCTGGTTTAGCTCTGCTCCATCTTATACCCGTTCTTTTTCTATCAAGTAGTACTTTACTATCTAGTTTATCAGTAGTAGGAAAGACATAGCTTTGAATATCACTATGCTGTTTTAAATACTCAAGTCCTTGCTTCACTAATTGGTTATAAAGTTGTTTTTTCTCCATGAGCTCTTCTATATATTGTTCAGGCTTAATACCTATAAACGCACGTAAACCTTCAACAAACTTCTCATTTCCAGTTAGGTGAATAATCTGATCGATTTTATCAACTCTCTTTACTGCCATGTACACGTCAGTGCCAACAAATACTACAGCGCCAATTGCAGCTCCAATAGGACCAGTAACACTTGATACTCCTTCCAGTACTCCAAAAGCTTCAGCAACTTCTACACCAATCTCTGCAGCGTCAACTCCCAAGTAAATACTATCTCCTACTACACCAACTAGTGCTTCTTCTGTACCATTTTTAAATTCTTTTATCTGATTAACTAGATCATAGACAACAAAAGCAGAAGTACCTCGAGCAAGAAAAGGTGATGCTGCTTTTAAAGATTGACCAACTAATAACTTTCCCTCTTCAGCTAATTTCAGTCCTTTAAGAGATGCAGCTTCAGCAACTTTAGCAAATCCTTGACCACCGGCTATAAAACCAACATTGATTGCTACACCTTGATAATCACCATTTAAAAAGTCAGCTAGAACATTTTTAGCCATCATTCCGTGCATGGTCATGCCTGCTACTCTACTCAAGTGATTCATGACTTTCTGATTATTAGTAAGCTTACTTACGAGACCTTGAGAACTACCTCCAATTTTAACCTCACTTGCCAATTGAATTAGCTGACTCTGCTTTTCTTTCGGTAAATCTTTAATGTAACTGACAAACTTTTCACCATCTATCTTAATCTTACTTAAATCTCTTTTCTCATCCTTTTCTACATTAAACTCATCCACATCTTCCCAAGAAAATTCACACTCACCAATCTTCGCTTCTCTTTTCCTCCTTCCTGAACTTGTGCTTGGTAAACATTTTTTAGCTGATTCTTGTTGTATAGTTTCTTGCTGTTCACCAGAAGACTGAATAGGTTTCAATCCTTTTATAAGTAACTCTACCATACCTCTTTGCTTATTACCAGCAGCAACTCGTATAAGTGTCTTGCCATCAGTGTTTCTAGCATTCAAAATTACTCTAAGTGTATCAAAATCTGTTCTTTCTCCTAATAAAGAATCAATTTTACCTTTGTCACCATCTTGAACAGCTTGAAATAATTTATCAATGTCACTAAGTAGATTCTTAACAGATTCAGACTTCGCTAGATTCAGTGGTGTCTTACTTTGTTTATTTTTAACATCATAATGTGCTCCTTTTTCTAAGAGTAATTTTACTATCTTTAAGTAACCTAATTGAACAGCAGTGTGCAGCGGTGCCCTTCCACCTTCTTCTTTAGCATTAACATCAGCGCCTTCTTCAACAAGGAATTCAATTACATTCAAGTTTCCAGAATAAGCAGCATAGTATATCAGTGACCTACTAAGTTCGTCCTTAGCATTAACATCAGCGCCTTTTTCAACAAGGGATTTAACCACATCCAAGTTTCCAAAATAAGCAGCCCATTGTAGGATTAACACATTACGTTTGTCCTCATCATTATTATTCAAAGCACCTGGTACTGTAAAAACAAAGTCATCAAAGCTGTAGTTTTCATAGTCAATACTTTGCAGCGGTGTCTTTCCATATTTGTCCTTAACATTAAGATCATCACCTTTTTCAACAAGGAAGTCAATTACATCCAATTTTACCTTTCTAGCAGACAAGTAAAGAGGTGTCCTTTCATCTTTGTTCTTAGCATTAACATCAGCTTTACCTTCTTCAACAAGGAATTTAACCATATCCAAGTTTCCACTTTCAGCAGCCATATGCAGAGGAGTTACTTGCCAACCTGTACTCATAGCATTAACATCAGCTTTACCTTCTTTAACAAGGAATTTAACCATATCCAAGTTTCCACTTTCAGCAGCCATATGCAGAGGAGTTACTTGCCAACCTGTACTCATAGCATTAACATCAGCTTTACCTTCTTTAACAAGGAATTTAACCATATCCAAGTTTCCACTTTCAACAGCCATATGCAGAGGAGTTACTTGCCAACCTGTACTCATAGCATTAACATCAGCGTCCCAGTCGTTTACCAAAATCTTAGCAACTTCTAATTGTTTATTGAGGGCTGCTACGTGTAATGGTGTGCAACCTTGATATTTATATTCCAAATCTTCATCTTTCTGGGTTTCATCTGCAGTACTTAATAATATACCACTTCCTTGCATCTTAAGATTAGGATTTGCTCCACTCTCTAAAAGGATTTTGGTCACTTGAACATCGCCTTTAAAAGCAGCATAGTGTAGTGGTGAGCCATATTTATCATCTTGACCATTAATAATTGCTTTTATGAAATCAGGTTCTATATCTTGATCTTGTAATATATTATTTATCATTTGATAGTCTTTATTTTTAATAGCCTCGGTAAGGGTCTTATATGAATCATCCAGTTTCTTTAATAATTCAAGAATTTTTGATGATTGATCAGCAAATTTGAACATCAGTTCTAATGTTCCCATTATTTTTTGCTGACCTATAAGATTTAAATGCAACCAAGTTTCACTCAAGAATTGAATACCACCACATTCATAGATTTTTGATATCAAATCTTGTAATTCTTCATTTGTATCCATGCTTTTTATAGCTAATATATCTAATATTTCTCCAGTCTCATATTTTTTATGACCTGAATTTTCTTTTAGCTTATTTATTATTTCTTTCAATCTTAATACTTCTTCTTCTACTTCTTTTAACGCATCATTAATTTCATAATCTTGTCTTATATACAAATTTAATACCCGTTCCAGCAAATCTTGTTCATAGTCATCAAGAGATTGATATCGATTTTCTTTCTCTTTTCTTTCGTCTAGTGAATAAAATTGATGATATAAGTGTTGATAATCATTGAACTTAAGCATCTCTCTATAACCAGTCAAAATTTCATTATATACCTTGCTATCAGGGTACTGTTTGAATGCCCCTATTTCTTCTTTAGCATTAGTTATATAATCACGAAATTTACCTAAGGCATTTTCTACTAGATTAGTATTACTATCCTCATAAAACTTAAAAAGTAGTTTTGGTATATTATCTGGTAGAAGAGGTATTCTTTTATTATATTTGGATGATTCATCCTTGTAATTAAGCGATAAAGATATTCCTTGTTGATGACTCTCAACAAATTCATAACCTTCGAAGTCAGGAGAACTACCTACATTATCAATAATTAGCTTTAGTATAGTGCCTAGTGGATTACTACTTTTATTAATCTTCTGATTGTGCAACTTATGTACTCCATCTAAAAGCTCATGGATGTAGTGTATCTGCTTAGCATACTGTAGTGTTGTTTTTGAATATTTAATATCCTTATGATTATATCCTACACCAGCTTTTAGTAACAGTTCGATTCTCTCAAATAAATTCAAAAACTCTTTATCAGAATGAAAAGAAGGCTGACTATTACTAGCATAATTCAGTTTATTTATAGGACTATTTAAGCTCTCGTAACAATATTCAAAAAGCAATACATTTATAACATCAGAGAAATCAATACCCTTTTTTATAGCGAGCTCAGTTATTTCTTTACCATATTTGAGGGATTGTACGGCAATCAATTGGGCAGGGGAGATCTGACTACTAATTTCAGGATATTTAAATCCATTAACAAGGTTACTATCAGTCTTTTCTATTAACAATTCAATTACATCTGACGGGGCAACGTACTGAAAAGCTTCAAGTATTGGCAATTCTTGTCGATGATTTAAATCTTCATAAGGTTTACCATCAACTATATCTAGCTTTAAACAAGATCTAAGAACATCAAATTCAATCTTTTGAAATATACGTTGAACTAAAGTCTCTGAATCCTTATCCTTCCAATTAGGATCATAAGAAAATTTTTTAACGAGAACTTCTAAAACATCTAGGTGAGCATTTTGAGCCGCTAACCATAAGGGACTATAGAACCATTTATCACGTTTTAGATATTTCTGTAAAAATTCTTTATTAAGTTTTGTTTCTAAGGCTTCAACAAGTTTTATATACCCCATTTCAGCAGATACGCATAATAATTTTAGTTGATCATTATTCTCAATAACGTCTACATTACTTTTTTCTTTTGTCGACAAAGAAAACTCAACTATCCCAAATAACAGTTTGGTTGATTGTTTACCGTTGCCATTATAATCATATCGTGTTGTTTGATCAAGAAGCTTTGTGAGTAGGGTTCTCAGCTTATTCTGCTTATCAGGAAAGTCGATGTTGCTTTCAAAATCTTTTTTTGCTTTTAATTGAAGAAACTTAGAAATTTGTATCCTATCATCCTCAATTAGGTTTTTAGTTATAATATTCTCAACAAAGTCCTCAAATTTATCAGATTTAACTGACTTAAACCTTTCCCAAAAGTAACTAGCAGCAAAATATTCAGCAAAAGTACGGTGAATGAATCTAGGCTTATTATCAATAACTTGTTCAATAATACCTGTACTTTCTTTCCCTTCTTTTATATCGTCAATTAATCCGCGTACTTTGTCCATTTCTTCTCCAGTAAGCAACTTCTTTACTTCATCTTCGTTAAAGATTGCATATAAAGCTAATTTCATATGATCTTCTATAAGTTTCTCGCGTCCTTCTTCAACCATCCCTTTCATATCTGGATCGTCAATATTCATACCAGGCTTCTTTTCTCCAAAGCGAATTTTATAAAACTTTATGTCAATAAATCTCTCATATAAAGTAACCAAATCCTGCTCTTCAATTTTCCTTTTATGTTCATCAGAAAGCTCCTGCTTATTAGAGTCATAAAAACTCTTGAATGCATCTGTGAAAACTTCAGCAACCATAGATGCATGTAGCGGTATACTCATAAAATCTTTATCACCTATGGATTTAGGAAGCTTACCTAGTAATTCATCAATAAAAACTCCTGAGCGTTGCTCATCTAATTCATTAAGTTTCAACTTTTCTTTCCAAAATTTCCTTAAAAAACCTTTCTGTTCTTCGAGAAGGAGTGGCTTTAATGAATATGAAAATACACTAAGTTGATCTTCTAGTTCTTCTTGAATAAAATTATAAGGACGAGTAGTTATCCATAGCTTTTCTACTTTAGAATTTTTTAGAACTTGCAGTAACTCAATAACTTTTTCTGTATAGTCAGGGCTAATCTCATCAAACCCATCAAACAGTAAAACAATCCTGCCCTGATTATAAAAATTATTAAATAGCTCTATTTCTAATAAGTCCAGATCCTGAGTGCTTTTTCTGTCCAAACTTATTTTACTGTCTTTTACAGTTATAGCATGGAGAACATTTTCTACCGTTTGTTCCCTTTTCCCCTTCTTTTCTGTTGTTTCTTCTTTTTCTCCTTGAAAGAGTTGAAAACCTACAATCCTGTATAGGAATTTTATCGCTTCTGCCTCGTTAAGTTTTGTTTTCTTCTCTGTTTCTATTTTTAATTCAGTTGAATAATCCAGCAAGTTGATTCTTACAATCCACAAAGATTCTTTTGTCTTTAATGCTAAAGGAGTCAGTACAGTAGACTTGCCCATACCAGGTTCAGCAGAAATAATTACTACTTTGTCTGTTATATCTGTAATTTTCTCTGGTTTATACTCCTGAATAGCCTGTGCATTTGTATCTACAGACTTTCTTAATTTAGATAGAGTACCATAAGATTTCTGCCATATCAAATCATCTCCCTCCTTTTTGAGCCAATAAATATTGTGTTTTTTGTGATTATCACATAAATGCTTAAAATCCTCACCTGTATCAGAAATTAATACTATATCCTGATCTTCCTTAAGGTTTTGCCTATTCACTTGACTGCTATAAGTTACAAGAAACTTAGAGTCTTTTTCCTTCAAAATTTCTTTTTTGATCTTTACTTGGCGATTAAATGTTCGGGAAATATAATAATCCTTAATATCCTCATACTTTGAATCTATGAGTGCTTTACCTATCTTTACCTTCTCCTTATTAATAAGCTTAGATAATACTTCTCCATCTAGTAGATGTTTTGACCCATCATCTACTAATGTACCTAAACTTACCTCCTTTCCTTGAAATATGACTTTTTCTCTTTCTAGAAGTTTTTCTTGTGACTCAGTTGTAAGATCAGTTAAGATATTTCTTTCATCTTTTTTTTCAGTATATTTAGTAGAGGAATCCTCTTTAAATTTAGCAGCTAGAGGATCTTGCTCTTGAGTAATGAGAATAACTTTTTTATTACTATTAGACTGTATTATTGAGGATAATCGATTGTATAATTCATCTACTCTTTCTACCTCTATGTCATTACAGTGAATTACTAATATATTATTTTCTCCTCCTTTTTGCTTCAATTCAGTTATTGCTTTTTCTAAATAGTCATTATCCCCTCCAAGAGAATACAGATAATCTAAGTCTATAAAATCAGCAGTTACAAAATTTTGAACTAACTTAACAGCACTTAGTAGCTTTTCCTTTGCAATAATATTTAAAATTTGTTTATTAGGATCACTTACAAAATCTTCTAACTTCAATTCTTTAATTGAATCAGAGCTAAATTCAATATCACTGCCCTTAATCTTATGAAAATATATAATCCTTAGAATATTTAATATTGGATTATTAATAATCCTGTCTTTTACTTCATTAAAATAACTGCAACTTTTTGTTAAGTATGGAGCCTCTTTTGGCAACTTCCACCATTTTTGCACTTTATCGTGTACGTCCAGAAAAATTGCATCAGTTTTAATATCAAAAAGAGATTCTCTGTTTTGTAGATAATATTCGCTTATTTCTTGCTTTAAAATTTCCTCTACTCCATCTTCTTTAGCTTGATTTGTAAAAAACTTTATTTTGTCTAGAAACTCTCTTACCAAACTTTTATCATGTTTTTCATCGATTAATGAAAGCCTAGGGAAATTCTTAACATTAATTTCAAATCTATAACTATCTAGTTTTTTGTTTGTTAAACCGTTCTCTTTTTCAATTTTGTCCTTCAATTTCTGAAAAAGTTGCTTAGCATTTTTTGGCAATGATTCTTCATTATTATTAAATTTAAGCATACTTGTTTCTTCGTCGAAGATAAGTAGATTACCTACTAAACCTCCAATACCTCCATTGATTGCTATGTCTCCTTTGTTTAATCTCTTTTGATTGCCAACCATATTGTCATCAATTGTGACAACATAATTATTTGTAACCTTGCCATCTTTTAACAAATCAATAAACTTTAAGGTTAAATGCTCTAATCTTTTTTCTTTTCTTAACGCCAAATCAAGATTACCAAAAGTACTAGGAAGTTTTAAAGAAAGCGATTGTAATTTTTTCTTTCCTGCTATCCAAATGGCGTCATTAACAATTTTTTGCGTTACTTCCTTTTCTTCCAATTTATTCTTTAAATCGATGACTTCTTGTGGAATGCCCTTTTCGACGAATTTAAGCCTACTCTCTTCAGAATCGAATGTAACCACACTTCCTATCAGTTTGCTTATTGTATCCGGAGATGTGTTCTCTAACATTGCTTCAACCAAAACTCTTATTTCTTCTGGTTTAGTTGTTGATTTTTTGTCGTATACTATTTTTTCACAAAGTACTTTCTTCAATATCCGCAAAAGGTCTTCTTTACTTTCAAAAAATTCATCGCGAAATTTCCATTTACCATCGCTCACTTTTCTTATAACTTTTTGTGCTAGGACAACATGGTAGCTTTTTATAAGCCCGTCTGACATCATGTTATCTGTGCTAGACAAAATGAACTTTGCAAAATTCTCTGCTAGTATTTTAGTATGTGATTCCGACACAATTTTTACTAAAAGACCGATATTCTCGTCTTTATACTCAAATTGAAACCTCTTTCCTTCTTCTTCGCTTGTATAAATTAGAACATCACCTGTATTAGGTTGTTCTATGCTTTTTTTCTCACTAAAGTTCTCTTTAGCAGGGGTATAAATAACAAAGTCACAATCTATATTTTGAAATTCACCTTTGAATATAACATCATCACTTTCTGGATTAAACTTATACTTAATTCTTAAGTAACTATCAAGGTAACTATGTAAACTAAAATCCCCACCTTTTTTTTGTACTTCTCCAACAGTAACTTTCTTATTGTCAGAATTATCTTTATGCTTAGCTTGTATAAATATAACTCTTGGTTTTTCTTGTCCACTCAAGTTATACCTAAAAATTATGTCATCAAGAGCTCCTACTCCATCAACATTTGTGCCTAAATAAAATTCGTTTATCTTTTCATCATTTAAAGCCCTGAACAAAATCAACATTAACAATTTAGTCTCATAAAGCTGTCCACTAATACCCGAAGTTCCACTTCTTTTTTGATAAAAATTACTGTTATCAGAAGGAGATTGCTCAGGGTGTTGCTTAACTGATGACTGTTTATGCAATTGTGTTGGATTATTAACTTGGCGAGAAGGTCCTGGCCGCTGATCATCTCGGTTTTCCTGTTTACCTTGAGCATCTATATTAGTTCTTTGTCGAAGTTGTATCTGTGTTTTTGAACTCAATAACGTTTCTAAGATTTGAATAATGCCTTGTTTATTAGGATTGCTATTATCAAGCTCATTAGCTAAGATTAGCGGTGATTTACCTGCATTATTTTCGATGTCAATCTTTGCCCCTTCTTTCAGTAGAAGTTCAACAATATCCTGATGCCCTTTACTTACAGCAACATGTAGTGGTGTATCACCTTTATTGTTTTTAGCATTAATATCTGCTTTCCACTCTTGCAGTAATTTTTTAGCTATTTCTTTTTTTTCCCTTTCAATAGCATAGTGTAAAGGGGTATTATCTTTATTATTTTTATCAATAATGTTAACCTTTACTCCTGCTTTTAGCAGCTCCTGAACTTTTTGCAGATTACTATTCTTTATAGCAGAAAATAGCTCTGTATTTTTTTCTCTTTCATCATCACTATCAATAAAGTTAGGAGAATTAGGATTTATTTGTTGATGCTGAGCGGAATCAATAGTACCTCGAACTGACTGACGATTATTAGAAGATTGCTGAGAAGAACCTGCCTGAGACTTCAAGTGTGGTATCCTTGAACTTCTCATATCTGCTTCACCTAGCACATTACTGCTCTTTTTTCTATCAACTTGCGAAGCAGCATTTTGATTAGCTAAACCAGAAGATTGGCTTACAGGAATAGGAGTTTTTGATCTTTTTCCTGGTTCTTTGATTTCAGAGCTAAAAGATTGGTGATCTGGCCTTGACTTTCCTGAAGGTGTTTGCTTTCCTCGATCATTTATTTGACTAGAAATTTCTGACTCCTGCTGTCTACTAGAGCTAAGTTGATGACTACCAGAAAGTGGCTGCCCATGTTCAGAAGACTTACGCTGTTTTGGATCAGAATGTAAAGAATGACTAATAGTAGCATGTGAAAAGTGGAGTCCTTTATGAAATATTACAGCTTCCTCTTTTTCTCCCCAAAGATTTTCATCTGATTGGTAACTTCCTAGTAATTCTTTGTTTGGCTCAAATACTTGAAGTCTATTCCCATTATCATAATAAGCAGTAATTTTGATATTAGCTAAAGATGCTAAAATAGGGACTTCTTCAAAAAACACATAATATGCATTATCACTTATTGCTTCTAGATAGGTTTCATAGAGAACTTCATCGTTCAAAAATGAATCTTTTATAATTTTAGGGTTATATGTATTACCATACTCCTTTTTACTGAGGCTAGAATTCAATATTAATGCACAAGACTCAAGATCTTCTATGATATCATTATATAACCTCTCCTTATTTTCTTCTTTAAGTAAGTCTTCAATACTGAGCAAAGTTTTTTGGTCTCTCGGAGAGTCGACATTACGCTCATTACGCTGAGTAATAGCTTTTTCTATTACTGGATATATTACTTTTCTGAAGTCACCATCATCACGAAATTTTTTTATAATTTCTTCTTGTAATTCTTTAATCTTACTGTCAGCTTCCTCGATTTTCTTATTTGTTTGCTCAGCCAATCCTTTTATTTCCTCAGATTTAACAGTTAAATCTCCTGGAGTGTTTAAAAACCCATCAAAAACCTTTTCTAGCTGATCCCTTAAAGGATTTGGCATCTTAGGATCACTTAAAGATGTAAATTGACTTAAAAATTTGTGCCATTCCATTCTCATATCTTGTGCTCTTTCAGCTTTATATGTACCAGAGCTGTTGTCACCAAAGACTGCATGGAAAAAGCAGTTGCCGAATCCTTCTGTAGTAAAGGTATCAACGAAAGGTTGTGCTTGATTATTATGTAAATCACTATCTTCTTCAAGATCAAAGCTTTTCTTATTTTCCACACCATAAACTTCTTCTCTAGGAACTTTTACATTTTCTGTAATATCTGCTGTAAGACCACCAAGAAGTGGTACAAAATGCTCCTTGTAATTTACTATTCTCAAGACCTTTTCATTACTATCTTTATGTAACTGATCAAAATTCACTCCTTCTATAAAAACTTCAGGGTCATTATTATCTGGTGTAATTTTAGTTACTGTAATTTTTTGACCATTTTCTTCATTAGTCGAATAAAAACAAAGCACCACACCATACTTATTGGAAATCATTTGACCTTCAATTTCGGGTCTTCCCCATATAGCTGGATAATCAGTTCCTGTAGCCATATTCTTAATGTCTTTTAAGTATTTACGAAAAGTCTCCCCTTTATCTATTACATTTATTTTAGTTTTTGGGTCTTGTATAGGACCATATGGACCTTTTAGCGCAGCAAAGTAGCCACCAATAGCAGCGTCTTTTATTACTGCTTCATAGGTCCAACTATCTTTATTATTATTTTCTCTAGCATAATCTGCACAATCTTTTCTCAGTGATTTTACATTAAACCTTTCACTATTTTCGACCAGACCTTTATCCTTTAACTCATTCAAGCCTTGAGCTACGGAGTCAAAAAAACAATCTCCTGTTTTAAGTGCTACTCCTATTTTAAGGTCATCAGGGTAAGAACTTCTTAATTTATTTAATAGACCCTCAAGATTTTGTTTTTTTGACTGATCTTTTTCCTTAGTTATCTTTTGGAAAATGGAAATAGGCTCTCTAGTTTGTAATTCTTTTAGAGTATCATCATTTTTGGGTTGTTGCTGAACCGAAGAAACTTGTTGATTAGAAGACCCTAATTCAGAGTATTTTTGTAATTCTCCTATAATAATCTGATTGTCAAGGCGTACAGCAATATCTAATGGACTACTGCCTATATTATTTTTGATATCAACCTTTGCTCCTTTTTTCAGAAGTAGCTTAACAATATCCTCGTGTTCTTTGCTTACAGCAACATGCAGTGGTGTATTACCATTATCATTAAAATCAATATCATTGATATTTCGTATCTGGATAAGTAACACTTTAATTTCATTAATCTTATCTAACTGAGGATTACCTGTTTTGTGCTCACGTATTGCAAGAAACAATTTTGCAATGTTAATATCATCAGGATTATATTGCCGCCTTAACCTAGATTTAGGTTGCAAAGATCTTTTACTCTGTTGTTTTTTCTTCAACAACTCAACTGCTTGTGAATCTCTTCCTTCATCTTTTAGATAATCCGATGAATGTTCAACTTTCAGCATAAAACCCCCCGCCTATATTCGAATGAAAACTTAATGTTATACTAGATATGGATATATGCTAATAAATACAATTGGCAATGCAAGTAATTTTTTATGTGTATTATAGTATTTTATTTTCACGCTGTTTTATTTTGCACTAAACTTGCGAAAGAGTTTTTTTCTATTTTTAAACTTTGTCTTTGCTGTAAATTACATCAACCTTTCTCAAAGAAATTACTATTAATCTAGCAATGTATTTCACTAATAACTTAACCACTTTCAGTAACCAAAACCAAGAAACGTGAGAGCTGTTTTCTTTGGAATCAATTGGTCTACCACGTGTACCATACGAACTTTTTAATATAGTGATTTCATTATACGCTAAAATTAGCCACATTAGCACATTTCATCCATATCTACATACGAACTGTTTTGCCTAAGATTATGGAAATAATTTAAATTTTCTATTTTTATAACCCTATTTTACGTGGCTTGTTCTCGCAAATGTATGACCTTTTTTGAAGGAGTAAATAATTGAAATCCTTATGACACTAAGTTGAGTGTTTTTCTATCCAATTTGAAATAAAAGATATTTTTCTACACCTATATACAACAAATTTGCTGTTCTAAAAAATAAACTCTTGCTAATTATATCAAGTGTATAATAATCAAAACATGGATTTTTAGAGTGAGGTAAAATTATGTGTTCTAATCAGTTGAAAGAACAAGATTTTTATGCAACATGCACCATACCAATTTATCAAGTTGGTGTGAGTGTGAGAACTACGCTGTCATATTTAGCTACTCTCAGTAGTTACTTAAAAATAGATGAACATCATGTACAAGAAAGTAATGGTAATACTGAGTTACATTGTGCTGCTTTTCATGGTAACTTAGAAGTAGTTCAAGCTCTGTTAGAAAAAGGAGCTAGTGTTGAAGAACGAAATAGCGAAGGCTGTACTGCTCTTCATTGTGCTACTGAAAATGGTTGCTTAGCAGTAGTTAAGTACTTTATAAATGAAAAAAGAATCAATATTAACCAAAAGAACGATGATAATGAAACTCCTTTACATATAGCTGCTGAAACTGGCCACTTAGAAGTAGTTAAATTTCTGTTAGAAAAAGGAGCTAGTGTTGAGGAACCAGGTAACGAAGGGCGTACTGCTTTGCATTATGCTGCTAGAGAAGGTCACTTAGGAATAGTTCAAGCTCTATTAGATAAAGATGCTGATATTGAGGCACAAAACAACAATGGCGATACTGCTTTGCATCTTGCTTCTGAAATGGGCCACTTAGGAGTAGTTCAGTACTTTATAGACGAAAAAGGAATTGATATTAACCAAGAGAACGATGATAATGAAACTCCTTTGCATATTGCTGCTAGAGAGAACCGCTTAGAAGTAGTTAAATTTCTGTTAGAAAAAGGAGCCGTTTTTGAGGCAAAAGAAAATGATGACTTAACTGCTTTGCATTATACTGCTGCAAATGGTCACTCAGAAGTAGTTCAAGCTCTATTAGATAAAATGGATAATGCTGACATACTAAAGAAGAGTTTTAAATATGTCTTGCATATTGCTGCTCGAGAGGGTTACTTAGAAATAGTACAAGCTCTACTAGACAAAGGTGCTGATATTGAGGCACAAAACAAGGATGGCGATACTGCTTTGAATGAAGCTGCTGGATGTGGTCATTTGAAAGTAATTCAATGTCTGTTAGAAAAGGGTGCTAGTTTTGAAGCACAAAATAACGAAGGCTGTACTGCTTTGCATATAGCTGCTGAAACTGGCCACTTAGAAGTAGTTCAAGCTCTGTTAGACAAAGGGGCTAACGTTGAAGCAAAAAGCAAAAGTGGCAGTACTGCGTTGCATGAAGCTGCTAGAATGGGTTACTTAGGCATAGTTCGACATCTTGTAGAGAAAAAAAAGGCTACGATTGATGTAAAAGATGTTGATCATAGCACTCCTTTGGATTTGGCTGTTTTTAGAGGTCATAAAAATATAGTTGAGTATCTTAATTTTCAAGAAAAGAAACACTCTGAAACTTCAAAAGCAATAAAGACTGGTTTCTCTGTAGGTGTAATAGCCATGTTGACAGTAACTATTGGATGTATTGTTACTCATGTGAGCTTATCAATATTAGTTATTGCTGCATTGATAGTTGGAGCCATTGCTGGCAGCATTACATATGAAATATTAAAACCTAGTACTAAGCTAAATGAATATGAAGTAGAGAGACAAAGTTTACCAGAAACCGTAATACCTTAATAGTGAATGTTATATAGCAAATTAGATCTTGTCTTTTATGTCAAGTATATAATAATAAAACATGAGGTTTTAAATCGAGGTAGAGTTATGAGTTTTGACAAGTTGGAAGAAATACTAGCTTCTATTGATGCTAACGTTGGTTTAAATGATAGTAATGTAGTTGGGGAAATAGAAGAGAAGTTAAAACAAGTAGATACATCTGGCCTATTACAGCTTGCTGTTTTGAAAAACAATAAACGAATAGTAGAAACTCTTATACAAAAAGGGGCTGATGTTAATGGGGTGGATATATACAATCGTGATCCATTATATTATGCTATCTTACATAGAAATACACGAATGGTAGAGGTTCTGATAAAAAATGGGGCAAGTGTTAGGAAGAAATATAATGATGGAAGTACTCCTTTGCATCATGCTATCTTGGGTAACAAAACAAAAATAGTAGAGCACCTAATAAACAATGGGGCTGATCTTAATGCAGTAGATGAAAAAGGTAGGACTCCATTATACTTGGCTGGCCGAAATGCAAAAATGATCTCGATTCTTATGAAGAATGGAGCATGTCCCTTACTGGAAAATAGAAATGTTGAATTTTTGAAGTATTTAATTGCACTCATTAAAGATGGTGATATAGAGAATTTGGAGAAGAGAGAAGCGAAACAGAAAGAAGAGCAAGTGGATGATGGATATGAATCACTTAAATACTCATTGCTGCTTAGTGATAACAGCTCTTTGATCTCTATTATAAAAAGGGAAGAATTCAATAATTTAATATCTGAGTGGTCTTCAGGTGCACCTGACTTAAAAGAGGGCCAAAAAAATTTGAATAAGGCGTTGTTAAGTCTCCTAAAAGACTTTCCATTTTCTAACATTACAAAGTTTGAGAATTTTTTACAAGATAACAAAAGTAATGATGATCTAAGGGTCGTTCTCAATCTTCAAAGAGGAAAGTCCAAGTTGACAATACTGCATGCAATACAAAGTATGGAGCATTTGGCAGTAGAAAAAGATATGGCCTGGGCAGTTGGAGCATTTATAACTTTACTTTTAAAAGCTGGAGCTGACCCTAACATAGTTGACAGTGAAGGACAAACACCTTTGCACTATGCTGCTTATTATAATACTTTAAATATACCTTTACTTCTGAACAAAGGAGCACGTAATCAACCTGACAAACAAGGAAAAACTCCTCTAGATATTGTAGTTATTAACAAAAAACCTTTTGAAGTGAATATTTTAGAACAAATCTTTTTAACTCAGGAGCAAATGAGAGCAAAAAGCCATTTAGAAAATATTTGCGGTCATAGCCTTGGCACTAATCAACTAAGAGAGTTTTTAAATCAGCATAGAGGAAATGAAGGTCTTAAAGAGATTTTAAATCTTCGTGATTGCAAAGGAAAGTCTCGTATTTTTCAAAAGATTAGAGATGCTTGTTATGGTGATAAAATTCGTTTTAAAGAAGCAGAAAGGTTGCTGTTAGAAGCAGGAGCAATTGATTACAAAGGATGGAAGGACAAAGAACATTTACCTAAAGATTCTGCTTTATGGAACATTTTAATATTAAACCAACGGGAAGAATTGAAAACTTTTTTAGATATGGCCAATGCAGCCGAAAACATGAACGAGTTAGAGCAAGTTGTAAAAAGAGCTATAGAAGCAGGAGTAATGCTGAACTTTGCTGTGTCAGGAAGTTTATATGACAAGAAATATGAGAGTAAATATGGCTTTGCAGATTGTGTAATAAGAAAAATTAGTGAATTAAAAAAGAACTCTAAAATTGCAAGTGATGTAGAGGTTGCTAGTCGTATAGTATGTAACTTAGTATCAAAAGGAGTAGTACTACATACTATAAGCAGCATTCTTGTCATTGATGAACTAGAAGAGTTTAAAAGCCACAAAGCTAATATGGTAAAAGCCTATGAAAGTTATGCAAAGCGTAGTTTGAAATTTATGGAAATTGTTAAAAGTGCAACTACTGGCAAGGTGAAAAATGTAAAAGTGGATAACTCTATTCTCTATTTGGAATATTCAGAAAATAGTGTAGTTGAGGTTGCGAAAATCATAAATGAAGCAAATTTAACTCATGGAAGTATAGAATCTAGAAGAGATGTAATAGCAATCGGTGAAAGTGAGGTAGAAATTATAACGGAAGATGGGATAAGAAATTATACTAACCTTACGGGCAATATAGTACTGACTTTCTATACTAGTTTGGGAAAGATAGACGTTAAACTGTATCCTGACATACAGAATAAAAGCAAAATTATAGTAGAAGTGAGTAATAGAGAAGAAATATTAGAAAAATTCAAAGGTTGCGAAGAAGAGTTAGGCAATGATTGCGAGCTTGGTAACTACTGGGTCTACGATGCTATTGAACAGGGATATTTTGAAAGATCTTGTGGATTAATGCGTCCTGAAGTAATAAGCGAGTCTAACAACAAATGGACAGAACGTGAAGAATTAAGAAGGACTTCTGATCCTAGGAGAGAAGTTTCTAGGTAGATTAATTTGCCATAAAGGTTAAAGATTATTATTTAAATATAAACTACTATAATTTATAGATTTTGGATCATTTTCTACCATTGTTGCGCCCAGTATGCTAAAATCTTCATTATTTATATTGATATTTTCACATAATTGATTCTGTAACATTGACTTACTTTTCTATATCAATTTCAGCATCTTTTTGTGTGGCCCTTTGTAGTAGCTCCTTTTGCAATAACCTTTTTTAATTTTCTGGCACATACTTTTTTCGATGTTTTTTCATATTGTTGTTTTTATAAACGTTACGACGCTGAGCCGTAAAACTTCTCTAATTGTTCACTCCATAACATTGGTATTTCTCTTAAATCAGCTAACTTCAAACCTCTTGGTTGTCTTCCCTTTACTATGTCTTCCTTTATTTTTGGAGCTAGGTAATTTAACCTTAAAATTTGTTGTACCTTTCTTGTACCTATATTAATTTTAACGCTCAGTTCCTTCACACTTGCATATTTTCCTGCCTCCAGTTGACGTTTCCACAGATGAGCCCTTACCACTGCTTTCAGTAGTGCATTGTTTGTTTTGCCTTCTGGCTCAATTACTGTGCATTTCTTTCCTTTCTTTTTTATTGGTATAAATTCCACCTTATTCTCTAAACTCACCTCTATTCCATCTTCTTTTATCATTACTCCTTTTATTAACTTGTTCACTACTTCTTTCTGCTTTCCAAAACTTAAATTTTTCCACTCTTCTGCTTTTTCTCTCCATTTTTCATATAAATCTTCTGCTCTCTTCATCACTTCTTTTTCTACTTCTCCTGCTACCACTGTTCGATTTACTGATTCACAATTTTTTCCTCTTAAATGGTTATTACATATATAATATCGGTATCTTTTATTCTCTTTTTTTGAGTATGTCAGTGTCATATTTACACCGCAGCTCTTGCATTTAATTATTCCTCTAAGCAGAGCTTCCTCATATTTTGCTTTTCTATATGGCTGATTCTTTATCAATTCTTGTGCTTTTTTCCACTTTTCCTCTTCTATTATTGCTTCATGCTTTCCCTCATACTGTTTGTCATAATGTCTTATCTTTCCCACATATATTGGATTTGTTATTATTCTTCTCACCGTTGCTTTTTTAAAGATATCTGCTTTTGTTCGGTATCCTTCCCTGTTTAACTCTCTTGCCAACTCTGCCATTGACTTCAGCTCCAAATATCTTTCAAATATATGCTGCACTGTTTTTGCTTCTTTTTCATTTATTATTAATTCCTTATCTTTTACATCATACCCAAGCGGTAAAGTTCCTCCCATCCATAACCCTTGCTCTTTTGATGTTGCTATTTTATTTTTTACTCTCTCTACTATCATCTCTCTTTCTAGTTGTGCTGCTCCTGATAATACTGTCTGTACGAATTTTCCCATTGGCGTATTATTGTCAAATATCTGTGTTACTGCTACAAAATTTACTCGGTGCCTTCTAAAAAATGACGTTACTTCTATGCTGTCTTTTGTTTCTCTTGATAACCTATCTAGTGTATATACTACTACACAGTCTATCTCTCCTCCTTTGACATCTTCAAATAATTCCTTTATCGCTGGTCTTTCTAAATTTTTTCCTGAATATCCTCCATCATCGTACTTTTTTGCCAATGCTACCCAGCCTTCTTTGCTCTTTATATACTTTTCACATGCTACTCGTTGCGCATCTAAACTATTAAACTTTTGTTCTAGACCGTCTTCATTTGACTTCCTAGTATATATTCCACATCTTATCCCTTTACACATTTTCCTTTCCCTTTTGATCACGCAAACCAAATAGGAGCGGCCCATTGTAGCTCATTCCCATTATTTTTCCTGCCACTGCTGATAATGACGTAAAAAATTCTTCTCTGTAGATTAAACCCTTATCTGTCACCATTACCGCATGTGTCTCTTCTCCTCTCTCTAGTATTAATTCTGTCCCTTCTACTGGTAGTTTATCGCTACTTATTCTTTTTCCTTTCTCTAGCCGATCTGCCAGATACTCTAGTCTTTTTGTCCCCTTTCTTGACATTTTTCCATACGCTTCCTCCTGCATTCTATAAGCTAATCTCGGTATCAGATATTTCTTTGAGTATCTAGGCGCCTCTTCCCCATATACCTTCTTCCATATTCTTCTCAACTCTACCAACGCTTTTTTCTCTAAATTCATTACCTTCTTTTCTATTTCTTTCTCCATGCTTTTAGCCTCTCATAGAAGATTTCCCACTTTGCTGTTCAAATAACTTTTCAATTCTCTCTGTTTCTTTCTTTAATACCTCGGTTATCTCTTTACTATTTTTCGCATAACCCATTGCTGCCATTCCAAATTTATCTGCTTGCTCTATTTCTGCTCCTGCTTCCACTAACTCTTTTACTATTTCCACTTTCCCCACCATACATGCAAGGTGCAGCGGCGTGCATTTATTTCCATATTCTTCCGCATTTACATTCCCTCCTGACTTTATCAATTCTCTAACTGTTTCTAGACGTTTCTCCGTTACCGCTAGGTGCAGTGCTGTGTATCCTTTCACATCTGCTGCATTCACATTCACTCCTTTTTCAACTAATAAACTCACTGTTTTTGCGTCTATTGCATAATGCAGAGCTGTTCTTCCATTCTCGTCTCTTGCATAAATATTTTTATATGAGTTCTCTGATAATTCTTTTGCTGATTTATTAAATTTGCCAAGCTTTAACATAATCCACCTCGCCTTTTCTTTAAATTTAAATCCCTCTTTTAAACCTTCCTTTTCGCTACCTCATCTATCATTTCGTTCACTTGGCTCATTATTTTGCTTGCTAAATTTTTACATTCTTCCTTTATCAGTGATTTGTCTCTCTTCCTTATTTCTTCTATCTCTATTATTTTTAACTCTGGCAAATAACTCCCATTCAACATGTCTGCTATTTCTCCCACTAGCCTCTCTATTCCATAGCATGTCAGTTCTCTACTTTTTGTTACTCCTCCTTGTTCTCTCAAAAATTTACTTGCTTTTTCACTCTCTTTGCTATCACATAGACGATACTTTTCACTTTCCCATATGTAATACATTGGTGTTGCACCATATTTATTCAGTTGATTAACCTCAGCTCCTGCCTTTACTAGCTCTTTTATTATTTCAACTCCTCCTATTTTGCATGCAGAGTGGAGTGGCGTACATCCAGTGACATATTGAGTGGCATTTACTTCTGCTCTCGACCTTAGCAGCACTTTTACATTTTCTAAACTTTTTGCAAATACTGCACAGTGTAGTGGTGTATAACCCTTTTTATCTCTTGCATTTACCTCTGATCCTTTTTTTATTAATAATCTCACTGTTTTGTAATCAGAGATTTCTACTGCTTGATGCAAGATCGTCTCTCCTTCTTCATTTCTTTTATTAATGTTTTTACTTGATACTTCTTTAAAAAACTTACTCTTGCTAAACTTCATACTTACCTCACAAAATTAGCTTTTCTAGCGCCAGACAAATTTCTTATATTTACCTGCCGCTATTCAAGTCATGTCCTTTTTAGCATGAGAAAGCAAGTCCTTTTCTTTTTATTTCATACATTTTAACCTATTATTAATATAATATATGAGAATCTAAATATAAGTACTTAACTTATTACACATATTGCTTGACTATTTTTCCAACTTCTGTGCAAATGTCGATGTTCGTGCCATTTCAGTACTCCTGGGTAAAATACTAAAATGTGTTTTTCTAATTCGTGTATCGAATCTTCTTTTCCTGAACTTCTATCATTTTCGCAACTAACGTGATATTCCGTTAAATTAGCTTTCGCAACCTTTTGATCAGTAAGATTCTTTGCTTCATATTCATAGCTGATATTAAATCTTTCCAAAATTGGTTTGTATTCCAAGTTCCATAGCTGATCAGAAAGTTTATCATTACCAAGGAAAAGTGTGCCTCCTATCTCTTCTTGATAACAAAGAGAAAAACAGCTATTTATTTCTCCTAATTTCCAGCTATTGTAAGTTAAAAATATGATATAAAGGAGATAAGAGGGAAGATAACCCTACTCACTATAGGAATAGAGTTATCACGGGCGTGTGCGACCGACCAACTGTTGGTATTATAACCGTTCGGATCAAGGTACACTAGCCCATCTCTCGATACGTTTGAATAGTTGCATGGGACATATGTATGCACCCGTTTACAATCTTAAATTAATTAAAACTAATCGAGGTTATTATGATTACATCTTATCAAAATTTTATTGGCATTGATATTGGAAAATTTAAAAATGTTGTTGCAGTTCACAAACAGAAGAACGCTGTCGAATTCGACAATGATACTGCTGGCTGGCAACAATTGTTTCAAGATTTTTCAAATATCTTACCTAATTCTTTAGTAACTCTGGAAAACACTGGAAAATATGAGCTTGGCTTAGCACATTTTCTTGTTGATAAAGATATTGCTGTACATCGAGCTAATACTCGCAAAGTAAAAAGCTTTGTTCTATCTCATGGAACTTTAGCAAAGTCTGATCAATCAGATGCAAGAGCCCTTGCTCAGTATGGGTTTGAACGCTATAGTACTCTATCTCTATTTGCACCTATGTCAAAAGAACAAACAACCTTAGTTGCACTTTGTCAACGTCGTGATGACATTACAAAAATGAGAGCTCAAGAGAAATCTAGGCTTGCAGCACCTGAAAACGACCATATAAAAGAAAGCTGTCAGAAAACTATTGAATTCTTTAATAGCCAGATAGATGAGCTCAACAATACCATACAAAAAATTATTGATGAGAATCCAGAGTTACAAAAGCGCCAAAAAATCCTTAAAACAGTTCCAGGAATAGGTGCAAAATTATCTCAAGATTTTCTGTGTCTAATGCCAGAACTTGGTTATGTAAGTAGGGGAGAAATTGCAAGTCTTGCTGGAGTTGCACCTCATCCGAAAGAAAGTGGTAAAACTATTGGTTATCGCAGAATAAGTGGTGGCAGAAGCAACGTTCGTGAAAAGCTTTTTACAGCTGCGATGTCTGCTTCAAGGTCTAAGTCTGCGCTTGGTGCCTTCTATTCAAGGCTTGTTGGTAAAGGTAAAAAGAAGATGGTGGCTATGACAGCTCTAATGCGTAAAATCATAGTAATTGCCAATGCGAGGCTTAAAGAAGCAGTCAATGTGAATTAAAAAAATCTGCATAGAAAATAGGTTAACGAATATGTGGATAAATACGTCTACACACATTTAAAGTATTTATACACATATTCGTTAACCATAAGATCTAAGCAGTAACTGTTGTTTGATACAAAATTTTTCTATGATTAAGTTAGGGTTTTTATTGTCAAAAATGCACTTTTTACTCGAATAAAAAACAAAATTACAAACAAAAGTTGTAATGAAACTAAATTCAAAAAATTTTAAAAAACATAGTTGATCTGACAGTACAATCTGTGCTTTGGCAAACTTTATTGGTGGTAGTAAGCTCTGTGGTAATGAATATAGTGCTTTGAAATTGTACCACAGGTGACTTCGTTCATATATTCCACTGTAGTTTTTGGTATGTGGCTCTGTTTCTCCAAGTACTGCTACATCTAATCGATATACATCATCATTAAATGCTTGTTCGTAATGCTCTCTTAAATAGTTGTCTACAATCTCTACTAACAGACCTCTAGAACTGCAAAAGTTTATTCTACCAAATGACAGTACTGGTCCATCTTTTTCAATTTTTATCCCTGAGTAATCCGATAACAAACTTCCAAAAAAGCTTTCATCTAATATAAACCTATCAACGTTGTAATGGTCATTAAAAATTCTCATTAATCGCGATCTTGCTGGAAGTGACAGTTTTGCTAGCTCTATAGCGGCATCAACAAAAAAGTCATTTGGAACATCCTTTATACCAATTTGCAGCTCAAAGAAGTGTTTACCAGGTGGTTCTTCAATAATTGTAATCTCATCTATATTTGCCCATTTAAGAGCTATTTTTAATGATGCGAGCGTTCCTCTAAGTCTTTGAAATTTTATCCCTTCTTCTACGGCTTTTCTTTTGTTTTTTACCCAACGTAGTATCTCTTCTAAACCATATTCTTCTATTAGCCATGGTAATAACTCTTCTTTAAAGCTAAATTTAAATCCCTTAATGCAGCTCGAATCAACTTTGTAATCTATTGCTTCAATTATTGTACGTTCTTGTTTTGTGGCATTGGGTGGAAGCAGCATCAGTTTTTCCTCACCAGTTCAATTCTCAAATTTTCTAACTTGGCACACTCATTGCCTGCTACAACAACATCTTTTTTTGGTTCGATTAATTCTACGTTTTCTACACCCTCTACAAATAAATTTGCTATTATCCATGATCTTGTAACATTCCACCCTAATCTTTTTGCTAATTCAAACTTCTCAATAAACTGCTTCTTGATTTCTTCCTCTGATATTAAAGGACTTATGCTCATTCTGCTGTGAATATCTATTTCCGTAATATTGCAACCTATCACTGTTACTGTATCGGTTAAAACCCTTATATCATCTCTAGTAACCTGCTTTTTTACAATTTCTAGTAGCTCTTCTGACACTATGCCAGTTGTGGATAATTTTGTTGATAAGATTGAAATTTGTACTTTCCCTGGTATAGGTGATTCCACTAGTGCATCTTTTACTCTACTATCTGCTGACAGTGCATAATACCTATAATACTCCTTTCTCCCACATGTGCTCCAGCCTTTTACTTTTGCTTTTACCCTCTTTCTAAATCGTTCGTCATCTTCTTCTTTTTCTCTCTCTACTCCATAAAATTCAGCCAAATTATCAAGATCTTCTCCTATCGCAAATTTAAGTAAATTACCCTTTACAGCTTCGTTTATCCTTTGTCTGAGCAAAAGTTCTCTCCATGCTGCTACCTCCAGAATCTTTATCGCTGGATCACTTTCAACTAATGCTGTAAAACTTGCGTCACGCTTCACCAACTCTTCCCTCATCCGAGACAGAATTTCTTCGAAGTTCAGTGGCTCAATAATGTTAGGCTGCTCCATCTTTATACCACAACTCCATCAAAGCGAATATTTTTTCCACTTGGTAAGTACAATCCTTCTAGGTCAAGCGTTACTTTTCCTTCTTTCACTTCTGTTATTTTTACTTTTTCTAACTTAAATCTCTTCTCAAATTTCCCCAGTGCTTCTGCTGTTGCTCCATAGATTTCCAAAGTTAAATCTCTATTTATTGGCTTATCTACTAATTCAAATAATCGAGAACCATACTCTCTTCTCATAATACGTGATCCAATAGGAGTGGTTAAAATATCAGTAATTGATTGTTTTAAATGTTCTATTCCTTCCAATTCCTTTCCCGTGCTAGCATTCATGCCTCTCATTCTGCAAATACATTTTTGCTAACACCTATCACTTTAAAACTACACGATACCAAGTCTCCTGTTCTTGTTACTCCCATACCGTTCACAAATACGCTGTTTGACCCTTGCGTTAGTGTCTCCCCTATAGTCAAGATATCACCCCTACGACACACAGATCTACTATTTACAAATACGTCTTCACTTCCACTCATACAAACATGAACCGGTATTCCTGTACAATTATCCCCTACACAAACGATTGCTTTACCCATATGCTAGTTTAGATCTATTCTCCTTCCCTTAAGTTTTATTCTTTCTTTTGTCATTTCTATACTCGATTCTCCAGCTTTCAGTGTTATTTTATCTACTACTTCAATCTCTAAATGATGTTTATCTTTATCGTATGACAACTTTGTTCCATCTTGAAATGTTAAGCTACTCACCTCTTTTTTATTCTCTGATGCAGGGTATTTTTCCTGGTATATCCCTCCTAACACCACTCCTAACGATAATTCGCCAAGAGGAGAAAATATCATAACCTGTTCACCGATATCTGGTGGAGACCAATCTCTATCTTTTCCTGCTTTGCTCGTTATCCATGGTAAATAATCTATTAAAAATTCTCCTATTTTAACTCTTACTTTTGCTTTTTCATAATCTATTTCTTTTACAACTCCTATACGAACAATGTTGGCCATTTTCCTCTGTAGTTCCGAAATTGCAAAATTATTTTCTAACATTTATTTCACCGATTTCTATTTTGTGTGGCATAAATTTTCCTTCTTTCCAAATAGATCGCCCTACGTGTATTGTATGCACCCATTCAACCATCCACACGAGATATGCATCTAATTCTGGCCTAAAATCATCTCCTCCTCCTGATATAAATTCTCCTGGTGAAACATTTTTCACGTTCCAAGTATTTTTATTTACTACTCTTGCTACTTCTGCTGCTAATGTTCTGACAATAATAGCTGCATTTTCTATTGTGCTATCAATCACAATTCGTGCTTCAAATCTTGCTTTCAGTGCTAATTCTTCTGTTCCTGGATCTTTTCCCGATTCTAAACTCACAAGCTCTACAAATAACGCTGGCGCTAATAATTCTTTTCTTATCGATGGATAAATTTCACATGTCTGTATAGACGGTATTTCTTCCTTCAGTGTGCTGCAAATTGTTTGATGTAAATCTGTCCAGAACTTTGTCATATCTTTAAAATATAGTTTAGCTCATGCTTAAAGTATTTCTCAAACTCTCTCTCACTCTCATAATTAACAAGGTCTTTTATTATTCTTGAGCCTTCTGGTTCCAGCGGTAGTTTTACTTCCTTTATTGGCAATGCTGCTCTTCCTTCACGTTTAAACATACCGCTATTTCCTTTTGGCATAACTGCTACAAATCCTCCTATAAACTCATGCTTTCCTACTTTCGATCCTCTTCTTGTTTTTTGTATTTTGCCAATTGTCGATGCTCTAATGTCATAGAGATTTGCTCTAATTAACACTTCTAATCTGCTAGTTTTCGCCTTAAAAATTCTTAATCTCTTTCTTATCAAACTTTTCTTTTCCTCACTAATTTCTTTTGCTGTCTTCAATTTTAGCCATAGTGCTGTTCTGTTTAACGCTCTCACTATTGCTAATTCTATTTTTTTTCTTTTAGCATTTACACTTTCTATTACCTCAACTTCTATATGCACAGACATTTTACACCCCATACGCTTCGATTCGCCAGACCATTCCAGATTTATCTCTAAGTGGTGGTGTGTGTATTTTGTATTTGCAATCACCTATAACAAAAATATCTCCTACAATTGGCCTCAGTATATCAAAAATGCTTACCTCAAGAAAAAGCATCTCTCCCACAAATTGTCCTTCACCAATCTCGTATAATTTATCTGGCTGTTGCTTTAATACCTGTACAATATATGACTTATCCTTTGATTTATATAAAGCCACTTCTCCTAAATGGGCAAAACAATCTTTAAATAATCGCTTAATATTTTCTTGCACATTTCTCCGTTATATACTAACATTTACATGCTAAGAAGAGGTAAAGCATTCTTCTGCCTCACACTGCTTTATAATTGCTCTACCTATGTTGCAACAACCCTGACTAATACCCCAGGTCTGTGACACATTGGCAGAGGGTTTGACTGCGTATGTAAATCAGTCCCTCTATCAAACCTCCTTGGTTCTTGCTTTGCATATAGTGGCTGTCCAAGAGTATTTACTGTCTCATTAAAATCTGCTGGTGCAAAATATGTTGTAAATGTGCTTGCTGTTCCTACTGGAAAACAGTGCCCTGTATCTTTCTCAATAAATCTTCTCACGGTTCCTTCAGGGTCAGTTGCTTGCCCTCTATATTCCTCAAATGTTATACCACAAAACGTAAATCCTGATCTCATATCATTCCGAAGAGCTGCTCCTTCTTGCCATCTCTCGTATGCTTCTTTCACTTTACTATGCGAAGTTAGTGCATCAAAAAACTCAGGGCTTACCAAGGCATGAACTCCTGTCATATATTCACCACTTAGATTATCTTCTATATGCCGGAGTACTTCCAGACACTTACGTTTTACATCAGTTGTTGCAGTTCCTAGTGCAAAATTTACTACTTTTGGTGTAATTTTAAATTCGTTGTACAGATTTAATAATTCTGACCCATCAGCATCTAAAATTATTCCTTTTAGCGCTCCCATTCGCAAATGCTCTAATGTTATTGCATGTTTGTTTCTCATCAATTGCAAATGATCGGTTATTACATCTGCCAGCGCTTTAAGTTCACTCTCTGATCCAAATGCCCTTATTCCCTGTACTTCCTCTGGTAACACTACATCATCATGTGGAATATGTGGAATCGTAAATGTTCTTACCTTTCTTTTTCCTCTTTTTCCTACTGTTGCTGGTGCTCCTGGAATTTGCGTTGGCAATAGGCTTAAAACTCCGTTGTGTTCTTCTATGGTAATATGTCTAAATCTTACTGACCTACTTGGAAACAAATTTAAATTTTCAACTCGTCCATAATTTATCGGCAATATATTCATCGCATTTGTTAGTGCCGTCATGCTAAATGCTGTATTTGTAAATGGATTTTGCATTTTTTCTTTTCCCCCTTTGTGTTTTTTTATTGTTTAATATAGCCTTAGACTGCTTTACGGATAATGATCCCTCGTCCTTCAAGTTGCTTCATTGCTGCAGTTTTCTGCTCTTCAGTGATATTTGCTGGCCATACAACTGCATGATCTGCTAGCATTGCTATACGTGTAATGATTACTGCTTTGGCATTTTCTGTCGCATTTACATCACTTGTTATTACACCTATTGCTGTTTGTGTGCCATCTGTGGCAATTGGATTTATTATCCTAATCATGTTGTCTTTATCACGACCAACAACTGTCCCTAGCTTCAGATTTTGACCCTTTGCTACCGTTATTTGGTCTCTTGAATATAGGTTGGACACTTCATATTTTAAAAGATCGCCTAAATTATTTCCTTCAGTTATACTTATCATGTCTTTTTCTCTCCTTTTTTTATTTTTTTACCGCCGTGTTTATAACTGCTATACACCGCGGTTATTACCTTATAATTAGCCATTATGGCACATTTTGGACACTTATTTACCGCAGAGCACTATATATGGCGGTTATAAAATTTAAATGCACCGACTTTTCGCTACCTGTGTCATCAAATCTTCCTGCGAATTCTGTGGTATTGCACTCAGTATCTCTGTCTTTTTCGTTCTCTCTGCAAGTAATTCCATTAAAACTTCCCTGGCTTGCTCAACACTTACGCCTTGCTCAATAAATTCTCCTATCTTTTCTGGCATCTTTGATACATTACATAATCTTATTATCTCTAAAATTTCTCTACGACAGTTCTCGTAGCCTTCCTCAGTTAACTCATTAGTTGTCATACTAACACTCCTATGATTATTGATAAATTCAAAAAATGTTGTAACTCCATCTGCAAGACCTATTTCTACTGCTTTCTCCCCAAAATATAGCCCTGCTTCCGTTGATTTGATTGCTTCTATAGAAAGGTTTCGATTTCGTGCTATTAGCTGCACAAACATTTCATATAGTCGGTCTACTTCTTTTTGTAAACTTTCCAGACTTTCAGACGTCATTGGCTCATGTGGGTTTAAATCATTCTTTCGACTACCAGCAAAGATTGTGGTGTACTTAATACCTTGCTTTTCATCAAATCTACTTTGATCTATATGACTTGCTATTACTCCTATACTCCCAACTCCTGAAGTGCGGGTGAGAAAAATCTTTTCAGCGCTAGAAGCTATAGCATATGCAGCAGAATATGCATCATCATTTGCTATTGCAATAATTCTCTTTTTTGCTCTTGATTCATAAATAAAATCAGCTAGGTCAAAGACACCGTTTACTTCCCCTCCGGGACTGTCTATGTCAAGTAGAATCGTCTCTATGCTTTTATCTTCTAAAGCACTCTCTATCTCTTCATGAATATTTTCATACGAAGTCATGTCTAAAATATGATCAAAAGCTTCTGTTTTTTTTGTCAAAACTCCATAAATACGTATTATTGCTATTCCTTTTGGGTTTATATGAAAATGCTTTAAATTCTTAAAGATAGGTTGTTTGCTGTTATATAATGATAGTAGTTCAAAGCTTCTTCTCTCTACCATTATTGGTTTATTTATCCACATCACCTTCTTCCCCTTATTGTATTTTATGGCACATTAACGTCACAATCGAAACAAAGTCCAAAAGAATTAGCACGCTTTTGATCTTCTGCTATTTCTTGGTCAATTTCTTCTACATCATAACCCATTTCTGATACTACTTCCGATCGACTCTTAAATCCATTTCTTACTGCCATTTGCTGTGCTTGCTGATCTTTTAAAGGATCAACCCAATCAAATCCCTGCGGTATCCATTTTACATCTTTAAATATTTGATTATCTGTTGTAGGAAGCTCTCCAGATAAAGTGGCAAGTTCTAGCCATCTATTCCATACTGGTCTGCAAAACTGGAATACCATAATGTTGTGTTGCAGCATAGCGCATCGACGACGAAACTCTATTAATCCAGCTCTGATTGATGAATAATTAACGCCTGTTAAATCTCCTGTTAGTTGCTCGTATGTTATCCCTGTACCTATTGCTATTGCCCTTAGCTGCTGTCTCATGAATGCTTCATAACTTCCTCCAACATCTGATGGCTCTGAAAATTTTATGTCCTCTCCTGGGTCTAAAAGCTGCATTGTTCCTGGCTCTAAACCTGATAATGCTACTCCTTGCTCATTTGCTTGCGCCTCACCTAAAATATTTGCCTCAGGATCAAGTCTCGTAATAAACCCTGCAAACATCGCTGCTGTCTTTTTTCTTACTAATTCTGCATCATCGTATTGATCAAGTTCATAAAGCTTTAGCAGTATATTAGAAAGCCATGGCTCTCCTCTAATTTGCCCAGGTCTTAAAGGTCTATAAATATGTAAAACATCATTTGCTGGTACTCTCACTGATTCTCCAAATGAGCCTTCTCCTGGATGTTCTCTAAATAAGTAATATGCCTCTCTTTGCCCAAGTCTATTGAACTCAATCCCGTTTCTTATTACATTACCATTTCCTAAAGTTTGATTTGTTTTATTATCTAAATGTTCAGACTCAAGTACTTGCAGTTGTAATGGTACAGAAAATCTATCTTCCAGCTTTCTCGTTCTTAAACGTACAAAACATTCTCCTCCCTCTATCATACTTCTGCATATCAGAGCTTGTAATCCATAAAAATCACTTACTCCGTTACTGTCTGCTTCATCTTTCCATCTTAGCCATAATTCTTGCACCTTCTTTCGAAATTCTCCATCTCTTGCTTTTGATTGCGGCTTTATTCCTGTTCCAATAGAGTTACTCACTATCGTATCAATGATATTTGCTGCATATGGATTTTTTCTTACCATATCACGTGATCTACTACGTAAAGTTTCAAGGTTTTGAGACAGCAAATTGTTTATACTTCCTAACTCTGGTTGAAAGTGAAAAAATCTTCTTCCTGAACCTGCTGCATCCCACGCTGAGCTTTTGATTTTTGGCTTGCTAAATAGTTGTTTGAAATTTTTCAGCATCATACTAACCAAAATTCTCTTAATTCTTTTAATGTGCCGTTAAATTTATTTCTGTCACATTTTCCGATTCCTTCTACTTCATGTGGCTCTGGACCATTTTTACCTTCGGTGTATTGCCATAAAATCCACTTATTCCAGCCTTGCGGTAAAACAGGTTGATCTCCATATCTTGCTATCCATAATGGACATTTCGTCAAAATTGGTGTGGCAAAATCTTTCAAAAAATTAGCACCTCCATACACTAAAGGTAAACGCCCTGTTTCTTCTTGAACTTTTTTAATAAAATCTTCTGCTTGTCTTGGTTCTATATTTTTTCCACTTTCGTTCTCTTCAATATCAAGAGCAACAATTGTATTTTTAGTTTTACCCACTGTATTCAAAAAGTGATTTGCTTGATCCTTTCCATCTTCCCCTACACCGAAATGATATGAACCCCATAATAGACCCAAGTCTTCAGCTTCTTTTCTTCTTTCTTTGTATTTTGTATCTATGTACCCTGTTCCTTGCGTTGCCTTATGAATTACTCCAACTATACCATTCTCTTTAGCTAACTCAAAATCCACATTTTCTTGCCAATGTGACAAATCTATTATTCCATTTACTGGACTCTCTCTATTCTCCCATAGTTTTATAAAAGTTTTTAATTGCTCTAAAAATTCAGAATATTCCTCTTTTACAACTTTTCTCAGAAAATTTTTCCTCATATAATTCCTTTATTTGTTGCAAAAATAATCTTTCGTTTAGGCTTCATACCTGCAACTTTCAGTTCAGCCTTAATACGTTGCCGTAAATTCAGCAAGTCATTTATCTGAACTTCAGCATATCTCACCACATGGTCACCATATGCAATTGATACTACTCGCTCTCCGTTTTGTAGTTTCTTTATCGCTTCTTCGACTTGAACTAAATACTCTTCGTTATACATTTTCCAGCCACTTACTCTGTCTTACTTTCTTAGGTTTTTTACTTTCTATTTTTCCACTCAAACTATTCCATTTACTCTCTGGCCAACGATCAATTCCAAGCGCAATAGATGCTGCTCTCGCATAAATTCGGCAATCTAGTACTTCATTTCTTTCTCTTACTTTTTGCCACTCTTGTTTGGTGTATCCTTTTACTACCTTGCTGACTAATTGCTCTGCCGTTAGCTGCTTAAAATATTCAGGTGCATATTCGGGAAAATGACAATATCCTGCTGGCACTTTCTCTTCTTCTTTTAAAATATTAAGTAGCTGAAAAAGCTCTGACTTTAATATCGATACTCCCACTGGCCAGAGCTTTATTCCTCTTTTTAGCTTTTGACCACCAACTGTTATATCTACTCTACTTGGGCTGCTAAGTGGTACTAGAGCTTTATTTACACCTTTCACTGCCATTACTCTTCCAGAGCCTTGATGACCTCTTACCCAATTGTATACTTCTTGTGTCGCATACCCAGCATCAACCGCCATCATACTTATCATGTATTCAAGCCCATTTTCACCGATAAAATGATGATTTAACAGCTCTGAAAGCTTTTTCCATACTTCTCCACTTCCTGTATCTCCTTCAAATACTCGGTAGTCTATTGACCAACTTTCACGGCTTTTTCCCCATGCTACAACTTCTACTTCTAACCGATCTTTTTGGACATCTACTCCTGCAGTAAGCACCACTTCTCTCCTAGGTACTGTGCCTACGGGAAAAAATTCTCTCCTGTTAAATAATTGCTTCCAATCAGGTACTTCTCCTTTATCTACCCAAGTTTCTCCAAGCGTAGTATTTATCCAAACTTTCAGTAATTGTTCACTTTCTTTTGCATGGAGAAAATCTTCTACTGCTTGAGTCCAGCTATACCAGCCTACTGGACTATAAAGACTTGAAAGATGAAATCCTTTTTTCTCACCTTTCATTGGATTTGTAGCTCTCCATTCTCCACGTTCAAGCATCTCTGTCTTTTGATGATTTTCTATCTTTTCACCACATTCTATACATATATAGTGTGCTGTACTTGGATTTTTATCTTCCCATTTTATTTGTGACCATTTTAGAACTTGATAGTAATTACAATACGGACAGGGAACAAAAAAATATCTCTTATCTGTTGCTTCAAATTCTTTCTCAATTCTGCTTATTCCATGAATCGTTGGCGTTGATACTAAAAAAATCTTTCGTCGTGCAAATGTATTAGTTCGGGCTATGCTGAGTAAAACTGGATCTCCTTCTCCTCCTGAATCTCCTGGGTAGGCATCTATTTCATCAAGAAAGAGATATTTTACTGGCATAGATCTCAGTGCTACACTGCTATTTGCTCCGGTTATTACTACTATTCCACCTGGAAATTCCTTACTTTGTACAGTATTGCCTGAATCTCTTGATCTTGGGTCTTTTACTTTACTTTTTAAACATGGCGTACTCTCTATTAACGGTGCAAATCTTCCTTTTGACCAACGCTTTCCCATTTCAACTGTTGGCTGTACTACTAGCATTGGTCCTGGTGTTTGATCGATGATATAGCCAATCCAATTGTTACCAGCTTCTGTTCCTCCAATTTGTGCCCCTTTCATAAACACTACTTTTTCAATTGGTGAAGATGGTGATAGAGAGTCCATTATCTCTTTTAAATAAGGCGTTCTTTCTGTTCTCCATTTACCAGGTTCTGATGCTGCAGTTGCTGCTAAAACTCGATACTCATTTGCCCACTCTGATACTTTAAGCTCTGGATCTGGTTTTAAACCTTCAGAAAATGATGTAGCGTATATCATATCGCTAGCTCTTCACCATCACTAGATGATATTTCCACATCACTTAAATTAGGACTACTTGTTTTCTCACTTTCGAGTTCAGTAAACATTTTCTTTTCAAGCGCTTCTTCTAAGTACTTTTGAGTCAAATTACTCATCATTATTGCAGCTATGAGCGCAACTATTCCCACCATTACTGCAGCTATAATGTTAGGGTAAATTCCCACTATCGCTATTGCACATACTGTTGTAGAAACACAGATGATATTGGTATATTTCTTTATTTTTTTATCTGCTATTTTTCTTTCTTCAAAATATTTATTGCTCAATAAATGAAATGTTGGAAAGTTGTCATTTTTTCCAAATAAAACTATATCCTTTTCCTTGTTTAGTAACTTTACCAGTTTTACGTTATTTGTTGTTATTGCGTACTCAAAAACATCTGTAGCATCTGCTCTTTTCTTTAGCAGTAATTTTACTATATTAAAATGCCTATTTATTGCAGCAAGATATACTGCTGATTCTCCTTGATCGTTTAAAACATCTACTTCAACTCCTTCTTTTAAAATCGCCCCTAGAATCTCCCCATATCCTTTTTTTGCTGCTAAGTGAAGTAAATTGTTCTTCTCTACTCCATACCTATTACTTATTAAAGCTTTTACTATTTCAGATTTGTTCTCTTCTTTTGCATAACAAAATGGTGTCTTGCCATTATCATCTTTAATCAAAGGATCTATATCCTCTCGGGTTAGTAATACTTCTACTGTTTTAAGTCTTTCAGCGTAATGTAGTGGTGTTTTATTTTCATAGTCTTGTAAATTAACTCCAGCATTAGGAACATTTATTAAGCATCTTACAATATCTAAACATAAGTCTCTTTCGTCGTAATTACTGCCACTTATAGCTACGTGCAAAGGAGATAATTTCATTGCATTTCTGCCGCTACCAGCTATATTGACATTCGCACCAAGATTTGAAAGTAATTTTACTACTTCTAGCTTCTTATTGTTTACTGCATAATGCATTGCTGCATGATTTCTCACGTCAAGAACATCTTTATCCGCATTTCCTTCTCTAATTAAAATTTCTACTATCCCTTCATGCCCAGCTCCTGCCGCTAAATGTAACGGTGTATGTAGTAAAGCATTCTGCTCATTAACATTAACTCCTTTGTTGAGTAAAAACCTTACAGCATTTGCTTCATTCAACATCGCAGCTAAATGAAGTAAGCTATCTTTCTCCAATCCATATTTGTGATTGATTAGTGCTTGTAATATCTCTTCTCTTGCACAAGAGAGCGCACTTTTACCATCATCATCAGTGATCAGTGGATTAATATTTTTCCTATTTAGTAAGAGCGCAACCATACTAAGCTCGTTAATTTCTACTGCATAATGTAGCGGTGTCTTTCCATTTAATCCTCTAACATTTACATCCACTCCTTGCTGATTAATGAGACACTTTATTAATTCTAAACTTAAGTTAGCAGACATTATTTAAAACTTAATATTAGATAATTCTTGTAATGAGTTTGTAATCTCTTCGGTTAGCGCCATATGAATCTTTTCAGTGTCACTCAGTGATGCAAGCAGTGCTGAAACTCTATTTGGAATATTAAGCAAATTATTACGGACAACTCTTGCTACGTTAAATGCCTCACTTTTTACTTCTTCTACTGCTACAAGTTCTCCTATCTCAGCCCTAGCTTTTGCCTCAAGAAGTTTACCTCGTTCCATTTCATTTTTTATTCTAGTTTTTAGCAACATCGTGGAAAGGTTACTTGTATTTTCGTTTTCTGGATTTTTCCTCCTCAGTGGCTGACTTGGATCTCTTATTGCTGCCACCGCTTCATTTGCTTGTTCTCTATTGATCAAACCATCCTCCAACTCAACTATTCCTTTTTTTACTAAATAACAGACATATTGCTTTGATACCCCTATCTCTCTTGCCCATTCCGTCTGCGTGATTTTTTCCACTCTTTTCCTCCTCTCTTTTCGCTCCTTTTTACGAATTTTCTTCTTGAGTCTCTGAAAAGGTTTTACCAGTACCGGCTAAAATTGCATCTCTTCCCGTGTATACTTGCCAACGTTTTATGGTTACATCTACAAATTTTGAATCTAGCTCTATTGTTCTGCAGATTCTTCCTGTTCTCTCGCATGCAATCAGTGTACTTCCAGAGCCGCTAAATGGATCAAGTACTATATCCCCAGGTCTACTGCTATTAACTATTGCTCTCTCCATTAGCTCTACTGGCTTCATCGTTGGGTGTAGTGTATTGTGCGTTGGCTTATCATAAAACCACAGATCACTTTGATTTCTACCCCCATGCCACTCACGTTTATTGCCGCTTTTCCATCCATAGAGCATTGCTTCGTATTGTCTTTGATAATCTGATCTGCCTAGCGTAAAGTGATTCTTTGCCCAAATGATAAAAGTTGACCATTTTCCTCCTGCCTCCTCAAATACTTTTTGCAACGTTGAAAACTCTGATGATGATATGCAGATGTAAATTGCTCCTTTGGTGTATGCTAAAATATGAGTGCAAATATCATAGAGAAAAAGTTCGTACTTTTCACCTTGATTATCATTTAATATCTTTTTGTCTTCTCTCTCTTGACTGTTACCATATGCTACGTTATACGGAGGATCACACACAGTAATATCTGCCATTTTATCATCTAACAGCGCTTTATATGATTCAACTACAGAGCTATCACCACAATAGATTCGATGATCACCTAAAATCCATAGATCACCTGGTTTTGTTACTTTTTTGTCATCAACAGCTAAATCAGAAAGATCTTCTTTTTCACCATCAAAATCATCGAGAAACCGTTGAACTTTTTCTAACTCAAATCCGGTCATTTTAAGGTCAAACTCCAAATCTTCTAACTCTTGAATTTCCACTCTCAAAAGATCATCATCCCACTTTGCCCAATTAGCTGATTGATTGGCCAGTAACCGAAAAGCTTTGGTTTGTGGTTCATTTAAATTATCACTTAAGACCACTGGTATACTTTCCATACCAAGTTTTCTTGCTGCTTTAAGTCTTAAATGACCATCAACCACAGTACCATCACTTTTTGCAACTATTGGTATACGAAAGCCAAATTCTCGAATAGAAGCACACATTCTATTTACTACATCGTCATTTTTACGTGGATTACGCTCATATTCGATGAGATTTTGAGTAGGATAATAGTGGATTGCTAAATTCATATAATTACTGTGCTAATTAAAAAGTTAATATTTAAAATATCTCTGACGCTAAAGAAGGCTTGGGGTCTGACCCACCAAACCCGCCAGTATGGCCGAAAGGACCCGCTTTTACGGTATTTTTAATGTGTTAAAATCTTTACTGAGATTCATAGCGTAAAACATTAATGCTAAAGCATCAGATTCATTATCATCTTTAGGCAAAAAACCTTTTTTCTTTACAGCTTCAATAACTTCACTCTTACTTGCATTGCCTTTGCCTGTTATAAAGCGTTTTATAGTTTTAACATTAACACCTTTGTACGGCACATGATGTTCTTCACACCAAGCAGACAGAACTGCGAGAAAACCGCCATAGCAATGCGCTGCATCAGTTCCTAGATGTCTTCTTACTTCCTCAAAATACACTGCAGAAATGTCCTTCAAAGAATTAAGCCAATTACGAAAATTCAAGAAGCACATGCCACCTCCGCTAAAACGGCTACCATGAAAGCTTTTGCTTCCACTTTCAATTACTCCATCTGTTAGAATTGCCCAGCCCGTTTGTTTGCCAAGGTCCAGTGTTAGGATTGACATTTATATTCAGAATTTGTTTCGCTAGAGTACGTGAAGCCTATATAATATATATTCAGGATTTGGAAAATTTTTGTCCAAAAAATCTTCTTCTTAAGCAAACTTTTTAGAAAAAACTTAGTTAAAAATCAGTAAACAGTCCTTGCATAATTATTGGTCAAGACTTTCAGATTTCTATCTTAACTATTTAAGTAGTCTATTATGTTATTATGGTGTGGTTAGTTTCTTATGAACATTTATCCAAATCGTAAATTTTGGGAAGATGATTTAGAAGTCCCTGTTGACCATTTGCTTGATCGTTTTCACAATACAAAAATACGTCAGTCTTGGATAGATTCACTTTCTGGTAAGCAATTAAATATTATTTTTCAAAACTCCTTTAAAGATAAATTAAATGCTCAACTCTTTGATGATGAAAGTTACGATAATACATCTGTACAATACAAACGTAAAGTGATTGCTAATTATTCCGATTCTCTCGTTACTTACTACTTGATTACCTGTTTTGACCGTGCAAAACTAGAAGTTACTGTCAGTGAAATTGCAAGATCTGCATTAACTACGGAACTCATGAAATCCTACCTTGTAAAAAATAATAATAAATATGATAAGAAGTCTTTGCTGTTTCTACTGTTTCATGCAGATTACAATCTTTTAAAGTCTGTCTATCACTTTGAAAAAATACAAAGAAAGAGTTTCATGTCTTTTGCCTTACAAAAAATACCAAGACGACCAAGTACTCCATTTAAAGACTTTATCTCAGAGGAAATCATACAACAAATACTGAAAGAAGATAACATTAAGAGAAATGACAGTTTCGAGAATCAACTACAAGGTTTCTTCTATCATCAGAATCGTTTATATGTGTTAATACGCAAAGCTAGCGATATAGATTTGTTGTTAAATTCAAACAAAGTTATTCATGGCCATAAGGCAGAGTGGATGATTTTGGATTTTCTACTAAATGGTACTCAGGTAGATCTTGGTGCTAGAAATATTGATCAAGCTATAGAAATAGCAAATAGCATTGCAAGTTGTTACTTTGGCTGCGAATGTATTTTTGTAGATGTGCAGGATAAAAACTTCGCGGAACAGGTGCATAAATTTATAGAAACTTGTATTAATGAATCTGATTCAAATATTCGTGTTTTTGAGTTAAAGTTTCAGTCAAATCGTTTCAATTACAGCTATACTAATATCACTTTGACTGTCGCTCCATATGATCCTATTGCACCGGAATTGCATGTTTTAAAGCCATTTGTAGGAGACATAGTGCCATTGATAGAGTCGATTAAAGTAATATTTCAAGGTAAAAAGATAGGCTTATTTTTCAAGAGAAGTGATGAGTACATAGCAATTTACTACTCTGAACATCCTCTGAATAAAAGGGAAAGAGAGGATTTTAAAGCATACATAAAACAATTTTATGGTCTTACAATCTTGCCAAGAGCAAATCTCTGATCTTCTTAATTCTGGCAGCTCTTGGGTTAACCCAAATCAAAATTACATCAAAGCAGCAAGGTATTTGTCAGATCTTAAATTAATTCAGATGCAAGAGAGGTCTTACATTATCTGCTCTCGTAGACAAGATAAATTAGATTGGCCCAATATAGTTGATCCATACTGTAACAATGAGATTTTCATTGATGAGGACTTTAACGAAGCATGCGATAATATAATTTGTGAAAACTGCAACCGTGATATTTTACCTAATACCTACAAGAAGCAAAGATTTCACCGCTTATCTGCATATTTAAACCCAGAGAAATTTATGAATTGGTTTGAAGGTCAGCTAAGTGATACAAATTTTATGTGGCAAAAAGTGGAAAGTGGAGTTTATCATGTTGGTGGACAAGGTAAGATTGTAAGTTTAATCATACTTGATTTTTGCACCAATCCAACATTCTTAACGATAGATAAGCTTAAAGCTAATCCAACTGTATTAATAATACTGAGAAAAAATCCATCAAACATACCTCTTGATTTGCCCACAGTAAAAATGGTTGACCTTTTCTTTCAGCATAAGACTTTAATTGAAGTATTCCAAGAAGCAGCACAAAGAGGAGTACTAGAGTTCATACCAAATACTTCAATGCAAATCTTACATACTGCACTTAATCTAATTGAACCTCCTAAAGAGAAGGAATTATTAAAGTTGCAATTGATAGAGGGCTCGCTTTACGTAAACAATATAGAGATTCTAAATAAGAAAGCTGCAGCATGTATGAAAGTTTTGCGCGTATTATTTGAACAATTTTTGAATGATTGTAAAAAAGAATTACCTCCTGAAAAACACATGTTGCTTCGCATAACTGAAATAGAAAAGCGCCTAAATCTTGATCCAGAAGCAGATCCAGAACATTACATTAGAAAACCAATAAACACAATCCAAAGAACAATAAAAACCACTTTAGCTAAAAAGTTAGGATTAAACATCGAACGTAATGATGTGATTCAAACAGTTGGTTGGCCTGGATCATCACGTAAAGATTATGGCTACCGTATTAACCCTTTTACTGTGGTAGTTCGTTAACTGTGTTGACGAGAAGTAAAAGTAGTATATTTTACCCTAAAGTCACATCTAGCTTTAAAATACAGTTTTTGTCTTATTTAAAAAAATATAAATTCTCAATTACGCAACTCACCAAAAACCTATCTCGTTTCTTTTGCTTTCTTCAATCTTTTCTACTCTGTTCGTTTGCCGACTTTTGTGTTTGAAGCACATCTACACTCAATGCCCTTCTATAATATATATACCGGATTTCTTGCTACTTTTTCCGGGATTTTCTGAAAAAAAGTTAAAATAATTTGAATGTAGCTCAGAAATTAAAGAGCTTTAAGAATCCGCTAAACGGAACTCCTAGACATCTTACTATTTGAGTTGTTTCCATTTTGGAAATAACTGTTTATTGGAGCTGAGAAGAGGTCAAATGGATTTTTGATAAAACATATATCCCCCTCTATCTAGCTCATTAATAAGTTATAATAGCCCTCTAAAGACGTTTTAAAGAATTTGGTTGCAGTAAAGACAATTAATTGGTTAAATTCCTTAAACTTCATTAACGGTTTGTTTGTAAGTTATAGGAGATAGATAATGGATGAGAATAAGATTGTATTTTATACTACCCCAGGTGGAAATATAGAAATTGAAGTTTTATGCAGAGATGAAAATCTTTGGCTTACGCAAAAAAGGATGGCTGAATTATTTGATGTGCAACTGCCGGCTATTAGTAAGCATATAAAGAACATATTTGAATCTGGTGAATTACAAGAAAAAGAAGTTGTTTCCACTTTTGAGGTAACTGCTGCAGATGGTAAAAATTACCCGACGCAATTTTATAATGTAGATACAATCATAGCTGTTGGTTATCGAGTTAATTCTAAAAAGGCTACATCTTTCAGAGTATGGGCTACAAAAGTTTTGAGGGATTTTATCATCAAAGGATTTGTATTGAATAGTGAACGGCTAAAAAACGGCCCAAAGTTTGGCAAAGATTACTTCAATGAATTACTTGAAAAAATCAGGGAAATACGAGCATCCGAACGTAGATTTTACCAGAAGATTACAGATATTTATGCTGAATGCTCTGCAGATTATGATCCACATTCGGATATAACAAGACAATTTTACGCAAAAGTACAAAATAAATTATATTGGGCAATTTATGGTTTAACTGCAGCAGAGTTGATATGTTCTCGAGTTGATCACGAAAAGCCACATATGGGGCTAACTACATGGAAAGATGGTTCTGGCAACAAAATTCATAAGAGTGATGTGAGTACTGCAAAAAACTATTTGACTGAAAAAGAGTTGAGTGAACTAAATCATATTGTTTCGATGTATCTAGATTATGCGGAACTTCAAGCAAGAAAGCATCGGCTAATGAAAATGCAGAATTGGGTTGAAAAGTTGGATGCATTTCTATTGTTCAATGATTATGAAGTGCTTAAAGATGCTGGTAAAGTTAGTGCTGAAGTTGCAAAAGCTCTAGCTGAAGGAGAATACGAAAAGTATAGAGTTATACAAGATAAATTACATGAATCTGACTTTGATGAATTAATTAAAGCAAGTAAAGAAAGTGAGAAAATAACTACAACAAAAACCAGCTTGTAGTTGAGCTATCTATGTTTGACATCTTGCTTTTATTTTAATTTCAAGGGGGGTGACCCACCCTTTAGAAAGCCCTATCTGCCAATAAATAGTGAAAACATAAATCTTTGTCTCCATTATACGCGATAAAATTGGAGACGTAAATAAATAAATTTAGATCTTTGTCTCCATTTTGAACTATTAAGCGGGTTAAGAGTTCTGTAGCTTCTGTTTCTTCTTCTATGGCAGTAACTTTTTTCCTTGAGCTTCATCTACAATTTGCTGATTTCATTACTGAGAGTTTTGCAATCAATTGCTCAGAGGTTTGCAATAAAAGTTGTTGTATTCTCATATAGTCTCCATTAAACCCTTATACTCACCACAAGTCGTTCAATCTTTTTTGAAGAATTTTCTTTGCAAAGTGTAAAAAATGTGTTAAACTTACCAGTAAGTTTATTTTGCAATAGTTGGGTTACTAAAGATGCCTTTTATTCGAGTTTTTAGGGGAGCTACACGCGTTAATTAAAAAAAGACGAACTTTTATATCTAAATTACAAATAGTGTTGTAAGGACCTCCTAAAGCGTTTTAAAGTATCCGTTCAGAGGTGTGGCAAGGATAAAAAACAATTGACATAATATATTAAAGTAGTAATAACACAAAATGTTGATAGTAAAGTAAGGCTAGATGCTTCAATTGTTGATCAGTATTGTAGAGTTATGTAAAAACTTAGAGCAGAAAGTAGCAAAGCTTGAAGAAAAAAATAAAATCTTAGAAATAGAGAATGCTGAACTAAGAGAGAGACTCGGCTTAAACTCAAGGAATTCATCTTTACCAAGTTCAAAAGAGCTGTACAAAATAAAAAAAGACACACCAGAAGATAAGTCAGAGGGCGGCAGGAAGATAGGTGGTCAAGTTGGACATAAGGGGAATTGCCGAGCTAAAATGGAAGCAGATGAGGTGGTGAAGGTAGAGTTACCAAATAGATGCGAGTGTGGTGAAGAAATCGCAATATCGGAAAAACCATATGTCTATCAAAAAGTTGATTTACCAGAAATTAAGCCTTACGTAGTTGAGTATCAATTAGAACATGGTCGCTGTCGTAAATGCGGAAAAAGAAGGAGTAGCAAATTACCAGAAGGAGTTACACCGGATACCTTTGGTCCTAGAGTTAAGTCAGTAGTTGCATCACTAAGTGGGTTTTATAAGAATTCAAAGCGAGAAATAGCGAATATTATGAAAGACATCTTTAACATGAGTATAAGTGTTGGTAGTGTGTCCAATAGTGAAGCAAGGGTTTCGTCAAAATGTAAAGAAGCCTATGAACAAATAGAGGAAGAAATAAAAGCAAGCGAAATTTTGCATATTGATGAAACCAGTCACTACAACAAAGGCAAATTGGGATGGTGCTGGATGTTTGCCAACAATAAAGCAAGTCTTATGAAGTTAGCAGATACAAGAGGAATGAAATTTTTAAAGAATAGTGCATTTTGTGATTACAAAAACCTGGTAATTACTGACAGATATGCAGTTTACAACCACTTCAGTGATGAAAAACGACAAATTTGTTGGGCTCACTTATTGAGAAATTTCGAGAGGTTATCTCATAGTTGGAATAGTGAAGTAATGAGACTTGGCCATTGTTTAAAAGACGCAGCTAATGGATTGTTTGTATTAAAAAACGCTTTGTCAGAAAATGAAATTAGTATTTCAAAGTTCACTAAGCAAGCTAAAGAATTACGAAGATACATACAGTACTGCATGATAAAAATATCTTATATACTTGAAGCAAAAGGAGCTTCACGAACGGTAAAGGGTATTATAAAATCCGAGTCAATGATGTGGACATTTTTGGATGACCCAGAGAATATTCCATTAACGAATAACCATGTTGAGCGACAGATACGGCATTATGTTGTCTATCGTAAGAATTCATATTTTGCACAGTCAGAGCGAGGGAATAGATTTCTTGAGCGGATAATTTCGTTGTATCTGACTTGGAAACAAAAGGAATTAAACCCTTTTCAAAACCTGCTAGCTGTTGTTTCTTAAACCACACCTCTGAACGGATACGTTTTAAAAGGTAGGAGTATTTTGTTACCCTCTCTATGATAGAAGTGACATAAGTTGGCTGTTGCAAAAATAACGTTTCAAAAAGTCTACTAACCATTTGTTCTTTAAGTTTGAAAAATTTTCTTTGCAACCAACAAAAAAACATGATAGACTAGTTTTAGGGTTTCTTGTAGTAAATAAAAGTTTGGGGTAAAAAATAATTTAGAAGTACCTCGTAATCGAGTTTTAAGCTACCCTACATGAGTAACTTAGGTCAAGGTGGTATAACTTGTACCCTTGGGTCATAGAGTCTTTTTAAAACGCTATTATAAATTGTTTTGTCTTTCACTTTTAGGTCCTTCATCTTTTTTTTCAAGTTGTTCAAAATGCAATAGTAGGTTTTTCGTATTTTTGTCTCTGTGTTGTATTTCTATTAGTGACTACTTTTCCAAACTTCTTTCTTTTTGCTCAAAAGTTACTATGAACCATTACTATAGTTATTGTATTTTATATTAGTTTATTATTATATCATTTATTATTATTTATATATATATAATATATAAGATTCTCGGAAAGTGGAAATCAGCCACTGTAGCGGGTTTGAGTGTTACCAAATTAGCTAAATTTTTTGGAAATGGAAACGTAATATTTCTTATATTAGATGGCTAAAAATCAACGAATTTCAATAGTTTAAGTGTGAATATACTCTAATTTCCAAATCTTGATAAATTTTCCGGAAATCATGGAAATTTGGTCGTGTGGAATTCATTTTTTGTTCTTAAAACCTTACTTTCAGAGAGACAAAATGAACCCACAAAACTTTCATAAGTGAGCTTTAAGTATTTTTTAGAAGTTACCTATTTCAAACCTTCCTGCACCTAGCTTAAACTTACCTTCTCCTCTGGCAAAAGAACCAGTTTTGATATCAAGCCATTTATCCTCTTTTGAGTTTGTAGCCATACCTTTTACTATTTTTCTTTCGTTTAATAGTTCCTGTGCTAAACGTTCAAGTCTATGCCTACTAACACCATGAAATGCAGATGGTAATCTATGCCGTTGTTGAAACACTCCTGGTCCACCTGTATGAGTAAACGGATGACCTTCTTCTGCTGACACTGCAATAGCTTGCATCAGTATCTTTTTTAAGTATTCATCAGATAATTTTCCAAGCTTAAATTCCTCAGATATATCCTCAAGCAAGCCAGTTGAGGAGCGTAAGTAAGTTCTTATATTCCTATCTGTTGCTCCATTAGACTTAACTATAGCTCCTTGGTATACTGCATTATTAACTTTACTAACCTTTAATGTATTAAACACAGTATTCTGATGCTCTTTTGAAGCAGGCCATAATGCAAAAGAACACCTAACTCCATCAACAAGTGCAGTTGTACCTCTTATCGCATCTCTTGCCTGTTCCACAGTCGTAATCGGTTCACTGCACTTGGGTTTTCTCATATGATGTGCTACAATTACAGCTGCTCCTGTTTCATTTGCTAAGTTTGCAAGTAACCCCATTGCGTAATATCCCATTTCTGGGTCTGAGTTTATATTAGCATGGACAAATGATACTAGTGGATCAAATACTATTAGTTTTAGATCTTTTACTTTATCTAATTGTCTACAGATGTCTTCAAATTTATCTGAAGTTTCAGGACATTTACCACGCATGTTGCTTTTCACTATAGAAAAGGGCTCTCCCGTATTTGGAATAGGTATAATAAATAATCGATTTTGATATTCTGCTCTCTTGCTACTAGGATCAAGACGATCAAGACGACGGTGTATCTCACCTGCATCATCTTCTGCTGAAAAAATCACTACTGATCCATGCTCTGTAACAAGGGAACCAAAACCACATATCTGATCTGCATCACTTGCAACCTTAAGTGCCAAGTCAAGGAGTAGCATACCTTTACCTGTATCTCCCATAGCAGCTACTATTGAGGTAACACCTAAAGGAAATAAACCTTCAACAAGAAACCTTTGTATTGGTACTGAACCTAAATAACGACTCACACTCCAGTCTAAAATGTTAAGCGGCTGTTTTGTAGATCTTTCTAAACTTTTCATATTTGAAGTATTTGGAATGTCAGTAGATGGGGTATCAATAGTAAGTAAAGGAGTTGAAGCTAAAAATTCTTCAATGCTTATACCCTCCTTTACACAATCAGCAGCATCCCAACCTTTCGGCCTATCTTGTGGTATCTTAAGCTTAACAAGTGATGCAACTCCGATCTCTAAAAGCTTTTTTGCAGCATTTTCAGCATATCGTTTACCTGGTTCATCATTATCTGGCCATATAATAATGTGTTTACCTTTAAGTGGAGTCCAATCTGTCTTCTCAATAGGTGCATTTGCTCCAGACATTGCTGTTGTTGCAGTTATTCCTTTCTCTATCAGCGCTTCTGCACATTTTTCCCCTTCAACAAAAATAACTTTATCGGATTTCAAAATACCTGGAATATTATAGAGTGGCCTTATCTTCGGTGCACCAAAGTCAGATTTTTTTATATCAAAAGGAAGATATCGCTTTCCATTATTATCATCATAACGATAGACCCTAACAATAGCTTGGCCGTTTTCATCGTAATAATCCCAATATGCAGTTGGATTACCTGCAGTTTTGTCAGTTTTGATCTTTTTAAAATGACCAAGCCATTCAGCTATAGAGTCCATTACTTCAGTAAACTCTGTTCTAGTACTTTTTCTATGCACTTCTGCCCAAAGGTCGATAATGTCACCACTGCCATTAAGTTAAGGAAAAGTGATGAACTGTATTATAAAATCAGGTAAGATTCACAAATTAAAAGAAGTAATGACATGAGTAAAAAAAAGAATAATCATGTTTATAAAAAATAAATTGATGAGTTTAAACTTTATAAACGCACACAGAGCATCCTCAAAAGACTTCTCACGAAAAAGAAAGCTGCCCTTCGTTAATGTATTTCTCCTGATTTTTAGAAAGAGTGTAAAGTCATTACAAGTGATGCTTAATGAGTTTGTTCTGCATACAAGAAAAGATTATACAATTACGGCAAGTGCATTTACTCAAGCAAGAAAGAAGCTAAAACATACTGCGTTTTCAGAGTTAAATGATGATATAGTTTCCCTATACTACCAAGATCAGGAATTTAAAACCCACCATGGCTTCAGAGTACTTGCATTTGATGCTTCAATACTGATTCTGCCAAAGAGCGACAAAATAATAGGTGAGTTTGGCTCAAGAGCAGTATGGAATGGAATCCAGAGATTTGAAGACTATACAAGTGCAACCTTTGAAGTTTGCTACGATGTGCTAAATAATATTGCAATAAAATCTGTGCTAAGTAGAGGTGACAGCTATGAGGTTGATTTAGCAATCGGTATGCTTGAATCCATAAAATCAGACGATTTGTTAATCTGTGATAGAGGATACGTATCTTATCGATTTCTTGCTGAGCTTACAGGAAGGAAAATCAATTATATAATTCGCTGTTCAAGTTCGTCTTTCAATGAAATAAACACTATGTTTAAGCCGGAAAGCCCATCTAGTACGGTGGTAGTGTCTACCGCACCTATTAAAGTAGCAAGACAGCTACGAAAGCTAGGATTACCTGATGAGATGAAATTCAGGTTAGTCAAAATAATACTTTCTTCTGGCGAAGTTGAAGTGTTAGTAACATCTCTGTTAGATGAGAAACGTTTTACAGTTGAAGAGTTTGAGAGATTATATTACTTGCGCTGGGGAGTAGAAACATTTTTTTCTAGGCTGAAGGGAAGATTAAATTTAGAGAATTTCACAGGAAAAAGTATTGAAACTATCAAGCAGGATTTTTGGTCAACTATCTTCATCAGTAATCTAGAAAGTATCATGATAGAAGATGATGAAGAGACATTGAGCTCACAGAATAGTAAACTAAAAAAAAGCATCAATAAATCTGTCTCATTTAATGCGATTAAAAACTTAGCCTTTGATATTTTTTCTACAGAGTCAGACATAGACTGCATTATGTATCGACTATCACAGTTATTTTTGATGAACACTTTAGTGGTGAGAAAAGGGAGAAGAGTTGATCGTCATAAGATATCTGATATTCGTTCACTCAACTACCAGAAAAGAGCTAGAAAACATGTGTTTTAAATTCAAGATATCTTTTCAGTATCATTGCATTAGTACATTCTTTGCAAAATAACCTGCAATTATTACTTTTTTAAATAACTTGCACTTTTCAGACTCCCTTTTCTTAAAAATTCACCCTAGTATTTACCATAATTATCAATCACTTCAAATTTTTTGTCCAATCTTAACTTCTCTTTCCCTTAACTTAATGGCAGTGATAATGTCACCACCTTCTCCTGTTGCAAAATCATGCCATAGGCCAGCTTCACTACCACTTAATTCTACTACTAGACTCTTTCCTTTATCACCTTGTACATTGCCTACATAAAACTTATCACCACGAAAAATTCCTCTTGGTAATAGGTATGAAAGACAAGACCTGATATTTAGTAGAAGTTGATCTTTTAACTGTTCTTTCTCCTCTAATGGCTTATAATTTCCATTCTTTAGTGGAGCTGCTGTATTAAAATCACAATATGTATCCATACAATCTCCAATATGTTTATAATTTAATTAATTTGAAGTTTGACTAAGCTCAGCGTCCGTTTTATGAATTTTGTTGGTATGGATTTGCCGTTTTTAAATTTGCAACTACTTTCATAACTTTGATTCGCCTTTTACTTTCTGGTATTTCTTTCTCATAAAATTTAATATAACCAGCAGCAGCTAAAGTGTTAATATGTTTGCGAATAGAATGACAACCCTTAAGGCCAAATTTATATTCAAAAAGGTAACTAAACGAGTTCTTAGCATAAGGAACTCCTCCATGTGACTTCTTATCAATTAACTGCAAAATAGTATCATACTCTCTTCTCCAACGCTGTTTAGTGGTCTTATTTAGTAAATCTTTAGCAAGATTTATATCATTTATAACTGAAGTCAAAAGTTTAGCTACATCTCGCTTAGAAAGATCATCTGCTGTTTCATGATTGTCAGACAATAAATAAGATAGACATTCTTTAAGATTATTAATTAATAGTGTTTTTTGAAATTTATTCATAAGAGTCCTCTAATATAAAAAATAATTCTTTTGCTTGCTAGAAGGGTATCCAGTCCCCTTTCTGAGGATCAGACTGCCGTTCTGGAGTAACAACTGTAGCAATTCTGTTCCTGTTCCCGTATCTACTGTCGGCTTCAATACCAACTTTTGCAGTAAACTCTAACCCGTTAAAATCAGCTATAGAGTTGATTTTTCTAGCAGTAACTGCTTTCTCTGAAGTGTCATGTGCATGAATATTTCGTGCTGACTCCAAAATGCTTCTAAGCATAGAACGTCCAGATTCTCCCCAGATGTCTTCTTCACCTTCTGCTTTGCCACTTTTGACACCTATAATCTGAAAAATCTTGCGTTTTGCATATGGACCTTCAGTGATAGTAAATTCAGCGTTTAAATAGATGCTGCCAGTAGTGTAGCTTTTCGTGAACCAATTCTCATAACCTCCAGGCTTTATTGCCATTTTTACCTTAACTATTGTACCTTTGGGTATCAAACTACTCTGTATTTTTGCAGTATTAAAATCAGTTAAAAAATCTGATAACATATTGTCTCCTATAAATTAAGTAAAAATCAGTTACTCCATTGGTCTGCAAGCTTCCAACGACCATCTATCTTATCAACAAGCTTATTTGCTACACGTTCACCATTACGAAGCTCAAATACTATTTGACGGACAGTGCTTTCCTCATCATGAGCAAACATCACCATACCAGTACTATAAAATCCCCTCAAAGAACCAGCACCGCTTAAGCCTTGAAATGGATCTTCTTCTAGCATTTTTTTAGAGAGTTTTTTTGTATGGTGAGTGAGTATTATGCCTGAATCTGGATTGATAACATTTCTCAGTCTTTCAAGTGTTTTTTGCAAGAAAAATAGCATAGCGCTATTATCATTTTCATTGCCATATTCACTACTAAAGATGTTACGAAGAGGATCAATAGCTAAAACTTCAGGTTTAAAGCCTTTTTCGTTTAAAGAATTTTTTATTTCACTTATTTCTTCACTGTTAAATGATAGTTGAACTTTTGGTGTAATGATTAAGTTTTCAGCAGCTACATTTAAAAGTTCTTGATCAAGTTGTTGCAAACGTTCTTTCATATATTCATATTCAATTTCAGTTTGCATGTATAAGATCTTCAAAGGTCTACTTGGCGTCATACCAAGAAAAGAAATACCTCCAGCCATGTGGACAAGCCAAGAGATCAAAAAGTCACTTTTGCCGATTTTAGGTGGGCCACCCAGTACCAATAGACCTCTTTTTGTTAAAATTCTTGGTGAGATTATATCCTCTGGTATTGGCGTTTGATCACTTAAATACTCCTTTACGCTGTAAAAAGGGATTTTTTGACCGATATTGAAAAAGCTTTGTTCCATATTACTCCTTTTAAAATTAGGCAACAGAAGCCAAGGTTTTGGCTTTAATTTTCGCAAGTAATTTACCCAGATGCGGCTCTTCAACCATGTTAAGGCAACCACTGCGATCTTTAGCTGGATATCCCCAAGTATTAATAGTCTGACAGACAAATGAACGTTTTTCTGTGCCATCATCTTTCTTGATTCCAACCATGCTGATTACCTCATCAACTATCCCTGGAATCTCACTAGCAGTTTTAGCCCCTTCACATTGAGGTAGCCATGTTGAACGATTACAGTCATCGAGATATTGACCTAGTGTGCCAACTATGATGATGTCTTTATCTCTGATATGTTGAAACTGATTGAGCCAAGCCATCATCTCTTGAGCAAGCAACCCATAAGCAGCTCTTTTATCTTCTTTTCCTGATCTATCGGAAAAAGCTTCAGGTTGCATCCTTGCCCATAATAGACATAAACGTGAAGCAACGGTTATACTATCCACAAAGATGCATCGGTATTTAGACACTTCAGAAAGAAGATCTTTGTGCTTGCTACAGACATGCTCATAGTGTTTCTGACTATACGCCTGATCAGATTTTAGTGCAGGGTTCGGACCACCAATTAGGCAGGCAATATCCCGAGCTTGATTCCAAGTACGAACACTAATTGAATCTCCCTGCCAATCTTGAACAGCAAGCAGACCTGCTTCAAAGTCAAGACATAGTGTTGGTTCACTTATAGTCTTTAAGAGACTGGTTTTACCAATACCGTAAGGACCAAAAATTACTACTTTTATGCCTGTAGTTGTTTTCAATCTTTCATTATTGTTTAAAATTTTAAAAGTCATTTATTCACCTCAATGGTATATGTTATATATTCAGGAAAGGTAGAATTTATGTTCAATTTTTCTTTTTGCCCTTGTAGTAGATGGAAGAGAGTTTTATACGTATTTTTCTTACCATAGTATTTAAAGTAGTTCTTGATATGTTGTTCATCTTAGCAACTTCATATAAGTTAAAGTACTTGAGTTGCTCGCATATCTTTTGCATCTTTCTTGGTAGCGTTGAAATCATGTAATCTACATCAGTACGTTTCGCTACTTCATCTTCAAAAGCTTCTGTTTTCTCAATATTGACATAGTTATTAATATTGCGCTTCATACATAGTTGTTTCTCCAATAAGTTATTGGCACGACGTTCAGTTAATCTTGCTACAAAAGTGTTAAAGCTACCTTTACTTTCGTCATATCTATCAAGATAAGTCCAAATTTCACAGAAAAGTTCTTGCTCAAGATCTTCATGAGTTTCATGAGCAAAGCATTCAAAAAGTTTTAATCTCTTAGCTTGATACCGTATATTTTGAACAACTATGGCAGTTTTTAGTTTCATAACTTTTCCCTAAAACAATTAATGCTTTAAGGATGAGAACTTATAGGTGCACTTTGTAGGACAGGAGCAAAAATAAATAATACAGATGCAATTTTTAACCTATTGATATTCTATTGTTTTTTTTCGAGAATAATATAGTTCGATTTTTAAATAATACTGCAACAAAAAATTAGGCAAAAATTCATTTTTTTTGGACAAAAATTTTCCAAATCCTGAATATATATTATATAAGCCTTTCAAACTCATCATAGGTGTCAATTCTTACACAATCAGGAAGAGCAGCAATAGCAGCAAGCATAAAAAAGCAATCTCTACATCTTGCTTGGGGAAGTGGTGATTCAAGCTCTGGAAGTAGCCATAAAGTAGAAAAAACTTTCGTTAAGGGTGAAATAAAACTTGATCATCAACCTGTTAAAGATGTGAAGGTTGTTACAGGACAAACAATGCATCAGCCAAGTGTTGACTATACAGTTGATAGCAGTACTGGTGTAATTAAACGTACGGAAAATAGCTCTATTCCAGTAAGTGATAAAGTTACCATAGAGTACATTCAAAGCACACCACCTGAACCTATAAATTCTATAAAGCTCTTGAATGAACTTGGCAGACGTACTGCAGACGAAGTTCTCTTCTGCAAAGGTGATGAAAACGGCGAACTTATAACTCCTTCTGGAAGGTTTAAATCTTCCGCTGTACCAACCAACAATCTCTACCTTAAATTTACTTTCGATTTCACGGACGCAGCAAATCAAGTTATACGGGAATTAGGGGTTATGGTTGGTACTAAAATAAAAGAAGGATTACCTGAAGGACAGAGATATTTTGAACCACAAGATATAGAAGATCCTGGAATTTTATTGGTCCTTGAGCATACAGTGCCGCTTATCAGAACTGCTGCCACCCGGGAAACTTTTTCATTTGTTGTAACTTTTTGAATTTTTCTAGCATAAAATGACTTTAAACGCCTATTATAACCGCTTTAATCCTGACAAAGAATACGAAAAAAGCTTATTTCTTGCAGGAAGAGGTCTACAGTCTGCAGAACTAAACGAGACTCAGGAATATGCTCTCTCTAAGCTTAAAGGCATAGGCGATGCAATATTTCGTGATGGTGATGTTATAACAGGAAGCAATTGTATTATAGATAGAGAAACTGGTAAAGTTACGCTTGAATCAGGAAAAATCTATCTTCGTGGAGCGGTTAGAAAAGTCGAAAAAGAAGAGTTTGTTATTCCACTGAGTACTATAGTTCGCATAGGTGTTTATTATGTAGAATCTACCATTACAGAACTTGAGGATGAAAACCTTCGTGATCCTGCTGTTGGTACAAGAAACTATCAGGAAGTAGGAGCTGCAAGACTTAAAGTTTCCACCATTTGGGGTTATCAAGCAGAAGGTCTTTCTCCACGTTTTTCTGAAGGAGAGTTTTATCTAATCTATAACATTGAAAATGGAGTATTAATAGAACATTCACCACCTCCACAAGCAAACATAGTAACTACTGCGCTTGCTCGTTATGACAAAGAGGCAAATGGTTCCTACGTCGTAAATGGTCTTGAAGTAATGTTCCTGCAAAAGGAAGAGGGAGAAGGAGGAAAACAAGTTTTTGTAATTAATGAGGGCAAAGCTCATGTTGATGGCTATGAGATTGAACTTCCTCACAGTATTCGTGTTTCTTTTGATGAAGATCCGGATATAAAATCAGTTGAATCAGAACCACATACTTTTCAGCCAAAGAGTAATGGAACTTAAAGTTAATGATTTTCCAATCAGTGAAATCAAAAAAGTAGATATCACTATTCAAAAAACCATTACTGTTACTCATGGTTCATACTCAGGAGCTGTTGATCCAATACCTGACTCTGCGGTACTTGAAATTATTCAAATTAAACAAGGCAATGTTATTTATGAAAATAGTATAGACTATAAGTTAAATGCAGGAAATGTTGATTGGTCATTACCTGGCAAAGAACCAGCACCTGGGAGTAGTTATCAAATAACTTATCGCTGTCGTACTCAGGTGAGCCCTGAAGATATAAGTGAAGAGGGGTGTAAAGTAAAAGGAGCAGTTGATAACAGCTTGGTTCTGGTTGATTACACCTGGAAAATGCCCCGCTATGATTTAATTACTATCGATAGCAAAGGGGTGGTAAGAAGAATAAAAGGCATAGCTCACCCTTGGAGACCATCGATGCCTAAAGCGCCCTCTGGACAACTTTTGCTCTGCTACATTCATCAGACATGGAAAAACGGAGAAAAAGAAGGGGTAAAAATAGTGAATAATGCTATTCATGCTGTACCGATGAATGAGCTTGAAGCAATGAAAAAAGGAATAAATGATCTTTATGCGCTGGTTGCAGAGGAACGTCTACGCAATGATGCAAATTCAAGAGAACCTACTACCAAAAAAGGAGTATTTGTTGACCCATTCTTTGATGATGATATGCGTGATCAAGGAATTTCGCAGTCTGCAGCAATAGTAAATAGAGAGCTAGTTCTGCCAATAGATGTAGAAGTTGCAGATATTGAAAAAGGTGGGGAAAGATATCTTTTGCCGTATGAACTTGAGCCGGTATTGGAACAGCTTTTACAGACTAAAAGTGAAAAAATTAATCCATATCAAGCTTTTGATAAAGTAACCGCAAAAGTTACTCTAAATAAAAACATTGATCACTGGACGGAGGTAAAAACAAATTGGAAAAGTCCAGTAACCAGAGTATTTAATGCTAAAGAAACGACAGAGCTGCTGTCAAGTACTTCATACGAAACTGAATTTATGAGAGAAGCAGTACAGAATTTTGAAATTGAAGGTTTTGAGCCAGATGAAAAGCTTAAGGAAATAAAATTTGATGGCATTTCTATTATACCTATGGCATAGAGGAAAAAAAAGTGGAAGCTAACAACCAGGGAAAATTAAAGGGAAAGGTGAAAGTACCAGCAAACATTCCAGCAGGTACTAAATTAGTACAGTTTTATGGGGATAAAGGAAGCTATGGAGAGGCAACTTATACTGGTAAAAAAACTATTACTATAGAAGAAAGAAGAAGAGTGATCGCAGCAAGAAGAGTTGATCCTTTAGCGCAAACATTTACTTTAAATGAGAGCAGACACATAGGAGGTCTAGAGTTATGGTTTGTAAATAACGGCAAAAAACGTGTTGCTGTGCAGATTAGAGAAACAGCAGTGGGAATGCCCTCGCAGACTGTCATTGCTGAAAGTTATATTGAGCCAAAAGATATAAAGATAGATGGCACGGCAACACGTATAACTTGGTCACCAGTGTTTTGCCATGCAGGAGAGGAGCATGCAATAGTACTGCTTACTGATGATCCTGGTACTGCAGTAAAGATAGCAGAACTTGGCAAATATGATGCAGTAAATAGCCGTTGGGTAACAAGTCAGCCATATCAAGTAGGAGTATTATTATCATCGAGCAATGCAAGTACCTGGACACCGCATCAGAATTTAGATTTAACGTTTCGATTACTAGCTGCAAAATTTAGCGAAAGTTCTCACGTTATTGATCTGGGCAAAGTTACTGTAAATAATGTATCAGATTTAATTGTTTTGACGAACGTCAAAAAAGTAGCATTTGATACCAATGTAGAATTTATCTTAACAGATGAAGAGGGAAGAGAAAACTTTTTGTCTGATAATTTGCCGCTCGCACTGCGTGAAAGATTATCTGGAGAGCTAACGGTAAAAGCAAGCCTAAAAGGAGGGCGAGAAAAAAGTCCAGTGCTATATCCTGGGTTACAGCTAGTTATAGGTAATATAGGGGAAAAAGGAGATTATGTTACAAGAAGCATTACAGCAGGAGCTAACACCAAGATCACCATAACATATGATGCGCTAATACCTGGCACTGCAGATGTAAAAGCATATGTGCAAAAAAATGTGGATTGGCAATTAGTAAATTTAACATCAGGAAAACCAATTGGAGAAAATTGGGTAGAGAGAGTCCACATACTGACAAACTTTAATGGCAATGAGACAAGGATAAAATTGGTTTTAAGTGGAACGGTTGTCTATCGTCCTAAAGTCAAAAATTTGCGAGTGATTATTACTTGAATCAATGCCAAATGACCAAAGCAAACGAGGATATCCTTTGCCACACCCAGAGAATATTGCGGTAGAAGATGTAGTACGTATTCGCAAAGCGATAGAAAAAATAGATGAAGATATTACCGAAAGAGAAGATGAGCATAATCAACTAAAAAATAATTTTAAACGATTTAGATTTGAAACTTTTTTAAATTTTTGGGAATGAAAGAAGCAATATACCAAAGGATAAAGGATTTAGCAGCAAACAGCACACCTGATCAACTGGCATATCTTGCAAAATCTCTGGAATTGATAGCAGATAAAAAAGCTATTTCCAACGTTGTGCAGATGACTGAAGTAAAAGGAATAATTGATGCACTACAAAAAAGACTTAAGGATTTAGCAGAAAACAGTACACCAGATCAATTAGCATATCTTGCTAAAGCATTGGAATCAATAGTCGACAAAAGTGCAGTTTCTGAAATTGTGCAGATGACAGATGGTAAGCTAAAAGAACTTCTTGATAGTGCAAAAAAACACTTAACTGATCTGGATAATAAAAAAGCTAGTTCTTTAGCAGTGATCTCTGAATCAGAGAAGCAGTTATTAAAGAGAATTGATGAAAAAGGAACAACAAATTTATCGCTACTTGATACGAGAAAGAATGCCAATATTGCAGCAATAAACAGTGTTGGCAATGATCATAAAGATGGTCTTAAAGGTTTAGTGAATAACTTCCGTACTGTTAATGATGTACCAAGTGGCTCATCAATCATGAAAGAAGTAAGAAATCGTCATATGATTGAACCTGGAGCATTACCTTTTTTATTTGGTGTACTAAGTAGAAAAAATAATTACTTTGGCCACGGAACTTTTACAACTGAGCTTGGTCAGTGGAGTAGTGATGTAACAAAAACAGACTATATGCTACAACTACTAGCAGGTACTCACACATATGAAAGCTATGTTAGTTTTTATCGGCCAAGACAACTCAGTTTTTTAGAGGGAAGCAAAGGTACATTTATCTATGGAGAATCATACCCAAGATTTATGTATGATGGATTTTCTGAGCAATTCAATATGCTGAAATACCCTTATGCTGCACTGGGAGTAATATTCGTAAAAAACACAAGCAATGTAGATATAAGTAAAACTCTAAACTTTGTTGGATCTGCAATGTGGTATAAAGATGAAGTTAATTATGGAGGAGCAGGATTATTTATAGGTACACCTGATAAAACTAATACAAGGAAGTCAGAGATTTCGAGAATTACTTGGACACGTATTTACCAGCATGAAATTAACAGTCCTGAATTTATTGCATCAGGTAACATACTCATTCCAGCAGGAAAAACTGTTGCAGTGTTACTTTATACGTCATCTAATCTTCACTCAGAAGGTGAAAGAGTTGGTGAGACACCTGAGTTCTTTGCAAGTGAGCACACGTATAGCACAATCTATGGTCAATTTATTCAGTGGGGAATATATAATTTTCGCAGCAATTTTCTAACCACGGGACTTGAGGTGGACGTAGAGAGAACGCTAAGAGCTTGGCAATGCCCAGGATTAGATGCCACTCATAAAATTTGGAATTGATACTAGAAAACGGAGAAAACCAATGCCAATTTATATTAGATTTGAACATAACAAACAAGTAGAAACAACAACGCTTGAAAGTAAGCCAATTGGAAATGATTGGTATGAAGCGCCAAAGAATTTTGACTGGCAAAAGAGTTATCAGTTAACAGAAGGAGGAGAAATTGCTCAGCGGAGTCAAGAAGATATTGAATTGGAGTTACTACAAAATGCGAAGTTTTCTGCACTTTCTAATCTTCGTGCTTATTATGATAACTATACTAACGAATACGCTGGAAATTCTCACCAAAAAGCTAAATCGTATCAAATACAAGAAAAAGCAGCAAAAAGCATTCTAGCAGACCAAGATGAAAAAGATGTAGAAATTATAGAATCTTTAGCAAAAGTACGAGGAATTTCAGTAGTAGAGATGGCAGAAATGATTCAGGAAAAGGCAAAAAAAGCAGTAAAAGCAATAATCAAATGTGAAGAATTGGTAGATATAGCTGAAAGGAAAATCAGTGAAGCTAAAAGTAAAGAAGAACTGCAAACTTTGCTAGATGATTGTAGACAAAAAATGCAAAACCTAGAAAGTTAAATTCTTTTCAAAAATCAGCGTACAAAGGAAAAAATGACAGAAGAATTTTTACACGGAGTAAATGTTATAGAGGTAACCTCTGGAGCAAGGGTAGTACGTACGGCTAAGTCATCAGTGATAGGTGTAATTGGTACTGCTCCTGAAGCCGATGAGCAAAAATTTCCGCTAAATAAACCAGTGTTAATTGCAGGAAGCTTAAAAGAAGCAGCAAAGCTTGGAAAGAGTGGCAGTTTACCTTCTGCAGTAAATGGAGTATTTTCCCAAATTGGCGCAACAGTAGTAGTTATTCGAGTTGAGGAAAGTGAAAACAGCGATCCAAAATTAAAAGAAGAAGAGACGCTGAAGAATATAATTGGCGGTGTTGATAAAGAAACTGGAGAGTATCAAGGGATAGAGGCATTCCTCAGTAGTGAAAGCATAGTTCATGTTGCGCCAAGAATACTAATTGCACCTCAGTTTACTCATCAATTATCTGGAGATGCTGGAAATCCAGTGGTTAGCGCTTTAATTCCTATAGCAGAAAAGCTAAGAGCAATAATAGTAGCAGATGGATCAAATACCAATGATGAAGAAGTAATAAAATGGAGAAAAAGTGTAGGCAGCTCAAGAGTGTACGTAGTTGATCCTTGGGTTAAGGTATTTATTGAAGGAAAAGAAGAAATTTTGCCAGTAAGCCCATTTGTAGCTGGTTTAATAGCGAAAGTAGATAGTGAGCAAGGATTTTGGCATTCACCTTCAAACAAAGAGATAAATGGTATTGTTGGAACAAGCAGGCCTATTGATTTTACGCTCGGTAATACAAATTGTAGAGCAAACCACTTGAATGAAAATGAAGTAACAACGATAATTCATCAAAATGGCTATAGGCTTTGGGGAAATAGAACATGTTCAAATGACTCAAAATGGGCTTTTTTATCAGTGAGAAGGACTGCAGATTTAATCAATGATAGTTTACTTCGAGCTCATTTATGGGCAGTTGATCGCAATATCACCAAAACTTATATAGATGATGTAATTGAGGGGGTGAATTCTTATTTGGCTAATTTAAAAGCCCAAGGAGCGATTATCAGTGGAAGATGTTATGCAACCCCAGAACTCAATACGCCGGCAAACATTGCAAGTGGAAAAGTATATTTTGACTTTGAATTTACACCACCGTATCCGGCAGAACAGATTACTTTTAGATCACACTTGATCAATAGCGAAGTACTGTAAGAAAAGGAGAAAAACAAATGTTACCGAAAATACTGAGAAATTTTAACGTATTTGTTGATGGTAGAGGCTATGCAGGAAAAATAGATGAAATAACTTTGCCGAAGCTTACCATAAAAACAGAGGAGTACCGTGCTGGTGGTATGGATATTCCAATAAATATTGATATGGGCATGGAGAAGCTTGAAGCAGATTTCACTTTTTCTGAATATGACTCTGAGCTCTTTAGACTTTTTGGATTGATAAATAATAATGCTGTCTCTCTTACTTTAAGAGGAGGTTTGCAGGGAAGTAGTGATGCCGAATCAGTAGTAATTAACTTAAGAGGGCTCTTTAAAGAACTTGATTTTGGTAGCTGGAAACCTGCTGAAAAAGCGACACTAAAATGTATAATTGCTGCCAACTATTATAAGCTTACTATTGATGGCAGAGAATTGATTGAAATTGATGCAGAAAACATGATTCGCAAAATCGATGGTGTTGATCAAATGACTTCTATGCGCATAGCTCTAGGAATTTAAATAAAGAGGTAAAATAATGCAAAAAATTAAATTAACTGAACCAATAAAAATCGATGGAACTTTAGTTTCAGAGCTAACTCTACGTCGCCCAAAAGTTCGAGACCGTTTAGCTGTTGAACGTATGGGTAATAGCGATGCAGAGAAAGAAGTAGCACTGATTGCAAATCTTGCAAGTATTTCAAGAGAAGCAGTAGAAGAACTTGATTTGGCAGACTACAGTAAGATTCAAGAAGTGTTACAAGGTTTTTTGTCTCAGCAGAAGAATTGAGGCTGAGCATATTATCACTTAGCTCAATGGTTGGTGGTGGAATCAATCAGTGGCTTGATATGGATATTGAAGAATTTATTACTTGGTTTGAAAGTAGCGGAAAATTATACAAATGAAGGCAATTTCTATAGTAATTGGAGCAACACTGCAAAGCAGTTTTAATAGTACGATAGCAGGTAGCACGAAGCAACTTTCTCGTATTGGTAGTACGATAAAACAACTTGAATCATCAAGTAAATCAGTATCCAAGTTTAAACAATTAAGCCACGATGCTCTGCTTGCTAGGCGTTCTTGGAATGAACTAGAAATAAAAACAAAATCTCTTGCCCAGCAGATAAAAAATACAGGAGCACCAAGTAAGAGCCTGCAAAACGAGTTTACAAGGTCTAAAACTGCAGCACTGAAAGCTAAAACAGCTTATTTACAAAAAAGAAGTGCTCTCCACCATTTACGCACGGAGTTCAGTAAAAGTGGTAGAAATATAAAATCTCTTATTGGAGATCAAGTTAAACTTGGCTCTTCTATTGAAAAGCTTAAAAATAACTATACAGCTTTAAATTCCGTAATACAAAAACGTAAAGGAGCTTTAGCGCAAAGAGCAAATTTTAGAGCTCAAATCATGGATACCGTGGCACTTGGCCTCACCCTTGCAGCACCACTTAAGGCTGCAATTAGTTTTGAGAGTGCTATGGCTGATGTAAAGAAAGTTGTAAAGTTTGAAGATACAGATGTAAATGGTTTAACAAAGCTTGGTGAAACATTAAAGGAAATGTCACGGACAATTCCGCTATCTGCAGCAGAACTTGCACAAATTACTGCAAGTGGTGGTCAGCTTGGTATTGCAGCTAAAGATCTTACAATCTTTACAGACACTGTGGCCAAAATGGCAACTGCATTTGATATGTCAGCAGAAGAAGCAGGCGACGCTATTGCTAAACTTTCTAATATTTATCAAATTAAAATTGGTGAAATGAAAAGCGTTGGCGATGCGATAAACCATATCTCTGATAACACTGCGGCAAAGGCTCAGGACATTGTTCCAACGCTAAACAGGATTGGTGGTACAGCAAGGCAATTTGGCTTAACTGCAGTGGAAGCAGGAGCTTTAGCAAGTAGCTTCATTAGTCTTGGCAAAACTCCTGAAAAAGCAGGTACGGCGATTAATGCAATGCTCAGCAAGTTGCAAACAGCAAGTAAGCAAGGTGGCAATTTTCAAAAAGCTTTTCAGCAGCTAAAAATAAATGCTCAGGAGTTTGAGAAAGCAATCGGTAAGAATGCACAAGGTACATTACTTAAGTTTTTAGAAACAGTTGCAAAATTAGATAAGCAAGAACGTTCTAGCGTTCTCTTTGACCTCTTTGGTCTTGAATATCAGGATGATATAGCGCTACTTACTGGTAGTCTAGATGAATATAGAAAATCTTTGCGATTAATAAACGAAGAATATCATGGCTCAATGCAAAGAGAGTTTGAAAATAGAGCAAATACTACAGCAAATAATCTTCAGTTACTTAAGAACTCAATAGCAGAATTGGGTATGAATCTTGGTACGGTATTATTACCACCTTTAAATTTTACTGTTAATCTTTTCAAGTCAGCAACTACACAAGTAGCGCTGTATGCAAAAGAATATCCAATACTGACTACAGTAATCATGAGCACAATTACTGCTTTGATTAGCATTAAAATAGCAGCCATATCTCTTGGATATGCTTGGACTTTTGTAAAAGGTTCCTTATTCGCTCTTTTATCTACTTGGAAAGTGTTTGGATCTGTTATTACTTTGGTAAAAATAGGTCTTTCTGCAGTTTTTCCAGCAATAATTGCTGGATTTAAAGCATTGACAATTGCCTTAATGAGTAACCCTATGGGACTCGTTATTGGCGGTCTTGCTGTTGCTGCAACTTTGATAATTACCAAATGGCAAGTGGTAAAGAACTTTTTTGTTACTATCTGGGAATCAGTGAAAATTGTATGGAAATCTTTTTCTGATTGGGTAGGAAAATTTTGGAATAATATTACTCAGGTATCCGTTCAGAGGTGTGGTTTAAGAAACAACAGCTAGCAGGTTTTGAAAAGGGTTTAATTCCTTTTGTTTCCAAGTCAGATACAACGAAATTATCCGCTCAAGAAATCTATTCCCTCGCTCTGACTGTGCAAAATATGAATTCTTACGATAGACAACATAATGCCGTATCTGTCGCTCAACATGGTTATTCGTTAATGGAATATTCTCTGGGTCATCCAAAAATGTCCACATCATTGACTCGGATTTTATAATACCCTTTACCGTTCGTGAAGCTCCTTTTGCTTCAAGTATATAAGATATTTTTATCATGCAGTACTGTATGTATCTTCGTAATTCTTTAGCTTGCTTAGTGAACTTTGAAATACTAATTTCATTTTCTGACAAAGCGTTTTTTAATACAAACAATCCATTAGCTGCGTCTTTTAAACAATGGCCAAGTCTCATTACTTCACTATTCCAACTATGAGATAACCTCTCGAAATTTCTCAATAAGTGAGCCCAACAAATTTGTCGTTTTTCATCACTGAAGTGGTTGTAAACTGCATATCTGTCAGTAATTACCAGGTTTTTGTAATCACAAAATGCACTATTCTTTAAAAATTTCATTCCTCTTGTATCTGCTAACTTCATAAGACTTGCTTTATTGTTGGCAAACATCCAGCACCATCCCAATTTGCCTTTGTTGTAGTGACTGGTTTCATCAATATGCAAAATTTCGCTTGCTTTTATTTCTTCCTCTATTTGTTCATAGGCTTCTTTACATTTTGACGAAACCCTTGCTTCACTATTGGACACACTACCAACACTTATACTCATGTTAAAGATGTCTTTCATAATATTCGCTATTTCTCGCTTTGAATTCTTATAAAACCCACTTAGTGATGCAACTACTGACTTAACTCTAGGACCAAAGGTATCCGGTGTAACTCCTTCTGGTAATTTGCTACTCCTTCTTTTTCCGCATTTACGACAGCGACCATGTTCTAATTGATACTCAACTACGTAAGGCTTAATTTCTGGTAAATCAACTTTTTGATAGACATATGGTTTTTCCGATATTGCGATTTCTTCACCACACTCGCATCTATTTGGTAACTCTACCTTCACCACCTCATCTGCTTCCATTTTAGCTCGGCAATTCCCCTTATGTCCAACTTGACCACCTATCTTCCTGCCGCCCTCTGACTTATCTTCTGGTGTGTCTTTTTTTATTTTGTACAGCTCTTTTGAACTTGGTAAAGATGAATTCCTTGAGTTTAAGCCGAGTCTCTCTCTTAGTTCAGCATTCTCTATTTCTAAGATTTTATTTTTTTCTTCAAGCTTTGCTACTTTCTGCTCTAAGTTTTTACATAACTCTACAATACTGATCAACAATTGAAGCATCTAGCCTTACTTTACTATCAACATTTTGTGTTATTACTACTTTAATATATTATGTCAATTGTTTTTTATCCTTGCCACACCTCTGAACGGATACTTACTCAGCCCTTTAGAACAATCAGTAATCTGTGGAATAAAAGAAATGAGTCTAAACTAGAAGTTAAGTCTGTAAATAACGTTATAAGTGATTCTCTTAAGTACCCCATTGCGGCACACAGTAAAGCTGTAGAGAATAAAACTCAAAATAATCACTTCAGTATTAATATTCATTCAACCCCTGGGCAAGATACACGTAGCATTGCTGATGAAGTAATGGAGCGAATTAGAGAGCAATTTAGTGGCGCACTTTACGATATAAATTAAATTATGTTATCTCTTGGTCCATATAGATTTTCATTAATTGAGCAAGGCTTTACACGCAGAAGTGAATATCGCTGGCCTGCACTTGAGCGTATTGGGGAAAAGCCATTGCTTCAAAGTATTGGTCCTGGAGAGGACATTGTTGAGCTTGCAGGAGTAATCTATTCAGGAGGGCTGAAGCAAATAAATAATATGCGAAATTCATCGAAACCTCTTTTACTTATTGATGGCCAAGGTAACATTTTAGGCCATTTTGTTATTGTGAAAATAGAAGAAACGCAGAAATATTTTTTTCCAAATGGTGAACCAAGAAAGATTGAGTTTCATTTAAGTTTAAAACGTTATGATAACGTATTACTAGATAGCAATTTATCATCACGAAATAGCACTACTGACTTTACTGTAACTGACAATGATGTACTACAAGACTAAAGAAAATGACATGTTGGATTTTATTTGTTGGAAACACTATGGATTCAGCTCTGGAGCAATTGAGGTTGTGTTAAAAGCTAACTCTGGGCTTGCAGAGTACGAGCTTCTTCCTGCAGGATTAATTATTAAACTTCCTGTTATTCAAAAAGAAACACAAAAGCAAGTAGTGAAACTATGGGATTGAAATGACACCAGATTTTAGCATTTCAGTAGAAGGGATTTTAATCACTGAACTAGTAAAGAGTCGGCTAATATCAATGCACATTACTGATGAAGCTGGAATAATAAGTGATACTGCTGTAATTCACCTTGACGACCGTGATTCATTATTTGAGATTCCTAGAACTGGGGCAAAGCTAAATATTTTACTCGGGTATAAGGAAACTGGCATTGTGCCAATGGGAGATTATATAGTAAATGAAATTACGCTACAAGGCCCGCCACAATCACTAAAGATTAAAAGTCATGCAGCGGATCTAAAAGAGTCATTAAAGGAACAAGTGTTTAATGAGTGGCATCAAATTACCTTAAATGATTTGGTAAAAAAGATTGCAGACAAACATGGCTATCAAGCTAAAGTTGCTGCAGAGTTTGTAAATATCATGATATCACATATTGATCAAACTGCAGAGAGCGATATGCATTTTTTAACCAGGCTTGCTCAAATTTATGGAGCAATAGCAAAACCTGCAGGAGGATATTTACTGTTTGTTTCAAAAGGAAAAGCAAAATCAGTTACCGGAAAAACTTTAAGCACTATTACTTTAACACCTAGAGATATTACAAATTGGAAAGTAAAATTTAATGAGCGTAATCAATATGGCTCGGTTATTGCTTACTGGTATGATTATGAAAAAGCAGAGACAATAACGGAAAAAGTAGGTGATCAAGAACCAAGCTATATTTTGCGAGATATTTATGCAAGTAGTGATTTGGCACAAAGTGCAGCATCTGCGAAGTTGAATCAGCTGATGAGTAATGCAGCAACACTCAATGTCACAATGCCAGGAAATCCTGAATTATTTGCTGAAGCAAAGATCAACCTTTCTGGGTTTCGCAAGGAAATTTATGGCGAGTGGATAATAAATAAGGCTGAGCATGTAGTTGATAATCTTGGCTATCGTACTATATTAACAGCAGTTATGGGAACAATTGATAGTGGGAAAGTAATTTGATAATTTCCTCATAAATATCTTCTTTATTATTGTTTAATTCCTCTACAGCAAGATCTAAAGGAGTTTTTTTATCTTTATTTTTAGCAAGAGGATGTGCTCCATTTTCCAGTAGAAATTTAGTAATTTCCAAACGTCCTTCCTGTGCAGCATAGTGCAAAGCTGTCCAGCCAAAAGCATCAGTAGTATTTATATCAATGCCCTCTTCAATTAGAAATTTTACGACTTCTAAACAGCCTCCGCTTGTAGCATAGTGTAATGATGTTGCACCAAAATGATGAGTAGCATTGATATCTACTACATTTTTTATTAAGGATCTTACAGTATCTAAATTACATTTTTCAGCTGCAGTAGATAATGTTTCCAGATCATTGCCACTTGCCTTACTTTTTATTGGCACATCTTTTGATAATTGGTCTGTACTAAAGTGCTTATACAGAACAATAACGCATATTATTGGTATTATTGAACTTGTTACCAATTTCCAAAAAAGGCTAGATTTCATGTTGATTATATTATTTACATCGCTTGTTTAGTGCAACTAATTAACTTTATTTTAGAAAAGATTTTTTGGACGTATTTTTGATGAATCTTGTATATATCTATATACAGCTTTTCCTTAAAAAAATGACAAACACAGGAAAGATTCCTATAGCAGTAATTGCTACTATGGTAATACAAACAATAGCATTGATCTGGTGGCTGGCCAAACTCGATTTAAGAGTGCATATGCATGATAAATTTATAGAGCAAAATCAAAGGACTACAGAAATCATCTATCGCCTTGAAGAAAGGGTCAAAAACCTTGCTGAGGAAGTTAATGAACTTGAGCAGAGACAAAAATAAAAAAGTGGCAAAGTATATTTTATCTGTTGATGGAGGTGGAATCAGAGGAATAATTCCTGCCATTATTCTAGCAGAAATTGAATCTAGGACAAAAAAGCCAATTTCCCAGATTTTTGATTTAATGGCAGGCACCTCAACCGGTGGAATTATTGTTGCTGGACTTTGTAAAAGCAATAAACTTCAATACTCTGCCAATGATTTGGTTGAACTTTATCAAGAGTATGGAGCATATATCTTTCAATCATCATTTTGGAGAAAATCAATTGCTTCTTGGCTGAGTGGTTCTCAGTACTCGTATAGAAATATGGAATTTATTCTCAACAAATACTTTGGTGAAAGTACTATGGCCGATGTTGCAAGTAATCTACTACTCACCAGTTATGACATTCACAATAGTTGTGAATTTTTCTTTAAAAGTTGGAAAGAAGAAAACATTAAGTTGAAAGATGCACTCAGAGCTACAACAGCTGCTCCAACGTACTTTACACCAAAACGTCTGAAAATTAGCCAAACAGAGAGAGTGTTGATAGATGGCGGAGTGTTTGCTAATAATCCAGCAGCTTGTGCATATGCAAGTGGCAAGAGATTATTTCCAAATGATGAGATTATACTGCTATCAATAGGCACTGGTGGAACAGATAGAAGTATAAAGTATGCTAACTCAAGGAAATTTGGCAAAATAGGGTGGGTCAAGCCACTACTGAATGTGATGTTTGCCTCTGGATTGGATTGTGTTGATTATCAACTAGAGCAAGTAATAGATGATAAATATATGCGAATACAATCACAATTGAAAGTAGCATCAGCTGAAATGGATGATATAACACCTCAAAATATTAAATGTTTGCAGCAAGAAGCAAAGGCAATGATAGAAAGTCATCAAAGAGTAATTGATGTGCTATCAAAGTAATATAAGTTTAAGGCAAGACTTTTTTGATAAAAATAATTTGGACGTTTTTTTTACCAATCTTGTATATATATAACATAAAAGCGCGTTTTCACGCAATCAAATCAAATGGAACATAACAAAGATACTTCACAAAAGTCTACTATTGAGGCCAAAAAGCTTGAATTACCAAAAGGTGGAGGAGCTATAAAAGGAATCAGTGAAGCTTTTCAAGCTAATTCGTTCACCGGTACTGGGTCCTTCTCAATACCAATTCCACTTCCAACGTGCCGTAATTTTTCGCCTTCTTTAAGTGTTGATTATAGCTCTGGTGGTGGCAATGGAGTATTTGGTATAGGGTTTAATGTTTCAATAGCAAGTATTATCAGAAAAACATCAAAAAAAATTCCAACTTATGATGATGAAGATGTTTTTGTACTTATAGGAGCAGATGACTTGGTTGCGATTAATCAAACAAGTAATAGCAAATATGATATTACTTATTATCAGCCAAGTGTTGAAGGATTGTTTGCTAAAATAGAGCGTTTGATAAGTAGAAATGATAATACGGTTTATTGGCAAGTCACTAGTAAAGATGGCAGTGTTGCCATTTATGGTAAAAATAAACAAGCACAAATCTATGATCCAAAGAGTAATAGCCGCATAGCAGAATGGTTACTTGAGGAATTAAGTGATGTATATGGAAATAAAATATTTTATTATTATCGCTCAAGTACAGCAAACTTAGAAAGACGAGGTGGTGGTAAAGTAATAGATCGCATTACTTATGGATATAACCAAGAACTAAATTATAACCATTTTGAAGTTCTGTTTGATTATGGCGAAAATGATTTTATCAGTCCGATAGATAAAAAGTACAACAAAGAGAGAAAAGCTATCATCCGCCCGGATCCATTTACCTCACACATTACAGGGTTTGCAGTTAGAACTGAGCTGTTATGTCGAGCTATAAGAATTTATCATCGATTTGATGCAGAGCCAATATTAGTAAATGGCACATATTTTGATTACGATGAAAAACCAACGATTACATACTTAAGAGCGGTAAAACAAGTTGGCTATTATGAAAGAGAAGGCAAAAGATTCACTAAGACTACACCAACTTTAGTTTTTTCTCATACCAGTGATGATTCTACCTACGTTTCAACAGTTTCATCGGTAACACTCAAGAAACCATCTAAACAGCTTTTGCAGATTTTAAAAGAACAAGATTTTGTCTTTTCAGAACAAAATGCAGAAATCTCTGAAGAAAACTCAAATTGGAAAATCAAAGACAGTGAAAAAACTCTTGTCATAAAAGAAAAAGGAAATTTTTTAGACCTTCACAATTCAAATAATAGAAACTCTTTTAAACCGGTAAAAATTCAAGGGTTTGCTGGGTACCTAAATGACCGAAGATTTCAATCGGTAGATCTATATCAAGAAGGTATTGAAGGAATATTATATAACGATGGCAACACAATCCTTTATTTCAGACCAAATGGTGATGGAGAGTTTGCTCAAGCTAAACTACTGGAGCGTTTTCCATCGCTGCTTCGTAAAACTACTTATTCACTGACGAGCTTAGAAGGTAACGGTGAGTTACAGCTTTATGTGAATGAAAGTGGTTTTCAGGGTTACCATGATTTTGATGGTAATAGTAAATGGAGTGAATTTAAGCCTCTTGAATCGCAAGTAATCAACTTGAGCAGCGAAATTCAAGAGATGATAGACGTCACAGGAGATGGAAGAACTGATATCGTAGTATTTGAAGGAGAAAGCGTTAGAGTATATCCATCTGCTGGTAAAAAAGGATACAAAAAAGCTATTTACAGTAAAGCGCCAAAAGACTTGCCAAATCAACGTGCCAGTTCAGAGAGTACTTTAGTACGCTTCGCTGATATGTTTGGTGATGGTAAGAGCCATCTAGTAAAAATAGAAAATGGCAAAGTAGAATGTTGGCCAAATCTTGGCTATGGAAAATTTGGAGAAAAAGTTGTATTTAAAAATGCTCCATATTTTAGGAATGGATTAAATGCAAAAAGACTTTACTTTGCTGACATTGATGGCTCTGGTACTACTGATTTAGTTTATGCTAACCATAATAGTTTAGATATCTATTATAACAATAGCGGCAACTCTTTCAGTAAACCAGTAACTTTGAAATTACCGGTGAATTACAATCAAATTGGTCGTATTGAGTTTGCTGACATTCTAGGAAATGGAACTAACTGTTTGCTTATTAGCTATCTGGATCAAAGTTTAAAGTTACAGCATTTATACTATGATTTTTACAATGGAGTAAAACCGCACTTACTGAAGCAAATAGATAATAACATGGGTAACATTACTCGTCTTCATTATGCAGCTTCTACTAAGTTTTACTTGGAGGATAGAAAAGAAAATCGTCCTTGGGTTACAAGTCTGCCATTTCCAGTACAAGTAGTTGAAAAAATAGAAACCATAGACAACATAGTAGGAAGTAAACTTACCAACAAATATAGCTATCATCATGGATTTTATGATTACACTGAAAAAGAATTTCGCGGATTTGGTTTTGTAGAAACTTGGGATACTGAAGATTTTGCTACAACTGATCAAAAAGAAGATTATGTTGCTCCTATTTATACCAAGACTTGGTACCATACTGGAGCTTATAAAAAGGCAGAAAATTTAGTTGAGAGCTATAGAAAAGAATTTTACCAAGGAGATGAGAAAGCCTTAAGAATCACTCCTCAGGTATTTGATGAAAATATCATCTTAATAGAGGACAAAAGACAGGCATACCGAGCTATTCAGGGGCAAGTGCTAAGACAAGAAGTCTATGGTTTAGATAAAGGAGAGCTCTACTTACATCCATACTCAGTCACTGAATCCAGCGCTGCAGTAAAATTATTGAAGTCTAGTAATGATAGTTCTCACAAAGTTTTTAAATACGGAACATTTTTTGTTAACTTACAAGAAACAATTAGTTATCACTATGAAAGAAATTGCTGTGATCCACGTATTCAGCACGATTTTGTTTTAGAAGTAGATGAATATGGTAATGTCACTAAATCAGCAAGTATTACTTATCCGCGTCGAAATCAGCCAAATAATTATTTAGAGCAGCAAAAGTTACACGCTACTTTAGAACAGAGCTTTTACATCAATAATACTGAAAGATTTTACTTACTTGGAACTTTATACAAATCACAAGCTTTTGAGATTGGGGGCTTACTTGACGGTTATATCAATATTAATGACTTAAGAAATCAGGTAGAGAGATCTCTACAAAAGACTATTAGGTTTGAAGAAGCTTTAAATTATACAAGCCTAGAGGCGAGACTCTTAAGTGAAAATCACAATTACTATTGGAATGAAGAGCAAAGTGGAGTTTTGCCGCTAGGATCGGTAACTAAGCAAGCGCTTCTCCACCATACTGAAGCTATGGTATTTTCTGATAGTCAAATAAAAGAAGTATTTTCTGGTAAAATAACCTCTGAGCAAATGCTCAAAGATCTTGGCTATAAGAAAACGTCAAACAACTTCTGGTGGGCACCAAGTCCTACGCAACATTATTGTGGTAGTGATAAATATTATTTACCTAAAAAAGTAATTGATGTTTTTGGCGCTGAGACTGCAGTTGTTTATGATCAGTATAATTTACTGCCAATAAAAACGATTGTAAAGGCAACTGCAAGCTCAAGTTATGAAACGACAGCAGAATATGATTATCAGCGCTTAAGTCCAGTAAAACTCACTGATCATAACGGTAACATATCAGAAGTTATTTTAAATCCACTCGGAGTTGTAATTGCTACTTCTATTTATGGCAGTGAAAATGGAGAAGAGAAAGGAGATAAACCATTATTTGAGTATCAAGTCAGAAAGAATCCGAATTTTGAAGATATTTTAAGCCTAGCAGAAGAGGCAAATGGCCCAGAGTACTATTTACAGAACGCAACAAGTTTCTTTTATTATGATCTGGAAGCATGGAGAAGAAATGGCCAACCTGTGCATGTGATTAACTTGCTGAGAGAAACTCATGTTTCAGAAGGAAGTTCTACAAGAATCAGGAGAGTTGTAACTCATATTGATGGTTTTGGCAGAAATCTTGAGACCAAAATGCTAACTAATGCTGAAACCGGAGAGTGGATGGCATCAGGCAGAGTTGTATATAACAATAAAGGCACGGAGGTGAAAAAGTATGAACCTTTTTATAGCAATACACCTCTTTATGACCTCGAAGAGAGTGTGCATAATCAAGGAGTATCTGACACTCTTTATTATGATCCTCTGCTAAGAAATATTCGTATCGACACAGCAAAAGGTTTTTTCAGCAAAGTAGAATTTGATTCGTGGACTATCAAGCACTTTGATCTTAATGATACCGTGAAAGATTCAGAGTATTACAAAGAATTTACCGAAAAATGGAATAGCGCAAGCGCAGCAGAAAAGGTAGCTTTAAGAGATGAAAAAGATGCACTGAGCAAAGCAGAAAAACACTACAATACACCAACAATAGAACATTTGGATAGTTTAGGAAGAAAGTTTTTACAGATAGAGATTTTAAACAATAACGAACAAAGCAATGTAGAATTAAAATCTCACGTAAAACTTGATATTCAAGGAAATGAACTGGAAAGTATAGACCCAAGGTTTTATGAACAAAATAAAGGCAAATCAGAAAATGAGAGAGTAAAAAACTTTCGTCATGTTTACTCTATGGCAGGACTCTTGAAAAGTATCAGTGTTGATGCTGGAGAGACCTGGAATTTAGCAAATGTTGCTGGAAGTGCAGTGTATAATTGGGATGGCAAAGGGTCGCTTACTTACACAGAATATGATAAATTGCAACGGCCAGTAAGAGTAAAAGTTACTGATCAGGATCTAAATTTAAATGGTAATGTTGTCGAAAGATTCTTTTATTCTGAAGACATTCAAGATAAAGCTACCAATCGCTATGGAACTCTGATTGCTCATTATGACCAAGCAGGATTAACTGAAGCTAAAGAAAATGATTTTAAAGGTCAGACATTAAAAAGTAGCTACATTCTGAGGAAGAATTATAAACAAGAGGCAAATTGGCAAAACGTTGAAAGTATTGTTACGGTACATGCAGATCTTGAACAGGAAGTGTTTAATTCCACAGTTAAGTACAATGCCTTAGGCGAAATAATTGAAAAGACTGATTCGCAAAATAATACTCATATTCCAATTTATGATATAGCTGGCAGAGTAAAACAAATTAACCTTAAGAAGCAAGGAGAAAATATAAAAACCTATGTTTCTGATATCAGTTATAATCCTAAAGGTCAACGTACATCGATTAGCTATGGCAATAGGGTTGTTACCAGCTATAGCTATGACTCGAAAACATTTAGATTAACCAAACTTGAAAGCGTCAAAGGGCAAAAGAAATTACAAAGTATTAACTACACTTATGACCCTGTTGGTAATATTACTACAATGGATGATGAGTCTTATAGAACTATTTTTCCAGATAATAAAAGTATAGATACTAAGTCAGATTATCATTACGATTCGCTTTATCGACTGACTCAAGCAACTGGAAAAGAGCATCCTGCCTTAAGTGGAAAGAAAGGCATTAGCGATAATGATGATTACATTACACCAATTTCGCATCTAAATAACCAAAATGCGATCAGTAATTATACTGAATATTATGATTTTGATTATGGCAGTAATATTACAAAAATTAGGCATAACGGAAAAAATAGTTCCACTAAAGAGTTTTACATATCGAATAAATCTAATCGCAGTTTGCCGATAATAGATAAAAGGCCAGTAAATGAAAATGATATAGATGGAAGTTACGCTGAAAGGGGTAATTTATTGAAGCTCAGTGGTACACAGAACTTGCACTGGAATTACCGCGATAACATCGCCTATGTTGATATTATAACTAGGCCTAGAGGGAAAAATGATAGTGAATATTATGTTTATGATAGCAGTGGACAACGAGTCCGCAAAGTAACTGAAACTTATCAGAACAATGAAAGAAATTTTACTCGAGTAGAAAAAATTTATTTTGGCGATATTCAAGTTACTAGAACTTACCAAAATAATAGTTTAAGCAAAGAGAAGTATACTGTCCATGTGATGGATGATAAAAGTAGAGTAGCTCTACATCACTGCTACACTAAAGGAAGCCCTGAAGAAACTAGAAAAAGCCAAAACCGTTATCAGCTGAGTAATCATTTAGATTCAGTAGCGTTAGAATTAAATGATAATGCTGAAATCATAACTTATGAAGAGTATTTACCGTTTGGTGGCACAGCGCTGATTGCTGGCAAAACTGCTCGTGAAGTTACAGAAAAAGAATATCGGTATTCAGGGAAAGAAAGAGATGAGAGCACAGGTCTGTATTACTATGGTATGCGTTACTACGCACCTTGGCTCTTAAGGTGGATTAATCCTGATCCGGCGGGGACTGTTGATGGGTTGAATTTATTTCAGTTTATTAAAGGTAATCCAGTTAATGGTGTTGATGTTGGGGGAATGGGATCAGAAAGACTGAGCAAAAAACAGAAAGTTAGCTATAACGATTGTGATATAAGCAATGATGATGACCAGGAAGATTTATTTGAAGATACAGGCACGCCAGAACAAGATAAAAAGGATGATAAGTTAGATCCAAAATCTAGACCATATCCAGAATACTACTTTGTCGGATCAGATTCTGAAAGTGAGAATACTGAGGATTTTCAAGCTAATATTGAAAATAAACAGAACAAAACAAGTAGGAAAGTTGTAGGTAAAAAACGCAGTACTGCAAGTCATTATCTATCTAGGTTTAAGCATTACTTGTATGTAGGTGCTATTGAGCAAAGGGCTGCAGAAAAATTGAAGGAAAAAAGAGATTTTCTTGTTGCTCCTGATAGTAAGGAAAATACTATGTTTCAAGCTCAAAGAGGAGGGTATGGAAATGATTATCCTCAAGCCCACACTGTTGCATTGACTCTTAACCCAAAATATCAAAGCTCCCGTGAGACATCACAAGAAATCAAGGAATTAATTTCTGAATTAGCTCATGTTCAAGTTCAATCACGAAAAGAGGCAAACCTTGGTACAGGGCAGGGTATTGATACTGTACAAAGAACAAGCGGAAAAGAAGGGGCACTAGGTATACTTCGAAAGATTGACTATGCCCAACGTAACACTCCTGGAAATATAGAACTAGTTAATCAAATAAAAGATAAGTTTATATCCAAGATAGAAGAAGCTAAGGCAAACAAATTATCGGAACTGTCAAAAGATAATATCGATAAAATTTTTAATCGTGCTCTCGAATATTATCAGGGACTACAACATATTCAACAGCAAAGGAAAAATAGAGGGGCGGGATAAGTAGAAAGTACATTTTAACGATATGTTGAGCAATAATAACTATATCAAAAAGGTAAGGAAAATTTCAGAGCAAGAATGGGATGTATCACTTTTTAAGTCGAGCAACAAATATTAATTTAAAAATCTAAACAACTATTAAGAGGAAAAACATGACCAACGAAAATACAGCGAACGATTCTCAAATTCGCCTAGAGAAGATGGGAATAGAAAATGGGGAAATAACTGAGAAATTACTCAGCTTTAAAAATGAAAATGATGAGTATTTATATGACTCAGCATTTAAAATAACAGATTTATGTGAGGATGTTTTTATCGAAATAGTAAAAGACAAAATCACAGAGCAAGAAGCTAAAGATATTTACCGGAAAGCGCTAAATAGGAGAGAGTTCGTCTCTCGCTATATAGAAAATGCCAGAGAAATGACCGAACCACATTATCGAGCACTACGTGTCTGCAATATTGACCACGATACTGCAGAGAAGTGCGACACAATTATACACAGTTTACAAGGAGAATAATATGACAACAGATAGCAACATGGTTGAAACTATATTTAAGACTAAAGAAGGTTATAACGAATGTGATCATTGCCAATCGGTCTTAAGCCCAGCAGCTTATTTTGTTAAGCTAGTTGAGACTATTGAAAAGTATATTCCAGGGCATAAGCTTAAAGAACGTCGTCCTGACTTATTTGAGCTTCCACTAGATTGCAACAGTACAAATAAGACAAAATTATACCTAGAGATTGCTAATGAGATAATGGAGAAGAATCTAGATAAGAAACTAGGTGGCAATGCGCTACAGAAGTTAGCAACAGCTAAATATCCATTTAATCTGCCCGCTAATTTTCCTTTGATTAGCATACGTGCTTACCTCGAAAAACAAGGCATTACCTTAACTGATCTATATAAGACGCTAAAACCAGATGCTGACAATGTTGCAGAATCTTTGAGTCTTTCACCAGAAGAATATAATCTCATTATTGATGCAACAACAACAGATTCACATTTAAATGAAGTTTACGGAATAGATAAAAGTGAATTGAGGGAAGCTGAAAAATTCATTGCTCAAACCAACATAGACTACAATAAATTAGATCAGCTAATTGACTGCTATAATAGAATTGATCCTACCAATAAGCTAATTATCAATTCTGGTACTATAGATAACATAGATCAGGCATTAGAATTTTTACATCGCTTTATTCGCCTTGCAAACAAACTTAATTGGTCGTTTGATGAATTGTGTAATCTATTGCTTGCAATTGATAAGAATGAAGTTGACGCAGGTGCTCTTAACGAGATAAGCAGAATAAAAAGCTTACAAGAAAAATTGAAAAAGCCTTTAAGTGAAGTGTGCAAGTTATATTCTAATGCTTCCATATCAATAGAAGGAAGTAAGAGTGAAGAAGACGCAAACAATGCAGCAGAATCTCTATTCTTTTTACAAGGAGTAAAAGAATCAGACTTAAAGAAAATTTATGGTATAGAGGAATCTTCTGAACCATTTAAAGAAGAAAATTTTGATGAATTCATTGCAAGAACTGGAGCAAAACGTCAGGAAGTGGAACGGCTGCTCAGTCAGTCTACTACTCACGGCAAAAAAGCTAAGAAGCAAGAAAAAATTAGCGTCAAAGAGCAAAAATTTCTACACAACTTCTATCAGTTAACTGAAAGGTTTAAACTGTTGTTTAAAAAGTTAGGTGAATTGACTCAGGCTCTACCAAAGGACCTTGTTACAAACATAGATAACAGCACTATATTACAAAAGATTTGGAACATCAGTAAAGAAGAACTGACTTCTTTGATTAATTATAATGACAAGGTATCAAGCAAAATTGGAAAATCGCTTATTTTAGAAGTAAACAAACAAATTCTGCTAGCAAGGTTGATGAATATTTCAATAGCTGAAGTTATACAGATTTTACTACAGTTAAACATTAGTGAGCTAACAATAAACAACGTAGAGCACGTTATTGAGTTAAGCGATTGGTTAAGCAACAATTCCATCACTATTGAGCAGTTAAGTACACTAGTAAATTCTTCTGCGCTTTCTCATAAGTATACAGAACAGGTAAGCAAAATATGTGAAGAACTGGAAAGGGATCCGAAGCTAAAACGTGATGAAAAAGCCTTTCATAACTTAGTACTGCAATATATAGGAGAACAGCTTAATGAAGAAGGACTAGCTGCAACACATGAGTTTACAAAAAAACAACCAACAAATTTACAACTACTAAGACTTGAATCATTAGATAAAAGTATCGTTCATGATGTAGGAATCATTGGTCAAAAGGCTGTTTTTCTTGGAGAAAGCAAAGTACTTAAAAAGGATCTTGTAGAGCATGCAATTAGTGAGCCAAGAGAGAATGTTGCAGTAGCAACGGTTGGTGCAAAGACTATTTTCTTTGGCGGTAAGAAAAGTACAAATGAGTATTCTAAAAAAATCGATATTTATGATGAAGATACCGGAAGATGGTCAACTAAAGTAGCTAGTGAGGCGCGTGACAGTGCAGCAGTAGCTGTTGTTGATAATAAAAAAGCTATTTTTCTTGGTGGCAACAAAAACGATAGAGAATGTTCTTCGAAAATAGATACTTACGATGTTGTAAGTGGAGAATGGAAAGAAAATGTACCTAATGCAAGTGAAGCACGGTCAAATGCTTCTGTTGGGGTGATTGGTGATAAAGCTATTTTCTTTGGCGGCGAAATAGGCCAAGAAAGGTCAAGTAAAATAGATATTTACGAAAATGGAAACTGGACAACACACATAGCAAGTGAAGCTCGTTCAAACGCATCAGTAGCTATAGTTGATACAAAAGTTATTTTCTTTGGTGGAAATAAAGGTGGTAACCAACCTTCTGCTAAAATTGATATATACGATGCAGCAGATATTGACATTTATAGAACTGATCCAATGAAACGTTGGACAACATATACAGTTGGTGAAGCACGTGAGAATGCGTCGGTTGCTATAGTTGATGGGAAAGCTATTTTCTTTGGTGGTAAAGCAGATCAAACTAAGTCTAATAAAATAGATATTTATGATGCTAAAACTGAGAAATGGTTAGCAGCTGATTATACAGCAAGTGAGGCACGTGATACAGTATCGGTTACAATTGTTGGTAAACAAGCTGTTTTCTTTGGTGGGTGTAAGGGTAATCAGCAATACTCTAAACATATAGATGTCTACGATAGCCCTACCAACAGCTGGAAAAAAACAGATGAAATTAACGAAGCACATGAGAGTGTATCAGCAATCGTAATTGGTGCAAAGGCTATATTCTTCACAGGAAAGAAAAGTACAGGTCAAGTGTATATTTATGATTCCACTAGTTATTCTAAAGATGAAGATATAGCTAAAAGTTGGATAAAGCGCACTGCAAAAGAAACAGGAATGCAAGATGACCTGCTCTTAAATATTGCAAACAGCACAAAATACTCTGGCAAAATAGATATTTATGATGATACAGCCAAATCCTGGAGAGCTATTGACCTTTATAAACCTGATAAGTGCAAGTCAATAAGAATACATAATAATATAGCAACTTTAACTTACCAAGGTACGGAAAGTAGCGCATATGATCGTACATATACTGTAGGCTTGTCTATAACTTATGATGCAACAATAGAAGAGCTTTTAAACAATGCTACTGTGTTTACAATGCTTAAAATGGATGCAGAAGATATTACAAATCATGCAAGTGCCTATAAGCTAAAAGCAACGTGGACAGAAGAGCAGATAAAAACTCTTGCAAATTACAAAGCATTACAAAATGAATTTTCTGGTAATGAACTTACTCTATCACAATACGCAGAATGGCTACGTGACAGTTACAATGAAAGCAAAGTTACAGAAAAAATAGCACAGCTTACTAATTGGGATAAGAAGATTCTAAATGAAATGAATGAAATTGATGCATTTAAAAAGTATTTCAGTAAAGAACATAGCCCTCTAGATTCTTTGCTAAAAATCAAGTCTTTTATAGACATGTCAGAGCAAGCGGCAATTGATGGCAAAATTCTGTTGGAATTAAAGAATCTGCACAGTTTGTCAGCATCTACTGGGTGGAATACATATGACAGTGCTGCAAAAAAACTACAATCATCACTCAGTTTTGTGGAAGGAGTGAAGGAGTATCTAGAGGATCAGAAGCGCAATATTTTAGCAAATTATATGATACATGGTCGCAACAGTACCGGTAATAAGATGTATACAGGTATCGAGAATATGCGAAACCTATACTCGTTTCTATTGATTGATGTTGAAATGAGTGATTGCTCAAAAATTTCTCCGCTCAAAGCAGGACTCAATAGCCTTCAACTTTATATTCACCGTTGCATATTAGGACTAGAAGAACGAGCTACAGTTAGCCAAGAATTAACTGAAGAAATGTGGGATTTGTTAGATAATTATAGAGAATGGGAAGCAACTAAGAAAATTGCTTTATATCCTGAAAATTATCTAGACCCAACGCTGCGTAAATCCGCAACAACAGAGTATAAAGCACTACAAAACACTTTGATGCAAGGTAACCTTACAGACGAGGAAGCAGCTAATGCGTACATTAAGTATTTTGAAGATCTTTCACAACTTGTTAGCTTAAAAATAGTTGATACTTATTACCTTGTAGACGAAAAAGCAGAAGGAGATGAAGATAAGAAGAAAGTAGGAAGTGAAAGTCAAAATGAAGGAGGGAAATTATATATTTTAGGTCGAACAATAGCTGAGCCATATACTTACTATTATCGTATTGGTAATTTTCAAAGTGGTACAGAAGAAAGCCCACAAAAATGGGGGCCTTGGGAAAAGATTGAAGTGCAAATACCAGTTAGTATAGCAAGAGTAATTCATGCATTTGGTAAGATATTTGTTTTCTGGCTACAAAAAACTGAGAAAGAAAAACAGATTGATGATGTGTCAATTGATGACTCTACTCTGAGTGTAAATTTTGCTTTTAAGAAAGTTGATAATAGCTGGTCAGCTCAACAAAAATTGCCATACAGCATTGCTAGAAACTATGAATACGAGGAAAAAATAAGAGGACATCTAGAGTCAATATCCTTACACACACAACACATAGCAGGAAGATCGGAGAATGATACAGACAATAACTACTGTAGAGATGAAATAACAAAAGAAAAAGCTTTAATAAAAAATGAGGTTAAGAGAGTAAAGGGTATCAAGTTCTATGGAAAACTAAAAGTAACTTTTAAAAACGAAGGGTTATCAATTACATCCATGGAGAACGGTTTTGACAATTTAAAATTTACTCTAAACAACAATTTTCATCTTACTAATATCTCTGAACATACTTGGGCAGAAGAAGAGTATGAGCTTAATAAGGCTTCTAACTTGTCTAGTGCATTAGCAAGCGTTGAAAGCCTATATCAAGAGAAAAAAGAAAAATATGATAAAGACATTTTAGATAAGAAAGAGCAACTGAAAGCAAAAGAATCAGATATAAGTAAGTCTAAAAAGACTAGAAGTACACTACAAGGAGACCTAAATAGTAAAGAAGTGGAAAAGCAATCCTTACAAAATGGGATAAAGCCTGTAGAGAAAATAGATGATTTAGAGCCAGAAGTAAAAAATGTGGAAAAGTCATTAGATGAATTGCCACAGGATTTACAAGATAATTTGGAAAGAGTATCGGTAGAGCAAGGAAGAATACAGGAAGCAGTAAATAATTTAGAGAAGAGGCTGAATAACTCAAAACAAAAAGTAGAAGAGCAACTGGCAGCACAATTAAAAATTGTAACAACAGAAGAAGGAACTTTGAAGTCGAGCATAGAACGATTAACAGGAGAAATAGAAAGTTTGAAATCAAGTAAAACAGGCGTTACAGACCAAACCCAAATAAACACTTTGGATGCACAAATAAGTGCGAAAGAAAAGGAAAAAGAAGAGTATGAAAATCAGAAACGTTCTTTGACTGTACTTAAGCAATTTAACAGTTTAGGTCAAAAAGCAACAGTGGATGCTAAGGTAGAAGAGCTAAAGAAAGAAGTAAGTGGTTTTGAAAATGAATTAAAACAGGATGGTATAGATCAAGCTAAAAAAGATGAGCTAAATGCAAAAATAAAGTCAAGGGGTGACAGAATAAAAGAATTTAATAATAGAGAGTTATTCTTAAAAGCACAGCAAAAATTCACAAAGTTAGCAGCAGATATTATAACTATAAAAAATAAGATAAAAACATTAGCAGATATAAAAGATAAGAAAGATAAGGTAGATGAATTAGACAAACGAATAAAAACAGAAGATATAGAAATAGAAAGGTTAAAAGGAGAAGAAAAGGATTTGAAAGATGAGATAAAAAATTTAGAAGACAGAAAAGAAAAACATTTTGAAGAGTTAAATGAACAAGAAAAACAAGATAGAGCTGAGGCAAAGAAACTGTTCATTTATGAAAAAAGCATATCAAATACAGTAATCGATTTTATAGATGAGTTATATACAAAGGCTTATATAGAAAGGTCAGGAGCAATTTTAGCTCCAGAAGTGCAAAACCAAATGCTTGATTTTAAAGGGTTTTATGGGATATATTTATGGGAGATATTCTTCCATATACCGACGCTGATTGCATACCTTTTCAATCAAGAGCAAAAGTTTGCCGAGGCACGTAAGTGGTACCAATATATCTTCAACCCTCTCAAAAAGGGATGTGATGCATGGCAATTTATTCCTTTTAAAACTAAACGTGATGAAAAACAAGACAATAACAATAAAAAATGTGATAGTGGAAAGTTAGTGGATTCACTTGATTCATACAAGGAGGCTGATAAGAAAAAAACTTCTCATGAAAAGTATATAATAATATCATATGTAGATAATCTAATTGACTGGGGTGATTTCGAATTTTCTAAAGGGACATGGGAAAGCATTAATAAAGCGACAATGCTTTATATCAGAGCTTGGGACCTTCTTGGGGAAAGACCAAAAAGGAAAGGAAAGTTCAAAGTTAAATCTAAGGATATATGTGAATTGTCAAACGATAAATACGATATATGTAAAATAGAAGCAAGCGCTCCAAAAAACATTGTTCAGAATACACAAAATCGCCCTAGCGCTGCTGTAATTGACCTTACTACATATTGTGGTTACTTCTGTACTCCAGAAAATAAAAAATTTACCAATTTATGGAATACGATCGAAGATCGTCTGTATAAGATAAGACATTGCTTGGATATTAAAGGTAAACGTTTAGAACTTCCTTTATTCCAACCATCAATTGATCCAGGGCAATTAATTAGTGCTGCAGCCGGTGGAAGTACTATAAGGTTATCAAAAATAGCCCAAGTGCCTCATTACCGTTTTAAGTACATGATTACTTATGCTAAATCAATTGCTGATACTGTTACTCAAATTGGTTCAGAGCTATTAAGCGTTTTAGAGAAAAAAGATGCTGAAGCTCTTACTTTGCTTTACAACAAGCAAGAGGGAATAATGGCAAAATTAATGATGATCATGAAGGAAAAGGCCATTGAAGGATTAAAAGAAGAAGCTAAAGCACTTAATGCAAGTTTAAGCAGTGCAAGAAATCGTAAATCCCACTATGAGAAGTTGATTGAAAAAGGCTGGTCTGCTCTTGAGATTTCTTCAATGGCCACATCTGTAGCTTCAACTATTACATTAACTGCAGCAGGTATTGCTAGACAAGTCGCAGCACCAATACACCTTATCCCTACAATATTTGGCTTTTCTTGTGGAGGTTTTCAACCTGGTAGCTCTGCAGATTCAATAGCACGTGGGCTTGAAATATTTTCTAGCGTGGCTGGTGCTCTTTCACAGAACCTTAGTACTTCAGCAAGTTATGAAAGAAGAGCTGAAGATTGGGATTTGCAGAAGACTATGGCAACTTATGATACTGAACAAATTAGCTATCAAATAGAAGCTAACAAGATAAATCAGGCAAACGCTGTACAAGACCTTAAAGCTCACGAGGAATCAATCAAGCAAATCAGAGAAAAAGAACAATTCTTTAGAAGTAAATTTACCAACCAAGAACTGTACAGTTGGATGAAAGGTGAGCTTAAAAGTTTATATATTAGGGTTTATAGACTTGCACTGGAAATTGCGAGGCAAGCTGAATGGGCTTATCAGTATGAGATTGATAATGATAAAACATTCATTCAACCAGGACACTGGAACAGTTTAAAAGAAGGTCTACTTTCAGGGCAAAAACTAAAATTTGATCTCGAACAGCTTGATAAGGAATATCATGATACCAATGAAAGAAGATTGGAGATCAACAAAGTCATTTCACTAAAACATCTTGATCCTATAGCACTTTATGAGCTTAAAACTAAGGGAAAATGTAAATTCTCTCTCACGGAAAAAATATTTGATCTTGACTTTCCTGGCCACTATGCTCGTAAGATCAAAGATATAAAGATTACTATTCCAGCAGTAGTTGGTCCTTATGAAAATGTTCATGCAAGCTTGCAACAAACAAGTAACCACATAATACTAAAAAGTGAGGGGGCAATAAATGCTATAAAATACTTATTAAACCCAGGTGAAGAAGAACAACCTGAAAATGATCTTTTAAGAGCTAACTGGAAACCAAACCAAGAGATTGCGATTTCAAGATCTGATCAAGATAGTGGACTATTTGAACTCAGCTTTGGTGATGAACGTTACTTACCATTTGAAGGTACTGGTACAGTTTCTACTTGGGAGCTGAGCTTACCTCAAGCAACTAATAGGTTTGATATTAGCACTATTTCTGATGTGATAATTCATTTGGACTATACAGCTCTAAATGGAGGTAGAACTTTGAGCAAACAGGTGAAAGATCTTAATCAAATAAAGTATTATCAAGGTACGTTAGTCGTAAATCTAAGTTCGGTCTATCCAGAAGAATGGGAAAAATTTAAACAACAAGCAAAAGGACGTTCTTCTGAGCTAAAATTCAAACTATCCTCTGAGATTTTCCCCGTTCACGTCAAAAATCCATCTGTTGATTTAGACGGAAAAAATAACATTTGCGTTATACCCACTACACCAGATATGAGTCGAATAACCATTAAGATAAATAACTATAATTGGGAACGTAATTCTAAAAAGATTGTTAATCCTTCACTTACAATTGGTAGTGATTGGAGTATTAAAATCAACAATGCAGATATAAGCAAAATCGAAGAAATAATGATTATGGTCCCTTATAAAGCAACGATTAATTGGTAACTTCTATACCTGCTATTTTAATAACGAGTAGCAGGTCTCTTTGCTTTTTTCATTTGTAATACCTTTTTCTATAAGAACACTCTGCATGTAAGTAGGAACTTGAATGCTATTATTGAACATGCTTTGCGATTCAGCGCTATTTAATATTCGGTCTTTTTCATCGTTATAGGCTTTTTTAAATCTATCGATTTGCTTTTGACTTAAATTTTGTGGAAATGCCCTGTCTACATATGAATCTAAAAGACTAGTAATTGCATCATAATTGCCACTTGTAATTTTTGCTGTAATAGTTTTTTGTACTTCTAAAAAATCAATTCTTACTGATTTCCATGCTATAGCACTGCTACAAGCTGCTTGCTTCATTACTTGCTCTAGCTTTTCCACTATACGTAAAGTACAGCCTATTATCTCCCCTTCTGATAAAGTATTACTTTCATAAGCTCTGCATGTCATGTTACATTTATTTCCATTGAACCAGCTGTACAGTATGTAATAAAGCATCATGTCTGCATTACTGATATTCTCAAGCTTTTCTTGAATAATAGGTGTAGCTTTGGCCGTATTACTCGATAAAAATGGTTGTTCAGTATTAGGTACTGGCTGTGAAAATAGCCAACCTTTTACCAAAGAAACTAAGCTACCTATCAGCGAAGAGTGCCTGCCTGCACCACTGCTTTGAAACTGATCTGCAGTAGCAAAAATATGGCGACTATGCCTGATGTTAGCAACATGCTCTTTTTCTTCCAGAGCTTGGCTTAAGTATTCTACTACACTTACACGGTTTGCAGAAATAGCTACATCAAGTGGATTTTCATGATCAATACTGAGAAGATTAATATCTGCTTCTTTTTCCTCTACAAGAAACTTGACGGTTTCTAAATGACCTTTACTGGCAGCATAATGAAGAGGCGTCCAATTGTCTGCACCTACCTTATTAACACTTATTCCTTTATCAAGGAAAAATTTTACAATATCTTTATGTCCATTTTCAGCAGCAATATGTAGAGGCATTTTACCACTCAGATCAACAGCATTAATATTTGCTCCTTTCTCTTCTACTAAAAACCTCACAGCTCCCAAATGACCATGCCTTGCAGCATAATGTAATGGCGTCCAATTATCCTGACCCAAATCATTAACATTCATTCCCTGTTCTATTAGAAGCCCTATAACTCTTTGATACCCACGCTCAGCAGCAACATGTAAAGGTTTTGCGCTATTTGCATCTACAGCATTAACATTTGCTCCCTCAGCTAAAAGGGACCGGACAAAATCCAAATTACCAGAATGAGCAGCATAATGTAATGGTGTCCACATTAAACTGGTATCTGGATCATTAACACTGAGCCCTTGTTGTACAAAAAACAGTACAATGTTTTTATGTACATTATTAGCTGCAGAGTGTATCGGTCTTTTTCCATCATCACTCACAGCTCTAATATCAGCACCTTCTTCAACTAGAGGTTTAACAACTTTCAAGCGACCATTACGAGCAGCATAATGCAAAGGTGTTAAGTGCTGATGATCAACATCATTAACATTTAATTCTTTTTGTATAAAAAACTCTACAACATCTTTATGTCCATGCTGGGCAGCAATATGTAAAGGTCCAGCACCATAAACATCTTTAGTATCGACAACATTTCTATCTTGACGAACAAGAAACCTAATAACCTCTAAAAGTTTACTATCATCAATGTGTTTATTATTCCTGCCTTTAGCAGCATAATAAAGAGGCGTCCAATTGTCTTTGCCTTTGTCATCAACACTTAGCTGCTTTTGTACAACAAAAAATTCTACTATATCCTTATGACCATACTGAGCAGCATAATGCAAAGGTTTTGCATTGCTAGAATCCTGAGCATTGACATTTGCTCCTCTGCTTACAAGAAGTTTAACCACCTCTAAATTACCACCCTTGGCAGCATAATGCAGTGGGATTTGACTATCTTTGTCTTGATAATTAACATTTAATCCTCTGCTAAGGAAAAACTCAACAGCGTTTTTATGTCCATGTTCAGCAGCAATATGCAAAGGATTTACACCATTAACATCAAAAGCAATAATATTTGCTCCTTTACCAGCAAGAAATTCAATGACGTTTAAGTTGCCACTTTTAGCAGCATAGTGCATCAGTGTTCTATTATTCTTGTCTTGGTCACTAACACTTGATTGTTTTTCTACAGTAAAAAACTCTACAATATCTTTATGACCATTTTGTGCAGCAATATGTAAAGGTTTTAAATTGTTAGAATCTTGAGCATTGATATCTGCTCCTCTAATGATAAGGAATTTTATAACTTCTAAGTTACCACTCTTAGCAGCATAGTGTAATGGCGTCCACTTATTCTTATCTAAATCATTGACACTTAATCCCCTATTGAGGAAAAACTCTACGATATCTTTATGTCCATACTCAGCAGCAATATGCAAAGCCTTTGCTCCACTTCTCGTCTGATCATGAATATTTGACCCAAAGTTAACAAGTAGTTTTACAACTGCCAAGCTACCTCCTTTAGCAGCTTCATCGAGCGGAGTAAGATAATCTTTATTATCTTTGGCACTGTTATCAGCTTTCTTTCTAAGGAGAAACCTGACAATCTCTGAATCACCACCTTGAGCAGCTTGGTGCAATGGTGTTAAATCATTATTATCTCTAGAGTTAACATCCGCGCCTATATTAAAATAGTGTTCAACCTTTCTAAAATCTTTCTGGCTTATTGCAGAAAATAATCCCGCATTTGCAAGAGCTTTTATGACTTCTAGGTGGCGATTTTCCGTAGCAAGTTGTAGCGGTGTCTTGCCATGAAAATCTTGAACATTAATATCTGCCTCTCTTTCTATAAGCAACTTCACAACCTCTGAATAACCAGCATCAGAAGCATAATGTAATGGTGTCCAGCTATTCCAACCTGCAGCATTAATATCTGATCCTCTGTTAACCAAAAATTCTGCTACGCCTTTATGGCCATATTCAGAAGCGACATGCAAAGGTCTTATATAATCATACCCAGCATTAACATCAGCTCCTTCTTCTACTAAAAATTTTACAAGTTTTAGATGATTTCCATAAGCAGCATAATGAAGAGGTGTCCAATTATTATGACCATAATAATTAACATCCGCTCCTTCCTTAAGATAATCTTTAACTTTTTGTATCTCGTTCCTTCCTGCAGAACGGAACATAGCCTCATTTGATAATAAGTCACAAACTTCTCTATTCTCTTTCTCCTTAGCAAGTTGTAATGGTGTTTTACCCTCTGAATCCCTTACGTCAATGTCTGCTCCTTTTTTTATTAGTAACTTTACAAGCTGTAAATAACCTTCCTCTGCAGCATAATGCAATGGCATTTTATTGTTTTTGCCTGGTTCATTAGCACTTGCTCCATGCTCAAGCAAGAAATCAACAATATTTTTGTGCCCATTCTTAGCAGCAACATGTAACGAGCTTTCACCGCTGGTACTTTTTATGTTTAGGTTCGCTCCTTTACTTTGTAAAAACTTTATCATTGATAAGTCACCATTTTCTGCTGCAATATGCAACATTCCCCATCCCCACCTGTTAGTCACATTAACATCAGCTCCGCTAGTAAGATACTCACTAATCTTACCATGATCTCCCTGTTTAACGGCGTTAAATAATGCCTTATCCTGTAACAATTTAATAACCTCAGGGTCAGTTGCAAGTTGCAATGGCGTATTTTCTTCAGAATCTTGAATATTAATATCTGCGCCTTTCTCTATCAAAAGTTCTACAACTGCTGAATGGCTTTTCTCAGCTGCTTGGTGCAAAGCTGTTTTTCCGCTTGCACCCTTGTCATCAATTTCTCTATTTTTCTCAAGAAAAAACTCTACCACATTCGTATGACCGTACTGAGCAGCAATATGTAATGGCTTATTTCTATTAGCATCCTTAAGATTGATGTCTGCATCTTCTCCTACTAGAAATTCCACTACTGCCAAGCGTCCATGCCTAGCAGCATAATGTAGTGGTGTCCAATCATTTCTACCACGATCATTAACTCTTTCTCTACCTTGTAGCAAAAAGCTTACTACATCTTTATGCCCATTCCTTGCTGCATAATGCAGAGGTTTTGCATTATAAGATTTAGCATCAACATTTGCTCCTTGTCCCTTGAGAAGCCTAACGATTTCAATGTAACCTTTGCTAGCAGCATCGTGCAACGGTGTCCAGTCATTTTCGTCTTTGTAATTAGGGTCAGCTCCTTCAGCAAGATATTGTTCAACTTTACTTAACTCTCCTTGTTTCACAGCATTAAATAATGCTTTATTACGCAACAATCTTGCTGCTTCCTGATGATTTTTACCACTTGCTAACTGCAGTGGTGTTTTGTCGTCAGTACTTTTAGCATCAATATCTGCTCCTTTTTCTATCAGAAACTTTACAACCTCTGGATACCCTTTGTCAGCAGCATAGTGCAGCATAGTCCAATCATTATTACCTTTATCATTAACACTTAGCTTATTTTCATGCCACCTGAGGAAAAACTCTACAATGCTTCTGTGACCACTGTCTGCAGCAATATGTAAAGGCTTATTTCCTTTGGAATCTTGAGCATTAACATTTGCCCCTTTTGCTACAAGAAGTTCTACTGTTGTTAAACCACCTCTACTTGCAGCATAGTGAAGCGGTGTCCATCCATTTTGACTTGCATCATTAACACTCAGTCCTGCTCTTTCTTCCCTAAGAAAGAACTCTACCACACTTTTACGACCACGGTCAGCAGCAACATGCAGAGGCTTGTTACCACTTTGATCTTTAGCATTAATGTTCGCTCCTCTTGATATTAAAATCTCAGCAACTCTTAGATGCCCTCTACTTGCAGCCTCATGTAATACTGTCCACCCATTCTCATCCGAATAATTAACATTAGCTCCATCATCAAGACATTTCTCAATATCCTGATTCTTACCCTGTTTCACAGTATGTAATAATACTTTATTTTGTAGCAATCCTTTAATTCGTTTTTCAGTAGCAAGCTGTAATGGCGTTTTATCATCATGATCGGTTGCGTCAACATCTGCTCCATTTTCTATAAGGAATTCTGCAACTTCTGGATGGTTATACTTGGCAGCATAATGCAGTGGTGTCCAATTATTTTTGCCCCTATCATTAATGCTATCACCTACTTCATTTGCACCATTTTTTCTGCTGAGAAAATATCTTACGACTTCTAGAGAACCGCTTCCAGCGGCAATATGCAAAGGTTTATCTCCATCTCTACTTTTAGCATTAATATTCGCTCCCTTCTCTTCCACTAAAAACCTGATTAATGGCAAATTATTTCTTACAGAAGCAGCATGTAAAAGCCCCCATTCCCACCTATTAGTAGAGTTTATATTAGCTCCATCTCTGAAATATTCTTGTGCTCTAACTAAATTTCCTTCTTTCACAGCATCAAAAAGCGCTTTATTTAACAATAACTCCTTAACTCCTTCATCGTGGGCAAGTTGTAGAGGTGTTTTACCACCAGAGTTTTCTGCATTGATATTTGCACCTCTTTCCAATAAAAGCTTTACGACTTCTGGTTCACCTTGCTCAGCAGCATAATGTAGAGGTTTCCAGCTATCTTTACCTAAATCGTTAACACTAAGTCTTTTATCAAGAAAAAACTTTACTATATCCTTATGCCCATTTTTTATAGCAAGGTGCAGAGGTTTATTTTCACCAGCATCTTTAAGATTAATATTCGCATCTTTCTCTTCCACCAAATATCGTACAACTTCAAAGTGATTATTCTCAGCAGCATAGTGTAGTGGTGTTTTATTATCTTTTCCTTTATCATTAACTCTGCCGTTAAGTAGAAGCTTTACAATCTTTATGTGGCCATATCGTGAAGCAATATGTAAAGGTTTGTCGCCGTCAGAATTTTCAGCATCAATGCTTGCTTCTCTTTCTACTAGAAGCGAAGCTATTAGCAAATGACCCTTTTTAGCTGCGTAATGTAACGGTGTCCAATCATCCTCACTTAGAGAATTAGGATCAGCTCCACTATCAAGATATCTTTGAACTTGAGTATATCCTCCTTGTTCTAAAGCATCAAGTAGTGCCTTATTTTGTAATGATCTGACAATTTCCTGATTACCACTTACAAGCTCCAAAGGTGTTTTACCTTGAGCATTCTGAATGGTAATATTTGCATCTTCTTTGACAAGAAAGCTGACTATTTGTGAATAGTTGTTTGCGCTAGCATAATGAAGTGGTGCCCAATCGTCTTTGCCTCTATCATTAACATCCATGCTCTGTTTGTTAATAAAAAACCTTACGACCTGCTGATGGCCATTCTTAACAGCAATATGTAAAGGCTTATCCTTGTCAACATTTTCAGCATGAATGTCTGCCTGATTGTCTACCAAAAATGTTATAACTCCTAAGTTTCCATCCTCAGATGCGTGATGCAGAGGAGTCCACTTATTTACATCAGTTGCATTGACATTAGCTTCATACTTGATTAAAGGTTCAACTATATTTAGGTAGCCATTTCGTGCAGCATGGTGAAGCGAAGTTCCGTTAATTTGATCCCTATAGTCAACCTCAACTCTTGTGCCGTTAACTTCCTTGTTAAGGTACCTTGTTACCTCCAACACTTTATTTTGTCTTACAGCATCAAACAGCCCTTCATTTAACAAGAACTGAATGACCTCAGAATCACTTGCCAGATCTACCGGTGTTTTACCTTGAGACTCCTGAGCATTAATATTCGCTCCTTTCTTTACAAGAAACTTTACAATCTCGATATGACCTTCTTCAGAAGCATGGTGTAAAGCTGTCCAATTATTTCTATCCTTAGTATCAACAGCAGCTTCTTTTTCTTCAATCAGATACTGTACAACATCAAGCTCATTGTTCATAGCAGCATAATGAAGGAGCGTCCACTTATTTTCTCCTTGTTCACTAACACTTAATCCTTTTTGTTCGATAAAAAATTCGACAATATCTTTGTACCCATTTTTTGCAGCAATGTGCAAAGGTTTTTCTCTACTATCTGTTCTTGTATTAATATCTGCTCCTTTTGCTACTAAAAACTCTGTAATTCTTAGATAATCATTAAGAGCAGCATAATGTAGCGGTGTCCAGCCATTTGAGTCTGAATAGTTGATATCAACTTCATTCTCAAAGAAACCCTTGACTATATTAATATCATCGTCAAGGCCGGCCTGTTTTACAGTATTAAGTAGTTTTCTACTTCGTAATAATTTTGCAATCTCTTTATGGCTGCTCACGGCAAGTTGCAATGGTGTTTCTTCACTTAAACCCATAGCATCAATGTTTGCTCCTTTTTCTATAAGAAATTTTACTACCGGTAATTGATTTTCATAAACAGCATAGTGAAGCGGTGTCCAGTTATTTTTTCCTACTTCATCAATACTTGCTTGCTTACTCAAAAAAAGCTCTATCACGTCACCTTTACCATGAGCGGCAGCAAGGTGTAAAGGTGTATTCCCGTCAGAATCTTTGGCATTAACAAGATTTGAGTCTTTATTGATAAGTTCCGTTGCCAGCGTTTTATAGCCCAAGCTAGCAGCGTAATGTAACGGCTGCCATCCGCTTTCCTCGTACGAATAATTCAGATTATCCGCACTTTGAATATATTCTCTGACCTTTGATATATCATTTTGCCTTATGGCATCAATCAATGCCTTGCCCTGCAGCATTGCTTTAACTTCTTGTCTATTCTGAGCAAGCTGCCCAGCAAGTTCAAGCGGAGTTACACTATTAGAATTTTCAGCATAAATATCTGCTTCTTTTTTTATTAAAAACCTCACAAGATCACTGCTACCTTTTTTTACAGCATGATGTAGCGGTGTCCAATTATCCTTACCACGATCATTAACGTTCATCCCTTTTTCATTAAGAAAAAACTCTACGATATCTTTATACGCCATACCAGAAGCAATATGTAAAGGCTTATCTCCACTATGGGCTTTAGCATTAACATTAGCCCCTTTTTCTTCTACCAAAAATCTAATAAACTCTAAATCATCCACTTCTCTATTGGCAGCATGGTGTAGTAAAGACCAACCATTCTGATCTGAGTGATTAATGCTGATTCCATTACTAAGATATTCTTCAACCTTATCATGATCACCTTCCTTTACTGCACCAATTACTTTTACTGCGTTAAATAGCCCTTTATTCAGTAACAACTGTGCAATGGACTGATGACCCTCATCTCTAGCAAGCTGTAATGGTGTTTTACCATCTGAGTTTTTAAGATTAGCATCTGCTTCTTTTTCTATGAGAAGTTGTACAACTGGCAAATGCCCACCTTTTGCAGCATAGTGTAGTGATGTCCAGTTGCTTTTACCTTTGTGATTAATACTTGCTTTCTCTTTTTCAAGAAGAAGTTCAACAACATCTTTGTGGCCATAAGCAGCAGCAAGGTGTATAGGTTCATCGCCATCTGAGTTTTTGGTATTAACATTAATTGAATTACTCTCTATTAGTTTTGTTGCTGATCCTTGATGGCCAAGTTTGGCAGCGTAGTGTAATGGAGTCCAGAGATTTTCTTCGTATGAATAATTAACATTAGCACCTTTATTAATATACTCACTAACTCTCGATACAATGTTCTGCTTTACAGCATCAACTAATGCTTTACCTAACAACACCTCCTTAACTTTAGTTTCTTCACTCTTAACGAGGTCTAAAGGGGTTGTACCATTAACGCTTCTAGCATCAATGTTTGCTCCTCTTTCTTTTACTAGATACTCAACAACATCAAAGTGATCGTCTAAAGTAGCATAATGGAGTGGTGTCCAATTTTCTTTTCCTAGCTCATCAACGCTTAACCCTTTCTCCTCAAGAAAGAATTTTACAACATTTTTGTGTCCATTCTTTGCAGAATAATGTAGCGGTTTATCTCTATCGTCAGTTCTGGCATCTACATTTGCCCCCTTTTCTATCAAAAATTTTACGATTTTTAAATATCCATTAAGAGCAGCATGATGAAGCGGTGTCCAATTACTTGAATTTGAATAATTAACATCAATTTCGTCAGTAAAAGAACCTTTAAGATCATCACCAAGATCTTCCTGTTTCACAGTGTTAAATAATGCTCTACTCCGCAACAATTTTGCCACTTCCCTATGACTATCTCCTTTCTCAACAGCAAGTTGCAATGGCGTTTCTTCGCTTAAACCAGTAGCATCGATATTTGCTCCTTTTTCTATAAGAAATTTTACTACTGGTAATTGGTTTTCGTAAGCAGCATAATGAAGCGGTGTCCAATCATCTTTTCCTTTACTTTCAATCAGCGTTTCTCTAGGTTCTTGAAGAAAAAATTCCACAATATTCTTGCGACCATGGGCAATAGCAATATGTAAAGGGTTACTATCATCAGCATCTTTAGCATCAGTAATATTAGCATTATTATTTATAAGTGTTTCTGCAGATCTTTGATAACCAAGACTAGCAGCGTAATGTAATGGAGTCCATTTATTATCCTCATATGAATAATCAACTTTAGCTCCTTCTTTAATGTAATCTCTGACCTTTCTTACATTATTCTGCCTGACAGCATCTATTAAAGCTTTGCCAAGTAGTTTAGGCTTAATCCCTTTGCCATCTGCGAGCTTCAATGGAGTTATATTATTATAATCTTCTGCATAAATATTGGCTCCTTTTTTTATCAAAAACTCCGCAAAGCTTTCACTGTCTTTATGAACAGCATGATGTAATGGTGTCCAATTATCCTTCCCTCGATCATTAATATCCAATTCCTTCTCGTCCACAAAGAACCTTACAATATTTATATGTGCGTGGCTGGAGGCAATATGTAGTGGTTTGTTACCATCGTTAGTTTTAGCATCAATATTTGCTCCTTTTTCTACCAAAAATCTGACAAATTCGTCATCATCTATGGTTCTATTAGCAGCATGATGTAGTGGAGTCCAGCCCTGAAGGTCTGAGTGATTAACGTTAGCACCAGCATCAAGATATCCTTTAACCTCATCAAGGTTTCCTTTTTTTACTGCTCCAAATACTTGTTCAAATAGAGCCTCATTCAATAATAGTGATACAATTTCTTGATGTTCTCTTTCTCTTGCCAATTCTAGCGGTGTTTTACCATCGGAATTTACAGCATTAATATCTGCTTTTTTTTCTATTAGAAATTTTACTATTGGCAAATGTCCACCTTCAGCAGCATAGTGAAGGGGTCTCCAATCACTTTTGCCCTTATTATTTACGCTTAATAACCCTTTTTCGTTTTTAAGAAGAAGCTTCACAATATTTTCATGCCCGCAAGCGGTTGCTATGTGTAAAGGCTCATTATTGTCAGAATCTTTAGTATCAATAACAGTGGAGTTGTTATTGATGAGTACTTCCGCAGAACTTTGATAACCTAAGTGAGCAGCATAATGTAGTGGTGTCCACTTTTTATCTTCATATGAATAATTAAGGTCAGCTCCAGAGGTAATGTAATCTCTAACTTTTTCTATATCATTTCTTTTAACAGCATCAATTAACTCCTTACCCAGCACTATCCTTTTAATTATTTCGTAACTTCCATTTTGAGCAAGTTGTAGCGGTGTCTTATTGCTAGAGTCAAGACTTTCAGCATTAATATTTGCACCTTTTTTTATTAAAAATTCTGTAAGCTCTAGCTTACCTCCAGAAACAGCATAGTGCAGTGGTGTCCACCTGTTTTTTCCTTCTTCATCAACACTTAATCCTTTTCTCTCTATAAAAAACTCCACAACTTCTGTGTGTCCATGCTTAGCAGCAACATGTATGGGCTTTTCCCTATCATTGGTTATAGTGTTTACATCTGCTCCTTTTTCGACTAAAAACTCCACAACTTTTAAATCACCATTGGAAGCAGCATAATGCAGTGGTGTCCAATTATCCAAACCCGAATAATTAACATCAATCTCACCTGTAAAAATAATCTTGATACTGTCAAGGTCATCATTAAGACTCTCTTGTTTTACAGCATTAAATAATGCTCTGCTTCGCAGTAATTTTGCAACTTCCTTATGGCTATTACCTTTTTCCTCAGCAATTTGTAAAGGCGTCTCATCGTTTAAGCCCTTGGTAGCAATGTTTGCCCCTGTTTCTATAAGAAACTTTACTACTGCAAGATGACCTTTATCAGTAGCATAGTGCAGAAGCGTCCAACCATTTTTTCCCTCGCTTTCAAGAAGCTTAGCCTTACTTTCACTTAGATGCTCTCTAGGATTCTTAAGAAAAAATTCCACAATATTCTTGTGACCATATTCAGCAGCAATATGCAAAGGGTTGCTATCTTCAGAATCTTTAGCATCAATAATAGTAGCATTGTTTCTTACAAGGACTTTTGCTGACCTCTGATAGCCCAAACTGCCAGTATAGTGTAATGATGTCCACTTCCTATCTTCATATGAATAGTCAACATTTGCCCCTTTCTTAATATGATCACTGACTTTTGTTATATCATTCCTCTTGACAGCATCGATTAACGCCTTGCCCAACAATATGCCTTTGATTACCTTACCTTCAGCGAGATCTAATGGTGTTTTGCTATTAGAGTTCTCAGCATAAATATCTGCTTCTTTTTTTATTAAAAACCTTACTAATTCCTCACTTTCCTTATTAACAGCATAGTGTAAAGGTGTAAAATTTTCCTCTCCTCGATCGTTAATGTCTAAACCCTTTTCGTTAATAAAAAATTTTACAGTATCTTTATATGCATTGCGAGAAGCAAGATGTAAGGGTTTATTACCATCATGGGTAGTAGCATTTACATTTGCCCCTTCTTTTACTAACAGTCTGATAAGCCCTAGAGCTTCTGATGTTCTATTAGTAGCATGGTGTAGTGGAGTCCAGCCGTTACGGTCTGAATGATTAATTTCAGCACCATTATCAAGATTCCCTTTGACCTCATTAATATTACCTTCTTGAACTGAGTTAATCAGTGCTTTGTTTAATAGCAATTTTACAATTGTCTGATGATTTTTGTCCTTGGCCAATTGTGATGGCGATTTCTGATTAGAGTTTTTTGTATCAATGTTTGCTCCCCTTTCAACTAATAGTTTTGCTACTCTAAAATTTCCTTTATCAGCAGCATAGTGAAGAGGAGTGGAAGCGTTCTTGCCTTCAATGTTAATATCTGCTCCTCTCTCTAGCAACAATTCTACAATATTTTCCTTGCCATAATCAGCAGCAATATGTAAAGGTGTGTTATTTTCAGAGTCTCTAGCACCTAAAGTGGAATTATTTACAAGCAATTCCGCTGATCTACGATAGCCTAGGCTAGCAGCATAGTGTAACGGTGTCCATTTATTCTCTTCACTTGAATAATCAACACTTGCATGGTCAATACCAATATATTCTCTAATTTTTTGGATATTATTTTGCTTTACAGCATCAATTAACATTTTACCTAGCAGAACCCTTTTAACATCTGAATCGCTGGTAAGTTGGAGTGGAGTTTCACTTTTAGCGTCTTCGGCATTAATATTTGCACCCTTCCCTACTAAGAACTTAACGAAATTTAAATAGCCTTTACTAGCCGCATGATGAAGTGGTGTTTTTCTACCCTTGTCTCTAGCATTTATATCAATACCTTCTTTCTCTACTAAAGCTTTTCCAAGTTCTAGATGAGTTTTATTAGCAGCATAGTGCAGCGGTGTCCAACTATCCTTACCTTGATCATTAACGCTTAACCCCTTTTCATCAAGAAAGAAATTTACGATATCTCTGTATCCATGATCAGATGCAATATGTAATGGTTTATTCCCATCAGAATCTTTAGCATTAATATCTGCTCCTTTTTCTATTAAAAATTTGATAAAGTTGAGGTCCTCAGGACTATCATCAACAGCATAGTGCAGTGGCATCCAGCCATTGTTTTGACTTGCATAATTAATATTGGCACCGTTATCAAGCTGAGTTTCCACTCCGTTTCGTTCTCTTTTCTTTACAACAGCAAGCAGTAGTTCATTTCTTAGTAAGCTTGCAACTTCTTCATGTCCTCCATCATTTGCAAGTTTCAGTGGTGTTTCGTTATCAGAGTTTTTAACATTAATCTCTGCTCCTCTTGCTATGAGAAATTCCACAATTGATAAATGCCCTTTCTTTGCAGCATAGTGCAATGGAGTTGATTGATCCGTGGTTTTAGAATTAATATGTTGTTGTTTTTCTATTAGAAGCTTTACAATCTCTAGGTACCCTTTATTAGTAGCATAATGTAAAGGTGTCCAATTATCCTTGCCTTTTTCGTCAACTTCTACTCCTTTATCAAGAAAAAACTTTACAATATTTTTATGTCCAAAATCAGCTGCAATGTGAATGGGCTTGTTTCCATCGTTAGTTTTAGTATTAAAACTTACGCCTTGATCACTTACTAAAAATTTTGCTACTTCTAAGCTGCCAAACTTAGCTGCATAGTGGAGTAAGCCCCAGCCATCTTGGCTAACAATAGTAAAGTTATTTCCTATCGCGTTCTTATCATTACGCTTTATACCCTCTATTATATCTCCAGATATGGTCATCTCTAGCCTCCAGAATCTCTATTAACAAATCCTCACTAAGACCGCTAAAAACTTTATCAGTCAATATTCTAAGTATTGTATATATCCCAAATATTTTATAGCGTAAACCTTTATTTTAAAAAGATCATACTCTTTTATACTTGTAAGTTTGCATTATTTATTAGCAAGAGCCTTTATCACTAAATGAACAATATCACGTAAAGTTTCATCCTTAATTTTTCTATATTCTCTTACTAATCGTGATATTTCTTCGCTGCTCACATCACTATGGAAAGCCTTATCATGTAAATCCTCAGAGGTTTTTGTAAAAAAATATGACATATCAACTGACAAAGCTTCTGCCAATTTATACAACCTATCAACTATAAGCCTTACCTCCCCAGTTTCATATCCTTGTATATGCTGAAATGAAATTCCAAGCTTTTTTCCCAAGTCTCTTTGGCTGAGACCACACATTAACCTTCTTTTCCTTATTCTTTCCCCTATTTGTTTATCAATAGGATGTTGTTTAGCTTGTACAGTCATTTATTGACATCCTAATTCATATATTAAAGTAATACTAACTTTCGTTAGAACTTTGAGAAAAAGATTTTACCAATATATAAACTGCACTACGTAACCTTTTGCTCTTAATTTCGTTATATCCTTTGACTAACTTTAGTATTTCTTCATCATAAGCTTCATGTGAGTCAGTGTGCATATCAGTAAAAAAGTTAGCAACATCTATCGATAGTGCTTTTGCTAAATCATATAATCTACTGGCCAAAACACAATTTGAACCATTTTCGTACTTTTGTATCTGTCTATACGAAACACCTATTCTCTTTCCCAATTCGGTCTGTGTCAAAGCACGATCTAACCTAAGTTGTTTTATTTTTTTACCTAATTGCACTTTTCACCTCTTATTCAAATTTACAACAAATTTTATGAAGTGGAAAAAAAGCTAGCAAAGTAATTGCTTTAATAATTTCTGCCTCTCGCTAATTAAATCGTTTGGCCTTACGTATTTTTTCTCAATTTCCCTCATCTCTTTTTCTCGTTCTGCAATGCTATTTCGTATTACTTCAGCCGAGTATCTGCTTTTGCCACTTGCAAACTCTGATCTTAATCTTCTAACCTTGTATTCGAGCTCAGCAAATCTTTCGTGTTGCTCAAGAAGTTCTATCATATGACTAATTTCAGAGTTTAGCTTTTTTTCCTCAACATCTCTTACAATAAAAGAAAGTAGAAGCTTATCTATTTGGTAATCAATATTTGGTTGAGCAGCAAATAGATCAATTATGGCTTTTACGTCAGTAGGATTTGTAACTAGTAAGTTAAAATTACTACATAAAAAACTATAGAACTTTATCGTCTTCTCAAGATAATTTTTCATATCTTGTGATAATTGCAATTCTTTGTGAATTCCTGACAGCAATATTTTCAATTCTTCCAAGTATTTCGTGTCAAAATTACTTACTTCTGTAGGTGAAAGGATCATTAGCAGCTTTTTTACAAGCTCAACATCATTTAACTTTACTGCATTATAAAGAGCTTTTTCTTTATCTTCTTTTAAATCATAAAGCTCTGATGAGTTATCTATGCTGAATAGATATTCAGTATTTCCTTGAGGAGAGTAGATTAAAATGTCCACTTCTCTTAGCGGGTGATCATCATTAAACTTTTCTAGTAACTGCTTATCGGTAGTTTCCTCTATTGCTACAACTGCTTTGCTTACCTCTTTCAACTTTGCAATATCATCTCTTGAGTTTTCAAGTATATCTTTAGCCTTGTCTAGCAGCTGCTCATATAGAACTATTTTTTCTTCATCATCAAGTAGCTGACAATGCTTTTTCAGCTTTTCAGTAGAGTAAGATAGGATATCCATTTTTTTCAATTTTACGATTACGATACCCCATTTTTGTTGAAACTGAAATAATTTTTATAGGATGTGTTTTTCTAGTGTAGATGCCCGCAAAACTTGTTATTATAATATACAGTAAATCAATAAGTCGTATAATATTAACAATTAAATAATATTTATCACGATATGATCGAATAGTAATGAAATTAAGTGAGGGTTACAATGAAAAAAATAAATGGTAAAAAATTGTCTAGTAAAATGTTAAAAGCGGTAGAGCGAATAGCAAAAGAAGGGTTATTACCTAATTTTATAAAAGCTGCTCCAACAGCAAATAAAAAGATTAGTAAATTACCTGTCTTAACATATCCTGAGGAGCTCAATCCATTTCGATCAGCTTTATGCAAGATAAGGCTAAGTGAATATGAAAATGTGAAATTAAATGAATTCTTGGAAAAAGCTATTGCAGCTGAAAATCTAGACAAATTAAGTAAAATCGTCGATGAAGCTTTGGATTTAGGAATAAGAGTAAACGCTCGCAACGAAGATGGCTTTAGCTTCACTAACGTTACAATGTTTAAGATGTATCGTGATGAATTCAAAGAAAATAAACAAGAAGATATAATCAGAAAGTTAGCCTTACATGGAGCAGATTTTAATGTACAAGTTGATAAGAAAATAGCTGAAATGTATCAAAAAGTGCAAAAAGAAATTGAGCCACAAATATATAGTAGGCTCAAGAAACTTAGGGAAGTTGGAGAAGACGCTACTATAGAAGGAACTGTTGAAGATGTAGAAATCGATAATAAGACCTTCGTGCGACCCGAAGTTGCGATTTTGTGATGGTTAGATTCCATCTTCCCTAGACATCAGGGATAATGTATGTCTCACATTTTAAAGAATGGCAACCTTTAGGATGCAAGCATGAGATAAAAGCAGGTAATGCTAAACCTTATAGCAAACTCCTGCAAACAGAGTTAGATATGGTTACGAGAGAAACTTATGATTGAATTGTCGTTATATTGAATATGCGAAATTAAGGTTGTTTTACGCATAGACCAAAATGGTATGAAGCATACGAGGAATTAAAGTTAGATGTCTTTGATTATAGATGTTCTCAGCTTCCGGTAAAAAGTAAGAACCTAAGTCTAACACGAAACAAAATCGTGAAACGGGATAACCATATAGGTGCTCTTATATTCATTTGAATGTAAGTAGGCAGCCAGCCATAAGCACTTACATTGGAGGGATTGTCCAAGAAGCTAATGCCCAAAGTAATATTTGGGATATGCAGACGTGGACACTATAATTTGGAAGGTAAAGTGGTGAATAGTAGTAAATATGTTATAGACCAACAATTTGTTAGGTATGAATGGAATACAATTCCTTGGCGTAAAGTTGAGAAATTTGTATTTAAGCTACAAAAGCGAATTTACCAAGCTGCAATATGTAATGATAAGAAGAAGGTACATAAACTTCAAAGATTATTACTCAATTCAATAAGTGCAAAACTACTTGCTGTCAGAAAAGTAACTCAAGATAACAGAGGGAAGAAAACTGCAGGTATTGATGGAAAAGCAAATCTTAATCATAAAGAAAGATTGCAATTAGCATATTCTTTAAATGTTAGAGAAAAAGCGAAACCATCAAAACGTGTTTGGATTCCAAAACCTGGAAAACCAATAGAATATCGCCCTCTTGGTATACTTACTATCTCAGATAGGGCAAAAGAAACACTTATGAAAATGGCACTAGAGCCAGAGTGGGAGGTAGGATTTGAACCGAACATGTATGGTTTTAGACCTGGTAGGTCATGTCATGATGCTATTGAAGCCATATTTAATTCACTGAATTGGAAAACAGCGTACTGTTTAGATGCTGATATTTCTGGATGTTTTGATAATATTAATCAAAATGCTCTGTTGGAAAAACTTAACACTACACCAACCTTTAGAAGAATTATAAAAGGATGGTTAAGAGCTGGAGTAATGGAAAACAGAAAATTTGAATCCACAAAACGTGGTACAATTCAAGGAGGGACGATCTCACCGTTACTTGCTTGTGTTGCATTAAATGGATTAGAACAATATATCAAAGAAACGTTATGGAGTGAACTTCTTCAATATAGGAAGATGAAATGTGGTGTTGCAAGCAGTAGAGAAGCAAAAAGCTCATTAAGTGTAATTTTCTACGCAGATGACTTTATCATCATACATGAGAGTAAGGAAATCATTCTGAAGGCAAAAATGATAGTTGAAGAATGGCTCAAAACCATTGGACTAGAATTGAAACCTTCAAAAACAAAGATTTCTCATACTCAAAATGGAGAAAAGCCAGGATTTAATTTTCTTGGTTTCTCAATAAGGCATTACTCTACGAAAAATAATAAGAGGGGTTATAAATTATTAGTCAAACCAAGTCGTGAATCCAGAAAACAGCATACACTCACTATAAAACATAAGATTAGAGGATTAAGAGGATCAACACAAGAAACAGTAATAAGACAGCTTAACCCAATTACTAGAGGGTGGAGCAAATATTATTCTTCGGTTGTGTCAAACAAGACCTTTAGGTTTATTGACAGTGTAATGTTTAGAAACATCTGGAAGTGGGCAGTCTACAGGCACCCAACCAAAGGAAAATACTGGATTAAAAATAAATACTTTAAAAAGTATAAAAACGATAATTGGCGATTTATGACAAATAACAAAGTTCTTCTTATTAAGCACGGAGATCATGCTATTAAAAGGCATGTCAAAGTGAAAGGAACCAAGTCTCCATATGATGGCGATTGGGTTTATTGGGGTAATCGTTTAAGGAAGATACCAGATAAACTACCAAGAGTAATAAAATTGTTGAAGTTACAACAAGGTAAATGTGGTCATTGTCAACTTTGGTTTAAAAATGATGATATCTTAGAAACACATCATATTGACCGAAACAGACGTAATAATATGAAAAAGAATTTATCCTTGTTACATGGACATTGTCACGATGAATTACATAGAAAGTGTGCATGACAAGCACCAAATTATAGAGGAGCCGTATGAGGCGAAAGTCTCACGTACGGTTCTGAAGTCGAGTGGGGAGAGGCGACTTTTCCCACTTAGATAACTATATTGAATTTTCACATAGCTGCATAGTTGATGTTGCCAAAGTTGTAGAAGGTGCAAAAAATTTGGGCTTAAGTAAAGGAGACTTAAACCTTGGCGGTAGTATCATAAAAATAGGTGATGGTGAAGTTGAGGTCAAAACTGGGAAAGACGGTAAAAGAAATTACGTAGATATATCCGATAACAGCGCTTTTACAGTAACACTTTGCACTAGCCTAGGAGAGCTAAATTTAATGGTATATCATGACACAGAAGACTATCATCAAGTACAAGTTGAGGTAGAAGATGAAGAAATGTGGAACGAGTTGCAAGAAATAGGAGAAATCGTAGGAAAGGGTTGTTTATTTGGTGGAATGTCTGTTAAAGAAGTAGTGGAAAAAGGCAGCTTTACTAGATGTGGAAGGTGGGGCGACCAAAATTCTAAAAGTAGTGAGACCTTTTCTTGGGTGAGCAAATTAAAAGATACCAAAACGACATCTGTAGGACGTTCTTGATTGGTGGCTATGTTTTTACATAGCCATAATTATTGCAAAGTAAAGTAGTTCTTGAAATTTAATCAAAATTACCATAAAAAATTTACCTTAACTAGCATTGCTTGTAGAAGTGGATTGAAGATATATTCAGGCAATATTATTTATTGGCAAGCGCTTTTATCACTGAATGCACAATATCACGCAACGTTTCATCCTTAATTTTCCTGTATTCCCTCACTAGCCTTGATATTTCTTCACTACCCACATCGCTACAAAAGGCCTTATCGTGTAAGTCTTCAGAAGCTTTGGTAAAAAAATATGACATATCAACGGACAAAGCTTCTGCCAAATTATACAATCTATCAATTACAAGCCTTACCTCTCCAGTTTCATATCCTTGTATATGCTGAAATGAAATTCCGAGCTTTTTTCCTAAGTCTCTTTGGCTAAAACCGCATATTAACCTTCTCTTCCTTATTCTTTCACCTATTTGTTTATCAATAGGATGTTGTTCATCTTGTACAATCATTTATTAATATATTAACTGAGGTATTGAAGCAATACTAACTCTCATTGTAACTTTGAGAAAAAGATTTTACCAATATATAAACTACGCTACGTAACCTTTTGCTTTTAATTTCATTATATCCTTTGACTAATTTTAGTATTTCTTCATCATAAGTTTCATGTGAGTCGACATGCACATCAGTAAAAAAATCAGCCACATTAATCGATAGTGCTTTTGCTAAGTCGTATAGCCTACTGGCCAAAATTTGGTTTGAACTATTTTCGTACCTTTGTATTTGTCTATACGAAACGCCTATTTTCTTTCCCAACTCAGTTTGTGTTAAACCACAGTATAATCTAAGTTCTTTTATTTTTTTGCCTAATTCCACCTTTCATTACTAATTTTAGCTGCTCAAGCTTATATTGAATTTTTTAATTTATGAAGTAGAAAAAAAGAAGGAAAGTTGGAGAACTTTCCTTCCGGTCTACAGATTACAATAAACCACTATCATAAAAACTAAAGTGGCTCTTCTGTGTTACGATTATGTGATCTATTAATTTCATTCCTACATTTTCGCAGGTTGCAGCTAATGTAAGTGTGTTATCCTCATCCTCCTTTGATGGTTCTGTATCTCCACTTGGATGATTATGTGAAATTGCAATAGATGATGCATCGATCAGTAATCCCTGTTTGATTATTTCTCTCACATATAGAGGTACTCTGTCTATAGTTCCACAGTCTTGAATATACTCGTATATCAAATGACCACTTCGATCTAAGTATATTACTCGCAAGCTTTCCTTTCGTGACTGCCCTATTGCTGTTTTAAAGTATTTTAGTAGCTCTTCTCTGTTATCAAGAATCGACAGCTTTTTTAACTTACCTTTCAGTATCCTATCGAAAATCTCTTTCAGACAAAAGATACTTGCTATTGCTCCATCGTTCATTCCTGTAACATTTTTTAGCTCATGAAAATCAGCATTAATTACCCTTCCTAAACTACTAAAAAGCTCCATTAGCCTTTTGGCGACTTCTCTTCCTTCTGTACACGCGGATAGATTACGTTCCAGTAGCTCATGGTCAAGTAAAGACCTACCCCTACTTGATAGAATACGAGTTTCTAATTTCTCTTTTCTCTCACTATTATTCATAAAAACCTCCAAGATCAACATTATATACAAATTCAGCGCCAGCTTTCTGACGCAGTAGTTCCCGAGGAATAACCCTTTTGAACTCTAAATTTGCAATGTTGTCCTTGTTGCTTTTACAACAGATTTACTACAATCCGAACTCCTCATTGATTTTATCGACTATCGTCTGTGGTGGATCATCTCCCCATCCTGAATATAAAATCTCTCCATAATCTGCAACATCTATAGAGCCAGTTCTGCTTTTTGCTAGAAACATCTCTCTTTTTTCTTTATCAACTAATACATAGTGCCAAGCTGACCTTCCACGGTCTTTACCACGAACTAGATATATGAGATCTGATCTACTTCTTCTTGTTGCATCAGCAAAGGATCTTTCGTTGATAGTTCTGCTTTTACTCTTTATGCCGCCACTTTCAGAAAAAGCTTCCTTGGCTTCAGCTTTTTTGTTTGCCAATTCAGAAATTTTTCCTTTTGATCCTAGTGCATGTTCTTTGGTATTTTGAGATGAATACTTACTGGAAAAACCTCCTCTTGTCTCATTAGAGGTCCTATTTGTAAAACGCTTAGTAAACGAGTTATCGTTATCATTTTCTGCCATAAAAGTCTCCAAATTTTAGATTGTAGAATCCAAATTTTTACTACACCCTATCATAGGTTAGTTAAATTAATATAAATGAAGGATAATATAGTAATTATTACAGGAATTACAGCCTCAGGTAAATCAGAATTATGCGATAACTTGATAAAAAAGTATAAAAACATTAGCATAATAAACTGTGACTCAAAGCAGGTATACAAAGAGATTCCCATAATTACTGCTCAACCGCCAAGGCAAGAAAAATTTTATAAACTATACGGTTATGTTTCAGCAAAAGAAAATTATTCCGTGGGTCTATGGTTAGAGGATTTAGAAAAAGAAGTTAATCACGCATTAGAAAATGCGCAAATACCTATCATTACTGGAGGAAGTGGGCTTTACATCAGCAGTTTAATCAAAGGCTTATCATCAATGCCACAAATAAGTCAGGAAGTTAGGAAAAATGTAAGCGAATTAAGGAAAAATTTAAGTAAAGAGGAGTTCTATAAGTTAGTGCTAAGCAAAGATCCAAGGATTCAAGGTAAAATATTTATTAATGACTCACATCGCCTCTCAAGAGCACTTGAAGTTATCACTGAAACTGGCAAGACAATCTTTGTATGGCAAGAAAATAGACAGCCTCCTTTGTTCAATAATTTTAAGGTATATACAATTCTACCTAAACGTGAGGATATATACCGAAAAATAAATTCTCGTTTTATTGAAATGGTTGAAAATGGAGCAATTGATGAAGTAAAAAACCTACTTAGCATGAACCCATCTCCACATTTGCCAGCTATGAAAGCACATGGAGTACCAGAAATTATAAGATACTTAAAAGGGGAGATTACTTTAGACGAAGCAATACAGATTGCTCAAACAAACACAAGGCATTATGCAAAACGCCAGTACACTTGGTTTAAAAATCAATTTCCGAATTCTCAAGTGATTGACTGTGCAAATAAATTGACAGAATTTTAGATATTTTGATTATTATGTATTATATTGCTATGCCTATGCAAACTTTTCTTGATAGTATTAAACTTTTTTCTTAAAGAACTTTCATCATTGCCTAAATTGTGATTATTAAATTCTTTGTAAAAATATTCTTACTTATGAAGCGCTACTATACCTGTAAGAGCCTTTATCACTAAATGAACTATATCACGCAATATTTCATCCTCAATTTTTCTATATTCTCTCACTAATCTTGTAACCACAATCTCCACTTTCATATCCTTGTATAGCTCTTCTCATAATAGTAGGAACAAGATAAGATAGTGATTTAGTGTAACAAGAAGGTAAAAATGCCAGCAGCGTACAGTTATGACTTAAGGAAAAAAGCCATTCAGGCGTTGGATGAAGGAGAGAGCAAAACAGCAGTAGCAAATTTTTGGCCCTCTCTAATAACTTCAACATCACTAAATTCAAGGGATTGGCCTTCTATTATTTGGAATCTTTCATGTCCTTTTCCTGCAACTAGCAGAATCATATTTTCATCATGTGCTATATTTATACCTTTCTCTATAGCTTTTTTTCTATCTCCTATCTCCAGTGCATCAGGGCAATGTAACAAAATATCGTGACGAATTTTCCCCGGATCTTCATCACGCGGATTGTCATCTGTGACTATAACTTTACCTGCAAGCATTTGTGCTATTTTACCCATCTCTGCACGTTTTGTTTGATCACGATTCCCGCCACAACCGAACACTAGAACTATCTTTTTATTGAAGTGCCATTTTAAAGACAACAGAGCTTGTTTGAGTGCACTTGGAGTATGAGCGTAATCGACAAATGCAAAAGTGTTCACTTTTTCCATTCTTCCAGATGGAGAAGCGAGTTTATCTATACACATTCTTTGATAGTCCATACCAGATGAAATAACTATACCGATTGCACACAACAAATTATATGCTTGAAATTGCCCAAAAATCGGAAAAAATGCGTTATAAATTTCATCACCGATTTGAATTGTCAGGTATTGACCATTGGCAGTGGGTATCTGCTTTAATAAAGTAATGTCAGAGTTTTTTTTTCCATAGGTTATAACTTTGTTGCCACGCTTTTCAGCTATGTTGAGCAACTCTCCATATTCGCCTATATCTGCATTTAAAATCGCTGTTTTTTCTTTTGGCAATACCTCATCAAACAACCTTTTCTTGGCCTCAAAATACTCATCGATACTTTTGTGATAGTCCAAATGATCTTGAGAGAAATTAGTAAAAGCTGCAGCATTGAGCCTGAGTCCATGGATTCTGTATTGATCGATTCCATGGCTTGAAGCTTCTAATGCTAAGTGTTCTACGTTCTTATTATTTATGTCACGCAATGTGGAATAAAGATCATCTGCACTTGGCGTTGTAAGGCTATTATCTTTTCTATTATTATTGACACATGTTCCCAGTGTTCCTATAGACGCTGCATTATCTTGCCAAATCTGGCGACAAAACTCCACTACTGAAGTTTTACCATTCGTACCAGTTACAGCAGCAATATATTTAGGTTGTTTGAATTGATAAAACCTGCTGACTATTTCACTGTATATTCCTTGAGGGTCCGAGTGGTAAAGCACTGCAAAACTTGGAGTACTTGTCATTCGAGTAGCGGACACTGGAATCCAGTTTTCATTATACAATTGTCTAGTATGCTTGTTTACAATTAAATTTTCTGGATCCCAGTGTCTGAGCACTGGGATGACATCTTTCTTGGCCCCTTGTATTACAACGTCTACACAGTTGTGTACACATCCATTAGGAAGACATGTTACGTGTTCTTTACTCTTTTCTGACACACAAACAAAAAGGTAACCTTCTTTAACTCTCTTAGGATTACATGTGACGCCTTTGATTTCAATATCAAAGTCAGCATTTACAATGTTATGCAGTAGCTCTTTCAGTCTCACAATCATCTTTAACACTTGAACATGGCAGTCTTATTAATGCAGTATTCAAGTCAAAAATCAAATCTTCAGGATCTTCTAGTCCGCAAAATATTCGCACAAAACTTCCACCATAATCTGAATTCATTACAGATCTTGACATAGATCTATGGTCTACTGGTAATATCAAACTGTCACATCCTCCCCAAGAAGCACCAATGCCGAAAACTTTCATGTGATCAACCATGCAGCTTAGTTCCTCACATGAATATTCTCTATCGAGTACTATACTAAATACGCTACTTGCTCCTTTGAAATAATTTTTCCATAAATCATGCTGAGAATAGGAAAAAAGTGCCGGATATAAGACTTTTTTGATTTTTGGATGTTTTTCCAGCCACTTTGCTACTTGCATTGCTGTACTTTGATGCTTCCTCATGCGTGTTTGCAGTGTTCTAAGTCCCCTGTGTGCAAGGTAACAGTCATGCGATTGAATGGTGACTCCATAATTTTTATAGCTCTCATAAAGCAATTTAAAAATTTTACTTTCAGCAACCATAGCTCCCATCACTAGATCTGAGTGACCGGCTAGATACTTTGTCACCGCGTATAGTGCAACATCAATTCCATAATCAAGCGGCTTAAACAACAAAGGAGTGGCCCATGAATTGTCACAAACGGTTACGATTCCACGTGCTTTAGCAACTTTTACTATATGCTCTATATTTGAAATCTCAAACGTTATAGAACCAGGAGTCTCAATCATGATGAGTGAAGTATTACTCTGAACTAAATCAGTTATATCCTGTGTTGGATCATAAAAAGTTACTTCTACTCCTCTTTTTGGTAGCTCATTTTCGGCAAATCTCTTTAGCCTATAATAACTATTATCTTGTATCAGGACATGTGAACCTGCTTTAGTGAAAGTCAAAATAGCAAAAGTAAGTGCAAATAATCCAGAAGGGTAGATGAGTGCTTGTCCCCTACCCTCAATTTCAGCCAGTGCATTTGAAAAATAATGAACAGTAGGCGTACCAACATTACTGTAACTGTAATCCCTTGCAACACCATCATTGATTACATCATATATACTTTCTCCATTTGCTGCATTTAAGTAGTCCTTGTAAGTAGGAAATAATATAGTAGAAGAATGATAAACTGGTGGGTTCATCGACCCTTTATAATCATTAAATTTTCTTCCTGCTTTAACTAATAAAGACTCTTCGTTCACATTTTTATTATTTATTTTTTAGATTGTATTCGCTTTGCGTATACAAGTGAAGAGAAATCGCATGTACTCGTTCTATTTCACTCTTTAATAATTCATAGATCAATTTATGCCTCTTTAAAGAGCTCATTCCAGAAAAGTCGTTAGATATTAATACTAATTTGATATGTGAAGGTAGTGTCGAAGAAGAAGCAAAATAATGATCTACATGCTTTGCTGATTCATCGATAATATTAATATCAATTACACCTATTGAATCGCGTAATTTTTCTTCTATTGTCTTAATAATATCCACAATAGTTCCTTTAAGCAACAATACGCTCCTCTTGTCATCCCACAGTATCTGGGCACTGGGATGACAATCGAATTACTTATTCTCTTCTTTATTATCCATGTCTTGATAATCAGAATCTACTACTTTTTCTTCCTTATCATTTGGATTTCCTTCTGATGAAAAGCCATTTTCAGCACTGTTTTGCTGAGATGCTTGATACATAGCTTCTCCAAGTTTCATAGATAACTGAGAGAGGTTAGTAACTTTCTGTTGTATTGAATCAGCATCATCAATGTTGTCAGATTTACTCACTTCCTTTAACTCATTAACTGCATTTTCAATAGCAGATTTATCTTCTGGAGAAATTTTATCACCATATTCTGTCAAAGATTTTTCTGTAGAATGAACTAAACTATCCGCTTGATTCTTCACTTCAATAAATTTCTTACGCTTTTCATCTTCTTGTGCTTTTTCCTCAGCTTCTCTCACCATCCGATTTATTTCATCCTCCGATAAACCACCTGAAGACTGAATACGTATTTTTTGCTCTTTTCCAGTAGCTTTATCCTTTGCAGAAACATGCGCTATTCCATTTGCATCTATATCAAATGTCACCTCAATTTGAGGAACCCCGCGAGGAGCAGGTGGTATTCCTTCTAAACTAAACTGACCAAGCAGTTTATTATCAATCGCCAATTTTCTTTCACCTTGATGTACCTTAATTGTAACGGCTGTTTGGTTATCTTCTGCAGTTGAAAACACCTGAGATTTTTTTGTGGGAATAGTAGTATTACGTTCAATAAGTGGAGTGAATACTCCACCTAGAGTTTCAATACCAAGAGAAAGTGGAGTTACGTCAAGTAGTAATACATCTCTTACATCACCTTGAATGATTCCCGCCTGTATTGCAGCTCCAATTGCTACAACTTCATCAGGGTTAACCCCTCTGTGTGGATCTTTGCCAAAGAATTCTTTAACTTTCTCTATGACTTTTGGCATACGAGTCATGCCACCAACAAGAACTACTTCACCAATTTGACTAGCAGACAAACCAGCATCTTCAAGAGCTTTTTTGCAAGGAATTATAGTCCTTTCAATTAAATCATTCACTAAACTTTCAAGCTTTGCTCTTGTTAGCTTCATATTTAAGTGTTTTGGGCCACTTGCATCAGCTGTAACAAACGGTAGATTTACTTCTGTTTCCATTGCACTTGACAATTCTACCTTTGCTTTTTCTGCAGCTTCTTTGATTCTTTGCATAGCCATTGGATCGTTTTTCAAATCAATGCCATTACTTTTCTTGAATTCACCCAGTAAATAATTTACTACTGCATTATCGAAGTCTTCCCCTCCAAGGTGAGTATCACCATTTGTAGCTTTTACTTCAAAAACTCCGTCACCTATTTCAAGAACTGAAACATCAAATGTACCACCACCAAGATCATACACTACTATTGTGTGTCCGTGCTTTTTATCAAGACCATAAGCAAGTGCTGCAGCAGTTGGTTCGTTAATTATTCTGAGGACATTTAATCCAGCAATTTTTCCTGCATCTTTTGTTGCTTGACGTTGAGAATCATTGAAGTACGCTGGCACTGTTATCACAGCATCCTTTACTTCTTCCCCAAGATAAGCCTCAGCTGCTTCTTTCAGGTTTTGTAGTATAAATGCACCAATTTGACTAGGAGAGTATTCTTTACTATCAGTTGTTTTAACCCATGCATCACCATTTTTTGCTGCAAATACCTTATACGGTACACCTAGATTCTTCATTTCAGGATCGCTATATTGGCGACCTATCAATCTCTTAGTTGCAAAAAAAGTATTACTTGCATTGGTAGTTGCTTGCCTTTTTGCTGGAGCACCAATCAACCTTTCTCCAGATGAAGTAAATGCAACTATAGATGGAGTAGTTCTTGCTCCTTCTTTATTCTCAATTACTTTTGTATCCTTGCCTTGCATTATTGCAACACAAGAATTTGTTGTCCCAAGATCTATACCTATTGCTCTTCCCATAATGAATACTCCCTTTTAAATATTATCTGATGTAAAATATATAAGTATAAAACTCGTTAATTACAAGTCCCGTTTAGTTGTTAGAGCCCAAAAGGCGCGAAAGCCATTTAGTTAACCAAAAGTTGCCCGGTAGTTTATCTGAACTACCAGCCTCTTTATCCCTGCTATTCACAATTTGACATCCAGAATTCTGCAATGGCTTATAATCATTAAAATTAATATGGTCTCCTTGCTTTAAAATAAATGTATCTGCATCTAAACTATTATCAATACTAACATTTAATGTAATATTGAACTCTTTTTCGATTGTAGAAACCATATCACGCTTATTATTAAAAATGTGCGCTATAACTGCACTGCGTGCTATTAAATCAAAGGACTTATTTTGATTTTTATTAGCAATATGTTGCAAATCCCTTAGTATCGATGCAGCAACCACTTCGTTTGATTTCACTCTTCCAATACCTTTACAGCGTAAGCACTCTGTAGTATTAATTTCCTGTATATTTGGTTTAATTCTTTGTCTTGAAAAGACCATTAAACCAAAGTCATTGATAAAGCTAAATTGAACTTTAGCTCTATCATCTTTAAACGCCTGCTTGATAGCAAATTCAACATTTTTGCAATACTCAAGTTTCAACATGTCAATAAAATCAACAACTATTAACCCTGATAAGCCCCTGAGATTCGCTTGCCTTGATATTTCAGATAATGCCTCCATATTAGTTCTATAAGCTGTTTCTTCTATGTTATCTTCTCCTGTCATTTTCCCTGAATTTACGTCTATTGAAACAAATGCCTCAGTTAAGGTTATCACCAAAGACCCACCAGATGGTAATTCTACTCTATTGCTATATAATTCAGAAATTTGATCTTCGACTCGATAGTAAGTAAAGATTGGAACAGAGCCTCTATATAACCTAGGACGTAATTTTCCTTGTAACACATTTTTAGTGTATTTTCTTACCGCTTCACAAACTTCTCTATCAGATACTATAATTTCTGTATCATTACTACAAAAGTCACGTACAGATCTCATAACTACATCTACTTCGTTGTAAATTAATGATGGAACATTTAAAGAAGAGAAGTTTTGCTGGATATTTTGCCATAATAAGGTCAAATTATCGTAATCTTGCTCAATTTCTTTCTTACTTTTTCCTGCACCAACAGTTCTTACTATTAAACCTGAGCCTTTTGGTAAATTTATTGAATTTAATATATCCTTTAACTGTTTTCTAACGTTGGTATCTTCAATTCTGCGAGATACTCCACCCCTACTTATGGAATTGGGCATGAAAACACAGTATCTACCGACCAAAGTTACGTATGTTGTAAATGAAGCTCCTTTATTTCCTCGTTCTTCTTTAGTTAATTGAACCAATAACTTTTGATTTACTGAAATCACATCTTGTAACTTATATTTTCTATGTAAAGGTACCTCCCTCACAAAACCACTGCTGGATTCATTACTAGCTGTAGAATCTAGGCCTTCTTCTGTGCAATTATCATTTGAACAGTCCACACCGCTCGAATAGCCTTCGTCAGGAAAAATTTCCTTCTCTTTTTCTGGAATATTAAAGTAATTTAGAGATATCTCAGAAAAAGACAAAAAACCTTGCTTATTTTTTCCATACTCAATGAACACGGCCTGCAAAGCAGGCTCTATACGCTTTACATAAGCAACGTATATATTACCTCTTAATTGTCTTTTTTCCTTGAATTCTTGTTCAAACTCTACAACCCTACCATTAACTAGTAGGGCAACCCTTACCTCGTTAGAACAGGTAGTACTTTCTATCAATAATAACCTTTTGCCATCACTCGCCACTTATTTACCGTCTGCTTTTCATTCTGAAATCTTCTTATACTACTTAATATATTATTGATTGTCAAGAATTTTGCGACCTGCATTATTTGGTTGACTTTCAGTGTTTTGCGTTCTAAACTTGCATAGAATTTATTATATCACTACAATTATGGCGAAAAAAAATGCTTCTTTGCTTGTCAAGCTAGTTAGCACCGCAACTAAAACAACAAAAACTGGAGAAGAGAAACTAACAGGCTATTTTTGTGTAAAAAAACGTAATCCTAAGAACCTTCCCAAGAAGCTCGAGTTTAGGAAGTATGACCCAGTGGTCAGAAGACACGTATTATTTAAAGAAGAAAAATTAAAGTAAGTATATTATCATGCAAAGCTTACAGCTAAAAGGAGTGTAGCTTATTGCTCACTAGTTATACTGTTTTGCATTAGGGAAAGTCTGTTTGAGGTTTTGAAAGATTACGGTAACTTATATAAGTTACGGGAAATTGAGCCACCTGAATAAGGGCTGAAAATGGTAGCGTTTTTGTCCTGATCTGGTCTTTTTATTGCTTAAATGGGACTTGATCTGATACTTTAAATGATCCAGATAGTCTATATACCATCACACTCTGGGACCATACACTTAGAGGTTGTTCACAAACTTTTGAATTCTTTTGTTAAACTTTTACAGAAAAAAATTGCTTGCGCATATTTTAAATCTGACTATAATCATAGTAAAAGATATTTTAAGAGCTCAAAATTTATCTTTATCTGCAGACTTTTTTCATTAAACAATCAAACTCATTAAAAAATGTGGCGTATCTTCTTCAGCGTACGTGGGTGCACACACATACTTAATCTCTGTCGTATGTGCGCCGCACTTTTTTTCTAATCTTTTTTACACAGGAGGATTTTATGTCCAGAATGCCAGATACTTGATCTTTACTTTAGCTAAAAACCATAGGCGCCTATGGTTTTTATAAAGAAAGTTTAGAAAATAACCAAAAACCACTTGCCATAAAAAGTAACTATATTAGTATGATATTCACATTTATATGTTAATATAGATATAATCAGATTAACGAGTATATTATGGTAAAATTTACACAAGATTCTGCTTCATTGACAGTGCATGGTGTTGATTTACTTAATTTGTGCCACAGACAGTGTGAAAATAAATACGAGGGTAATGATTTATTGACAAAAATTAATAGATCTTGGTGTAAGGCTGACTGTAATAGAAAATTAAAAGCTCCTGAACACCATTCACCAGAAAAAGTAACCTTAGTGAACAGTTAACAGATATTGCAAGTAATCTCCGTTTTGAGAGCATAAAATTATCGCTTATATCAGATGAAATAGACAATTACAATTCAATGTCTTTTTAATTAGAGTAAAAGAAGATATTGGTTATCTTCTTTTTTTTATACGATTATTTCTATAATTAACTACTTGAAATTAAGTTCGTTCAGGCAAGATAATTATGAGTAAAAATAGCAGATGCAAGTAGCTGGCACACAGCTGTACGAGCATTCATTTTTGAGGGCATAGCAAATGGTGTCATTCAAGTAGCTGACATTGGCTTGCCCTAATCTCATCAAGAACGTTGTGCTTTAACATAATATTTTTATGCTTACCAACTTAACTGAATCCCAGACTGGGATGATATACTTCTGGTAGATAATGTCGGTATAGTTGTGATTGGAATAGAAAGCACTAAGTTTGCAATGCTATCTGAATAGATAAAAGAACTCATTACTCAGTGAAACAAGACTTGAAATTTTGTGCAATGCTGCTGATTATATCTAGATATGCATCCTTTCCAGGCTCTACATCTGATCCAATAGGATCAAGAATCACCATTTTTACGTCACTAGAAAAGACATTAGGCTTTATGCTATCCTCTCGTGAATGAGAAACAATACATTTAACGTTTTCCTCTTTCATTACCTTTTTTAATTTCATTAAACTCTTCATACCTATGTAAGAATCCTCTTCTATAGAAAGAATGGCGCTTGGGTAACTTAAATCAAAATATTTTTCGAAATATTGATAAGCATCGTGAGTAACTATGTATTTTTGATTTTTTAACTCATCCAATTCTTTCGTAATTTTTTCTACTTCTTGGTCTATCTTTCTTATAGCCTCCTCTGCGTTAGTATTGTATCGATAGGCATTTTCTTTATCTATATTAGATAATGTTGCACTGATAGAAAGTATCATACTTTTTGCATTTTCAGGACTCAGCCAAATATGCAAATCTTTTTCATCTTGAATGTGACTAGAAAACGAATGTGGTCGAGCAGGAAGTAGATCGATTGCACTTGATAGCGGTATTAACTTCTTATTTTCTTTAGCGAAAGTTTTAACAAATGTTTCCAAAGAATCATCGATATAAAATATAATATTACTAGATTCTAATTTACTTGCATCTGAAGGCCTGAGCATGTAGTTATGTTCAGACACTATTTCGTACATTAGTAATTCTGGCTTTGAAATCCCATCTGTAACAGAAGCTACAAGTGAGTGTATAGGTTTGATTGTAGCTACAATTTTTAAATTGGATGAAAAGGCACTATTGTAGTATAGTGTAAGTGAAAGTAATAGAAAAAAAATCAGTAAATGTCTCATATAAATATTGAGAAGAAGTCAATTTTCGCCAAAAAGTTAAGTAATGTCAATAACTGCATTCTAAAAATAGAAAACCTTACTCTTGCACATGGTAGTAAAAAAGTTCTTGATAATATCAATATATCAGTAGAAAGAGGAGATATAGTTACAATACTTGGTCCAAATGGCGGAGGTAAAACCTCTTTAGTGAAAGCAGTTGCTGGTATAAATAAAGGTTTTATTGGCAGTATTGTATTCGCTGACAATATAAAAATTAGCTATATGCCACAAAATTTTAGTATTGGTAATTTGATGCCAATAACAGTTGAGTCTTTCCTTTTCAATAGCTCCTCGAAGAAATTGAAGAAAAATCAACCCATTGTTACAGAAGCAATAGAATTGGTTGGTATCGGTAACATCCTAAAAAATCAAGTATTAGAAATCTCTGCAGGACAAACACAATTACTGCTGCTTGCACGCTGTTTAATTTCAGAATCTGATTTGATCATTTTAGATGAGCCAGTCAGTGCAATGGATATTAACGCACGAGCTAAATTTTATGATATTATAAATAAAATCGCAAAAGAACGATCAGTGTCGATTCTCATGACTTCTCATGACCTTAACTCTGCTCTACCATCCTCAGATTACATAATTTGCATAAATAATACTATCTATTATCAAGGTAAACCTGATGAAATTATGGAGATAAATGAAATATTTGGCAGTTACGCAGCGAAATGATTCAAAATATTCTACGTCTTCTGCAAATAACTACAGTGCTAACACGCTACAATGTGTTACCTTATTTACTTCCACCATCAAAAAAATCAATAAATAAAATACAAGGTCATAAACTAAAGCGTGCTCTTGAAAGATTAGGTCCGGTGTTCATTAAATTTGGGCAATCCATTTCATCACGCACTGATATTTTAAATGAGGACATAACAAATAACTTGCTATTGATATGTGATAGATTGCCATCATTTTCGTATAAAATAGCAGTTAAAACTATAGAAAGTGAGTTTAATTGTAAATTAAGCGACATTTTTTCAAGTTTTTCTGAAAAGCCAATTGCAGCAGCATCAATTTCTCAGGTGCATAGAGCAGTTACAATTGAGGGTAAGGAAGTTGCTGTAAAGGTTTTGAGGCCAAATATTGAGAAAACATTCTCAAGGGATATAAAAATGCTTTCTTGGCTTGCAGAAATTGCAGAAAAATTTAGTGAACAATCAAAAAGGCTGAAGCCAGTTGAATTAGTCAAAACTTTTGCTGAAATTTGCCGATTAGAGTTAGATCTACGCTTTGAGGCTGCCCACTCTTCGGAACTGAAGGAAAATACTAAACATGACAGAGGTTTCTACGTACCTGAAATAGATTGGAGTAGAACTTCAAAAAAGGTTTTAACATTAGAATGGATGGAAGCTATACCAATATACGAAGTTGAAAAGCTGAATAACCGAAAGCAAATAGCTATCAATCTTATAGAATCTTTTTGTAATCAGGTATATAGGGATTGTTTTTTTCATGCTGATATGCATCCTGGAAATTTAATGATCGATAGTAATAACAATATTATTGCCCTGGATTGTGGAATCATGGGTAGAATAGATCGTGAGACATGCTATTACGTTATAGAGATACTCAAAGGCTTTTTAAATAGGGATTATGATCACGTTGCAAAAATGCACTTTAGAGCCGGTTATGTTCCATCACAGCATAGAAATTTTGTTACAGCTTGCAGAGCAATAGGTGAGCCCATTGTTGGACAGCCTATACAGAAGATTTCATTTGCTCGATTACTTACTCAGCTATTAAAAATAACTGGTGATTTTGATATGAAAGTTCAAACACAATTGTTATTGCTGCAGAAAACTATGATTTTATTAGAAGGAACATGTAGGAAAGTCTATCCAGAAATCAATATGTGGAAAGTAGTTGAAACATGGATAAACAGTCAACATGAAAGTAAAATAGGGTATAGGGAAAAAATTAAAAGCTCTTATCCCATCAAAACAATCCAAGGAATATTTAGCCTTATAGAAAAATTAAACCTAATAGCTGACAAAAAATTACAGGTGAAAAATAAATCAAATGGAAAAGCCTACTTTTTACTTTGGTCTGTAATTATAATTCTCATCGTTAAACTTTTAATTTCTTGAACTAAAAGATAATAGAAGCAAGTTTACAACAACTATTTCAGTCTTGAAACCACTCAGGTTTACATTCACTCGAATTATCAAGGTATTTTCAGTATGTACAAAAATTTTCAGAAGAGTTTAGAGAAGAAGTAAAAACCTTAACTTCATCCTAAACGGATAACATTACCAAGCTCAGTGCTTATCACATCACTCAGTACTGTACTTGCTTTATATGAACAGTAGCATCCAATTGTAAGGAAGACAAATGCAGCTACAGCAAGTGAAATACATATTTCTAAATTCGATATTGTTAAACATGCACCAACAGCAAACGCTCCAGATAACACAAAAGAAGCATAGGCATAGTTACTTTGCCTTCTATTATAAATGTTTGCTTCTGAAAGTTTTCTGTTTTTGTTCTTTAAGTCTTGATTTTGAGCTTGAAGTTCTGATCTCTCTTGCCTAAAATTCCTTTCTAACTGTGAAATTTTGTTAGTGTCTCTTTCACTTACAACCCTATTCAGCTCTTTCTCTTTTTCTGTAAGTCGAATTTTTGTTCTTTCAAGCTCATTTCTAAGGTTTTCGAGCTGCTGCAATTCTTGAGCAATCAAATCGTCGTTTATTTCCGGGGCAACATTATGTACATTTGCTGAAGACTGTTCCACAGTTGCAGGGAATTTTCCATTTAGATATTCTCTGACAGGATTAAAACTTTTAAGCAACTCAATAACAATTTGATCATTCATAAAGCAATTATCTTCTACTAATTTTTTTATATCATCCAAATCTTTTCTATTAATAGCATCAGTTAATCGCTCTTTCATAACTTGCTCAATTATTTGCTTCACCCATGGATTTTGCTCTATAGCTGATATTGGCTTTATTTGACTAAAATCTAGCTCCTTATGTTTTAAAAGTTTTCTCAATACTTCTTTGTTACTTTCTGTTATTCCTTGTAAACATGATTTGATAATCAGGCTAAGTGGTGTTTCTATTTCTCCATTTGAATTTCTTTTCCAACAATTAGGGTTGAGTTCTTGATTTAATAGTTCTTTTGCTCGGTCAATATTTCTGTTAGAAAGAGCATTCAATAATTGTTTTCCTGTTTCTGCTTTTTGTATTTCTATGATCAAATGCTCAGCACGATTTTTTTTAGCACATTTCTCAGGATCTTGAAGTCTTTTATTTAGTAGATACATCATTATTCTCGGATGACTTAGTAAGAGTTGTAACACTTTCCTTTGTTGAAAGGACATTGCTAGATGCAAAGCTGTATTGCCATCACCTTTTTTTTGAATATTAACATCTATGCTTCGGTGAAGTAGAAGTAACCTAATCATACTCTGATATTCTTTTTCTTCTTCTGTTTCAGAGCCTGCAGATAAATCATAAATTATAGATATCAAAGGTGTCATGCCTTCTTCATTAAACGCATTAACATCCGCACCTTCTTGCAATGCTTGTTGAAAATGATTCAAAGCTTCTTCAGGTGTTACTCTTTCATCATCAGTGCCTTGAAATTGAATAGCTTTAAATAATTTTTTTGTTGATTGTCCTGAAGTTGTTTGATTTTGAGCTCGTAATCCTGTATCATTAACAACACTTCTTCTAAAACCTACATTACTTCTCGAAAGCATACTAAATTCTCCTCAATCTATAATTTATTAACATAATTATAAAAAAAACAAAGAAAATTGCAAGTAATTTAGTTAAAAATTTTAGAACTAATTATGATTCCAAAAATTTTTCTGCATCAAGTGCAGCCATGCACCCTGTACCTGCTGCAACTACTGCCTGGCGATATACCTTATCTTGAACATCACCAGCAGCAAACACCCCTGCCCTACTGGTTAGAGTTGTTCCAGGTTTCGTAATTATATAACCTTGCTGATCCATTTCAACAAAGCCCTTAAAAATACCTGTATTTGGTGCATGCCCAATTGCAATGAACACTCCATCTACTTTCAATTCCTGGGTTTTATTGATGTCTGTCGATTTAATTGTAATGCCAGTAACTTTTTTAGGATTTTCTTCTCCAAGAATCTGCTCTACGGTATGATTCCATATTACCTTTATCTTATCATTTTTAAAGAGCCTGTCTTGCATTACTTTCTCTGCTCTTAACTTATCACGCCTGTGTATCAGTATAACTTCCTTAGCAAATCGAGTTAAAAATATTGCTTCTTCAACAGCAGTATTTCCACCACCAACCACAGCTACAACTTTATTTCTAAAAAATGCACCATCACAAGTTGCGCATGCCGAAACTCCGTAACCTTGAAATTTCTTTTCACTCTCCAGGCCAAGCCATTTTGCTTGTGCACCAGATGCAATTATAATTGCATTTGAATAGTAGTCACTAGCATTACCACAAGATCTAAATCCATATTCACCAGAACCTTCAAGTTGTTCTACACTTTTTATCTCATCGTCTATTATTCTTGCTCCCGCCTTCTCTGCATGCAACCTCTTTTGTTCCATGAGTTCTGGACCTTGTATAGAAATAAAACCTGGATAGTTTTCAACATCCGTAGTAATTGTAAGCTGACCACCAGGTTGCATTCCTGTTACTACAATTGGCTCTAAATTTGCACGTGCTGCATATATAGCAGCAGCATAACCCGCTGCTCCAGATCCAATAATAAGAACTTTTGTACTCAATTTATAATTCTGCACTGTGTGAGTTTAGATAATCAGCCACTCCTTCATCGCTTGCCTGCATTGCTGGCTTACCTTTTTTCCACCCTGCTGGACATACTTCACCATGCTCTTCATTATGTTTTATTGCATCAATAATTCTAATAAACTCATCGATATTACGCCCTAAAGGAAAATCATTTATCGATTGGTGACGTACAACAAACTTATCATCAATAACAAAAGTTGCTCTTAGTGCAATTGAGTCATCATATAAGACCCCATAGTCTCTTGATATAGACTTTTTGATATCAGACACTAAATTGTAGCTAACCTCTCCAATACCACCATCATTAACTGGAGTGTTTCGCCATTTATAGTGTGAAAATTTTGAATCTATACTTATTCCTATCACTTCAACATTACGTTTTGAAAAATCTTCTATTTTGTTGCTAAATGATATCAACTCAGTTGGACAGACAAAAGTAAAATCAAGTGGATAGAAAAAAAGGACAGCATACTTATCCTTTATATGTTTACTTAAACAGAAATCATCAACTATTTTTCCACTAGCAAGAACAGCCGAAGCAGTAAAATCGATAGCGGATTTTGTTACAAGATTCATAACTAACCTATTCATTCTTAATATTTATAATTTTATACCTTGATACATTTACATGCAAGTTTTCTTTAGCCCCAATCCTATAAAAACGGTTCTGTTGCATCTATAAACCATAGGAAAGAAGATCATTAAAGGTGGGATTATAGGAGTTATGAAGCCATTAACATAGCAAAATTCTCAAAAGTAGAAACATTATTTAATAATTTGTCTTTTTTGAATCATACGAATATTTTCTATGCCTGTGATGGTAATCTTTGCGGAATGGAAGCTTTTAAACCCAAGCATTGGCTTTATTAGTTTTTTGATAAATCTATCAACAATATTATTTAGATATTTTATTTGAAGAACTGTAATCTTCAGAAATTTCTGCATTCAAATCATCAAGAGCAGCAGTATTACTGCCGCTTTTATCAATTACAATTTTCTCAGGAAGATAGTTACTCCTGAAGGCTTTATGAAAGAATGCAAGTGCTGCAGACTTGTCTCTACTAACACACAAGTCTACAGTATATAAATAAACCCATTTACCGTTTAATTTAATGTAAGTCTCTCCAACTACTACCAACCTGCTTCTTTCTTTTCCTTACTGCCTCATCTATCAGTGGTGATAACCCACCTTTGTAACGTAGCATTTTGCTCCCCTTATACTCATCATTTCTTCCAAATCTCGATAGCTCAAAGAGAATCGACATTTCATGTATACAGATAACATCCGCTGAAAAGCTAAATCCTTTGAAATATGGCAACAATTTTTGATTGATACGAAACATCTTTGCTTTTTCTTTAGACAATTATATCATTCTTCTTTCTACTTCCCTACAAATGCGACAGAACCTTTTCATGATACTGTTTATAATCCTCAAGACTCTTTGATATTTTGCCTTTTAACTCTTCTTGCGAATCTTTGCTTTTTAACGTTTTTTGCAAATTTTTGTCTTTTAACAACTCGTTAGCGTGAGATTTTTCAATTTTTTGCTTCCATTCATCATACGTATATTTACCACGTTGTGTATCTTGACACTCGCCTCCTACATTAAATAGTTCTTCATTACAGATTGTATTACCCTGATAAAAGTAATCGCTTATATTGATTTTATTATTGCCAGTTATGATTTGTTCAATTGCTTCTTTGTTGTTTACAATTTCTTCTCTGTACCTAGAAATGCAATTTGATAATTCTTTTTTGCAATCTGTAGTCATAAGCTGTTTCCTTTAATAAAATAATTAATACTTTATTACTAATCTGAGGTATACTAAGGTAGTGATAAGAAGTCCAGCATCTACAAAGTTTGTTTAAACTATTTTCAAAACGAATAAAATGTAATTTTAGGTAAATAAAATGAATTACGATGTAATCATTTCAGGTAGTGGGCTAATTGGTCTTATTACTGCTATTGGCCTGAGTAATGACTCTGTATCTGTAGCCGTAATTGAGAAAAATAGTTTACCACGTGCAGTTGATGATAATCGAGCATTCGCTATTTCTCAAGGGTCAAAAAAAATACTAGAAAAATTAGGAATTTGGCAGTTCTTAGAAGATGAAGCTGAACCAATACTTGATATATGCATATTAGATGGAGATAGCCCATTTACTGTTCATTATGACCATAAAATGGTTGGTGAAGAGCCAATGGGTTATGTAATCAAGAGCGCTATTATATGGAATGCAATTAATAATAATTTTTTGCATAAACTCAATATATATTCTCCACGTTTCTATAAAACAATCGCTTGTGACGAAGGATACGTGGAAGTTACTCTTGATAATGATCAAAAATTGATATCATCGCTATTTATCTGCGCTGAAGGTAAAAACTCTAAGCTGCCAGAGTTGTTTTCTATAACAATAATAAAATTTGATTATAAACAAAATAGCATGGTATTTAATGTAAAACATGAACTACATCACCAAAACTTAGCTGTAGAGCGGTTTTTTCCTGGTGGTCCATTTGCAATTTTGCCAATGAAAGGTGGCTATACTTCTTCAATAGTTTGGACAGAAAAATGCGAAATTTCAAAAATGCTGATGAGCTTATCTGAAGAGGAGTTTATCATAGAACTCAAAAAAAGATTTGGTTCTTATTTGGGAGAAATTGAATTAGAGGGTGAAAGAAAATCTTACCCTTTGAGTTTTACTTTTGCGAGAAAGCTTCATAAAAGCAGAATTTTGCTTATTGGCGATGCAGCACATTCAATCCATCCAGTTGCAGGTCAAGGACTTAACCTTGGAATGAGAGATGTAGAGAGTGTTATTAGACAAATAACTGCTGCAAAATCCTCTGGCATTGATGTTGGCAGTAATTATCTATTAAAGAAAATTTCACGTGATAGATACTTTGATAATTTTACTATGGCACTTGCAACTGATGGACTAAATAGAATATTTTCCAACAGAATACTTTGCGTTAAAGTTCTGAGCAATCTTGGTTTAATGGTAGTTGAAAATTCAGATTTTCTTAAAAAAAGCTTCGTTCGACATGCTATGGGGTTTATATAAATCATTAGATTTCTTTCATCATAATCAGGTGTCATTAGAGTAGTTGACACTGGAGCCCAAATTCCATAATGTCATGCCAGTGCCCAGACACTGGCATCCAGAAAAATTTATAAGCAAACTTGAGCTTATGCTAAATTTGATGAAATGAAAAACTGAATTCCAGCGTCACGCACTGGAATGACAAGAAAAAGGGTACTGGCATGACATTAAATGATTTTCCTTATTTTAGCATTAAACGCGATGAAGAAAATCATTTATAATCGCTATAGCAACTAGTGTTGAAACCTGACGTACCTTTTGGCTTGACAAACGAGAGTTTTTATCTGATTTGACAACAAGGGCTTCTAGATGACTTTGAAAGTAAATATTACCATGCTTATCTTCGATAGCTTCTATTACCCCGTCATTGGCAAATGCTGCAATTTTATATCCAAGTAGCTCTAGCCTTCTTCTATTCTCTGTAGTATTACTTACTGTACCTGAATGAGCATTCGGAAAATAAGTTGAAAACCAGCCATTTTGATTAGGTAGTAAAAATCTAGCTACCACTTTTTCCAAACGACTACCTGGAACAATTTTTATCTGCTGAAGAGATATATTCTCTTTTTGTGGATAGGATGATGATTTTAAATGATTCTTCTCATCATTAACAACATTTGTTATTTCAATTTCTTTTGCATGCATAATGTCTTGTAAACCACCGCATATGGCAAGCAAATGAATTGTAGGATTGTCATCTACTGTTTTTACAATTGCTTCATTCACAAGCTGGCGGTAAGGGTTAAGAGCTGAATGAAAGTTATCTGAAATAAATATTCTGTTTATCTTTTGCTCTTTGATAAATTTTGCAACTTCAACTTTTATTCGATCTAGTATCAGCTTTTTTGCCAATATTTCATCTTGTTTTGCGAACTCTTCTTGGATTTCTTTTAGATTAATTATTTTGTCGTAGTCAATGAATATAGTTTTAACCCCAAAATTATTGAATATCTCATAGATATTTTGAGATTCATCTGTTTGCAATAAACCAACAATTATATTATAATTTACTGCATTTTCCACTGTCAAAGCAGATAATTCTTTGTTTACTTTTTCACTATAAGCGATATTACTTAATAGTAGAAATGTAATTAATAGTATATTAAATATTCTATTGTAATATTTATACATTATTTCCTAAATAATTATATTAATATTATAATATATTATAGAACATTAAGAAAAAGAATGTGGCCTGAGCAGGAATCGAACCAGCGACACAAGGATTTTCAGTCCTTTGCTCTACCAACTGAGCTATCAGGCCAACTACGTACTTTCATTTTTAGATAAAAAACGTTATCATGTCCATCAAAAGTTTTTGAAGTATAGAAACAAAGAATGAACATTAGTAACAAAATAGGAATTTATCCTGGTACATTTGACCCCATAACTTTTGGGCACCTTGACATAATAAAAAGAGCATGTAAGCTAGTCGATAAGTTGATAATTGGTGTTGCAGAGAATGTTAATAAACATACTAATTTTGACATAAGACTGCGCACAAGCATGGCTAAAAATGAAGTGAAAGGAGCAGGAATTGATGCAGATATTATATCCTTTAATGGGTTGCTAGTGAAGTTTGCCAAAGAGCAAAATGCTTCTGTTATTATTAGAGGACTGAGAGCAGTATCGGATTTTGATTACGAGTTTCAAATGAGTTGGGTAAATTATAAGCTCTTTCCTGAAATCGAAACTATATTTCTTCCTGCATCTGAGGATACTCAATTTATCTCATCAAGTTTTGTAAAGGAAATAGCGAGATTAGGAGGAGATGTTAGCAACTTTGTGTCAAAAAGTGTCCAAAGTGAATTGATTAATCTAAATAGGGTAGAAAATGGAGAATAAGTATTTGTTGTCTTTTTTATTTCCAAACGAGTATGTTAGATGTGTAAAATATTGTAAGCTAAAGGAGAGACATGTTAAAAGTGAGGGATAATAATGTAATAGTTTGCTGCCGTGGTGATGAGAATGATGATGGTTCTGGTCATCCAATAGTATACTTACACAAAGAAGGAGAAATGTATTGTCCTTATTGTAATAAGTCAATGGATGAAATAGTGAGTGCCGAAGAATTTCAATCTGTTGAGGTGAAAGTAATAAGCAAGAAGGAAAGAACCAAAGGTTAATAGTACTTCATTTTTTTAGCTTATGTAAATAGCAATGAGAGGGGCAGTAAAAATGAAACTATCCATACGGTCGAGTACTCCTCCATGGCCTGGTATAATACCTCCACTATCTTTAACATTGTAAACTCTTTTGATGAGTGACTCAGTGAAATCTCCAAGTTGGGCTAGAATAGCAACTATCAAACCAATTATTGGAGAATAAAAAATTGGAAATAAACTCAAAAATATTGAGCCAAAAATTGTACACACTATTCCAGCTAAGACTGCACCAAAAAGTCCTAACCAAGTTTTCCCAGGGCTAATGATTGGACAAATTCTAGTTTTACCAAAATTTTTGCCGAAAAAATAGGCAGCAATATCGATGCTCCAAATAGTTAAGATAAGCCATACTAATGCATATTTTCCCTGTGGTAGATTATATAGGCATATTAGCGAGGCATTTGGTAGTGCAATGAGTAGTAATGCAAAAATGTATAAGATTCTATTGCCCTGAGTTAGATTATACCATTCAAAAGAAGATAAAACTGCAATTGAAAAAATTAGTAGATAAAATGATAAATCACTGAAATATGTAGCAAAAGAAAATATCAGTAATATTACTATTGAAGACAGTGTTCTCACCATAAAATTATTATCTACCATATTTTTTCTCTCTCTTTGTATAATCTGCTAATGCTTTACTCAAATCTTGACAAGAAAAATCGGGCCACAAAGTATCACAAAAATACAATTCAGCATAAGCTGCTTGCCATAATAAAAAATTGCTTAACCTTTTTTCGCCACCAGTGCGAATTAATAAATCCAATTTTGGCAAATCTTTAGTATACAGAAATTTTTCAAATTCCTCTTCCAATACGCAATCAATATTTCCTTTTATGACGTTGTTGATAGCATGTATAATTTCCTGCTTTGCTCCATAACTAACTGCAACAGTGAGTAATAGACCATCGTTCTTATGTGTCACTTCTTCTGCTTTTTTGATTTGATCGAATATTTTACTGGGCAATAGACTTAAATTGCCAATAAAATTTAACTTAATGTTACAATTGTAAATGAATTTCATTTTATCTTCATTAGTTAAAGTGGAGTAAAATAAATTAAATAGGTAGTCTGTTTCGTTTTCAGATCTGAGCCAATTTTCCATGGAAAATGCATACAAAGTTAAGTAAGGTATGGCCAGGACTGTGCAATGCTTAGCAATATCAAATGCAACCTCACTGCCTTTTCTATAGCCATCAATTTTTACCCTTCCTTTATTGTTTGCCCACCTACCATTACCATCCATAATAATTGCTAGATGTTTTGGCAGAGATTCTAGATTTAACATTTGAATTCAACCTGTTATTCGGTTTTACCAATATTACCTATATTAAATTAGCTTAATTTCTATATTTCTGTATGAAACGTTCACTATATTCACCTGAAACTATATTATTACTGAAAAATCATCGAAGGTCTATATTATAAAAATTTTCTCAATCAGCTGCTTAGTGATCTTACCAAGAAAAAGCGGAGAGAAAATATAGCAAAAACAGTCTAATATAGATGATTTTACGGTATAGTGAAATTATTATAAACAAATGAATTTAGTGGTGTTAGGAATACCTGGCTCTTTTATGTGGATTTATATTCTCAATAACCTGCTCTAAAGATAAATTATATAATTTTGACACAGGTTCTTCGCATTCAGTATATCTTTTAAATGTAGGGAGTGGTATAAGTGACTCTATATTTATGTCCAGCTCTTGGGAAACATATTTAATTATATCTTCGTAAATACGTTCCTTGTTGTTCAAGTAATCGATATTAATATCTGTAATTTTACCAGCTTTACGCAGGAGTATAGCAAGCCTCAAAGTCGACTTTACGCTAGGTTTAAAATTTTTAAATATATTGACAAATACCTTACCAGTAACATTATCTGTTATTGCTTTTAGCTCTTCATTATTGACAGCATTAATATGCTTAACAGCATTTTGATCTTTTAGTAGTGTTATAATCCTTTTGCCATGCAATTTGATACTATTAAGTAGAAGTCGAAATTTTTCAGTATTAATAGAATCGATAAAATTCTGACTTTTTAGTAAATCCATAATCATGGGTCGATAAAACTTACTACTATTAGATATAAGTTCAAGTTTTTCAAGATCAATAGAATTGACTCGAGCGAGTAAACTCTGATCTTTTAGTATTTCTACAATCTCTTCATCTGTACAAAAATTATTACTTATCATGATACTAACTTTATTCCCATCAAGAGAATTGATTTGATCAAACAAACTCTGATATTTCAGTAAATCCATAATATATCCTTTATCAAGATATTTAAATATCAAGTTAAATATTTCACTATTCATCGAATTGATGCGTTTAACAACTTCCTGATTTTTTAGTAATTCTATAATAATGGTATAATCAAATTTCCTAAATACGGATTTAGATTTTTCAGAATCAATCAAATTAGTAAGCTTAATAAATTCTCGATCTTTTAGTACTTTTATAGTATATTCACTACTAAACCTATCACTTTTAACTATGTATTTAAGCAGTTCTTCACTAATAATATTGATGTTCTCAGCAATTCCCTTGTTTTTTAGTAATTCTATAATAATGGTATAATCAAATTTCCTAAATACGGATTTAGATTTTTCAGAATCAATCAAATTAGTAAGCTTAATAAATTCTCGATCTTTTAGTACTTTTATAATATATTCACTACTAAACCTATCACTTTTAACTATGTATTTAAGCAGTTCTTCACTAATAATATTGATGTTCTCAGCAATTCCCTTGTTTTTTAGTAGTTCTACAATAACACTGGTATCATTAAACTTATCACTATTAAGTATGATTTTAGATTTTCCAGGATCAATCAATTTGATAAGCTTAATAAATTCTCGATCTTCTAGTGCTTTTATAATATGTTCACTACTAAACTCATTATTCTTAACTATTTGTTCAAACAGTTCTTCACTAAGAAGGTTGATGTTCTTAGCAACTTTCTTATTTTTTAGTAATTCTACAATAATATTGATATCATCAAACTTACCACTATTAAGTATGATTTTAGATTTTTTAGGACCAATCGAATTAATGCGTTCAACAACTTCCTGATTTTCTAGTAATTTTATGATATCTTTAAGACTAAATTTATCATTCTCAATTATATATTTCAACGTTTCTTTATCAATAAGATCGATGTTCCTAGCAGCATTTTGATTTTCTAGTAATTCTATAATACTGGTACCGTCAAACTTATTACTACTAAGTATGAGTTCAAATCTTTCATCAGTAACTGAATTAATGCGTTCAAGAATTTCCTTATTGTCGTATAACTTTGTAAAATCTTTATCAGTAAACTTATTACTTTTAAGCATGTATATAAATATTACGTGATTAATATTATGAAACTGACCATCATCAACACGTTTTTCATTAGTTCCTTTATTTCCTAGTGCTTCTTTAGCAAAGTTATTCAGATCATTTTTTTCATCTTCCTCGTAATCAGAATTATCATAATATCCATAATCTTCTTCATTTTCCTCACTATCGCTACTCTCAAATTCATTATTGGTATTGCAAACCTCTCCACCTTTTAGTATTTCTAGAATATTGTGCTCCGAAGTTGCATGATTTATCATAGACCTCAACATTTCATCATCGTAATCGTTGATGTTATCAACAATTTCTTTATCTGATAGTAATTCTTCAATACCTTTGTAACTAAACTTATTATTATACTTGCATAAGATTTTAAGTTTACTGTAATTCATTGAATTGATGCCATCAATAACTCTTTGATTTGATAGTAATTCTCTGTTATAAGCCTTACATATCAGTTGAAGTTTTTCGTTATCTAAATCTTCTGCATTGCCTGCTTTATCAAAATCCATAATCTTATTTCAATTTACTTAGTATTTTGATTTTAAATATATAAAAAGAAATAATCAAGCATTATGATAAAAGGCCTAATGAATTTATTAGTTTATTTATGTTTCTTTTCATGTATAAATTTATAGAAAGTTTTATAAAGAAGTTGTTTTATGAGCAAAATTATAGAAGTCAGAGCACCAAAAACTCTTGGTGGTGAATCGGTTACGGAAGGTATAGTAAAAATAAAGAAAAATATCGGTGAAGCAATAAAAGTAGATGACTTGATCTTTGAAATTGAAACTGATAAAACGGCGCTAGAACTAACTGCAGAAGCTTCAGGACAAATAACCGAATTTTTTGTGAAAGAAGATGATGTAATCAGCCCTGATCAATTACTGGCAAAACTTGCTGTAGGAGAAGTAAAAGAAGAAGTGAAAAAAGAAGATAAAGGCGAAAGCGCTGATAAAAAAGATGCCCCTTCAGCTCGTAAAATTATGGAAGAAAATGCAATTAGTGCAGAAAATGTAAAAGGAACTGGCATGGGAGGCAGAATAACTAAAGCGGATGTGATAGACCATATGAGTAAAGCTGAACAACCTCCGGTAAAACAATATGAATCGCCAAAAAGTGTAGTAAGTGGAGAGAGAAGAGAAGAGCGAGTGAAAATGAGCAAAATAAGGCGAGTAATATCTGCTCGTTTGAAAGCATCGCAAAATACTGCTGCAATACTGACCACGTTCAATGAAATTGACATGAAAAACGTCATGGATCTGAGGGCAAAGTATAAAGAAACTTTTGAAAAGAAATATGGAATAAAACTGGGTTTCATGTCGTTTTTTATAAAGGCAGCAGTGCAAGCACTAAAAGAAATTCGTGAGATTAACGCTGAGATTTCATGTGATGAAATTGTATATAAAAATTACTATGACATAGGTGTTGCTGTTGGCACTGACAAAGGTCTTGTTGTACCAGTTATTCGTGATGCTGATCAAATGTCATTTGCTGAAATTGAACTAACTTTAGTTGCTCTTGGCAAAAAAGCACGAGAAGGTAAGCTGCAAGTATCGGAAATGGAAGGTGCAACATTTACTATCTCAAACGGTGGTGTGTATGGTTCACTTCTTTCTACTCCGATAATAAACCCTCCGCAATCTGGAATACTTGGAATGCATACTATACAAAACAGGCCAGTTGCTGTGAGTAACTCAATTGAAATCAGACCTATGATGTACATTGCCCTCTCTTACGATCACAGAATAGTTGATGGCAAAGGAGCAGTTACTTTCCTTGTGAAAATCAAAAATTACATAGAAGATCCAAATAGATTGGTTTTGGAAATTTAAGCAGGTTAAAAGCGACAAGTAAGTTTTTCTGAAGTTTTCAAGATGGGTGGCTTTGTTGAATGGCAAGGAATGAGGAGGAGTAATGAAAGGAATTTACGAGGCAAATTTGAAAATAGGCATACCTATATCAGTAAAGTTATTAATCAAATAGCATTTTAAAAGCACCTCTTGAGAGCGATTTACCTCAGATTTATTCTTAAAACTAAATCCAAATGTTTTTTTGAGCCTCAGGAAAAAACTCTCGATACGTGAACGTATTTCATACCTTGTCTTCTTTTTCCAGTGGGTTAAATTGTAAGTTTTCCTTATACTAATGTTGTTGTTTCTTTCTGATAGATAATCTATATTGCTGCAGATTTTTTCTTGGCTTTATGATGGGTTTCAAATTGTATTGATTGCACAACTTATATAAATTATCTGTATCATAAGCTCCATCTGCACGCAGAGACTTAATCTTATAGATATCACCCATTTCCTTTAGTATTTTAGATGCTATCATGTGAAAGAAAATTAGTATATCGAATTGCTATTGCCTTTTTGCTGTTTTCGTCCAAAGCAACATGTAGCTTTCTTATTTGATCTGTACCATTATACTTCCTTATCTTGGCGTTATCTTTGTTATGTTGAGTACTGTTACTATAAATATGGATTACAGTACTATCTATAGCAATTTCAATATTCTCTATGTCATTTTTATCTGTTCTGTGGTCACATAATTTCAAATTAAGTTTGACGAGAAGCTTGTGAATACTTGGAGATTCTTCACTATACTTTGTAAATATCCTTTTATAAATCCAACTGCTTGCCTTAAGCCTATTCTAAATAGATTAACAACTATATGTACTGCAATAACAACCTTATCGCTATAAATCTCCAGGAATTTTTTCTGAACTTTCGTACCAGTTTTCTATAGCTTCATCGATAAAATGAAAGACATTTCCTCTTTTTTCTAAAAATTGATTATACTCTTTATGACTACTGACTTTCATCTTCTGTGGCATATACTCTACAAAATGTTCATTTCTTAATAGAGTAACCACTTTCTTTAGATTTTCTCCCTTTTTTTCTCCCATCTCTACTCGCTATGCAACAAAGCCAGCTCTGCTCTATTATAACTACTACCAATGCTGAATATTGCTTCTTGAAGAACTTTAATTCCAATAAGAGAAAAGGCCTTTATTTTTATGTCTTCTGTTCCACTGTTTCCTATATCCATTATTTTATTAGCAAACTCAGCCCATTTACCTGGCTTTCCTATTTGATTTTCTAGTCTCTCATAGTACTCTGATAAAGAGCGTTCATAAATAAAAACAAAATCTTCAACAAACTTTCTGAGCTTTTCATGCACTTCCTTTTCTTGCGCAGAAAGTCTTTCTGCTTGATTAGAAGATTCTGTTAAATGTTCTTCTAAAGTTTCAATAATCTTTTCCTTATTGGATTGCTTAGCAATATCGAGTGGAGTTTTACCTTGATTATTTTTAATGTTTTGGTCTATACCAGACACATTCAAAAGAAGTTCGACAATGTCTTGATGTTCTTTGCTTACAGCAGCATGTAGTGGTGTATTACCACCATCATTGAGATCTATATCATTAATATTTTCTACTTGAGTAAGTAATTCTGTAATTGCATTAGTCTTGTCTAGCTCAGGATTGCCCGTTTTGTGTTCACGTATCATAAGAAACAACTTGGCAATATTAGTATCATCAGGGTTATATTGACGTCTTATTCTATTTTTAAACTGAAAAGATTTTTCTTCCCTATCTGAACTAGTTGCTTGTGGGTTAGTCTTTATATCTTGCATAAAATCCCTCTCTATTTCACATAAAAACCTAAATTTTATTATATGCTAATCAATACAATTGGCAATGCAAGTAGTTTTTATGTGTCTTTTAATATTTTATCTTCAGGCTATTTTATTTAAGTTTTTGACTAAAGAGTTATATATCTCTTTGGCCTAGCAATACATTCTACTAAAAATTTAGATAAATAACCATTTCCAGAACTCAAAACCAGCTAGTGAGTTATCTAAGTGGAGAAAGTCACCTCTCCCCACTCGACTTCAAAACCGGACTTCCCATCATCCGGCTTCTCTCTAATTTGGTATACATACTTCCATGTAATTGATCGTGGCAGTGCTTATGAAGCAAGGATAGATTTTTCATGTTATTATTGCAATCTTGATGATGTACATGTGTTAAACCTAAACCAAAGATAACAATAATTACATTTACCTTGCTGTAACTTCAGTAATTTTATTACTCGTGATCTGGTAATTTACTTAAACGATTTCCCCAATATGGCCAATCTCCATCATACGGAGATCTATTTCCATTTACTTTGATATGTCGTTTAATAGCATGATCCCTATGTCTAATAAGATATAATTTGTTATTTACCATATATCTCCAATTGTCGTTACCATACTTTTTAAAGTATTTTCTTTTAACCCAACACCTTCTTTTGTCATGGTGTCTATAGACAGCCCATTTCCAAAGTTTGTTATGCATAGAGTAGTCTAATAAATTAAAGACTTTGCTTGAGACTACCGAGATGTAATATTGGCTCCAACCCCTTATTATTGGATTAAGTTCTTTTATTACAGTTTCTTGTGGCGCTGCTCGCAACTCTTTAAGCTTATGTTTTATAGATAACAAGTGTTGACTTATAGATTTACGACTTGGTTTAATCAATAACTTGTAACCTCTCTTATTTTGACGTGTTTGATAATGCCTTATTGAAAATCCAAGAAAATCAAATCCTGGCTTTTCCCCATTTAGGGATTTCAGTGTATGTGCAATTCTTGTCTTTGATGACTTTAATTCTAGTCCAACGGGTTTTAGCCATTTTTCAGTTAGAACCTTTGCCTTCATCACAAGTTCCTCGCTCTCGTGTAATACCACAAAATCATCAGCGTACGTAATTACACTAACTGAATTTTGCGCCTGCTTGCGAGACACCCTGCTATATTTCTTTTTCGCATATTGGAAAAGTTCTTCCTTAAGTTCTTCTTTGATATTCTGTTCTAGTCCATATAGTGCTACACATGCAAGTAATGGAGAAATTGCTCCACCTTGAATTGTGCCACGTTTGGTAGGACTGAACTTTCTATCTTCCATAATGCCTGCTTTCAACCATCCTTTTATAATTCTCTTTAAAGTTGGTGTGGTATTAAGTTTTTCAAGCAGTACAGAATGTTTCAAAGCATCCGGAAATATCAGCATCTAGTATAAATGCTGTTTTCTGACCAAGTGCGATAAATATAGCTGCTATTGCATCATGACACGATCTACCAGATCTAAAACCGTAAGTGTTAGGCTCAAACTTTGCTTCCCATTCCGGTTCTAGTGCCATTTTAACAAGTGTTTGCTTTGCTCTATCTGCTATTGTAGGAATACCGAGCGGGCGATACTCCGATGGCCTATCAGATTTTGGGATCCATACCCGTCTTGATGGCTTTGCCTTCTCTCTTATATTTAAGGAATTTGCTAATAGCAATCTTTCCTTTTTATTAAGATTAGACTTTCCATCAATGCCTGAAGTCTTTTTCCCTTTGTTATCCTGAGTTACCCTTCTAACAGCGAGCATTCTTGCACTTGTTGACTTTAGTAATAACCTCTGAAGATTATGCATCTTCATATCATTACATTGTGAAGCTCGGTAAATTCGTTTTTGTAGCTTAAATGAAGATTTCTCAAGCTTGCGCCAAATTCCATTCATACTTAACATTTTGTTGGCTCATAACATATTCACTACTATTCACAACTTTACCTTCCAAATTAAAGTGTTTACGTCTGCATATCCCAAATATTACTTTAGGCATTAGCTTCTTAAACAATCCCTCCACATAGAAGCATTTAGTGGGCCACCTTCTTAGTTATAGCTCTTTTCATAATAGTCCAAACGAGGTAAAATAAGGTTTTATAGTAGTGAAGGTAAGGATGCCAGCAGCATATAGTTATAAAAAAAGCAATGGAAGCACTAGAAGAAGGAGAAAGCAGGGAAACGGTGGCAGCAAGATTTAAAATTGGAAGAACTACGTTATGGGAGTGGCAGCAAAGAAGAAAAGAAACAGGAGATTTTCAGTCAAAAAAACTTGGAAATGGAGGTTATAATCACAAAATTACTGACTGGAATAAATTTACTGAATTTGCTAAAAAATATGGTGGTATCGGAAATGGCTAAGCTTTGGAGCAATGTTAGTATCCCAACGATCCATCGAGCTCTTAAAAAAATTGGACTCACACGCAAAAAAAGACATATGGATACAAAGAAAGAAACGAAGAAAAACGCGCTGAATTTTTGAAAATTATAGCAACAAAAGAACCTCAAAACTTAGTTTATATAGATGAGTCTGGACACCGAGTTATGGATATTGCCAGAAGGGACAGAGGTTTTATGCTCTAAAATCTGGTAAAAAAATTCAACGAATCAGTATGATTGCAGCCTTAAACGGCAGAAAAATAGTTGTTCCGTTAACATTTGAAGGCCACTGTAATATGGATATCTTTAATAAATGGTTTGAGCAGTTTCTGACACCGATTTTGAAACCTGGACAAACTGTTATCCTTGATAATGCTACTTTTCATAAGTCTAATAAGATTTGCTAAAGGAGTTGGCGCAGAAATTTTATATCTACCGCCTTATTCTCCCGATTTTAACAAAATTGAGCATCATTGGTTTGCTATAAAAAACAGAGCTAGTCCTCTATTCACATCTTTTCGTCATGCTGTTGATTCCGCTTTTCTATAAGCTTTTCGGACTATTATGAAAAGAGCTATACTTCTCCTTTGATGGAATTTCTTCATATTTTATCATACCCTCAAATTACTCCATAACCATTACTAAATACAAAGCCTTGATCTGGAGTAGAATGTTTTAAAACAGAAACATCACAAAGATCTCCCTTAGATTGAGAGTTTTCTTTAGCACGTTTTAGTTTTTTAAATATTTTAGTGTTTTTATCTATATTCTTCTCAGCATAATCATATAAAAGATGCAGTAACTTTCCACCAGCGTTAATGGCAATTTCAATAGTCGTATTTTCATCATTACCATCTGGAGAGTAGTTTAAGCTTGGTTTGAAACCATGTTTCTTCTTTGATTCTAGTAACTCTTTTATCTCTTTGAGTAATTTATCTAGCTTACGCGTATCCTTTTCATTTGCCGCTTCTTTTACCTTATTAAACAACTCACCATCTTGAACTCTTTTTATAACACATTTTCTTTTATCTCCTTCATTTTTAACGGATTTGAGATCTATACAACCAATATTAATATTTGGGTCAGCAAGCAGAAGGTCAATAATCTTGGAATAGCTATTTTTTAGTGCTAACGACAAAGGAGTGTTACCTTCCTCAGTCTTAGCATTAATATCAGCTCCATAATCTAGGAGAAGTTTAACTGTTTCAACAGAACCAGATAATGCTGCTAAGTGTAAAAAAGTAGCATTTTGTATCCACTTAGCATTAACATCAACTCCATAATTCAGAAGAAGTTTAACTGTTTCAACAGAATCAGATATTGTTGCTAAATGTAGAGCAGTATATTCTTTGTACTTTCCAGCGGTCTTAGCATAAACGTCAGCCTTATTATTCAGAAGAAGTGTAACTACATTCCTAGCATCCCTGTGTGCTGCAAAATGCAAAGGAGTAAAATCTTGATAGTTTCCAGTAGCTTTATAATCAACATTTGCCCCATGCTTCAGAAAGAATTCAACTACATACTTATAATCCTTTCCTGCTGCAAGATGTAATGGAGTCTTACCTGAATCATCTTTAGCATTAACATCAGCTCTATAATCCAGAAGAAGTTTCACTATATCAAGGTGATTCTTTTCTGCTGCAAAATGTAAAGAAGTATATCCTGCATATTTTCCAGTAGCTTTAGTATGAATGTCAGCTCCTTTCTCTAGAAAAAGTGCAACTATATCATAGTGACCACCCACTACTGCCGCATTTAAAGGAGTAAAATCTTCCCTATCAATTTTAACATTAATCTCAGCTCCATTACTCAGAAGAGAGTGAACTACTTCATAATAACCATTTTCTGCTGCCCAATGTAAAGCAGTACTACCTATCTTATCTCTAGCATGAACATTAACTCCTTGCTCAATTAATCTTTTAGCCTTTTTCGGATTTTTATTTCTTAAAGCTAAAAATAATTCCTTTGTATTCTTTTCTAATCTTTTTGATTCCTTTTCATCATTTAGATCCTGATTATGCCTTACATTCTGAGGTTTTTTACTCTGACTAGTACTATCTTCTAAAGAAAGCTGTGGTTCCACCTCTTGAACTTGATGGCGTTTTTTAGCTTTCTTCTTTTTGTTTTTATTATGTCTACTTTCTTTACTCTGAGGTTTGCTAATATCATCTCCTTCATGTTCTGAGCTTTGTGAAGACCTAGAACTTATATCACTCTCTAACACTGAATTTGCACGCTTGTTTTTATCTAAGGCCTGATCCTTTTCATGATCTCTATTAGCTTTCAACGCATTCGTAACCTCTTCAGCATATTCTCTTTTTCCTTCCTTTTGCAATTTTGTTGCTATACGTTCAGCTTGCTCTATGTTTCCTTTCTCTATTAACTCTAGTGCCTTCTTTCTCCATTCCTCAGGACTCGATTTTTCTTGCTCAATATTTACATTATCTTCTTCCCCTGGTTCTATTATTTTCAATAAATTACTTTTATCATCTATAATGTAGACATTACTAGCAGCACGAGTAACTCCAACATACAGAGCGTTCATATAAAATTTATATTTCTCCAAAGACTTATCTTTCTTATCCTTATTTCTTGAAGTGTTAACTTCCTTTTCATTGTATGAATCACGAATTCTATTAATAGTATTATCTATCTCCCCGTCACTTTTATCCGTACATGCTATCTTCCATATTTCATTATAAGCTTTACATGATGTAAACTTGTAAAGAATCACATTTTCAAATTCCAAGCCTTTGGCTTCATGTATATTAAACACAAGTGGAGTATCAAATAACTGACGTGCACTTTTTTTACTTTCATCATTCAGAACTAAAACAGCGCAATTTATAGATTCATTTACTTGTTTTGCTATTTCTTCTTTTTTATCATCAGTAATAAAGCCAACGTTCCCTTTCTTCTTAGTCTCACTCTTCATGAAAAAAGCGTTGTCTACTGTTATTTTATCTTCTGAAGCAAAACAATAATTCTTAAGATGTAGTATACGATTGGCGAATTCAATAACTTGCTCACTATTACGATAATTCCTCTCAAGGGTATAAAAAACTCCCGATCCTTGGCTCATTATATATCTATTTTGACAAAGAAAAGATTTTAACTTAGATAAAGAGAAAAAACTTGGATGTATTACTTGATTAACATCACCACATAGTAAAAAGTTACTCTTATTCTCATCTTTTAAACTCTTTAACACCAGATCTAATGTGCTCTCAGTTAAATCCTGAACTTCATCTACAACAATCGCATCATACATTCCTTCTGTAATGCATTGATGAGTAACAAGATTAGTATCATAATACTCTGAATCTTTTTCTATAAACTTCCTGTACTCTTTAAAAAAATCATAAATATTACTCCTTTCATTCTCAGGAAACATAGATTCTCTCTTTCCTAATTTCTCATATAGGTCTTTTCCGTTCTCTCCTAATAAGCCTTTTCCCCCTATTACAGCTGTAAATTCTTCGAATATTTTATCTCCGTCTTTTTTATACTCCTTAAATTTATCTTTCTTGCATATTTCATCGAACCATGAAAAAAACTTATTTCTATCAATTGGCTTCTTTCCTTTTATATCTTCTGCTTTCTTTTCAAGAAACTCATGAAGAGATAAGAACTCAATTCTTTCTGGAATGCCAATCTTGAATTCACCAGCAATTTCATCATAGTATTCGTATTCAAATAATTCTTTTGATTGTTTTATAAGATTTTCAGACTGGGTAATATATAGAACTTTTCCTTCCTCGAACTTCTCTTTTATCCTTTTTAGGCTCTCCAAAGCCACTGATGTCTTTCCACTACCAGCAGCTCCATTGATAACTAAAGGCAATTCAATCCTTTCAACTATATCTTCCTGCTTTGCACTAAAAGTAATAAATTTACCGAGATAACTAACTTGTGGAGCATCTTCAATCTCTACTGTATCAGGAACTTCTTCACCTATTATTTTTATGTTTCTTATTTTCTCTCTATTCGTTAAAAATTTAGACTTATGATAATCATGATTCAGAATTACTTCTAAAATAACAAAAGCATCTTTGTCATTATGTTTTCTCCTCGTAAATAGTAATCTGTCACTATCACTTAATTTAGCTCGAAAATATTCAATATTCCCATCACCTTTTATTAACTTTATATTTCCTTGGCTTGTACTGTTGTTTTCCTCTAAATCTTTAATTATTTCATTGAACTTTTTCCTTAAAGGAGTTTTACCATTGTCTAAATCACAGTCATTAAACTCTTCACAATAAAATACAATACTCATAACTTTTATTAACTATTTAATTATATTAAGAATATAATAATATTATTAATGCGTCAATATATTTATTACTAGATTAACCTTTATTATTTATTAATACGTAATTCTTATCTTGTAATTAGATAAGTAATGAAATAAATTTATACTTGTTTGGTATTAAATGACCTGAGTAATTTGATCGTCTCTAATAACTAAAACCGGCTAGTGAGAGAAGAGTTTGTTTTGGGATGCGTTGGTCTTGTATCTTGTAAAAAGCATCTAATGTTTTAAGCTTAAGCATTAGATGGAGAAGAGAAGAACTCTGTCAGTGGTCTTAGATATAAAATCTGTAAGGTAGATAAGAGTTCTCTTCTCAAGAGTACAGGCTGGACGGTATCGTAGAAAAACCTAAATGGTTCTAATTCTGTATTCACAAGACTAGCCTTACTTTTCATTTTTAATGGTAACGCATGGGGTTATATATGATCAACAACTTTTTAGGTATAGATGTATCGAAAGATCGCTTTGATGTTTTTCTCTCGTTCATAAGCAAAAAAGGAAGATGTGAAACTAGAAAAAGGAGTTTTAAAAACGAGGATTCTGGGTTTCAAGGTTTACTTAGCTTTCTACAAAAACATAATGTAGAAGAAGTAAAAGCCTGCATGGAGGCTACTGGTTGTTATAGCGAAGCTTTGGCTGAGTTTCTGCACAACGCTGGACATTCTGTTAGTGTTGTAAATCCTTATTGCATAAAATCTTATGCAAGGAGTAAGCTGATACGACAAAAGAATGATCAGACCGATGCAGAAGTTATTGCTGATTATTGCCAAAGACAGGAACCTTCTAGTTGGACACCACCTTCTCCTGAAATGAAAAAATTAAAACATCTTTATCGTTGCTCAGTTGCGTTAAAAGATGAGTTAACATTAGTAAATAACCACTTAGAAAAAAAAGAGAGACTGCTTAAAGAAGTTGCAAGTGCTTGGGAAGACCTTGCAATGAATATAGCTCAAAAAATAGAAACAATAAAAAACTCCGTACGTGAACTATTAAATCAACATAAAGAATTGTTGGAAAATTTTCAACTTCTATTGACTATTCCAGGAATAGGAGAAGAATCAGCAATAGCTATTTTAGCTGAAGTTCCTGACATAGAGGTTTTTAGAGATGCCAGGCAATTGGCAGCATATACAGGAGTTATACCACGAAATATGACGTCAGGTTCCTCTGTATATGCCAAACCCAGATTAAGTAAATCCGGTTCACAAACATTACGTAAAGCACTTTTCTTTCCTGCTATAGTAGCTAAGAATCACAATCCTATCATTATTAGTTTTTGCCAGAGATTAAAGGAAAAGGGTAAGCATAATATGGCTATCGTTGGTGCTGCAATGCGTAAGCTACTCCATATCATTTTCGGTGTTCTAAAATCCAAAAGTGCTTTTAATCCTGACCATATCAAGAATTACAGGGCAAAGCGGTTGGAGGAGAATTTAGTACTTTAAAATCAAAAAATGCGTACTTTCTATCTTATGTAAAATAGCATTTTACACAAATTTATTTAATGTAGTTGGTTAGTGTATATGTTGATAGAAAGTATTTTTTGATTTCGTAATACAGCTTAAGATTCAATTTCTATAATTTTCTTGTTGACTGACAAGACGGTATCTACCATGTGTACCATACGAACTTTTTAATATAGTGATTTCATTATACGCTAAAACTATCCATATTAGCGCATTTCATCCATATCTATATACGAACTATTTTGCCTAAGCTTATGAAAATAATTTAAATCTTCTATTTTTATAACCTTATTTTTACACGGCTTGTTCTCACAAATATACAACCTTTTTTGCAATCTTAGGAAGAGTCAATAATTCAATTCTTTAGCTAGCATGGTATCTTCACTAAAATATTTTTTGAAAAAGTTAGTTGACTTATAAATAATTCTCTACTAATACTGGCATGTGTTTGTTTATTCTGCTGAAGTGGCTCCGCAGGTTACTGTATAAGCTTCAGCAGTTTCCGTACTCCTTTAAAGCATCATATTCCTATATATTCAATATAGCTGGTGTTCTCAATTTTGTTGATCTATAGTAAAATTGGCTAAAACTTCCAGTAATAAACAACTTTTAACCTATCTACATACTCCATTGTTACTCACCATAAAAACTTAACAAAAATATGAGTAGTAAAAAGATTGTGTTGAAATTAGCTTGACCAATATTATATATTGTACATAATATATTCTATATCTAGGCTAGGAGGTAGTATGGTTACAGAGTCAGTAAAATATGTTGTAGAATCTATCAGTGAACAAAAGCTAGGAGAGGAATTAAATACTGAGCCATGGCATTCAAAAATTGAGCGTAATAGCAATGAGGGACCAACTCCTGAAAATGACGTAGCAGATTTAGGTGATTATAGTTTGTTTTTCCAAGGAATAAGTAATCGTTCGGAATGTTATGACCTTGATCAGAGACATGAAACTAGGGAGGCTGTTGACACATGTGTAAAACATACATTGTCGTATCAGAGTAAAACTGATGATATTGATTTATATTGGAAAAATTACCCTATTAGTCCAAGAGACTCTGCTTTAATTAAGCTAGATCTACCACTGACTGAAAGTGAGAGAAGTCTAATTGATGAATTTCGTAAAGAGTTAAAAGATGTAGTAGCAAAAAATGATCAAGGTTATAGGGATAAGCATGAAAATTTTACAAACACTGCTTTAGAGCGTATAGAGTGCATAACAAATAAATATTTGCAAAAAGGGATAAGACTCAATTCAAAATATAACGATGATAAGTATACTATAACAAGTTTAATTTTTAAGGAAATAAGAAATATCCCTGATAGAATACGACAGCATAAGGGATTACCACCTTATGAGAGTTTATCAGACGATAGTGAGACTATAACAAGTTTAGTTTCTAAGGGAATAAGAGATATTCCTGCCTACGAGGGTGTATCAGATGATAAAAATATAGGTATTATACGCAATATCATGAGTAATTTACTATTAAAAGGTGGAAGAGTAAAATGCAGTTCCTTTTATGATGATAAGTTATTGTATGCAACTTATGGGTTCAGTTATGAGATTTTTGCAGAACGTGAAGAAATCGATAACAAGCTAAAAAGTGTAGCAGATGAAGGTATTATAAACAGTAGTGCCCAAGGCAAAGCTTTACACGTAGAAATGGATAATGGATATTTTTATGTAAAATATTCGCAAGATAGCACTGTTGAGGTTGCAAAAGTTATAAATAATCCAAAAGTGAAAGATTTAAGTTTTAGACATCATATATTTCATGTTGGAAAGAGTATAGTAAGAGTTGAAAATGTAGGAGGAAAAAGAAATTATACAGACGTTTTAGAAGGTGGCATTGAAATGTCTTTTACTACTGAAGTAGGAAAGATTAGTATTCATCTACGTTCTAGTGATAAAGACAACAATAAAATTGAAGTAAAGATAAGTGACGATGACAAGAAGAAACTTGATCAATTAAAAGATAAGGAAGAAATAGGAGAAAATTGCTTACTTGGTGGATATTCAGTACATGATGCGATTAAACGAGGATATTTTGAAAAACATGAAACACTACGTCAATCTTCTGAAAAAATTACCTTATCTAATGAAAAGAAAAAAAATAGTTGGTGTGAGATAGTAACAAATTCAAAACAGACAACAAGCCGTACTGTAGGGTAAATGCTAAACTGCTTGATTGTCTAAAGATCTTATATTACTCACCATAAAAACTTAACAAACGACATAAGTAGTAAAAAGATTATGGTTATTGACTTAATGTTACATATCGCATATAATGTATTATGTATCTTAGAGGGGTAAGTATGGGTCACTGCCATTAAGTTAAGGAAAAGTGATGAACTGTATTATAAAATCAGGTAAGATTCACAAATTAAAAGAAGTAATGACATGAGTAAAAAAAAGAATAATCATGTTTATAAAAAATAAATTGATGAGTTTAAACTTTATAAACGCACACAGAGCATCCTCAAAAGACTTCTCACGAAAAAGAAAGCTGCCCTTCGTTAATGTATTTCTCCTGATTTTTAGAAAGAGTGTAAAGTCATTACAAGTGATGCTTAATGAGTTTGTTCTGCATACAAGAAAAGATTATACAATTACGGCAAGTGCATTTACTCAAGCAAGAAAGAAGCTAAAACATACTGCGTTTTCAGAGTTAAATGATGATATAGTTTCCCTATACTACCAAGATCAGGAATTTAAAACCCACCATGGCTTCAGAGTACTTGCATTTGATGCTTCAATACTGATTCTGCCAAAGAGCGACAAAATAATAGGTGAGTTTGGCTCAAGAGCAGTATGGAATGGAATCCAGAGATTTGAAGACTATACAAGTGCAACCTTTGAAGTTTGCTACGATGTGCTAAATAATATTGCAATAAAATCTGTGCTAAGTAGAGGTGACAGCTATGAGGTTGATTTAGCAATCGGTATGCTTGAATCCATAAAATCAGACGATTTGTTAATCTGTGATAGAGGATACGTATCTTATCGATTTCTTGCTGAGCTTACAGGAAGGAAAATCAATTATATAATTCGCTGTTCAAGTTCGTCTTTCAATGAAATAAACACTATGTTTAAGCCGGAAAGCCCATCTAGTACGGTGGTAGTGTCTACCGCACCTATTAAAGTAGCAAGACAGCTACGAAAGCTAGGATTACCTGATGAGATGAAATTCAGGTTAGTCAAAATAATACTTTCTTCTGGCGAAGTTGAAGTGTTAGTAACATCTCTGTTAGATGAGAAACGTTTTACAGTTGAAGAGTTTGAGAGATTATATTACTTGCGCTGGGGAGTAGAAACATTTTTTTCTAGGCTGAAGGGAAGATTAAATTTAGAGAATTTCACAGGAAAAAGTATTGAAACTATCAAGCAGGATTTTTGGTCAACTATCTTCATCAGTAATCTAGAAAGTATCATGATAGAAGATGATGAAGAGACATTGAGCTCACAGAATAGTAAACTAAAAAAAAGCATCAATAAATCTGTCTCATTTAATGCGATTAAAAACTTAGCCTTTGATATTTTTTCTACAGAGTCAGACATAGACTGCATTATGTATCGACTATCACAGTTATTTTTGATGAACACTTTAGTGGTGAGAAAAGGGAGAAGAGTTGATCGTCATAAGATATCTGATATTCGTTCACTCAACTACCAGAAAAGAGCTAGAAAACATGTGTTTTAAATTCAAGATATCTTTTCAGTATCATTGCATTAGTACATTCTTTGCAAAATAACCTGCAATTATTACTTTTTTAAATAACTTGCACTTTTCAGACTCCCTTTTCTTAAAAATTCACCCTAGTATTTACCATAATTATCAATCACTTCAAATTTTTTGTCCAATCTTAACTTCTCTTTCCCTTAACTTAATGGCAGTGAAGTATGGGTGAGTCTACTGGGATAGTAAAATCTATCATCAATCTACTAAAACCAAAATCCAAACCAGAGCCATCTGATTTTGAATATGAATCAATTATAGAACATCTATCATCTAAAGAGCATTTATTAAATGAGCTGATGAATGATATGTGGTACTCAGGAGATTTACCATCAGTTAGAAATCATAATGAACTACCTTCTTTAATAGATAGCAAACTTGGACTAAATGAACAAATTTGTGTTTGGTTTGCTCTGGACCACGATCTTACGCCAAGTCAAAAAAATTTAAACAAGAAGTTACTTAGTGCTCTAAAATGTTTAGCTTCTAACTGTGGTTCATTTGATAATACTGAGCCCCTTGAAGAATTCTTACATGATAATAAAAACAATAAAGATTTAAAAGTAATTCTTAACCTCAGAAGAGGAGAATCTCAATCAACAGTATTGCATGCAATTGCAGGAGCAAAGATTGGTGGATTTCGTCGCATAGGAAATCAGGCTATAGATTTACTCTTAGAAGCAGGCGCAGATCCTAACATACAAGATAATAAAGGAAAAACACCATTATGCCTTGCTGCTGCCAAAGGTCATTACGATAATACAAACTCTCTCCTCTCAAAAGGAGCTAACCCTAATATCACAAGTAGAAAGGGTAAAACTCCACAACAAATAGCAACTAATAAACTCTGCTATAATATAGAAGAATTATTTTTAACTGATAAACAGAAAAAGATGAATAAGGAATTGTATGACTTACTTGCACTAGATTCAGACTGCACTAAAAATTTAAAGGAGTTTTTAAGTAAGCATAAAAGAGACTCAGACCTAAAAGTGGTGCTAAATATTCGGCACGGAATGGGTGAGTCAAAAGTGTTCTCATATGTTGAACGTTTTGCTTGGGACAATGAAGATCTTGCTCAAGAGTTAAGAAAAATATTTCTAGAAGCAGGAGCATTAGATTATGATAAAAATATTATTTATCGTCAGCAAAAGAAAGGACAGGTCAGCAAATTACTCGTTAATTTAACCTCAAATCAAAAGGAGAAGTTAAATAAGTTTTCTGATAAGGTGTTTCAAGCTCAAAATATGGCTGAACTTGAAGAGATTGTAAGCGATGCTATAAAGTCTGGTGTACGATTAAACTATTCTCTTTCACAAGATTTCTTTTCAGGTAATGAGTACACTTTTACCGATTATGTGATGAAAAAAATCAGTGAATTAGAAAAGAATCCTAAAGTTGCTAGTAATATAATATGTCAATTAGTATCAAAAGGGGCAGTGTTTGGTAATACAGTTGATGCTAACACACTGACATCAGAATTTAAAGAGCATAAAACTAACCTAAAAAAAGCTTATAGAGATTATATTAGCAATTCTCATAAGTTTATTGAAATCGCAAAAAGTGCAACCAATAGCGAGCTAAAAGATGCAAGAGTAGACAACTCCGTTTTTTACTTAGAATATTCTAAAGATAGTAAAATAGACATTATAAAGATAACAGATGGGGCAAGGGATTTAGGTCTAACAGATGGAGATGTAAAGTGTGGAAGAAATATAGTAAAGATCGGTAATAGTGAAGTAGAAATTAAAATTGAAGATGGCATAAGGAATTACACAGATCTTACAGAAGGCAGCGATATAGTATTAACTTTCTATACCAGTTTGGGAAATGTAGACGTTAGGCTGTATCCTGACGTACAGAATAAAAGCAAAATTATAGTAGAAGTGAGTAATAGAGAAGAAATATTAGAAAAATTCAAAGGTCGCGAAGAAGAGTTAGGCAATGATTGCGAGCTTGGTAATTACTGGGTCTACGATGCTATTGAACAGGGATATTTTGAAAGATCTGGTGGATTAATGCGTCCTGAAGTAATAAGCGAGTCTAACAACAAAAAGGTTTCATGGGCAGAACGTGAAGAATTAAGAAGGGTTTCTAATTCGAGGGAAGAAATTGCTAGGTAGAAGGTATTAAATATTAACTAAGATAATTAGCAATCTAAGAAACGAATTATCTTAAGCTCTACACAAATCACTCGCTCTTTTTTACAATTAATTTGGTTTATAGAACTACTCGTAGTAATCAAAATAAGATTTTTTCTTATAGTCAAGTTATAGTAAAATGAAATGCGATAAAGTTGCATTATTCTTTCTACAGCTAAATTTTTGCCTTAGCGTATTTATTATACAGGTAGTACAAAGCCATCGTTACACTTATATATCGTCAATAATCTATTAACAATTCCTATAGTATAATTAATTTTGAAGGCTTTAGTAAGGGGGAAGTATGACAGAAGCAAATCCAATAGTTACATTAAAGGCTAAAATTAAAGAATTTGGTTTTAATAAATTAAGAGCTAAAGATAATAAAAGCGCAAATTCTGGTGAGCAAGCATATAAAGACATTAATAGAATGGATTTCATCATTAACGGAGAGAATATAGATAGGGATTTTGTTGACCGATTATATAAAAAACATATTAGCTTGGTTAAAAATAATAAAGATGGAGAAAAGAATTATCGTTCATTTGCAAAAGAGGTTTTTAAGGAGATGTTTCAACATTCTAGAGCAGAAGCTCCAAATGATCATATTCTAGAAGAGTTAGCTACTAATTGCAATCAAGCAGGATATGAACATATATATGGACCATTTATGATGGAACTTTACGAGAAACATAAATTATTTATGAATGTCAATAGTGGTGTTGATAGAAAAGTGTACATTGACTGCAAAAATCCAAATTCTGTAAAAGTTGAGTGTAAAATCCCCAAAGCACCTGTAAAGCTTCTAGATTTTCCTGAGAAAAAAATATGTGATATATTATTTTCAATGGAATTTACACTTGAATCTCAGAATGGTAAAGAGGGTCTAATATATAGAGACGGTAAGTTATTACTTGATGTTCCTGAGGAGTTAAAAAACTATCAAGATGGCGATAAGAGTTTATTTGATATTATAAGAGAATATTTCGAAAAATTTTGCAAAATATTAGGATTTACGTTTGCAACAAAAATAGAGCACAACTTAGGAAATGAATTGAAAGTAGACAGTCATGGCTATCTGGAAAATGTGGAACCTCCTGTCCGGAGCAATAATCATGCTCATGGTTAAAAAAGTATGCTCTATAAGCTCAATGAGGGGGATGTTCAAAAAAGTGTGTCAAACCGAATTTTTAATTCAACTCAATCTTTAATCTACTAGGGAAAAAAATATCGAGTTGAGATATAGATAATGCCCAATCATGTACAGGCATCGTCCATTTCTCCTCCACCTTTCTTATAGCACAATATACCAGCTTGTACAACCCCAACTATGGATTAAATAAAGAGATAAAAGTGCAGCTAAGAAGAGGAAAACAGGGTAAGCTCGAGTATTTTAGCAATAATTAAGAGGTTACCCATGAAGAAAGATATTTTACTGTTGCGTCGAGGATTTTTGTCGCACAGTCGATGATAATTTTGCTAATATGCTCCTATCAAAAGGCAGAAAACCCACTAGAATACCAGACTTCGGAAATTCTCACCATAATTCTATTATATCATCAATCCCCTTGCAAAAATTTCAAAGCTTTTTACCTACTTTATCTGCCGCTTTATAAATCTGAATTTTCTAAGTTGCCAACATATGACCGATTTATCGCTCTTAAATCACGAGTTTTATGGTATTTAGCATTACTTTTGCAATGGTTCTGTAAACAAGCAAAAATGACCGGTATTTCCTACATAGACACTTCTACAATCGCTGTTTGCCACAAAAAAAGGATCTCCAAGAACAAAGTTTTTGATGGTTTGGCAGAAATTGGTAAGAGCACGTATGGTTGGTTTTTTGGCTTTAAATTGCACTTGGTGATTAACGAAATTGGAATCACTTACTCTAACTAAAGGTAACGTTGATGACAGAAAACCTTTGCCAATTCTTACTAAAAGACTGACCGGACTTTTGTTCGGAGATAAGGGCTATATAAAGAAAGAGCTCTTTGAGAAACTCTTCGATAGAGGCCTAAAACTCGTCACTAAAGTAAAAAAAGGCATGAAAAACGTACTCATTTCACTTAAAGAGAAGATTTTACTAAGGAAAAGATCGATTATTGAGACTGTTTTCGACTCCTTGAAAAACAAATTTGAGATTGAGCACACAAGACACAGATCGCCAACAAATTTCCTAATTCATGTTTTTTCTGTTCTGATTTCCTATTCCATGCAGTCGAAAAAGCCCTCTATTTCTATGCCTTTCTTTGCTGGCTAATCCATAGTTGGGGTGTACAAGGCATTTATGCTGGTAAATGAGCCTTTGGTCTTGGTGAATTTTCTAATTTGCCTGTGTAGTCCCTCTATCGGATTAGTGGTGTAAATTACTCTCCTCATTGGATCAGAATACTTGAAATAACTAGACAAATTTTCCCAATTATTCTGCCAAGATTTCACAACTAATGGATACTTTTCGCCCCATTTTTCCTCCAGCTCAAGCAAATAATTTTCTGCAATTTCTTTACTTGTAGCGCGGTATATTTTTTTCAAATCATTCATGAAAACTTTTGCTTGATACGTATTTCAGAGAGTTCCGTATTTGATGCACTACACATAGCTGTACTTCCACATTAGGAAATACGCTATTTATAGCTGCAGGAAAGCTTTTTAACACAAGCTATCAAAATGTCTTCTATTCCTCTCTCTTTCAAGTCATTTAATACGCCTAACCAGAAGCTAGCTCCCTCGCTTTCTGCTAAGTAAAAACCCAGTACTTCTTTTCTGCCATTTTGCTAATATATTATACATGCACTTGCTTACACAGCGTCCGTCCTTTTTTACTTTAAAGAACATTCCATCCATAAAAACTATCGGATAAACTGCCTGTAAAGGACGACTGCGCCATTCGTTAATCACTGGCAATAATTTATCAGTAATACTGGATATTTCAGCAACCGATATCTTGTTGTCATAAATTTCTTCGACGTGTGACATTATGTCTCTATATCTCATACCGCTGGCAAACATGCTCAAAATCTTTGTTTCAAGTTCTGTTGTTTGCCTTTTTTTCACTATCTGTGGTTCAAAACTTCCCTCTCTGTCTCTTGGTGTCAATAGTTCAAATGAACCTGCACTTGTTTTCAAAGTTTTTCCATTCCTTCCGTTTCTACGATTGTTTTCTTCGCTTTCAGTAGATAAATGATGTTCTATTTCACCCTCCAAGCTTGCTTCAAGTAGCCTTTTTACAAATGGCGTTAATGCACCATCTTTTCCCATTAATGGTCTTGTATCTTGTAAAAAGCATCTAATGTTTTAAGCTTAAGCATTAGATGGAGAAGAGAAGAACTCTGTCAGTGGTCTTAGATATAAAATCTGTAAGGTAGATAAGAGTTCTCTTCTCAAGAGTACAGGCTGGACGGTATCGTAGAAAAACCTAAATGGTTCTAATTCTGTATTCACAAGACTAGCCTTACTTTTCATTTTTAATGGTAACGCATGGGGTTATATATGATCAACAACTTTTTAGGTATAGATGTATCGAAAGATCGCTTTGATGTTTTTCTCTCGTTCATAAGCAAAAAAGGAAGATGTGAAACTAGAAAAAGGAGTTTTAAAAACGAGGATTCTGGGTTTCAAGGTTTACTTAGCTTTCTACAAAAACATAATGTAGAAGAAGTAAAAGCCTGCATGGAGGCTACTGGTTGTTATAGCGAAGCTTTGGCTGAGTTTCTGCACAACGCTGGACATTCTGTTAGTGTTGTAAATCCTTATTGCATAAAATCTTATGCAAGGAGTAAGCTGATACGACAAAAGAATGATCAGACCGATGCAGAAGTTATTGCTGATTATTGCCAAAGACAGGAACCTTCTAGTTGGACACCACCTTCTCCTGAAATGAAAAAATTAAAACATCTTTATCGTTGCTCAGTTGCGTTAAAAGATGAGTTAACATTAGTAAATAACCACTTAGAAAAAAAAGAGAGACTGCTTAAAGAAGTTGCAAGTGCTTGGGAAGACCTTGCAATGAATATAGCTCAAAAAATAGAAACAATAAAAAACTCCGTACGTGAACTATTAAATCAACATAAAGAATTGTTGGAAAATTTTCAACTTCTATTGACTATTCCAGGAATAGGAGAAGAATCAGCAATAGCTATTTTAGCTGAAGTTCCTGACATAGAGGTTTTTAGAGATGCCAGGCAATTGGCAGCATATACAGGAGTTATACCACGAAATATGACGTCAGGTTCCTCTGTATATGCCAAACCCAGATTAAGTAAATCCGGTTCACAAACATTACGTAAAGCACTTTTCTTTCCTGCTATAGTAGCTAAGAATCACAATCCTATCATTATTAGTTTTTGCCAGAGATTAAAGGAAAAGGGTAAGCATAATATGGCTATCGTTGGTGCTGCAATGCGTAAGCTACTCCATATCATTTTCGGTGTTCTAAAATCCAAAAGTGCTTTTAATCCTGACCATATCAAGAATTACAGGGCAAAGCGGTTGGAGGAGAATTTAGTACTTTAAAATCAAAAAATGCGTACTTTCTATCTTATGTAAAATAGCATTTTACACAAATTTATTTAATGTAGTTGGTTAGTGTATATGTTGATAGAAAGTATTTTTTGATTTCGTAATACAGCTTAAGATTCAATTTCTATAATTTTCTTGTTGACTGACAAGACGGTATCTACCTTCTCGTATAGACGACAAGATATTTGTTTCTAATTCTTTATAATCTACCAAACCAGTAGTTCTATCTGCTATTCTTTGACTCATATCAAACCTCCATTTTTATCTCAATTATATTTTACTTCTCGGTTTGACACACTTTTTTGAACATCCCCCAAATGAGAAGAAATTACCTAATTTAAAAGTTTTACTTGATAATTATGGATTTTCTCAACTGCGCAGGATTCAAAGAAGGCTGGATAATAGACCTACTCAAGTTTAGTATTCGGCTTTGTAGCATTATACAACGCAAAACCCATACACCACATCTACTGCCACTGCGAAATAAAACATAAAACGCAACACAGCTCACCAATAATAACGCACCAACAACACCAGCCGCAATTGGTTGGTTTGATGATTTTTCGTATATAGGGATTTCCTTCACTATAAAAACATGGTTCTATTTCAGCAGATAAAGGGTTGTTCTGTGAGTTTGACTCTTGCTCAATAGTTTGCTCTGGTTTCATATGTAAATTGAAAATCTTTACTATTTATATTAATATACTCATATAATTTAATGTCAGTTTTTGTCACACTGGTTTACGTCAAGACTATTTTTAACCTCTTCAACATCTGTTGGTGCATTAGAAGTCCTTCATATTTTGCAATAGTGGTTTCCTTATAAATCCTTGAGTTTTTTTGCAACAGCTTTTCCTATTCTCTTCGATGTTTTCATCTACTCTTGTTAAACAATGCAATCAAGACCATAAAACTTCTCTAATTGCTCACTCCACAGCATCGGTATTTCTCTCAAATCAACTAATTTCAAATCTCTTGGCTGTCTCCCATTTACTATGTCTTCTTTAATCTTTGGTGCTAAATAGTTCAACCTCAAAATTTGCTGTATACGTCTTGTACCTATATTAATTTTGGCACTCAGCTCTTTCACACTTGAGTATTTTCCCTCTTCTAGTTGCCGTTTCCAGGAATGGGCTCTTACCACTGCTTTCAGTAATGCATTGTTTGTTTTACCTTCTGGTTCTACTACCGTGCATTTATTTCCTTTCTTCTTTATTGGTATAAACTTTTCCTCTGATTCAGAACTCACTTCTATTCCATCTTCCTTAACCATTACTCCCTTTATTAACTTTTTCACTACTTCTTTCTGCTTTCCAAAACTTAAATTTTTCCATTTTTCTTCGGTCTTTTCTTTCCAATTTTCATATAGCTGTTCAGCTTTCTTCATCACTTCTTTTTCCACTTCTCCAGCAACTATTGTTCGGTTCACTGATCCACAATCCTTCCCCCTTAAATGGTTATTGCACACATAATATCGGTACCTTTTATTTTCTTTTTTTGAGTATGTCAGCGTCATATTTACATCACAGCTCTTGCACTTAATTATTCCCTTTAGTAGCGCTTCCTCGTATTTCGCCTTTCTATATGGTTGATTCTTTATCAATTCCTGTGCTTTTTGCCATTTTTCTTCTTCTATTATCGCTTCATGTTTTCCTTCATACTCTTTCTCATAATGCCGTATTTTTCCCATATATATTGGATTTGTTATTATTCTCCTTACCGTCGCTTTTTTAAAGATATCTGATTTTGTTCTGTAACCTTGACTATTTAGCTCCCTTGCCAATTCTGCCATTGATCTCAGCTCCATATACCTCTCAAATATATACCTTACCACTTTTGCTTCTTTCTCATTTATTATTAATTCTTTATCCTTTACATCATATCCAAGCGGCAAAGTTCCTCCCATCCATAGTCCGTGTTCTTTTGATGTTGCTATTTTATTTTTTACTCTTTCCACTATCATCTCTCTTTCTAGTTGTGCTGCTCCTGACAATACCGTTTGTACAAACTTTCCCATTGGCGTATTATTGTCAAATATCTGCGTTACTGCTATAAAATTTACTCGGTGTCTTCTAAAAAATGATGTTACTTCGATGCTGTCTTTTGTTTCTCTTGATAGTCTGTCTAGTGTGTACACTACTACACAATCTACTTCTCCTGCCTTTACATCTTCAAATAATTCCTTTATTGCTGGCCTTTCTAAATTCTTTCCTGAGAAGCCTCCATCATCGTACCTTTTGGCCAATATTACCCAGCCTTCTCTGCTCTTTATGTACTTTTCACATGCTACCCGTTGTGCATCAAGACTATTAAACTTTTGTTCCAGACCATCTTCATTTGATTTTCTCGTATATATCGCACATCTTACCTCTTTCAGCATTCTTTCTCCTTATCTCTCATTCCAAATAGAAGCGGCCCATTGTAGCTCATTCCCATTATTTTTCCGGCTACTGCTGACAATGACGTGTAAAACTCTTCTCTGTAGATTAAACCCTGATCTGTTACCATTACTGCATGCGTCTCTTCTCCTCTCTCTAGTATTAATTCTGTCCCTTCTACTGGTAATTTATCGCTACTTATTCTTTTTCCCTTTTCTAGCCGATCTGCCAGATATTCTAGTCTTTTTGCTCCTTTTCTTGACATTTTTCCATACGCTTCCTCCTGCATTCTATATGCTAATCTAGGTATCAGATATTTCTTTGAATGTTTAGGTGCCTCTTCCCCAAATACCTTCTTCCACGTTTTTCTCAGCTCACTCAAAGGTTTTCTCTCTAAATTCATTACTTTCTTTTCCATTTCCTTCTCCATATTTTTAGCCCTTCATAAATAGCTTCTCAATTCTGTCTATTTCTTTCTTCAATATTTCAGTGATCTCCTTACTGTTTTTCGCATAATCCATTGCTGTCATTCCAAATTTATCCGCTTGTTCTATTTCTCCTCCAGCCTTCACTAATTCTTTCACTATCTCTTTTTCGCCTATCATGCATGCAAGGTGCAGCGGTGTGCATTTATTTCCATATTCTTCCGCATTTACATTCCCTCCTGATTTTATCAATTCCCTCACGATTTCTAGACGTTTCTCCGTTACCGCTAGATGCAGTGCTGTATATCCTTCTACATCTACTGCATTTACATTCGCTCCTTTTTCAACTAATAAACTCACTGTTTTTGCTTCTACTGCATAATGCAGTTCCTTCTCGTCTCTTGCATAAATATTTTCATGTGAGTTCTCTAATAATTCTTCTGCTGACTTATTAAATTTGCCAAACTTTAACATAATCCACCTCACCTTTTCTTTGACCTTTTTTTTTAAGCTTTCCTTCTCACCACCTCATCTATCATTTCATTCACTTTGCTTATTATCTTGCTTGCTAAATTTTGACATTCTTCCTTTATTAGTGATTTGTCTCTCTTCCTTATTTCTTCTATCTCTATTATTTTTAACTCTGGTAAATAACTCCCATTCAACATGTCTGCTATTTCTCCCACTAGCCTCTCTATTCCATAGCACGTCAGTTCTCTACTTTTTGTTACTCCACCTTTTTCTCTCAGAAATTTGCTCGCCTTTTCACTTTCTTTGCTATCACATAGGCAATACTTTTCACTTTCCCAAATGTAATACATTGGTGTTGCACCATATTTATTCAGTTGATTAACCTCAGCTCCTGCTTTTACTAGCTCTTTTATTATTTCAACTCCTCCTATTTTGCATGCAGAGTGGAGTGGCGTACATCCAGTGACATATTGAGTGGCATTTACTTCTGCTCCCGACCTTAGCAACACTTTTACATTTTCTAAGCTTTTTGCAAATACTGCACAGTGTAGAGGTGTATAACCATTTTTATCTCTTGCATTTACCTCTGCTCCTTTTTTTATTAATAATCTCACCGTTTTGTAATCAGAGATTTCTACTGCTTGATGCAAGATCGTCTCTCCTTCTTCATTTCTTTTATTAATATCGTTACTTGATACTTCTTTAAAAAACTTACTAAAAGATTCTTTGCTAAACTTCATACTTACCTCACAAAACTAGCTTTTCTAGCGCCAGACAAATTTCTTATATTTACCTGCCGCTATTCAAGTCATGTCCTTTTTGGCATGAGAAAGCAAGTCCTTTTCTTTTTATTTCATACATTTTAACCTATTATTAATATAATATATGAGGATCTAAATATAAGTACTTAACTTATTACAGATATCACTTGACTATTTTTCCAACTTCTGTGCAAATGTCGATGTTCGTGCCACTTCAGTACTCCTGGGTAAAATACTAAAATGTGCTTTTCTAACTCGTGTATTGAGTCTTTTTGCTCTAAATCATTTTTATAGTAAACGTTGTGTTCTGCTAAACCATATTTTGTAATCTTCTGATCTGTATAGTTTTCTATTTTGTAGTGGTGAGTAACGCTAAACCTTTCTAAAATTGGCTTGTGTTTTAAACTCCAATGTTGCCCTGAAAGTTTATCGTTTCCCAATACAAATTTATTTCCTTCTTCTTCTATTCTACCAACCGGAAAACAGCTATTTATTTCTCCTAATTTCCAGCTATCTGACAGTACAATCTGCGCTTTTGCAAATTTAATCGATGGTAATAAACTCTGTGGTAATGGATATAGTGCTTTTAAGTTGTACCACAAATGATCTCTTTCATAGATGCCTTTATAATCCCTTGTGTGAGGCTCGGTTTCTCCAAGGATTGCTACATCTAGGCGATATATATCATTGCTTAAAGCTCGTTCATAATGATCGCGTAGATAGTTTTCTATAATCCTAATAACTGGACCACTAGACCTGAAAAAATTTACTCTTCCAAACGATAACACTGGTCCATCTTTTTCTATTTTTACCCCTGAATAATCAGAAAGAAGATCTCCAAATAAACTCTCATCCAATATAAATCTCTGCACATTATAATAATCGTTAAAAATCCTCATTAGTCTGGATCTTACAGGCAGTGATAGTTTTGCCAGCTCTACTACTGCATCTACGAAGAAGTCATTTGGTACCTCTTTTATCCCTACTTGCAACTCAAAAAAGTGTTTACCGGGTGGCTCTTCAATAATTGTAATATCTTCTATATTTGCCCACTTTAGTGCTATTTTGAGTGATGCTGGGGTTCCACGTAGTCTTTGAAATTTTACTCCTTCTACTACGGCTTTTCTTCTATCTTTTACCCAACGCAGTATCTCTTCTAAACCATATTCTTCTATTATCCACGGCAATGTTTCTTCTTTAAGACTAAACTTAAATCCTCTGATACAGCTTGGATCAACCTTATAATCTATTGCATCAACCAGTGCTTGCTCTTGCTTTGTTGCGTTTGGCGGTAATAAATTTTTCATTTGTCTTTGTATCCGTTCAGAGGTGTGGTTTAAGAAACAACAGCTAGCAGGTTTTGAAAAGGGTTTAATTCCTTTTGTTTCCAAGTCAGATACAACGAAATTATCCGCTCAAGAAATCTATTCCCTCGCTCTGACTGTGCAAAATATGAATTCTTACGATAGACAACATAATGCCGTATCTGTCGCTCAACATGGTTATTCGTTAATGGAATATTCTCTGGGTCATCCAAAAATGTCCACATCATTGACTCGGATTTTATAATACCCTTTACCGTTCGTGAAGCTCCTTTTGCTTCAAGTATATAAGATATTTTTATCATGCAGTACTGTATGTATCTTCGTAATTCTTTAGCTTGCTTAGTGAACTTTGAAATACTAATTTCATTTTCTGACAAAGCGTTTTTTAATACAAACAATCCATTAGCTGCGTCTTTTAAACAATGGCCAAGTCTCATTACTTCACTATTCCAACTATGAGATAACCTCTCGAAATTTCTCAATAAGTGAGCCCAACAAATTTGTCGTTTTTCATCACTGAAGTGGTTGTAAACTGCATATCTGTCAGTAATTACCAGGTTTTTGTAATCACAAAATGCACTATTCTTTAAAAATTTCATTCCTCTTGTATCTGCTAACTTCATAAGACTTGCTTTATTGTTGGCAAACATCCAGCACCATCCCAATTTGCCTTTGTTGTAGTGACTGGTTTCATCAATATGCAAAATTTCGCTTGCTTTTATTTCTTCCTCTATTTGTTCATAGGCTTCTTTACATTTTGACGAAACCCTTGCTTCACTATTGGACACACTACCAACACTTATACTCATGTTAAAGATGTCTTTCATAATATTCGCTATTTCTCGCTTTGAATTCTTATAAAACCCACTTAGTGATGCAACTACTGACTTAACTCTAGGACCAAAGGTATCCGGTGTAACTCCTTCTGGTAATTTGCTACTCCTTCTTTTTCCGCATTTACGACAGCGACCATGTTCTAATTGATACTCAACTACGTAAGGCTTAATTTCTGGTAAATCAACTTTTTGATAGACATATGGTTTTTCCGATATTGCGATTTCTTCACCACACTCGCATCTATTTGGTAACTCTACCTTCACCACCTCATCTGCTTCCATTTTAGCTCGGCAATTCCCCTTATGTCCAACTTGACCACCTATCTTCCTGCCGCCCTCTGACTTATCTTCTGGTGTGTCTTTTTTTATTTTGTACAGCTCTTTTGAACTTGGTAAAGATGAATTCCTTGAGTTTAAGCCGAGTCTCTCTCTTAGTTCAGCATTCTCTATTTCTAAGATTTTATTTTTTTCTTCAAGCTTTGCTACTTTCTGCTCTAAGTTTTTACATAACTCTACAATACTGATCAACAATTGAAGCATCTAGCCTTACTTTACTATCAACATTTTGTGTTATTACTACTTTAATATATTATGTCAATTGTTTTTTATCCTTGCCACACCTCTGAACGGATACGTTCAATGACCCTTCTGGATAAAAACTATTGTCAAGCACTGGAATGACATAATTTGAATTGTGTCACTTGCATGGCCAGACTGTGTAGTAATGCTCCTTATTAATTGATTTTCTGCGCATTTCCTTGAGAAAAAACATCACTTAATGAAGAGCTCACTGACGAGCTTCTAGACAAGCTTCTACTAGATAAGCTTCTAGATGAGCCAGATGACAGCCTTGTATCCCTGTTTCGAGCTTTTTCGTTACTATGTTTCTTATTCTGCTTATCTTCAATGTTGCGTTCCTCCTTAAACTTTTTACAGAAAGTGCGAAGATATTTTATTTCGCCTTCCTTTTCTGTAGTTTCGTTTATTTTATCGATTAAGCAAATCAGATTTGCTATTGAGAATCCCTTACTAGCCTGTACAAGAATTTTCATATCGCTATCTTTTAATTTTTCGAGCCGTTCTTGTAATATTTTTCGACGTGTATCGTCTTTATCCAGCCCAGGAATCTCAATACACTCCAAACGACCACCCCTAATAAGCGCAGGATCTAAATGATTCTTATGATTAGTTGCAGCAACTACCGTTATATTTTTTAAGGATAAAAACTCTCGATCCAATTTAGTGAGTAAATGAGTTAAAGGTCCTGCATTCTCATTACCAGTTCGCTTTTTGCCAATGCCGTCAACCTCATCTATAAAAATTACACAAGGACTATTTGTCTCTGCTTGCTCAAAAACTTGATCTATATTCTTTTGATTAGATAAGCAAGATGCAGGAACAGATATAAACGCAAACAGAGATTTAGTTTGATTTGCAATTGCCTTACTAATACTAGTCTTACCAGTTCCTGGTGGACCGTACAAGAGATATCCTCCGCTTTTTGACTCACAAATCCCTTTCAATTTTTCTTTTATGTCATTTGGTAATATAATATCACTAAATGTTGTATTCCACCCTCTTTCTTCACCTTTTGCATAAAATTACATACTCAACTTTTCTTCTACTTCATCTTTTGTTGCAGGACTATTAATTAACCTTGCAGAAAGATCACTAACCTCTTTTTCTAACCCCTCCACTTTATCTTTCGTTACAAAACTATCTGAAATTCTCTCGACTTTTTTTTCTAGATCACTAAGCTTCTTTTTATTTTCTTTAGCCTCTTCATTCTCTAATTCTTCTTTAATTGGAGCTAGCGTATTTTCTTCTTTCCTTGACTCTTTATTTAGCTCTTCAACTTCAGCTTTCGAGTTTTCTTGAGATTTTTTACTTTGTTTAATCATTTTATATGAAAACACAATTACTACTGCAGAAAGCGCAAATAAAATAAAAATAACAGGGGGAGCTATATTTAAAGCTGCAACTAAAGATAAAAATGCAACGTAAGGAGCTACAGCAAAAACTCCAGATGTAATTAATGTAAGAGAAGCAATAGCACCAGCTATAAGAAAAGGTATATTAGTTCTACTAAACATATTTTAGTTTATAGATTAATAGTTAATTTTTAAATAATACAAGCTTTTTATAGTAAAGCAAGACTAACTTAAGGCATCCTTAATCAATCTATAATTGAGGTATTATGAAGTATTAAGAGATATAAGATGGTATGTTGTATTTTTAATTCAGTGTTCTTTTTCTATCATTCCAGGGTACTGGAATGATAGATGCTATGATAAGAAATTCAATAACTTAAAGTAGGTAATTAAAGCCTCTAATTAAGATCTAAATCTATAGTTATTATAAGCAACACTAAAGAAGTGCGGAAGTAAAAATTTACGAAAGAGCATTATGTATACATATGCTTTGTAGTTCTACACTTTGCCACCCTTCTGTTAAGCTTTGCCTCCCTTCCATTACGTTTTGTCGCTCTTTTATTTCTTTTATTTCGTTATCGAATTTTGATATTAGATATTTAGCATAACCAGATGTTAATGCTGTTGATGCAGATACAGCTATTGCTGCCATAACAGATGTTAATGTAATTTCCATTGTCTCGGTTATAAAAAGTGTCGATGCTAAAAAATTCCCGAACATGGCAACTAAGCCACCAACAACAACACTATCTCCTACTACCTTACTTTTCAAAAACCTTTCTATATCCTCTACCGTATCTTCTTGGCGATTTATAATGGCATAATATAAAGGGGTTTTCTGAAAATTATCTTTCTTATAAACATCTGCACCTCTACTTAGCAAAGCATTTACTATCTCCATATAGCCATTTGCAGCAGCATAATGCAAAGGAGTACAACCATTTTCATCTTTTATATTAACATCCGCACCTCCGTATAGTAGAGCATCTACTACCTCTACGAGGTTATTTTTAGTGGCACAATGCAAAGGAGTACAAACATTTCTATCTTTTATATTAACATCCGCACCTCTTTTTAGTAGAGCATTTACTACATCTACACATCCACTATAAACGGCATGATGCAAGGCAGTCTCTCTATTTTCACCTTCTACATGAACATCCGCATGCCTATCTAATAAAACATTCACTAAATCCTTACAGCCAGCTGCTGCAGCTGCAATTAATAATGTAAATTCGGCATCAGGATCACTTTGGATGAATGTATGATTTATACTAAAATTTTTATTTTTCCACTCTTGATACGCTGTTGCATCTTCCCTTTGTAATACCTCTTTTATTTTATTAACTACATTATCTTTATTTACACTTGCATCTTTATCAATTGCACTTAATATTTTTTTTAGATTTTCAAAATTCATCTTTACCTCCTATAACTTTACGATGCAGTTACTACACAATTACAAACAAAAGTAAACACATTTTTAGGAATTATTTAGAAAAAGAAACCATTGAAAAAGTCAGTAATTTACAATAAATAACTGATACATTTAATTGGAAGAAATATGTGATGTAACTATAGCCATTATAAACAACAACAGAAAAAACACGGAAGTAAAAAATTTATGTTGACTGTACAATATCGATTTCTAATATAATCCAGAGATAAAAAAATGTCGGTGCTGAAGTTATATATCTGCCTCCATATTCTCCTGATTTTAATCAAACCATTGGTTTGTTATAAAAAATTGAGCCAGAAAGAATATTCAGCTATTCGAACTATTAGAAAAAGAGCTATAATTATAGACTCAGTATACACTATAACTAGACTTTTTTTTAAGAGGAATGATATAGAAGTTATTACTAAGACACTAAACAGTTTTCAAAAATGAAAATTATACCTTAAAGCTGATTTTCATATAGTTCTTGCAAGCGATAGCACTCTCACTTCTCTTGCACCAGAGTTTAAAATTTCCTGAGAGCAAGACCTTGCGGTTGCGCCAGTTGTTACTACATCATCAACCAATATCACGATTTTGTTTTTGATAATTTCGCTGTTACTTACTTTAAAAGTATTTTTCAAATTTTTTTCACGCTGTTTAAGTGAAAGACCAGCTTGAGGTTTGGTGTGACGAATACGTTTTATTGCAAATGGTGTATAAGATAAATGAGATAACTTACTTAATTCCTTCGCGAGCAATGCTGCTTGATTATATTTACGTTTAAATAAGCGTATTTTATGTAGCGGTATGGGAATTATGACCTCTGCATTTTGAAACATGTCTTTGTTAGCTTTGTACATCCACTTTGCGTAGACTTTCATGTAGTTTAAGTTATCAAAAAATTTAAAATTTATAATCATATTTTTGCTATGTTCATCGTAGGCAAAAACTGATCTTAATACTTTAAATGGCGGAGGATTACTGATGCATTTGCCGCATGTATAAAAACTATCTGGAATTACTACACCACAAACATTGCAATAATGCTTAGTTAAGAAATTGATTTTTTTATTGCATTCACTACATAAATCATAACTTTTATCAATTATACGTTCACAACTTACGCATACGTTTGGAAATATGAGATCTGTAGCTTTTTTTAATAAGAGAAGATTCATGAATTAAATATGTTAGGTATACCTTTTAAAATGCTCCTCATAACCTAATTATTAAGAAATAGTCGATACTTGATCCAATAAATATGTTTTAAGATACTTGCCTGTAACGCTTTTTGGAGTCTGTGCAACTTTTTCTGGAGTTCCTACAGCAACCACTTCGCCACCTTTTACTCCACCCTCTGGACCAATATCTATTATGTAATCAGCAGTTTTTATAACATGTAAATTGTGCTCAATAACTATAACAGTATTTCCTAAATCAACTAGCCTATGGAGTATTTTCAGTAAATTATTTACATCTTCAAAATGTAACCCAGTTGTTGGCTCATCGAGAATATACAATGTTTTCCCGGTAAATCGCTTTGATAGTTCCTTAGACAGCTTTATTCGTTGTGCTTCACCCCCGGACAACGTTGTTGACGACTGTCCAAGCGTTATATAGCCAAGCCCTACTTCCTGTAAAGAAATCAACTTTTCCTTTATCATTGGAAGATTTTCAAAAAAGTCACATGCTTGATCTATTGTCATATCAAGCACATCAGAAATTGATTTTCCCTTGTAAGTAACTTCCAATGTTTCTCGGTTATACCTCTGTCCTCTACATTGCTCACATTTCACATAAACGTCCGGTAGGAAATGCATCTCGATCTTTAAATGCCCATCACCTTTACAAGCTTCACATCTTCCTCCCTTGGTATTAAATGAAAATCGGCCTATATTGTAACCTCGTGCCTTCGACTCTGGGAGACCTGCAAACCAATTTCTGATGTGAGTAAACATACCAACATATGTTGCTGGATTTGATGCTGGGGTCCTACCAATTGGCGATTGATCAACTTCTATAATTTTATCTATATACTCAAGGCCTTCTATTTTGTCGCATTGACCATGCCTTGCAGATGAATGATTTATCTTGTGTGCTGAGTATTTATATAATGTTTCTATCACTAAACTTGATTTCCCTCCTCCTGATATTCCAGTAACACAAATAAAATTCCCTATAGGAAATTCAACATTTATATTTTTTAAGTTGTTCTCACAAGCATTAACTACCTTTATGAACTGAGTTGTTTGCTTTCTTCTTTTTGAAATTGAAATTTCCTTCTTTCCACTTAAATACTGTCCTGTTATGCTTTCTGAATTTTTTTGTACCTGATCTGGTGTTCCTTCTGCAACGATTTTTCCTCCATTCACGCCAGCTCCAGGACCAATATCAATCACATAATCAGCAGCCATTATTGTGTCTTCATCATGTTCAACAACAATCACAGTATTACCCATGTCTCTCAGATTTTTAAGTGTGGTAATTAATCGATCATTATCACATTGATGAAGGCCAATTGAGGGCTCATCAAGCACGTATAGCACTCCTGTTAAACCAGAGCCAATTTGCGAAGCAAGCCTGATCCTCTGGCTTTCACCACCAGAGAGAGTGCTAGATTCACGGTCAAGTGTAAGGTAATTTAGCCCTACATTCTTTAAAAATGTCAGCCTTTTGATTATTTCGTTTAATATTTTATTTGAAATTTGCCTTTGTTGTTCTGTAAGTTTGTCTGATAAATTTCCAAACCACTTAAGGGATTCATCGATGCTGAGCCTTGATATTTCACCTATATGTTTTTCGTCAATTTTCACTGTAAGTGCTTCTTTTCTCAATCTATAGCCAACACATTCTTTGCAGTCAGTAACAGAACAATACCTATCAATAAGTGATGCATCGTAATCCATCTGGCGTTCTAGGATACTGACCAAACCTTGAAATTTCATTTCTCTAGAGCCAAAAAGTATTAAATCCTTCACTTTTTGGTCTATATTCTTCCACGGAACATCAAGGCTAAATTTGCAATTTTCAGCCAGTGATAGAATTGCATTTTTTAGCAATCCATAGTTTGTATTCACTTGACGGAACATTGATCCAATTGGCTTTAAAGCACCTTCAGATATCGAGAGCGTTTCGTCTGGCACTATTAGCTTTGCATCAACACTTAGTTTTTTACCGAGCCCACTGCATGAACTGCATGCACCGTAGGGGCTGTTAAAAGAAAACAATCTTGGCTCTATTTCTTCAAGAGTAAAGCCAGACTCAGGACATGCAAAATTCTCTGAGAAAGTTAAAGTTTGACCATTTTTATACTCGGAATTGTGGTTATCAGGTAAGTTCACTATTTCTGCATACATTAAGCCATGGCCCAGCCTCAATGCTGATTCTATACTGCCTGGTAGTCGATTTCCTATATCATCTGACATGGAGATTCTATCTGCAATAACAAAAATATCATGTTTCTTGTTTTTGTCGAGTTTAGGCAAGTCATCTATATTGTATGTTTCACCATCTATTTTTAGTCTAACGTAACCCTGCTTTTTAATTTCCAATATCTCTTTGAAGTGCTCTCCTTTTCTGCCACGCACAATAGGAGCAAGTATATATATTTTAGTTTCTAAAGGTAATGCTATAATAGTATCTACAATTTGAGATACAGCCTGTTTCGTTATTGGCAACCCAGTTACAGGCGAATAAGGTATTCCCACTCGTGCATATATCAAACGTACATAATCGTAAATTTCAGTAACGGTTCCAACAGTTGATCTTGGATTTTTTGAGATCGACTTTTGATTAATTGATATTGCAGGAGAGAGGCCTGTGATTGACTCAACATCTGGTTTATCTTGAATATTAAGAAATTGACGTGCATAAGCCGATAGACTTTCGACGTATCGGCGTTGGCCTTCTGCATAAATCGTATCGAATGCAAGGCTAGACTTACCAGAACCACTTAGTCCAGTTATAACAACTAACTTATTTTTTGGTATATTGACATCAATACCCTGCAAATTATGCTCTCTTGCACCTTTAACTCTGATCATACTTCATGTACCTTTGACCATTACAGCCTCAAAATACATAAACTCACAACAACTTGCTACTAATTTTTTTAACTGTTATGGAAAACGAAGTAGCATAACTAGTGCAAAACATTTTGCCACACAACTATATGAACATCTGTTTTCGCCAAGTTAGTTCGTACAACAAATGGTGTCATAAAAGTATGTTTTCTACAATCTAATCAAAAGCATGCTTGCCAACTTTTGGAAACAGGAAATCTTATTTTATATAAAATATAGAATTTTGATAAATTTAACTTTTTTGTGAGATTATGCAGTGATAAAAATAAATTGAGAGGGAAAGGTTGTGGCAATAGAGAAGGAGAAGTTTTTTGAAATAATAAATGAGGTAAGTGAAAGTGGAGGTTTGGATGAAGATAATTTACTTGAAAGAATAAAGAATGAGTTAAAAGGAAAAGATGCAGGAGAGTACAACAAGTTTAGTAAAAATTTTAGTAAAGAACATCAATTTAGTATAAAAATTTCAGAAGAAGCTGCAGAAGATTGGACGTTGTTACATCTTGCTACAGCATGCAACAATATGTTAATAGTGGAACTTTTACTAAAAAAGAAAGCAAGTGTTAGCGCTCGAGTAAAAGATGGTTCTAAAAATGATGGGCTAACTGCTTTGCATATTGCTACTTCTTGTGGACATGAAAGCATGGTAAAACAACTACTAAGTGATGATCGAGTGAATCCTTCATTAAAAAGCAAAAATAAGACTCCAAGGGAGGTGGTTGGTAATATAGAAAATAAAGAAGCTATAGTAAAAATGTTAAAGGAAGCAGAACAAAATTTTTGTACAAAGCATGAGAAAAAAACTGCTGCACCAGCAGATGTTATAAATTCTGTGAAACAATATGATACCATACGTAGTGGTGCACAGGCTCCTGTTACGTGCGAAAGTAGTGACAGTGTAGTAAGTGAGCAAGACTTACGTGTTAGTGTTAAGAATATGGTAGAAAAATTTGAGTCACCGCAAAGAAAAAGTGCTACATGTAGTGGTAAACAGACTCCTATTGACGAAAGTGTTAGTAGTGACGACAGCGGTCTAGAACTTGAAACTACATTTAATACCTCTTCCTGCTCCGAAATAAATCACGACGAGGCAGTTGATAATCAAACTTTAGAAAGTTTGCCATCTCAAATTCAGTTGCGAGATAGACAAATTCGGAAGTTAGAAAAGCCAGGTAAAGAATTAAAACATGTTGAGAAAGAACTAGAAAAATTAAAGAGTGACTTAGCTGGACATGAGAATAGGTTAGAAGTACTTGATAAACTCAGTGAAGAGAATCAATCACTAAAACAACAAATACAAGATCTAAAAAGTAAAAATACAACTCTTAATAGTGAATTAAGCAAAACCAAAGCAAATAAAGTATTACTAGAAAAAACAGAAAAAAGACAACTGTCTTTCTTAAAAATTGCTTCTGTAAACTTTGCAATCATGTTGACAGTAGGTGTTGCCTTTAGTATAGCCTTCCAATTACCAATTCTATTGATGATTGCAACTTCTGTGATGTCTTCATTGATAGTCGGTGGAGTTACATACGCACTATCACCGCAACCTACTGAATTAAAAGAAGTAAGTATTCAATGCTCAATGCAACATGATGCTTGTAAAACTTAACTTGTGCGCTTCCTGGTAATTTTGATATAGTTATTTCAGTTGAAATCTACAGGTTTACAAATGGCAATCTTAAGTGTAAGAGAAGCTTTATGCACAGCGATCAGAGAAGAAATGCAAAATGACCCTGATATATTTATCATGGGTGAAGAAGTTGCAGAGTATGATGGTGCTTATAAAGTAACGAAAGGATTACTGAAAGAGTTTGGAGAAAATAGGGTAGTTGATACACCCATTACTGAACATGGATTTGCTGGTCTTGCTGTTGGAGCAGCATTTGCTGGACTGAGGCCAATAGTCGAGTTTATGACTTTTAATTTTTCTATGCAGGCTATCGACCAAATTGTGAATTCCGCAGCAAAAACAAATTATATGTCGGGTGGACAACTTGGATGCCCTATAGTATTTCGTGGACCAAATGGTGCTGCAGCAAGAGTTGCAGCACAACATTCTCAGTGCTTTGCATCTTGGTATTCGCATGTTCCAGGGTTGAAAGTAATAGCACCTTACTTTGCCTCCGATTGCAGAGGTCTGCTTAAAGCTGCAATTCGTGACCCTAATCCGGTAATATTTCTAGAAAACGAGATCGCTTATGGACATGAGCATGAAGTTCCTGACTCTGAGCTATCAAATAAAGATTATCTACTTGAGATAGGCAAAGCTGCTGTTATACGGGAAGGAAAGGATGTAACTATCACTGCTTTTTCATTGAAACTAATGGATGCGTTAAATGCAGCAGATTTACTCTCTAGTGAAGGAATAGAAGCTGAAGTTATCGACCTCAGAACCTTAAGACCACTTGACACTGAAACAGTTATTAACTCTATTAAGAAGACCAATAGATTAGTAAGCATAGAAGAGGGTTGGCCATTTGCAGGAATAGGAGCAGAACTCTCAGCCATGGTTATGGAACAAGGATTTGACTACCTTGACTCTCCGGTTGTACGGGTAACCGGCAAGGATGTCCCCTTACCTTATGCTGCAAACCTAGAAAAGAAAGCATTACCACAAGTGGAAGATATAGTTGAAGCTGTGCACCAAGTCTGCTTTAGAAAGAAATAGTCCTATTGACTCTTTTTTTTATCTCCCGTTCCACATTCTTCCATAAAAGAGGCATTTGTAGAGTTTATACCACCCATTACTTTTATGACAATAGTTTTAGCGCCAAAAAACACAGCGCAAAATACACCGAGGGCGAAAAGAGCAGGCCACGGCATTCTACCAAATATTGCAAGTAAAGCTGCTCCTATTATCACTACGGTCATAAGAGGTCCACCTATTCCCCAAACGTAGCCAATAATATTACATATTACTTGAGCAGTTGTATCGTCATTAGAGTTAGCAGCACTTCCAACATGAGAAAAAGAAATAAATAATACTATAAGTAGAATACAAAAAACCTTTCTAATTGTAGGGTTCATCCCTATACCTTAAGTTTAAATATTATAATTATATCTAAAATAGTATAATTTTCAGTAAAACTAGCATTGTGATTTATACAATATTGCATAGCAAATGATGTCTATTGGTTATCAATCACTGTCAATTACTTGAGAGCTTATTTCGACTTTCGAAAAAGAGCAATAACACCCATGAGTAAAATTTCACATTACCACTTTTATGTGTTATGATAAGCTTAAATTTATAAAGAAAATAAAATTGAAAGAATTGAGAGAGAACCGGATAGCAAGAACGAGAAAGTTTTTATCTTCACTGTTTTTTTTGCTACTAATTGCGCTATCAATACGTAGTTTTTTATTTGAGCCATTTCATATTCCTTCTGGTTCAATGAAAAGCACTCTACTTGAGGGAGATTATATTTTTACTAGTAAATATTCATATGGTTATAGTAAACACTCTTTTCCATTTTCTCCAAACATCTTTAGCGGTAGAATCTTTTATACCCCTCCGGAGCGTGGTGATATAATAGTTTTCAAGCCTACAAGAAATGACAGCATTAGATTTGTTAAGCGGGTAATAGGAATACCGGGCGATAAAGTGCAAATGATAGAGGGGGAGTTATATTTAAATGATCAGAAAGTAAAGCGAAGACAAATTGAAAATTTTTTTGATTATGAGTCAAAGCGTAATATAGCAAGATACATCGAAACACTCCCGAGCGGCAAGGAGCATGAAATTCTAATAGATAATCTTTCTAATAAGTTATCATACAATACTCCAGTTTATTATGTGCCTGATGATCAATTTTTTGTTATGGGAGACAATAGAAATAATTCTTTTGATAGCAGGTTTTCTGAAATTGGGTTAATACCAACTGAAAATATAGTTGGACGCGTAAGCATGGTTGGTTTATCGTTTAAATTAGGCAAAGTTGATTGGTTGCCGTTTGATTTTAGGTTACCTATTGCTCTGAGATTTGACAGGGTACTTCACAAAGTTGTATGAACTCTATCTGTCTGCTGATTCGCATAATTCTAAAGCAGAGTTTTCTAACTCAGAGATAGCATTATTAATGTTGTCTAAGTCATTTTCCTGTAAAGCGTCTTTTGCGTTCTGTAGTAAAATTTTTAACTTTTGCTCAGTGGAAACATTTTCAACTAGATGTATGAGCTTGTTACCGTTAATTTTAGCCTCTGCAAGGGAACGAGCCTTCATATCTTCATCAAAGTTACTTACTGACTGATTGACCATATCTTGAATATCTTCTTCACTTAAGCCAGAGCTTGAATTTATTTCAACTGTCTGTTCGACTCCAGTAGTTTTTTCTCTTGCAGTGACAGTCAATATTCCATCAATGCTAACTGTAAATCCTATTTCAACTTTTGCAGAACCTGCAGGCAATTGTGGTATACCTTTGAGTTCAAATCGTGCTAGAGATTTATTATCTTTTATCATTTCACGTTCTCCTTGACAAACGTGAATTTTCATTGCTGTTTGCCCGTTAGCGTAAGTTGTAAACTCTTTTATTTCTGAAACTGGTAGTGGTGTATTTCTTGGTATAATTTTTTCAACTATTCCCCCCATAGTTTCTATGCCAAGTGATAAAGGCAGCACATCAAGGAGAATATTCCTATCTTTTGAGTTTGAAGTTAAATAATGAGCCTGCAAAGCTGCCCCATTGGCAACTGCTTTGTCCGGATCCACATCATTCAGCACTTTATTGCCAAAGAGTTTGATTAGTGAATTTTGCACTAATGGCACTCTAGTTGCACCACCAACTACAATTACCCCTTTTATATCATCGATTTTAAGATCTATGTTGCTTATAGTACGAGTAACTATATTTATAGTCTTATTAACCAAAGGACTGATTGCTTGCTCGAATTCTTCTTTGGTAATTTTGCACTTAAATAATTCACCATTGATGCTGAATTCAAAAGTGCCAGAGGTATCTTCACTTAGGTACTCTTTTATAGCACGTATATTGCAGATACCAGTTTTAGTGTATGAATGTTGTAATTTGTAGGTAGTTGTATCAGATGGTGTCATTCCAGTGCTTGACACTGGAATCCAGTTCTTATTATATAACTTTCTGGTGTGTTCACTTGCAATCAAACTTTCTGGATCCCAGTGTCGGAGCACCGGGATGACACTAGAGCATTTTTTATTTAAACCTACCTGTTCTCTATACTTTTCAAGCACGATTAAACTAAGTAGATGATCAAAATCATCACCACCAAGTTTAGTATCACCACCAACTGCAAGAACTTGAAACACTCCTTGATGTAATTTTAATATTGAAATGTCAAATGTTCCACCACCGAGGTCATAAACTGCATATATGCCACTGTTATTGTTCTTTTCAATGGAGTAAGAAAGTGCTGCAGCGGTTGGTTCATTAATGAGGCGAAGAACATCTATGCCAGCTAATTTTGCTGCATATTTGGTTGCGTTACGTGCTGAATCATCAAAATAAGCTGGTACAGTAATCACTGCTTTGTTAACTTTCATCCCTGTGAATTTTTTTACCCTCTTGCATAGAGTTTTTAGTATCTCAGCAGAGATCTCAATAGGAGTGAGATACTTTTCCTCTGAGCATTTTACCCTAATAACTTTTTCACTTTCGTTATCTATTTCACAATTGATACCTTCTTTATGCAAGTCTTTAACACTTTTACCCATTAAGCGTTTTATAGAGCAGATAGCATTCTTGCTAACATCGTAGCCTACTTTTAGTACATCCTTTTCATATGAAATGACAGAAGGTAATAGTTCACGACCTTGCTCATCTTTAAATATTTCTACATTGCCAGCTTTATTTACCATGGCAATTAAAGAGTTAGTAGTTCCAAGATCTATACCAAAAACCATCTCATTTGAACTTGGTTCAGAAATTTGAACTGGCCGCATTTTCCTTTATCTCCTCAAATGACTTATATAAATATCTCAATCTAAAAACTTGCGTAGCAGCTTCATCAAAATTTTTTGTAGCAAAAGCATTAATTAGGTTTTTAGTACAATCTTTTACCTTTTCATCAATCATCCTACTTGCAAATTGTAAATCATCGCAGTCTAGAAAGTATTCTCTTATTTCCATTGATTCATTTAATATTTCAGGATCAAGATGCTCTTTTTTGCTTTGTACGTCAAAAAGATCCAACAAATGTTCGGCACGCTTTAGAGGTGACTTCAGTACCTGATAAGCTTTGTTGATACTTTCCATATTTTTGGACTCTCTTTCATTTATATCAGTTTTGCTTAGCTCAATATATTTTTTCTCCAGCTCATCAAAGCTGATGTTAAAAGCCGGTTCAATTCCAAATAATGTGAAATGGTTGCTAGACATGAAAACTCTCTCCACAACCACATTTTCCTTTCTCATTAGGATTTTTGAAAATAAAACCTGATGAGAATTTTTCCTCTACATAATCCATTTCAGAGCCAAGGATAAACATGATAGATTTTGGATCGATCAGCACCTTGACTTTTTGATCATCACTGCAGCTTTCTTCAATTACCGACTCCAAAGGACGAACATCATATGCATATTCAATATCATATTTTAAACCAGAGCATCCTTTTTGCTTAATTAGAACTCTTATTCCTATTGCTTCTTCAAGGTTAGCATGCTTCTTTTTGTCCAATAAAAACCTTACCCTCTCTACTGCATTTGCAGTTAGAGTGATAGGTTTTTTAACAGAATTTACTCCTTGAAATTCACTCATGTTCCTCAATGTTTTTGTTTATTTTGATAATCATGAATAGCAGCTTTTATAGCATCCTCAGCAAGTACTGAACAGTGTATCTTTACTGGCGGCAAAGACAATTCTTCCACTATTTGAGTATTCTTTATCTTTGTTACATTCTCAATAGTTTTTCCTTTGATCATTTCTGTAAGCAAAGAACTTGAAGCTATAGCAGAACCACAACCAAAAGTTTTAAATTTTGCGTCTTCAATAACACCTTTATCGTTGACCTTTATTTGCAGTTTCATTACATCTCCGCATGATGGTGCACCAACTAAACCAGTACCAACATTTGGATCATTTTTATCCAGAGAACCAACATTCCTTGGATTTTCGTAATGATCTAAAATTTTCTCATTATAACTCATAGATTACCCGTAAACCATTACTTACATTATAACATATTTAGGTTAAAAACTAAAGTAAAATACACTAGCAAGCGGTACATTTTACTCACAAAATATATAGGTTACTAGTGTATTTACTTTACAAATACATATAGTGCATGTCATTCTTTATATGGTAATTTTAGAAGGAGTATTTCTTGAGTTTATTCAGTAATCTTTATCAAGGACTATTAAAAACCTCCTCCCGTTTTAGTGATGGAGTAAAAAATATTTTTTCTGGCAAAAAAAAATTAGATCAGTCGCTTTTAGATGATCTGGAAGAGCTGCTGATCAGCATGGACATAGGTCATAAAACTTCTAGATTGCTTATTGATAAGCTCGCAAGTATCAAATTTGAATCAGAAGTTGAACATAACATTATCACACAGCAGTTAATGAGCGAAATAGAAGCAATATTAAACCCTGTTGTGCAGCCGCTCATTTTGAATAAAAAACCACACATAATAATGGTGTGCGGAGTGAATGGTAATGGAAAAACTACAACTATAGGTAAACTTGCCTATAAATATAAGGAAAAAGGAAAATCCGTTATGCTTGTTGCGTGCGACACATTCAGAGCTGCTGCGAGTGAGCAATTAAATATTTGGGCAGAACGTTCTGATTGCTCTATTGTTACTGGAGAGCACGGTAGCGATTCTGCAAGTGTGGCATATAGAGCTGTAAATCAAGCGATAAAAGATAGCGTTGATGTTGTTTTGATTGATACAGCGGGAAGGCTACAAAACAATGTAAATCTCATGCAAGAGCTGTCAAAAATACATAGAACGATAAAGAAATTGGATGATACTGCTCCTCATGATGTTATTTTAGTTCTTGATGCAACTACTGGCCAAAATGCTTATAGCCAATTAGAGGCCTTTAGTAAAATGGTTGGTGTTACCGGGTTAATTGTAACAAAGCTAGATGGTACTGCCAAAGGTGGAGTAGTGATTGGGCTTGCAGAAGCTTATAAGGTGAAATTACACGCTATAGGAATTGGTGAAAGTATAGAAGACCTAAGGGAGTTTACTGGCAAAGAGTTTGCTGAAGCGCTGTTTAAATCTGATTGAAGATTTTTTTCAATTCTTTTATGTGACCAAGCTTAATTATCATGAGAAGCCGTTTTTAGATGGTCTCATTCCAGCATGTGACGCTGGTTACAGGTGATTATTGGGTTGGGTGAGCCGTTAACGTATAAAAATTACTTCCGCATATTTTCAATCTAATTATAATTACAATTAGAGATATTTTAAGAGCTCAAAATCTATCTTTGTCTGCAGACTTTTTAGTTAATTTTTCAATAAAAATGTAGTGTATCTTCTTCAGTGTGCGTGGGTGCACACACATACTTAATCTCTGTCGTATGTGCACTGCATTTTTTTTCTAACTCTTTTTTACACAGGAGGATTTTATGTCCAGAATTCCAGATACTTGACCTTTACTTTAGCTAATAATGGGCGCCTATGGTTTTTATAAAAAAATACGAAAAATAGAAAATCTTTAAAGAAAAGAATCTAACCCATTTTTTGAGTAACAAAAAACCACTTCAGCTTATCACTCATGCTTAAAAAGTGATTATATTAATATAATATTTATACTTGTATGCTAATATAAGTATTAGTTTTTAATTAAGGAGTATATTATGACAATGTCTACCACAAATTAGTGAGAAATTAGCAGCTAGCGCAAAAAGTCTCTATGATGAGAGCGAAAAATTATTGCTTATAGCAGAGGAAATACACAATCAAGATTTAATGTATCTTTAATCACAAAAAAGAAGATATTCTACATCTTCTTTTTTTTATGCGATAATTAGCTACTTGTTTTCGTATTCGTCCAGACAAGGTAGTTATGAGTAAAAACAGCAAATGGTCAGTGCGTGAAACTGGAATCCAGCTAAACACTTTACAATGTTTTTGATGACGAAAAGACTGGATGCCAGTGTCTGGGCACTGGCATGACAACGGAGGACAATTTGAATGACACCCATATTTCAAGCAGGTATGATAGTGTCATTCCAGCGCGTGACGCTGGAATCCAGAAAAAAAGAAGCCAGTGTCAGCTACTTGAATGACATTATGGAAGCTGGGATGACATCCTTCTCACAAGCAAAATGTTCATGCAGATAATATTTAATTGTGATTGAAGATCTCTTTTAACTCTTTTATATGACCAAGCTTAATTATCTCAATATCATGAGAAGAATAATTGCCATTTTTAGGCATAATCGCTTTTTTAAACCCTAATTTTTGTGCTTCCCTTAGCCTGAGATCAGCATGCGAAACATTTCTAATTTCTCCTGAAAGTGCAACCTCACCGCAGATTATTGAAGAAGTTGGTAGCGGTAAATTTACTAAACTTGAAATAAGAGAAGCAGCAACAGCAAGATCAGCTGATGGTTCCTGTATTTTGAGTCCTCCCGCAATGTTTAGGTATACTTCTTTATCATGCAAAAACATTTTACAACGAGCACTTAGAACCGCGATTATCATAGCTAATCTATTAATATCCCAACCAACTACTGCTCTTCTTGGAGTTGCCATATTAGTCCTTGCTATTAATGCTTGCACTTCCATTAAGATTGGTCTTGAGCCTTCAACTCCTGCAAATACGGCGCTGCCAACTACTTCTCTATCATGTACGGTCAAGAATAATGATGATGGATTATCAACAGGCATGAGTCCTGCTTTAGACATCTCAAAAACACCAATCTCATTTGCAGGGCCAAATCTATTTTTAATAGTACGTAAAATGCGATATTGATTACTATTTTCACCCTCAAAATATAGTACTGTATCTACCATATGCTCCAGGGTTTTAGGTCCCGCTATTTGTCCATCTTTCGTTATATGACCAACTATTAAGAGAGAAACACCATATTGCTTTGCAAGAACAGTCAATTCATGAGCGCAGGTACGGACTTGAGTTACAGTTCCTGGTGCTGATGTGACTTTGCTATCATACATAGTTTGTATAGAATCAATTATCAAGAACTTAATACTTTTATTTTTCCTTATTGTTGCTACTACATCAGTTAAAGATACTGTAGATAAAAGCTTAATTTTAGGTTCATTTATCTTAAGACGCTTTGCTCTGAGGCTCACTTGTTCTAAAGATTCCTCGCCAGATACATAAAGACATTCAAAAGAGGAAAGTTGTACAACATTAGCTGCAATCCTAAGCAAAAGAGTAGATTTTCCAATTCCAGGTTCACCACCAATTAAAATGCTAGCACCTTGAACGATACCTCCACCAAAAACTCTATCTAACTCTTCTATTCCTGTTAAAAAACGATCGGGGGTAATAATTTCACTATCTGATAACGCTTTTATTGAAATTGGTGCAGATGTACTTCTCGTTTCTGTTTTTAGTACTATTTCTTCGACAACCGTATCCCAACTGTCACATGCAATACACCTTCCTACCCACCTTCCAGTGCTATGACCGCAGAATTGACATACGTATGCAGTTTTCATAAAAGCCAAAATTATAATTGTAATAAAAATTAGCTAAATAAGTGAAATAAATTTAAATAGAGAAAATTACCAATCACACTTTTTATCTTGTGGTTTTATTTGCAATATTGCTACTAAGCTGACTAATAAGCAAAAAATTACATAAAGCCCAGCAGCAAAGTCTATTTTAGGAAACATTATAGTAAACCAAGTGCATATCATAGGAGTAAATCCTCCATGCAAGGCAAAAGAGATGTTGCGTGATAAGCTAACACCACTAAATCTAACATTAGTAGGAAAAAGCTCAGCAGTAACTATCCCTATAGGATTAATACCCCTCTCGATTATAGAAAGAGCCATAACACTCAACATGATTATAAGATAGCTTTTATAGTAATATGCAATAGATAACATAGGACAACATAATACCATTGTTATCACTATAAATAAGATTGCAGTGCGTTCTCTTCCTGTTTTATCAGCTAAAATTCCAAGTACTATTGAAGATATCGGCATTAATATACTGGTTATAATGAGTACAACTTCGTTGACATACGTTGTTACATAAGTTTCAACAGACACTATTTCTTTTGCAATTGTTCTAAGAAATATGGTAAATCCAACAGCAACATTAACAGGTACAGATATTAAAATGGCAAGTATCAGGGCTCTCTTATAGCGTTTTGTAAGCTCTATTATTGGTAAATTAGGTAAATTTCTTTGTTCTCGATTTTTTTCATACGCTGGAGTTTCTCCTAGTGTATATATACTATATGCGCTTATTAATCCTAAAATGGCTGAAAAAATAAACGGCAGCCTCCAACCCCAAGCGTTAAAATCAGTGGTTTTTTTACAAATGATCACTGCAACCACAGAGAGCAATATGCCAATGGAGCGACCAAAACTTATTATTCCAAAAAACATTCCTAGTTTTTTCTTATTAGGTAAATGCTCTATGAGATAAACAGAGCTACCTCCTTGCTCAGCGCCAAGTGCAACCCCTTGTATCAGATGGATTGTAAGAAGCAACATAGTAGAGGCTATTCCTATTTTACTATAACTTGGAATAAACGCAACGAGACTAGAAGGAATCGATATTAGCAAGATAGCAATCGTTAACGCCATTCTCCTTCCATACCTATCACCAATATGACCAAATACAGATGCACCAAGTGGTCTTACCATTGCACCCATTCCTGCAATTCCAAACAATTGCAATATGCTGTAGTAGATATCTTTTGCATAACAAAATTCTCTACTAATTATATTAACCAGATCAATAAAGAGCATATGGTCATACCATATTGCGATTCTACAGAGTATTGTTGCAATCAATACTCTTGTTTGTTGATTGTACACTTAGTTTAATTTGTAAATGTCTACTTATTTTTATTTTGGCTGCTTTTTAGAACTTTGCAACCCAAGCGTATGGCTTATATGTAAATATTATTAAAATTGGAACTTGCATAACCAGCCAGTCTGGGATCAAATAAAAAAATCTGGTCATCCGCTGGAATGACATGGTGGAATGTGTCATTCCAGTACTCCTTTTCTTGTCATCCCAGTGCTCCGACACTGGGATGACACCTCTCTTAAATTACTTTAGCTACAAACATCAAGAAATTTACCAAGTAGAAAAAAGACAAAAGAAACCCCCTATTAGCTAGTTGTGACTCCTGAAAATTGGCCTGTCTTAAACAGCCCGTTTCAGCTTATATGGTTAAAAAACTGGAAGTTTTGTAAAGAAATAAGATGCACATAGTGCAAAAAATTAAAAATAAGACGACAACTGCGTTATGCTTTTGTCGTTTAATCTCCACAGACGAAGATAAATAGTATAGCGTTATCCTTATGGTAAGGGAGTTGGGAAAATTTGTAAAGTAGGCTCTTTCATTAGGTTTTTTGCTAACATTAAAACAATTCACTTAAAAAACTGAGAAGACCATTAAAATATTTTTTTACTTTTTATTCTATATATTTCAACATATTACCTTTAAGTACTAATAATTATGGCATTATTGATAGTTGAGTCGCCGGCAAAGGCAAAGACGATAGGTAAATATTTGAGTAAAGAATTCAAAGTGGCTGCATCCTTTGGCCACGTCAGAGATCTGCCAGCGAAGAATGGTTCTGTTGATCCTGATAATGACTTTGCCATGAAGTATGAGATTATTGAAAAAGCAGAAAAGTATGTAAAAGAGTTAGTCAAGGAAGCTAGTAAAACATCAGATATATACCTTGCAACAGATCCAGACAGAGAAGGGGAAGCAATAGCTTGGAATGTGATAGAGGCACTAAAGGAAAGAAAAGCAATCAATGATGAAAGCAACATTCATAGAGTAGTCTTTAACGAAATAACAAAAAGAGCAGTGCAAGAAGCTATAAAAAATCCACGTGAAATTAATATGGACTTAGTGCGTGCACAGCAAGCACGCAGAGCTTTGGATTATCTAGTTGGATTTAGCTTGTCACCGCTGCTGTGGACAAAATTGTCGGGAAGCAAATCTGCAGGGCGAGTGCAGTCTGTTGCATTAAAGCTTATATGCGAACGAGAGGATGAAATCAGTAAGTTTATAACACAGGAGTATTGGAGCATAAAGGCAGAAATGCAAAATAGCAAAGATGAGGCTTTTTTTGCTATGCTAAGCCACTATGACAATAAAAAGCTAGAAAAATTTGATATTAAGAATGAAGAAGAGGCAAAGAACTTAGTCAGGGAGATCGAGTCAAGGCAGTATGCTGTAAGCACAGTAGAACGCAAGCAAGTTAAGAGAAACCCGCTTCCTCCATTTATCACCTCAAGTCTTCAGCAAGATGCAGTGAATAAACTGTATTTTAATGTGAAAAATGTTATGCGAGTAGCGCAAAATTTATATGAAGGTATCAATATTGGTGGTGAAACCGTAGGGTTGATAACTTACATGCGTACAGATGGGTTTCATATTGCAGATGAGGCTATAAACTCAATCAGGGGATCAATTAAGTCATTATATGGTGATAAATATTTACCGCAGTCTCCTCGTAAATATGTAAAAAAGGTCAAAAATGCTCAAGAAGCACATGAAGCAATCCGGCCAACTGATATTAATAGAACACCGGGTAGTATTAAGGATTACTTAACGCCAGAGCAATTTAAATTATACGATTTAATCTGGAAAAGAACCATCGCAAGTCAAATGGAATCGGCGATTCTTGATCAAGTGGTAGTTGAAATTAGTTCTATTGACCAGAAAGTGATTCTGCGAGCAAGTGGATCAAGTATATTCTTTGATGGTTTTTATAAAGTTTATCAAGATAACATAGAAGCCGAAAATGAAGGCCTGCTACCTGCCATGAAGGAAGAGGAAGCGTGCAAGTTGATTTCTGTTGATCCGAAACAGCATTTTACTCAACCGCCACCTCGTTATAGTGAAGCGAGTATAGTAAAAAAAATGGAAGAAGTCGGTATAGGTCGCCCATCAACTTATGCAACAATTATTTCGGTATTACAAGATCGTGAATATGTTTCATTGGATAACAAAAGATTTATTCCAAGCAGCCGCGGTAAGATCGTGACTATATTTTTGGAAACTTTTTTTCAGCGTTGTGTAGAGTATGACTTTACAGCACAAATGGAAGAAAGGCTTGATTCAATCTCAAATGGACATGCAGATTGGAAAAAAGAACTAGGCTATTTTTGGGTGCCATTTTTTAATCATGTAAATTCTGTTAAGCAAATGACACATGATGAGATTTTTAGTGGTATTCATGATTTGGTAGTCAATTGGTTTTGCTCAGAGGAAGGAAAGGAAGAAATAGGTAAAAAATGTCCTAATTGCTCTGGTGGTATATTGAAATTAAATTTTGGAAAAGCCGGTGTGTTTCTTGGATGTTCTAACTATCCTGCATGCAATCATACAAAAGAAATTACGGGCAGTAATGACAATTCAGAATATCCAAAAAGTTTGGGTATAGATGATGTGACAGGCCAAGAGATAATGATCAAAAAAGGTCCTTTTGGACTTTATCTGGAGTTTAATAGTGAGTCAGAAAAGAAAAAAAAGATTTCTGTACCAAAAGATATAAATGTTAATGATATTGATCTAAATACCGCCACTCGATTACTTTCCCTGCCGAAAATAATCGGAGAACACCCAGAAACTGGAAAGGAAGTAAAAATAGGTCTTGGACGATTTGGGTACTATATTCTCTATGATGGTCGATACTTTTCTCTTAAAAAAAGCTCTAAGGAGGTATTAGACACACAATTAAACGAAGCTATACAAATTATTGAGAGCAGCCCACGCAAAGAGCTAAAATCTCTTGGTTTTAATGAAAAGGGAAAAGAAGTTTTTATCTGCAACGGTAGGTACGGATTCTATATAAAATGCGGTAAAACAAACGTTGCTTTGGGCAAGAATGCAGATATTGAAAGTATAGATCTGAAGAAGGCTTTAGAGTTAATTAAGAATAAAAAGTAGACTTCTTGCATAACCATTCTTTATATGTTCTTTATTGTTGTTCCAGCGCTACACGCTGGAACTGAGAAAAAAAGAGCCTGAATTACAAGAAAGAAAATATTCAGATAACGAGAAAGTTGTCATCTGGTTAGCAGCTACAGTCGTGTGACGCAGACGTGCTAACAGGAAAATAGTCTCTATCAGAGTTAAGCTTTGCTGGCAAAATGAAAAGTAAGACCAGCTTCTATACCGTGTGTGTGAAACACTTGATTGCCTATACTGATACTTTCTTTGTGTAACTTCTGGTCCGATGGTTTTTGATTTTTATTCAATTCTAATATCTTTTTTCCATCTGAGTTTACCTGTTGCTTTGCTTTCATTTCTCCTAACACCTCTGCTTCAAAATCAACATTACTACCAAGAACACCAAAACCTCTATATCCGATGTGCATATTTACATCTTCGTTTATACGATAATCAAAGCCAGCTTTCAATTGACCTGCAGGTCTTATTGACGATTTTTCAAACATCGTCATTCTTGTTCCACCAACTCCAATACCAACATAAGGAGAAAAAGAAAAACTATCACTTTTCCAATAATGATAAACATTTGCCATTACAGATGCGTTTTCTACTTGGTCATGATTAATTACAGTTTTATACATATAAGTTTTTTTATTAGTACTCTCACCAACGTCTTTTAGATACGAAACAGTTACTTGATTACTTGATAAACCAATATTATCTACTTTTACAGAAGAGTACATCCCTTCCAATTCAGCTCTATAGCTATTATTGCCTAGTTCTCCTGTGTAACCAAACGTTACATTTGCAGCAAAAGGTGGGTTATAATCTCCTTTATACTTACTTATTAACTGACCTTCTGTTCTCTGAGCGTCTATGTCATTTATAGATACACGGTTATCATCTGTAGCATCTTTGCCTCCAATTTTTGCTTTCAACTTACCCAAGTTCAAATATTGACCGTAATATCCACCACCAAAGTAAAATCCTTCCGTTTCACTTGCAAAAGATTGTTGTGACAACAATAAAGCAAGTGCTGTAACTGCTAATGTTTTTTTACTCATCATGACTATTCCTCTAGTTAAAATAGCTAATCTAGTACTAATTAATTAAAAATGATTTAATATGAAAAAACTAATTATTTTCTAAGCTAAAAAATAGGTAAAATTAACCTCTATCCTCGATTTTATTGCCGTCTAGTTTGTCCTCATCTTCAAATTCATCATCATCGTCAAATTCATCCTTACTGTCTTCATCATCAAACCCATCATCGTCTTCCTCATCATCAAACCCATCACCACCTTCAAACTTATCATCAATATCCTCGTCTTCAAATCCATCTTCAATCTCTGGCTCATCGTATATTGCATCTTCAGTTTTAGCTTCAACAGGATAATCAGCAGCTTCAATAGCATTACTCTCTTCTTCATTACTAATCTTATCTTTGTTAGCAGCAGAAAAGACCTTGTTTGGATCATATGGCTCTTGTGTAGGCACACGTGTTGGTTTAATCAGCCTTCTTGTGAATGTGCTATCACTATAGTACAAAATTTTCTTTGACTTAATTGGATAAGTCGATTCTATCAAAATTATCTGATCATCACGTGGCAGCATAATAATTTCTTGAGGTAAGAGCAATGCTCTCTGTGTTTCAGAGATATGCAATGATCTTGATGCAGGATTCAAGTCTAAAAATTTAGGTTTGTTTAATGATTCTTGTTGTACAGTTTTGTTTCCTATAAGCTGAGATATCAAATTAGCCGTTTCAATATTATTGGCTGCAAAAGTTATTCTATAGGTTGAGTTTGATAAAAAGGAGTTCATTCCTGCTTCTTCATATATTCCTTTAAGCTGTTCAGTATCTTGAACAATTAAAAATAACCTTACTCGATAGCCACGAAAGTATGCGATGCCCGTTTGAAATTGCTCCATTTTTCCAAGTGTTGGAAACTCATCCATTAAAAATAATACGCCGTAAGGCTCGTCATCCGATGGCAATTTTCTACATAAAAACTCAGTTGCCTGTTGGTAAAAAACCTGCATTAAAGGCCTGAGCCTAGTTAAGTTATCAGGAGTTAAACCAACATAAACTGTAGTTTTCTTCCTTTTAAAATCCAAAATATTAAAATCACTTGATGCAGTTGCAGTATCGATCAATGGGTTTGCCCACAATTCAAGAGACGAGTTCATAGTTGACACAACACCTGATCTTTCTTTGTCAGCCTTTTGCAAAAAAGCTGCAATGTTCATATACGCTACCGGATGTATTATTTTACCCATTGTGTCCAAAACTACAGCAAGATTGTAAACTACGTCATCGCTACGCATCGTACGCACAACCTCACCAAAAGATTTAACTTTCTCTGGTGCAGCAAGTAAATATAGTACCACCCCAACAAATAAGCTTCTTGCTTCGTTTTGCCAAAAATCTTGTTCAGGCATGATTAGGTTAGCTATTTTTTGCACATCGTCAACCATCTGTCCAGGTTTTTCACTAATCCATTCCAGTGGATTATAACAATGGCTTACCCCATCTGGCTGCGCTGGGTTCCATACATATACTTTTTGTCCTTGTCGCTCTCGCCAACCACTTGTTATTTCATAGTTTTCTAATTTTATATCATGCACAATTACCGAATCATTCCAAAATAACAAATTAGGAATTACAAAACCAACACCTTTACCAGAGCCTGTAGGTGCAAAGAGCAATGCATGCTGAAACCCATCAGCAATAAAATATCCTCTCTTATCTTTACCAAGCAATAGACCTTTTTTGCTTCTTAATCCCGCTTTTCGTATGTCTTTCTCTGATGCCCACTGTGAATCTCCATGAAGTGATTCTTTCTTTTTAAATGGCCGCCACTCAATTAGTCTTTCTCTCACATTCCACAAAATAATCATCAAAACAATTTGAGGCAGTACAGAAGATACAACTAATTTAATTTTGAGCTCAAAGCTATATAGCTCTGGATGATGCCAACAATATTGTATATGATCAAAAATTGTCGGCCAGAGAGCTTGAGGAAAAGGTGTCAAGCTAGGATTAATTGCTCTAAAATCTACACCATCTGGACCGTCAACAAACAGGTAGAATAATATACCAGACAAATAGAAGCAAAATTCAAATATGCTAAAAGATACTACACCTCCTATGAGAATATTGCGTAGGTGATTTCCATTACTCATAAACTACTTTTTCTTAACTTACGTATAAATTTAAGTATTTTCATTTGAAGATCTAGTAAATAATATCTCAGAAATGCTTCTTTTGCCTCCACTGGTTCTTTTTAGCTGAATAACAATATCAATTACATTTCTAATGTATGGTATGATCTGATCTGGGGGAATTCCAAGATTTGCTTGCATAACCATAAGTTTTATTTGCTCAAGAGCCATTGCCGGACTATCCGCATGAAGAGTTGATATTGACCCTGGGTGGCCAGTGTTTATTGCTCTAAGAAAACTAAAAGCTTCTGCTCCACGCAGCTCACCAACTATTATTCTATCTGGTCTTAAACGTAAACATGCCTCTATCAAATCTTGAGTGGTCACTTTTGCCCTGCCTTGCCCTCCTTTAGAAGCAATTAAATGGACTTTATTGGGATGATCATTCAAAACTATCTCTCTTGCATCTTCAACAGTAATAATTCTTTCTTCAGATGGAATAGCACGCAAAGTAGCATTAGTAAAAGTGGTTTTACCAGTGGAAGTTCCACCACTAATTATGATATTTTTCTTACTTATTACAGCATATTCTAAAAACTCTTTTATTTTTTTTTGTTTCAGTAGCAAATCTAGGTGACGATCTACTGGATTATCGGTCACTCCTATAACAGTTTCAGAAAAAGCCCCCATTTTTTCATAATCATCCAATGCCAATTGCATAGAAGAAGGTTTACGAATTGAAATGACTACTTTATCAGGCTCACATGCTGGAGGAAACACTATCTGTATACGATAACCATTTGGTAATGTAGCTGAAAGCAGCGGTGTCTCTTCGCTCAGTTTTTGTTCTGTAGCTTGAGCAATCAACCTGCTAAGAGATTTTAAATGATTAAGATCAAATATTTCTAACTTTTCGCATCTTATTTCACCGCGATTTTCAATCCATACTTCCTTCGGTTTATTTATTGATATTTCATTTACACCTTCCTCTTGAAATATCCCTTGTAATGGCTCCAAGTATGTATCAAGTGCAGCATAGTTCATTTCAGTTATTTAATATTGACTGTGGAGGAAATACTATATCTTGGTTAACAAATACTTTCAATGCAGTTCCTTGATTAACATAAATAGTTGGTTTTTTATCTACACTCCTATCAACTATATCTCGCATGTCTTTGGAAAAATCATTGATTGACTTCCCAATTGCTTCATCATAAACAGATTTGCTTCTTTTCTGAGTTTGCCTCAACAGTTGACGTACATCGTCTAAAGTTATACCGATATTGTCACTAGTAATTGTATCAACTCCACTAGCTCCAGAACTTTTTATCACACTTACTATTTCTTCCTTTATTATTCTCAGCAAATCCTGATCACTTTTAGCATTTCGAATTTTTTCAATAGCCCTAATACCCAATTTCCATTTTTCGTCTCCTACCTTCCCAACTTCAGTTTTTATAGAATTCTCCAATCTCTCAACAATAGCCCCTTTGAGAGAAGAAATATCTATTTCAGTTGCAGTAATAGACTTCACTGCATCCATGGCAGTTAGCGCATCGATAAGATTAGAGGCTTTTTGTCCTACAACAGCTGAACCAATCGAAACACCAGCAAGTGCCACTGAAGAGAATAATGCACTTGCTATTTTATTATCAACTATTCCAGCTATCCCTGCCCTTCCAAGCTCATCGGTACCAGATGATGCAATAGCAACATCTATACCATGAGGAAGAATGATCCTATTCCAATTTATGTTCACGCGGGCTTTTGCAACATTTGAGTCGAATGAATAACCACCTATTAACCTTGAACCTTTTGGTATTAAAATTGTATCACCAGTTTCTGCATAAACGTCTCTACTAACAACAGCACGGAGCATTCCTTGTAAGTCAGAACTTATTGCAGTTTCAAGAATAGCGTCAATAACCTTACCTTGAATAATCATTAAACCAAGCTTTCCAGCTTTGGTAGCTTTGCTCGATTGTGCTGAGGTATTGGATAAAACAGCATCTGTAGCTTTACCTTCCCCACTACTACCTGAAATTGCTAACATTTGTGCACTACGTCTGTCTCTAGGATAACCGCCACCCCCTATTGTAGGAAATGAAGTAGGCAAATTGCTAATAACATTACCAGAAGGAAAATTTTGCTTTGGTAAAACAGGTATATTTGACAAGGGAATTTCTTTTAGTTGCTCTTCTTTTTTTGTCACTTCCTCTTTTTTGATTTGTTTTACTTCTGGTATGACTTGTGGAATAGGAAGAGGAGGTAAGGGTGGCAAGAGATCAGTTACTACTCTTTCGGAAACTATTGCATTATCTGGAACTTGTTCTAACTTTCCTTTCAATTCTTGAATGTTTTGCTTTGTTTCCTCTTTTTTAACAATCTCTGGACCCTCTTTATTAGAAGGACTAAAATAAAGATAGTACACTCCACCAACTAAGAGCGCTACCATAACTATCATCAATGCCTTATAACCTTGATTAGAGCCAACTGTTACTACCTTGCTTTCTATCTCTGATTCATCTTCTACACTATTATGCCTTTCTTTACTCATATTATATGTACCAGAACTAAAGTGACCTATTTATAACTTCAACTTCACTACCTTCATAACGCATTAATAGCTTTTTATGTACTCCTTTTATTACAACATAATCATCAAATAACAGCCTTTTACAGGATTCGCCTTCTATAAAAATCTGAGGAATTTTATTACTATTTCTAAACTTTAAATAGGTTAAATAACCATCATCGAATAACTCAATTGGAACTATATCTACGTTACCACCTTCATCAATATATGTATAGTTGTACCTCGTATTATTTTCTTGTATTATTTTTTCTGGCTTTTCTGTAATGTATTGCATTTGAGTAGGTAAAGAAACCTCATCTAAATCAACATCAAATTCATCTTCTTCTTGAGGATAATAAAAACGTATTACGTAAGATATATCCTTTTCAACGGAATAATCATGATCCACTTTTTTAGCATCAGCATCTGGGTATTTATCGTAATTTGGTCTTGAAATTAGATCAAAAATGTAATTTCTCTTTTTAGTTGTCGTAATAATCATGTTAGTGCGACTACTGACTTCAAATGGCATGACAAGCAGTTTATTATCATAAGGATTAATTTTCCAACTTGATGCATCACCAACAGCAATATTTTTGACTTTTTCCCCTTCTGCAAACTCAATATAAGAATAGTAACCTTGACTAAAAATTACTGTAAACACCTCATTAGGGCTATATACAAAAGTCTTTATTCTACTATCTACAGAAATAGGTTTATTATTAATAGATGCATTTAAGTTGCCACTTATTAGTAAAGCTAAAACTAACAATATCCTACACATATTCATCATCTACTCTATATGAAATAACTTGAAACCCTAACGGGTTAATATATCTTTGCTGATCATTCATTTCAAGCGATGCATATTTATACGACATCACAACTATCTTATTTTTCCTTGAGGAATTTCCATCTTTTCGTGTAAATTCTATAGAAAATCTCACTTGAAGAGCATCATTACCTAATTTTTGAATTGAACGAATTTTCAACTCACCTTTAGCATCTGAATATAAATTAAAAAGGTCATTCATATTCTGCGATTTTATATAATTGCTAAATTCACTATATACACTAGGCGAAGAAAACAACCTTACTTTTGTATAATAATTATAATTATAATTATATGGGTCAAAAACCTCCCTTGCTTTTATATACTCTGAAATAAAATAATCGTTCAGCGTTTCATTTGCAGAATATTGTTTTACTGTAACAGGATCAACCAATTGCACTATTCCTGATTTTTTATCAATTTCTATAACGAATGGCTCAATAGTGCTACTTGTGCTAATTTTAAATATAGCTAATATGCTTATAGAAATTGCAACTAGTAATATTAATGTAAATAAAAGTAAAGTATTTCTCTGAGCAACAACTGTGCTATAGCGACTTGAATTCCAATTTATATCCTTATCCAATGACTCATTACTTTTTTCTTGTTTTAAAAATTTCAGCATCTCAATATTCTTAAAAATCTTAACTTATATTAATTAACATAGCAAGCTAACAAAGTAGTTATAACAAAAAAGCTAATAAACCCTTAATCCATGGCCTAACTTGCCAAATTTTGTTTCCATATATGAATCATTATATTCATTGCGTTCCATAATAAGTGGTATACACTTTGTAACTTCTATACCGTTATTTTTCAACTCTGATAACTTTCTACCATTGTTTGTAAGTAATTGTATTTTGTTAATGTTCAATTTCTTAAGTATTTTAGCTGCAACAGCAAAGCTCCTTTCATCATCTTCAAAACCCAATACTCTATTTGCATCAACAGTATCAAGATTATATTTTCTTTGCATACTGTATGCTCTTAACTTATTAGTTAAACCAATGCCTCTCCCATCTTGCATCAAGTATAATATAATGCCATTCCCAAAGTCGGTCATTATTTGAATCGCTTGATGTAACTGGCTTCTGCAATCACATGATAAGCTGTCTAATAAGTCTCCTGTATAGCATGAAGAATGAATTCTCACTAATGGCTCATTATCTTCATCTGGATTGCCAATGATAATTGCATAATGTTCTCTTCCGCCACTTTTGGTTCTATAAGATATGATATCTACTTCTTGAGTCTGTTTTAAAAATAATGATGTTTTGCACACTTCATACACACTATGATTTTGTTGAAAATCATTCACAAGTAACGTATTTAGTGCAATAATGTCATTTTCTTCACACCAATTTCGCATTTCATGTTTATTCTCAAAAGTCATATCAGCCACTAACGCGTATGGCAATAATTCTGAGAACTTAAGCAAGGCAACAGCATACGCATCTATTGTCTTTGAGCATTGCAACTCTTTTATCCAATCTTCCTTTGAACAGTTTATTAAATGGAGCAGTTCATCAAAATTGCTTATCAACAGACGTTTGCTACTATGTTCTTTACTCTGACATATGTATTTTACCTTACTTGCAGTCAAAGTAACATACACATTACCTGATATAAGCTTATATTGACTAAATAAATTTTTTTCTAAAGTTTCAGCAGCAGCAAGCAATAGATAGTTATTTTCATCATCATATATTAAAATTGGAAGACCACGCCTGACTTCACTGATGGCCCTTTCTACTTTATTTCTACTTTGATTTCCTATAAACATTTCACCTACACCAAACAACTTGGTGCGGTCGAGAAGACTTGAACTTCCAAGGCTTTGTGAGCCACAGCGACCTCAACGCTGCGTGTCTACCAATTCCACCACGACCGCACTTTATTCTAGTTTCTATATAATTACTTTAAATTACTTAATCATTTTAGGGTTTTTCATCTAAAGTGTCAATCTGATACTAGGATAATTTAGGAAATGCCTGTATAATTTAGCTATGAATTTTATGGTTACAAACTTTAATCATTTAAGATAATCTTAATACTAATTCTTAATTTAGGTCTTTATACAAATGAAAGTAGCTAATATCTTCATTTTTTTAATTCTATCTCTTACAATTAGCTTTCACTCCACTCATGCACAAATATTGTACACATGGTCTCAAATCATTCCAGAAAATAAATTAAGCATACGTGCAATTATAGACAATAACATGTGTCCCATTGCTTACGTCGATAATAAGGAAGTAGAAATGCTAAGTCGCAGCTCAATTAACAATACCGAAACAGTTTGTGAACTGATAGTAGAAACAAATGCTCAAAACATTAGTATTGACAATATAAAAGTTCCCGTATTAGCGGAAAAGATCAGCAAAATTGCCTTCATTGGCGATACAGGATGTAGAATAAATATGTTATTTCAGCAAGAATGTAATTCTGTAGATAGCTGGCCTTTGAAAAAAAATTTAGATTCAATCGCTTTTCATAAACCAGATTTAATTATCCATGTTGGTGATTATCATTATAGACAAACAAAATGTAGAAACACAAAAAAGTGCGGCGATATTTATGGATATAGCAAAGAAGCTTGGTACGCTGATTGGTTTGAGCCTGCAAAAGATATTTTAACACAATCTCCTTTTCTTTTTGTTCGTGGAAATCATGAGAGTTGTAATAGAGCTTATGAAGGATGGTTCAGATATTTAGATTCATACCCCTTTTCCCCTCAAAAATGTGAAGATCTTATTTCCAGTTGGTTCTTAGATGCTGGGCCGATGAAGTTTTTTATCTTCGACTCTTCATCCGGTGAGGAAATTTTTACAACCCAAAGCACAGTTGATGCTTTTGAGAGGCAGTTTGATAAATTGATACAAGATAAGCCCACGTGGTTTTTGACTCATAAACCACTTTGGAGATCTCCAAAAAAAGAATTTTTGACATTAAAAAGCCATGGTAATCTTACACAAATTGAAGCTTTTGGAGATAAATTTCCAAGCAATGTTACTACCATAGTTTCTGGCCACATTCATATAGCCCAGATTTTATTAATGGATAATGTTCCAGATCAGATTATAGTTGGAAACGGCGGTGCATTATTACACGCTCAAGATCAAGAACCTGTTTATCAAAACGTAGAATTTAACTATCCAAATAGTAGAAATTACTTAGCACACGAAGTTAGAAACTTTTTCGGCTTTGGCTTTGCAATATTAGGTTTAGACGATCACAAATTTACTTTCTATAACCAAGATAATAAGGAAATGTATTCTGCAAACCTAACGAAAGACTTTAAACTTAAAACAAATTAAAATTAGGACTATTTAAGGACGCAGAAAAAACGTGCTGAGCTTAAAAAACTCATAGCAACAAAAAACACTGAAATTCTTGTATATATCGACTAATCTGGAATTGATAACACAAAAGTCAGCGTATTAGTATGATTGCAGCTTTGAATAAGGGAAAAATTATGGCGCCTATGATTTTTGAAGGCTACTGCGATACAGACGTTTTTAATAGCTAGTTCAAACTTTTTGCTGGGTGATTTTGGATAATGCAACTTTTCATAGAAAACAAGTGAATTTGTTAAAAGTGTCGGTGCTGAAGTTATATATCTGCCTACACATTCTCCTGATTTTAATCAAATCATTGGTTTGTTATAAAAAATTGAGCCAGAAAGAATATCCAGCTATTCGAACTATTAGAAAAAGAGCTATATATAAGCATGTTTTAGCACAGACATTATTTTTGTAACTAGGCAAATGCAATCAGTGTTAGCAGCTTGAAAGGATATCAATTAATAAAGAAATGCATCTAAAGTAATCACTTAACTAACGGCAAAGTGATACCATGTTGGTTCATATATTTTCCTTTCATATCATCATATGATTTCTCACACTCACTTTCGCCGCTTAAAAACACAAATTGGCATGCGCCTTCATTAGCATAAATTTTTGCAGGAAGTGGAGTAGTGTTTGAGAATTCAAGTGTGACATGACCTTCCCATCCAGGTTCTAAAGGTGTGACGTTTACTATAATACCACATCTTGCATAAGTTGATTTACCAACACAAATTACCAGTACATTCCTTGGTATACGAAAATATTCCACCGTGCTGGCAAGTACAAAACTATTTGGTGGGATTATACATACATCTGTTTCCTTATCTATGAAACTATTCTCAGAAAAATTCTTGGGGTCTACAATAGCTGAATTAACATTAGTAAAAATCTTAAACTTATTACTAACTCTTGCATCATAGCCATAAGATGATAATCCGAAAGATACAACACCCTTACTGCTTTTATGATTCACAAAAGGCTCTATCATTCTAGAGTTTTCAGCCTTTTCCCTTATCCATTTATCTGGCATAACTGCCATAATTGTCCTTTAAAGTTTTGTAATACTTATAATAATATGTAATAGAATTTAAATGTAAACCTGAATTAGCGTTACACTCTGGAATGGCAAAGTTTCCAGTATAAACTACCTATACAAAAATAAATTGGCAATATTTCAAGCCTGCCAAGCAGCATCAAAAACGATAGAAATAGCTTTACTCCACCACTAAAGGAGGAATAATTACCTGAAGGACCTATTAGGTTACTAAATCCTGGGCCAGAATTTGTAAGCATTGCAGAAACAGAGCTGATGCTAGTTATAAAGTCCGCATTGCTCAAGTAAGACATCACTATTGATGATATAGCGAACGTTAACATGTAAATCGCAAAAAACGTAAAGACAGATTGAACTTCATCATTCTCCAGTATTTTACCATTGAGTTTTACTCTATCGCTTTCACTTGGATTTAATAAAGAGCTAAAGTAATTCCTTATAGATTTTAGAAAAATGACTAAACGGAAGATTTTGATTCCACCACTAGCAGAACCACCACATCCACCAATAAAGGCTAAAAAGAAAGCTAAGACTGAAATAAAGCTCCAATTCAAGTAGTTGCACATTACATAGCCAGTTGATGTGATAAAGGAGGTAATGGTGAATGTGCTGTACCTAAATGATAAAAATACTCCTAAGTCAAAATTTTTATATAACCAAAAACAAGCAAGCAAAGATGAGATAACAACTATCTTAATAAAGTAAGAGACCTGTTCATCATAACAAACGTCTAATCGTCTTATAATTTTTAAATAGCTCAGAAAAGGTAAAGAGCCTAAAATCATAAAGATAATTGTTATGACCTCCAATATAGGGTTATTGTAGTAGCCTATAGAATCGTTATAGTTAGCAAATCCACCAGTTGATACAGCGGACATTCCGTGACATACTGCGTCAAATAATGGCATGCCAGCTAGATAGTAGAAAAATATGCACAATAAAATTAGGCAGTAATATATTTCTGCAATATGTATTACTACGCTTCGCGTATGTGGTAACTTTCTTTTAAGAGCATCTGAGTACTCAGAATAGAGTAAATTATTTAAGCTCAAAACCTTAAATATGGGAAAAATTGCAATTCCTACTGTAATTACTCCAAAACCACCTATACCGTGCAGCATTGCTCTCCACAGTAGTATCCCCGGAGATTGTTGCTCGATGTAACTTAGAACAGTTGCTCCTGTGGTTGTAATCCCAGATACTGCTTCAAACAGTGCATCAATGTAGCTTAAACTATCAAGATAAAATGGAATAGCTGCAAATAGAGATAATGCAATCCAGGTACAACTGGTAATCGCAAAAATTGCCGGCATTCCATGTACCCTATTTAGTTTACCCAGTAGAATAAAAATCACACTAAATGTGCAGGTAACTATAAATCCAACCAGAAAATTTTTCCATTCGTAACCTAGATAATTATTAGTAATAGCAGGAATAAGCATTGCTACGCCAAACAACAATAGAAAAATTCCCACAATAAACGCAATTGAACGTAAAACTTGCAGACTTTCCATAGACAGTACTGTGAAAGCTATATGTTATTAAAACTTCAAACGCTTTGCTAATTTTTTCTCTTGACTTGATTATAAATACGTATAATTATAGCGCTAAATTTGCCATAAGAGGTAGAGGTAAGGTATGTTATTAACTGAAAGACAAAAAAACATTCGAGATTCATTAATTAGTGAAGCTATACAAGGCAACTTTGAGAATATAAAAAATAATTACGATAGCGATATACAAGAAGTTTTGAAAAGCGAATTACCTAGTAATATAAAAAAAGAGTTTAAAGACGATCTACCTAATCCTTGTACCATTTCACAGTTGATTATATTCAAAAAAAATCAAAAGGAAATTAATCAATGTATACAGAAAATGGAGCAAAAAATTGAGAGTATTTCGTGTGATATAGCTATGCAAGAAGCGAAAGGAAGTTATGATTCGCATATGCAAAAAGTGAAAAACTTAAAGAGAACAAGTGATCTTCACCACAAATTACGTCAAGCAATAGATTATTTAGATGTTAAAAAAGTTAAAGCAGTATTAGAAGATTGTGATACAAATTTAGCAATGATTTTAAATAGACCTATACATTCACAGAGCAAAACTACCCTTTTACTTTATCCTCTGCAAGTTGGTCTTAATAAACGATATATAGGTGATGGTAAAAGATTGAAACAAGAAGATCTGAGAAATATAAAAGAAATTACTAAACTTCTTTGGGATAAAGCTTCTCCTGATATTCGCAATTTCTGGTTTAAATTCCATCAAGATCAACAAGAAGAAAGTACAAAAGACACAAAAGCAACCTTTGAAGCTCATTTGAAAAAAGCTCCTCCTGATATTCGTGACTTGTGGCTTAAATATCAAAGAGTGCCTGAAAATCAAGATGCAGCTGTAATAAAACTTCTTAAAGGTGAGCAACAACGACATGCCAAGATAGGTAGTGAGAAGTGGCTTGAAGATTTCATTCAAGAAGTTAAAGATTACACAGAACAAAAAAGCATAGAAGAAAACCTTGAAATAGCTACAGAGAAACCTACAACAAAATCTGTTCTACAAGACGCACAACTTTCTCAAATAAATAGAACTTGTTGTATTTTGTAGTAAATAAGTTCTTAGGAAATCTAAGTATGATAACAATAAAAACAAGAAATTTAAACGTTCTATTTTTAACCTAGTATCCAGAATAAAAAGGGAGTGTTAAATAAACTGTGTCAAACCTAATTTTTAGCTCAACTCAATTTTCAATCTACCAGGAAAGAAAATGTCGAGCTGGGATATGGTTAATGCCCAATCATGTACAGGCATAGTCCATTTCTCTTCCACCTTTTTTATAGCACAATATACCTGTTTATACAAGGCACTTATGCTGGTAAATGAGCCTTTGGTCTTGGTGAACTTTCTAATTTGCCTATGCAGCCCCTCTATGGGATTGGTAGTGTAAATTACCCTTCTGACTGGGCCTGAATACTTAAAATAACCAGATAAATTCTCCCAATTGGTATCCGTTCAGAGGTGTGGCAAGGATAAAAAACAATTGACATAATATATTAAAGTAGTAATAACACAAAATGTTGATAGTAAAGTAAGGCTAGATGCTTCAATTGTTGATCAGTATTGTAGAGTTATGTAAAAACTTAGAGCAGAAAGTAGCAAAGCTTGAAGAAAAAAATAAAATCTTAGAAATAGAGAATGCTGAACTAAGAGAGAGACTCGGCTTAAACTCAAGGAATTCATCTTTACCAAGTTCAAAAGAGCTGTACAAAATAAAAAAAGACACACCAGAAGATAAGTCAGAGGGCGGCAGGAAGATAGGTGGTCAAGTTGGACATAAGGGGAATTGCCGAGCTAAAATGGAAGCAGATGAGGTGGTGAAGGTAGAGTTACCAAATAGATGCGAGTGTGGTGAAGAAATCGCAATATCGGAAAAACCATATGTCTATCAAAAAGTTGATTTACCAGAAATTAAGCCTTACGTAGTTGAGTATCAATTAGAACATGGTCGCTGTCGTAAATGCGGAAAAAGAAGGAGTAGCAAATTACCAGAAGGAGTTACACCGGATACCTTTGGTCCTAGAGTTAAGTCAGTAGTTGCATCACTAAGTGGGTTTTATAAGAATTCAAAGCGAGAAATAGCGAATATTATGAAAGACATCTTTAACATGAGTATAAGTGTTGGTAGTGTGTCCAATAGTGAAGCAAGGGTTTCGTCAAAATGTAAAGAAGCCTATGAACAAATAGAGGAAGAAATAAAAGCAAGCGAAATTTTGCATATTGATGAAACCAGTCACTACAACAAAGGCAAATTGGGATGGTGCTGGATGTTTGCCAACAATAAAGCAAGTCTTATGAAGTTAGCAGATACAAGAGGAATGAAATTTTTAAAGAATAGTGCATTTTGTGATTACAAAAACCTGGTAATTACTGACAGATATGCAGTTTACAACCACTTCAGTGATGAAAAACGACAAATTTGTTGGGCTCACTTATTGAGAAATTTCGAGAGGTTATCTCATAGTTGGAATAGTGAAGTAATGAGACTTGGCCATTGTTTAAAAGACGCAGCTAATGGATTGTTTGTATTAAAAAACGCTTTGTCAGAAAATGAAATTAGTATTTCAAAGTTCACTAAGCAAGCTAAAGAATTACGAAGATACATACAGTACTGCATGATAAAAATATCTTATATACTTGAAGCAAAAGGAGCTTCACGAACGGTAAAGGGTATTATAAAATCCGAGTCAATGATGTGGACATTTTTGGATGACCCAGAGAATATTCCATTAACGAATAACCATGTTGAGCGACAGATACGGCATTATGTTGTCTATCGTAAGAATTCATATTTTGCACAGTCAGAGCGAGGGAATAGATTTCTTGAGCGGATAATTTCGTTGTATCTGACTTGGAAACAAAAGGAATTAAACCCTTTTCAAAACCTGCTAGCTGTTGTTTCTTAAACCACACCTCTGAACGGATACCCCAATTGTTCTGCCAAAACCATAGGATACTTTGCACCCCATTTTTCATCCAATTCCAATAAATAATTCTCAGCAACTTCCTTGCTTGAAGCTTGATATACCTTCTTCAAATCACTTAAAAAGCTCTTTACATCTTTGCTAGCCACGTACTTCAATGAGTTGCGTATTTGGTGCACTATACACAGCTGCACTTCTGCATTAGGAAATACGCTATTTATAGCTGTAGGAAAGCTTTTTAACACAAGCTATCAGAATATCATCTACTCCTCTCTCCTTTAGGTCATTTAGTACTTCCAACCAGAACTTCACTTTCAGCCAAATAAAAACCCAAAACTTCTTTTCTGCCATTTTGCTAATATGTTATACATACATTTGCTTACACAATGCCCGTCCTCCTTGACCTTAAAAAACCATGAACACTATTGGATATACAGATTGCAGCGGACGACTGCGCCATTCGTTGATTACCGGTAACAATTTGTCAGTAATACTTGATATCTCTGCTGCAGATATTTTATATTTCTTCTACATGCGATGCTATATCCCATGCCACTGGCATATGTACTTAAAACCTTTGCTTCAAGTTCGGTTGTTTGCCTTTTTCTGACTACTTGTGGCTCAAAGCTTCCTTCCCTATCTATTGGTGTCAATAGTTCAAATACTTGTCCGTAAAGTCTTTGAATTTCTTCGGTTGTTTTTTTCGCTTTCAGCTGACAAATGGTTTTCTATCTCGCCTTCCCTCTAGCAGTTTTTTTACAAACGGTGTTAATGCACCATCTCTTTCCGTCAATGGTCTTGTATCTTGTAAAAAGCATCTAATGTTTTAAGCTTAAGCATTAGATGGAGAAGAGAAGAACTCTGTCAGTGGTCTTAGATATAAAATCTGTAAGGTAGATAAGAGTTCTCTTCTCAAGAGTACAGGCTGGACGGTATCGTAGAAAAACCTAAATGGTTCTAATTCTGTATTCACAAGACTAGCCTTACTTTTCATTTTTAATGGTAACGCATGGGGTTATATATGATCAACAACTTTTTAGGTATAGATGTATCGAAAGATCGCTTTGATGTTTTTCTCTCGTTCATAAGCAAAAAAGGAAGATGTGAAACTAGAAAAAGGAGTTTTAAAAACGAGGATTCTGGGTTTCAAGGTTTACTTAGCTTTCTACAAAAACATAATGTAGAAGAAGTAAAAGCCTGCATGGAGGCTACTGGTTGTTATAGCGAAGCTTTGGCTGAGTTTCTGCACAACGCTGGACATTCTGTTAGTGTTGTAAATCCTTATTGCATAAAATCTTATGCAAGGAGTAAGCTGATACGACAAAAGAATGATCAGACCGATGCAGAAGTTATTGCTGATTATTGCCAAAGACAGGAACCTTCTAGTTGGACACCACCTTCTCCTGAAATGAAAAAATTAAAACATCTTTATCGTTGCTCAGTTGCGTTAAAAGATGAGTTAACATTAGTAAATAACCACTTAGAAAAAAAAGAGAGACTGCTTAAAGAAGTTGCAAGTGCTTGGGAAGACCTTGCAATGAATATAGCTCAAAAAATAGAAACAATAAAAAACTCCGTACGTGAACTATTAAATCAACATAAAGAATTGTTGGAAAATTTTCAACTTCTATTGACTATTCCAGGAATAGGAGAAGAATCAGCAATAGCTATTTTAGCTGAAGTTCCTGACATAGAGGTTTTTAGAGATGCCAGGCAATTGGCAGCATATACAGGAGTTATACCACGAAATATGACGTCAGGTTCCTCTGTATATGCCAAACCCAGATTAAGTAAATCCGGTTCACAAACATTACGTAAAGCACTTTTCTTTCCTGCTATAGTAGCTAAGAATCACAATCCTATCATTATTAGTTTTTGCCAGAGATTAAAGGAAAAGGGTAAGCATAATATGGCTATCGTTGGTGCTGCAATGCGTAAGCTACTCCATATCATTTTCGGTGTTCTAAAATCCAAAAGTGCTTTTAATCCTGACCATATCAAGAATTACAGGGCAAAGCGGTTGGAGGAGAATTTAGGTATCCGTTCAGAGGTGTGGCAAGGATAAAAAACAATTGACATAATATATTAAAGTAGTAATAACACAAAATGTTGATAGTAAAGTAAGGCTAGATGCTTCAATTGTTGATCAGTATTGTAGAGTTATGTAAAAACTTAGAGCAGAAAGTAGCAAAGCTTGAAGAAAAAAATAAAATCTTAGAAATAGAGAATGCTGAACTAAGAGAGAGACTCGGCTTAAACTCAAGGAATTCATCTTTACCAAGTTCAAAAGAGCTGTACAAAATAAAAAAAGACACACCAGAAGATAAGTCAGAGGGCGGCAGGAAGATAGGTGGTCAAGTTGGACATAAGGGGAATTGCCGAGCTAAAATGGAAGCAGATGAGGTGGTGAAGGTAGAGTTACCAAATAGATGCGAGTGTGGTGAAGAAATCGCAATATCGGAAAAACCATATGTCTATCAAAAAGTTGATTTACCAGAAATTAAGCCTTACGTAGTTGAGTATCAATTAGAACATGGTCGCTGTCGTAAATGCGGAAAAAGAAGGAGTAGCAAATTACCAGAAGGAGTTACACCGGATACCTTTGGTCCTAGAGTTAAGTCAGTAGTTGCATCACTAAGTGGGTTTTATAAGAATTCAAAGCGAGAAATAGCGAATATTATGAAAGACATCTTTAACATGAGTATAAGTGTTGGTAGTGTGTCCAATAGTGAAGCAAGGGTTTCGTCAAAATGTAAAGAAGCCTATGAACAAATAGAGGAAGAAATAAAAGCAAGCGAAATTTTGCATATTGATGAAACCAGTCACTACAACAAAGGCAAATTGGGATGGTGCTGGATGTTTGCCAACAATAAAGCAAGTCTTATGAAGTTAGCAGATACAAGAGGAATGAAATTTTTAAAGAATAGTGCATTTTGTGATTACAAAAACCTGGTAATTACTGACAGATATGCAGTTTACAACCACTTCAGTGATGAAAAACGACAAATTTGTTGGGCTCACTTATTGAGAAATTTCGAGAGGTTATCTCATAGTTGGAATAGTGAAGTAATGAGACTTGGCCATTGTTTAAAAGACGCAGCTAATGGATTGTTTGTATTAAAAAACGCTTTGTCAGAAAATGAAATTAGTATTTCAAAGTTCACTAAGCAAGCTAAAGAATTACGAAGATACATACAGTACTGCATGATAAAAATATCTTATATACTTGAAGCAAAAGGAGCTTCACGAACGGTAAAGGGTATTATAAAATCCGAGTCAATGATGTGGACATTTTTGGATGACCCAGAGAATATTCCATTAACGAATAACCATGTTGAGCGACAGATACGGCATTATGTTGTCTATCGTAAGAATTCATATTTTGCACAGTCAGAGCGAGGGAATAGATTTCTTGAGCGGATAATTTCGTTGTATCTGACTTGGAAACAAAAGGAATTAAACCCTTTTCAAAACCTGCTAGCTGTTGTTTCTTAAACCACACCTCTGAACGGATACGAATTTAGTACTTTAAAATCAAAAAATGCGTACTTTCTATCTTATGTAAAATAGCATTTTACACAAATTTATTTAATGTAGTTGGTTAGTGTATATGTTGATAGAAAGTATTTTTTGATTTCGTAATACAGCTTAAGATTCAATTTCTATAATTTTCTTGTTGACTGACAAGACGGTATCTTCCTTCTCGTATAGATGATAAGATATTTGTTTCTAATTCTTTATAGTCTACCAAACCGGTAGTTCTGTTTGCTTGACTCATTGTCAAACCTCCATTTTTTTATCAATTTATTACTTTACTTCTCGGTTTGACACAGTTTATTTAACACTCCCCCGTTGCAGAAAAGTTTACTCAAAAGGGAGCTTCTTATTGATACTTCTCAACGTTCTGTTCAACAAACTAGAACTTCCATATTTAAACACGTAGAAATTAGATTTCTTGCACTACTGGAATTTAAAGAGTTCCAGCGCGTAACGCTGGAATCTAGATTTTCTTGCTAAATCCCAGCTGGGATGACGCTTAGTTATGCAAGAAATCTATTTTTTATCATAAATAACTTAAATATTATATTATAAACTCTGCTAAATTTATTCTCACAACAAAAACTTCTTCTCTACTTTTTTTTGAGTAAGGTCACCAATTCTATTTTTCTAAAAAAGTGTTTTCTGAGCTGAAAAGCCCAGAAAACATTTAGTCTTATATAAAATTAGTATCATCAGAAACAGGATTATCTTCATAGTAAGGACTCGCTCTTTGCATATCATCAAAAACAGTTTTTAACAGTACTTCCTTATCAGTATCCCATGCAACTTTCTTCATGATTGGAATATAATCCTTACACTTTTGGTCATTTCCACAGTCCTTGATTTTACCATTAGCCTTTAGATAAGGCTTTAATAAATTATAGTGTATTTGAGTGTTATTGCCCTCTTTATCTATCATTTGTCCTGAGTTATTAACAAGTATCAATGGTGCAACTTGTTTTGCTTTCATAACACTTATTTCACCTAACTCTTTAACGAGATCAGGACATGATTCTCTAGAAAAAAAATTCTTGTTGCATTCTTTAGTAGCATAGTACTCGTTAGAGTAGCAGAAACTCTTAATCCCTTCTTCTTGACACGCTAACTCTTGTGGACTATTAATGCATTTATCACATTTTATATCACTAAAGTAGCCTATTGAACTAAGAGTATCAGTAAAGGCAAATTTAAAATTTACTGCACCATAACCACCCTCTGCTCCCTTTTCTATATATGGTGCAATTTTAGGATTACCGTACATCTCAGAATACAAATTCTTTAATAAATCAGATGTATTAAAACCTTGATAACCTATCTTTGCATTTTCTCCATAAAAACGAGCATAAGATCCACAAATTTCTTCCTTGCTACAATCTGGGGTTATTTTTTGAGACGTAATTTCTCTATTTTCATCCCTTCCTCCATTAGTAACAGGTTTGACTACATTAGTTTCATCTCCTCCTCCATTAGTAACAGGTTTGACTACATTAGTTTCATCTCCTCCTCCATTAGTAACAGGTTTGACTACATTAGTTCCACCTCCTCCATTGGGACAAGGTTTATCTGTACCACTTCCTTTCTCTTTTTTACATTCTTCAGCTTCTTTTTTATACCACTCAGTCTCTGCTTTTGCCGTGTCAATTTTACACTGTATAAGTTCTTCTTTATCACTTCCTTTCTCTTTTTTACATTCTTCAGCTGCTTTTTTATAACACTTATTCTCTGCTTTTGTCATGTCAATTTTATACTGCATAAGTTCTTCTTTTACCTTGTCAATTTTACACCGCATAACTTCTTCTCTCTCTTGTCCAATTTCGCACCTCAAAGCTTCTATTCTTGCTTGCTCAGCTTCCAATTTTGCTTGCTTAGCTTCCAATTTTGCTTGCTTAGCTTCTAATTTTGCTTGTTTAGCTTCTGCTTGAGCATCATCATACTTTGCCTGATTAATTGCCTGTTCAGAGCCTTCTTTCATCTTCTCAGCATCTTTTTTACACTGTATTAACTCATCTTTTGCTTCCTTAGCTTCATTCTTAGTTTGTTCTACCTTCTCTCTTTCTTCTTGAAACTGTGACTTTAATTCACTAGCTTCTGCTTCTAATTGTGTAATTTTTCTTTGTGATTCCACAGCATCTTTTTTACACTGTATTAACTTATCTTTTGCCTTCTTAGTTTCATCTCTACAGTCACGAAGTAAATCTTCTTCTGATTTATCATCCTCTTTTCCCGCAACCTGATCTCCTAGATTTTCGACTTGCTCACCCTCTTCACCATAAAAAAGTTTGTTGGCATATAAATTACTATTATTAACTTGATTGCTATAGATATTGTTTGACATTGTGACCTCCTATATAGTCAAAACTGGAATTAAATTAGAGTATAAAAGCTAGGAATTCAACATGGGTAAAAGAAACCACAGCTCAGGAAATCTAAGGTTAAATCAGAAATTATTATAAGCCAAAATGATTAAAAATTTTATAACTTATATTGTAGATCTAGCATGATAACCAACAATTAGATTTTCTTCAATTTCCACCTTACTCACCAGCTTGACACAGTCCATCTTTATTCATTAGAGAGCCGTGATTCCTCTACTCTCCAATGATTAATCACTTGTCAGTTTTGAGTGTAGTAGTTGATAGCCTGTACGTAAATACGTTGCTTTTGTTCTTTAGAAATTTTTAGTCTACTATCTTTATCCAGAAAAAAATTGTAAAATTTCTATAGTTATGGTATAATTGTAAATACCGCTTGCCAATAAGCTGAGTATAAAAATGCCGTTCGGACAAATCATTACATATAGCACGATATTACTTACTATAATTGCAGTATTTCTCTTTTTGAGAAAAATATACAAAAATCATATTAGAAAAATTATATTTCCTCTAAAAGTTCTCAAAGAAGAGTGGGAAGAAAATAGAAGATTTAATGAATTGTATCAAAAAAATAAGCAAAAAGAGTTGATGAAACAACAGGAAATGCTAAGGGAGAAACAAAAGAATATGCAAGTTTACAAAGAAGATCTAGAAATAGTTGATATAGCAAAACCGTTAGGTAAATGGACAAAGATGGTTATGATGGGTAATAGTTTAATGAAACATTTTGCACAATTGATAAACAGAGAAGGTGATAAGAAAGGATTTTGGGAGCTATTTATAAAAGCTCAGTCTTCAACTAAGGGTAAATATAAAGGAAAAGGCAGATAATCCATGCTTGAATGTAAAAATCTATCCTGTGCTCGTAATAACAAAGTATTATTTAAAAACCTCAATTTTAAAGCTGAGCCAAAATCAAAAATCTTAATCACTGGTCCAAATGGTAGCGGCAAAACCAGCTTAATCAGAAGTTTATCTGGACTCTTACCACCAGTATCAGGCAATATAAGATACTGCGGAAAAGACATATATGATGATCCAAAATCCTTTATATCTTCCATGGTTTACGTAGGACATAAAAACGCCTGTAAAGATAGTTTAACAATTGGTGAAAACATAGAATTCTGGGCAAGAATACGGAACACTAGAGAATCAGTTATGGCAGCTGCTTATTGTTTAGAGTTGCAGCCTGTATTTAACATTAGATATGGTGAACTTTCTGCAGGCTGGAAAAGAAGAGTTGCGCTTGCTCGCCTTTTAATTTCTAATGCAAACATTTGGCTGATAGATGAACCATTCTGTAATCTTGATAGCACAACATGTGAATTAGTATTGAACCTAATCTCAATACGCTCTGAGCAGAACGGTACAGTAATTATTACAGGACATAGCTCTACAGAACAATTGTGTGACTTCAAGACAATCGACATACGTGATTTTAACAGACCTCTTGTATAATTTTTGGCCTTATTGTACTTACATCAATAATTTATTATCACATTTAATATTACGCATTAAAATTAACTCATCTCTTTCAAAGGCTCTATATTAAAAATCGAAAGTCCAGAAGCAATGACGTGTGCTAAGGCTTGGACGAGAAACATTCTTGCAGCGGTGAAATTTAAGTTATTCTCCAGTATAAACCGCATATTTAAATCACTTTTGCCATATCCCCATAAAACGTGAAACGCTTCTGCAACTTCAAGTAAGTAGAAAGTGATTCTATGTGGCTCACAAAGCCTTGCAGATATTTCTACCACATCTGGCCACTTTGCTAAGGTTTTTATGAGGAATAGCTCCCCATCTGTCTTTAAAAGTGAAGGGTCTGCTGTTGGGAGCTCTTTTGGAGCATTACGCATTAACGAATGAGCACGGGCGTGCGCATATTGCACATAAAAAATAGGGTTGTCTTTTGACTGTTCTTTAACTTTAGCAAAATCAAAGTCCAAGACCATATCATTCTTGCGTGTTAACATTATAAAACGAGTTATATCCCTGCCAACCTCTTCCACTACATCCCTAGCTGTAAGAAAATTTCCTGATCTTTTCGACATCTTAACAGGTTTGCCATTTTCGAAGAAATTCACAATATTATGCAGTTTTACCTCTATCTTTGCTTGATCATCACTGAGCGCAGAGACAACTGCTCTAAGCCTTTTAATATAACCGCCATGGTCACTGCCGAGCTCTACGATCATATTGTTAAAACCACGTGATATCTTATCAAAATGGTAAGCAATATCCGATGCAAAATAAGTCCAGCTACCATCCTCTTTTTTTAGTGCGCGGTCAACATCATCACCAAATTTTGTAGAGCAAAATAACATTTCTTTTCTGGAAATCCAACTTTCACTTTCTTTGCCTTTTGGTTTCTCCAGGTACCCTTCATACACTAGACCCTTGTCAGACAATATCTTTATACTCTCTTCGATTTTGCCATTTTTTTGTAGCTCATACTCTGAAGTAAAAATATCATGATTGACTCCAAGCAAGCTCATGTCCTCCTTTATGAGTTCTAAAATAGAACTTAAAGTATATTCTCTAATTATCTGGTTATCTTCCTCTGCTCTAAGCTCCTTTCCATATTTTTTAGCTAGCCCCTTCCCTATTGGCTTTAAATATTCACCTGGGTATAAACCTTTTTCGATGCTAATTTTCTCTCCCAGAGCTTCCTTATACCGCAAATATACTGACCGAATTAACGTATCTATCTGCGCTCCAGCATCATTGATATAGTACTCCTTAGTAACTTTATAACCAACTTTCTTTAGCAAATTTGCTAAAACATCACCAAACACTGCCCCTCTTGCATGACCAATATGCAGTGGACCGGTTGGATTTGCAGATACAAACTCAACATTGATGGCCTGATTGTTTCCAATGTTGAGAGTGCCAAACTCCTTTTTTAGCTCATTTATTTGTTTTAAAATCCCATGCCATACTTCCATTTTCAAGTGCATATTGATGAACCCAGGACCTGCTATTTCCACTTTTGCAACTTCATCAAAAGATTTAAATTCTTCTGCTAAGATCCCTGCAATCTCAACTGGATTCTTTTTTTCATGTTTTGCAAGCACCATAGCAACATTTGTATAGATATCACCATGTGCTCTATTGCTCGGAGGCTCTACAATAAAGTTTGTTGCATTCGTACTTATAACACCCCTTTGCTTCAACTCATTTAATTTACTAAAGATTAGAGAGGCAACCTGTTTAAAAATGTTCATTCACTATACTGCTGTAAAATCTATAGCAGTATAGCGAATAAGTGGGGCTAGTTAAAGGTTTATCTAATGTAATCTACATTGCAGTTTTCTGTAATTCCTGGTCCAGATACTAATTGTATATTATTTCTAATATAAGCTTTTCCTTGCTCAAGTGAGCCAGGAAAAATGTAGTTATACCAAGTCATTGCCGGAATGAGAATAAGAAGAAAGTAGCTCATTTTGAATTTCAGAGTAGTAAGAGTTTTCTAGATTATTAGAAGTTGTCGACAGGTTGTCACCATCATCCTCAGTTTTATCATCCTTAGTTTTATCATCCTCAGTTTTATCATCCTTAGTTTTATCATCTTCAGTTTTATCATCCTTAGTTTTATCATCTTCAGTTTTATCATCCTTAGTTTTATCATCTTCAGTTTTATCATCCTTAGTTTTATCATCCTTAGTTTTATCATCCTTAGTTTTATCATCTTCAGTTTTATCATCCTTAGTTTTATCATCCTTAGTTTTATCATCCTTAGTTTTATCATCTTCAGTTTTATCATCCTTAGTTTTATCATCCTTAGTTTTATCATCTTCAGTTTTATCATCCTTAGTTTTATCATCTTCAGTTTTATCATCCTTAGTTTTATCATCCTCAGTTTTATCACTAATCTTAAACTTAAGACTTTTCTCTAGTTCATTCTTAATACTTTCTTTTATCTCATTCTTAGTCTTACCACTAATCTCAAACTTAAGACCTTTCTCTAGTTCATTCTTAATACTTTCTTTTATCTCATTCTTAGTCTTACCACTAATCTCAAACTTAAGACCTTTTTCTAGTTCAGTCTTAATACTTTCTTTTATCTCATTCTTAGTCTTATCACTAATCTCAAACTTAAGACCTTTTTCTAGTTCAGTCTTAATACTTTCTTTTATCTCATTCTTAGTCTTATCATCAATCTCAAACTTAAAACATTTTTTCAGTTCATTCATAGTGTTATCATCAATCTTACACTCAAGATCTTTACCACATTTATCATGAATCAACTTACTCTTATTGACTTTACAATCATCCAACTTTGTAAACAAATTAACTCTTACCATATCATTTACAGAACATATATTAGTTGGCATTGGATGAGGATAGGCGCTTTTAAACATAAAATAACTCCATCAGTAAATAAATTTATCAAACAATTAAACATAGAATAATGTGTGTACTAACAATACACACATTGTATTACTTTTATAGAAAATAAATATTTCCTTCTAGCGCTGGTATATTGTAGGTAGAAAGAAAGGCTGCAGCACTTTGAGAATCTATTATAGAACCGTTTATTATTTCTACACATTTATCACATTCAGAATTGTCTTCACAGCTACCCGCAAGTTTACCATCTACAACCTTAAGATTATTTTTAGAATTCTGAATAATCTTTGCACACTCTTTAAACTTGTAGCCTGTTGGATCTTTGGTCTTAACATCAAGGATATCATCAGTTATTGGGTTAACCGTTATTGCAAGCTTTGAAAAATCAACGACTGTTTTAGATTCAGGTTCAGGTTTAACTTGTGGACAAGGTGGACAAGCAGGAGCAGGTGGACAAGCAGGAGCAGGTGGACAAGCAGGAGCAGGTGGACAAGCAGGAGCAGGTGGACAAGATGGTATATTTATATCGGGAAGCTGTATATTTAACTCAAGTCCATTATCGTACGGGTTAAATCGATTATAGTCAGATGGATCAAAGTTATGACACCATGGATTGAATTTATGATGATGCCGTGGATCAATCATCAAGCTCTTACGTGCGGAAGTACAAGGGTCTATACATGAAGAAAAATTATAAGTCATAAAAATCCTAAAAAATAACTATCTTACTATTATAAGATACAGAAGTTAACGATTTCATAACTCCAATGTTAAAATTAGCATATACAAATACAATACATTTAAATACGACTTTAACATAGGAGATATTGAAACTAAAAAGCTTTGCCACAGCAAAATAATGCTAAGATTTCAAGAAAAAGCTGTCAGTAGTCAAATTAGTTGTGTTAATTTTGGTAGAACTGCTATAGCCACTGCAAATGACAAGCAAGCATCTGTTTATTATATTTTTAAGCAAAATGTGAAGCACATGGTTTCCCATGTGCTATTCGAAGTACGTGTAGCAAGAGTGGCAGCACATATATTTGTAAGTGATCCAAACTTAGCAAAAATAATCAAATGTTTCACAATAAGGGTTATGATATATGTCATAATGGCTATTATATGAGTTAAAATGATTATGGCACGAATTAGTAGCACAAGGTACAAATGTAGGTGGACAAGATTGTGCACAATTCGATACTGGTGCTTGTAAAGCTGTTGGTAAATTATAAGGCATATTTAATACCGGTGCTTGTAAGCCTGATACTGGCAAATTATAAGCTGTGTTCGATACTGGTACTGGCAAACTATTAACCATAGATTGTAGTTTTGGTAGACTATTGTAAAACATAACGATCCTTAAAAAATACTATGATGTCATTATAAATTAAAATAATTAAAGATTTCATAACTTGATTGCTAAATCTAGCATGTTAACAACATTATGATTTAAATTTCTACCCTATCTTCACCAATTTTGCATACAGCCCATCTTTACTCATTAGAGAATCATGAGTTCCTACTTCTTCTACTTTCCCGCAATTAATCACTATAATCTTGTCAGTTTTGAGTGCGGTTGATAGCCTGTGCGTAATTATAATTGTTGTTCTGTTTTGCATTAACTTGCTCAGTGCTTTTTGCACTAGGTTTTCACTTTTATAATCAAGGGCAGAGGTTGCTTCATCCAGTATTAAAACCTGAGGATTTTTCAGTATTGCTCTTGCTATTATAATACGTTGCTTTTGTCCTTCGGAAAGCTTTAGTCCTCTTTTTCCTACAAATGTATCAAATTTATCCGGCAGCTTATCAATAAATTCCATCGCATAAGCGCTGATAGCAGCTCGCCTGACTTCCTCATATTCAGCACCCGGTTTGCCGTATAGTATATTTTCCATTATTGAGCAAGAAAATATCATGTGATCTTGTGGTACTAAGCCAAACAGCGATCTTAGATCATTTAGCGCAATTGTCTTAATATTCTGTCCATCGATAGTAATACTGCCTTCACTTGGATCGTGAAAACGGAGCAGAAGCTTTAAAATGGTGCTCTTGCCACTGCCAGATGGTCCAACAATTGATACTGATTGGCCTGCCTCTATAGAAAATGATACGTTATTTAATGCTGGCTTATCAGCATAAAAAAATGTTACATCGTTAAACGCAATTTCTTTTTGAATACTATTAATTCTTATAGGATTTTCGCCATTTACTATAGAGCTTTTCATGTTCGTAAACTCAAACAAACGCTCTACAATTCCAAGACCTCGTTGTAAATCACTGATATTATCGCTCAAATTATTTATAGCTCCTGCCGCAAGCGCTGAATAAAACACAAATGAGGAGAGTTCTCCAATGGTCATATTATTACTTAAGACTTCTTTTATTCCAAAAAAAAGCAAAATAACTAGCGAACCTATCACACACGTGATAACTAGAGTTACTAAAATAGCACGCAAGAGTACTAATTTTACGTATGATTTTGATACTGAGTTTAGATGTTTCTGAAAACGAATTTTTTCATTTTCTTCTAGTACAAATGATTTAATGGTTACTATAGATCTAAAATTTTCCTCACTAAATGATGCAAGCTCACTTAATTTATCCTGAGCAAAGCGTGCATAATTGCGAACTTTTTTTCCAAGTGAAGTCATGATAATGAGCAGTATGGGTATTATTGCAGCTGCATATGCGGTTAAATGTAGATTTGTATATAATAACATGGCAACACTGCCAATTAATATTACAAAATTTCGCAATATGGTGAGTAGGCTGCTATTTATTATTGATTGCAGCGCAGAGGTATCAGTAATGAGTGCTGAGATAACATCTTGTACGCCTGTGTTTTCAAAGAAACTTGGTTGCAAGTCAGTGATACTGCTATATAAGTCGTATCTGATTCTTGCGATAACTTTTTCGCTGCCAATGCCAATGAAATATAACCGAATAAATGCAGTGAAAGAAATGCCTAAAACTATCAGTATTGAAACTACGAGCTTGGTAGTAAAGTTATGCTCTGCGCCAGAATCAATTATGTTGCTTAAGCCCCTACCAAAAAGAAGAATCGTTAAAGCTGAAAATAGAACTGCAATAAAAGCTACGGTAAAATAATGTAGATTAGGTTTTATATAATAAAATAACTGCTTAATGTTAGATCGCATTTTATTTTTAAGTTAATTATATAGATTTTAGCTTCAGGAAAAAGTTACAATATTAGTTTACAGTGTACTTCGTTAGAGCAATACGTTCAAGAAACTTTAGCTTGATTTCTACTGAAGGAAAAACGCTGCGAAATTACAGAAAGTTAGCAAAAAAAACTACTGAATAGACCAGAGTTTATTTTGTTCCAATATGTAATGCTACTATTCCATAGCTCATATTATAGAACTCAACATTCTTAAAGCCTATCTCTTCAATTTCCATTTTAAAATTAGTTTGAGTTGGAAATTCTCTGATGCTTTTCACTAAATATTCATAAGAACCCTTATCTTTAGCAACTATGCTACCAATTTTAGGAATTACTTTAAATGAGTATAAGTCATAAAATTTGGTGAATATCTCATTTTGATAATGCATAGGGGCAAATTCCAAGCAGACAAATTGTCCATTTGGCTTTAGTACCCTATATGCTTCACTTAAAGCCTTTTTACGGTCAGAAAAGTTTCGAATACCAAAAGCTACTGTATAATAATCAAATTCAGAATCTTCAAATGGTAAGCTCTCTGCATTTGCACATACCCAATTGAAATTTAGCTGATTTGAATTTATTGCTTTATCACGCCCTTTGTCCAGCATGTTTTGATTTATATCACATACTGTAACTTGAGCACTTGGTTCACCTCTTGCTATTCTTATAGCTATATCTCCTGTTCCTCCAGCAATATCCAAAACCTTGGAGTGCTTTTTAAAATTCACACTACTTACCATCTTCTCTTTCCATAGCCTGTGCATTCCAAGGCTCATTATATCATTCATGATGTCGTAGCAATTTGCTACAGAATCGAAAACCTCTTTAACTAGTTGTGATTTATCCATATTTTATATAGAGATTGCTTACATAATTATTTTAAACTTTAGCAGTTAAATTAATATACTAATGAGAAAAATATACTACAATTAAACATATTTAATCCAGTAAATCATTAGTGTCGACAGCTTTTTCACAAAATATCATCTCCCTTATTATGATATTATCTGTAGCAGTTGTTGATATGGCAACAGACTTATACTCAGTTGCATTGCCAAGTATTGCCAACTATTTTAAGGTGAAAGGTAATATAGCGCAGCTTACGATCAGTTTAAATTTAGTAGGAATTGCAATATCTGGATTAATTTATGGCCCATTGTCAGACTATTATGGCAGGCGCCTAATAATGCTGATTGGTATGACAATTTTTACTTTAGCAAGTATTGTATGTTGTATAGCTGATAATATTATACTTTTAATATTAATCCGGTTTATACAAGGGGCTGGAGCTGGTGTTGCAGGCGTTGTCGGATATGCAGCAATCAGGGATATGTACTCAGGTAGTGAATACTCAAGAGTAATCTCAAAGTTAAATATGATAGTAGCACTTTCACCTGGAATAGCTCCAGTGGTAGGCAGTTATATAATTTCACATGGTTATAGTTGGAAGTTTTTGTTTTTTATCATATCACTTGCCGCAATTATTATGCTCATTTTTATTTACTTGAAGCTACAAGAAACGCTGACCGTAAATAAAAGTAAAGCCAGTATTAATATCTTCAAGCAGTATATATTAATATTTAAGAATTATCGTTTCCTTGGGTTTTCAGCCATTCATGGATTAACTTTCATGTGGCTTTGGGCATACATTGCTAACTACCCGTTCATATTTGAATCAATGGGCGTTGAAGTACAATATTTTGGCTATCTCATATCAATCATAGTTATATTTTACATAATTGGAACTTTAATTAATAGAAGGTACGTACCAAAAATAGGAGTGAGCAAGATGTTAATAATAGGTTTGGTATTACCGATGATATCGGATGGTTTATTGGTATATTTTTATCTCACAAACAAGTTAAGTGTACTTATTCTTCAAGTTCTTTGGATTCCAAGCAATATAGGACTTGCACTCGTAATCAGCAATAACGTAACTTCTGCTTTAGAAACAGTCAAAAGTATAGGGCTTGGTAGTGCAGTTCTCTCATTTTGCAATATGATGTTTGGGGCTGTTGGAATATACATAGTAGGAAAATTCTTTTCTTATGGCATTTTACCAAATTTACTATTAACAGTTGTATGTTCTATAATTGCAATTCTTATATATAGTTTACTTAAATATACTGAAAAACACGAAGGATAATCATTATTTCTACAACCCAGATTTCATGAATTATTAACTACCTTACTATGGTAATGCAATTTTATAGAGAAGTGTTAAATGAATTATTCAATCAGAAATATAGATGCTGCTTTACTTGATGCTGCTAAAAGAGGTGATCTTAATGAAGCAAAGCGCCTAATAATTGAAGAAGCTGATGTTAATGCATATGATGGATCTCAAGGTAATTCTCTATATTGGGCTGTTAAAAATAATCATTCTGATATAGCAAAAGTTCTATTAGATAATGGAGCAGATTTTATTGCTTATGACTCTTCTCGAGAACGCCACGTGTTAAATAAATACGAAGAAGTAAAAGCTGAGTATTGTAAGGTTTCTCTACATCTGGCTGCCAGACTTGGCGACTTGAAAGCAGTAGAAGACCTATTAAAGAAAGAAGCAAATGTTAATGCAAAAAATGATAAAGGACAGACTCCTTTACATTTGGCTGTTGAAATGTGCTACCATGATATATCAAATCAAGATGAGGTAAATAATTATTGGGATTGGGATCGGCATGCTAATGCTAAAATAAAATGTGGCAATGTGAAAATAGCAGAAGCCCTATTAGGAAACAAGGAAATTAATGTTAATGCACAAGATAACAACAAAAAGACTTCTCTACATTATGCTGCTCAAAACAACAACAAAGAGATAGTAGTAGCTCTAATAAAAGCAGAAGCAGATCTTAATATAAGAGATAAAAACAGAGAGACTCCTTTGCATTTAGCTGCTCAAAACAACAACAAAGAGATAGTAGTGGCTCTAATAAAAGCAGAAGCAGATGTTAGTATAACAGGTAAAAACGAAGAGATCCCTTTAGATTTAGCTATTGACGAAGAAATAAAAGTGCCATTAATAAATGCTGCTTTACTTAAGGCTGTTCAAGAAGGTGATGTTCAGAAAGTGAGACACCTAATAAGTAAAGGAGCAGATGTTAATATATCGGATGAAACAGGAAAGACTCTTTCATATTATGCCATTCAAAAGGAGAACTTTGAAATGGTAATTGCTCTAATAAAAGCAAGGGTAAATGTTAATGCAGTGGACAAAGATGGAAGGATTCCTTTACATTGGGCTGTTCACAAAGAAAACTTGGAGATAGTAAATGTTCTAATACAAGTAAGAGCAAATGTTAATGCACAAGATCTATATGAAAGGACTCCCTTACACTATGCTGCTATGAGTGGCGATATAAAAGTAGTAGAAGCCCTACTGAAAATAAAAGAAATAGATATTAATTTAGCAGATAAGGATGGAAATACTCCTTTAGATTTAGCTAGCACAGAAGAAATAAAAACTCTATTAAAAAAAGCCAAAGAAAAAATTGATGACATTATAGAATCGAAAGATAATGAAGGAAATCTAAAGGAGGATACTGATACACAACAGGGAGAGAGACAAGTAGATGATTTAGAGGAAGAGGAGGAAAGCATAGAAGAAACAGATGTACAAGCTTATGCTGCTTCTACTCCAGAATCTACAGAGACAGAAAGTTCTTTTTTTAGTAACTTGTTTAGTATATTTATGAAGCCTTTTTCTTTAATAGGGTCATTTTTTGGTAATTTCTTTTCATGGTTGTTTGGATCTGATGAACCATCAACTGAATCTGATCAAATAATTGCACCAAGTAACTCAGGAAGAGAGGAGCTAACAAACTATCAAGAGGGTGATAATAATATTATACAATAGATTTCTTGCATAACTGGAATGCAAAAGTTGATGTCATGAAACCAATTAAATTTACGGAGTATAATGGATTCCAGCGTCAAGCACACAGCTGTACGAACATTCATTTTTGCAGGTAAATTGCACAGCAAATGGTGTCATTCCAGTGCTTGACACTGGCATCCAGTCCTTTCACAGAGTTCCATCCAAAACGTTGTAAAGTGTTTACCAACTTAGCTGGATTCCAGTGTCAAGCACTGGAATGACACCGTCTGCTACGCGAATTGCCCACAAACCACAATGTTCGTACAGCTGTGACTGGAATGACAAGAAAGGGAGAAATGACTTGCACATTCCCCTGAACAGATACCTTGATACATTAAAGTTTCTAGGTTTGAGTAGTGAAATCCGATCAGTATGAAAATTAGCAAACTCCTTTTTATTCGCTGTAGAATAAAATTTTTTATTTTAATGAAAAAATTGCTTCCGCATACTCAAGATGCCATTATAATGATGGTAGAGATATTTAGAGAGCTCAAAATCTATCTCGGTCTGCAGACCTTTTAACCAATTTTTCAATAAAAATTCAGCCACATCTGTTGTGTGTACATTCTGAATCTTTTTTATACAGGAGGATTTTATGTCCAGAATTCCAGATATTTGACCTTTACTTTAGCTAACAACAGGCGCCTGTAGTTTTTAGAATTAGTGTTAACACGGTTTTTCTACTTTTTTTTTCTTAATGTTTTAACTCAATACACACCATCATCATTTACTGCTTCTAAATATATCATTGCTAAACACACGCCGCTGTGTATTTCTATAGATAACTCATTGCCTAAACTTCGATTAAAGCAAGAATTCTTTCCTGGAAAAGCAAGGTTACTAAGGTACAGTTCCCATTGTAATCCTTTAGTTGATATTTGAGCTTTCGGTATACCAAGTAAGGATATTTTAGTATTTTTTAGCAAAGAGGAAAAATAGCTAATACCTTTTTGTAAGGCGTACCCCACCATGGGAGGCGAAGGCATATAAAAGATACTATCTGTACTTAAAAAAAAGTTAATATTTTGTAGTATATGATCAATTGCTCCTCCAGTAATACCCGTTACTATTGATGGCAATAACTTTACTGTTTTTAAGTGAGCCATTGCTTTAGAAAAGTCGCAATAATCTTGATCAGGTAGATATACTGTATTTAAATTAGCACGTAAATTCGGATTTATACTATCCAAATCTCCTATTACAAGATCAGGTTTTACGCCAATTGATAGAAGCTTATTTGCTCCTCCATCTACAGCAATAACAGGTATATCTTGTTTAAAAAACGATGAATCAGGTATTTCTCCATTTAGTACTACAATAGAACGATATTCTTGCTCCACGCTACAATGTAGCATATGGTTATAAAACGCTTCGTGCAGTTTTTGCATCGTAGTAACATTTTTGAACAATTGATATTATACTGATCACTAATCCAGCAATATTACTGAGTATCACAAAAGTTAAACCCTGACAAATACCGTAAATAAGCCAAGATGATGAACAAATAAGATAATTCACCAACATTAGCATCGATACGTCACGAGTAAGTTTTGTGATATATGCTCTATATACTTGAGGCAATAACCCAATGAGAGATGTAATGAACGCGATGAAGCCAAAGCATTCTTCAATATTTATATACATACATTTTCCTACGTTTGTTTTAACAAGATCAGGTTCAAAGGGTTGTACTTTATGTACTCTCAGCTTTTTTAGAGCACCCCTAATGCGTGTAATTTATAACATCATTTAGTCTATTAATCAAGAAATTAACAGTGACTTGCATTCATGAAACCCAATCGGCTTCTATGCTAATTATTATCCAAACTAATAGTCGGCTGTGCATCCTGCTCAGAGATCAGAGCAACTAGCAAATTGTTTATCAATTGAACCTTTTGTTTTCCATCCAATTGTAAGCTTTTATTTTTTTCAAAATGGGCTATTACTTCTTCGATAATTCCTATTGCATTTTGCACTATATGCCTTCTTGCAGAGGTGATGGCATGTGCTTGTTGACGTCTCAGCATTGCTTGTGCAATCTCAGATGAATACGCCAAATGCGATATTCTCGCTTCTGTAATTTCAATTCCAGCAATATTCAATCTTTGTTGTAGCATTGATCTCAATTCATTTGAAATTTTATCAGAATTTTTACGCAAAGATTCCTCATCGTTTTCGCTATCATACGGATAATTACTTGCCAGTTCTCTAATTACCGAGTCACTTTGCACAAAAACAAAATCATGATAATTATTAACATTATAATATGCCTTCGCAGGACTGCTCACTCTCCAAACAATTACTACTGAAATCTCTATCGGACTTCCATTAGCATCATTAACTTTAATTTTTTCTGTATTGATATTCTGAAATTTCAAAGAAACTCTATATTTACTCGAAAATGGAAGCGTTACGCATATTCCAGACTTAAAATAAGTTCCAATATAATGACCAAAAAACTCTATCACTCTTGCTTCATTAGGATCATTAACGAAAAATCCTTGAGAAAAAGTCAATATTGAAACAGCAGCAACTCCAAGTGCAATTGTGCTGTCATACACAAAAAGTACCAATAAAATTAACCCTAGCGCTATTAGTACAGGAAAAGCCCGAATTTTACTTAGATTTCTATCATTTATTGTATTTTTATCTGTACTGTCTTCATCAGATTGCTTTTTCACTTGCACCCTCTCTGCTGATTATTTCATCTACCTTACTTACAAATAATTTAAACTCTCTTAATTCACGATCAGGCAACTTTATCTCATTGCCATGAGCTATCGTAAGCGGATCAATATGTTTACCATTATATATAACTTCATAATGTAAATGAGGTCCTGTTGCAACACCAGTGCTGCCAACATAAGCAATGATTTGTCCCTGCTTTACTTTAGAGCCTAACTTTACATCGCTACTAAATTTGCTTATATGTGCGTAACAAGTTGAATATTTATTGTTGTGCTTTATTTTGATGTAATTCCCATAGCCACCATTCTTTCCTATATATTCTATTACACCTTCTGCAGTGGCGTGTATAGGAGTGCCAAGTTTAGCTGCATAATCTACTCCTTTATGAAAAGCAATTTTACCATGAATGGGATGCTTTCTATTACCAAAATTTGAGGATATACGAAAATCTCCGTTTAAAGGATTTACAAAAATTTCGCTACTCTTCAAGCTTACCCCCTCTTTATTAAAATACACTTCTTTTGCTTCTTGTGACTCATAATGATACAAGCTAATGACCTTTTTATCTGTTGTCAGTGAAGTATATAAAATTTTTTCTTCAGCCTTCTGATTACTGAGTGATTTTTCACACAGCACCTCCAATTTGCTTTTGGGCACAATGTCTTTTTTAAAATCTACACCATAACCTTTATATATGTCGATTAATCTCATTACTGTATTTGGCGCCAAACCTTCTGCGTCAAAAAAAGAGGATTTTATGTCACTGGATATGAATAACAACTTTCTATCACTTTCTGTCACCAAAGCAGCTTTTTTTTTCCTGATCCCGTGCTGAAGTAACGCTGGAAAGTGGTTTAGGTTGCTTTCTGTTATTCCAGTGCTTGAACAGTTTTTTAATCGAAAATGTTGTATAGCGTGCTGTTTACAATCAATTTCCAGTGTCTGGGCACTGGAATGACAATAGTATTTCTGCGCAAATGTTTCAGTTGCATATGCTGGTAAAATACAAAGCAGTGGAAGTATTACCAGCCTCATAGTTTATCAGCAAAAATAAAATTACCTTCAACATACTGCACATCATCATTATCTTCTAGCTCTTCAACTAATGTAGATAATTTATCAATTAATTCTTTGTCGCTCACTTCAATCAGGTCCTTTGGTTGCCATGAAAGACGAGCAAGTTCTGGTTCTCCAAATTTTGTATAGAAAGCATCACGCACTCTACCAAAATCTTTCACTTCACAAGTTATAACATATAATTCTTCCTTGTTATTTTCCTCAACATTCAATACTTCTAATTCAATTCCATAGTTAAATAAATCTTCAAAATTTATACCCTCTGCTTTATAGACAATTAAGCCTACATGATCGAAAAGGTAACTCACACATCCTGTTTCTCCCAAATTACCGCCTTTGCGAGAAAAGATATAACGTATCTCAGAAGCAGTTCGGTTGCGATTATTTGTCAGAGCATGGACAATAAGTGCAGCACCAGAAGGTCCGCAGCCTTCATATTGTATTTCTTCATAACTTTCTCCAGCAACGTTACCAGCTGCATTTTTTATTGCTGTTTCTATTTTATCTTTTGGTAGATTTTCCTTTCGCGCAGAAAAGATAGCAGAGCGAAGACGTGGATTAAGCTCGGGATCAGGTAGCCCTTGTTTTGCAGCAACTGTTATTTCCCTAATGAGCTTCGTAAATTTTTGCGAGCGCTTTGCATCCTGAGCACCTTTTCGATGTTTTATATTTGAAAACTGTGAATGACCAGCCATAAGAAAACTAATTCACCCCTTCTACTAACATATTTTCATACTGCTCAGCTTCTAAGTCAAGGCCAAGAGCTAAGTGAGCTGTTATTAAATAACTAATAACTCTAGAAGAATATTTAGAATCTTTATCGCTTATCATATCTTGAAAACGCTTAATTGCTGCTAAATATTCACCACGCTTTAGGTAAAATTCACCAATAGAATACTCTTTTTTTGATATATGTTCTGTGATTAATTTTTCTTTTTCTTTGATCTCTTCTATATATTCGCTATTCGGAAAAAGATTAATATATTCAGTAGCTAGCTCTAAAGTTTTATATGCAATTTGTTGCCCAAGCTGCACTTTGTTAATTTGCATGTAATAAGATAATACTCTTAAGTAATATACATATGGCAAATCTTCACCATTTGGATAAACGTATATATAATCATCCATATCACTTGCAGCACCGCTGTATTTACCCATATTATAGTGAGAAACCCCAGACAATAATTTGGCTTTCATTGCCCAATAAGATAAAGGATACAAATCCTCTATCTTTTGAAATGCTCTAATAGCTTGCTTATATTTTTTCTGATCATAAAGCTTAACTGCCTCCTCATATAGTTCAGTTTCAGTGTGTTCAAGATCATTCGCATACGACTGCGTGAAGGGGCAAGTCAGAAGAAAAAAGCATATGATTAAAGTCTTATACATAAGATTTTTTTTGATCAAAATAAAGTATAGACTAAATATTACCTAAATAAACAAATTTTTGGCATTATCATCGAACGAAAAGCGTCTCTTGGCCACCATTACCTATATTGCTCGCACCACCACCTATTGCAACACCCTTTCCACTCACTTCTACGTTCTCTAGCTTTCTACTATAAGAATGTGTGATCAATCCACTTCCTACCATCAAAAGAGCAATACCTACCAGACCTAAAGCAGGCCCAACAGCAGATGATGCTAATGCTACTCCAGAAATCAATATTATTTTCCTGATTAGTAATAAAGAAGAACCAGCGAGCATTAACTTAGCTGAAGACATATTGCTTGTCTTTTTTTCAAACTTCTCATCAAAGTCTTGCTCTTTTTCTACTTCATATTTTTTACTTTTCTTGTACTCGCGATAGCAGAAAGTAGCACTCGCTACAAAGTAAAATAGACTAGAAATTGAAAAAGCTACGTCTCCTATTATTCCTTGCTCCAATGCTTCACCTACTATGCTAGCCACAATAACTAATGTAACTAAAGCAGCATCAGCATAGTTAAAGTAATCATCAACGGTACAAGGAAGGTCTCTCTTTTCTTTTTCTACTGTTTTCCCACTTTCAATATTCTCCAATTCTCGTTCTTTTTGTGCTATTTTTCTATTATTATAAATTAAATATAGCGTGCAAATAAGGGATAAGACTGTGAAAGGTAATATAGTATGGCCTAATGAGCTGCTTATAAGGCCAAGTAATACCTGATCGCTACATGTTTTTTCGAGCTCAATTGCCATCAATAATGCAAATGGAACCATTGTTACCAATGATACACATTTCCTATGTAGCTCTCTTTTTTTTAGTGTTAATAGTTCTTGTTCGAGCTTTTTGCTTTTTTCTTCCTCTCTTTCTTTTCTGACTTCTTCATCAACTGTTGGCCAAAAATCCCAGAAAAAATCTTCCATTTTAGCACCTTTTTTACCTTTGGATCTTTTTAAAAAAAACTTAGTGCCTGTAATACTAGTCATATGAACAGACCAACTTATGAACTAATACATTATATAGGATTTTAATTACTAAGTCAATGTTATGAAATTATTAACTTTCTTTGTATACTCTTAAGCAATTTAGTCAATCTGTTTGATGCCAGCTAGAACGTAATTATAGCCTGACCACATAGTCATAACAGCCGCAGCCCATAAGCAAACCACACCTATATATTTAGTTGCTTCATAATCACTCATTATTAACGCTACTATAGCAACCATCTGCAAAAATGTTTTAATTTTCCCAGCCTTACTCACAGGTAAACTAACGTTTGTAGCTATCAAGAACTCCCGCAAGCCTGAAACTAATATCTCCCTACAAACAATTATAACTGACGGTATAATTGTAATATCATCTATCTTATGCTTATAAACTAGCATGATTATTGTTGAAGCTACTACTAACTTGTCGGCAATTGGATCAAATAACTTGCCAAAATTCGATTGGACTTTCCATGCACGCGCTAAATAACCATCAAAAAAATCTGTAATGCACGCAAACATAAAGATCAATATTGTTATTAGACTTGCATACTTACTCTCTATATAAAAGCTTGATATTATTGCCGGTATTGCGAGCGCACGAGAAATTGTTAGCAAATTAGGCACGTTTTTCTTAAGCATGTCACATCACCCTACGTAGTAGATAAATTTATACAGAAGTACAATAGAGTTCACAAGCTAATAGTTGAACATTCATAAAAACCCCATATACTTAGGAAATTACTAACAATAAGCTCAAAGCATGAATAATGATTTAGATAACACCACAAAACAAGAAGCACTTAAGTACCATAATAAAAGTGGTAAACCTGGTAAGGTATCAGTTATACCAACAAAACCCTTATCCACACAGCATGACCTATCACTTGCTTATTCCCCTGGTGTTGCAGCCCCATGCCTTGCAATAGCTAAAAATCCTAAAGCTGTTTATGATTACACGGCAAAAAGCAATTATGTGGCTGTCATTTCAAATGGCACCGCAGTGCTGGGACTTGGCAATATCGGTCCTCTTGCTTCAAAACCCGTCATGGAAGGCAAAGCTGTTTTATTTAAGCGTTTTGCTGACATTGATGCAATTGATATAGAAGTTGACACAGAAAACATAGAAGATTTCATCAATGCAGTAAGGTATCTTGGTCCAAGTTGGGGGGGAATAAATCTAGAAGATATAAGATCTCCTGATTGTTTTATAATAGAGAAACGTCTAAATGAGTTGATGGATATTCCGGTGTTCCACGATGATCAACATGGCACTGCAGTAGTTGTTGCAGCTGGTATAGAAAATGCCCTCGATATTGCTGAAAAGAAATTAGAGAATGTCAAGATCATCATGAATGGTGCTGGAGCAGCTGGTATTGCGTGTTTGGAAATACTAAAGTCCATGGGCGCTAAGAACATAGTGCTATGTGACAAACAAGGAGTAATACACAAAGACAGAAAAGAGGACATGAATAAGTGGAAGGAAAAATATGCAATTGACACTAAAGAACGTTCTCTACTTGATGCCATAAAAGGCGCTGATGTATTCATCGGACTCTCTGCAAAGGATGTGCTCAGCGAAGAGATGTTAAAAAGCATGGGTAAAGACCCGATCATTTTTGCTCTTGCTAATCCTGATCCAGAAATAAGGCCTGAATTTGCAAAGTCTGTCAGGCCAGATGCAATAATTGCAACTGGTAGGTCAGACTATAACAACCAAGTCAATAACGTAATGGGGTTTCCTTATATATTCAGAGGAGCACTTGATGTACATGCAACGACAATAAATGAAGAAATGAAAATTGCAGCTGCAGATGCAATAGCGAAGCTTGCCCGTGAGCCAGTGCCGAATGAGATATCTGCAGCCTATGGCGGTCGTAAAATGAGCTATGGACGTGAATATATAATACCTACTCCATTTGATCCAAGATTAATTTCTATGGTATCTCCTGCTGTTGCAAAAGCTGCCGTTACCTCAGGTGTGGCAAGAAAGGAAATAGAGGACTGGAATGAGTATGCAAGTCAATTAAAATCTCGTCTTGCTAGTGCTCTCAGCACGCTGAATCTATTGTCTTCACAATAATCAATTGCATATTTTAGACTTATAATTAAAATAAACCAATGACTATTACAATTCACGAGTTAGAGAAAATTATCAAACAATCATTTCCTGATGCTGATATAAAGATTAAGGACCTTGCTGGAGATGATGATCATTATCATTTAAAAATAACTTCCAAGTGTTTTTCTGGAAAGACAAAAATAGAACAACACAGAATGGTATATAAGGCTCTTGAAGGTCAGTCTATACATGCATTGCAACTAGAAACTGGAGCTTAAAATTAAGGTGATATTTATGAACAACTTTGAACAAATAAAAAAAGACATAGCAGAAAACGATGTAGTGCTGTATATGAAAGGCACCTCTGACTTTCCTCAATGTGGATTCTCTGGACTCGTCGTGTCAATTCTCAAAAAATTGAATGTAAAGTTTAAATACATCAACGTACTTGAGAATGATGAAATACGTCAGTCCATAAAAAGTTTCTCTGATTGGCCAACAATTCCACAATTATATATAAAGGGAGAGTTTGTTGGTGGCTGTGACATAACCCGCGAGATGTATGAAAAAGGTGAGTTACAAAATTTGCTAAAAGAAAAAAAGGTTACACAAATACATCAAGAGATGGGCTAATGTACCCCCGTCTCGGTTGTACATGCCCACTTATCTCCTTTACATCACATTTTCAACTTATTGTCTTTGTGCTTTTCTTGATTTAGCATAAGATTCTACTTTTGCCTCTTTTACAGTCGTACCTGGAGCAGTATCTCCGTCACTTTCTAAGCTATCATTAGAAGAAGCTCTCCTGTCACTTTTTAAATTGTCATTGGAAATATCCATATCTTTAGCTTCTATGTTAGCACTTTGCTCAATAAGATTTTTAACTTTTTGGATAGTTTCTTCCGCAACTGCAGTCATCTTTTGGCCTAATTGTGGTTGCATTAGAGAACTTACTATTTCCATGTGATTTCTTTCGCAAGCTAGATCTAAAGGTGTTTTATTATTCTTATTTTTAGCTTCTATGTTAGCATGTTGACCCAGGAGAAATTCACAAAGCTCTAAGTGATTATAACGAGCAGCATAGTGTAAAGGTGTCCATTTATCATCATCAGCATCATCAACTCCTATTCCTTTACTAAGAAAAAATTCCACTATATCTTTATAACCTGCTTTAGCAGCAGCATGTATAGGCTTTTTATTATCACCATTAGCTTTAGCATTAATATTAGCTTCTTTTTCATTCACAAGAAATTCAACAATTTCTTTACGGCCTTTCCATGCAGCATAGTGTAAAAGTGTCCATCCATCATCGTCTTTAGCTTCTATGTTAGCACGTTGATCAAAATGTATGTATAACATATTAGCAAAATGGCAGAAAAGAAGTTTTGGGTTTTTATTTGGCTGAAAGTGAAGTTCTGGTTGGAAGTACTAAATGACCTAAAGGAGAGAGGAGTAGATGATATTCTGATAGCTTGTGTTAAAAAGCTTTCCTACAGCTATAAATAGCGTATTTCCTAAAGCAGAAATGTATAGTACATCAGATAAGAAATTCACTGAAATATGTATCGAGCAAAAGTTTTCATGAATGATTTGAAAAAAACATATCAAGTAGAGAAATAGCCGAAAATTATTTACTTGAATTGGAGGAAAAATGGGGAGAAAAATATACTTTAGTTTTGGGAGAATAATTGGGAAAATCTGTCTAGTTATTTTAAATATTCCGGCCCTGTAAGAAAGTTAATTTATACCACAAATCCTATTGAAGGGTTACATAGACAGATCAGAAAATTTACTAAAACTAAGGGCTCATTTACCAGCACAAATGCCTTGCATAAACAGGTATATTGTGCTATAAAGAAGGCAGGAGAGAAATGGACTATGCCTATACATGATTGGGCTTTTACTATCTCTCAACTTGATATCTTTTTTCCTGGTAGGTTAAAAATCGAGTTGACACAGTTTATTTAACACTCCCATTCTTCTATCAGTTAATTCATTCCCGTCAGATTAAGTTGTGTTTAGCACAATTTGTTCCACTGTTCTTCATCTAAAATTTCCACACCCAATTCCATTGCTTTTTTATATTTTGAACCTGGATCTTCTCCTGCAATTAAATAGTCAGTTTTAGTAGAAAGGCTTGAACTGATCTTTGCCCCTAAAACTTTAGCTCTTACTTTTGCCTCCCCTCTGCTCATAGCACGTAGCTTACCAGTAAACACTATAATTTTGTTATTCAAAAAAGAATCGCTAGAGTTGGAGCTCACGGGAAGAATTTGCAGATATGCAGTAAGATCATTTAACATTTTAATGTTACGTTCCTGAGAAAAAAACGATTTTAAAGATTCAGCTACTTTTTCTCCTATACCATCTATACCTACCAACTCAACATCATTTGATGACATCGAATTATACCAGTTATCATAAGATACATAATAATTTGCGAGCAATTCTGCTGCAACTTGGCCGATAAATCTGATACCCAAAGAAAATATGAACCTATCTAGAGAGATTACTCTTCTGCTTTGTATAGCACTTAATAGATTAGCTATTGACTTCTCGCCCCAACCATGATGCTCTTTTAAGGAAAACTCTTTTAATCTTTCCTCTAAAATAAAAATGTCTGGAATTTGTCTTATTAGTTCCAGATCATAAAAAAACTTTATTTGTTTTTCACCAAGGCCAACAATGTCAAATGCATCTTTTGACACAAAATGTTTTAGTTTTTCTACTATTTGAGCCTTGCAATTAAATTCTTTAGGACATCTTACTGCAACTCCTTCAATCTGCACTTTACTACCACATTCAGGACATATGTCAGGAAACACAAATTCAGGCATATTTGCATGACGAGAACCTTCATCTACTTTGACAATTTGAGGAATTACATCTCCAGCTCTTTTAATTGTTACAACATCTCCTTCTCTTATGTCTTTACGTTTTATCTCATCTTGGTTATGTAGACTTGCTCTGCTAACTAGCACTCCGCCAATATTGACTGGTACCAAATCTGCAACTGGAGTTAAAACCCCCGTTCTACCCACCTGTATAAATATTTTATTTAACTTTGTCTTTGCATAAACCGCAGAAAATTTATATGCAAGCGCTGAGCGTGGCGCTTTGTGTGTACTTCCCAGACGACTTTGTAGCACCAAATCATTCACTTTATAGACTATCCCATCGATATCATAATCCAAGTTATAACGATAATCATAGATCTCGTTATAGAACTTTAGCATTCCATTCAAACTACTTGTTAAGGAACGATGCTCATTTACGCAAAAACCAAGTTTCTCAAGTTTTTCTAGTACTTCACTTTGACTTTTCTCTATTCCACCAATTAAAGAATAAGAAAAATATCTAAGAGGCCTTTTTGCTGTAATGTTCGCATTCAATTGCTTTAAAGAACCAGCAGCTGCATTTCGAGGATTAGCGAATTCATTATTTTCATTTAACTTTAAAAAGTCGCTGTTACTGATATATATTTCACCCCTTACTTCTAGTCTTCCTTGCACATCTTGTAAAAACTTAGGAAAGCCTTTTATTGTTGCAACATTGTGAGTTACATCCTCTCCTACAAAACCGTCACCTCGAGTTGCAGCTTTAACAAATTTCCCATCTTCATAAATTGCAGAAAATGACAATCCATCAATTTTTGGCTCACATAATATCTCTATTTCATCTGCAATTAAAAATCTCTTTATTTTAGACAAAAATTTTTCTACACCTTGTTCATCATAAGCATTCTCAAGAGAAAGCATAGGTTCTTGATGTTCCACCTTAGAAAATCTCTCATCAGGCGGAGCACCAACACTATCTTGTGTTGCATAAGCTTCTGGCTCTATTGCAGCTAACTTTTTTTTCAGTTCATCATATTCAGCATCACTTATCTCTGGCTTACTTTTTTGATAATATAAGATATTATGATAATTAATTTGATTTTGCAGTTTTTCTCTCATCTTTTCCAAGTCAGTCATGATACCAATATAATGCTCTTTGCCGTCAAGTCATGAATTTTTTCAAAAGGTACTATAAATTTATACTACTGCCCTGAAAAGCAATACTAATGTTAATATAATTTTTGTACTTGTATATTAATGTTAGTATAGTTTTTAAATTAAGGAGTACATTATGAAAGAATACAATTACAAAAATTTGGCTGACGAATCAAACTTCGGCTCTCAAGTGTATCGTGCAGGAATGTTTGATAAAATTCTTGGTATAAGCAAAACAGCAAAAGAAGCTGCGAATCAAGTAATATCTAAAATGGGTAACGATTTAAAACTAGAAGCTAGAAAAGCAGCTCAAGATGAAGTAAAAAAAATAGAAGGAAAAATGCTAACTTTAGCTGAAGAGAAAGCTAACAAAATAGCTAGCGAAAAAGCTAATCAAATAGAAAAAAAAATATCGACTTCAATTGATAAGACAGTAAAGTCAGTAGAAGCAAATGCTGAAAAAGCAGCAAAAAATGCAGCTGAAAAAGCAGTGAAAAAAGTAGGACCAGAAGTTGCAGATTTGCTAAAGCCAGAAATAAAAACTCAGGTAGAAGAAGCAGTAAAAAAATATACTGAAGAAAAAATTGAAAGCCTTATAAAACCTGAAATTACAAGCAAAATAAATGATCTTGTCACTACACAAAGTAAAGAAGTAAGTACACTTTTAGAAGATGAAATGAATAAATTAGTCGAAGATGCACATAAAAATTTGAATGGGAAAATAGATCAGATTAAATGTGAACTTACAAAAGTAAAATCTGATCTCTTAGAAGCTAGTGCAAACAGTTTCCTTGAGAGCACAAAATTATTGTCGCTTATGGCAGAAAATGAAACATGTGAAAACCAAGATTTAGTGTATTTTTAATCACAACAGGGGTTTTATATAAGGTTTTTATGGGTTAAAAAACCCATAAAAACCTTAGGATAAATGAAGAGAAAAGTATCTGTTAAGTTGCATGGCTACTGTGCAAAATATTGAAGCAAAAAGGTTTCATCCCAGTACTTCCTACCTTGTCATCCCAGTGCTCAGACACTGGGATCCATTGTTCCTTTCGGGAGTGTTAAATAAACTGTGTCAAACCGAGAAGTAAAGTAATAAATTGATAAAAAAATGGAGGTTTGACAATGAGTCAAGCAAACACAACTACCGGTTTGGTAGACTATAAAGAATTAGAAACAAATATCTTATCATCTATACGAGAAGGAAGATACCGTCTTGTCAGTCAACAAGAAAATTATAGAAATTGAATCTTAAGCTGTATTACGAAATCAAAAAATACTTTCTATCAACATATACACTAACCAACTACATTAAATAAATTTGTGTAAAATGCTATTTTACATAAGATAGAAAGTACGCATTTTTTGATTTTAAAGTACTAAATTCTCCTCCAACCGCTTTGCCCTGTAATTCTTGATATGGTCAGGATTAAAAGCACTTTTGGATTTTAGAACACCGAAAATGATATGGAGTAGCTTACGCATTGCAGCACCAACGATAGCCATATTATGCTTACCCTTTTCCTTTAATCTCTGGCAAAAACTAATAATGATAGGATTGTGATTCTTAGCTACTATAGCAGGAAAGAAAAGTGCTTTACGTAATGTTTGTGAACCGGATTTACTTAATCTGGGTTTGGCATATACAGAGGAACCTGACGTCATATTTCGTGGTATAACTCCTGTATATGCTGCCAATTGCCTGGCATCTCTAAAAACCTCTATGTCAGGAACTTCAGCTAAAATAGCTATTGCTGATTCTTCTCCTATTCCTGGAATAGTCAATAGAAGTTGAAAATTTTCCAACAATTCTTTATGTTGATTTAATAGTTCACGTACGGAGTTTTTTATTGTTTCTATTTTTTGAGCTATATTCATTGCAAGGTCTTCCCAAGCACTTGCAACTTCTTTAAGCAGTCTCTCTTTTTTTTCTAAGTGGTTATTTACTAATGTTAACTCATCTTTTAACGCAACTGAGCAACGATAAAGATGTTTTAATTTTTTCATTTCAGGAGAAGGTGGTGTCCAACTAGAAGGTTCCTGTCTTTGGCAATAATCAGCAATAACTTCTGCATCGGTCTGATCATTCTTTTGTCGTATCAGCTTACTCCTTGCATAAGATTTTATGCAATAAGGATTTACAACACTAACAGAATGTCCAGCGTTGTGCAGAAACTCAGCCAAAGCTTCGCTATAACAACCAGTAGCCTCCATGCAGGCTTTTACTTCTTCTACATTATGTTTTTGTAGAAAGCTAAGTAAACCTTGAAACCCAGAATCCTCGTTTTTAAAACTCCTTTTTCTAGTTTCACATCTTCCTTTTTTGCTTATGAACGAGAGAAAAACATCAAAGCGATCTTTCGATACATCTATACCTAAAAAGTTGTTGATCATATATAACCCCATGCGTTACCATTAAAAATGAAAAGTAAGGCTAGTCTTGTGAATACAGAATTAGAACCATTTAGGTTTTTCTACGATACCGTCCAGCCTGTACTCTTGAGAAGAGAACTCTTATCTACCTTACAGATTTTATATCTAAGACCACTGACAGAGTTCTTCTCTTCTCCATCTAATGCTTAAGCTTAAAACATTAGATGCTTTTTACAAGATACAAGACCATTGACGGAAAGAGATGGTGCATTAACGCCATTTGTAAAAAGGCTACTTGAAGCAAGCTTGGAGGGTGAAATAGAACATCATTTATCTACTGAAAGCGAAGAAAACAATCGTAGAAACGGAAGGAATGGAAAAACTTTGAAAACAAGTGCAGGTTCATTTGAACTATTGACACCAAGAGACAGAGAGGGAAGTTTTGAACCACAGATAGTGAAAAAAAGGCAAACAACAGAACTTGAAACAAAGATTTTGAGCATGTTTGCCAGCGGTATGGGATATAGAGACATAATGTCACACGTCGAAGAAATTTATGACCATAAAATATCTGCAGCAGAGATATCTGGAATTACAGATAAATTACTACCTATAATCAATGAATGGCGTAGCCGTCCACTGCAATCAGTGTATCCAATAGTATTTATGGATGGGATGTTTTTTAAGGTAAAAGAAGACGGTCGCTGTGTAAGTAAGTGCATGTATAACATATTAGCAAAATGGCAGAAAAGAAGTACTGGGTTTTTACTTAGCAGAAAGCGAGGGAGCTAGCTTCTGGTTAGGCGTATTAAATGACTTGAAAGAGAGAGGAATAGAAGACATTTTGATAGCTTGTGTTAAAAAGCTTTCCTGCAGCTATAAATAGCGTATTTCCTAAAGCAGAAATGTATAGTACATCAGATAAGAAATTCACTGAAATATGTATCGAGCAAAAGTTTTCATGAATGATTTGAAAAAAACATATCAAGTAGAGAAATAGCCGAAAATTATTTACTTGAATTGGAGGAAAAATGGGGAGAAAAATATACTTTAGTTTTGGGAGAATAATTGGGAAAATCTGTCTAGTTATTTTAAATATTCCGGCCCTGTAAGAAAGTTAATTTATACCACAAATCCTATTGAAGGGTTACATAGACAGATCAGAAAATTTACTAAAACTAAGGGCTCATTTACCAGCACAAATGCCTTGCATAAACAGGTATATTGTGCTATAAAGAAGGCAGGAGAGAAATGGACTCACTGCCATTAAGTTAAGGGAAAGAGAAGTTAAGATTGGACAAAAAATTTGAAGTGATTGATAATTATGGTAAATACTAGGGTGAATTTTTAAGAAAAGGGAGTCTGAAAAGTGCAAGTTATTTAAAAAAGTAATAATTGCAGGTTATTTTGCAAAGAATGTACTAATGCAATGATACTGAAAAGATATCTTGAATTTAAAACACATGTTTTCTAGCTCTTTTCTGGTAGTTGAGTGAACGAATATCAGATATCTTATGACGATCAACTCTTCTCCCTTTTCTCACCACTAAAGTGTTCATCAAAAATAACTGTGATAGTCGATACATAATGCAGTCTATGTCTGACTCTGTAGAAAAAATATCAAAGGCTAAGTTTTTAATCGCATTAAATGAGACAGATTTATTGATGCTTTTTTTTAGTTTACTATTCTGTGAGCTCAATGTCTCTTCATCATCTTCTATCATGATACTTTCTAGATTACTGATGAAGATAGTTGACCAAAAATCCTGCTTGATAGTTTCAATACTTTTTCCTGTGAAATTCTCTAAATTTAATCTTCCCTTCAGCCTAGAAAAAAATGTTTCTACTCCCCAGCGCAAGTAATATAATCTCTCAAACTCTTCAACTGTAAAACGTTTCTCATCTAACAGAGATGTTACTAACACTTCAACTTCGCCAGAAGAAAGTATTATTTTGACTAACCTGAATTTCATCTCATCAGGTAATCCTAGCTTTCGTAGCTGTCTTGCTACTTTAATAGGTGCGGTAGACACTACCACCGTACTAGATGGGCTTTCCGGCTTAAACATAGTGTTTATTTCATTGAAAGACGAACTTGAACAGCGAATTATATAATTGATTTTCCTTCCTGTAAGCTCAGCAAGAAATCGATAAGATACGTATCCTCTATCACAGATTAACAAATCGTCTGATTTTATGGATTCAAGCATACCGATTGCTAAATCAACCTCATAGCTGTCACCTCTACTTAGCACAGATTTTATTGCAATATTATTTAGCACATCGTAGCAAACTTCAAAGGTTGCACTTGTATAGTCTTCAAATCTCTGGATTCCATTCCATACTGCTCTTGAGCCAAACTCACCTATTATTTTGTCGCTCTTTGGCAGAATCAGTATTGAAGCATCAAATGCAAGTACTCTGAAGCCATGGTGGGTTTTAAATTCCTGATCTTGGTAGTATAGGGAAACTATATCATCATTTAACTCTGAAAACGCAGTATGTTTTAGCTTCTTTCTTGCTTGAGTAAATGCACTTGCCGTAATTGTATAATCTTTTCTTGTATGCAGAACAAACTCATTAAGCATCACTTGTAATGACTTTACACTCTTTCTAAAAATCAGGAGAAATACATTAACGAAGGGCAGCTTTCTTTTTCGTGAGAAGTCTTTTGAGGATGCTCTGTGTGCGTTTATAAAGTTTAAACTCATCAATTTATTTTTTATAAACATGATTATTCTTTTTTTTACTCATGTCATTACTTCTTTTAATTTGTGAATCTTACCTGATTTTATAATACAGTTCATCACTTTTCCTTAACTTAATGGCAGTGAGTCCAATGTCAGTAATACAAGCACTGGTCTCACGCTAAATAATGATGACATTAGGAATCTGTGTCTTGATATAGATAGGGTTACAAAACAGGATAGCACAGTTACTAGTTTTGAAGATTTGCAAAAAAGGTTAAGAAGGAAGGGAATTAATCTTCAGAGCAAATGTGAAAAAAATGCTGTACTAGAATATGCAATTAAAGATCAAAATTTGAACGTTATAAAATTTCTCTTACAAAATGGAATGACCATCATCAATGCAATCGGTCAAGAAGGAAGGTATTACGTTAGCAAAATTGAAGGAGAAAAATCTATATTATGCTTTGTTGTCTCTTACACTGATGATGACAATGCTGAGATTCTGAGCACGTTACTGCAAAGTGTTAATGCAGAGCAATCAAAACTAGATCCTGAAAGTGAATTGTACAGATTATATCAACAGTTAAAGGATGATGCATTCTGCACTGCTTCTTCAAAAAAGAATTCTGTGGCAGCAACAGCACTGATACAAAATGATCGAGAAATAATTGTGCCGCATGGATCAGCAACAAATAAGGAACAAGAAACATTCCACATAGAAACAAATAGTGTATCCAATAGTAATAGAAATGTTATTAGTAGACCTGTAGCAACAGCGCCTCCAGTTAGTACTAATGGTAATAATAACAAAAATGAAGCACCTGTATCAACAAGGACTGGCCCAACTGTCACACCAAATAATGATAAGAAAGCTAACGGCTTTGTAGAGGCTCAATTTTCTCCACCACATGAAAAAGAAACTAAATACAAAAAAAGTAAGGAGAGTTTTTACACCTCATTAAGGAGTGATGTTGTTGGAGTTGTTATTGCAGGATTGTTTGTTGCTGCTGCTGTGACGGTTCCATCTTTAGCTGGTGCATTAGTTTGCAGTGTCCTAGCTATTTTAGTTGTAATGGTAACTGGATTACATGTAAAAAATTTTACACTTCCAAGTTACAGCGAAATGAGAGAAAATAAGGTTGAACCTGTAAATTCAAGTTTGAGAAACCATGCAATCTAGCTCCTAGAATCACTTTTCAAACCAATTATAATTTCTTGATTGTTAAACCACTTTATCAAAATTAAGTGGGACTAGTGCGATTCGAACGCACGGCCTTCGGATTAGGAATCCAACGCTCTATCCTACTGAGCTATAGTCCCATGTCTTCTGCTATTTATGCAAAATTATAGCAAAAAGTCTCGCATTTTTCTAGGCACCCTGTACAATTAATTCACAATAATAAAAAATATTTCTGTATTTCTTGAATGTAATACTGTTATATTTAATAATACGATTCCAATTGAAAGATTAATGCTAGTTAACAATATTAGTTACTTTTATAGTAATCAAGATGGCTTTGCTTTAAGCAACATCAACATTCAAGTGAAGAAAGGAAGTGTTGCCTGTTTACTAGGTCATTCTGGCTGTGGCAAGTCAACAATTCTAAAATTAATCGCAGGAATAGAAAATCCAAAATCTGGAACCATTGTTATAAATGATAAATTAGTTGCAAGTAACAAAGTGTCAATTGCTATAGAGCGTAGAAATATCGGATTGATTTTTCAGCATTCTGCATTATTTCCTCATAAAACAGTAATAGAAAATATAACTTTTGCTATTTGCAGTACTTCTAAAAAAGAAAAATACCTTACTGCATTGGAAATCTTAAAGCTATTTAATATAGAAAAATATGAAAACATGTACCCTCATGCTTTATCAGGAGGACAGCAACAATTAGTTGCAATAGCAAGAGTAATGGCGCAAAATCCTGATGTTGTTTTGCTCGATGAACCATTTTCTAATTTAGATATACTGCTCAAATATCGAATAAGGCACCATATATTGTCACTTTTTAGAAGCAAAAATATTCCTGTACTCATGGTAACTCATGATCCGCAAGAAGCGTTGAAAGTTGCAGATTTTATTTACGTGATGAAAAATGGTAAAATTATTCAATCAGGAGTTCCTAGCTACATATACCACAGACCTAAAGATGATACGTTAGCAAAATTTTTTAGTGAGCTTCCTTTTACTCTACAGCTAAACTAAACTTAATGTTAGGCTAAAACTATTATAAGATAATTAAAAACTCTTGATTTATAATTCAATAAAAGTGATATAATTTATGTATCACTTGGCTTCAGTCAAGTTTTAATACCTAAAAGTTAATATTTTCAACGGAGGTACAAATGAGTTTAGGTCCATGGCAGCTGTTTCTAGTCTTAATAATAATCTTAGTTCTGTTTGGTGCAGGTAGGTTACCACAAGTTATGGGTGATTTAGGCAAAGGCATTAAAAACCTTAAACAAGAACTTAAGGATTCAGAGAAACTATCATCTAATGAACCAGATCGTTAGCTTCCTTATGTTTCGTGACACGCACTAAAGTGCGTGTCATTTGTTTAAACAAGGCTAAAGAATTGAAGAGGTATGATTGAAGTACAGTAATAATTATGTTAGTTAGAATGTTATTAAAGGTTAATCGTGGAAGAAAGTGAGAAATTGACTGAAGATAAAAAATTGGCCTCTGATATTCTAAAAGAGGTTGCAGATACCAATAACAACGATAGTGATAAAGTAACATTGTTCGACATCAAAACAGCTTTACATGAGCGTGGTTTTGGTATTTTAATAATCATCTTCTCTTTACCGCTATCAGTACCTATACCTGTTCCACCTGGCTATACAACCATTCTTTCTATACCTTTAATCTTATTTTCACTGCAGCTTCTATTTGGGTTTGATTCTCCTTGGATGCCTAATTGGCTAGAAAGGAAATCTTTTCAACGTTCAACACTAGCTCTCGTGGTAGAGAAAACTTCACCTACATTAAAAAAAATAGAAAAGTTCATGAAACCAAGAATGTCTTTTATTTTTCTTGGTCCGGGTGAAAAGATTCTAGCTTTTATGATGTTGCTTTGTGCAATAATAATAGCTCTTCCATTACCTTTTACTCACTTCCTTCCTGCAATTGGTATAACTCTTATTTCACTCGGCATTATGGGTAAAGATGGATTTTTATCTACGTTAGGAGTGTTAGTTTCATTCTGTGCGTTATTGGTTACCCTTATTGTAATAGTTAAAGGACCAAAACTTATAGCCGGAACACTTTCTCTTCTTAAAAGCCTTATAACTTAAAAGCTTTACAACACTTTAATAAAAGAATGAAGTACAGCATGAAATGAATAATCGATATTGAAATATAGCAATAACTATGTTAGTTAGAAGTTATATTGTTATTAAAGGGTAACTGTGGAAAAAAGTGTGAAATTGACTGAAGATAAAAAATTGGCCTCTGATATTCTAAAAGAGGTTGCAGATACCAATAACAACGATAGTGATAAAGTAACATTGTTCGACATCAAAACAGCTTTACATGAGCGTGGTTTTGGTATTTTAATAATCATCTTCTCTTTACCGCTATCAGTACCTATACCTGTTCCACCTGGCTATACAACCATTCTTTCTATACCTTTAATCTTATTTTCACTGCAGCTTCTATTTGGGTTTGATTCTCCTTGGATGCCTAATTGGCTAGAAAGGAAATCTTTTCAACGTTCAACACTAGCTCTCGTGGTAGAGAAAACTTCACCTACATTAAAAAAAATAGAAAAGTTCATGAAACCAAGAATGTCTTTTATTTTTCGTGGTCCTGGTGAAAATATTTTAGCATTTATAATGCTGCTTTGTGCATTATCGATAGCAATCCCACTTCCTTTAACTAACTTCATTCCTGCAATTGGTACAACTCTCATTTCACTGGGTATCATGAGCAAAGATGGATTTCTCTCTATAATGGGAGTATTAGTATCATTGTGTGGGTTATTACTTACTCTTGTCGTAATAGTTAAAGGACCACAGCTTATATTTGGAGCATTTTCTTTTCTAAAAAGCTTTGTATATGGTTAAGCTTTACAACACTTTAACAAAAAAAAAAGAGCCCTTTACACCGATCGATAAAGATCATATAAAAATGTACGTTTGTGGGCCAACAGTATATGATACAGCACATATAGGTAATGCACGTTCTATTGTTGTTTACGATGTATTATTTCGACTGCTTAAATTTTGTTATGGAAAAGTTACTTATGTGCGTAATATAACCGACATCGATGACAAGATAATCAATGCAGCAAATGAGAAAAATAGTAATATAGAAAGCATTAGCAAATATTACACTAAAACTTTTCATGAAGACATGGAAAGCATAAATTGTGCAGAACCAACATATGAACCAAAAGCAACGGAAAACATAGATAACATTATCAAGTTAATTGAGTCTTTGCTGCAAGCTGGTCATGCTTATGAATCCAATAAACATGTATATTTTAGTGTAGAATCTTACCCTGAATACGGAGTTTTATCAGGAAAAAAAATTGATGAATTAAACTACGGTAGTAGAGTTGAAGTTGGTGAAAATAAAAAACACCCAGGAGACTTCGTACTTTGGAAACCTGCAAACGAAACTGACTATAAACTTTCAAGTCACTGGAATAGTCCATGGGGAGAGGGAAGACCAGGGTGGCATATAGAATGTTCAGCAATGTCATATGCTTACCTTGGCAAAGATTTTGACATTCACGGTGGGGGTATAGACTTGCAATTTCCTCATCATGAGAATGAAATTGCACAGAGTAAATCTGCATTTGCTGAGTCAACGTTTGCAAAATATTGGGTACACAACGGGTTTCTTACAGTAAATGAAGAGAAAATGAGCAAATCCTTATTTAATATAGTCAAAGTAAGGGATTTGTTAGATAGTGGAATAAAGGGTGAAGTAATACGTTATGCGCTGCTTAAAACTCACTACAGAAAACCACTTGATTGGACAGAAAATGTTATCTCTGAGTCGCAAGAAACTTTAAACAAGTTTTATCGGTTATTACGTAGTACATGTATTGAGGAAAGTGATGCAGAAGTCTCTAAAGATTTTATAGAGGCTTTGAAAAACGATTTAAACATTCCTGAAGCTGTAGCCATATTGCATGAAATGGCTACAGAAATCAATAAGACAAGTAATGAATGTGAGAGGCTCAAATTAACTAAGAAGTTTGTTAAAAGCGCAAGGTTCATTGGTATTCTTGAGTCAAGTTATCAAGAGTGGTTTGCAAGTGGTGTGAGTCATCAAGAAATAGAAAGGTTGATAGACTTAAGAAAAGTAGCAAAACAAAATAAAGATTATGATACTGCAGACAAAATAAGAGAGCAATTGAAACAAATGGGGGTTACAATTTCTGACAACGAAGATGGTACAACAACTTGGTATGGAAAATTATCTCCTATTGTTTATAGATAGCCTAGTATCATCGCTTATCTTACCCATACATCAAGGTTTTGTACTTTACACTATGTTATGCTTTAGGTCAAACTACGATCAACTACTTATATTACTTTTTGGAGTATTAGGATCCAGTCTTGGTGGAATAGCTAACTGGTATTTAGGTAGAATAACAATTTTTATTAGAAGATCACATCACAAATTAGAGAATGAAGACAAAACACCAAAAATCGTAAGGCACCTACTGATTTGTGCAGTTGCATTGCTTTCGTGGGTACCAGCACTTGGAAGTGTGACTCAGATTTTATCCGGTTACTTCAAGTTAAACCTTTATATTCTTGTTCCCTTAATTATTTTATCTAACTTCCTCTGTTTGTTGTATCTAACGTTTACCATCTAACTAAACATCAATAAACAACTTTTCTTCTGGTCATATTGAGCTAAATTTCTTCTTCAAACTACCTTTTAAAATGCTTTTATTAGTTTTTGTCATAATACGATCAAATACTCCTAATAACCTCTTAAGTAAGCTTGGGGTTAGCGAAGAGATAGGATTAACAGATACGTTATTGTTTTTATCATCACCATTTGCTTTGTAGTCTATTGAAATAATCCCCCTACTCTTCCCACCAGTCAGAAGTTTTCCGATTATAGGGATTTTCAACAAAGATTTGTTAATTGAATATGCTGGTATTACTTGTCCTTCAACCTGGAATTTATAACCCTTAATATCGAGCGTACCACTAGTGCTAATGCCTAGTTCCGCTCCTTCAAGCCAAGATTCTTCAATTTCAACAGTGCCATCTTTATATGAAAAAGGTGCATTACACTTATAAAAATGTACACCTTCGTTCTTTATAGCATTTACAATACCAGGCAGTGAAGACATTGATAATAAAGTGGTAAGCAGTGGAGCATCTTTGATATAGAAATTGCTGATAGATAACATACCATAATGTTCTCCATTTTCTCTCTTAGAAGATAGATAAAGAGATAATTTGCCATTTTTAACTGATTTACCAATACCTAAAGAACGCAAAAGCATACCTGAATTATCCGAATATATTTCAAGCCCTATTTCACTATGTTCTACTAGTATATTACTGTTATCTTCTAAAAACTGTCCTGTGAATTGACTTCCACTACAATCACCTTTAGCACAAGTTACATTTAGCTTAGCATCTTTTATGATAATTCCTTCTTTCATAATTATATTATCAACATTCATAGTAACTTCTATGTTGTTATTTAATCGATTACTATCTTTGCCAAGTAAACCTAAAACATCACTTAAGTTGATTTTCTCACCATGAATAGTTATGGTATTTTTCTCCTTACCTGACTCAATCTCTATACTAAAATTATTATCAGGTAATTTAAAGTTGCTAGAATTTAAATATAGATTTCCATTTTCTACTCTTCCGCTAAATTTTATGTCTAGATCATTTCCTACAACGTCTAGTTTATCTATTAGCAACTCACCTACTCCTTTTAGCCTTGTAGAAAATAAAACTTCATTGTGATCTTCAAAATGGTTTTTCCACCCTAAGTAGCTTGAACGCAACTCGAGCTCTGATAAATCTATATTACCATTAACGTACCCTGTTTTGTCTTGATACATTACTGACTCTATATTTGCATTGATATAACCATCACCGAAATTAAGTATTTGAGCAGGTAAATCTCCAGTTAAACTCCAGACAAAATTTTCATTTTTATTGCTACTTTTGAGGTCAAATAGAAGCTGTGTATTATTTACCATACCACTGCCATTTAAATCTATAAAGTCACTCCCAAAATCGAGCTTAATATCATACTTACCAAAACTTCCATTATACACCACCAAATTATCAATTTCAGAATGAAATTTGGCCGAAAAATCTACTTTTTTATCACTAGAGTTTAGATTAAAAATGCGAAAATTGAATACAGACTTTGCTATTCCACCTACTTTATCTCTTTCAAGTTTTACCACATCATCCAGCTTAAATCTTATAGGCTCATATAACCCATAAGCATCACTTACAGCCTGACCATTAATGGTAAGAACAGAATCTTCTTTATTGAGAGAGTTCATTTCAATATGACCACTATTGATAGTAAAATTCTGAAACTTAGCTCTATTTACAATAATTTTGAGATTGTTATCCTTGAGAGTTAACTCACCGTTCAACTTCTCCACTCGTTCAAAATCCTCATCAAATTGAACGCTGCCATTTTCTATATCAGCAACAATTACAATACCTGACAGATCATCATTTATTAAACTATCGATTTTACCGTTAAAACTTATAATTGTATTTATAATATTCCCATCAATATTATTACAATACCACTTTCTAAATTCATTGTTCACTAGACCATCTGGTACATAAGTACATAAATCTTTTGCAACAAGTTTACTAATATTAACTCTAAGCAAAGCATGATTTGTGCCAAAGTTCATTTTGCCAATCAAAGAAAGGTAAGTATCATTTAACTTAAAATGAAAGTTTTTTACGCTAATGATTTCATCACTATATGTCAAATTTACATTTACATTAGTCAAGGCTAAGTTTTTACCTGAGTGACTCTCTGTATTTAACACGTATATGTTTCCATCCATAACTTCATCCTTTCCATTAATTCTCATTGAGAAGTTCCCTTTGAACCCTATTTCTTTGTCCAAATTGTAACTTTTAACTAGTGTGGAAAACTCGTTAAATAGCCCCAACTTTAGGTTATAAAATGTTCCATACAAATTTAACAAATTATTGCGATTTTTTATCATAATAGATAAATCATCTAGAATCCCCTTTTTATCTTTTGTATGAACACGAATATCCAAAACATTAAAATTTTCCTCCTTTCCTACATATACTTTATCAATGAAGAATTCACCTTCCGTGCTTTTATTGACAGCAATGTTAGTAATTTCAATCCTTGAGTCTGCATTTAAGTAGAAAAAAATTTTTCTTATTGTCTTCAGCAGATTTTTTGTACTACTCATCTTATCTGTCATTACAGATGTTGTTATTCCTCTGGTCTCTTCCTTCTTGATATATATGTGTACATTACCAGCTAAAACCTGAGAGAACTTTTTGGAACTTAACTTAAAGTGTACGAAAAGCTCAGGAACTTCTATGGTAAAGTCAGGATTTGTTATTTTTAAATCTGTAATGACTAGCTTGCCATCTTTCTGCCAAATAACCGAGGTACTCTCCATGCTGACATCCGAATTGGTAAATATCTTTAATATTTTTTTCTTTATATAAAAATTAATATAACTAATATTGATTTCTAAAGGACCTTCCCCTTTAAAAGGGATAAAGAAGCAGAATATAAATAATAAAATTATAGAAAATGATAGAGCTATTTTTTTAAGCATCGATTATTGCTTTTCTTGCTAAGCTGTCGGCTTCTTCATTGTATTTATCACCATTATGCGCTTTCACCCACTTCCAGTTAATCTCATGTTGCAAAGCAACATCGTCTAATTCTTTCCATAATTCTATATTTTTTACTGACTTCTTATTACTTGTCTTCCAGCCGTTCATTTTCCACTTATTTATCCATTCTGTTATACCGTATTTAATATAGAGGCTATCCGTATACAAACTGATATTACAAGGAAATTTTAATACCTTCAGTCCATTGATCACTGCTGTTAACTCCATTTTATTATTTGTAGTATTTTCTTCTCTACCACAGATGTTCTTTCTATGATTTTGAAATAATATGATTGCTGCCCACCCTCCTGTCCCTGGGTTACCAGAGCATGCTCCATCTGTGTATATTGTCACTTCCTTTTTCTTCATCTTTAACTGTAGTGAATTAATAAAGTATATCGTTGCTTCTATAAAATCACAATTTTTATAGATATAGAGGCAATTTAAGCCGCACCTTTAAATTTTATTATGGAAATAAAAAAAAGTGCTACAACGAGCATTATTAGAAGAGAAAGTAAAAGATAGTTTTTATGTTCTTTCATGGTTAAAACAAATCAATAGAGCAGTAAATAACGCTGGCAAACAGAGAAAATAGATAAGAAATCGAATAAGAAAACATTTTTTTCTGCGAGCTATGACTCTTAAGCCTTATAACGGATGCAGCAAACCAAATAAAAACACACCCTTCAATAATTGCCATACTGAGGTAAAATAGAGCCTTTTTCAAAAATAGTGCTGGAAGTAAGCTAGTTAATACGAGTAACACGCTATAGATTAATATATATTTCCTCGTTTTTTCTGGACCATAAACGATATTGAACATTGGAATCGATGCTTTTGTATAATCTTCAGATCTATTTAAGGATAGAGCCCAAAAATGTGGTGGAGTCCACATAAAAATTATTAAAAATAGAATACAACTTTCCCAGCTTACAGAGTCAGTTACAACCGCCCAGCCAATCATTGGAGGAAAAGCACCTGCTGCACCACCAATAACAATATTCTGCGGAGTACGCCTTTTGAGCCAAATTGTATACACAAAAACATAAAATAATATGCTAATTGCAAGCAAAGCAGCAGAAACATAGTTCACTGCTATTGCCATGATAAATACTGACAATATTCCAAGAGTTATGCCAAATTCAAGCGCGCTTTCTGCAGAAACTCTACCTGAAGGTATAGGGCGGTTTTTTGTTCTCTCCATAAGCAAGTCTATATCTCTGTCATACCACATATTTATTGCACCTGCAGATCCTGAACCAAGAGCAATGCACATAAGAGATATTAGTGCAAGGAAAGGATGAATGCTACCTGGTGCAGCAACCATTCCAGCAATTGCAGTAAACACTACAAGGTACATTATCCTTGGCTTCAGCAAATGCCAAAAATCCAGTATTGTTGATTCAACATTTAGCAAAACACTTGTGTACATTCTATTTTATCACTGGTGGTTTTTCAAAAGTATGAAAAGGCGGTGGTGAAGATACCGTCCATTCTAAAGTGTCACCTTCCCAAGGATTATCTCCAGTTTTTTTGCCCCACTTAAAGAGATGTATAACTATAAATACAAAAAACATAACTGAAAGAAAGGACATATATGAGCCAATTGAGGATATATAATTCCAAGGGATAAACGCGTCGGGATAATCAGGTATACGCCTTGGCATACCTGCTAATCCCAGGAAATGCTGGGGTAAGAAAGTGACATTGGTGCTAATAAAAGTGAGCCAAAAGTGTATCTTTCCTAAACACTCGTTATATTGCTTACCTGACATTTTGCCTATCCAATAATAAAAACCGGCGAAAGCTCCAAATAATGCAGCAAGCGACATGACATAGTGAAAGTGAGCAACGACATAATAGGTATCGTGCAAAAGCTTATCTATTCCACCGTGAGAAAGAATTATTCCGGTTATACCACCTCCAACAAACATGAAAATAAAACCTAATGCAAACAGCATTGGTGTCTTCAATTCAATCGCTCCACCCCACATAGTTGCAATCCAACTAAAGACTTTTACACCAGTTATAACACCAATGAAAATTGTGCTAGTGCTAAAAAATATAGCAGCATCCTCGCTAAGCCCAACAGTAAACATATGGTGAGCCCAAACCATGAAGCCAAACGTTGCTATTCCTATCATGGCATAAACCATTCCCATATAACCAAATACTGGCCTATGAGAAAAAGTTGACACAATCTGACTGATGATACCAAATGCAGGAAAAATAATTATGTAAACTTCTGGATGACCAAAAAACCAAAACAGATGTTGAAATAACACAGGATCACCACCACCAGCAGGATCAAAAAAGGAGGTACCTATATTACGATCAGTGAGCAGCATAGTTATAGCACCAGCAAGTACCGGTAAGGCAACAATTAACATAAATGACGTGAGTAAAATAGACCAAACAAATAGTGGTATCTTAGTTAGTGACATACCTTTTGCACGCATATTGAATATGGTAACTATAAAGTTGATCGCCCCAACAATTGATGACATACCAGCAATATGAAGTGCAAGTATAGCAAGATCAACTCCTGCACTTGGGTGGGACATAATTTGCGACAAAGGTGGGTATAAAGTCCATCCTGTTCCAGGACCTTCGCCAGCAAATACCGAGAGGATAAGCAAAATAAAAGATGAAACTAACAACCAAAAACTTAAATTATTCATACGAGGAAATGCCATATCTGGTGCACCAATCATGAGAGGTACGAACCAATTACCAAATCCTCCCATTAAGGCTGGCATTATCATAAAAAACACCATTATTACCGCATGCCCTGTAATCATTACGTTATATAGCTGGTAATTATTGTTAAGTATATTAATGTGCATTAGCTGAGTACGAATAATTACCGATAATAATCCACCAATAATTCCAGCTAATATGGAAAAAATAATGTATAGTGTCCCTATATCTTTGTGATTAGTAGAAAACAGCCAACGTCTTATACCTTTTGGTACATCACTCATATCTATACTCCAAACTTAACTTACTAATTTTTTATCTTCAATCCACTTATTAAAATCTTCTTTACTCACTGCTTCAACAACAATTGGCATAAATCCATGACCTTGACCACATAGTTCATAACATTGCCCATAATAAATACCGGGCTTTGTAACGTTAAACCATGCTTCATTCAGCCTACCTGGTATTGCATCAATTTTTATACCAAAAGCCGGTATTCCCCAGCTATGTATTACATCTCCTGCTGTCACTTGTAAACGAATATTAGTATTGATAGGTAAAATAACGTTATTATCAACAGAGAATAGTTTTAAATCTCTTTCGGTAAAGTCTTCTTTTCCTTTTATATAGCTGTCAAATGAAATACCTTGATATTCTGGGTACTGGTAACTCCAATACCATTGATGACCAATAACTTTTAGTGTTATGTCAGCTTTTGGCACTTTCTCCTGTAGTTTAATTAATTCAGCATTTTTAAAAGCCAATACCCCAACAATAATCGTTGGTATAACAAACCAGATAATTTCTACAAAGATATTATGAGTTATTTTACTGACATTTTTCACTTTGCCCTTACGAAAGCGAAATACTACATAAGCAAGCAGGGCCCATACAAAAAGCATAATTGCAATCATTACACTCATCACAAACGAATGTGACTTAACTACAGCCTCCATTATCTCAGTTGCAGGCGCAGGAAATCCAAATTGCCAAGAAGTAGGAGCAGAAGCAATTGATATGTTTGAGTAAAACATTATCAATAATGCAAATAACTTCACCATATTTTTTGCTGTAAAACTAACTGTATAATAATATATATACACTTACTATGCAAACAGAGATTATAGAATGTACAAAAGTGTTTTGCTAAATATTGAATCAAAAGTAAATGATGATTAATGTTTTTTTAGCATTTAATAAATATAGTAATACGATACTAACTTGAGGAAAAAGCATTTACATGAATCTATTTTAAGTTAAAATATTATAATATTTTAAGTTAAGTATTTACTTTAAGGAAGTTCTATAATAAGTTTAATAGTGTCTGTTATTGCTAATAACCCTCTAGCCTCACACCTAAAAGCAGTAACAGACACTATTAAACTTTAGGTAAGTTTGCCTATTTATAATTCATTAAGGTAAAAATCTTACTAATTCCTTTAATTCTATTATACAGCTGAGTTTACTAATTAACCTTTAATGTTTACGTTAGCATTTGCATCTTAAATCAAAGATTTACATATTATAGAAAATAATTATAAAATAATACACTACTTGTGTGTAAATTTTTTTGCACATCAAACTCTGTAAACAAATTTTTTAGAAAAGCAAAATAAATTATCTCTCTATGAAAGATCTATCGAATGTTGCAATTATAGGTGTAAACAAGAACGATAAAAGAGTGCGGGATTGAGTAACTATATATACTTCTGCTGGCATACCAGGATATAGGTATACGTTTTTAAATTGAGCAAGTTCTGATTTTGGTATCACCACTCGCACTGAATAATAACGCCCCATCCTTGGATCATCAAGAGCATCAGGGGAAATATGGTTTACTATACCGTTAATTAAACTTAAGCGACGTGCACTATAAGCGCTCAGCCTTACTTTAACTTTTAGCCCTTCTAGTCCGTCGATAGAGACTATATTGCTATCTTTCTTTTTTGCTGACAGTATCTCTTCTATGTTTCTGGTTAGAACTTTAGCATCTATTATTAGATCATCATCTGATGGTACTATACTCATGATTGGAACTCCAGATTGTATAACACCACCTTCAGTGTGGTATCTTATATCTGTAACTATACCATCTTGAGGTGATTTAATTATTGTACGTGCTAACGAATCTTCAGCAACCATCAGCCTCTCTTTTAAGTCTGCAATAGATGTATTGACTTCCTTAAGCTCAGCATTTGCTCTTTCTTGAGCATCATTCTTCACATTTATAATCTCTAACTCATTTTCTCCAATCTTTTGCTGTACTTGAGATATTGCAGAACGGTAATGTCCAACTCTACCCTCAATTTCAGCAAACTGTTTTTCTAAAGCTAAAATGTGTGGTTTGCTTATATGGCCACTATCAAGTAATTGTCTTTTTGTTTCTAACTCCTCAGTTATCAAGTCATATTGCTTATGGGCTGCATTTAGTTGAAAATTTAGCCCTGCTAATTCATCATTTAACTGCTTTATACGTTGTTGCAGTATGTCAGTTTTTCCTAATATACTCTTTCTCTGAGAGTTGAACAACTTTACCTGATTCTTTATCGCTTTATTTACAAGTTCATCGTTAGATAATCTTTTAACCTCATCAGAAAATTCTAGCGTATCTAAGTCTCCCCTAATTGCAATAAGTCTTGCTTCAGTTGCCAAAAGTGATAAGAGTTTTTCTTTAATTATACTCAAATTTGCCTTTTCGTTAACATCACTTAATAAAACTAAAGGCTCATCTTTTTTAACTGTTTGACCTTCTTTTACTAAAATTTTGCTTATTATTCCCCCACCCAAGTGTTGCACTATTTTTCTATTTGAAGAGACAATAATTTCTCCACTTGCATGCACTGCTCCGTCAATTGGAGCTATAGCCGACCAAATACCACCTATTCCAAAAAAGATGAATATCACCACTAAACCAAAAAATAGTGGTCCCCATGTGACTTTTAGGACTTCATTTGCGTTATTACTCTCACGTTTAAAAATAAAATTTATCATCGCATCAATCCATGCGAACGTCTTATCCAAAAATTGATATTTCTTCTTTCTATTTCCTGCCCTTTGCATATCTATATCATCACTACCAATCAGGCCTGTCAAAGAAAGTCCAGCACTAAGCTTTTTTAACTTACTCATTATAATACTACTGCGAATTCTTGTTAATCAGGATAACACACAAAAACAAAGAATCTATATCTTAAGTACTCTACTTAGACTATGGAACATCAGAATAAACTATTTAGTAACAATTCTTATACTCTATTGAATGGTTCAGCATTAGGCTAGAAAATCAAAAAGGTTTTACAATAACCATAATAACTATAATTATTATTAACACTGTTACTGCTTCGTTTAAAACACGAAAATAAACGTGAGTTTTCTTATTCAAGCCCACTACAAAATTTTTCCTATGCTTTGCAAGTAGGACATGAATAGCAAACATTAAGAATAATGCTAGCGCTTTTACATGAAACCACCCTTCGTGATATGGTTCCCTAATAATCATTAGCATAATTCCAAAACTAAGGGAGAAAAGCATTGCAGGGTTTATGATATATCTAAGGAGTCTCTTCTCCATTATTTGAAGTAAGCTGTCATTTTCTGACCCTGGTTTTACAGATGCATGGTAAACATAAAGCCTTGGCAAATAGAGCATACCTGCAACCCACATAATTACAGAGATAACGTGAAAAGCTTCAAGCCAGTGATAGTAGTCCATATAGATAGTATTATAAAATGTTAAAAATTTCTGGTATGATCTCAATTTAATAAAAGAAAGTCAATATGAAAGCAGAAAATTTCACTAAAGAACAGGTGATTGGATTCTACAGAAAAATGCTTCTCATACGCAGATTTGAGGAAAAAGCAGGACAATTATACGGAATGGGATTAATAGGCGGATTCTGTCACTTATCAATAGGGCAAGAAGCAGTTGCAGTTGGGACTCAAGCTGCATCAAAATCTGGTGATGCTTTTATCACAAGCTATAGAGACCATGGCTTAATGCTTGCATGTAATTCTGATCCGAATGTTGTGATGGCAGAACTAACCGGCAAAGAAACAGGGTGTTCAAAAGGCAAAGGTGGCTCCATGCACATATTTGATGTTGAAAAAAATTTCTTTGGTGGACATGGAATAGTAGGTGCACAAGTCCCAATTGGCACAGGAATAGCATTTGCTAATAAATACAAGAAAAAAGATAACGTTGTATTCACATATTTTGGTGACGGTGCTGCAAATCAAGGACAAGTATATGAATCATTTAATATGGCATCTTTGTGGAAGTTACCTGTGGTTTATATCATAGAAAATAACGAATACGCAATGGGAACTTCTGTACAAAGATCAACTTTAGTAACTGAACTATATAAAAGAGGAGAGAGTTTTGGTATTCCTGGAAAACAAGTTGATGGAATGGATTTTTTCTCTGTCTATGAGTTAACAAGTGAAATAGCTGAGCACGTACGTGGGGGAAAAGGACCTATCTTGCTTGAAATGAAAACATATCGATATCGTGGTCATTCGATGTCAGATCCTGCTACTTATCGCTCAAAAGAAGAAGTTGAAGATATGAAGCAAAATCATGATCCTATAAGCACCCTAAAGCAGTATATAACAGACAATAAAATCGCTTCTGATGAAGAATGCAAAGCTATTGATAAGGAAATACGAGATTTAGTAAAAAAGTCAGAAGATTTTGCTAAAAATAGTAAAGAGCCAGGCATTGATGAACTATATACTGATGTTTATAAATTTGTTAGCTAATCAGTTGCCATCAAAATTATGTTTTGGCCTACTATAGATATTTTTTGGCAGCACTTAACTTTATTATATAACAGCCTAGTCAATAGAAACTGTAGTAACTCTTATATTATTGATATACACCGCTCTTGGATCATAGGTTAAATGAGTTTTATTTGACTTTTTGTGCTAGTTTGCAGAATATAAAGTTATTAATTGAATAAAATACATGACAAAAGAAAACTGGGAGACAGTAATTGGACTTGAGGTACACGCTCAGGTTTCTTCTAAGACAAAGCTATTTTCTAGTTCACTAACGGAATTTGGCACTGAGCACAATACTCAAGTTTCTCTAGTTGATGCAGCAATGCCAGGTACATTGCCAATATTAAATTATTTCTGCATAGAGCAAGCAATATGTACCGGTCTTGCACTTTCTGCAGAAATTAATAAGTGCTCTTACTTTGATCGTAAAAATTATTTTTATCCCGATTTACCGCAAGGTTACCAGATAACCCAGTTTTTTGAGCCAATAGTTAAAAATGGTAGAGTATTTATCAACGACAATGAAAAGGAAATAAGAATCGCGAGAATTCATTTAGAGCAAGACGCAGGAAAGAGTATTCATGAAGAAAGCAAAACTTACATAGATTTAAATCGTGCAGGTGTTGCTTTAATGGAAATTGTTTCAGAGCCAGATCTTCGTTCATCTGCAGAAGCTGCAGAATTCATGAAAAAATTGAGGCAGATTTTGCGTTACATCGGTTCATGTGATGGTGATATGGAAAAGGGGTCACTTCGCTGTGATGCAAATGTTTCTGTTCGCCCAAAGGGCAGTAGCACATTTGGCACTCGTTGTGAAATAAAAAACTTAAATTCAATACGTTATATTGTACAAGCTATAGATTATGAAGCACAAAGGCAGATCAAAATTTTGGAAAGCGGAGGAGAAATAAGTCAAGATACCTTATTGTTTGATGTCACTTTAGGAAAAACAAAAGTGATGAGAAGCAAAGAAGATTCAAGTGACTATAGATATTTCCCTGAACCTGATTTGCTACCTGTTGAAATAAGCCAAGACAAAATTGATTCTATTAAATCATCTTTACCCGAGTTGCCAGATCAAAAAAAACTTCGATACATAGAGGAATTAGGTATCAATGAATATGATGCAGACGTTATCACTTCTGATAAAGAAATTGCCGATTATTTTGAAAAATTAGCAAAAAAGCATGATTCAAAGATTGCAGTTACCTGGTTAACCGTCGAGCTTTTCGGTCGTTTAAATAAAACAAATATTGATATTGTTAGCTCTCCAATTAAAGCAGATGCTTTATCCGAGCTCCTCGACTTTATCGTCGATGGAACGATCTCTGCCAAACTTGGTAAACAAGTTTTTGATATTATGTTTGAAACTGGAAAGCCTGCATCCCTTATTATAGAAGAGCAGGACCTAAAACAAATAACCGATAGAGGTCAAATATCAGAAATTATCGACAAAATCATCAATAGCAATCAAGATAAAGTTCAAGAATACAAAAGCGGTAAAACAAGATTGTATGGTTTCTTTGTTGGTGAAGTCATGAAACTCACCAAAGGAAAAGCCAGCCCCGATGTTGTGAACTTGGTTTTGAGTGAAAGATTAGGACAAAAACAGGGGTAATGTATCTAGAAGATGATTCTAATTGGGGGTTAAAACGCACTTACCATGGTATTCCCTTTCAAGAGTTATTGATCGTAATATCTCTAATGCATGAGATGGATATAACATCTCTCATGTCTAAGATGGGTAAAGAATATTCTTTCTCCATAGACACAGAGTTAGAGTCAGCTCAAGGTTTTGATGACATTTTTGTCCAGAATGAGCAAAATAAAGATATAGTACATAAGTTTATACAAGCTAAGCACAACCAAGATGGAACTAAAAAAATCAGTGTAAGTAGCTTGTTAACAAAAAGTGGTAAGTTTAGTATTTTAAAACTTTTTCTTGCCTATCTAAAAATCAAAAATAATGCAAAGTTTAGTGGTGGAACAAAGCATTTTCTTTTTGCTACGAATATGGATCTTGATTCACCATATTCAATACAACACGAAGTAAGAAATCTAAGAGCAATGTTAAGTGGAGAAAATAAAGGAAAAGAACTTTCATTTGTAAGAATAGACACAAAAGATGAGTTTCTGGATATAGGTGATAGTGCAAAATATAGAATTAGTGATTCAGATGGTAGTATTGCTCAATACTTGAAGCAAAATATGGATTTTATAAAGCGTGAGATAGGTAAGGAAGTCAGCAATAAAGAGATAGAGGACTTTTTAAATGAACTGGTGTTCGTCGTTAACTTACCCCATGAAGCTCAGCTAAGAGAATTATTGCTAGGTAAGTTGAGTAGTAGGTTGAACAAAAAGTTTGGCTATATTGGTGACAATCAAATCTTTTGTAATAATCTTCTAAAAAAAATATCAGACTGGGTAAAAGATATAAAAGCGCGTCCTTTTTCGCACAAAGAGGGAGAAGAGCTTTTTCGAGAAGTGGAGCTATGGGCTAGTACTTTAGGTAAGATAGAACAAGGAGTAGAGAGAATAGAAAGAAAGGTTGATGAGATAGGAGAAGTATTAAATAATCAGCAAGCACGTAAAGAACCTATTTGGTTTAATATGAGGTATCCAGTTAAAACGTTTACTGGTAGAAGGAGTGAATTACAAAAGATATACAAAGAGTTGCACAAAACTACAAATGAGCAAGCGGAAGTATCACAAATAGTTGTCATTAGCGGTCCTGACGGAGTAGGGAAGAATGGATTGGCTATAGAATATGCTTATAAACGTAAAGAAGATTATGATGGTAACCTTGTACGGATAAATGCAGAAACACCAAAGAATCTTGAAGAGTCGTTTAAAGGATTAGCTAAAAAGCTAAATAAAAGATTACCTGAAGGTTCGAAAATTTCTATTACAGAAGAAGACACTGAACAAGAAAAGGGAATCAGGTCTGTTATTAAAGACGTATATAGGTATTTCGAAGATATAAAAAGTCTTTTTATTTTCGATAATGCAAGAGAATATAAATACATTAGAAAGTTTTTACCTTCATCTTTACACCCTAGACATAAAAAACCTTATGTTTTAATTACTTCTCATGATCAAAAATGGGATTCGGTAGAAGAAGGAGATATAAAAGTAATACGGTTAAATGAATTTTGTAAAACAGAAGCTTGCGAGTTTGTTAAAAAAGCTTTGAACATAGAGGACAATTTACAGGATCAGGAAATAGAAGAATTAACAGAAAAGCTGCAGTATGTTCCCTTGGCTTTAAAACAAGCAACCGTATATATTTGCAACAAAAATAAAAAATCAAAGTTGAGAGGTTATGGAAGATTTGAGGTAAGTGATTACTTAAAGGAGTTCCAACAACATACAAGAAAGTCACTTAAAGAAGGAGATTGTGAAGGCGAAGATCGTTATACTGAAGCAGTTTCAATAACTTGTAATACTACGATGACACATATACAAAAAGAATATGGCTGTGAAGCGTTGAATATTCTGGAAACAATGGCTTATCTTGCTCCTGACAAGATTCATATAGAAGAAGTCTTTTCAAAGTTAATAGCAGAGGATAAGGAAAAGTTATGGAAGGCTGTTGAGCTACTCGATAGATATTCAATGATTGACTTGAAAGAGGAAGTGGCAAGTATTCACAGAGTAGTGCAGGGAATAACTAGATTAAAATTACAAAAGGAGGGCCAAGAAGAGGAAGTTCTAAGGAAAGCTTTGGAATTGATAAACAGTGGTGGTTTAGCACAAGGTAGTATGAGCCATATTGCATTTGTATGGGGATACGCAAGTACATACGGTAAGTTGATTGATAACTTTTACTTTAACTCATTTTATGTATATGGAGGAACACTGTTTATAAGGAAAAGCACCCCTTTGCACTTGCTTGCTGAAAGTGGTGATTGTAAAGCAATTAGTGCAATAATAACACATATAGAAAAATATTACCCAGGTGAATTGGTAAAAATTGTTAATGTTAAGGACAATCACGGTCAAACTTTGTTGCATATTGCTGCTAAGAGTGGAAATTTGAATGTAATGAAATGTCTAGTCAATAAAGGTGCTAGCACTAATACTAAAGATAAATATGATAATACTCCATTGCATTCAGCTGCTTACGCTGGGGAATTGGATATAGTAAAATACCTGATTATTAAAAATAATAACATTAATGCTAAAGGCGAATATGGCAGGACTCCATTACACATTGCTGCTATAAATGGAGATCTAGATATGGTGGAATATCTAATCAAAAGGTATGCTAATATTGACGCTAAAGACAATTGTGGTATGACTCCATTACATTTAGCTGCTGACGTTGGGGAATTGGGTATAGTGGAACACCTAATTAATGAGGATGCTTATGTTGATGCTAGGGACGAACACTACAGAACCCCATTATTTTTTGCTGCTGAGAATGGAAAATTAAATGTAGTGAAGTGCCTAATTGAAAAAGGTGCTAATGTTAATGCCAAGAATGAATATGGCGAAACAGCGTTACACCGCGTTGTCTATAAAGCCACTTTCAGTGGAGACTTAAGAATAGTGGAGTTTCTAATCAATAAAGGTGCTAATGTTAATGCTAGAGATAGAAATAGTAGAACTCTATTACACTACTCTGCTTTATCTGGAAGCTGCAATATTGCAGAATGCCTTATTCGAGAAGGTGCTAATATTAATGCTAAGGATAAAGATGGCAACACTGCACTACACTTGGCTGTTATTAGGCAAAAGGTTGATATAACGAGGACGCTACTAAAACACAATGCAAACGTTAACGCTAGAAATAATTTAGGGAATACAGTACTGGACTGTGCAGTTGATAACTGCCAAGAACTTGTGGAGTTGCTTTTAACCCATGATGAAAGTGTTGAAGTAGCTTAAGAGAAAATTATTTATCTGTTTATTTTAACGTCCCAAAAATGTTTAACAAAAGTGTGTCAAACTGAATTTTTAGTTTAACTCAATTTTCAATAGATTTCTTGCATAAACAGGTGTCATCCCAGCTGGAACCCAATATCTGGATGGCTTTGTTGCATAGCTAGTGTTGGTTGAGGTTATTGTAAGAAGAAAAGCTTTTTAATATATGGCTACTAACGCATTTTGTTGTAAAATAGGCATTTTTCAAACAAGTACAACTTATGCCACAAAAAATGAGAGTAAGTAACCAAAGAGAATATAACGAGTTTCTCAAAAAAAGAGGAAATGTTTTTCATTTTGTTAATCAAGCCATAGAAAATTGGTATGAAAATAGTCCAAAAGTTGCAGGTGGCAATAACACTTATAGTGATAAAGTTGTAATTTTAATACACATAATAGTTCATCTTTTTAGAATTGGCTTGAGACAAGCTGTAGGTTTTGTAAAAGGTTATATGGTACAAATAGGCAAAAAACTTAAGATTATCAGCTATACACAAGCTTCCAGAAGATTTAAAAAGCTTAATTTGAAGATTGATGACCATAGAAGCAATAAAGATGATCTGGAAAATGTTGAAATTGCCGTAGATAGCACTAGAGTTAGTATCTACAATAATAACGGTGGGCATAGTAAGCTTAATATTCGAAAAAGAAAATACAGTGGTTATGGTCAAGTAAGAAAATTACATGTTGTTTTAAACATAAATGATAAGAAAGCAATAAGCATCTAGTGGTGTTGCTGTAGACTATTTGCCGGTCTGCGATATGTTAGAAGAAGTCAGTGATAAATATAACATTTGTTCTATTCGAGCAGATGCGGCTTATGATATAAAAAGTGTGTATAAAGAATGCAGAAAATACAATATTGTGCCTATTATTCGCCCTAGGAAGGATACTAAAATTTGTTTAGCTGACTACTTATCAGAAAGAAACAAGTATATTAGTAGAATTAGGTCATATGAGAATTATGAAGATGGTATTAATGAATGGAAGAAAAAAGTTAAGTATGGAGCACGGTCTTATATTGAAGGTATCCGTTCAGAGGTGTGGCAAGGATAAAAAACAATTGACATAATATATTAAAGTAGTAATAACACAAAATGTTGATAGTAAAGTAAGGCTAGATGCTTCAATTGTTGATCAGTATTGTAGAGTTATGTAAAAACTTAGAGCAGAAAGTAGCAAAGCTTGAAGAAAAAAATAAAATCTTAGAAATAGAGAATGCTGAACTAAGAGAGAGACTCGGCTTAAACTCAAGGAATTCATCTTTACCAAGTTCAAAAGAGCTGTACAAAATAAAAAAAGACACACCAGAAGATAAGTCAGAGGGCGGCAGGAAGATAGGTGGTCAAGTTGGACATAAGGGGAATTGCCGAGCTAAAATGGAAGCAGATGAGGTGGTGAAGGTAGAGTTACCAAATAGATGCGAGTGTGGTGAAGAAATCGCAATATCGGAAAAACCATATGTCTATCAAAAAGTTGATTTACCAGAAATTAAGCCTTACGTAGTTGAGTATCAATTAGAACATGGTCGCTGTCGTAAATGCGGAAAAAGAAGGAGTAGCAAATTACCAGAAGGAGTTACACCGGATACCTTTGGTCCTAGAGTTAAGTCAGTAGTTGCATCACTAAGTGGGTTTTATAAGAATTCAAAGCGAGAAATAGCGAATATTATGAAAGACATCTTTAACATGAGTATAAGTGTTGGTAGTGTGTCCAATAGTGAAGCAAGGGTTTCGTCAAAATGTAAAGAAGCCTATGAACAAATAGAGGAAGAAATAAAAGCAAGCGAAATTTTGCATATTGATGAAACCAGTCACTACAACAAAGGCAAATTGGGATGGTGCTGGATGTTTGCCAACAATAAAGCAAGTCTTATGAAGTTAGCAGATACAAGAGGAATGAAATTTTTAAAGAATAGTGCATTTTGTGATTACAAAAACCTGGTAATTACTGACAGATATGCAGTTTACAACCACTTCAGTGATGAAAAACGACAAATTTGTTGGGCTCACTTATTGAGAAATTTCGAGAGGTTATCTCATAGTTGGAATAGTGAAGTAATGAGACTTGGCCATTGTTTAAAAGACGCAGCTAATGGATTGTTTGTATTAAAAAACGCTTTGTCAGAAAATGAAATTAGTATTTCAAAGTTCACTAAGCAAGCTAAAGAATTACGAAGATACATACAGTACTGCATGATAAAAATATCTTATATACTTGAAGCAAAAGGAGCTTCACGAACGGTAAAGGGTATTATAAAATCCGAGTCAATGATGTGGACATTTTTGGATGACCCAGAGAATATTCCATTAACGAATAACCATGTTGAGCGACAGATACGGCATTATGTTGTCTATCGTAAGAATTCATATTTTGCACAGTCAGAGCGAGGGAATAGATTTCTTGAGCGGATAATTTCGTTGTATCTGACTTGGAAACAAAAGGAATTAAACCCTTTTCAAAACCTGCTAGCTGTTGTTTCTTAAACCACACCTCTGAACGGATACTATTGAAGTCTTTTTCTATAGGTTGAAGCAAATATTTGGGTTTGGCTTGAAAAATAAATCAGAGGTAAATCGTGAAAAAGAGCTGTTAATTAAGTGCTACTTATTGAACAAATTTACTGATATAGGTATGGCTGAATTTAAATTAGCTGCGTAAATTCACTGTGATTTACATGCCTATCAGTGCTATGCAACAAAGCCTATCTGGATTCCAGTGTCACGCGCTGGAATGACATCAACTTTTGAATTCGAGTTATGCAAGAAATCCAACATATTAGGAACGACAATATCAGGTTGAGATGTAGTTCATATGTAAAGGTAACCTCTACTTTTCCTCAGCTTTCTTTCTAGGCTCTGTAAACAAAATTTTAAAGAAGCCATATAGTGTAGCTAGAGACATTTTTAGTCAACTGAGTAATTTTGTTCCTCTAGCCTGAGGTCAAAATAAATTTGAATGGGTTTCCCAGTACGTCAACAAGTGCATGAACTTTAGTCGCAAATCCCCGTCCTCAATTAATTTGACCTGCTAACATTTTGTACACAGAGCCTAGCTCTTTTGCTATTTGCTTGACTTGTTTCTTTACATAGCTTCTAATTTAAATTCTGCTGTCTATTCTCTTTCATTCACAACCTTTTGCAAAACGTTTTGCTTTCTCTCTGCTGGTCACTATTGCTTATATAAAGCAAGTACAGTACTGAATGATGTTGCAAGCACTCAGTTCGGCAATACTATCGATTTAAGACGAAGTTAAGATTTCGATTTTTTATTCAAACTCTTCTGAAAGTTTTTATACATATTGAAGACATCTTGATAATTTAGGTGAGTGTAAACTTGAGTAGTTTCAAGGCTTGAGTGGCCAAGCAGCTGTTGTATTGATCTTATGTCAATATCTTCCTGAAGCAAATGAGTAGCAAAACTATGGCGAAATGCATGTGGAGATAAAATTTCTGGTAAGTTTAAAAATCTTCTTATTTTTTGCAAACGATTAGCAACATAAGTTCTTCCCAATTTTTTTCCTCTTACCCCGACAAAAAGATGTCCCGCTTCGTCAAAGTGGGGACAAGCTTTTATATATTTTTGTATACACTTTTTTACTACTGGAAGAATAAATACCTGCCTTTGTTTATCTCCCTTACCTGTTACTATTAAACTTTCATTGCTAATATCACTAACCTTAAGATTCAGTGCTTCAGTGATTCTTAAGCCCGTACCATATAGCAGAACGACAATTGCAATTTCTCTTTTTACCACCCAAGGCTCGCCTAGATCAGGCAATTTCATTTCTTTCAATAGAGTTTCTATGTTAGATATTGAAAGTGCTTTAGGTAGAGTTCTTCTCTGAATTGGCCTTGATAAAGAAAATACCGCTTCATTATTTATTTCATAATTGTTTTTTATATATTTGAAAAAATTTCTGATTACTGACAATGCGCGAGTGTTAGATCTCGCATTTACACCTCTTGCATAACGAGAGGTAAACCAACTTCTCAGTTCAGGTATGCTTAATTTTTCTAAAGAGCCAACATTTACTTCTTCACCAATGTGAGTATTTAGGAAACTTATAAGATCTTTGAGGTCCCTCATGTATGACTCCAAAGTGTTTGGTGAGTAAGACCTGTTGTACTTTAGCCAATCATACCATTTTTCAATGATTGAACCGAGGTCCACAGTTACTTTTTAAAGAAAGCATCGATGCACGCATCCCTAAAGGCTTCATTTATATCAGGATGAGAGTGACAAATTCTGTATATATCCTCTGCTGCTGCACCATATGCCATTGCAACCGCTGCTTCATTGATTAGCGTATCAGCGTATGCTCCTATGATATGTACACCGAGTATTGTATCTGCTTTGCTACAAGTCAGAACTTTCACGAATCCCTCAGCATCGTCAGTGACTTTTGCTCTACCGTTTGCAGCAAATTGACATTTACCAACTTTATACTTTCGACCAGCACTTTTTAGTTCTTCTTCAGTTTTACCGATTGAAGAAACTGCAGGGTGGGTGTAAATGACTGACGGTATGATTTCATAATCAACGTGAGGCAATTGCCTTGCTAGTATCTCTGCAACTGCCACCCCTTCTTCCTCAGCTTTGTGAGCAAGCATTGCTCCACCAATCACATCACCAATAGCAAATATTCCTTTTACGTTGGTTTCATAACTATTGTTGACTTTAATAAAGCCACGACTGTCTTTTTCTATTTTTTCAAGACCCTCAGAGCATGGTTTGCGTCCTGCTGCCACCAATACCTTATCCGCCTCTATAGTATTTGTTTGATTATCTTTTACAGAGCAAACTTTCACACTCAAAGAGTTACTACTTTGTTTTATTCCCTCAACTTTAGTGCTAAGTAAAAATTTTATTCCTTGTTTTTGTAGACTAGAAAGTAGAGACTTACTTAATTCTCCATCCATTGCTGCAGCGATTCTGTCAAAAAATTCTACTACAGTGACTTCAGACCCTAGCCTCCTCCATACAGAAGACATTTCAAGCCCTATTGCCCCGGCTCCGATTACGACAAGTTTTTTTGGTACTTCAGTTAAAGACAATGCACCAGTTGATGAAATAATACTTTTCTCATCGATATTAATTCCTGGCAAAGAAATAACGTCAGAACCGGTTGCAATTACTATATTTTTTGTCTTCAGCACCTTACCTTCAACTGAAACTTCAAGGTTGCCTTGATCAAAAGAAGTAATTTTTCCAAGTCCATTGATCTTAGTAATTTTGTAAAGGTTAAACAGATATTCTATGCCTTTTCCAAGTTCCTGAACTCTAGCGTCTTTATAGCCTATCATTTCTCTCAAATCGAGACTTACATCCTTAACTTTTATGCCAAGTTTTGATAGATTATTTTTCGCGCTAGCATACTGATAAGAGGAATGGAGTAATGCTTTTGATGGTATACACCCAACTCGCAAACACGTGCCACCAAAAATGCTATTTTTGTCTATACAAGCAACTTTGAGTCCAAGTTTTGCAGCAGCAATAGCGCATTTGTAACCACCTGGACCACCACCTATAATAATCAAATCATAATCAGTCATAAAAAACAAACCTATTTTCTAAAGAATAAACACCATTTCCTTCAGTCGTTATATACATCTTACCATGGGTAAATACTGGAGCATGAAACACATTACCGGGTATTTTAATTACCCTTCCTGTACTTTCAGATCCAGGAAAAGCAAATATTGAACCTTTATTACTTGTTACCCAAAGCGTATGGGCATACATAATTGGAACAAACAATTGCACATTCTCTATAAAATCAGATGTCCAAACTGTTTTTCCACTTTGTATGTCGATGCCAATTACCTTATTATCTTTAGTCACCATGAAAATTCTTCCGCCTTCTTTTTGTTTCTCTGCAGGAATAAGAGGGCTATAATATGACTCAATGTTTGATATACTTTTTACTTGTAGTGGCCTTGACCATAAAATATTTCCTGAGTTTACGTCAATGCTATAAATATAAGAGTTGCTCGTAGCTATTAAGATATTATCGTGTACTCTAGGTGTAGTAGTTACATCTGTAAGCTGTGTGTCTAAAAGATTTGTAGCTAATTTTTGGCTCCATAGTTTTTTACCTTCTTCATTAAAAGCTATTAACTCGCCATTTGAAAATGGTGCCATTATTTTATCATTAGAGACTGCTGGTGAGATGGAATATAAACCTCGAACCTCATTTATACCATTTTGATAAGCCCAAATGGGGCTGCCATCTTTTACATCAAATACATGTAGATAGTTATCAATAGTCAATACTACCAACTTATTGTTTATTACTATTGCTTTCCCTCTTGCCGGAGCTCTTAATTCTTTTTCCCATTGAATCTCCCCTGTTTTCGCATCTATTGTGTGTAGAATGTTATCCACTACAAAGAAAACATTTTCTTTGTAGCTCGATAAACTCATATTACCAATTTTTTTCCTACTTGAGAGGTATAATTTCCAATTTATAACTCTTGGGTTATCGATATCAAAGGAATATAAGGTACCGTGCTTGTCTGGTAAAATAACGCTATTTTCTGTAAGTATTGGAGCTACATATCCTTGAGATAATTTTTTATCTACTAAACTTATTCGTTCGCTTGCCATTGTATAGTTACTATACAATAACATTATCATGACAATTATTATTTTCATTATTTAGTGAAAACAAGATTTATTAATATACATACTAGAAACGTAAATCACAACGAAAATGTTCTTAATTGTGGATCAAAAGCATTAACGTAATGTCATGCCATTATGTAAAGATTCTCTTACTGTAATAATTTTTATCAAGTATTGATTAAAACACATTTCGATAGCCCAGACTAACGCTGTCAGTAATATTACCATAATATGAAATGGAAATGGACGCAGCATTTTCACGATGAAAGATATTGTTGTAATGTCATTCATTTAAACTATGCATATCAATTTGAAAAATGTACATTGTCTTATGCTATAGTACCTAAAAGTAAATGCTCAACATACAAAATAACGCTTCACTTTGCAGGCAATGGATATTCTTGGCAGTACTTGCTCTTGCTTGTTCTGGACTGCTGTCAATAATTGTTATTTTTCTACGATTGCCTTTTATTTCTTCCCTCATTCCTTCTGCACAATATATCTTTGATAATGCACTGGTGATACACGTAAATTTGTCAATTTTGGTATGGATGTGCTCTATAATATCTCTGCTCTTCATCATAAACTTAAAAAACACCAATCATTGGTTTAACTTCTCATGGATTCTCTCAATCCTTTCCATGCTGCTAATGTTTATATCTGCATTTGTTCCAAATACTGAAGTTATCAAAAGTAACTATATACCTGTATTACAAAACAAATTATTTTTACTTGGACTCAGTCTTTTCATTACCAGCATATTGATAAATACAGCTCTAGCCTACATATCAAATAAACAAGACTCATATCTTTCAATCGGACAAATTGGCCTGGTCATTATACTTGTGTCATCATTTCTTTGTGTTGTTTTAGCACATAAAAATACGCCTCCAGGTCTATATCACTCAGACAAGAATTTATTTTATGAATATCTCTTTTGGGGAGGCGGACATTTACTGCAGTTTGCCTTTGCTCAAGCAATGTTTTTAGTTTATTTGATCATACTGAATGCTCGCTATATTAGTCTAAATAAAATTACCATTTTACCACTATTTATAAACACAGTTTTGACCGTAGGTGCGACGTTTATATACTTTATTTATTCGGCGGATAGTGCTGAATTGATACAGTTTTTTACCTGGCATATGAGAATTGCTGGAGCAGTTCTGCCGTGCTTTTTAACAATATTAGTATATTGCAACATAAAAACTCTGCTCAATGATAAGGGCAATTATCTTCTCCACTCGTTTGTATTGTTCATTTATGGAGGTGTGCTTGGAGTGCTAACTATTGAAGGAAATGTCACTATCCCTGCGCATTATCACGGTTCTGTGGTTGGTATTACTATAGCTTTTATGAATTTTGTCTACTGGCTGTTACCAAAATTGGGCTGTAAAGAAATAAAAAGCTCCATAGTAAGATTACAGATTTATGCATATAGCTTGGGACATTTTCTCCACATTACTGGACTTGTTTGGCTTGGTGGATATGGTGCATTAAGAAAAGTTGCAGATCTGCCAAGTATTTCATCAATGTTGGCACGTGCTTGTTTTATTACGGGTGGAGCTATATCAGTTATTGGTGGAATGTTATTCGTAATAATTGTGATTTTACATCTTCTTAAAGGCAAGGCTCGTACCAACTAACCCACAGAAACAAAACTAAAAATTTTAGTGTAAAATTACTATATTTACTTTGTACTATGGCTCAAACAACCTGCTTCAAATTTGGAAAGGCAGTGAAATGAAAAAAACTATATCAAGCTAGACTGAATTCTTATTTGCTACTCCTTGTGGTTCTTGTGTTCCATTTACTTGAGAGCTAGGTTTCATTATTAAACCACCAGCTAAGAATGCAGATACTGTTGCTATAACAACGATTAACCACATGTCCAATTTAGTTGTATGTTCAAGTGTAATATACACTACTAACCCAACAGCAAGACCAGTACTAGCAGTAGCGATGTATGTTGCTTTTTCTTTTAGTTGTTTATTTGCTTCATTTTTGACTTCTAATATTTTCTTTTCTTGCTGTGAATGCTGGATTTGAGTATTTAGTTTATTTTTTTCAGCTTTTAATTCTATATTTTCGTTCTGAGCTGTCTTCCTTGCATATTCTAAGGATCTATTTAACCGTTCAGCTCTATCCTTTTTAGTTTGTAAGTCTTTATTTTCCTTCTCTAGCTGCTCAAGTTTATTTATTTTTTGCTTCATTTCACTTTTCATTTCATTTTTTAGTTCATTTCTTATTTTATCTTTTAATGTAGCTACTGCTTCTTCTGGGCTTTTTTTACCTTTTAACTCCAGCACGTCTTCAAGCAATTCTGCTAGATCTATTTTTGCTGGGTGGGGCACATAATATGGGTGAGTTAAAATATCTCTAATCTCTTTTAAGTTGTGAAAGTTAAGCATAATAAACCTCAATACTAAAAATTTATTATGTAATACATTAAAAATTATAAGATCAAGAAGAATTTGTATCATAAATTAAAACGGTAGACATTAAAATTGCTGTATTCGCTCAATTGTGATAACTTAAAGCTTAAAACTGAGAAATATTTATGTTAGAAGAAAAATATAGTTTTAGAGAAATTGAAGACAAATACACCGTATTATGGGAAGGTAGCAAGGTTTATAAATGGAATGGTGAAAAGGATAATACTTTCACTATAGATACGCCTCCACCAACGATATCGGGAAAGTTGCACATTGGCCATATATTTAGCTATTGCCATACGGACTTTATTGCAAGGTTTCAACGTATGCTGGGGAAAGATGTGTTTTATCCAATTGGTTTTGATGATAATGGCCTTCCGACTGAAAGGTTAGTTGAGCAAACCTATAAAGTTAGTGCAAAAGAAGTTGGCAGAGAAAAATTTATAGAGATGTGCCATGAAGTTATTGAGAAGTCAAAGCAAGAATTCAAGGAGTTATTTAAATCGGTCGGCATTAGTTATGATTGGAGTTTGGAATATCACACGATCAGCAAGGAAGCTGTGGCACTTTCTCAAACGTCGTTTGTTGATCTATATAACAAAGGGTATATATATAGGAAAATGCAACCTATTCTTTGGGACCCAGTTGATAAAACCGCAATTGCGCAAGCGGAAATAGAGGATAAAGTCTTTGAGTCATCTTTGAACACGATAGTTTTTTCCACTGAAAAAAATGAGCAGATTCATATTGCAACTACGCGACCTGAGTTACTTCCTGCATGTGTTGCAGTTTTTTGTCATCCAGAAGATGCACGATATGCCCATCTGATTGGAAAAATAGCCGTAGTGCCAATTACAGAGGCAAAAGTTCCAATAATAGCTGATGATAAGGTCAAAATAGATAAAGGCACTGGGCTTGTTATGTGCTGTACATTCGGTGATGAGCTCGACATATATTGGCAGCAAAAGCATAATCTGCCGGTGACAATTATAATTGATCAGGATGGAAGGATGAATCTGCATGCAGTGTGTGATCAAAAATGGATCCCAGTGTCACGCACTGGGATGACAGGGGAGAAAGATGCCCATTATCAAGCTACTCAGGTGACAGAGGAGACACATGCCGGTGTCATCCGAGTAGCTGACACTGGGATCCATGGACTAAAAGTTAAAGAAGCAAGAAAGAGGATCATTGAAATCCTCAGTGGAAAAGGACTTTTAATAGAAAGCACTAGCATTTCTCATTCTGTTAAATGTGCTGAAAGATCTGGTGCGCCGCTTGAAATATTACCTACTTATCAATGGTTTGTCAAGACTTTAGAGCAAAAAACTCAAGTATTAGATAAAGTGAGTAAATGTAATTGGCATCCAGAATCTATGCGTAAACGTATGGAGGTGTGGATAGAAGGGCTAAGTTGGGATTGGTGCATCTCAAGACAGCGTTATTTTGGTGTACCATTTCCAGTTTGGTATTCAAAACGTAAGGGAGAAGAAGGCAAAATCATTCTAGCTGAAGTAAAGGATTTACCTGTAGATCCACTCAAAGATTTGCCGAAAGGGTATATTAAAGAAGAAGTTACTCCAGATCAAGATGTGATGGATACTTGGGCAACAAGTGCGATCACTCCTCAATTAAGTGCACTGGCAGTAAACAGTGAGCTCGGTTTACCAAGCCATCGGTATGATAAGATATTTCCTGCAGATCTGCGCAGCCAAAGCCATGAGATAATAAGAACTTGGGCTTTTTATACGATTTTGAAGGCACATTATCATGCAGATTCACTGCCGTGGAAAAATATCATGATTAGTGGTTGGTGTTTGGCTGATGATAAAAAAAAGATGAGTAAATCAAAAGGTAATATCATCACTCCTCATGTAATGCTTGAAACCTATGGAGCTGACGTAGTACGCTATTGGGCAGCAAACTCAAGACTTGGAGTTGACACAGTCTACTCTGAAAATATCTTCAAAATTGGCAAACGACTTGTTACGAAACTTTGGAATGCTAGCAAATTTGTTTCCATGTTTATGGAAAAACATCAAGCATTGAGCATAAATTCTATCAGTGAGACGATGGATAAGTGGATATTGTCCAAATTATATAAAGTGATAGAAAAAACGACGAACAACCTATTACAGTTTGAATACTGCGAAGCTTTGAGCGCAATAGAAGAATTTTTTTGGAAAGATTTTTGTGATAATTACTTAGAGTTAGTTAAAAAACGTGCATATGGAGATGCATTGGACAGCGAGGCAAACATGAGTGCGAAACAGAGTTTGGCATATGTACTAAATATTATTTTGCGGTTATTTGCACCATTTTTGCCATATATTACAGAGGAAATATATCATCAGTTGTATAGTTATAACTCTGTTCACAATAAAAGTAATTGGCCTAACAAGGAAGAACTTATCTATGATAAGTATTCTGAGGAAATGGGAGATAATTTCGTGCAGATATTAAACCTTGTGAGAAAAATAAAAGCAGATAATAACGTATCAGTTAAGCATCTTATACAAAAGTTGATGATAAAAGCGAGTGTAAAAGAGGATGAGTTAAATTATTCTGCTCAGCATGATTTGCAGTCAGTTTGCAATGCTGAAGTGATAGAATGGGTTGAGAGTACAGAAGCAGAGCTTATAACTGAGAATGGAAAATTTACTGTAAGTTTATTGATTGATGTAACTTAGCATTCGTATTACTATACTAATTATTTAGTTGTGAGATAATAATGATTGGTAATTCATATGATAATAAAATTGAAGAACAAAAAGATGATTATCATGACTTCATTCAAAGGTTTTTGTTTTTGCTCGGTAAGATAAAAGAAAAGAATAAATCAATTCACACTGCTGTAGCTAGTTTTCACATATTATCTTTTTTAATAAAATACAATGCCAATTTTAATAAAGATGAAGTGTATAAAGCCGTTATCCAAGATTTCAATAATGTAAAGGAGGCGAGACTAGAGCTTCAAGATAAGGCTAAAAAAGTATTGAATGGGTATATTGAAAGTGGTGTTGAAACAGTGTCAATATATGGTAGTTGTGCAGAAGTTAAATTGGGAGCTAATAAAAACAAATTCAAAGTCAGTGAGTTTTTGAATAGTAATTTCTGTCAAGATAATGTAATTTCAGGATTTTCAACTCTGCATAGCAATGGAAAAAATGGAATGCACGGTTTTGTTTCTGAAGAAGGAATAAGGCACTATGTTGTAACTGATGGTGCATACGAAATGACTCTGAATTGGTGTGATGAGGACGGAAAAAAGTGCACTATTATAATTAATATTGATGCTAATGGTATAGAACTTATCGAGCGTAATCGTGTTACTGATGATCAATTGAAAGCAAATAAAGATGTAAAAATAGGTAACTTATTCTTGTATCAAATAAAATTTAGAAATAAGGAGAAAGGCAATCATAAATCATCTGAGATTGTGATAGAAAATAGTAATAGAAATATTAACATTCAAACAACTCAAGAAATTGAGCGTGGCAGCAAAGAATCTCAAATAGGCAGTACTAAAATGCAAGACAAAATTGCACAAGTTGTAGATGACAGCTTAAACGAAAGAATTAATAAATTGGAAAAAGAAAATACAAGATTAACTGGAAATAATCAAACTATATTAGAACAATTACAGCAAAAAATGAGAGAGGTGGAGGAATTAAATGGAAAGGTAAGGGAAAAAGATGAAGTTTTGGCTGAAGTAACACAAAAACTCAAGCAGCTAAGTGATTCGGTAGAGAGTGAATTTGAAAGGAGAAAAGTAGAGAAGGAAAAGTTAGAGGAGAAGTTAAGGAAAGCGCAAAAAGAGATACAAAAGTTAAGTAAAGAAAAAGCTGAATTAGTGCAAGAAAAGCAAGATTTAGAAGAATTTGCTGAAGGTCTAGATGTTGAAGTACAAAGACTAAAGGATCAAATAAGGCAATTAGAGTACAGTGTGGCTGTAGCAGTGAATGAAAATAAAAGATTAAAACAAAAATTGAATGATACTCAAAAAGAGTTGGATGGTAAGTATGGTGAAATCCAGAGATTAGAAAGTCAATCACACGAATTAGAAAGTCAAAAAATAACAGAATTGGAAATATACTTAGAAGAGAAAAAGAAAAAAATAGCAGAGTTAGAGGTGCTGTTGGAAGAAGAAAAGGGGGAAGTTTTTAGTTTAGAATCTAGATTATGTAATTCAGAAGAAGAAAAAAGACGATTACAAGAAAAGTTAAATGAAAAAACTCAAGAAGAGATTAATCTAGAAGAACTATGTAAGAAATTGGAAGAGAAAGAAGCTGGGTATCTCAATAGGATCAAAGAATTAGAAAGAAATCTTGATCAAGGAAGAAAAGAATTTGAAAAATTGCGAAGTGATCTAGAAGAAGAAGATCAAAATTGTTCTGAAGAGTACGAAAAGTTACTATCTGAGAAAATTACTATGAAAAGGGGAATTTCACGTTTAGATGATCAATCTTCATTATCTCATCAAAATTATGTCAGCTTTGTAAAGGATTGTACGGGTTTGATAACAGAGATGGTAAGTTTGTTTCAAGAGAGTATAGGAGAAAAAGACAATGTGACTATGCCAAGGAGTACTATGCTAGAGATTTGCGGAAGATTTGATGAATTGATTAAGCATTGTGTAGAAAGTGATCAAGAAATACAAAAGATGCTTGAAGAAGTATTTGAACAAATTAATGATAGCCCTGCTTCTTCAAATATGAGTAATGGGGATTTATCAGCACTACCAAATAAAGAGCTGAATGAAGCTTCATATTCAGAAGATTTTGGATATTCTAGTAGATGTTCTACTCCTGTCTGATGCCACCTTGCATTTTGAGTTTAGTTAGAATATCAACTAAAGTTTATCACTGGTACAATTGTGATAAGTGTTCTCCTCTACAGGTAAGATAATTTTAATCAATATATACAAGACTGCTGAAGTTTTGTATATGGGTGATGAGCAATTTACTTAATAAATATAATACATTTTATTTTATAGCTAGTTCTCTGGCTACTCTCACGTTAATTACATCTTTAGCGCTTATTAATGTACCTAGTTCTTTAATTCTCGCTTTAGCTGTATTATCTGTTTTGGCTTTTATGATTTTGTATAAAATAATTATTGACACTAGGAAAGTGGGAAAGGAATTTGCTCACAAAGAGCGTGAGTTGACTCAAGAAAAGCATAATTTATACGAGGAAGGAAGAAAATTTGGTCGAAAAGCAGAAGCTGAGAGGAAATCTTTTCTTAAAGAAAAAAAATCTTTGGAGGAGAAATTAGAAGCAAAAATGATCCATATAATTGGAATAACAGACGAATTAGAAAAAGTAACGAAGGAGAAAAATGAGCTTGCTGCACAAGAAAAAGAACTACTCCATAAAATCTCATATTTGTGTAAACAGTTACAGGAAAAAGAAGCTAATCTAACTGAGAAGAAAAAACTTATAATCGAATTGAAAAGAAAAATAGACAATGATAAATATGAGGAATTATATAAGGAAGTAGAGAAATTATCTAAAGAAAAAGAGGAGTTATCTAAGGAAATAGACAAATTACGTAAAGAGAAACATATACTATATATGAAAAAAGAAGAATTACATAAAAGAAAAGAAGAACTTTGTGTGAAATTAGATGAATTACAATGTAAATTTAAAGAAATTGATCAGAAAAATAAAAACTTATCTCAAGAGTTAAAAAGGAAATTTGAAGAGCTAGATAAAGCAGATGGTTTAATTAAAAATCAATCTTTTGAGTTAGACAGAATAAGACAAGATTGTAATAACGAAGTGAAAAATTTAAGAAATTCACTTTTAGAGCGAGACAGTCAAATAAAACAACTTCAATATGTGATAGATAAGATAGAAGAATCGATAAGAGAAAATGAAATAATTAAAGATTATAGCAAAAAAATAATATTAGGGGAGACTCAGAAAATAAAATTTATATTAGGGCAGCTTGTGCAATTCAAGCCAATGAAAGGTTCCAAAACATCGGAGGAAACGTCTGATTCTTTACAGGAAGATCTTGGATATGCCAGTCGTTCACCCACTCCGACCAGATTATCGTGTTCAGTGTCTGTACAAAGCATTGCAAGTGGACCAATCCCTGAATATGGATTGTAAAATGCAACAATTACTCTTATTATAAAAAAAATTATACAAGATAATGAACCCAATAATATGCGCACTGGATACACAAGATTTGAATGAAGCCATATCTTGGGCTAATGGTCTGCGTGATAAGGTTGGCATGGTAAAACTTGGGTTAGAATTTTTTGCTGCACATGGTCCTTCTGGAGTGAGAGAAGTTGCAAAATGCAATGTACCAATTTTTTTAGATCTAAAATTGTATGATATTCCAAACACTGTAGCTAGAACAGTTGAAGCAATAAAAGCTCTAGATGTTGAAATGCTAACATTGCATATCAGTGGTGGAACAAAAATGCTTAAAGAAGCACTAAGTATAGTGCAAGGAAAGAAAATAAAGCTAATTGGAGTAACAGTACTAACTAGTATGGGCAATGAAGATCTGAGTGAACTCGGAGTAGCAAGGGAAGCAAAATCACAGGTAATTTTGCTAGCAAAGCTTGCAAAAAAGATTGGACTACATGGAGTAGTTTGCTCTGCACTAGAAGCTCAAGAAGTGCGCCAAGAATGTGGTAAAGACTTTAAAATTATTACTCCAGGAATCCGTATGAATCGAGGTCATGATGATCAAAAAAGGACAGCAACACCAAAAGAAGCAATAAATTCAGGAGCTGATTATATCGTAATTGGCAGACCAATTACAAAAAGCGGCAATCCCGCAAGTAGTGCAGAATTAATATTGAAATCCCTTACTGATTGAAGCAGGAGAGCGGCAAGGTAGATAAGGTACCATAGAATAAAAGCAACAAACGGTATGTATCCGTTCAGCAGGGTGGCAAAACAAGGTAGACGAGAAAAGATAACTAAATGGGTGTCATCCTAGTGCTTGACACTGGGATCCAGATATAAAAAGTATTTGCAAATTATGCAGTAAACAATAGTCCTTAAGGACATATGTCAAAAACAATGTCCAAAAACTAGATCCCAGTGTCAAGCACTGGGATGAAATCATAGACACGCAAAGCTACTTGTTTCAAAAACAGTATGTTAAACTAATTTTGCCTCGAACACAAAGGCAGTGCTTGACACTGTTTACTATGCAAATTGCCACAATGTTCGTACAGCTGTGACTGAAATGATAAAAAGAGGATAATTAAAGGATACCATTTATTGTTTTGGCAAATTTGTACAGCTACGTACTTTATTTGCACATTCTTCTGAACAGATACGCAGCGAAAAAAAATGCTTGACACAAAAAAATGGATGCTGTATAGTGCTAACAATTAAGTATAATATTTACCGTGGTGTAATACTACACTGCTTTTTTTACTTCAACAAGTAATCAGTATCATTTTTCTCTCGTTACCAAGCGCCTTACGTTTATTTGTATCTACCATGAAGCCAATGCTGGAATCCAGAAAAAAGACCGGTGAATGGCAGTATCACTGCCATTAAGTTAAGGAAAAGTGATGAACTGTATTATAAAATCAGGTAAGATTCACAAATTAAAAGAAGTAATGACATGAGTAAAAAAAAGAATAATCATGTTTATAAAAAATAAATTGATGAGTTTAAACTTTATAAACGCACACAGAGCATCCTCAAAAGACTTCTCACGAAAAAGAAAGCTGCCCTTCGTTAATGTATTTCTCCTGATTTTTAGAAAGAGTGTAAAGTCATTACAAGTGATGCTTAATGAGTTTGTTCTGCATACAAGAAAAGATTATACAATTACGGCAAGTGCATTTACTCAAGCAAGAAAGAAGCTAAAACATACTGCGTTTTCAGAGTTAAATGATGATATAGTTTCCCTATACTACCAAGATCAGGAATTTAAAACCCACCATGGCTTCAGAGTACTTGCATTTGATGCTTCAATACTGATTCTGCCAAAGAGCGACAAAATAATAGGTGAGTTTGGCTCAAGAGCAGTATGGAATGGAATCCAGAGATTTGAAGACTATACAAGTGCAACCTTTGAAGTTTGCTACGATGTGCTAAATAATATTGCAATAAAATCTGTGCTAAGTAGAGGTGACAGCTATGAGGTTGATTTAGCAATCGGTATGCTTGAATCCATAAAATCAGACGATTTGTTAATCTGTGATAGAGGATACGTATCTTATCGATTTCTTGCTGAGCTTACAGGAAGGAAAATCAATTATATAATTCGCTGTTCAAGTTCGTCTTTCAATGAAATAAACACTATGTTTAAGCCGGAAAGCCCATCTAGTACGGTGGTAGTGTCTACCGCACCTATTAAAGTAGCAAGACAGCTACGAAAGCTAGGATTACCTGATGAGATGAAATTCAGGTTAGTCAAAATAATACTTTCTTCTGGCGAAGTTGAAGTGTTAGTAACATCTCTGTTAGATGAGAAACGTTTTACAGTTGAAGAGTTTGAGAGATTATATTACTTGCGCTGGGGAGTAGAAACATTTTTTTCTAGGCTGAAGGGAAGATTAAATTTAGAGAATTTCACAGGAAAAAGTATTGAAACTATCAAGCAGGATTTTTGGTCAACTATCTTCATCAGTAATCTAGAAAGTATCATGATAGAAGATGATGAAGAGACATTGAGCTCACAGAATAGTAAACTAAAAAAAAGCATCAATAAATCTGTCTCATTTAATGCGATTAAAAACTTAGCCTTTGATATTTTTTCTACAGAGTCAGACATAGACTGCATTATGTATCGACTATCACAGTTATTTTTGATGAACACTTTAGTGGTGAGAAAAGGGAGAAGAGTTGATCGTCATAAGATATCTGATATTCGTTCACTCAACTACCAGAAAAGAGCTAGAAAACATGTGTTTTAAATTCAAGATATCTTTTCAGTATCATTGCATTAGTACATTCTTTGCAAAATAACCTGCAATTATTACTTTTTTAAATAACTTGCACTTTTCAGACTCCCTTTTCTTAAAAATTCACCCTAGTATTTACCATAATTATCAATCACTTCAAATTTTTTGTCCAATCTTAACTTCTCTTTCCCTTAACTTAATGGCAGTGATGGCAGTATACATATACAGTTGTATGAACGTTGTTTACCATGAGGGCGCCTCCCAGCACTGGGAGGCTTTGTTGCATCGCTATCTACGGCGGATTAAAGATAAAAAAATGAAGAATATCAGTAGCTTATTATTCTAGCATTTATAGTAAGGACGGTCAGTGAATATCTAAATTTGAGTAAAAGAAATTTTACTACCATTCACTAATCTAGCTAAAATTCAAGAATTTCAATGCTTTAGCTATTTTAAGTAGAATTAAATTTACTAATACAAACAATAAATTACTATTCTTAAATTTGATCAGATTGACTGCAAAAAAATAAGATTTTCAATAAGTTGCTTGTATAGTTAGCCTTTCATAGGTAGCGATGCAACAAAGCCCACTGGGATCCATATTGTAAACAAGCGTTTGAGTTATACTAAGCTGCCATTCACCGGTCTTTTTTCTGAATGCAGTTTGCATAACAACGAAAAGGTACTGAGATTAAAGATTACCTTCAAATTACAATACTATTCTAATTTTATTTTTAAAGGAGGCTATTATGTCACTTACTGATATCGCTCACCGTGTTAATGAACTCGCTTCATCATGGGAGCAATTTAAATTAATAAATGATCGCAAACTAAAAGAAATCGAAAGCAAAGGACCTGAGCAGCTATGCAAGATAAATAGTAATATTGATAATTGCAAAGAGCGCTTAGATTTTATTGAAACTTCAGCTCAACGTCCAGAAATTAGCACAGATTTTAATACAGGTGATAAATATTTTTCTGATTATATTCGCAAAGGAATGGAAAACAGGTTATCACACAAAACCCTAAGTGGAGATGACAATGATATTGGAGGGTATTTAGTTACTCCTCATATTGTAAAACGGATAAACAAGCGTATAACTGATTCATCTCCAATGCGGCAGATATGTTCTAGTCAAAGAATCTCTACTGAAACGCTGGATTATATTATAGAAGATTGTGACCGTGCTGGTGCAGGTTGGAGTGGTGAAGTAGTAGACGACGAAGATGGTGGCTATAAATCCAAGTATGATTTTGCAAAAGAAACAAGTACACCTAAAATTCAAAAGATTTCCATCACAACTTATGAGCTCTATGCTCAGCCGCAAATATCACAAAAATTGCTCGATGATGCATTTGTCAATGTTGAAAATTGGCTTGTAGAAAAGGTTGCCGAAACTTTCAGTAAGAAGGAGAATGAAGCCTTTATTAAAGGTGATGGCACTTTTCAACCTAAAGGAATTTTAACTTACGAAAATGGAAATGGTCATAATAAGATAGAGCAAATTAAAGCTGATAAGCTAGACAGCGATGCCATAATGATATTGTACTACTCTCTAAATGAACATTACTCTAAAAATGCATCATTTTTGATGAACAGGAGTACGTTAAAGGACGTTAGGCTACTAAAATCTGAAACAGGTCAGTATCTTTGGCAGCCGAGTTTATCGCTTGAAACTCCAGATACTTTAATGGGAATACCAGTATATCAATCTGCTGATATGCCACCTACAATGATTGCAGTAGCGGATTTCAAACAAGCTTATAAGATCGTAGATAACAGAGGAATGAGAATATTGAGAGACCCTTATACAAACAAACCTTATGTTAGATTTTTTGTCACTAAGCGCGTTGGTGGAGAAGTTGTAAACACCAGTGCTATTAAATTGTTGAAAATTGCAAGTAAGTACTAAAACTTTATATTATTTTATAAAATAGTTGACATGATATACTTTTTATGCAATAATTAAATTATTATTAATTCAAGGAGTAAAATATGTTAAAAAAAATAAAAAACTTTTTTCAGTCGATTGCAGGAAGAATTGCATCAGTCTGGAACAGCATTAAAAACTTGTGGTCTCTAGTAATAAGGCAAACCTAGTAAGTGACCCTAAGGAAAGGATAGTGGCGTTATCTTTTGTAGAATTGAGCAACGGTAAAATAGGGTTGGTTATGTCGCAAGATATTGACTCAACACTTCCAAACAATAAAGATAAACATGGTAATGTAATTAATGGTGAGTTTCGTTTAGATTCACATGATAATAGAAAAGTATATATCACAGGTCGTTACGACTCGGAAACGAAGATGGAAGATGGTAATGTATGTCTATCTATTAATTCAGTTGGTACCCTAGATGGCAAAAAAGTTTATGGTGATAATGAGCCAGAAAAAATGAAAGGGCTGCTAGATGTGAGCAATAAAAGTTGTATAGAAATAAAATTGAATTCACCTAAAGTTATTGCAAATAATAGTAACACACCAAATTCAGAAACTACTAATATTTCGGTAACACCAGCTGCTGCTATTGGTAAATCTGTTAATATATAATTACTATCCTTCACAAAAGAGCACTACCTCAGGTGCTCTTTTTCTTTATACGTTCTCCATAGGAGAAAATTGACTAATTAAACTTTATATATAATAATTAAATTATTAATTTAAGGAGTAAAGTATGTGGGAAAGTATAAAAAACTTTTTTCAGTCGATTGCTTATCGTACAGGAATTTCATGGATTGCAAGAAAAATTTCATCAGGTTGGAATTGGTTGTTGAGTAGTAAAAAAAATACTACTCAAGAAAATATATCACCAAAGAGACCTTCAGATGAGAATGTAAATAAAAGTCCAACTGTTAGCACCCCTATGCAAAATGAGACTGAAGAACCTGTATCTAAAACAGGTACAAACGTCGAGCCAGCAGAAAATTTTCCAGAAAGATTAAATGATGAACCTAAAGCAGTAGGTGAGATTAAATTTAAGGATAACCAATTCTATCTTTCATTAAATAGACCTTTAGCAGAAGGAGAGTATAAAAATCTCAATAATAGAGTGAATTCATTGACTAAACTACTTGTATATGTAAAGTGCGATAACAATGGATATAAAATCGTTGGTGATGGTAATGACTTTAATAACATCACAAGTGTACATATAGAATCAATAACAAAAAAGAATGAAGATGGTAGGTATTTAAGTTGTAATGCAATTTATAGTAGAAAAAACACCTACCGTATAAAAGAAATGTTAGGATTGAAAGATGATGTAACAGAGATTAAAGTAGATAATATATCTAATCAGCCGTTTGAAGGTACAGCGTTGGAGCAGCATAATCTCAATCCTACTACGGCACAACAAATGGTTAACAATAAGGAAGTGACTACTGAATCAGAGGAGTTTTATGATGCAGAAGTTACACAACCAAGTCCAACAATTGGAGTATCATCAACAGAGAGACATTATGTCACTAATCCAAGTGTAGATTGAAACGGTTATTGTTAAAACAAAACCCTTCAAAAGGAGCACCTCCTTTGGTGCTCTTTTTTTCTTTATACGTTCTCTATAGGAAAAGTTGACATACTATGCTTTTTATATAATAATATAAATTATTAATTTAAGGAGTAAAATATGTTAAAAAAAATAAAAAACTTTTTTAAGTGGATTGCTGATCACATAGGAATTTCATGGATTGCAAGAAAAATTTCATCAGGCTGTAAGCGGCTGTTTGGTGGTAAAAAAAGTGAAACAAGTGTTGCGAAACAAAGCATATCACAGCAAGGACAATCTTCAGGTAAAACTACTATTGAAGAAAAAAACAAGAGTTAATAAATGCTTTTACTGCATCTCTTTCTAAGTTTAGAGAAGATTTATCTGATCTTACTCTGAGGAAGTGACTACTGAATCAGAGGAGTTTTATGATGCAGAAGTTACATAACCAAGTTCAACAACTCGAGCACTAGCAACAGAAAGACATTGTGTCTCTAATCCGAGTATAGTAGGAAACGGTTATTATTAAACCAAATCCTTCACAAAAGAGCACCAAAGTTGGTGCTCTTTTTTTCTTTATAAGTTTTCTCCATAGGAGAAAATTGACTAATTACAATTTTTCGTATCAATTTTCAATAGATTCATCGATGTATAGCTATAGTTTTATCAGTGTAAGGCTAAATATGCTAAGCTTATAAAGATGACAAAGCTTCAAAAAAAGCCTAACATAGTGGAAAAAGCTTTATGAAAATCAAAGTTGGAGTAATAGGCTGCTTAGGCAGAATGGGTAAGAAAATACTCAATGAATTAATTACGAATACCAAAGTGGAAATAGCAGGTGCTGTTGCTCGCTTGGGCAGTGAGTATATAGGCTTAGATATTGGGCCTATTGTAGGCAATAATTGCAATTTAGGAATCAAAATTACAAGTTCTATTAGTGAGGTATTTGAATCGTCCGATGTTGTAATAGATTTTACAACTAAAGAATGTATGCTAGAATGCCTTAAGGCGGCCGTGAAATTTAAAAAACCGCTAGTTAGTGGCACAACTGGAATAGAAGGTCTAAATTTAAAAGAATATGCTGCTAAAGTTCCAATATTATGGTCAGCAAATATGAGTGTTGGAGTTAATGTGTTGCTGAAATTGGTAAAAGAAGCTGCCAAGCTTTTAGGTAATGAGTATGACGTTGAAATTTGGGAAATGCATCACAATTTAAAAAAGGATTCACCATCTGGAACAGCTATAGAGTTTGGTAAAGCAGTTGCTAACGCTGCAAAAGTGGATTTTGAGCTCAATCAATATTCACATAATAATTCAAATATAAGAGGGAAAGGAGGAATAGGCTTTGCAGTATCTCGTGGAGGTGGAGTAATAGGAGATCACAGTGTCATGTTTGTCAATTCCGATGAACGAGTAGAATTAAATCACAAGGCAATTGACCGCACAACGTTTGCTAGAGGGGCGGTTCAAGCAGCAATATGGTTGTGCGAGAATAAAACTCCAGGACTTTATTCAATGCAGGATTTAGTATGAGCGATAAATACGCTTTCGTTAAAAATTTAAATCTTTGGTATGGCTCTAAACAAGTTTTATTCGATATAAATTTGAATATTTGCAAAAAGAAAGTCACAACTTTTATCGGACCTTCTGGGTGCGGTAAATCGACATTTTTGCGTTGTTTTAATCGTATGAATGATTACGTACCTGGATGTAGAGCGACTGGTGAACTGGTAATCGATGGGCTGGGTAATATATATTCACGTGATATGGATGTTGTATTGCTCAGAGCAAAAGTTGGTATGGTATTTCAAAAACCCAACCCTTTTCCAAAATCAATATATGATAATGTTGCTTATGGGCCTAAGTTGCATGGAATGGTGAAAAATAAGCAAAAATTAGATGAAATAGTAGAGAGTAGTTTAACTAAGGTTGGTTTATGGGAAGAGTTGAAAGATAGATTGCAAGATAGTGCACTAAATTTATCTGGTGGCCAGCAACAAAGATTATGCATTGCTCGTGCAATTGCAGTAAAGCCAACTATTTTATTAATGGATGAACCATGCTCTGCTCTTGATCCAATGGCAACCAATGCAATCGAAAATCTTATACAAGAATTGAAATTGAGGTTCACCATAATTATGGTAACTCATTCGATGAAGCAAGCTAAAAAATTATCTGACAGCATAGTTTTCTTTTGCAATGGCAAGATTGTTGAATTCGGAAGTACTCAAGAAATCTTTGAAAATGCTCAGTCTCCTTTAACGAAGGAGTATATTCTGGATCATTAGCTTAATAGTTGATATTTTAATTTTTTCTATGTATAATTTTATCAAGTTTATTGTGATAGGGGGTTAAAATGTTTAGTACAAGTGAAGCAACAAAAAAGTTGTTTAAAGCTATTGAATTTCAAAATGCTAGTGGTGAAAGAATAACACCTGAGGAAGCTTGGAATCATTTTCAACAAGCATTGAAAGAAGGAGCGAATGTTAACGCGTTTGAAGATGGAATGACACCTCTGATGTGCATTATTTCAGCTTTTGTTACTAGTAATAACGAGGAACATCAATGTTTAGAGCTTATGGCTAAGTTGCTTGTAGAACATAAAAAAATCGATTTAAATATTAAAAGCAAGCAAGCTGTTATTAAGAGAAAACCAAAGGAACATGATGGTTATCCAGTTTACGAATTTGAGGAGAGAGAAGTAGTAGATCAGGGTAGAGGGGGTTGTGTATACCTTAACAATTCACAACCTGTTAATGAAGGATTTATACCTCAAAATTATGCTCGTGCAGAGGAGGAAATTAAGACCGGCAAGAAGGAAAAAAATACAGCTCTACACATTGCTTGCAAGTTGGGAAATGTAAACATGATAAAAATATTACTTACACATCCAAATATCAAACCTAATATTCAAAACTATGAAAACAAAAGTCCAAGAGATTGTATTGCAGGACATGTCAAGAAAGCAATAGAACCAGAATTCCTAAAGATAGAAGCAGTCGCTCAAAAAAGGAAACAAACTAATTATGCTTGTGCTTTTTTGTTATCTGGAGTACTTGCTGTTGGTCTATGTTTCACAGTTTATAACCCAGTTCCGTTTGCTGCAGCTGCATTGCTGTTCTTTGCAATAGGGTGTGGTTGTCTGTATAGAGCAAATACAGTTCTTAACGATGTAAATTTCTCTCAGGTTGATTTCGAACATGCTAAGTGATTTATCTGTTCAGGTAAGGTATCATTCCAGCACTTGATGCTGGAATCAAGCTAATTTGGTAAATACCTTACAATGTTTGATGACTAAAAGACTGGATGCCAGACTGGGATGATACCCATTTCTTTCTAGTCTTGTCATTCGAGTAGCTGAAACTAGCTGCTTTTCTGTATTCCAGTGTCAGCTACTGGAATGACATTATGGAATACAGCTTTTTGATCGAAAATGTTGTCTTATCTGCAATGAATTTTGCTGGATAGCTACACCCATTTAGTTGTCTTTTCTCGTCTACCTTATTTTATCACTCTGCTGAACAGATACCTTTACTTTTTATGATTTCATTGGCAAGAATACGGCTTTCAAAATCGATACTTGTTATGTCGGATAGTGAGTTAATATCAGAGTACTTGTCAAAGTTTTCTATTGTTGATTTTACTACCTCTACTACTTCTAAAAAGCCGATTCGTGACTTCAAAAATTCGTTAACAGCTATCTCATTTGCAGCGTTCAAAACAATACTATTTGTATGTGGAGAAGAAGAATTTAACACTTCCATGCTTAGCTTTAGTGAAGAAAAACATTTGTGGTCTGGTTCTTGAAAGGTCAATTTTCCTTGCTTTGTTAAATCTAATTTATGATTTAAAGTTGATCTTTCTGGCCAAGACAAAGCATATGCAATGGGAATTTCCATATCAGTTTCTGCAAGCACAGCAAAGCTGAATCCATCGTGATAAACGACAATTCCATGTACTATCGATTCAGGGTGCACTACTGCTTCAATTCTATTTGGACTAATATTAAACAAATGATGTGCTTCTATTATTTCTAGTGCTTTATTCATCATTGTTGCACTATCAACTGAGATTTTCTTTCCCATTTTCCAAGTAGGGTGACTTAGTGCCTGATTTACTGTGATATTTCTTAATTGTTCAAGGCTATAATTTAAAAATGGTCCACCAGAGGCAGTGAGTATAATCTTTTCTACACATTTATCATCATTTTGCAAAACTTGAAAAATTGCGTTGTGTTCAGAGTCGATGGGAATTATTTGTACGCTCCTTTCTTTAGCTTTTTCAAGCAGTAACTTGCCACCACAAACAATGCTTTCTTTATTTGCTAGGGCAATAACTTTAGTACCACTTTCTATAACCTTTATAACTGGCTCAAGGCCTGCGATGCCAACTATTGCAATAACTGAGAGATCAACAGGTAGAGAAGCAACATTTGCTAGACCTGGAGCACCAACTTCTACTTTGACGTTTGTACCAAGTAGATCTTCTTTTAAATCTTTGTAGAACCTTTCATCAGAAATGGCAGCATATTTTGCATTAAGTAGATTTGCCTGTTGTGCTAGCAGAGCAAAGTTAGAATTGGCACTTAGTGCTTCCACCTGATATTCTTCCTTTCTCTTTAAGAGCAAATCTACAGTCTTTTTTCCAATGCTTCCTGTTGATCCTAAAACTGAAACTTTTTTCACTAATTACAATAAAATCTTCTTAGTTATTTAGTAACCAAGCTCATGATCATCACCAACAGATGGTGAAGGACCAGGTGAAAAAGATTGGCCATGATGATCACCTGCATCATGCATATCATGCAAACCATCGGCACTTTGAGCTATTTCATTGTTAGAGTGGGGATAATCATCCGGATGATGCCCCTCATCACCGTAGTCCATACCCATTCCTTCTGATGGCATATCTTCTCCACCACCACCTGAAAAATATTCAGCAAGACTTTCAAGAAATTTTATGCCAAACATATTACCTGATTTCCCAAATAACGTTACTAGACTGCTACCACTGACCAAACCTTCAAACACATTATTATAAGCAGCAATTGCTCCTTCATGAAAGTTGAACATCCACTTCATTCCATCCACAATTGTTGCAACAGAGTCACTATGACCAAGACCGAAACCACTTTTCTCACTAGCGGCTTCCTGGTGTTGCTGCTGTGCCTGCCATTCTGCAATATTTGGACCTTGTGCTTCACTCATAAACTTTTATTCTAAGCCTTAAGCTATTATTTTACCAAAAACACTGTAAAATATCAATTGTTTAAGAGAGGTTATCATAAAAATAGCTAACACTAAGCTATTTTTATGATTCTGATTACTCTATACCAAAACATCGATGATGTGCTGCGGTAACAAAGTGATGACTTGAGGTTTAAGATAGCTTCTATTTCTTCTTAGAAGACTGCTCCTCTCTCTTTCCTTTTTATTTTATTATCTTAATACTAACTTACTCATAAATTATTGACAAGTACTAATAATTTAATCATCATTAATATAATATTAATAATGAGGAAGAAAAATGCTTACTAATAATAATAACACACCATCATCAGCTCCGCCACCACCCCCACCTCCACCACCTGCAGATTGGAGAAAAAATTGGAAGCCAGCAAAAAATAACGATAAAAATGAAAACACTCTTGGTAGTACTCCATCAAAAACCAGCAATAGCACTCAATTAAAAAAAGTTCAATCTAAGAGTTCTGTTCAACAATCACCTTTCAATTTTGAAGAGAGTTTAGTATTTAAGAAAATACAAGAAAAAAATAATGTGGATAGCGAAACTGCAGATGAAGGAAGCAAGAATAGTATTCATGTTAAGAATCCAGAAACCAGAAATAGCGCTCAGTCAAAAGAAGAAGATAATGCGAGTGACAAAACTAAAAATGACAGAAGCAATACTAAACAGGTTGTGCCGAAAAAACCTATGACTGGACAACATAATGGTGTACAGTCTGATAGTGAAAATCAAAAGTCATCTGTAGCAGAACAAAAAAAGGCAACTGCCTTAAAATATTCAATTGCTATTTTGTTATTGTGTACATCCGGTCCTGTAGCTGGAGTATGCACGTATTTCATCATTTCAGCGGTATTAAGTAGTGCTGCAGTGCCAGTGTCTTCTGCAGTTATTGCTTTTGTTTCTGCATCGGTTATGTTGAGCTTAGCTGCATATCTTATCAATTCACACCTTTCTGCAATAAACAACGAGAAAGGAGTTGATCCTGGTAGAAAACAATCACAAGATTTACAGAAAGCAAAAGGACTTGAACACAGCAATACTCATACATCATCACTTTCAGTAACGCTTGGAACATCCAGTGCACCAACATCACCTACTCTAAAGAATAATGCTAATAATAAATCCATACCCTCAGGAGGTGGCAAGCAACAAGAAAATGGAGATTTGATGGCTGATTTGCACAAAAAGTTCAAAAGCCGAAGGAAAGGAATTGTTGGAAAGGACAACGTACAACAGCAAAACAACGAAGTATGTCAAAATCAATCACAATATTTACAGAAAGCAAAAGAACTTGGACATAGTAATACTCCTACATCATCACTTCCAGTAATGTCTGGAACACCCAGTGCACCACCACCTCCGCCACCACCTTTGATGCCTGTAAAACCAAACACAGAGCCAAGGGTAACAAGAAAAAGTAGCCTTAGTGATACTAATCAAAAAGATGTGCAGCAAAAACAATCTGGTACTCCAGTAGATGCTCGAAGCAATCTACTTGCAGGGATTAAAAAAGGTGTTATTTTGAAACCAGTTCCAAAGGATGGTTTAAAAATACCTCAAAAACAAGAGGAGGAAAGTGTTGCTGAAAAGCGAGAGAACGGCGTACAAACGCTAAATCAAAATCAATCACAAAATAGTGGTTTACAGGAGGCAAAAAAGCTTGAACATAGCAATAGTGATACTACTACAGGTCCAATAAGGAAAGTTGAAAGTCAAAAAACTGACAAAGAGCCAAGCAATAGCGAGAGTATGCAACAAGGAGATTATATGAATGATCGTTTGAAAAGAACAGTTCTAGGACGAAGAAAGAAAATGTATTGTCAATATGAACAGCTAGATTCCTTAGACGCACAAGATGATTCTCTTGATAGTTTTGAAGGATTACCTACAGAACCAAAGAAAACGTTCAATAAAGATCAAGAGAACCACGTACAACGGCTAGATGTAGCAACAGTATTCTCCAAAAATGTAAGTACACTTTCACTACTAAATAGCCCTAGTAATAGTTTATTGAGCAATAGTGGTAATGTATCTGATGATGAAGATTGGGAAACACAACCACATTCTATACCTTACATCAACCTTGATAAGACAAGACAAGAGATGAGACAGGAGAAAAAGGAGAAAGGTGCTTCTCCTTCTGCAACAAAAGGAAGTGGTGCAGACCAAGTGAGTAATGAGGTGCAAGACCCATCTACTCTTCCTTTGAACGAGCGCAGGGAAATATTTGCTGCAAAAGTGTGAAGTGGCTGATTTCAAAGTTGTATGCAGAAAACAAAGGCTATGAGCTCAAAGTAGGCACAACACACTTTAAATAAGTTTACCTACAGGTCTGATTGTATTAAGATTACTTAGTACAATCAGATTTATCAAATGCGTTTATCTCAATATTACCTGCCAACTTTAAAAGAAACCCCTGCTGGTGCTGAAATTATTTCTCATCAATATTTATTACGTGCAGGCTTAATCAAACAGACAGCATCTGGAATTTATTCTTGGCTGCCGCTTGGTCTTTTGGTACTTAAAAATATTGAAAATATTATCAGAGATGAAATTGGTGCTATTGAAGTGTTGATGCCTTGTGTGCAGCCAGCAAGTCTTTGGCGAGAGTCAGGACGTTACGATGATTACGGCAAAGAAATGCTACGTATTAAAGATAGGCATGAAAGCGATATGCTTTTTGGTCCAACACATGAGGAGGTGGTAACTGATTTGATTAGAAATACGGTCAAAAGTTACAAAGATTTACCACTTTGTTTATATCAAATTCAGTGGAAGTTTCGTGACGAAGTAAGACCTCGTTATGGCGTTATGAGAGGCAGGGAATTTCTGATGAAGGATGCATACAGTTTTGATGTAGATTACGAAGGTGCACTGAATTCATATAATTTGATGTATAAAACTTACATAAAAATCTTCAAACGAATGGGACTTACTCCAATTGGAGTGAGGGCAGATACAGGACCAATTGGAGGAAATTTAAGTCATGAATTTCATATATTGGCAAACACCGGTGAGAGCACTCTATATTATGACAATAAACTTTTTGAATTACTAGAAAGCGAAGATATTGAAAGCCTGAAGAGCATATATGCAGTTGCAGACGATATGCATGATCCTGAAAGTTGTCCTATACCGCAAGAACAGTTAAATGTTAGCAAGGGTATTGAAATAGGGCATATTTTTTATTTTGGTGATAAATATTCGAAACCTATGAAGGCAAGTGTTACTTCTCAAGATGGAAAAAATGTTAACATGCATATGGGTTCGTATGGTATTGGAGTTTCAAGGCTTGTTGGCGCAATAATAGAAGCTTTCCATGATGATAAAGGAATTATCTGGCCAGAGGCAGTAGCTCCTTTTAAAGTTGGTTTGATCAATTTACAAACAAAAGTAACGGAGGCTGCAGATAAAATATACAAAGCTTTGAAAAGCGATAAAGTGCTTTATGATGATACGGACGAAAGTGTAGGAGTGAAATTTGCCAGAATGGATCTGATAGGCTTGCCGTGGCAAATAATTATTGGAAAGAAAGCAGTAACTTCAAATATAGTTGAAGTAAAAAATAGGGCAACTGGAGAGGTAGAGGAAATACAAGTTGAAGAAGCAATAAATCGTTTTAGCGCAAAATGATATACGGTATTGGCACTGACATAGTATATATACCCAGAATATTGAGAATATCACAAAAATACGGGGAAAAATTTCTCAATAAAGTCTATACTAAGAAGGAGATAGAGATAAGCAAAAAATATAATAGCCAAGAAGTAAGAGCAAAATATTTTGCTAAACGCTTTGCTGCAAAGGAAGCTTTTGTTAAAGCGCTAGGCACTGGATTCAGCCAAGGAATTATAATGAAAGATATAGAAATATACAGTAATATTAGGGGAAAACCACATCTTGCTATCACAAAGGATTTCATCTCGAAAGACTACAAGATACACCTTTCTCTAAGTGATGATCAAGATTATGCTACTGCGTTTGTTGTAATTTGCGTTGAGTAGATATTGTTTAGTACATACGATTTCAAAAATTTTTTTGAAATTATACTTTGACCTACACAGATCGACCTTTCTGTGAATCCTGGTTTCTGCTTTCTTCAACTTGTTTTGCAAAAGACGTCTCTTGTGTATTCATATGTTGAAGTGGTTTAGCAATTTCGCGCACAACAGCAGCAACTGCAGTTAAAAACGCCTTGAACAATCCACCTAAAACTCCACCAACTGCTTCTCTACCGTACATACGAGCTTGCTTTTCATTGTCATCAGCAGTTTCCCCTGCCCTCCTTCGTGGATCCATTCTATGAGCAATAACTGAAAACAACACCCCCCTAATTGAAGACTTCACTCGTGCTTTTGCCTTCTGAACATCCCCATCACTTGCTACTTCATGTTTTTCCCTACTATTCATTAGCTCCTTTTGTTGTTGAAAACTTAAGATCTCTTCCATCAGTTGTTTCTTTCTCTTTTCCAGAACTCTTTTCTTGGATTCTGATTTATCGCGAGTGTGCTTTGTGGTTTCAAGTTCTACATCAATATCCTCAGATGCTGCTTGGCTATATAAGGTTTCTATGAGCCTATCTATACTTCGCTTTACTTGCATAGTCCTTTCGTAACTATCTAAATTATCAACTCCTTCATCAATTTGACTTAAAATATCCTCGAAAGGTTTTAAATACTCTTTGCACTGCTCTTCAAGCTGATTTTCATTCTTCAAATTCCTTTCTCTTCTGTCATCGCTATTCTCTTCAACATTATCATCACCTTCTTCGAAAAGATCCTCATCGTTCATAATTTTTTTTAATTTATTCCTACTTATTATTATTGTATATGAAAAAATTAAATTAACACTAATGAAAAGTGTTCACAACTTCAGCACTGGCTAAAACTACAGTGAAGCTGTCAAAAGTGGCAGGATCATAATATCTCTCATACAATTCAACCGAACACCTGAGTTTTATCTTCTCCTTAGCATTAAAACTAATCTCATAATCATTATTAGAGTTTAACATTGCAGAATTACGCAATAATTCATCAGCCAATACTGAATTTAAAATGCCATTAATTTTTATTGTAATCTTTCTACTTCCAGCACAATCAAGCACTTTTCTCCAGCCAAAAGAGGAAATATCTTTCATCTCCTCTTTGTTATTACGCAAAGTAAACCTTAAGTTTCGTATATTATTCAGCACAACAAAATTATTGTCATGACCTTTAATTTTCAGCTGTAATTTGCTCATCGCTACCTCCTTGTATTAAAATATCAAAATTAATTGTTGAATGTAAAACTTCATCATGCTGATTCATAGCACAATTACTTTCAAAAATGGTCTCACTACTAATGCTCTTTACCACCAAGCTAACATGCTTTATAGCAGCAAGCATGCTGCTTATATGATAAGTATATATGTCGCATGAAAATCTTACTTTTGTAGCAAAATTAGATAGCATATGCAGGTTAACATAATTTACTATGCACAATCTCAGATAAGGAATAGTAACCTGCTTAGGCAGGTAATCATAGATGTTAGTAACATATTTCTTTAAATCAGAGTTTGCTTTTAATGCTGCATAAATACTATTATACAACTCATTTATAATTTGAATTTTTTCCATCTCACAGATACGGCTAAGAACATTGCAATTTGTAGATAATTTACGTAATAAATGGTCAGTGCTTACTGTACGAACATTGTGATCAATTTCCACTAAGAAGGTGTTATTCCAATAGTTCTTTTGGTGTCATCCCAGTACTGGGATCCAGGAATTTTATTAAGTTGGTAAGCATAAAAGTAGCCGTTTTATTTTAAAATACAACGTTTTGATGATCATGAAAAAACTGGATCCCAGTACTGGGATGACATCGAAGGGGCTACTCGGATGACACCATCTGTTGTATCTGCTATTGAATGACAAACAGGAACTACAAAACAACCTTTGGTTCGCGAAATGGAGAATACACCTTCTTCACTTCAGATAAATGGCTACTTACTTCTGATTCACGATTTTTATAGAGAGCAGAAACATGCTGTATAATACCTAGCTTTATTTGCTCAGGAACACTATCATAACCAGCTTCGTATACAACATCAGCCCTTATTATGTTCAAATAATTGAAAAATTCAATATAGCTTCCTATATCACTAAAATAATAACTAAGTTTTCTATTCTTATCAGTAGCCAATATTATTTTATTCACAGGACCATAGCTTAAATAGATTCTACGAGGTATATAACCTTCATATGAAACTTGCCACGTTTGCTTTACTAGAGACTTTTCCATATGCCACTGAGCATAATCAGTTGCCATAAAAATAAAACTTGAAATCAACTTATCATCTTGATCATTTTCAATTCGTAAAAAAGATTTAACCTCTCCTAAAGTTACTGGAAAAGATTTAGGCTTAGACTTACGTTGTATATTTATAATTGGATACTTTAGTCTTGTTGACATAACAACCCTCCTTTTCTATATATAGCTAAAATAAGTAAGACTTATCCATAAAAAATCTTACTTATTTTAGTTATCACTTAATATTAAATTGCAGCAGCAACTCTATCGTACAAGTATATTGAGAAGAGAACGTATTAACGCTGTTTCTCCTTTTTTATTGATCAAGTTTACTAAGCCAGATTTTAGTAGATTGACATTCTGAGAATGAATGTTATTGAAAGTGGAGTTTATTTCTTTAGCAAGTAGACTGCGAAATTTCTGCACACTTTCATATGCGATATTTTCAAGTTCATGTGCAAACTTATCTTGAGCTACAGCTGATATGTCTTCAACTTTCTCATTGAACTCTTCTAGCTTTCTTTCCTTACCTTTAAAATTTTTCGTAAAAGTTTTCATATTAATTGGCCTCAACTATTCTTATAATTATAATGACAATAAAAAGACTACCGAAGTAAAAAATTCGTACTATGAAACTGCAAACAAAATCAGCACACCAAACCGGTTCACTTTATAGCGTAAATTCAAGTATGTCATTCAAGTAGCCCTTTTTTGTCATCCCAGTACTGGGATCCAAGTTGCTCACAAGCAAACTAGCATAGAAAGGTGGTACAACGTTTTCGATGAGATTGCAGAAAGGCTGGATTCCAGCATCAAGTGCTGGAATGACATCTCTATAAGACTCCTAACTAATCCAAAATATTATTACTAATTGCAAAAAAGGCAAAAGAACCCACACGTAGTGAGTTTTAATAATTTAAGTTGGCGCTGTAATAATGTGCTAACAAGCGCGATTTGGCTGAATGTAGAAAAAATAAAAAAGACATGCAGCCACTATAATTTCGCCAATAAGTACCTTAAGTTTTTTACTGAGTTTTTGTCTGCAGGTCAAAAACAAGTTTTGAGTCATAAACACCCTTAATGTCATGATAAGGAAAGCTCGCAACATTTGTCAAGTAGTTTTCTTATCTTTTACAGGCATAATTTACATGCTACAATCAAATTTTCATAACTGGTGAACAAAAATGCAAAGAGATAAAATTAAAGTAGAAATAAAAAAGTTATCACATGGCGAAAGCCTGCCTCTTCCCTGTTATGCAACTATGCAGAGTGCTGGCATGGATCTTTATGCTGCATTGGACGACTCTGTTATTTTAAATCCACTTGAAAGGTTACTTATTCCAACTGGCATTGTAATTGCAATACCAAACGGTTTTGAAGGGCAAGTTCGCCCACGTTCTGGGCTTGCTGCAAAACATGGAATCACTGTCTTAAATTCTCCGGGCACTATAGACTCCGATTATCGAGGTGAAGTTAAAGTTTGCCTAATCAATCTAAGTAATCAGCCATATGAAATAAAAAGAGGAGATAGAATTGCACAAATCCTTATTTCTCCTGTATCTCAGGTAATTTGGGATGACAGAGAAGAATTCTGCACAGAAGAAACCGGTCGCAATGCAGGGGGCTTTGGCTCAAGTGGCAGGTAGTTTTTTATATGTAAGTTGACTGTATTGATTTTTTGACATATAATATTAATATATTATTAACTTATTTTAAGAGGAAATTATGTCAATTTTTAAAAACCACCGTCACAAAACAAACATTGCACTTGTAGCGCTTACTTCTCTGTATGTTATAGGCCACAGCAGTAGCACTTTAAACACCGTATTGGGTGTCTTCAACTTCGATTTTAGCGCCAATTGCAGTTTTTGCAGCTACACCACTTGGAATAAGTGTTTTAGCATTTGTTGCTGTTGCACTGGTTAGTTTAGCAATATATTCCATCATCAAAAACAATAAAATATCTGAGCCTAAAACTCCGAACATTGTTATTATAAGTAAGGAAAGAGATCTATTTGTGAAAGTAAAAGATGAAGATTTTGAGTATATCAAAAAACACAACCAAAATAAGAAGCAAAATGGCAGTATTATCACCGATGAGTATCGTATAGATTTTAGCTTAGAAAGTAACAGTTACTACATTACTGCTACAAGTAAGGAAATGGATAAAAATGATGAATTATTAAAGATAAATTCATTAGGAAGAAAAAATGATAAAGGTAAGTATGAATTAATACATGAAGAAAAGTCAAAAACGTTAGGTTTTAGCACTGAAGAAAATGATGATAAAGAACTAATCATTACACTTGTGCCAAGCTCAATTGTTAAAGCACCAGAAGCTGAACAAGGGAACAACGGAAGAAATAAATAATTAAGCGAAATAAAAATGGTAGACTAAGTCTACCGTTTTTTTAATGTCAGTTACTCAAATTCACTATGGGAATTGCCTTAACTTTTATATAGTTGTGAGAAGCTGCTAAGGATTTTTATTTAATTTAACTGCATCTTTTGCCTTATCCAATAACCCATTAATAAAACCAATTTCGCTTGGTTTATCAAGTAAATCAGATGCAATATTAGTATACTCATTGATAACAACTCGAACTGGTGTATCGCAATTAATCAACTCACATATTGCAACACGCAAAATAGATAAGCTTATAAGATTTAACCGTGAAAGGGACCAGCTTGGGTGTAAGTAAGACTCTATTATTTTATCATATTCTTCACTGCTTTTTATAACCTTATATAACAAGTTTTCTAAGAACTGATGTTCAAATTCTTCACATTCAAATATATCTTTCAACTTACTTATGTAGTCCTTAAGCTCACAATTTTCCAATTTAAAAGTGCTTTTGTTGTAACTTACAAAAATATTTGAATAAGCAATTTGTACAGCAAGAAATCTTGCCGTACTTCTTTTTATGCGCCACTTTTTATCTACTGGTTTTTCCTCCATTATTTTAATTTATTGTGTAGATCTATCATATGCAAAACAGTTGAGGCTGCATGGCCACCAACGTTCTTTTTATTTTTGTCAGCTCTAATTAGTGCTTTATCTTTACTGTCAGCGGTAATTACGCCCATACCAAGGGGTATTGCATAATGCATAATAACTTCATTTAAGCCTTCGATTACTCCTTTACAAACGTATTTATAATGATCAGTTTCACCGCGAATCACGCACCCAAGAGCTAAATAACCGTCATAATTAGCATTCTTGCTTTTTACTGCAAAGAGAATTGTAGCTGGTATCTCAAATGCACCGGGAACCTCAATTACATCGTAACTTGCGCTGCTGCCTTTTAATTTATCGGTTGCACCTTCAAGCAAAAGGTTTGCTACTTCAGTATAGTAAATTGAATTAACTATTAGTATTTTCGACATTCATTCCTACTTTTCTTGTTAAAAGCAACTTTATTAATGATTGTTGAACCAGAGTTATAATATTACTAAATATCCAATATATTACCAGGCCGGCAGGAAAAGAAGAAAAAATAAAGACAGAAATGTAAGGTAAAAACTTCATAACATTTACTTGAATATCATCTTTACTGGTTTGATCTTTCTCACTTAGCTTCTGCTGAATTATCATGGTAGCGCCGAAAATTATAGGTAAAATGCCTATAGAAATAGGAAAGTTATAATTAAACAACCCAAATAATGTAAAAATGTTTGTTGGATCAGAAGCTGAAAGATCCTTAATCCATAAATAAAAAGGGGCGTGTCTCATCTCTATAGTAACAAATAATACTTTATACAGAGCAAAAAATACTGGTATTTGTATGAGCATAGGGAAAATGCTCGACATTGGATTTACATTGTTTCTCTTGAACAACGCAATTGTCTCTTTGTGCTGCTTTAAGCTGTCATTTTTGTACAACTCTTTTATACGAGTTAATTCAGGCTGCAGGCTTTTCACCTTGAACATCGAAATATATGATCTATTAGATAAGGGAAGCATCAAAAGTTTGATTACTAAAGTTAGCAATAATATTGCTAAGCCAAAATTTTTCAAAACAAAGTTAAAATATTCAAGCAGTAAAAACACTGGCTTGGTTATAAAATAAAGTACACCAAAATCTACAGCCTTATCAAATAAAGGTATATTAAGAGTGTCTTTATAAGAATCAAGTAAATTCAACTTCTTTGCCCCAGCAAAAAAGTAGTTCAGAGTAGAAACACTTGCACCAGGGAGTATGTGTTTGTAAGGTTTAACAAAATCTACTTGAAACTTATCAATGTTATTAACATTCGTATGCTTAATACTTACATTTATTTGATCAGATTTTTCAGGTATGATAGCTGTAAACCAATATTTATCAGCAAAACCAAACCAACTTTTTTCACTTGTGCTGGCCTTTATTAAACGTTTCTTGGAAATATCCTTATATGTCCACTCCTCTAGTTTATTGTTAAATGCACCTAGTACTCCTTCATGTGATATCCAATAGGATTCGTTAATATTATCACGTTTACGATTGATTTTACCATAGGGAACCAAAACTACATTATCTTTTGTATTGTTTTCAATAATTTGCTCAACTTTAAACATGTAGTTATCGTCAAGGCTAATTTTCATTCTAAATAAAATGCCATTTTCATTATCCCAAAATAAATTGACCTCTTTTTGATTGAGTTTATCTGCTTGCCATACTGTTTTAGAATCTGGAACTTTAATCTTTTCATTCGGATCGAGCCACCCAAATTCTGCGAAATATACATCTTTTGATTCTGCAGGTGACAGTAACACCACTTGTGGAGAAGAAGAACTCGGTTCTAAGTGGTAGTTAGTTAAGATTAAGTCATCAAACCTTGCACCTTTCAGAGAAATTGATCCTTCAAGCATGTTATTGGTTAAATTAACTCTCTGTTCTCTAGTAGAATTAATAATTTCAGAACGATTTTGGTATATCATAGGAGCAAGGTCGTTAGAAGATTCGATATGTTCAATATTTTCAATCGATGATTGGCTTTGGCTCGTGTTAAGAAAATTATCATAAATAATATGCCATAATACTATAATCAATATAGAAAGAATTGTTGCTAAAATTAAATTTTTTGCTTCTGACATGAAATTAAATCGAACATACCTCCTTAAAGTATATATTAAATATTGTACTAAAACAATAAAATTTACTTATTTTTAATAATAGCTTTTAACGCTAATCTTAAAAATTTACTCTTATGGCTTCAAATTTTAATAATATGAATGCAGCAAAAAATCTAGTTATTTGGCTACTGATAATAGTCATTACTGCAATGTTTATTGATTCACAAGGGGATAAACTAAGCAATAGGTTTCTGAGCACTTTTCTACCGTACAAAGGAAGGGTTCAAAATGGCGGAAGTATCGAATTTACAAAGTCATACGATGGACACTTTTATATTCAAGCTCAAGTCAATGATCGTAATATAACGTTTTTGCTTGATACCGGAGCAACTGATATTGTTCTATCGCAAAAAGATGCGTTACATGCTGGTATTAACTTACAAAACATTCAAGACTTTAAAATATATGAAACTGCAAAAGGTCAAATAAAAGCTGGAGTGGTTCAAATACCTCAAGTTAAAATAGGAAATTTTTTAATTAATGATGTGCACGCTAGTGTTAATACTCACTCTATGTCCCATTCATTACTTGGTATGAGCTTTTTGAGATATTTTCATTTCACTATTAGGGATAACAAGCTAATATTATATCGTAGTTAAAAGTTCTATACTCTACTTATCAACGCTCTGCAGGTCAATATAGGAGCAGAGATAAATATTGCGGAACAGGTGCCGATTGCAATGCCAAAAGAAATGATTAAGCAGAAGTCTCTGACCACACCTGTACAAATCAGCACTAAAGGAAGAGCGGCAAGAAGAGTAGTACCTGAAGTTAACATAGTGCGAAATAGCGTCGAATTAATGCTGGCATCAACTACTTCACCTATTTTTGCATTTTTTCCACTTTTTTGATACTCTCGAATCCGATCATATATAACCACTGAGTTATTGATTGAGTAGCCAATTACGGTAAGGAGAGCTGCAACTGATGAAATATTAAACTCAATACTCGTTAAACTGATAAAGCCAAGAGTTAAAATCACATCATGGATCAGTGCCATTATTCCACCAAGTCCACACTGCCAGTTAAATCTAAGCCAAACATAAAAAAATATTCCAATAATTGCAATTAACATGGCTGATATCCCTTCAAATATCTGCGTTGAGCCTATTTGTGGACCAACATAATCTATTTTGCGATAAGTTACTAAATTACCTAATTTGCTCTCTAATATACTTTTAACCTTTTTAATTTTATCTTCATCTCCCTCATCTTTAAACCGCACAACTAAGTTATCACCAGCTTTTGAACTCTGTATCGTAAATCCACTCTCTTTTAATATACCTAGAATAGCATCATCCTTGCTTGAAGATTTTATCTCTATCAAAATTCCACCTGTAAAGTCTATACCCAAATTCATTCCTCGCAGCATAAAAGTAAGCATTGAAAAAATGATAAGAATAACGCTAACAAGTGCTGTCAAATTTCTATATTTACTAAATTTTATATCAAGATTATCTGGAATAAGTCTAATTGCCATATTTCCTACTTAAATTGTGATTTTATATACTTTTTAAGCAATCGACTAGCTATTTTCTCTTAGCTTATACTAATAATGATCTTTGATTTACTTAATCTACTTGAAAAAGATATTTGATCAAAAAAATGAAAACAGCCTGGTTGTCATTAATAAAGTGCTACTTAAACATCTTTTTTAATCGATTGATTTCATCAGCAAATTTTGGGTCAGTTCTTATGAAATTTTCCACTTGTTTGACTGCGTGTATAACAGTAGCATGATCTCTACCACCAAAATTTCTTCCAATATCTGGTAAACTTTTTTGCGTAAACTTCTTTGCGAAATACATAGCTATTTGTCTCGGCCTCGCAAGACTGCGGAGCCTTCTATTAGATTGCATATCTGCAATCTTTATATTGAAAAATTCAGCTATTTTTTTCTGTATTTCTTCTATTGTGATTGACCTATGATTTGACCTAAGAAGATCAATTAGGGTCTCACTAGCTGATTCTACTGTCATGCTTCTTCCAATTAAAGAGGTATGAGCAACCTTATTTAATGCTCCTTCTAGTTCTCTTATATTGGATTTTATATTCCTTGCCAAAAATTCTAGGACATCCTTGGGAACATACATATTCATTCGTTCCACTTTCGCCTGCAATATACCAAGTCTTAATTCAAAAGTTGTTTCATTAATATCTGCAACTAATCCCCAACCAAGTCGTGATTTTATTCTTTCTTCTACTCCATCAAGATCACTAGGAGACCTATCAGCTGATATAACCAATTGTTTATTTTGGTCTATCAATGCATTGAAAGTGTGAAAAAATTCTTCTTGTGTACTATCTTTACCACTGATAAATTGCACATCATCTACCATCAATACATCTACTGATCTAAATTGCTCTTTAAATAACATAATATCTTTGCTCCGCAGCGCCGTAATATATTGATACATAAATTTCTCTGCTGATAAATATACCACTTTTCTTTTTGCTGACGGAGAATTGACTATGTCCCAAGCTATAGCATGCATTAAATGTGTTTTACCAAGTCCCACTCCACCATATAGAAATAAAGGGTTGCTTCCTGATATTGGATCTATAGATTCCGCTACACGCTTTGCCGCTGTAAATGCTAACTCATTTGACTTTCCTACCACAAAATTATCAAAAGTGAATCTGGTATCTAGTGGTGAACCAAGATTATGATTATTTTCCTCTCTATTTTTTAGTATCGTATTAGAATTTGAATTTCTTTCTTCAATTAATTGAATATCAATAGAACATACACTTTGATCTTCGCTTTGCCATAATGACAATATTTTTTCCATGTAGTGAACTGTAATCCACTCCTTTATAAATCTTGTTGGTACAGACAACAAAACTTCTCCATTTCTGTTGCTGATAAATCTTAGTGAACTCAGCCAGCTGTTATATGTTGCTTCTCCATAGAGATTATGGAGATAATTTTGGATTTTTTCCCAAGTAACATTGTGGTCCGTTACTGTAATAATCTGATCAAAAAACATAGTAGAAACCTTAGGGTTAGTTAAGTCCATATACCACACCAAGAAAGAACAATAATCAGAAAGATGCAAGATAATCAATAGCTTACTGTAAGATAAAAAGCTAACACTACTTAATACATATCTAAAATTATGAGGATTTTTTGACGAGTTGTAAAGAGTATAAAAGCACTAAAATTGATCATTTTTTTGAAATAAAAACAATCAATTTGTAAATGTCGCTTGTACCGAGGATTAGAAGTATGTTATTAAAAAATAGTAATATATTATGTATAAATAAGATATTAAATTTACTGATAAATAAGTAAAGTACTTGTATAAATATAGCTGATTTAGTATAAATTTATTGAAGTAAATTTGTGATTATATTAAGTAATTTGAGTCATAATACTGTATTCGGTATTGAACTGGAGTTTTACACTGAGGGAATAAAAAAAGAATATTTATTTCTGAATAGCATCAAAAATAAAATAGCTTCTCTTGGATTTTTTTGTGAGAAAGAGAGTTCTTTAAACCAATACGAGATAAAAAGTGATTGTTATACGAGTCCTGATAATTTAATTATGCATTTTGAGTTAGTAAAAAAATTACTGATTGGAACAGCACAAGAGTTCGATGGTAATGTTTCTTTTAAAGCAAAACCTTATTTGGATAGAGCAGGCAGCGCACTAAATGTACATGTTAGCCTCATGGATTCAAATAATAATAACTTATTTTATGGCAATAAGCAAAAATATAGTGACCACCTGATTCACAGCATAGGTGGATTATGTGCAATGATGAAAAAACATATGTTGTTTTTTGCTCCAAATGATGATTCATATTTAAGATTTCAGTACCCAGATATTCATACTCCAACTACGATTAGTTGGGGAGTGAATAACAGAACTGCTGCGATAAGAATTCCCTATTTTGGCAACGATTCCAAAAGATGCCGCCTAGAGCACCGTGTTCCTGGAGCAGATTGTAACCTTGAAAAAGTACTCACAGCAATAATTGAAGGTATAGTTTTTGGTATAGAGAACAAAATTGCTCCGCCAAATAGAGTGTATGGCATTGCATCTGATCCTCAATATAAGATGGAGAGTTTGATATAGCAACTACCTGTTAAACCCTAACCCATTAAACTCCTTTGAGGTAATTGGCCATTCTAGCACTTTCCTCACATCATTATTTACATTCCCATACTGTAATAGCAAGTCTGCAGCAGATAGTTTCTGCGTACTTTTAGATGATCCAAGCCCTATATTGGTAAGGTTGCTCGGTGGCTGCTCAGGAAGTGGATTACCAAGTGCATCCATGTGTTTAGGTAAAGGTTCCATAACAATATTTGTAGCACTAGAAACGAAATGACTATCTTTAGTATCAGCACTTTTAGAAAGTGAATTACCTTTGAAATCCATATGTTTAGGTAGTCCATTTTTCATTTCTTCTTCTGCCCTTTTATTTTTTAATTCTTCTTCTAGCTCAGTTTCAGTTCTTTTTGGTTCTTTTACGGTATCTTTTTCTTCACCTTCATCAACACTGCTATACCCTTCATCTTCTGACATATCATCAGTTTTAACAGACTTAGCTCCTGCTTTATTAAGCAATGAAAGTAATGCGTAAGTAACTGCAGCAGCAGTAACTATAATGGCTATCTTTGCAGCAATGTGAATCACTGTTAAAAATACTAAAGTTGATGAAACACCAACCAACCCAGATATGATCACTTTATTCTTGCCTTCTATCACACTTAAAACTGCTACCATAATAATCCCTCAAATACCATACTAAAGTCATATTATATAGAAATTTTCTTACGCTTGCAAAACTGTAAAAATTTTAATCATTTACATAAAGCTATATGAGGATTAATTAATATATAATTTATCTTAGCTATAATATGATATAAATACGTATAATGTTTGGCATGAAAAGCTTACTTGTAGAGAGGAATAGAACAGTAATATTATTGCTTATCGTGATTTTTACCTTCGGCTCATACACTTATATAAAGATGCCAAGAGAAAGCAATCCTGATATACAGATTCCTATAATTAGTGTATTTGTCGGGTTTCCTGGTATTTCTGTCGAGGATAGTGAAAAGCTATTAGTGCTTCCTATAGAAAATGAACTAAGATCCATCGAAGGTGTAAAAGAATTGAGAGCTTTTGCAACTAATGATGGTGCTCACATGATAATCGAATTTAGAACAGAGTATAATAATAAAGAAGTGCTCGATAATGTCCGTTCAAAGCTTTTAAACATAAAATCAAAATTACCTATTGAAGCAGAATCTCCGATAATCAATGAAATAGACTTGAGCTTATTTCCGATACTAAACGTTGGCTTGATTGGTAATTTGCCGGAAAGAACTTTAACTGAAATAGCACGCAAACTAAAGAAAGAAATAGAATCTCTGCCAAATGTTCTTAAAGTTGCAGTAGCAGGTATGCGTAAAGAAACAGTGGAAGTTATAATTGAGCCCACAGTTCTAACAAAATATAACATTCAATCAAATGAGATATTTCAAGCTATATCAAACAACAACAGATTGGTAGGAGCCGGATCACTAGAAAATGATACCGGTAAATATTCGATTAAAATATCAGGGTTATTAAAAGACATAGAAGATATTATGAATATTCCTATTAGATCTCAAAGTGATGCAGTTTTGAGAATCAAAGATATAGCAAAAGTATACCTTGGGTTTGAGGATCACCAAGGATTTGCTCGTATTAATGGACTACCTAGCATTGTACTAGAAATTTCAAAACGTAATGGAAAAAACATAATAGACACGGTAAATCAAGTAAAATACTTAATGGACAAAGCAAAAGATCAATTACCTGAAAATTTAAAAGTAGTTTATTTGAATGACCAGTCAAAAAATGTACGTGATGTGCTTGACGACTTGGAAAATGGTATAATATTTGCCGTATTACTAATATTAACCATAATAATGCTCTTTATGGGAACAAGGGCTGCTATTCTTGTTGCACTATCAATACCTGGCTCCTTTCTAATAGGAATAATGGCTCTTTACCTCATGGGTATTACTCTAAATATAGTTGTGCTCTTCAGTTTAATTATGGCAGTTGGCATGCTGGTTGATGATGCAATTGTAATCAGCGAATATGCTGATAGAAAGATGATTTGTGGCATGGATAAAGTAGAAGCCTTTTGCACCTCAGTTCATGATATGTTTTATCCAGTTTTATCATCAACATTGACTAAATTAGCAGTGTTTTTCCCTCTGTTACTCTGGCCCGATACAGTCGGTAAATTTATGCAGTACATACCAATTACAATAATTCTAACTTTAACTGGATCGCTAATTATGGCTTTGGTTTTTATACCAACACTTGGTGCAATATTTGGTAAACCTTCCATAACTTCAAAAAAAGAAATAATAAGAATGAGTGCTATAGAAAGTGGTGAGATAAAAAATACTGGGCTTATAATAAGAACTTATGTACGTATGTTAGAGAAAGTCTTAGATCACCCCAAAAAATTTGTATGTGTTGTTGTGTTTGTTTTATTTTTGTCTAGTATATTATATTTTACTTTTGGTCCTGGATTAAAGTTCTTTCCGAATGTAGATTCAGATAACATTTTAATCAGCGTTAAAGTAAAAGAAAGCTTATCAGCCAAAGAACGAGATTTGATACTTAAGAAAGTAGAAGAACGTATTTTGGGTGTTGAAAAGGAAATTTATGTTTTTTATGCTCGATCAGGAAAATTTTCAGACAACGTTATTGCCAAAATTCAATTGGAACTTGTAGATTGGCTCTGCAGGCGCAAAGCTACGCAAATACTAAATGATATAAGGAGTAGTGTACAAAACATAAAAGGAGTAATAATTGATGTACAGGAACAAAAGTCAGGACCATCAGCTGACAAGCCAATACAAATTAACTTAAGCGGAAGTGCATCCAACTTGAATTCAGTAGCAGAGAAAATCCTAAAAATTATGGACCAACCTTCATCTGGATTTATAAATATTCAAGATAGTAGATCAGCACCTGAAATAGAGTGGAATATGAGTATTGATAAGAGTAAGGCTACAAGCTCTGGAGTAAGTGTTGCAACCATCGGTGATTTTATAAAGATGGTTACAAATGGAGTATTAATTGGAAAATATAGACCAAATAACGCAGATGAAGAAATTGATATTGTACTACGCTTTCCCAGAAAGAATCGCAACATGAAAACTATAGATAACCTTTTTATTAATACAGCAAATGGACCATATTCTATGAGTAGCATAGTGAAATACGTTCCCGAAAAAAAGGCAAATAAACTAAGTAGGATTGATGGATCACGCACAGTAACAATCTCTGCTGACGTTGATACTGGCTATCTTGTTGATGAAAGAGTTAAGTTCATTCAAAATTCGATTACTCAAGACTGTAGTAAAGGAGTAAAGATTGATTTCAAAGGTGATAAGGAAGATCAACAAAAATCAGGAGCATTTTTATTAAAGGCTTTTATATTAGCAATTACATTGATGATATTGGTGCTAGTGGCACAGTTTAACAACATATACTATACATTTATCGTAATGACAGCAGTGTTTTTATCAACGACATGTGTATTTTTCATTTTCTTTCTTATTCAGAAAGTTTTTGTAGTTGTCATGTGTGGAGTGGGGATAATTGCTTTAGCAGGAATTATAGTGAATAATAATATACTATTGCTTGATGCCTTTCATCAGCAAATTAAGGTGCGCAAAAATAACATTAAGCAATGTATAATAAACGCTTCAATTTCTCGCATCAGGCCAATACTACTTACCGTTGCAACTACAGTTCTTGGTTTAATACCGATGATTACTAGGTTAAATATCAGTTTTTTTACGCTACAAATCACATATGATGCTCCATCAAGCCAGTGGTGGGTTGATATTTCAGCAACCATAGCAAGTGGAATATTGGCTGCAACGGTCTTAACTTTACTCTTTACTCCGGCGTTGCTTGTCATACAAAGACATGAAAAAACTTGACTTAAATTAGCAATCATTTAACATTTAAGATAGCGTTCTTTACCTGTTGAAGCTATAATTATAACTAATTAAATTGGATTTATTTATATGATTGCTAATCGTAAAAGCAGTGTTAAGCAGAAAAGCAACAAGAATAACATAGTTGGAAGCCTTGATGTAATAAAAACAGCGGGAGAGCTCTCACTTCAAAAAGGTTTGGATTTTAATATTATAATAAATGCACTTAAAAGTGCTATCGAAGCAGTAGCTCAACAAAAGTATGGTAGCAAAAGTAAAATTGTAGTTAATATAGATAGAAACACAGGCAAAGTTACCTCATATAGACAACTAAAAGTCATTAATGATGAATCAAATGAAAATGAGTGTGACTTAATTAAGTTGACACAAGCTAAGTTAATAAAAGAAGATGCAAAAGTTGGAGATACTATTAGTGAGTTGATTTCTCTTAACACTGATCTTGTTTCAGCAAGAATTGCCCAGCAAAAGATTTCTGAAATAATCAAAAATGAAGAGTTAAAAAAGCAATATGAGGAATTTAAAGATAAGGTAGGAGAAATGAGGTATGGCATCGTTAAACAAGTAGAATATTCAGATCTTATTATAGACATAAACGGAATTGGAGCATACCTCCCTTTACGAAACTTAATTGGTGGTGAGTCATTTCGTGAAGGCGATAAGGTTAAAGCTTACATACAGGCTGTTAAGCGCTCTGACGATGGACGTCAAATCATTCTTTCTAGGACTCATGAAGGCTTTTTAGAGGCATTGTTGAATCAAGAAGTACCAGAAGTTGCTGACGGATTGATAACAATTAAAGGTATAGCTAGAGACGCTGGTTCAAGATCTAAAGTTGCTGTTTTTTCATCTGATAAGAATATCGATCCAGTAGGTGCTTGCGTTGGAGTTAAAGGAGATAGAATAAAAACTATTATACACGAATTAAACGGTGAAAAAATCGACGTCATACATTACTCATCAGATTTGGGTCAATTTGTTATTAAAGCCATTACTCCTGCAGAAGTATCAAAGGTCATTATTGACGAAAATGAAAATTGTATAGAGTTAATAGTTGCTGAAGATCAATTGAGTTTAGCTATAGGAAAAAAGGGTCAGAATGTAAGATTAGCTTCAGAGCTTGTTGGATGGAAAATTGAGATATTAAGCACTCAGCAAGAATCAGAAAGAAGAAACAAAGAATTTAGTCAATGTTCAGTTTTATTTGCTGAAGCTTTAAACTTAGAAGAGATTATGGGCCAATTATTGGTAACAGAAGGTTTTTCAAGTGTAGAAGATATATCTAACACTTCAATTAAGGAACTTGCTTCAATAGAGGGCTTCAATGAAGATATTGCAAATGAACTTCATAATAGAGCAAATAATTACCTGAAAGCAGAGAATGATAGAAAAATAGAAGAGCTAAAAAATTTAGGTATGGAAGACGATGTAATCAACTTAGCCTTATCAATAGATAATAAAATTGCTCTTAGTAAACATAATATTAAAACTTTAGAGGACATAGCAGATTTATCAAATTATGAGTTTTGTAGCATACTCTCTTCCTCAACTAATAATAAAGAGAATCTAAAAGATACAGCAGATTTAATAATCATAGAAGCACGTAAAAAGCTTGGATTAATATAAAAACAATATGAATAATGAAGATATCAGTAATAAAAAATTAACCCTACAAGGCTTAAGCAAGCTTAAATTAGACATTAATTTAAACTCTTTAGATAGTCAAAGTACTGGTACTACAATAGTAAAAAAAAGAAGAAAAATTCATTCTGCAGAAGAATATAGTTTATTTGACGAGAGTAAATTAGGCTCTTTAACTGAAAAAGAACAAATTTCCCGCATTAATGCTGTACAGAATGCTACTTTGCTGAAAGAAAGGAATCAGAGAGAACAAGAAGAGAAAATAAAAAAAGAAGAAAGCAATCAAGAAGCTGAAGATAAAAATGAATCACACTCTGTACCTAAAGAAATAAATAAGGAAGTTTTAAGTAATACTAACTCAGTTGAACAAAAAGAAGATAGTATTGAATATGAGAACAATGATAAAAAGTCTTTTAAAGCTAGCAAAGATATATACTCTAAGCATTCTAAGCTAGTAATTACACAGGCAATAGATGAAAGAAATGAACACCTCCCTGTATTTAAGAAAAAATTTGGTATAAGAAGTAAACAATCAAAGTTTACTAAGGGTAAAAATATAGCAAGAGAAGTTATTATACCAGACAAAATAACTATCAGGGAGTTATCTATTCGTATGGCAGAAGATAGCAAGAGTGTGCTAAAAATGCTCAAAGAAGAAGTTGGGGAGAGCTATAGAGTAGATGATCTAGTAGATCCAGATATAGCATGCGAAATAGCAAAAAAATTTAATCATACGGCTAAACGAGTAAGTGATGCTGATAAAGAAAAGAATTTACTCTTCATAAGCAACAGAGAAAACTTACCTAAAAGACCAAAACCACCTATCGTTACTTTTATGGGACATGTGGATCATGGTAAAACATCATTGCTTGATGCATTTCGTGAATCCAATGTTGCAGAAAGAGAGTCAGGTGGCATCACTCAACATATAGGTGCTTATCAATTAACGACAAAAAATAAGCAAAAAATTACTTTCATTGATACACCAGGGCATGAGGCGTTTACTGCAATGCGTGCACGTGGTGCCAATATTACTAATATAGTTGTGATAGTAGTTGCAGCTGATGATGGAATCATGAAACAAACAGTTGAAGCAATAAACCATGCAAAAGCAGCAAATGTCTCTATTATAGTTGCCATTAATAAAATTGATAAATCACAACCTGGCGATGTAGAAAGAATAATTAATAGTTTGCCTCAGTATGACCTCATCCCCGAAGAACTTGGTGGTGATGTTATAATTGTGCCAGTATCAGCAAAAAAGAAAATCAACTTAGATAAACTAGAAGAGGCAATTTTATTAATTGCTGAATTAATGACGCTAGAAGGAATAGAGGATTGTCGAGCACTTGGATGGGTAATAGAGTCCAAAATAGATAAAGCTAAAGGAATATCAGCTACATTAATAGTTGAAGAAGGGACATTAAAGATTGGTGACATATTGGTAGTTGGTACAACATACAGCAAAGTACGCAGTATGGTTAATCACCTTGGTCAAAGAGAAAAAGCGGCACTACCTTCTACTCCAGTTGAAGTTACTGGTTTAAATGGTGTACCAAATGCTGGAGATAAATTTGTTGTTGTAAACTCTGAAAGGCAGGCTCGTGAAATTGTTGAATACAGGTTAGAATTAATCAAGAAAAAGCAAGAAGATTTAGACGACAGTAATTTAGATATATTCAGTCGTAATGATAGTGAAACAGAAGAACTATCTGTAGTTTTAAAGTGCGATGTCACTGGTTCTATTGAAGCAATATCAAGCTCAATTGATAAGCTTGGTAAAGAGCAAGTGAAATTAAATATTCTACACAAAGCAGTAGGAGGAGTAACAGATTCAGATGTGCTGCTTGCAGAAGCATCAAGCGCAGTAATTTTAGCTTTTAATGTAAAAGTGGATTCAAAAATAAGAGAATTAGCAAAACAAAAAGGTATAGAAATACATACTTACAATATAATATATGAGCTTATTGAAGACATGAGGATGTATCTAACTAAAATGTTAAAGCCTGTTACACGAGAGGTTCGTGTTGGTTCTGCATCTGTAAGGCAAATATTTAATGCATCCAAAGCCGGTAATATAATCGGATGTTATGTCACTGATGGAGTTATAAAAAAAGATTCTTTAATTAAGGTAGTACGTGGCAGCAAATTGGTGCATGAAGGAAAGTTAAAAGCACTACGTAGATTTAAAGATGACGTTAAAGAAGTAGGTGTAAACTTTGAATGCGGAATATCGCTAGAGGGTAATATCGATATTAAAGTTGGAGATATTTTGGAAGCTTATCAATTAGTGCAAGAAGAAAGGACGTTATAGTAGTTGAATATGAAAAAGGAAATTAGAAACCTAAAAGTAGCATCGGTATTACACAGGGCAATATCAAAAGTCTTAATGGAAGGTAATGTTCTTAATGAAAAAGTAGTAGTATCTGATGTAAAGCTAAGCAAAGATTTGAAGAAAGCAGATGTATATATTGTGTTATCTTCATTAAACATCCAAAATGATAATGATGATATCAGCACTGTTGTTAATGAAATGAACCAATCTGCATGGTCAATACGTAAATCTATATTGTGTTATGTTGATTTGCGATTTATACCTGAGTTAGTTTTTAAGCCTGATTTAGCATTCGATAATTTTGTCAATGTAAGCAAAATATTACATAATCACACTTAATTAATGTATTTCAACCATTATTTCTCATTAATGAGAATACACAGTTTAACAGGTTTATGGCTTGTGCTATTTTCTAGCTTAAGCGGCATTCTTTTAGCCTCAACTTCTCTATCGTATCAGGCTCTTTTTCTCCTTGTTTTGTTTACTATAGGTGCATTTTTAATGAGACCCGCAGGGTGCATAATCAATGATATCTTCGATAGAGAAATAGATGCGCACGTTGAACGAACAAAATATAGGCCACTTGCAAGTGGTGCATTAAACATAAAGCAGGCTTTGGCTTTACTTTCACTGTTACTGTCTATTGCCCTGGTAATCTTATTATTAACCAATAAAACTACTCTTATACTTGGAATAATTTCAATGTGCATGATAGTTATCTATCCCTTGCTAAAGCGTTACGTTTGGTGGCCACAATTATTTTTAGGGTTTACTTTCAACATGGGATCACTCATGGGTTCAGCAGCAATAACAAACCAGATTAGCATAGAATCCTTGCTATTTTATATAGGATGCGTCTTTTGGACGCTTAGTTATGATACTATATACGCTCATCAAGATAAAAAAGATGATGAGAAATTAGGAATGAAATCTACTGCATTATATTTTGGCAATACAACAAAATCTTGGTTGAAAAGATTTTATTTAATATCCTTAATGGCATGGTTGTACGCTGGTATACTATCATCATTAAATAACATCTTTTATATTGCTTTACTTGCCATAGGATTCATATTTCACCACCAACACAAAAATTTCAATCCAGACGATTCTAATCAATGCATGTCCATATTTAAAAATAATTCCCAGATAGGACTCTTGCTCTTTTTCGGTATCCTTTTAGATAGAATTGTAAATTCTACTTTTGTATCCGTTCAGATGCATGGCTAATGTGTAAATATCGAAGCAAAAATGTTGTCATTCCAGTGTCAAGTACTGGGATGACAGAGAAAGCATCATATTGGAATGACAACATTTATTTCTATGGCTGTCTTTTCTACCTTATTTTGTCACCCTGCTGAACGGATTCTACTTTTTAGAACATATCTTGAAAGGAAATCAGGAAGATAATATGATAGGATCAGTAAAAAATATATCCAGGTGATGTAAGTGATAAAGAATGGAAATTTCTTGAGCCAAGAGTTGCACAAGGTGTGGCCAAGAAAGCACAAAATAAGAACAATTATTAATGTTATACAATACATAATGAAAGGTATTTGCCAGTAGAGCAAAAGATTTTCCTCTATGGAAGACAGTGTATGATTATTTTTTTAGGTGGCGTAATAGTCACACATTGCTTGAATGCATACAAAACAAAGGCTGGTGTGCCCATTGATGTTATAAGATCAAATTACCAACCTTTTACTAGATGAAATCAAAAAGCTAAGGAATTAAGCCTTACCTTGATTTATTAAACCTCTATCCTGAATTAAATGACCTTGAACAGAAGTATTACTTAAATAACTTTGAGGCTCTAAGTTTATTTGCTGTTCTTCAACTTCTAATGTACTATCTCTATTGTGTAATATCTGTTGCATTGATTGATTTACTATTAAATCTAGTTCCTTATTAAATATAACCATAAATTTGTTAAACTTCTTTGGACTTAACTTACCTGCTTCTCTATCGTGGCATGCTTGCTCTACATATGAGTTTAAAACTCCTGAAATGTCATTAAACTTACCACCCGTGATTTTTGCAGTAACCTCTTTCTGCATTTCTACACAATCAATATTTAACCGATGCATTGATATCCCAATTTTTAATGCAGCTTGCTCTACTACTTTCTCAAATTCCTCTATAATATTTAATGCATAGCCCTGTGCTTCTAATGGTGATATAGACTGAACTACTGTGGAAATATACTTCTGACCTGTGATTTTCCTTATAAATACATCTAATAAAAGAAGTATACCGTTGTTATCAATACCTTGAACTGTAATAGCTTTAGAAGGTTCCATACTTATAGCTGCCTTAAAAGGAGAAGAAACGTATCCGTTCAGAGGTGTGGTTTAAGAAACAACAGCTAGCAGGTTTTGAAAAGGGTTTAATTCCTTTTGTTTCCAAGTCAGATACAACGAAATTATCCGCTCAAGAAATCTATTCCCTCGCTCTGACTGTGCAAAATATGAATTCTTACGATAGACAACATAATGCCGTATCTGTCGCTCAACATGGTTATTCGTTAATGGAATATTCTCTGGGTCATCCAAAAATGTCCACATCATTGACTCGGATTTTATAATACCCTTTACCGTTCGTGAAGCTCCTTTTGCTTCAAGTATATAAGATATTTTTATCATGCAGTACTGTATGTATCTTCGTAATTCTTTAGCTTGCTTAGTGAACTTTGAAATACTAATTTCATTTTCTGACAAAGCGTTTTTTAATACAAACAATCCATTAGCTGCGTCTTTTAAACAATGGCTAAGTCTCATTACTTCACTATTCCAACTATGAGATAACCTCTCGAAATTTCTCAATAAGTGAGCCCAACAAATTTGTCGTTTTTCATCACTGAAGTGGTTGTAAACTGCATATCTGTCAGTAATTACCAGGTTTTTGTAATCACAAAATGCACTATTCTTTAAAAATTTCATTCCTCTTGTATCTGCTAACTTCATAAGACTTGCTTTATTGTTGGCAAACATCCAGCACCATCCCAATTTGCCTTTGTTGTAGTGACTGGTTTCATCAATATGCAAAATTTCGCTTGCTTTTATTTCTTCCTCTATTTGTTCATAGGCTTCTTTACATTTTGACGAAACCCTTGCTTCACTATTGGACACACTACCAACACTTATACTCATGTTAAAGATGTCTTTCATAATATTCGCTATTTCTCGCTTTGAATTCTTATAAAACCCACTTAGTGATGCAACTACTGACTTAACTCTAGGACCAAAGGTATCCGGTGTAACTCCTTCTGGTAATTTGCTACTCCTTCTTTTTCCGCATTTACGACAGCGACCATGTTCTAATTGATACTCAACTACGTAAGGCTTAATTTCTGGTAAATCAACTTTTTGATAGACATATGGTTTTTCCGATATTGCGATTTCTTCACCACACTCGCATCTATTTGGTAACTCTACCTTCACCACCTCATCTGCTTCCATTTTAGCTCGGCAATTCCCCTTATGTCCAACTTGACCACCTATCTTCCTGCCGCCCTCTGACTTATCTTCTGGTGTGTCTTTTTTTATTTTGTACAGCTCTTTTGAACTTGGTAAAGATGAATTCCTTGAGTTTAAGCCGAGTCTCTCTCTTAGTTCAGCATTCTCTATTTCTAAGATTTTATTTTTTTCTTCAAGCTTTGCTACTTTCTGCTCTAAGTTTTTACATAACTCTACAATACTGATCAACAATTGAAGCATCTAGCCTTACTTTACTATCAACATTTTGTGTTATTACTACTTTAATATATTATGTCAATTGTTTTTTATCCTTGCCACACCTCTGAACGGATACGAAGAAACAAACTGAAAAATACCTTTAATAGTATCTACCGTAGTGTAAGCAAAAATATTGATAAATGAAGATGGCTTACTTGTTCCGCTTGTAACTCCTATTTTATCAGGACCTATCTTATCATTTTGCAACGAATTTTCATCTTCTTGTGCAATACTGAGGCGATTATGGACACGTGTTGATAGGGAGCTGCTTTCTTCTTGCAAGTTAAGATGTTGGGTGATTTCTTCATTTCTTCTTATTCTTTCTTCTAGAAGGTTTCGTATTTCTAAGCTGTTTTCTTCATTAAGCGTATTTGCTACGGCTAAAGCTCCTCTAGCATCAACATAATCACTTTTATCAAGAATGAGCTTAACTACACCCAAATTGCCACGAGCAGCTGCAGTATGCAAAGGTGTCCAACCATTCTCATCTTTAGCGTTAACATTAGCACGCTTATTTATAAAAAGACCAGCTACTTGTAAATTATCATGAAGAGCAGCCCAGTGCAGAGGAGTAGCGCCATCATTGTTCTTAGCATTAACATTGGCTCCTTTCTCTATAAGCTTTTCTGCTGTACATAAGCAACCATTAAAAAAAGCAGCATAGTGCAGAGGGACATTGTCATATTTATTCTTCTCATTAACATTAGCCCCTTTCTCTATAAGCTTTTCTACTATACTGACATTCTGATTAAGAGCAGCCCAGTGCAGAGGAGTACCGCCATGATTATTCTTAGCATTAATATCAGCTCCTCTCTCTATAAGCTTTTCTACTACCTGTAATTTATCTGCAAGAACAGCTAAATGTAGAGGAGTATTGCCTCTATTGTCCCTGGCATTAACATCATCCCCTTTATTGATAAGATCCGCAACTTGATTAGCATCTCCACTACGTACAGCAGCAAATAATTCATTAATCATTTAACCCTCGATAAAAACCACTCAATTTCAAAGTAAGAAAAAAATCTTTTTCTGAATAAAACAGCTACCTCATAATATAAAGAAAAATATTTTCACTATCATGTTTATTATACATAAAAAATTAATAGCTCAATATACTTTTCATAAAATACTCCATCTCTAAAACTTGTCAATCCCTATTTAGAAGTTTTTTTGATAATCTTTAATGAAAGTTCTTAACGAATTAATACTGACTTAATAGTATATATTACTAAAAATTTAAATAAAACAACCATTCCCAACAACTAAAACCGGCTAGTGAGAGAAGAGTTCGTTTTGGGATGGATTGGTCTGTTGCTGGAACTCAAGAACTGCTGCAAAAGGAAAGCCCCAGTTTTCATAGTAATTATGATATTAAAAAATCACGTTTAAAAATACTTTATACAAGTGAGAAACACCTCTTTTTGTTTTTGCAGCAGGTTTCCATGTATCCCTCTTTAATTAAGAGACTGACTAGCTCCTTGAGTTTGTTCAGTTTTTGGGTGATGAAGATTGCTGTTTACACCCTCGTTTCCAATTGTCTCTACAAACGCCTGTAATTTTAGTTTAGGAGCGTACCTCTTTTCAACATTAAAGTCTACAAAGTAAAATAGTGTATTATTTCGGACTCCTACTCTTTCTTCTTTAAAGTCATTTTTGTGCACCTCAAAAAATCTCTCCATGCCAAAGAATTTCGCCTTTTGAAAATCATATCTATAATGTGTTGATAGAAAATCCACCAATGGTTTATTATTGTGCAGGAAAATTTCTTTTTTTACTTCATCAGCCTTATTAATTAAAATATGTGCATATTCTGGATATAGCTTTTTTAAATTCTCTTCATTATCAAATTCATTACGTACGTTTTCATTTTGCTCCCATATGCCAGCCATTTTATTAACGTCATTTTCCCTCAAAAAGTCATATAGTGACTTATTTCTTTCTTTAATCTTTTTAACTTCTTCTTCACAATTTTTAAGATGCTGTAAATAATTGTTATACCTCTCGGTTGAAGTGGTTATAAATTCATTTTTCTTTTGTAAATTTTCCTCACTTACATATAAGCCAGCAACTTCTAGTCTTGCTATGTGATTTAGTATAACCTCACAAATATCTGTAAAGCCTATTTCAGTAGCCCGATGCAAAGGAGTTTTTTTATTCTTATCTTTTGCATTAATATCTGCTCCTAAGTCTATTAGAACTTTTACTATCTCTGTATAACCCTTTACAGCAGCTATATGCAAAGGAGTTCGTTCATCCTCATCTTTTGCATTAATATCTGCTCCAGCTTCTATTAGAACTTTTACTGCCTTTGTAGAGGAATGTTCAGCAGCAGCATGCAAAGGAGTTCGTTCATTCTTATCTTTTGCATTAATATATGCTCCAGCTTCTATTAGAACTTTTGTTGTCTCACTTTCATCTCGAAATGCAGCTATATGCAAAGGAGTCCATCTCGTTTTGTCTACTGCATTCACATTAGCTTCAGCTTCTATTAGAACTTTTACTATCTCTGTATAACCCTTTACAGCAGCTATATGCAAAGGAGTTTGTTCATCCTTATCTTTTGCATTAATATCTGCTCCAGCTTCTATTAGGTATCCGTTCAGAGGTGTGGTTTAAGAAACAACAGCTAGCAGGTTTTGAAAAGGGTTTAATTCCTTTTGTTTCCAAGTCAGATACAACGAAATTATCCGCTCAAGAAATCTATTCCCTCGCTCTGACTGTGCAAAATATGAATTCTTACGATAGACAACATAATGCCGTATCTGTCGCTCAACATGGTTATTCGTTAATGGAATATTCTCTGGGTCATCCAAAAATGTCCACATCATTGACTCGGATTTTATAATACCCTTTACCGTTCGTGAAGCTCCTTTTGCTTCAAGTATATAAGATATTTTTATCATGCAGTACTGTATGTATCTTCGTAATTCTTTAGCTTGCTTAGTGAACTTTGAAATACTAATTTCATTTTCTGACAAAGCGTTTTTTAATACAAACAATCCATTAGCTGCGTCTTTTAAACAATGGCTAAGTCTCATTACTTCACTATTCCAACTATGAGATAACCTCTCGAAATTTCTCAATAAGTGAGCCCAACAAATTTGTCGTTTTTCATCACTGAAGTGGTTGTAAACTGCATATCTGTCAGTAATTACCAGGTTTTTGTAATCACAAAATGCACTATTCTTTAAAAATTTCATTCCTCTTGTATCTGCTAACTTCATAAGACTTGCTTTATTGTTGGCAAACATCCAGCACCATCCCAATTTGCCTTTGTTGTAGTGACTGGTTTCATCAATATGCAAAATTTCGCTTGCTTTTATTTCTTCCTCTATTTGTTCATAGGCTTCTTTACATTTTGACGAAACCCTTGCTTCACTATTGGACACACTACCAACACTTATACTCATGTTAAAGATGTCTTTCATAATATTCGCTATTTCTCGCTTTGAATTCTTATAAAACCCACTTAGTGATGCAACTACTGACTTAACTCTAGGACCAAAGGTATCCGGTGTAACTCCTTCTGGTAATTTGCTACTCCTTCTTTTTCCGCATTTACGACAGCGACCATGTTCTAATTGATACTCAACTACGTAAGGCTTAATTTCTGGTAAATCAACTTTTTGATAGACATATGGTTTTTCCGATATTGCGATTTCTTCACCACACTCGCATCTATTTGGTAACTCTACCTTCACCACCTCATCTGCTTCCATTTTAGCTCGGCAATTCCCCTTATGTCCAACTTGACCACCTATCTTCCTGCCGCCCTCTGACTTATCTTCTGGTGTGTCTTTTTTTATTTTGTACAGCTCTTTTGAACTTGGTAAAGATGAATTCCTTGAGTTTAAGCCGAGTCTCTCTCTTAGTTCAGCATTCTCTATTTCTAAGATTTTATTTTTTTCTTCAAGCTTTGCTACTTTCTGCTCTAAGTTTTTACATAACTCTACAATACTGATCAACAATTGAAGCATCTAGCCTTACTTTACTATCAACATTTTGTGTTATTACTACTTTAATATATTATGTCAATTGTTTTTTATCCTTGCCACACCTCTGAACGGATACTCTATTAGAACTTTTACTGCCTTTGTAGAGGAATGTTCAGCAGCAGCATGCAAAGGAGTTCGTTCATTCTTATCTTTTGCATTAATATCTGCTCCAGCTTCTATTAGAACTTTTTTTGTCTCACTTTCATCTCGAAATGCATCCATATGCAAAGGAGTTCGTTCATCCTCATCTTTTGCATTAATATATGCTCCAGCTTCTATTAGAACTTTTACTGCCTTTGTAGAGGAATATTCAGCAGCAGTATGCAAAGGAGTTCGTTTACTCTGATCTGTTACATTAATATATGCTCCAGCTTCTATTAGAACTTTTGTTCTCTCACTTTCATCTCGAAATGCAGCTATATGCAAAGGAGTTCGTTCATACTTATCTTTTGCATTAATATCTGCTCCAGCTTTTATCAATCTCACAATTTCCTTCATATTTAGTGTTCTAACAGCATCCAAAAGTTCTGTTGATTTCGTTTCTTCTAGTTGTGGCATAAATTACCTCTAAAATGATTAATATTTAGTATAAATATATTAATAATAAATGTCAATAAGTTTGCTTGACTTTTCTTTACTATTCCTAAATAAATTATTACTAATTTAGTATATCTTTTTGTTAAGAATTTAAACGATATATCTACTTTCAGCAGCCAAAATCAAGGGCTGTGAGAAGTGTTTTCTTTGGAATCGTATGGTCTACCACTTGTTCTACGCGAATTTATATCAATTTATTACTTTATTTCTCTGTTTTTTTGAAATTCCCCTCATAAAATTAAATAGCTTACTGTAAAATTATAGTCTTAAGTCCTTGTTTGCAGGTTGTACAGAGACGCTGTTAAATGAAGATATAGGTGACCTATGAGTTAAGTTAACCGTGCTTTTATCTTCAAATTGCAATGCTTCACTTATATTTTCTAATTTTCTTTTTTTAGGTAGTGTATGTTCATCAAATGTCTCTAGGTTTCTTTTATGTGATTGTGTTTTTAAGTCTGGAGCTAAGTGCATATCTTCAAGATAATAAATAATTTCTTCTGAGTTAGAATATACAATAACATAGTCCAAAAGACTCATATTTTTTTCATCTTGTCTATCTATACTAGCTCCTTTCTCTATAAGGTATTCAACAATATCTAACTGACCATGCATAACAGCAAAGTGCAAAGGACTCTCACCTTCTTTGCTACGTAGATTTATATTAGCTCTTTTCTCTACAAGATATTTCACAATATCCAATCTACCATATATAACAGCAAAGTGCAAAGGACGCATGTTATTTTTATCCTTTATATTTATACTAGCTCCTTCCTCTACAAGGTATTTAATAATATCTAAGTGACCATATATAGCAGCAAAGTGCAAAGGACACATACTATCTTTGTTTAATGATTTTATTATAGCCCCTTGCGCTACAAGGTATTTAGCAATATCTAAGTGACCATATACGGCAGCAAAGTGCAAAGGATTCATACCTTTTGTGTTATTTAGATTTACATCACTCCCTTTCCTTACAAGATGCTGAACAGTACCTAAGTGACCATGTATGATAGCATAATCTAAAGAAGTAAAATTCTTTTCATCAATAGCATTAATAACTTTACTTAATTTATCAGGATATATTTTCTCTAATATCAGCTTAATAACCTTTTCATTACCATCTTTGGCTAGCAAATGTAAGATAGTACCTCCATCATAAATAGAATCAATAAATTCATTAACTAATCTACTATATTTACTTGCATGACTCCAAACAGACTTAACGTGATTTGGATTCGTAAGGCAAAATGATGTCATAATTTCTCTTAAAGTTTCTTCTTCTATTCCTGTTCGTTCTTTCTCTACTCTTACTGTTTTTTGTATCCCTTTATGAACTCTTGCTATTGACTCCTCTAGCTCAATCACTGAAAACTTATTGAGTAGATTAAGAGCATCCAAAACTTGTTGCTTACCTTTTTCTGATTTCTTCTGGAGGAAAATTTCTTCTATATCAATTTGATTGGGATCCAAGTAAGCCATATATGATACAATATCATGCGATTGCTGCCCAACATTTTTTTCTCTTCTTATTTTATTAAGGTTAAGCTTCAAAGTTGTAAATAATTCTTTGGTGATACCTAATGCTTCCAAAAGATCAGGATTTGATTTTTGTATTGCTTCATTATAGCGTTTTAGATATTCGCTAATACTAATCTTTTCTTGTTTTATATATGCTGCTCCTTGCACCAAAGCTAATGGTAGATAATTCAACGCTTCTGCTAACTCTACTAGATAGCGATTCTCTAATTTATCTTTTATCCCTAAGGCCCTTTCAATAAATGTTATAGCTTCTCCTAGAGAAAATCCATCATTCAACTGTGTCTTTTCTATTTCTTTTTCCCAATTCTTGCTACGAGAAGTAATTAAAACGTAAGGCTTTTCTCCATGAAAAAACAAATTAGGAAAATAGGATGGTAAAAATTTTTCGATCTCCTTATACTTACTGGTGTTATCAAAGATGAAAAGACTTTTTACGTCTCGAAAATACTGGTATACATCCTGGACAATAGATTCTATTTCTCTATCTCGAACAACATTAAAATCCATATCATTATCATTTTCTGTACGAAATGATTGTGAAAGAGTACTATATGTTGTAGCATCTATCCATGCAATTTTCTTCCAGTCATTCTTCTTACTATATACGCAGTTCTTAGCCAATTCACTTTTTCCTGTTCCATGTTTCCCATTAATTAAGACCACTCGTGACATTTCCACTTCTTGATTTTTACTGTCTAACTTCTTTTTTAATTCATCTAACATCACTTCTCTTTTTATAAAGAATTTTGGTAAATAGCCCAAATTAAAGGAAAATGTATTTTTACCTTCTTTTTCATGAAGTATTCGTAAATTTCTGATTTCTTCACGCAGTTCTTGTATATCCTTTTTTTTGCTGAATCGTTTTCATTGATCTCTTTTAATATACTACTAGCCAATCCTTTCTTTTTTTCCTCATCTAAAATACGCACATACTCTCTTTTTTTAGATGTTTCACTAAGTACATATTTTTGTTCTAACTCTTCCCAATTTTCTAATTCCCACGTAAAGGGAAGCCGATAGCCGTATTTTTCAGCAAAGTCATGCTCCTTCAATTGATAATACTTAATAATCTCACCCTCTGCTTTCTCTATTCCCACCTTTTCATATAACTCTGAAGTCATCAACATTTCACCACTTTGTTTATCTTTTACTTGATGTCCAGTACGTGTAGTAAACGGGTACTTTCTTTTTGATTTACCTAAAATAACACCTTTAGTTATGTGAAGATTGGGAAATTCTCCTTTCTCGTTGCAAGATGTAGTGTAATTTATTACTCTGGATACAGTATCCATTGCTAACTTCTCAATCTCCCTATTACAAGACAACTGATTAGTATCCACAATTTTAGTGAATTGCTTCTCAAAACTTTGAAAAATTTCCAAGCCAGCTTCTATTAAAATCTTTCTTAAGTTACCTTCTGAAGGCGCAACTATTGTAGAAAATATTTTTGCTTTTTTCCTATGTTGGTTTGTAGAAACAAAACTCACACACTCCATAACTTGAGAAGTACCTACTTTCTCCACACTTGGTGGAATATAATTACCCACAGTTGATACAACCTTAGCTACTACTTTACCTGTTTTACGTACTTTTGAACCTGGTTTTGCCTCTTTAGAAAATTGAGATAATTTTTCCTCTAATTCTTCAACAAAAGTCTTAACAAAAAAAGTTGCTTTTTTCACTATTTCATCACTTGTAATGCTTATACAGCTAAACATTTCTTCATCATCAGTCGATGTACTACTGCTGCCTATAGATGAAGATCTTGTTACTCTAGGGCTCTCCTGACTTCGTCCACACTGAAGTTCTTCACTAGATAATATATTTTCATAATCAACTATTGCTGATCCAGCATCTACATAATCCATTTGATTATCTGCTACTTGTTCTCCTATATTTTCTTTACCTAACATAAAGCCGCCTATATTTTAATTTCATATTTTGATTGTTTTGTCGTAAACCTCTTTTCTGAAGATTGATTTCAACATTTGATTCTTATGCAGCTGTACCAAACCAATTTGCTGTAGAAACCTTACGGTAATCCTAAGTAACTTTAATTGCTGAGTAACAGTGTGCTTTTCTTTTGACTTCTGACTAAAATAGATATATTCTTAAAAAATCGAGAATTGCTTTCTGAGTGATATACATAATAGAATGCATCTAACTCACACCCCATGTTTTCATTACGTTAGACTGCATTGTAGCTAAAAAGATCTAGCAAAGCAAGAATTTTTTTGCATACTTTAGCATCTTATTTTAGTTTTTATTTTAAAACTAAAGCAGCTCAGTTTCATGTACTTTTATTTCTTTATCGACTGTTATTTTTCTTCTTCAATGCATCTATGAGTAATGATAACGTGGACGGTAAAGCTTGTAAAGCAATTTTTTTATATAGCAAGATTCAGCTATTTAATAAAAAGATCGTGGCTAGACCAAAAAATATAAGAGCTGAGAGAATATCAGTTGTTGCTGATGTTAAAATTGAAGACGAAACAGCAGGATCGGATCTTAAACGATGAAGCATTATAGGAATGAAAGTTCCGATGAACGTTGCAATAATTGACATCATAATCATGGAGACCACAAAAATCATCTCCACTTTGACATTGTGAAACCTTATTGCTAACACTACTAATGAAATAGTAGATAAGATCACCCCGTTTATAAGACCTATTAAAAATTCTTTCATCAGTATTCTTTTTGCATTTTGCTCAGTTAGATATTTTGTTGCGATTGCCCGGATAGTTAGTGTTACTGTTTGGGATCCTGCATTTCCGCTCATCGATGCAATGATTGGCATAATTATTGGCAGTACTATAAAACTTTGTATTACGTTATCGAAAAAGCCAACTACTATAGAACATATTGTTGCAGCTAAGAGGTTAAACAGTAACCAAGGTAGTCTTTTAATTATAGTTTTATGTATAGGGGCATTTATATCAGATTTAGAAGATACACCGCTTATTTTAAGCACATCCTCTTCTGCTTCTTGTTGAACAATTTTGATTACATCTTCAATAAGGATTACACCTATAATTTTACCATTCTTATTTACTACTGGAGCTGATAATAGAGCGTAATCTTTAAATATTCTTGCTACTTCTTCTTGGTCCATTCCAGTTTTAATTATTTTTATATCTTGACTCATTATCTCTTTTATTATTGTTTCTCCTGAGTGAGATATTACCTTATTTAAGTTGAAAATGCCTATGGGTTCTAATTTTGAGTTAATGATGAAAATTTGATAAAATGTTTCTGGTATTTTTTTATAGTTGCGCAAGAATTCCATTAGCTGATTTATCGTCCAATAATATGGAGCTATAACCATATTTTTATGTATCAACCTTCCTGCACTTTCTTCTGGGTATGATAACAATTCCTCTACTAATTTTTGAGTTGCATTGGGTAAGTAGTTAAGTATATTTTCTATAGACTTTCTATCTAAATCTTTCACTATAGCTACTATGTCTTCTATATCAAGAAGCATTAGTAACTTTGCTGTATTTTCTATTCCCAATATTTCTATGATCTCTACTTGTAAATCTGGTACTACATGTACTAAGGCATCACTTAACAAATGTTGATCGAGGATATTAACTAATTTCTCCCTGTGATCACTGATCGAAGTAGATAAAAAATAAGCTAACTGAACGCTATCTATCGTTTTTACAATATTACGAACATTCTCTAATTCTTGATTATCGAGAGACTCTATTAAATCATCAATAGCCTTTTTGTCTAAACCATAATGAGAACTTGTTTTAATATTCATTACTTTACCTTATTTTTTTAATAAATATACACACTTGATTTTATTGAACATTCAAGTATAATAAAATTATTTTGAATTAACTATTATATGGTTAAATTTCTATTTTGTTTGCTGTTATTGTTAGTGATAATAAATATATTAAAGTCTAAAGTATAATGAAAACCCATCCAGAAATCCTTGAATACTTTCAAGGCTTAAATAAAAGTATTTCTCTTATCAGGAGGTGTCTTTGACATAGAAAAATTGAAGTTGCGTCTTGAAGAGCTGGATTCTCAAGCGTTGAATGATAATCTGTGGCAAGACAATCAAAAAGCACAAGAGATTTTAAAAGAACGCTCTAAAATTAAGCATGAAATAGAATCGTTTTCAAAGCTAGAAAGCGATTACAACGATTCTATCAGCTTGATGAAATCTGCTATTGATGAGAATGATGAAGAATTTTTTTCTGAAGTTAAAGGTGAGTTAGTAAAGCTAGAGAAATTAATCAAACTTAAAGAGACAGAATCCTTATTTACTGGTGAAGCAGATAACAATAACTGCTTTTTAGAAATCCACTCAGGAGCTGGTGGAACAGAGAGCAATGATTGGACTGAGATGCTCATGCGCATGTATACAAGATGGGCAGAAATTTATCACAATTTTAAAGTTGAAGTTGTAGAAAAATTAGATGGTGATGCAGTTGGTATAAAATCTACAACAATAAAGATCATCGGAGAAAAAGCTTACGGGTGGGCAAAAAGCGAAAGTGGAGTTCATAGATTGGTTAGAATATCACCATTTGATGCAAATGGTAAACGTCATACCAGTTTTGCAAGTGTAGGAGTAACTCCAGTGATTGAAGATTCAATAGATATTGTTGTGGATGAAAAGGATTTAAAGATCGACACTTACCGTGCTTCTGGAGCAGGTGGTCAGCATGTAAATAAGACTGAAAGCGCGGTACGTATTACGCATATTCCAACAGGCGTTGTAGCTCAATGCCAAAATGGTCGTTCTCAACATAAAAATAAAGATGAAGCACTTAAACTACTTAAAGGACGTTTATATCAAATTGAATTGGAAAAAAAAGAACAGAAAATGGCCGAAGAATATGGCAAGAAATGCGATATAGGTTGGGGCAGTCAGATCAGATCGTATGTTATGCATCCATATCAAATGGTAAAGGATTTAAGGACTGGACATGAAGTTGGCAATATAAATTCCGTTTTTGATGGCAATATAGATTGTTTCATAGTTAGTGTATTGGAGTTAAAATGAGATTTATTAAAAAGCTAAGTTTTATGCTCTGCTAATAAGGGGAAAAGAAAACCAAAATCTATTGAGAAAAATGGAACAATTTTGTGAATATATCTATTATCCAAGTAGCTGATGAAAATGGCAACTCGTTTCTTATGGGCACAAAAATGTAATATGAAGAGAAATCTTCGTACATTAAGTTGTAGCCGCGCAACGTCTTCCATTGATGATTATTTCACCTACTGTAACTGCTGCTAAAATAAAGCAGTAATAAACTTGTGTTAACAAAGAAATAGGTGAGACAGAAGCAATGCTACCTGCTAGCAGCAGCTGGGAACCATAAGGCAAAATGCCTTTTGTAACGCAAGCAAAAATATCTAACAAGTATGCACTACGGTATGACGGAATATTATGCTTTTGCGCGAGCCTTTTTGCAATATCGCCACTTAATAAAATAGCAATGGTATTATTAGCAACTAAAACAGTAAACATAGATGCTATGCCCGCTATTACAAATTCAGCTTTAGTTTTTGTGATATTGCTTTCATCTATAAGTTTGTGTAATGCCTTTTGACCCTGCTTGTACATTATATGACTCAATCCGCCAATAAATAGAGCAAATATCACTATCTCGTTTACTTTTTTGAAACCGTCATATATGTCATGAGAGAGTTGAATGATAGTATAGTCAAAAAAAGTCATCCCTAATACACTAGCAACAATTATATTTATAGTTATTGTTACTAAAGTAGTAACTTCAAATAACCCCATGATTATTAAAGAAATATAAGGAATAATCTTTATTACTGATAAATAATCTAAATTTGATGTAGGAATAATTTTTGTACTATCTGCCATAATTGCCAGATAGACAAGCGTTATAATGCTGGCAACAAATGCTACTTTAGAATTCACTTTAAGTTTATCCTTTATCGTGGCCCCCTGTGAAGAAACAGATGCAATAGTAGTGTCAGATATCATTGAAAGATTATCACCAAATACGGCACCTCCAACTACAGTTGCAGTTCCTATTTCAAGACCAAAAGCCCCACTTTTTGATAAGTTAACAGCTATTGGTACCATTAATACAACAACTCCCATAGACGTACCAATTGCAGTTGATATAAAAGCGGAAGCCAAAAATACTCCAGGCAGTAGTAATCTTGCTGGAAGGAAATTGAGAATTAAATCAGCAACAGTATCTGCACTACCAATTGATTGAGTCACCACAGAAAATGCTCCAGAAAATAGAAAAGTTAAACACATAGTAAGGGTGTTTTTATCGCCCATACCCTCGATGACAGTATCGATGTTACGTTGAATTTTACCTGCACTGCATGCAACAGCAAAAAATAGCGCCGGTAGTAGGCAAATTACCGGTGAAACTTGGCGAAGCGGATTATCAATTCCAATAAAGGAAAAATAGACACCACTTCCAAGGTATAAGATTAAAAAAATAACCAAAGGAAAAAAAGCTGTCATTTTACTGCCTTAAAACCTATGATTATAATCAATTAAGTGGTTTCAGGCAAGCTTGGTTTTCTGTAAGTTAATAACAGTCCTTTTAGACTCTCAAGTTACGCTATGGAAAATGCGTTGACTATTCTACCATAATATATAGCATCAAAAAATACTCTATAGTATGAGGTAAAGCTATGGTAATGACATATGAACAGTGTAACATAATATTAGGTGTAATTGATCAAGAGGTAAATTTAAGTAAAGACAATGTAATTGAAAGAATAAAAGAGCTATTAAAGGAAGTAAAGATACTAGGGCAAGCAGAAACATCAAGAATGTTAGAAGAGATATCGCATGGATTAGAAGTATCAGGCGAGAGTACAAGAGACACAAGAGCCATTAAAAAAGAGACTAAAGGTGGTAAATGTACCGCAGACAAAAGAAGAAGTAAAAAAGATACTAAAGGAGTTAAGGGTATCAAATGCGCAACAGATGGTAAAAAGAATGCTAAAAAGGTTAGGTGTACAAGAGACATCAGAAGAATCAAAAGCAGTGGCGCTAGAGGATGTGCTAAATGCACGAGAGATCTCAGAAAAGGTACCAGTGATGCTAGATACACAAAAGATACTAGAAACACTAAATAGACTAAAGAAAGAAAGTGGAAATGTGTATAGAGAGTGGAAGGAAAATGAGTTTGATGTAAATCATTGGTTTGAAATAGATCGTTTGCATGAACGCTTTTCATACACGTTATTATATTTAGCTATTGATTTTAAGCTGAACAATTTAACCAATGCTATGCTTAAAGTAAAAGGAGTCAATATTAATTCAACAAGTCCGTTGTTCAAATGGACTGCTTTACATTGGGCTGTTGAAGATAGGAACATAGAAGTAGCACGCAAGCTAATAGAAGAAGGGGCAGATGTTAATCTGTTGGATTCATCTCAACGGACTACTTTATATCAGCCAGCTGTAAATGGCGATATAGAAATAATAAAAATCTTAGTAACGAAGAAGGTAAATCATAATGTGGAAGATCTGATGAACTTGACTGCTTTATATGAAGCTGCCAGGAATGGCCATAAAGAAGTAGTAAGGTTATTAATGAATAATGGAGCAGATGTTAAAAAGAATGGGGCGCTTAAACTTACTCCTTTACATATTGCTGTTGCAAATGTTGATAGAGCAATGGTGGATTGTATAATAAAAAACGACAAGAATATCGACAAAAATATTGAGATAGTAGATGTATTTGGATGGACTCCTCTATATTGGGCTGTTACAAAGAACGATATTTCAATATTAGAAGACCTATTAAAGTGCATATCAGAACATGGAGCAGATGTTAATCTAGAGGATAATTTAATTGGACGATCTCCCTTACATATTGCTGCTACGAATGGTAATGTGGGAGCAGTAGAGCTCTTAATAAAATATGGAGCAAATGTTAACCATAAGGATGCATGGGGATGGACTCCTTTTAATTGTGCTGCTACAAAAGGCAATAGAAAAGTAATGTATTATCTAATAGCCCATGGAGCAAGTATTGAGACGAATGATTCACAGAAAATATTACTTTCTATTTGTCCATATAATTATCTAGAAGCAGTAACTACTATGATACAACTTGGAATATGGAAGGATGTGATGAAATTGATGGGAGCTGAGTTTTTACGTTGTGCTGCCAGACATGGTGATACACTAATGGTACATGCTCTATTAGAAGCTGGAGTAAATGCTAATGCAGATGATGATTTAGGATCAACTGCTTTACATAAAGCTGCCAAGTATAACCATCCGGAAGTAGTAAGGATCTTAATTTTATATGGAGTAGATGTTAATGCACAGGATAGCTCTGGGCAATCGTATCCGTTCAGAGGTGTGGTTTAAGAAACAACAGCTAGCAGGTTTTGAAAAGGGTTTAATTCCTTTTGTTTCCAAGTCAGATACAACGAAATTATCCGCTCAAGAAATCTATTCCCTCGCTCTGACTGTGCAAAATATGAATTCTTACGATAGACAACATAATGCCGTATCTGTCGCTCAACATGGTTATTCGTTAATGGAATATTCTCTGGGTCATCCAAAAATGTCCACATCATTGACTCGGATTTTATAATACCCTTTACCGTTCGTGAAGCTCCTTTTGCTTCAAGTATATAAGATATTTTTATCATGCAGTACTGTATGTATCTTCGTAATTCTTTAGCTTGCTTAGTGAACTTTGAAATACTAATTTCATTTTCTGACAAAGCGTTTTTTAATACAAACAATCCATTAGCTGCGTCTTTTAAACAATGGCCAAGTCTCATTACTTCACTATTCCAACTATGAGATAACCTCTCGAAATTTCTCAATAAGTGAGCCCAACAAATTTGTCGTTTTTCATCACTGAAGTGGTTGTAAACTGCATATCTGTCAGTAATTACCAGGTTTTTGTAATCACAAAATGCACTATTCTTTAAAAATTTCATTCCTCTTGTATCTGCTAACTTCATAAGACTTGCTTTATTGTTGGCAAACATCCAGCACCATCCCAATTTGCCTTTGTTGTAGTGACTGGTTTCATCAATATGCAAAATTTCGCTTGCTTTTATTTCTTCCTCTATTTGTTCATAGGCTTCTTTACATTTTGACGAAACCCTTGCTTCACTATTGGACACACTACCAACACTTATACTCATGTTAAAGATGTCTTTCATAATATTCGCTATTTCTCGCTTTGAATTCTTATAAAACCCACTTAGTGATGCAACTACTGACTTAACTCTAGGACCAAAGGTATCCGGTGTAACTCCTTCTGGTAATTTGCTACTCCTTCTTTTTCCGCATTTACGACAGCGACCATGTTCTAATTGATACTCAACTACGTAAGGCTTAATTTCTGGTAAATCAACTTTTTGATAGACATATGGTTTTTCCGATATTGCGATTTCTTCACCACACTCGCATCTATTTGGTAACTCTACCTTCACCACCTCATCTGCTTCCATTTTAGCTCGGCAATTCCCCTTATGTCCAACTTGACCACCTATCTTCCTGCCGCCCTCTGACTTATCTTCTGGTGTGTCTTTTTTTATTTTGTACAGCTCTTTTGAACTTGGTAAAGATGAATTCCTTGAGTTTAAGCCGAGTCTCTCTCTTAGTTCAGCATTCTCTATTTCTAAGATTTTATTTTTTTCTTCAAGCTTTGCTACTTTCTGCTCTAAGTTTTTACATAACTCTACAATACTGATCAACAATTGAAGCATCTAGCCTTACTTTACTATCAACATTTTGTGTTATTACTACTTTAATATATTATGTCAATTGTTTTTTATCCTTGCCACACCTCTGAACGGATACGGGCAATCTCCTTTAGCTTATGCTGTCGAACGTAGACACTGGATAGTAGTAATGACCTTACTATGTTATCGCGCAAATACTTCATTGCCTGATCACTGTGGTGAAACTGTAAGAGATTTAGCTGAACGTCAAGGTATAAGTAATCTTCTAGTGGAAGCAGAACAAAGAGCAATAGCTATACTTACACAGCTTGACTTAGAATCAAGTATACTCAGAAACAAAAAATTAATGACAGTGCAACACACAGAATCACATATGTTGAGAGAAATAGAATCACATAATCTATCTATCAGCTTTGAACGTATGATAAGAGATCAAGCTAATCAAATTGAACAATTACAGTATAACGCTAAACTTAATGGAAAAGGAGTAGCACTTATAACTGACCGCATTAAATGTGTGCAGTTAGGGACTAACACTAAAGCGTGTCCAGATGAAATGGATGGAGTAAAAGAACAAATATTACATAGTCCTTACAGGTGGTCATATCGCACTAAAAATGTTAATGTAGGAAGAGTAACATCTTTAGCTAACGGCATTGAGTGTATGAAGTCAGGGCCTAACACTGAAGAGTGTCCAGGCCCTAGTACTAAAGAGCCTAATACTCACCTCTCTATGATCGAGAAACTATCATTGTTACCACTTTACTCAGCTGTAGGAAAATATGAAGCTGTTATAAAGAGTTAAATAATCCTCTAAATTCCAGCACGCAGCACTCGATGCAAGTAGCTGAAACTGAGGAGTACATTAGGTATGTTAGATTTTAGTTTACACAATAAAATTTTTATAAGTAAGATGTCAGAAGGTATCAAAACCATATTAGTAGAAGACAATAACGTTAGGCTCGATAGGTACATTAGAAGAATTTTTCCCAATTTGAAACAATCTGCAATTGAGAAGTCTTTAAGGAAAGGATTAATCAAGGTTGATAATTGCACGGCAAAATCCAGCGATAGAGTGAATTCTGGGCAAACTATAACGATAAGATACTTAGATTATATTGAAAACACTAATTCTGATCGTAAATATAATGAAAAATTAGTAAATTTACTGAGAGACAACATACTATATGAAGACGAGTATATATTAGCTATAAACAAGTCAGCAGGAATAATCGTTCAAGGCGGTATAAAGGTAAAAATTAGCATTAGTGACTTGCTTGACCAAATAAGAGAAGGGGAAGTATTTAAAATTGTCCATAGACTTGATAGAGATACAAGCGGAGTAATAATATTCGCGCGCAATGCCAGTGTTGCAAGATACCTTATGGAAGAATTTAAAGGACGGAGGATAAAAAAAACTTACCTAGCATTAACTTCTGGTATACCGAGCAAAGATAATGGAATAATAGACTACCCGTTGGTGAAAAAATATATTTCAGGGCAAGAAAAAGTAGTTATTGATGAAGACTCACCTCAAAATGCCACTACGCATTTTTCAATTATATCAAGATTAAAACATAATGTTGCTTATTTAAAATTACAACCAATTACCGGCAGGACACATCAGTTGCGTGCACATTTAGCTCATATAAATTGCCCTATTCTTGGTGACGGTAAATATGGTGGTAAAAAAGCTTTTATCGATGGGGCAGTAAATCAGATCCACCTTCATTCGCATTCTTTATCTTTAAAATTGCCAAATAATAAAGTAATCACTATTACTGCTCCTATCCCTAGGCACATCGAAAAATCTATTGAAGTGCTATCTTTCAACTGAAACGATTTCACCAATCAACTTTTCTATCTTTGGCTTTAATTTGAAGTACAGATATTAGGCTAATTAATGCACAGATAGTAAGATAAATGCCTGCTGCAAGTTTTGTTTCAGTTTTTTCTATAAGCCACATGCATATCGATGGAGAAAGGCCGCCAAAAATACCTGCAGATATGTTATGTGCGAGGCTAAAGCCAGTGCATCTAACTTTTGTTGGAAATAACTCGCAGGCGAGAGAATTATATATTCCAAAAGATGCGCCTATCGGCACACTTATTAATAGAAAAGTGAGCGTTACAATATAGTGGTTATCATTTGATAATAGCGAAAGTACCGGCAAACTGACACAAGCTAAAGCTAATAACGTAGGAATGATCACGTTTTTTCTTCCAACTTTATCAGACAGTATTGCAAACAGCACTGCAGACGTCCCAAATGTAATTTCAACCATAATCCTTACTACATTTTTAATATCAATATCTGAAAGAATAAGCTCTTTTACAGATATGTTGTAAAACATGATTACTGAATAAACAATTGCGTTTTGAGCAATGCCAAGTCCAATTGCTATCACAAATGCTCTTTTATAATTCTTGATTAATTCTAAAAAGGGAGAATTAGATAAGCTTTTATTTTGGTCATGAGTTTTATATGCTAGACTCTCTTCCATTATGTACCTTATTAAAAAGCCTATTACACCCATAACAGAGCAGAAATAGAAGAGCAACCTCCAGCCCCAAATTTCATAATTTTCACCTGTAAACTTTTTGCAAACAGCTATCATTACAAAGCATGTAATAGAACCAAGAGCACCACTAAAAGCTTTCATGCTACCTAAAAAGCCTAGATTTTTTTTATCGCTTGAATGCTCTATTAAAAAAGCTGAATTGATACTTGTTTCTCCACCTGCTGCCATTCCTTGTGTTATTCTACAAAGCAGAAGCAGCATAGGAGAAAATATTCCTATTTCTTTAAAGCTTGGTATAACCGCAATTGCGGTGGATGATATCGAAGCTAATATTACGGAAGTCAGCAAAATTTTCCTTCTGCCGTATTTATCTCCAATGTAACCAAAAATAAATGCACCAAGTGGTCTAAATCCAAATCCAATTGCAAAACTGCCAAGAAATTTGATTGTGCTTAAATAATCACTTTCTGAAGGAAAAAAAACGTTGCTTATTATATGCTTTAAAACTCCAAACAGAGTTACTTCATACCATATAATCATATTGCAGATTATGCTTGATAGTATTGCTTTTTGAATATTGTTCATAACTTCCAGTTTACCACACTCCGCTATAAAAATTTTTATTCAACAACCTTTAAAGACAACTCACGTAAATGCTTATCCTCTACTTTAGAAGGAGCACCCATTAGAACATCTTCACCTTGCTGATTCATAGGAAAACAGATTACTTCACGAATGTTCGGCTCATCAGCAAGCAGCATAACCATTCTATCAACCCCTGGTGCTATTCCACCATGAGGTGGCACTCCAAACCTAAATGCACGCACGAGCGCACCGAATTTTGTATCAACTTCCTCTTTACTGTAGCCTGCAATGGCAAAAGCTCTGTACATAATATCTAGTTTGTTATTACGAATTGCTCCACTTGACAGCTCTATTCCATTGCAAACAAGATCATATTGGTAAGCAAGGATATCCAGTGGATTCTTTTCTTCTAAATCTTTCAAGCCACCATGTGGCATAGAAAATGGATTATGAAAGAAATCAATTTTTTTACTTTTATCGTCATACGCAAAGTAAGGAAAATCAATCACCCAACAGAATTTGAAGATATTGTCATCTATAAGACCTAGTTCTGATCCCAAAAGAATACGCACTTTCCCTGCAATTATTGCTGCTTCATTTTCCTTATCAGAAGCAAAAAATACACTATCTCCAGGTTCTATATTTGTTATTTCTTTTATGGAATTTAACCTATTGTCATCAAGGAATTTAGCAATTGGTCCTTTTGCAATTCCATCTTTATCGAACGTTATATATCCAAGACCTTTAGCACCGAATTCTTTTTGTGCATGTTCTATTTTTTTATCAAAAAAGCTACGAGGTTCTTCTGCTGTTTTAGGAGCAGGAATGGCTCTCACTACCATACCACGCTCGATATTGTTTTTGAAAATATTGAACTCTGAATCATGGAAAATTTCTGTTACATCACTAATCAATAGTGGATTGCGCAGATCTGGTTTATCAGAACCGTATTTGAGCATTGCGTCTTTGTATGTAATGTGCGGAAAATCTTCATCAACTGATTTTCGAGAAAATTTGGCAAACACTTTATATAAAGTAGACTCAATAACCTGAAATATATCCTCTTGAGTTACAAAAGACATTTCAAGGTCTAGCTGATAAAACTCCCCAGGAGAACGGTCAGCCCTTGCGTCCTCATCACGAAAACAAGGTGCAATTTGAAAATATTTATCAAACCCCGAAACCATAAGCAACTGCTTAAAAATCTGCGGAGCTTGTGGTAATGCATAGAATTTACCAGGATTTAGTCTGCTTGGCACTAAGTAGTCACGTGCACCTTCAGGAGAAGAGGCAGTAAGTATTGGAGTTTGAATTTCCAAAAATCCTTGCTCTATCATGAGCCTCCTGAGCTCTGAAATGAGCTGTGAACGCAGAATAATGTTATTACGAACCTTTTCACGTCTTAAATCAAGAAAACGGTATTTAAATCTCATGTTTTCTGGGTATTCTTGCTCACCGGCGATACTTGCTAATATACTCCTTTCTTCTTTTGCTATTTCTTCATCACAGTGGAACTCAACTTCCGATTCAACTTGTAAATTACTAACTATAACTTCAATTTCTCCTGTGGAAATAGAGCTATTTACCGTGTCTTCAGTTCTAGCTTTGACTATTCCTGTGACAGTAATCACACTTTCTGATTTTAAATTTGAAATTTCATCAAAAAAGTCTTTGTCATTATTGAATACCAGTTGAGTAATTCCATAAAAATCTCTTAAATCAACAAAGATTAGGTTACCATGGTCACGTTTACGGTACAGCCACCCAGAGAGAGTAACTTCCTTTTCTACATCATTCTTCCTTAATTCATTACACGCGTGAGTTTTATAGCAGTTCATTTAATTGAAATTTCTAGAATACAGAAAGATTATAAAATAAATTAACCTTTGGGCAAGCTAATATCTAAAAATCCTTTACAAACAATTCTGATTTGGATATAATTTTTTTGATTGTGTGTGTTGAGGTATACTTATGAATTCTGAAGAATTAGAGGAAATGTTGGCTAAAAAAAAGAGGGTGGATGCTGTAATAAAAGATCTTGTTGATACTGTTACCAAAAATGATTCAGAAAAAGTAAAGTCAATTTTTGAGAAAAATAGTTCCATTATTCGAGATGTTGTTACTGACGTTAATTCCCAAAGCGGTACAAATTTATTAGGTGATGCTGTTGATGAAGAAATAGCTAAGTATTTAATAGAGCAAGGTGTAAGTTTCAGCGCTGCAGTCAAAAAGGCGATTATGAAAAGAAATTTAGGGTTAGTAAAATCAATCTGTGAGATAAATAAATCAATAGCTAAACATGAGTTACAGCAAAATCCTGAGCCACTACAATCTGCAACTTATGATCACAAATTTAATGATAAAATTGTAAGGTATTTGATTGAACAAGGTGCAAATCCTAATGCAACTGATCATCTTGGTCGTTACTTACTTCATCTGCAAATTGCAAAAAGCAATTTCAAAGGAGCTAAGGCTTTAATAGAAAACGGTGCGGATGTTAATTTAATAAATCAAGAGGTAAAAAGCTATCGGAGATTAATTATGGGTGGTAGTGAGTTGAAGGGTGAAACTGCGTTGAGTTTTGCAATTAGAAAATATTACGAATATAAAGGCATAGACGATCAAAAATCTGATAAAACCTTAAAATTTATAAGTTATTTAATAGAACAAAAAGCAAACTTAAATATCAAAAATTGTAATGAGATGGTCCCTTTAGATATTGCTATATTTCATAATTCTCCAAAGATAGTAGAATTATTGATAAAAGCTGGTGCTGATCTTAATGTTGGAAGGGAAAAAGCAGAAGGTGTTTTAAAGTATGCAATTACTGAAGGGCATATAGATATAGGGAAAGCTACAATTCGATATATTTTGGAACATGACTCACACTGGTTAACAACTTCAAATAAACCAGATCTTCTCAATGACCAACAAGAGTTATCAGTCTACTGGGACGAATATAAAGCTCAAGTTAAAGAACTTCATGATATAGTGGAAGATAGAATTGACTTGACTGGTGACGGCTCTACCCGTCCTATAATGAGAACAGTGAGTGGCTTTTTAGATCATGAAAGTAGAAAAAATCTAGTAAAATCATCATTCATATCTAGTGCTGAGGCACCAGAAAATTTTTGTCCGAGAAAGCTGGCTGTTATAAGTGTAGCTGCAATAACTTGCGCTTTAGCATTATATTTTCTTGCTCCATTAATCATTGGGTCTTCTGCTGGAATTGGTACTCAACTAGCATTAGGAGCTGTAGGTGCAGTTGTAGGTGGTGGAATTGGAATCTTGACCAATGTGGCAATAGATCAATGCTACGTTAATTCAGCTACTCAGAAAGCTGACTAAAATTAAAGCGCCATAGATTGCTAAAACTCCATAATTGTGGAGTAATATAATGTTACTTTCCTCAAGCCTTTAGCTCCTCAAATACTTCTCTTGCTCTGTTTAAAACAGAATCAGGAAAACCAGCAAGTTTTGCTACATGTATTCCATATGACTCATCTGCAATGCCTTCAATTACTTCATGTAAAAAGATGACTTCTCCTTTCCATTCTTTTATTTTCATACAAAAACATTTCACATTTTCTAAGTATTCACCTACTTTAGTCAATTCATGATAATGAGTTGCAAAAATGGCGCGGCACTTATTTACATTGTGAATATGTTCAATCACCGCCTGTGCAATAGATAATCCATCATACACTCCTGTGCCCCTACCAATTTCATCAAGTATCACCAAGGAACGGTCCGTTGCCTGATTTACTATCGTTGCTGTTTCGATCATCTCTACCATGAAGGTAGAATAACCAGCTGTTATATTATCCGTTGCGCCAACCCTGCTGAATATCTTGTCAATCACTCCAATATGCGCACTCTCTGCTGGCACAAATGACCCCATGTGAGCTAAAACTGCAATGAGAGCGTTTTGCCTCAAGAAAGTGCTTTTTCCAGCCATATTAGGACCAGTAATTAGATGTATACCAGCTAAATTGATGCTATTTGCAATGAATTTATCGTTAACTTCAACCACTGGATGTCTTCCGCTACAGATATTGAACTCTTTGCTGTCATCAATGATGGGTTTTACGTAATTATTTTGCACTGCAAGCTCTGCAAACGCGGTTCTAATATCAAGTTTTGCCAAAGCATTTGCAGCAAGAGCAATTTTTTCAGATTCTTTAGCGACTTCACTACACAGTTCACTAAAAATTTTCATTTCTAAGCCGATTGCAGCATCACGTGCCGTAAGAATTTTATTTTCTAGTTCTTTCAACTCATTAGTAGTGTAGCGCATGCTATTTGCTAAGCTTTGTCTATGAATAAATATATCCGAAGTTATTTTGTGATTTGCCGACACTTCAACGTAATAACCGAGTATGTTGTTATGTAATATTTTAAGTGCGGCAATACCAGTTAGGTCGCGATAAGATTCACGGAGTTTGGTTATTAGTTTATTACTATTATTTAATATGTAGGATAACTCAGATAATTCTGAGTTGTATTTTGAGTGAATAAATCCTCCTTCTTTCACGGAACTGAGGTTATTATCGAGTATAGCACTATTTAACAGTTCAAATAGGTCTTTATGATTGCCAAGGCTTTTATGTATTGTGCTTAGTTCACTTTCGTCACTACTTATCACCTGAGTAGTAGACACTGGTTCCTTTTCTCTGGTCAAGCACTGGAATGACATCTGAGAGTTAATTTCTGATTTTTCACTTAAACAATAATTATGCAAGGTAGACAGAAACTCAGACAACTCTAAAGTTTTTCCTAGGCCTATTTTTAATAGGTTCATATCCTTTGGTGAACCACGCCCTAGTATTAAGCGCGATAAAGACCTCTCAATATCTGGAATGTTAGATAATATCTCTCGTATTTTTCTGCGTGGCTCATGATTATTTACAAAAAATTGAGCGGTGCTGAGCCTCAAATTAATTGCCTTAGAGCAAGCAAGGGGTGAAGCGAGCATTTGTTTGAGCAGGCGTCCACCAGAGGCTGTTACTGTGTGATCAATAACTGAAATTAGTGAACCTTTCTTTTCACCAAATTGAGTTGAAAACAACTCAAGGTTTCTCCTTGCTGAAGCATCAATAAGCATGAAATTTTGTTGCTTATAGGTTTTTGGGAATTCAAGCCTTGGAATGGAGCCCCTTTGTGTTACTCTGACATATTCAAGCAGTGCACCACACGCCATGATTTCTACTTTGCTGAAATTTCCTATACTCCCAAGTTCCCTGATTTTATAAAACTCGCATAACGTTCTGTGAGATTTACTATACTCAAAAAAGCTCTGTGCGTGTTGCGTAATTGATATTTTATAATTTTTTAAAATCGATCTAATTTTTTCGTCCTCAGTGAATTTTTCAGAAATTAATAATTCTCTTGGTGATATACGCAATAAATCACTATCTAGAGCCTTCAAACTCGTTAAAGTGTGAAAAAATTTTCCCGTCGATAATTCAAGCCAACTAATAGCATATTCGTCATTTTGTTCAACTATGGACGCGAGATAATTATTGCTTTTATCCTCCAGTAGCGAATCTTCTATAATTGTACCTGGAGTTACAACTCGTACTACATCACGTTTTACTATGGATTTATAGCCCCTCTTTTTTGCTTCATCAGCAGTTTCTAATTGGTCACAGATTGCTACTTTGAATCCTAAATCTATTAACTTGTGTAGGTAAGATTCGCTACTGTGTGCTGGCACTCCACACATTGGTATTTCTTGCCCATTTGAATTGCCTTTCTTGGTTAGCACTATATTCAGCAATTTCGCAGCTTTAATAGCATCATCGAAAAATAATTCATAAAAATCGCCCAGTCTATAAAACAATAGATGATCCGTGTATTGAGCTTTCAAATTTAAATATTGCTCCATTACAGGGGTATTTTTTTCTCTTATTAAGTTCATAACATTTTTAAATATGTTAGCAGCAAACCACTTACTCTGGTGTTGGTTATTTTATTATGGATCAATAATTTTTTTTAGCTATAGTACAAAAACAAATAGTTTGAGGTAGAATTATGGAATATGAACGGTTGTTAAAAATATTAAGGACAATAAGTGACTTAAATGAGAACAATATAATCGAAAGGGTAAAAGAGGAATTGGAAAAAGAAGATCCAGACACGTATAAAAAGTGGCAAGATAATGGATTTAACATAAATTATACATTCGATGATCAAAGTACATTGTTACATATAGCTGCTAGAAATGATCTTGTAAAGATAGCAGAGCTTTTAATAAAAAAAGGGGGTAATGTTAATACAGCAGATCAAGATGGATGGAATCCTTTACACTTTGCTGCTGCAAGTGGTAGTATAGGAGTGGTAGAGATTCTCATAGCAAACGGGGCTAATGTTAATGCAGCAGATCAAGATGGGTGTACTCCTTTGCATTGTGCTGCTCACAATGGACATAAAGAGATAGTAGAACTCCTATTAGACACGGGGGCTAATGTTGATGCAGTAGATAAAGTTAAGATAACTCCTTTACACGCTGCTGTTCGCTTTGGTTATACAGAGATAATAAAAGTTCTCATAGCAAACGGGGCTAATGTTAATACAGCAGATCAAAATGGGTGTACTCCTTTGCATTGTGCTGCTCACAATGCAAATAAAGAGATAGTAGAACTCCTATTAGACACGGGAGCTAATGTTGATGCAGTAAGTCAGGCTGAGAGTACTGCATTACATCATGCTGTTTCTGCTGAAAATTGCCAAGTGGAAATAGTAAAAGCTATCATAGAAAAGGAAGCTGCTGTTGACATAGCGGATAAATACGGGCGTACTCCGTTATGCTGGGCTATTAGAAATGGCTATTCAGAAATAGCAAGAATTCTACTTGAAAACAAAGCAGATCCTTTATTGGGACATAAAAGTTTTAACACATTAAAGCTCTTGATTGAATTAATAAAAAATGATTTTAAGCACTCTAAGAAAGCAGAAGAAACACAGCAACAAGAGGATGATGAATATGAATTGATTAAATACTCACTGGTACTTCGCAATGACTGTTCTTTAACTGATATTGCTGAAAGAGGTGCATTTGGTAAGTTGATATCTACGTGGCTTGTTGACATGTCCAACTTAACAGAGAGTCAGAAGGAGTTGAATAAAAAATTCTTAAGTACTTTTAAAGACTTTCCACATGTTACTTATAAGGATTATAAGAACGATGTTGAAAAAATTAAAAAATTTTTACTGGATCATAAAAGTAATCAAGATCTAAAAACCATCCTCAACCTTAAAAGAGGAGAATCTAAACTGACAATACTGCATATTCTATCAAGTATGGAATGTAGCAATGCGGGAGAATTCATAGATTTACTGTTGAATTCAGGTGCTGATCCTAATGAAAAGGACGACACAGGAAGAACACCTTTACATTATGCTACTCGTTCTGGTCATTGTGATACAATTATCAAATTGCTTCTAAGGAAAGGAGCTAATCTTGATATAAAGGATAAAAAAGGTAAAACCCCAATAGAATTTGCAGTTAACAATCCCAACCTTAATATTAAAGAGTACTTTTTAACTGATGATGTTATTTATGAAACTTTTCGTAAAAAAACACAAGTTGACTATAATGGAAAAAAGCCTTTGTGCAAAAGTGTAAATCTATGGGGAGAGGATTTTCTACTAGATGAGCAAGATCCAGATAAATATTTTTGTAAATTAGATGAAGTTCAAGACATAAATCAGCTAGAACAGGTTGTAAATGAAGCTATAAAATTTAGGGTAAGGTTCAATCTTACTTGTGAGGGAAATATATATGAAAATACTTATGAGAGTAAGTATAATTTTACAGATTATGTAATAAGAAGAATTAGTGAATTAAAGATTTTTCAAGTTGAAAGGGACATAGAAGTTGCTAGTCGCATAGTATGTAATTTGGTAAAAAGAGGTGCAGTATTTGAAACTTTAAGTAGTATAATTGTAATTGATAAACTAGAGAAGTTTAAAGACCACAAAGCTAATCTTAAAGAAGCACGTAAAAGCTATATACATTACTCTCTAAGGTTTTTGGAAGCTGCAAAAAACGCAACTACTGGTAAGGTAAAAGAGGCAAAAATGGACAACTTCACTTTCTACTTGAAATACTCAAAGAATAGTATAGTCGAGGTTGCAAAAATCATAAATGGAACAGATGAAAGCACAGAATTTCGAAGAGACGTGATAGCAATCGGTGAAAGCGAGACAGAAATTTTAACGGAAGGTGGGGTAAGAAATTATACTGACCTTATAGGTAATATAGTACTGACTTTTCATACTGATTTGGGAAAAGTAGATGCTAGATTGTATTCTGATGTGCAAGATGAAGGAAAAATTATAGTAGAAGTGAGTAACAAGGAGGAAATATTGGAAAAGTTTAAAAATTATAAAGAAGAGTTAGGTGAGAACTGCTTGCTTGGTGGTTCTTCTGTCTACGACGCTATTAAGCAGGGATATTTTAAAAGGCCTGAGGAAGTAGATTCCATATATCATGTAAGTTCTTCATTAGAAAATATATCTTTATTTCCTATTGTACAACAGAACATAGAGAAAATTCGCCAGAAAGGTTGGGAGTGTTAAATAAAGTGTGTCAAACCGAAAAGTAAAATATTACAATTAATATAAAACGGAGGTTTTACACATGAGTGAAAAAATGGCAAATAAATATGTTGGATTAGTAGACTATCAAGAACTAGAGTCAAATATTCTGTCATCTATACGAGAAGGTAGATACCGTCTTGTCAGTCAACAAGAAAATTATAGAAATTGAATCTTAAGCTGTATTACGAAATCAAAAAATACTTTCTATCAACATATACACTAACCAACTACATTAAATAAATTTGTGTAAAATGCTATTTTACATAAGATAGAAAGTACGCATTTTTTGATTTTAAAGTACTAAATTCTCCTCCAACCGCTTTGCCCTGTAATTCTTGATATGGTCAGGATTAAAAGCACTTTTGGATTTTAGAACACCGAAAATGATATGGAGTAGCTTACGCATTGCAGCACCAACGATAGCCATATTATGCTTACCCTTTTCCTTTAATCTCTGGCAAAAACTAATAATGATAGGATTGTGATTCTTAGCTACTATAGCAGGAAAGAAAAGTGCTTTACGTAATGTTTGTGAACCGGATTTACTTAATCTGGGTTTGGCATATACAGAGGAACCTGACGTCATATTTCGTGGTATAACTCCTGTATATGCTGCCAATTGCCTGGCATCTCTAAAAACCTCTATGTCAGGAACTTCAGCTAAAATAGCTATTGCTGATTCTTCTCCTATTCCTGGAATAGTCAATAGAAGTTGAAAATTTTCCAACAATTCTTTATGTTGATTTAATAGTTCACGTACGGAGTTTTTTATTGTTTCTATTTTTTGAGCTATATTCATTGCAAGGTCTTCCCAAGCACTTGCAACTTCTTTAAGCAGTCTCTCTTTTTTTTCTAAGTGGTTATTTACTAATGTTAACTCATCTTTTAACGCAACTGAGCAACGATAAAGATGTTTTAATTTTTTCATTTCAGGAGAAGGTGGTGTCCAACTAGAAGGTTCCTGTCTTTGGCAATAATCAGCAATAACTTCTGCATCGGTCTGATCATTCTTTTGTCGTATCAGCTTACTCCTTGCATAAGATTTTATGCAATAAGGATTTACAACACTAACAGAATGTCCAGCGTTGTGCAGAAACTCAGCCAAAGCTTCGCTATAACAACCAGTAGCCTCCATGCAGGCTTTTACTTCTTCTACATTATGTTTTTGTAGAAAGCTAAGTAAACCTTGAAACCCAGAATCCTCGTTTTTAAAACTCCTTTTTCTAGTTTCACATCTTCCTTTTTGTATCCGTTCAGAGGTGTGGCAAGGATAAAAAACAATTGACATAATATATTAAAGTAGTAATAACACAAAATGTTGATAGTAAAGTAAGGCTAGATGCTTCAATTGTTGATCAGTATTGTAGAGTTATGTAAAAACTTAGAGCAGAAAGTAGCAAAGCTTGAAGAAAAAAATAAAATCTTAGAAATAGAGAATGCTGAACTAAGAGAGAGACTCGGCTTAAACTCAAGGAATTCATCTTTACCAAGTTCAAAAGAGCTGTACAAAATAAAAAAAGACACACCAGAAGATAAGTCAGAGGGCGGCAGGAAGATAGGTGGTCAAGTTGGACATAAGGGGAATTGCCGAGCTAAAATGGAAGCAGATGAGGTGGTGAAGGTAGAGTTACCAAATAGATGCGAGTGTGGTGAAGAAATCGCAATATCGGAAAAACCATATGTCTATCAAAAAGTTGATTTACCAGAAATTAAGCCTTACGTAGTTGAGTATCAATTAGAACATGGTCGCTGTCGTAAATGCGGAAAAAGAAGGAGTAGCAAATTACCAGAAGGAGTTACACCGGATACCTTTGGTCCTAGAGTTAAGTCAGTAGTTGCATCACTAAGTGGGTTTTATAAGAATTCAAAGCGAGAAATAGCGAATATTATGAAAGACATCTTTAACATGAGTATAAGTGTTGGTAGTGTGTCCAATAGTGAAGCAAGGGTTTCGTCAAAATGTAAAGAAGCCTATGAACAAATAGAGGAAGAAATAAAAGCAAGCGAAATTTTGCATATTGATGAAACCAGTCACTACAACAAAGGCAAATTGGGATGGTGCTGGATGTTTGCCAACAATAAAGCAAGTCTTATGAAGTTAGCAGATACAAGAGGAATGAAATTTTTAAAGAATAGTGCATTTTGTGATTACAAAAACCTGGTAATTACTGACAGATATGCAGTTTACAACCACTTCAGTGATGAAAAACGACAAATTTGTTGGGCTCACTTATTGAGAAATTTCGAGAGGTTATCTCATAGTTGGAATAGTGAAGTAATGAGACTTGGCCATTGTTTAAAAGACGCAGCTAATGGATTGTTTGTATTAAAAAACGCTTTGTCAGAAAATGAAATTAGTATTTCAAAGTTCACTAAGCAAGCTAAAGAATTACGAAGATACATACAGTACTGCATGATAAAAATATCTTATATACTTGAAGCAAAAGGAGCTTCACGAACGGTAAAGGGTATTATAAAATCCGAGTCAATGATGTGGACATTTTTGGATGACCCAGAGAATATTCCATTAACGAATAACCATGTTGAGCGACAGATACGGCATTATGTTGTCTATCGTAAGAATTCATATTTTGCACAGTCAGAGCGAGGGAATAGATTTCTTGAGCGGATAATTTCGTTGTATCTGACTTGGAAACAAAAGGAATTAAACCCTTTTCAAAACCTGCTAGCTGTTGTTTCTTAAACCACACCTCTGAACGGATACTCCTTTTTTGCTTATGAACGAGAGAAAAACATCAAAGCGATCTTTCGATACATCTATACCTAAAAAGTTGTTGATCATATATAACCCCATGCGTTACCATTAAAAATGAAAAGTAAGGCTAGTCTTGTGAATACAGAATTAGAACCATTTAGGTTTTTCTACGATACCGTCCAGCCTGTACTCTTGAGAAGAGAACTCTTATCTACCTTACAGATTTTATATCTAAGACCACTGACAGAGTTCTTCTCTTCTCCATCTAATGCTTAAGCTTAAAACATTAGATGCTTTTTACAAGATACAAGACCATTAATGGGAAAAGATGGTGCATTAACGCCATTTGTAAAAAGGCTACTTGAAGCAAGCTTGGAGGGTGAAATAGAACATCATTTATCTACTGAAAGCGAAGAAAACAATCGTAGAAACGGAAGGAATGGAAAAACTTTGAAAACAAGTGCAGGTTCATTTGAACTATTGACACCAAGAGACAGAGAGGGAAGTTTTGAACCACAGATAGTGAAAAAAAGGCAAACAACAGAACTTGAAACAAAGATTTTGAGCATGTTTGCCAGCGGTATGAGATATAGAGACATAATGTCACACGTCGAAGAAATTTATGACAACAAGATATCGGTTGCTGAAATATCCAGTATTACTGATAAATTATTGCCAGTGATTAACGAATGGCGCAGTCGTCCTTTACAGGCAGTTTATCCGATAGTTTTTATGGATGGAATGTTCTTTAAAGTAAAAAAGGACGGACGCTGTGTAAGCAAGTGCATGTATAATATATTAGCAAAATGGCAGAAAAGAAGTACTGGGTTTTTACTTAGCAGAAAGCGAGGGAGCTAGCTTCTGGTTAGGCGTATTAAATGACTTGAAAGAGAGAGGAATAGAAGACATTTTGATAGCTTGTGTTAAAAAGCTTTCCTGCAGCTATAAATAGCGTATTTCCTAATGTGGAAGTACAGCTATGTGTAGTGCATCAAATACGGAACTCTCTGAAATACGTATCAAGCAAAAGTTTTCATGAATGATTTGAAAAAAATATACCGCGCTACAAGTAAAGAAATTGCAGAAAATTATTTGCTTGAGCTGGAGGAAAAATGGGGCGAAAAGTATCCATTAGTTGTGAAATCTTGGCAGAATAATTGGGAAAATTTGTCTAGTTATTTCAAGTATTCTGATCCAATGAGGAGAGTAATTTACACCACTAATCCGATAGAGGGACTACACAGGCAAATTAGAAAATTCACCAAGACCAAAGGCTCATTTACCAGCATAAATGCCTTGTACACCCCAACTATGGATTAGCCAGCAAAGAAAGGCATAGAAATAGAGGGCTTTTTCGACTGCATGGAATAGGAAATCAGAACAGAAAAAACATGAATTAGGAAATTTGTTGGCGATCTGTGTCTTGTGTGCTCAATCTCAAATTTGTTTTTCAAGGAGTCGAAAACAGTCTCAATAATCGATCTTTTCCTTAGTAAAATCTTCTCTTTAAGTGAAATGAGTACGTTTTTCATGCCTTTTTTTACTTTAGTGACGAGTTTTAGGCCTCTATCGAAGAGTTTCTCAAAGAGCTCTTTCTTTATATAGCCCTTATCTCCGAACAAAAGTCCGGTCAGTCTTTTAGTAAGAATTGGCAAAGGTTTTCTGTCATCAACGTTACCTTTAGTTAGAGTAAGTGATTCCAATTTCGTTAATCACCAAGTGCAATTTAAAGCCAAAAAACCAACCATACGTGCTCTTACCAATTTCTGCCAAACCATCAAAAACTTTGTTCTTGGAGATCCTTTTTTTGTGGCAAACAGCGATTGTAGAAGTGTCTATGTAGGAAATACCGGTCATTTTTGCTTGTTTACAGAACCATTGCAAAAGTAATGCTAAATACCATAAAACTCGTGATTTAAGAGCGATAAATCGGTCATATGTTGGCAACTTAGAAAATTCAGATTTATAAAGCGGCAGATAAAGTAGGTAAAAAGCTTTGAAATTTTTGCAAGGGGATTGATGATATAATAGAATTATGGTGAGAATTTCCGAAGTCTGGTATTCTAGTGGGTTTTCTGCCTTTTGATAGGAGCATATTAGCAAAATTATCATCGACTGTGCGACAAAAATCCTCGACGCAACAGTAAAATATCTTTCTTCATGGGTAACCTCTTAATTATTGCTAAAATACTCGAGCTTACCCTGTTTTCCTCTTCTTAGCTGCACTTTTATCTCTTTATTTAATCCATAGTTGGGGTTGTACAAGCTGGTATATTGTGCTATAAGAAAGGTGGAGGAGAAATGGACGATGCCTGTACATGATTGGGCATTATCTATATCTCAACTCGATATTTTTTTCCCTAGTAGATTAAAGATTGAGTTGAATTAAAAATTCGGTTTGACACACTTTTTTGAACATCCCCCTCATTGAGCTTATAGAGCATACTTTTTTAACCATGAGCATGATTATTGCTCCGGACAGGAGGTTCCACATTTTCCAGATAGCCATGACTGTCTACTTTCAATTCATTTCCTAAGTTGTGCTCTATTTTTGTTGCAAACGTAAATCCTAATATTTTGCAAAATTTTTCGAAATATTCTCTTATAATATCAAATAAACTCTTATCGCCATCTTGATAGTTTTTTAACTCCTCAGGAACATCAAGTAATAACTTACCGTCTCTATATATTAGACCCTCTTTACCATTCTGAGATTCAAGTGTAAATTCCATTGAAAATAATATATCACATATTTTTTTCTCAGGAAAATCTAGAAGCTTTACAGGTGCTTTGGGGATTTTACACTCAACTTTTACAGAATTTGGATTTTTGCAGTCAATGTACACTTTTCTATCAACACCACTATTGACATTCATAAATAATTTATGTTTCTCGTAAAGTTCCATCATAAATGGTCCATATATATGTTCATATCCTGCTTGATTGCAATTAGTAGCTAACTCTTCTAGAATATGATCATTTGGAGCTTCTGCTCTAGAATGTTGAAACATCTCCTTAAAAACCTCTTTTGCAAATGAACGATAATTCTTTTCTCCATCTTTATTATTTTTAACCAAGCTAATATGTTTTTTATATAATCGGTCAACAAAATCCCTATCTATATTCTCTCCGTTAATGATGAAATCCATTCTATTAATGTCTTTATATGCTTGCTCACCAGAATTTGCGCTTTTATTATCTTTAGCTCTTAATTTATTAAAACCAAATTCTTTAATTTTAGCCTTTAATGTAACTATTGGATTTGCTTCTGTCATACTTCCCCCTTACTAAAGCCTTCAAAATTAATTATACTATAGGAATTGTTAATAGATTATTGACGATATATAAGTGTAACGATGGCTTTGTACTACCTGTATAATAAATACGCTAAGGCAAAAATTTAGCTGTAGAAAGAATAATGCAACTTTATCGCATTTCATTTTACTATAACTTGACTATAAGAAAAAATCTTATTTTGATTACTACGAGTAGTTCTATAAACCAAATTAATTGTAAAAAAGAGCGAGTGATTTGTGTAGAGCTTAAGATAATTCGTTTCTTAGATTGCTAATTATCTTAGTTAATATTTAATACCTTCTACCTAGCAATTTCTTCCCTCGAATTAGAAACCCTTCTTAATTCTTCACGTTCTGCCCATGAAACCTTTTTGTTGTTAGACTCGCTTATTACTTCAGGACGCATTAATCCACCAGATCTTTCAAAATATCCCTGTTCAATAGCATCGTAGACCCAGTAATTACCAAGCTCGCAATCATTGCCTAACTCTTCTTCGCGACCTTTGAATTTTTCTAATATTTCTTCTCTATTACTCACTTCTACTATAATTTTGCTTTTATTCTGTACGTCAGGATACAGCCTAACGTCTACATTTCCCAAACTGGTATAGAAAGTTAATACTATATCGCTGCCTTCTGTAAGATCTGTGTAATTCCTTATGCCATCTTCAATTTTAATTTCTACTTCACTATTACCGATCTTTACTATATTTCTTCCACACTTTACATCTCCATCTGTTAGACCTAAATCCCTTGCCCCATCTGTTATCTTTATAATGTCTATTTTACTATCTTTAGAATATTCTAAGTAAAAAACGGAGTTGTCTACTCTTGCATCTTTTAGCTCGCTATTGGTTGCACTTTTTGCGATTTCAATAAACTTATGAGAATTGCTAATATAATCTCTATAAGCTTTTTTTAGGTTAGTTTTATGCTCTTTAAATTCTGATGTCAGTGTGTTAGCATCAACTGTATTACCAAACACTGCCCCTTTTGATACTAATTGACATATTATATTACTAGCAACTTTAGGATTCTTTTCTAATTCACTGATTTTTTTCATCACATAATCGGTAAAAGTGTACTCATTACCTGAAAAGAAATCTTGTGAAAGAGAATAGTTTAATCGTACACCAGACTTTATAGCATCGCTTACAATCTCTTCAAGTTCAGCCATATTTTGAGCTTGAAACACCTTATCAGAAAACTTATTTAACTTCTCCTTTTGATTTGAGGTTAAATTAACGAGTAATTTGCTGACCTGTCCTTTCTTTTGCTGACGATAAATAATATTTTTATCATAATCTAATGCTCCTGCTTCTAGAAATATTTTTCTTAACTCTTGAGCAAGATCTTCATTGTCCCAAGCAAAACGTTCAACATATGAGAACACTTTTGACTCACCCATTCCGTGCCGAATATTTAGCACCACTTTTAGGTCTGAGTCTCTTTTATGCTTACTTAAAAACTCCTTTAAATTTTTAGTGCAGTCTGAATCTAGTGCAAGTAAGTCATACAATTCCTTATTCATCTTTTTCTGTTTATCAGTTAAAAATAATTCTTCTATATTATAGCAGAGTTTATTAGTTGCTATTTGTTGTGGAGTTTTACCCTTTCTACTTGTGATATTAGGGTTAGCTCCTTTTGAGAGGAGAGAGTTTGTATTATCGTAATGACCTTTGGCAGCAGCAAGGCATAATGGTGTTTTTCCTTTATTATCTTGTATGTTAGGATCTGCGCCTGCTTCTAAGAGTAAATCTATAGCCTGATTTCCTATGCGACGAAATCCACCAATCTTTGCTCCTGCAATTGCATGCAATACTGTTGATTGAGATTCTCCTCTTCTGAGGTTAAGAATTACTTTTAAATCTTTATTGTTTTTATTATCATGTAAGAATTCTTCAAGGGGCTCAGTATTATCAAATGAACCACAGTTAGAAGCTAAACATTTTAGAGCACTAAGTAACTTCTTGTTTAAATTTTTTTGACTTGGCGTAAGATCGTGGTCCAGAGCAAACCAAACACAAATTTGTTCATTTAGTCCAAGTTTGCTATCTATTAAAGAAGGTAGTTCATTATGATTTCTAACTGATGGTAAATCTCCTGAGTACCACATATCATTCATCAGCTCATTTAATAAATGCTCTTTAGATGATAGATGTTCTATAATTGATTCATATTCAAAATCAGATGGCTCTGGTTTGGATTTTGGTTTTAGTAGATTGATGATAGATTTTACTATCCCAGTAGACTCACCCATACTTACCCCTCTAAGATACATAATACATTATATGCGATATGTAACATTAAGTCAATAACCATAATCTTTTTACTACTTATGTCGTTTGTTAAGTTTTTATGGTGAGTAATATAAGATCTTTAGACAATCAAGCAGTTTAGCATTTACCCTACAGTACGGCTTGTTGTCTGTTTTGAATTTGTTACTATCTCACACCAACTATTTTTTTTCTTTTCATTAGATAAGGTAATTTTTTCAGAAGATTGACGTAGTGTTTCATGTTTTTCAAAATATCCTCGTTTAATCGCATCATGTACTGAATATCCACCAAGTAAGCAATTTTCTCCTATTTCTTCCTTATCTTTTAATTGATCAAGTTTCTTCTTGTCATCGTCACTTATCTTTACTTCAATTTTATTGTTGTCTTTATCACTAGAACGTAGATGAATACTAATCTTTCCTACTTCAGTAGTAAAAGACATTTCAATGCCACCTTCTAAAACGTCTGTATAATTTCTTTTTCCTCCTACATTTTCAACTCTTACTATACTCTTTCCAACATGAAATATATGATGTCTAAAACTTAAATCTTTCACTTTTGGATTATTTATAACTTTTGCAACCTCAACAGTGCTATCTTGCGAATATTTTACATAAAAATATCCATTATCCATTTCTACGTGTAAAGCTTTGCCTTGGGCACTACTGTTTATAATACCTTCATCTGCTACACTTTTTAGCTTGTTATCGATTTCTTCACGTTCTGCAAAAATCTCATAACTGAACCCATAAGTTGCATACAATAACTTATCATCATAAAAGGAACTGCATTTTACTCTTCCACCTTTTAATAGTAAATTACTCATGATATTGCGTATAATACCTATATTTTTATCATCTGATACACCCTCGTAGGCAGGAATATCTCTTATTCCCTTAGAAACTAAACTTGTTATAGTCTCACTATCGTCTGATAAACTCTCATAAGGTGGTAATCCCTTATGCTGTCGTATTCTATCAGGGATATTTCTTATTTCCTTAAAAATTAAACTTGTTATAGTATACTTATCATCGTTATATTTTGAATTGAGTCTTATCCCTTTTTGCAAATATTTATTTGTTATGCACTCTATACGCTCTAAAGCAGTGTTTGTAAAATTTTCATGCTTATCCCTATAACCTTGATCATTTTTTGCTACTACATCTTTTAACTCTTTACGAAATTCATCAATTAGACTTCTCTCACTTTCAGTCAGTGGTAGATCTAGCTTAATTAAAGCAGAGTCTCTTGGACTAATAGGGTAATTTTTCCAATATAAATCAATATCATCAGTTTTACTCTGATACGACAATGTATGTTTTACACATGTGTCAACAGCCTCCCTAGTTTCATGTCTCTGATCAAGGTCATAACATTCCGAACGATTACTTATTCCTTGGAAAAACAAACTATAATCACCTAAATCTGCTACGTCATTTTCAGGAGTTGGTCCCTCATTGCTATTACGCTCAATTTTTGAATGCCATGGCTCAGTATTTAATTCCTCTCCTAGCTTTTGTTCACTGATAGATTCTACAACATATTTTACTGACTCTGTAACCATACTACCTCCTAGCCTAGATATAGAATATATTATGTACAATATATAATATTGGTCAAGCTAATTTCAACACAATCTTTTTACTACTCATATTTTTGTTAAGTTTTTATGGTGAGTAACAATGGAGTATGTAGATAGGTTAAAAGTTGCTTATGACTGCAAATTTGAGCTAATTTTACTATAGATTAAAATAGTTAAGACCTATACTTGATATCACTACTATAAGAGCATGATGAATTATACTTTAAAGGAGTACGGAAACTGCTGAAGCTTATACAGTAACCTGCGGAGCCACTTCAGCAGAATAAACAAATACATGCCAATATTAGTAGAGAACTATTTACAGGTCAACTAACTTTTTCAAAACATATTTTAGTGAAAGTACCATGCTAGTTAGTGTTATAAAAAATTCAATTGTTTACTCCTTCAAAAAAGGGCGTATCTTTGTGAGAACAAGCAGCTTAAAAATAAGGTTATAAAAATAGAAGTTTGAAATCTTTGCAATAAAGTTAGGCAAAATAGTTCGTATGTAGATGTGGGTGAAATGCGCTAATATGGATAGTTTTAGCGTATAATAAAATTACCGTATAAAAAAGTTCGTACGGTACACATGGTAGTCCAACTCATCCCAAAACAAACTCTTCTCACCGCCCTTGGTTTTGGTTGCTGGAAATGGTTATTTTATTTAAGTTCTTAGTAAAACACATTAATAAATCAACATTACTCCACTTGCAAATGTATAGAATGCAATTCTTTTTATTAACACTTGTATAGAAATATTCCAAACTTCCCTATAACTTTTTCTGGCTAAGGTAACTACGTTCTGCAGTAAATATTGGACATATACAGCGCATCTTACGTTTAAATTATCTGACACCCCAAAAGTTAAGAAAGACATTTTGAATGGAACACAATCATACCATCTTAAACTAGCCGACTTAAAGAAGATACATCTGTCATAGAGCAAGCAATTTGAGATTTTTTATAGTCAAGGGATCGTTATTTGTTGGAGCAACATCAACTATGGTACTATATGACCACTCAACATAAAACCGCTGCAAAACTATATAGAATTTACAAACCCATTACTAGTGATATGGTAGGAAAATGAAATTAGTATAGTACTCCCTACCACACACTTATAAGGCCTTAACAAAACATTGAATTTTACTACTTACCCTTAGAACTACCTGCAGAATTAACCCGAACTATATCAAGGGCTTCTGTTATTTTAGTAGATACTCCATCTTTTTCAAGATCTATATCTTCCATTTTTTTTAATTTCTCTTGTTTATCTTTTAACAAATCATTCAGATTCTTGTGCATAGTGTCATCTCTTTCCAAAGACCCTCGTGCCATTACTATTGCACCTGTCAGTACTTCACATTCTTTTATTTTTAATTCTTTATAGCTATCCCTACTTTTGAACTTTTCATTATGAATTGCATCAAGAAGAGTGACAATATTATCAAATTTACCTTCAAGAATATACTCTCTCATTAATGATTTTTCTGCCTCATAAAAAGCAGTTCTTGATGTTTTACCACCTCTTATTTGGTCGTCACCTTTCATTAGGTTATTTTCCACCCATTGTGTAATCAAGTCAGGGTTATTATTATTCACTGCATCACATAAGAAATCTGAGTGTGCTTCTTCAAATGCCATCTGTAAATTACTTTTACGTTTTTTCATATAACCTCCTATATGTATATGTTCCTTAACGCCTTCTCCTTTTAAGAGTTGCTCAATATTAGTGACAACTCCTTCTTTTGGTAGTTCTGTAATATCACTTCCATCGATACCACCTTCTCCTGGCAGTTTTTTAGTGTGACTTTCATCTACAATGATACTGCTTGCTTCAGAAAAAGACTGATTTTGTTCTTGATATTTTTCAAGTGTTCGATTTACCCAATCATCATTTAGTACTTCTCCAATTCTTTCGTGAAATGGCGCATTAATATAGTCTTGCTGTACTAAATTTATAAAAGAATTTAGTACCTCTTGCATTCCATTTCCTAATCCTTCTTCCACTGCACTTTCCATAAAACCATCCTTCAAGTACCTGTATGGCACTAGATGAATAATAACATGAGAAACAATTTTACTAGATAGTATTTTTCCTATTAATTTATTAGCCATTCCTGAACGAAATATTGCTTTATCATTATAACCTTTTGCTTCATTTATTTTTAACCTTCTATATTCATCTCCTTCTTGTAGTAAATATTCTGCTTCTCTTATACCACCAGCAGAAGGATATACTTTGATAGCATCCCCTGCCTCTCTTCTTGGCGCTAATACTCTTTTTTCCAACGGTTTAAAATCAAATACTTCATACAAATGTTTTGCTACATGATTATAAAGAACATCATTTAGATTATTTTTATTAATCTTCCCATTATAATTACCTAAATCTTGACTATGTGTTCTAATAGTAGAATTACACTTTTCATTATAATCATCCAAATATTTCTTACTTTCTTTTTCATTGATATTATATGAAGTAGTTTTTAGTAAAGAATTTAAAACACTCAACACACATGCTGTTCTCTTTACTATATATCCTTCATTATTCACAATTCTAATACGAAGATTATAATCTTCGACTATCTCTTGAGTGATTTCGTCATGTAGCAATACACTAAACACCTTTGCTTTAGGTTCTTTTGCATCGTTTTGGCTCTCATATAAACGAATTTCTTCTGATAGAGTATTACCTTCTTCAGGAAAAGCAGCATGTATGTCTTGATTAAACATAGTTAATATTATTCTGGCAACTCCCTCACACATTATTGTAACAGTGTTTATATCTTCTGCAGCTAATCCATCAGTTAGATAATCAATTCCATGACTTATGTATTGTCTAAGTCTTGCATTAAAACCAGTGCGAGCTTCTTTTATTTCTTCTTCTGTAAAAATTTTTTCTTTGTTAATGGTTTCGATAATCTCTTTATCGTATATTAAGTGATATCTATTGCGTTGTCCTTTTTTAGTTTTAGTCGTGAGTTTAAATTTATTATGTTCATCAGAAGAAATAATATTATTTTGTCGAAGTTGATCATACTGTCCTTCTGTCAAACACAAACCTTCTCTGCTTATTATTAGTGGAGTCATAACTTGTTCTACCATGTTTTTCACATGTAATATGTAGCCACCTTTTTCTTTTACTTTCACCGCACTTTCAATAGCACTCTTTATCGAAGAATATGGTATAACATGACGCATTTGTTTTGTAGAACTTCCCAATACCTTTGGACGTCCTACTACAGCGATTTTAGTATCATCTTTACTATCAACTATAATATCTACTAGCACATCAGGGCTCATCTCTATTTTAAGCAGATCTTCTAAAAACTTATACGCGTAAGCCTTATCATGTCCTCTAGGTATATTTCTTCGGGTAATTGGTGTAGAAGTATGTGGAGGAGAAAAAGGAACATTTAATGCCTCAAATCTATTACATGGACCTTTCACATTTTTAGGAAATTCTTGTTTTTTAGAAAACGGTTTACAGACTAATCCTCCATCTTTTCTTATGAACATTTTATGCTCTTTAAATGCGAATGATTGGCCGCTGGGTAGTGCGTTTTTCATCAATACCCTCTCCCCTTCACTGAATCTTGAGCCAGAAATGTTTTCCGTACGAGAAATAGTGTAGCATCTTACAATCTGTTGATCCTGTGAATCTTTTTCATTAGTGAGAACAGCAAACTTTAAACGTTCTTCTTTAGTGCCATTTTGATTATTAGAATAACCCAAATAAATTCCTTTACTGTCTGCAAAGATATTGGCAAAATGGAAAGACTCGCCAAGGTAACCTTCAATATCTTTTTTAAGATCATTAAGAGGCTCATCACTTCCTCTGGAATTTTGTTTTCTCAATACTGGCTCAAAGTGACCAGTGCCTTGATTGACTAAACGTATAGTATCACTAGCATCGTAACCATAAGGATCCAAACCACGATCATGAACTCCTTCACTATCTACTAGAACATAATTATATTTGTCTGCACCTTTCTGCATTTCTGCAACATATAATTTTACACTATAATGTCCACAAAGTATCCTACCTTCAATGTCAGAATCACCCCATACTTTACTCTCACAAATCTCTCTTACATATTGATCTATATCTTCAAAACTTCCTCTATCAGGATCATTATGCTCTACAAGTTTTCCTTTAATAGCATTGCGAAACCAATTGTAACTTTCATCTGATGGATTACCTAATGCTTTTGATGCAAAATCTTTACACATTCCACGCAATGCTTTGACAGTTACATCTATACTCTTTGTTTCTTCTAGTCCTTGCCTGAATGAATCAAAGAAACAATCCCCTCCAGCAGCTGCTTTTCCTGCACGAAAGCCTGAAGGCAAACTTGACTCATTTTCTTGCATAAACACCCTCACAAATAAACATATAAAAACTTACTTCAACCAATACAACAGCGAAACCACTATCATACAGTCAACACCACGATTAATTAATTGCTTCTAATACTGTAAGCCACTTACTTATAAAAGCATGATATCAACTATGCTTTTATTGTCAAAAATTATTTGACTCAAACAAGGATAAAAATTTTATTTAGGTTTATATCTTTTATAAAAGTGTAACTGTGGATAAGTTCTCTAATTGCATGAAAATCAATAATATTTTTTTGTATCATGAAAAATATTTTTTGATGTAAAATTCAGCTCTAATACAACCTTTTATTTACTAAAGCATCGTATTATCTTATTCAATCAAAAGGTATCCGTTCAAGCAATTGCGTTAAGTTAAGGAAAGATTGTCTAATATAGCAAAATTTAAAATGGGTGTTTTATTTGTTACATTTATTTTTTAGAGCATTTTTATCTAGAGTAATCTATATAACCACTAACCTTATTAATTACTATCTAACGTAGTTTTTCCATCCCATTTTTTCTTTATGCTACTTTCCCTTAACTTGATATATATGCTTTTTTGAACATTTCCGTATTAATCCTTTAATTTTCGGATCTCATCTAAAGAGAGGCCAGTGATTTCAGCGATAACATCTATAGAGACACCGGCCTTGAGTGAGTTTTTGGCTACTTCGATTTTACCTTCAATTTTACCTTTTTGATGGCCGATTTGGATGCCTTCTTGTCTACCTTCTTGTCTACCTTTTTGAGTGGCATCATCGAGTTTTTGAGCAAGGACAGCCTGTTCATCACGAATACGCTTGATCTCTTGTTCATAGGCAATAAATTCTTTTTCTGACCAGTTGAACCTATTTAGTTCTTCATATGCTCTTTTAATTATTAAATCACTTCCTATTATTCTCTCTAGCTCTTCTTCACTAGTTTCGTCTGCATATCTAAAGAAGTAGACCCATTTTTCAACTATACTTGAAAGCTGATCTTCTTTAGTTTTTGGAAATTTAGGCAACTCAATAAATATGAAGTAAAAATCTTTTAAATCATGTTCATTAGTATTTTCATCGCGAATAGTATGCTTTGATTTGTACTCAGACTTATCAGGAAATAAAATACAATCTGCTATAGCAATAAAGATAATTTCCTTAAGGTCATGGTATTGATCACCCTTACTAGCTTGTCTTGAATAAGCTTTAGCTGCGTAATATTGGGCACGTTTTTCAAAGCCTTTGGTTTTAGCGACCTGCATTTCGACTATCACTTGCAGCCCATTTTCATCTCTACAGAGAACATCAACAATGCTTTGTTTTTTAGAAGCAATATCAGGGTCTTGAATAGTACTTAAAAACTCTATATCCTTTATTGTACTTTTGCCAGTGAAGCCAAGAATATCATTAAGAAAGTGAATAAGGATATCTTTATTTTTTTCAGTACCAAAGATACGCTTAAACGATATATCATTCTTGGGATCGAGAAACTTAGAAAGAGCCATGATAAATTAACCTAGAAAGCATTAATAATTATACACAATTCTGAAGAAATATTCAACTAAAATTCAAACATAAAAGTTTTTGTATATCTTTATTTGGTAGTATTAACCTATATAATATCTATTTCTGTATGGCAAAGTATACTACTGTTTCCATAAGGTACCAAATAGCACAAAGAGCAAGAAGCTGGAGATTAAAGAGAAAATATACCCTGAAGGATTTAGTAGGCAAAACAGGCATAAACTATCATACGCTGCTAAGATATGAGCAAGGAACATGTGGCATTCCAATTGAAAGGCTAAAAGTGATAGCAGAAGCGTTATCAATTCCTATTAGAAATCTATTTCCTGGGCGAAAAGTACTAAAAGAAAGTAGTTGTTTCGAGAAAGCTAAGACCGAGGAAATGTATAATTTTATAGAAAAAACAGGAGGACACAAAGCAATTTATGCATTAACCAAATCTATCCGAGCTGAGGAAGAAAGTAATATAAAAGCAGCAAGAATAAGAATTGCAAGGAATCTAGTTAAGGCAGGGTTTGATAATGACATTATCTATCGAGCAACAGGCTTATCAACGGAAGAATATGCTGATAAAGAGAGATACGAGCAAAACGGAGGACAAGAGATAAAAAAGTGGAGAATAATAAAAGGATATACACAAGAAGAATTAGCGAAAAAGCTTAATATAGGGCCCTCACAGATACATCACTATGAACAAGGTAGTGTTACCATTTTAAGTGAAAGATTATGGGAAATAGCAAAAGAATTATCAGTGGATGTTGAAGATTTGATAAAGGAATATAAAGAAAATGATTGCAAAGATGGTGAAGGAGAAAATGAATTATTAAGTTTGGCAAGAGAATATAGAAAAATTGACAATCAGGAATCACGAGATGAGCTGGATACATGGGTAGAATTTTTCTTGCAAAGAAAGCAAATTTACAAAGAGAAGATTGATAAAGTAGAGGAAATGAAAGTTACAAATAATTTACTTCAGTTAGGTTTTTCTACTGATGTTATTTCTAGAATAATTGATTAACAACAACCTTTTTACATAACTTGAAAATAAATATATATATTAATATCTTTTCCTATTCATGAAAAAATAAGTAAAAAAGATTTAAAAATTGATTTGACTTCACTCGGAAGCTATGGCTCTATGCCAATGCTGATAAAAAAACAGCAGTAAATAATTAAAAACAATTTGTTATTAACGAGGAGTATATTTTATGAATAATAGTGAAAAACTTACAGAAGAAATAGAGAGAGTATTACAGAGTGGAGGAGGAAGTGCTCTATTTGATCGTGAGATAGTGTCAGTGCTTCTAGGAGCAGTTCACGACAGAAAGCAAGCACAAGATGTTACTAAAACTCTAATGGATAACTGCCCAGGAATAGGAGAAATTTTGGGACGAGAAATCGATGATCTGAAAATGATAGAAGGAATGACCGAACATGCAGCCGCAGCAATTGAATGTGTTAAAGAAGCTTATAAAAGAGCACTCAGAGAAGGGTTAAAGAGAGGCCCTGTAATGGATAGCCAAGAAAAGCTGATAGAGTATGTAAGGGTAAACATAGGCTTTTCAGCAAAAGAAGCTGTCCTGATAATATATTTGGATAAGCAGAACCGTTTGATAAGAGATGAAGTGTATTTTGGTACAATAGATGAAGTACACTTATCTGAAAGGAAAGTGGTAAAAAAGGCGTTATCAATGGAAGCAGCATCGATAATATTATCTCACAATCATCCAGGGGGGAGTTTAGAACCATCAGAAGATGATAAAGTAATGACTAGAGAATTAGTATCAGCATGTCAAGGAGTGGGAATTGAGTTAGAGGATCACATTATTATGACAGACAAAGGATATTGCAGTTTTAAGGAAAGAGAGCTGTTATAAACCAAATTTCAATTGCTTGAGAAGTTTGGCTACACAATGAAATATAAAATCAAGTAGCAAAAAGACTTAGTCAAGAATCTGTATTGGAGAATTACAAAATATAAAAGATCTTTGTATAGTTTGTATATTAAGTTGTAGTTAAAGAATAAAAGTCCTGATAAAGCTATTCTTTTATTATAAATAGTTGCAGAATATACAAGATCTTTTTATAATTTGCGTATTAAGTTAATTATAAAGCAATAAATTGCTCTATAGACTTGAATAATATGCTTAATATGAGAGGTTATATGACTACTAAAAAAGCAGTATCATTTGATGATATGGATGGAAATACTTATGAGTTAATCATTGATTCTAAAAAGTTACCAAAAGGACTATATAGTGCTATTAGGCGTACTAGCAAAAAAAATCAGCAGCTTATACTTTTAGACGAGACTGATCCGAAAATATTTGATGATAAAAGCAGGTTTGAGAAGCCTGAAGGTGTGCCTTCCCCTAGCGATGTTTCTGAAAAATCAATCAATCTTGGAGAAGGACGTGAGGTTTATAACAAAAAATCTTCAAATCGTCAAAATCCGTTTATTCCATCTTTAAGCAAGATAGAGCCAAGTGCAAGTGAAAATGCAGAATTGAGGTGGTTTAAAAGTAGAGTGGTAAAGGCAAAAAGCGTAGAAGAACTGAACAAGACTATAGACCAAGCACTAAGTGCTGGAATCAGGATAAATGCGTATAGCGAAGGGCAGAAGAGTTTTGCTGATACAGTAATATCGAAAATGCCTTTGATCAAATGCAAAGAAAATGAGAAGGAAGATATAATATGTGAATTGATGCTAAATGGAGCAATATTCAGTTACGATCTATTGCAGGATAAGGGAATAAGTGAAATGCATAACAAACTCTATCAAGAGATTCGTCCACAGATAGATGAGTGGCTTAAAGAACTGAGAGAAATCGGTGAAAGTGCTATTGAAAATGAAGGAATCATAGAAGACGTGGAAATAGATAATAGGATGTTTGTGCGACCCGAAGTTGCGATTTTGTGATGGTTAGATTCCATCCACTGCCATTAAGTTAAGGGAAAGAGAAGTTAAGATTGGACAAAAAATTTGAAGTGATTGATAATTATGGTAAATACTAGGGTGAATTTTTAAGAAAAGGGAGTCTGAAAAGTGCAAGTTATTTAAAAAAGTAATAATTGCAGGTTATTTTGCAAAGAATGTACTAATGCAATGATACTGAAAAGATATCTTGAATTTAAAACACATGTTTTCTAGCTCTTTTCTGGTAGTTGAGTGAACGAATATCAGATATCTTATGACGATCAACTCTTCTCCCTTTTCTCACCACTAAAGTGTTCATCAAAAATAACTGTGATAGTCGATACATAATGCAGTCTATGTCTGACTCTGTAGAAAAAATATCAAAGGCTAAGTTTTTAATCGCATTAAATGAGACAGATTTATTGATGCTTTTTTTTAGTTTACTATTCTGTGAGCTCAATGTCTCTTCATCATCTTCTATCATGATACTTTCTAGATTACTGATGAAGATAGTTGACCAAAAATCCTGCTTGATAGTTTCAATACTTTTTCCTGTGAAATTCTCTAAATTTAATCTTCCCTTCAGCCTAGAAAAAAATGTTTCTACTCCCCAGCGCAAGTAATATAATCTCTCAAACTCTTCAACTGTAAAACGTTTCTCATCTAACAGAGATGTTACTAACACTTCAACTTCGCCAGAAGAAAGTATTATTTTGACTAACCTGAATTTCATCTCATCAGGTAATCCTAGCTTTCGTAGCTGTCTTGCTACTTTAATAGGTGCGGTAGACACTACCACCGTACTAGATGGGCTTTCCGGCTTAAACATAGTGTTTATTTCATTGAAAGACGAACTTGAACAGCGAATTATATAATTGATTTTCCTTCCTGTAAGCTCAGCAAGAAATCGATAAGATACGTATCCTCTATCACAGATTAACAAATCGTCTGATTTTATGGATTCAAGCATACCGATTGCTAAATCAACCTCATAGCTGTCACCTCTACTTAGCACAGATTTTATTGCAATATTATTTAGCACATCGTAGCAAACTTCAAAGGTTGCACTTGTATAGTCTTCAAATCTCTGGATTCCATTCCATACTGCTCTTGAGCCAAACTCACCTATTATTTTGTCGCTCTTTGGCAGAATCAGTATTGAAGCATCAAATGCAAGTACTCTGAAGCCATGGTGGGTTTTAAATTCCTGATCTTGGTAGTATAGGGAAACTATATCATCATTTAACTCTGAAAACGCAGTATGTTTTAGCTTCTTTCTTGCTTGAGTAAATGCACTTGCCGTAATTGTATAATCTTTTCTTGTATGCAGAACAAACTCATTAAGCATCACTTGTAATGACTTTACACTCTTTCTAAAAATCAGGAGAAATACATTAACGAAGGGCAGCTTTCTTTTTCGTGAGAAGTCTTTTGAGGATGCTCTGTGTGCGTTTATAAAGTTTAAACTCATCAATTTATTTTTTATAAACATGATTATTCTTTTTTTTACTCATGTCATTACTTCTTTTAATTTGTGAATCTTACCTGATTTTATAATACAGTTCATCACTTTTCCTTAACTTAATGGCAGTGAGATTCCATCTTCCCTAGACATCAGGGATAATGTATGTCTCACATTTTAAAGAATGGCAACCTTTAGGATGCAAGCATGAGATAAAAGCAGGTAATGCTAAACCTTATAGCAAACTCCTGCAAACAGAGTTAGATATGGTTACGAGAGAAACTTATGATTGAATTGTCGTTATATTGAATATGCGAAATTAAGGTTGTTTTACGCATAGACCAAAATGGTATGAAGCATACGAGGAATTAAAGTTAGATGTCTTTGATTATAGATGTTCTCAGCTTCCGGTAAAAAGTAAGAACCTAAGTCTAACACGAAACAAAATCGTGAAACGGGATAACCATATAGGTGCTCTTATATTCATTTGAATGTAAGTAGGCAGCCAGCCATAAGCACTTACATTGGAGGGATTGTCCAAGAAGCTAATGCCCAAAGTAATATTTGGGATATGCAGACGTGGACACTATAATTTGGAAGGTAAAGTGGTGAATAGTAGTAAATATGTTATAGACCAACAATTTGTTAGGTATGAATGGAATACAATTCCTTGGCGTAAAGTTGAGAAATTTGTATTTAAGCTACAAAAGCGAATTTACCAAGCTGCAATATGTAATGATAAGAAGAAGGTACATAAACTTCAAAGATTATTACTCAATTCAATAAGTGCAAAACTACTTGCTGTCAGAAAAGTAACTCAAGATAACAGAGGGAAGAAAACTGCAGGTATTGATGGAAAAGCAAATCTTAATCATAAAGAAAGATTGCAATTAGCATATTCTTTAAATGTTAGAGAAAAAGCGAAACCATCAAAACGTGTTTGGATTCCAAAACCTGGAAAACCAATAGAATATCGCCCTCTTGGTATACTTACTATCTCAGATAGGGCAAAAGAAACACTTATGAAAATGGCACTAGAGCCAGAGTGGGAGGTAGGATTTGAACCGAACATGTATGGTTTTAGACCTGGTAGGTCATGTCATGATGCTATTGAAGCCATATTTAATTCACTGAATTGGAAAACAGCGTACTGTTTAGATGCTGATATTTCTGGATGTTTTGATAATATTAATCAAAATGCTCTGTTGGAAAAACTTAACACTACACCAACCTTTAGAAGAATTATAAAAGGATGGTTAAGAGCTGGAGTAATGGAAAACAGAAAATTTGAATCCACAAAACGTGGTACAATTCAAGGAGGGACGATCTCACCGTTACTTGCTTGTGTTGCATTAAATGGATTAGAACAATATATCAAAGAAACGTTATGGAGTGAACTTCTTCAATATAGGAAGATGAAATGTGGTGTTGCAAGCAGTAGAGAAGCAAAAAGCTCATTAAGTGTAATTTTCTACGCAGATGACTTTATCATCATACATGAGAGTAAGGAAATCATTCTGAAGGCAAAAATGATAGTTGAAGAATGGCTCAAAACCATTGGACTAGAATTGAAACCTTCAAAAACAAAGATTTCTCATACTCAAAATGGAGAAAAGCCAGGATTTAATTTTCTTGGTTTCTCAATAAGGCATTACTCTACGAAAAATAATAAGAGGGGTTATAAATTATTAGTCAAACCAAGTCGTGAATCCAGAAAACAGCATACACTCACTATAAAACATAAGATTAGAGGATTAAGAGGATCAACACAAGAAACAGTAATAAGACAGCTTAACCCAATTACTAGAGGGTGGAGCAAATATTATTCTTCGGTTGTGTCAAACAAGACCTTTAGGTTTATTGACAGTGTAATGTTTAGAAACATCTGGAAGTGGGCAGTCTACAGGCACCCAACCAAAGGAAAATACTGGATTAAAAATAAATACTTTAAAAAGTATAAAAACGATAATTGGCGATTTATGACAAATAACAAAGTTCTTCTTATTAAGCACGGAGATCATGCTATTAAAAGGCATGTCAAAGTGAAAGGAACCAAGTCTCCATATGATGGCGATTGGGTTTATTGGGGTAATCGTTTAAGGAAGATACCAGATAAACTACCAAGAGTAATAAAATTGTTGAAGTTACAACAAGGTAAATGTGGTCATTGTCAACTTTGGTTTAAAAATGATGATATCTTAGAAACACATCATATTGACCGAAACAGACGTAATAATATGAAAAAGAATTTATCCTTGTTACATGGACATTGTCACGATGAATTACATAGAAAGTGTGCATGACAAGCACCAAATTATAGAGGAGCCGTATGAGGCGAAAGTCTCACGTACGGTTCTGAAGTCGAGTGGGGAGAGGCGACTTTTCCCACTTAGATAACTATATAGAATTTTCTGATAATAGCAAGGTAGAGGTAGCAAAAATACTGAGAGAGTTAGGAAGTAATATTTTAAAAATTGGTAATAATGCAGTTGAGGTTAAAAGTGAGAAGGGAGGTATAAGAAACTATACCGATATGTCAGATGGAAGCTCTATTGTATTAGAATTTCCTACAAGCGCTGGCAAGCTAAATATCATATTGTACCAAGATGCAAATCAGGTGCAAGTGAGAGTAGAAAACAAGGAAATGTGGGCTGAGTTACAAAAAAGAGGCGAAGAAATAGGAAAAAATTGCCTTTTTGGAGGAGTGAAACTTCAAGAAGCAGTAGAGAAAGGTAATTTCACTAGATGTGGCATATGGAGTGAAAAGTATGCTATAAAAGAGATTGGCAATGATGAAGTATTGTCTTCATGGGTAGATAGGGTATGTGGAGGTAGTAAAGAAACCTTTAGGGAACTTTAATTCATTTATTTTAAGGTTCCAGAGTTTACTGGAGCCTTTGAGCTATAGTAGAAAATATTATATATATGGTTTTTTGCGTGGAAAAAAGTCTAGATTATGAAGTAGGACAAAAAGTAAAAAGTTGGAGGTTAGAGAGAGGGTATACTCAGAAGGATTTAGCAGAGAAGGTTGGTGTAAAGTACTGGGCAATACTGCAATATGAGAAAGGGAATCGTAGAGTTCCAATTGAAAGGTTATATGCTATAGCTGAGGCACTATCAATCAGTATTACGGATCTTATTCCTGTATCAAAAATCTGTCTTGAAGATGAGGGAGAAGAAATATTAGATCTAGTAAGAGAATATAAAAAGATTAATGATCAGGAGTTACGTAAGATGTTTTGTTTGCTAACCAAATTTGTCCAAGTTAGTGAGAAAAGTAGTAGAAAATCGGAAAAAATAAAAATTGCAAAGAGTCTGGTTAAAGCAGGAGTTTCTGTTGATATTGTTGCAAAAACAATTGGTCTGTCTGCTGATGAATGTGTTGAAGAAAAAGTTGGTTCTATCTACTACCAAATAGGAAAAAAGATAAAAGAATGGAGGCTAGTGAGAGAGTATACTCAAAAAGATTTAGGAGAGAAAATGAATACAACACGTCACGAAATAAGCAACTATGAACAAGGAAGGACTGCTGTTCCACTTGATAAATTATATGAAATGGCAGAAGCATTATCGATTAGCATTACAGATCTGCTCATAGAAGAAGATGAGATAGTAGAAAATGAGCTACCTGATTTAATAAAAGAATACAAAGAAATTGAGAGCCAAGAACTACGTAATGCATTAAGAGAATCTCTGTTTGAAGGTATAAGGATTTGTGAAGAAAAAGTGAGAAAAGCGGAAAGGATCAAAGTTGCAAGAGATCTAGTAAAAGGGGGAATTTCTATTGATATCATTTTGCAAATAATCGGCTTATCCGCTGATCAAATTGCATGAAAATTTGTTTTTAAGTAAGGTATATATGTTTGTTTCTGTAAGAGATATTAGTTCTATAAGTTATAAAATAGGACAAAAAATAGAAAATAGCAGGTTAATGCGAGGGCATACTCAAATAGAATTAGCAAGTGAAATAGGTTTAACATACCAAGAAGTAAACAGTTATGAAAATGGATATAGCCCTATTCCAATTGAAGTACTATATGTAATAGCAAGAGTATTGTCAGTTAATGCTGTAGATCTGTTACCTAAACCAATAACAGTAAGAGAGTATGAAGATGAAGACGAAGAAATACTCTATCTAACAAAAATATACGAGAATCAAAAGTTAGGCAAAATAGTACCTTCATTAGTCAGGTTTGTTCATATTAGCGAAAAAATTAATCAAGAAGAGGCTAGATTAGAGATAGCAAAAAATCTAGTGAAAGAAGGAGTTTCAGTTGACATAATCTCGCAGGCAACGGGCTTATCTATTTACGAGTATAATGATACAGAACAAGAAATTTACACTGATTCTATATATTACAGAATAGGGCAAAGAATAAGAGAATGGAGGTTGATAAGAAGATATACTCAAAAAGATTTGGCGGATAAAGTTGATTTAACGCTCAAGGAAATACACGAATATGAAAAAGGATATACTGCCATCTCATTTGATAAATTATATGAAATAGCAAGAGCATTATCAGTGAATATTAAAGTTCTGCTACCTAAAACAAGAGAAAGCAAAAAGCTATTGAGTTTAATGGATGAGTACAGAGAACAAGAATCACTAGTCAAATCCCTATCTGAAAGTATGAAAAATGGCAAGAAAAAAGTTAAAAAAATAGAAAAGATCAAAGTTGCGAAAAATCTAGCAAAGGCAGGTGTTGCTCTTGATATTATTGTGCGAGCAAGTGGCCTAACTGCTGATGAGTTGGAAATGTGTTAAAAACAGCTGAGAAATAATATATAAGTGAAAGTAGTTATATACTTATCTCTAAAAATTTACTTATTGTTTGGCTGATTCAACTGAAGCATTTTCATAATTGAGGTAAAGTTTTGCTGCTAATTTGCATTGGATGTTTTCAGTTATGGTATTATCCACATAGGTGAAGGTGATAGTTGTGATTGTATTTGCAAATATTATTATATATTAAAACAAATCTGTCAGTATCTCTACCTTCAAGTCTATTAAAACTATACAATTAAGCCAAATTTTATATAATATTTTTTTTACTAAATATTCATGAATATGGTTAAACAGTAGGTAGAAGAAAGCCTTTGTATTGTTAATCTTTTTAAAGTCAAGTTATGTTGTGGAAATTTTTGTAAGAACTTTATGAATCACAAATTAAGGTTTTACTTACTTGGAGTTGGATGGTTTATACTTAGCTTACTTAGTAGTGTAGCTAATGATACTATATCAAAATATCTTGGTTTACATCTTCAGAGTTTTGAAATAATTTTTTTCCGCTTTCTGTTTACCACTATTACCCTTGTACCTTTTATGTTTTACTATGGAATAGAAACTTTTAAAACAAGTCAAATATCTACTCAAATAACCAGGGGTGGGTTGTTGTTTTGTGGAATGACCTTATGGACTTACGGGTTGACTGTTTTCCCCATAGTAACTGCAACGATTATAAGTTTTTCTATACCATTATTTGTTATACTTCTTGCAATCCCTTTGCTAAACGAAAATATAATTTGGCAAAGATGGATAGTAACTGTTATTGGCTTTGTTGGTATTGCTATTACTACCAAAGCTCATAGTGAAGATTTTAATCCTAAAATTCTTATTTTTATTGTATCTGCGTTAATCTTTGCTATATTAGACATACTTAATAAGAAACTTGTGATAAAAGAGTCAGTAATAAGTATGTTATTTTATTCAGCTCTAACGACAACTATTTTTTCTACTCCACCTTTGTTATTTTATTGGCATATGCCTTCCTTGTTGGAGTTAGTATTACTGCTGATTTTAGGAATAAGTTCAAACCTAATTCTGTTCTTCATGTTAAAAGCTTTTGCTCTTACTGATGCTACTGCACTTGCACCGTATAGATACATAGAGCTAATAATTTCTGCAATAGTAACATACGTTATATTTAATGAATTACCTGATAAAAGTGCTTTATATGGTACTTTGATATTAATACCATCAACCTTATTTATAGCTTATTCGGAAGGTAAGGCAATTAAGAAAAATAATGTAACAACAAAAGTTTATAATTGTTAATGGTATTTATTTTAGATGCTAAGCTACATTTTTAAGGTGATAGTAAAATGCACATAACTATTATAGGAGTAGGGTATGTAGGCTTAGTATCTGGTACAATGTTATCGGAGCAGGGCCATAAAGTTGATTGCATTGACATAAATACTGAGAAGATTGAACTTTTGAAATCAGGGAAAATTCCTCTATATGAACCTGGATTAGCAGATTATTTAGAGAATAATATAAAGTCACAAAGGATAAGATTTTTTGATTCGTATTCTCAAATAAATCCCAATACAGAAGTAGTATTTGTAACTGTAGATACTCCATCAGACTCCCTAGGAAATGCAAATTTAAAGAATGTATATAATGCAGTAAGTGAAGTTTCTGAGAGGGTTAATCAAGATTGCTTAATAGTGATAAAGTCAACTATTCCTCCTGGTACTGCAGAAAATATACATAATTATTTATCTAATAAGGGCTATAACTTTGATTTGGGAGTTAATCCAGAGTTTCTCAAGCAAGGCTCTGCAGTATCAGATTTTTTATACCCAGATAGGATAATAATAGGAGTAAAAACTAAGCTAGCTAGGGCAAAACTAGAAGTTATATATAGATCATTTATAGATAAGAATATTCCGTTAATAGTCACTGATACAGTTACTGCTGAAATGATTAAATATGCTTCTAATGCTTTTCTAGCAACAAAGGTTGCTTTTATCAATGAGATGGCAGGTTTATGTGAGCTATTAGGAGCAGACATTGACCTTTTAGCTAACAGTATGGGAATGGACCATAGAATAGGTAAGGAATTTCTCAAAGCTGGTCCAGGATTTGGAGGATCATGTTTTCCTAAAGATTTGTCAGCTTTAATAAGGCTTGCTGAAGATCACAATGTCAAGCTACAAATTTTAAATTCAGTTAAGGAATCTAACTATAATCATATAACAAACATTGCTAAAAAGGTAGAATATGTATTAAATGGAGTCCAAAATAAAAAAATAGCGATATGGGGGCTAACTTTTAAGTCTGGTACTGATGATGTAAGAAATAGCCCAGCTATAGACGTTGCAAAATTGCTAGTGAATAACAAGGCTAAAATTACTGCATATGATCCAATGGGGATGGATAATGCTAGGCAAGTTCTAAAGGATATAGAGTACGCGGACAGCGCTATAGGAGCTGCAAGAGACGCGGAAGCCTTATTATTATTAACGGAGTGGAAAGAATTTAAAAATCAAGATTTTGCAAGTTTAAAGAGTATTATGGCTGCACCTAATATTTTTGATTTCCGTAATTTATTAGATAGCGAGCTATTACTAAGATATGGTTACCATATTTATTCCTTGGGTAAAAAATCTATCTACAAAGTTTAACGGTTGAGAAATTTTTTTTACACCGCTTTACTTAGTTTTTTAAGATCTTTGCTTGATAGTATGGAAAAGCAAACGAGTGCAACAACAGAGCAAATGGAAAAAAATGAAAACATAATACTGTTACCACAGTGCTTAACAAGTACTCCTAAGAGCAGACATGAAAATATTGAACTTGCAATATACCCAAATAATCCTGTTAAGCTTACAATTGCACATACATTATTTTGTGGAGCAATTTCTACAGCTATAACACCTGTCAGTACTTGAACTCCAAATATAAAGAATCCTGATAAGATTGCACCAAGGTTCATAAGAATTATGTTTTGGCCAAAGTTCATTGCAATAAAAGTGAGTGCTATACCCAACATGTAAAGTAATGCCAGCAAGCTTCTATTTTGAAAAAAGTACATATCACTAATTCTTCCTGTGATTAAAGTTCCAAGGATTCCACCTAAATCATATACGCCTGTTATTAGTGAGGATTGTACAAGAGAAATTTGTAATTTATCCCTTAAAATTATAGGAAACCAAAAGAAGATTCCCATTTTTATAATATAAGCACAAAAAGTAGCACAACATAGAAACCATATGGAACTTTTCACTTTGACACCTATCTGAGATTTCTGCACCTTATAATAGGTAGTAAAGTTGGCACTTTCTTTGTAATATGCTTTTAATATTATATAAATTCCAAAAAGTAAGCATAAGAGACCAGAGTACAAAAATGCACTTTTTGCATCATATATTTTAATTATACTTGGTAATACAATTAAAGTAATACAAGAACCAAGTTGCTGAGATGCGCTCATAACTCCCCATGATGATGCAATTGAAGAGATGCTAGAGTTTGTAACCATAAACTTGGTAATAGCTGGCCAACCTAACCCTTGTGTCCAAGCTAATAATATTAATGTTAACAGTAATAAAGTTAGATTATTATATGATAAAGTTATACCAATGGTTAATAATCCAGTTGCAATATTGCATAGCCCAAACATAAATAATGGATTATTTTTGGAGTCCATGATTATTCCATTAACGAATTTTGATACTCCATAAAAAAAAGAAAAGCAGGCAAAAAAATAGCTTAATTTTACATGGTCAGTATCTATTAACAGTGGTAGAGCAATTGGTATACTTTGTCTTGATAAATAAAGCAGCATATATCCACAGAAGAATAGCAAATATTGAAAGAAGACAAAGTTCACACCTATTCCCAAATAGCTCTATGCAGATGCTAGCATAATACTATATTGGTATAATATTGTTTGACAAGAAGTTTGCAAACAATTAGTGCAGAAAATTACTTACTTAGTATCTTTCTTATAGCAGATACAGTAGTATTAATATCTTCATAGCTTATATCTCTATGTGTTATAGCTCTGATTTTACCTCTTATGTTAGCCATTCTAATTCCATAATTTGTAACTAGTACGTTTATTAATTCTTGAGTAGATATACAATTAGTACGTAATGAAAAATACGCTATATTAGTTTTGTATAGGTCGATATCAATTATAACTTGATCTATGGAGTCTAGGCCTTCTATAAGGTGCTGCATCTTTTTATGATCTTCCTCTAAACAATTTATATTATTATGTAAAGCATATAAACATGCAGCTGAAATAATGCCAGCTTGGTGCATACCTCCGCCAATTTGAAACTTATAGTACCAAGCTTTTTCAATAAACTCTTCACTTCCAAGCAATATTGCGCCCATTGGAGCACCTAATCCTTTACTAAAATCAATGAATACCGAATCAAAATAACTTGCATACTCTTTTGGAGATATTTTAGTATGAGCACAAGCGTTGAACAGTCTTGCTCCATCTAAATGAGTGAATACGTCATTCTCTTTGCAGAGACTTGAGATCTCTTGAATATATTCTAAAGGCCACACAGCTCCACCACCAAAATTTGTCGTTTGTTCGATAGAAACAAGCCCAACTCTCGGAATATTTCTTAAACTAGGACGAGTAATAAACTCAACAATTTGTTTTCCAGTAAATATTCCTCTCGTACCTTTGATGGGCAAAGGAGTGGCATGTGCCTGGGCTGCGATCAAGCCAGATTGTACTATGAGCGGATGTGAAGTTTCATCAAGCAGCAAGTAATCACCAGGTCTTTGAATGTGTACTTTATAAGCAATTACATTGGACATCGTTCCTGAAATCAAAAAGATTCCTGAAGGTTTACCTAATATTTTACATGCGGTTGCCACTAATTCGTTCACAGTTGGATCTTCACATGCAGCTTCGTTTCCAACTTTTGCTTTAGCCATCGCTTCCCTCATTTTAGCTGAAGGGTCAGTGTTTGAATCGCTAAAGAAATCTATTTTTATTCTCATATTAAATTTAACACAACTTCCTTTATAATTTCAGCAGCTTTCATGATGTCTGTTTCCTTTGTGCCAAGATGGGTAACTGCTCTTATATGAGACTCGAGCCAAGGAAAAAGCAATAAACCATAAGCTTGGCACTTACTCAAGAAAACCTCATTAGTTACATTTAGTGCTTTTATACTAAAGCTTACTATATTAGTTTCTGGATAAGGTAGTACCAGTTTTATGTGTGGAATTTCTTTAATCTTATCTGCAAACAATTTAGCGAGCTTATTATCTTCTTTAAGCCTAGAGATATTATTCTGTAGTACGTATTTTGCTGCATTAGCACAATACCCTATCTGATGATAACCACTACCTAGCCAAACCTGTAGCTTTTTAGCCCTTTCAATTATCTCTCTTTTACCCATAAGCATTGAACCAAAAGGAGCGCCAAGTCCTTTAGTAAAAGAAAAGCTCATTGTATCCACATATTTAGCATAATCTGCTAAAGCAATATTTGTTTCGATATGAGCATTAAATATTCTTGCACCGTCTAAATGAAGATTTACATTGTGAGCTTTTAAAAAGTGATATAACTCGACTTGTTTTTCAAAAGGATAAATTTTACCATTAAACCCATTTATACTATTTTCTATAGAAACAAGACTCACCTGAGCAAAAATTTTATACCTCGGCTTAGAATTAATAGCATATTCTACTTCATCAACATCTAAGATTCCGCTATTATTTCTAATACAATTAAATACGATATTATTTACTTTTGCATTGCCTGCGCTATCGAAAAAATTAACGTGATAATTATAATGAGTTATTAGTTCATCACCAGGACTTGTTTGACTGGCAATGGCTAATCTATTTGCAAGCATACCGCTGGTTACAAATAATGCTTCTTCTACTTTGAATAATTGTTTGCAATATTCTGATAAGTCATTACAGCTTTTGTCTTCACCATAAGCAAAATCTCCAACAGTTGCATCACTTATTGCATGTATAACGTTGGAGCTCTGCAGAGTTGTAGTGTCGCTTCTCAGATCAATAATTTTTTCCATCTTCTTTTTTGCCATTCAAACAACCAATTTGAGCATTCCAAAGTTCTTTATAAAGACCGTGTTTAGAAACTAGTTCAGCGTGTTTACCATCTTGGACAATTTTTCCTTTGTTAAATACTATAATTCGGTCCATGTGTAAAAGTGTAGAAATACGGTGTGCTATAGTAATTGTAGTTTTATTTTTCATCAATTTGAATAAACTCATTTGAATTGTTTTTTCTGTTATAGAATCTAACTGACTAGTTGGTTCATCGAGAAATAATATTGGAGCGTTTTTTAAAAATGCCCTTGCTATTATTATTCTTTGTCTTTCTCCTCCAGATAGCTTGATGCCTTTTTCTCCAACTGTAGTTCCATATTGATCTGGTAGAGTCATAATGAAATCGTGAATACCAGCCAGCTTTGCAGCTCTCATTATTTCTTCGATAGTAGATTGAAGTTTACCATATATGATGTTTGCTAAAATAGTATCATGAAATAACAATGGGTCTTGAGGTATTACAGATATTTGTTGCCTCAAAGAACTCTGTGTAACTTCTGATACTATTTGATTATCAATCTGTATATTACCTTTTTTAACATCAAATAGCCTTAGAATTAAGTTTATAAAAGTAGATTTACCACCTCCAGAATAACCAACTAGACCTACCTTTTCGCAAGGATTAATGGTAACTGAGAAATCTTGAAATAATGGCTCCTGACCTTCATAAGAAAAAGAAACATTGTTAAACGTTATTCTTCCACTTAATAAATTTAATTCTTTAGCATTTTCCTTATCTTGAATTTCTGGTACGGTAGTCAAGATTGGCAATGCATCTGAAACTTTGCCGAAATGAGTAGAAAATTGGGTAAGATTCCTAGTTAGATGGTTAAGAAACTCTATAATCGATATATTAATTCCAAGTACAAGAACAATATCTCCTATTGCGATTTTGTTCAATTGATAATCATGAATTAAAAAATACAAGTTTACTGCTTGGAGTATATCAAATGAATAGCCGTATATAAACCAAAGCCAAAAGTATGCCCATTGTAATTTTCTCTCTGCAATAGTTCTTTTCTTGCATATTTGAAAAAATTTGTCTCTCTCATGTGCTTGCTGAGAAAATAACCTTACTGATATAACATTTAAAATACTATCTGCTATACTAGCTATTACCTGTGAATTTTGTTTAGAGTAATTATCAGCTAATTCAGTAAGCACACGAAAGCTGAAAATCGAGACTAAAATAAAAATGCTTACCCAAGTGAATGTAGCGATTGCAAACTTTATGTTTACTAATGATAAGGTATAAATAGCTAAGACTAATGCTATACTGTAACCGAAAAAACAATCTATAAGCAATCTTATTAACTCTATCACACTATCCATTAAGCTACTGACCTTATGTACTAAGCTTCCAGATAAATTGTTCTGATAATAGGAATGGTCTTGTTGGAGTAGCCTACAAAAAGATATATCAGCTACCTTTTGACGCATTAAGGTAAACATTTGAATGTCAACAAAATAGCCATAGAATCTAAAAGCAGTAGTGATAAGTAATGCCATACCAAGATAAGCGCTTACAGGTAATAAAAGATTTTCAATTACGTTACCTTCATGATATTTTACAGCTGTATCTAGAATATTTTTTACTAAATACTTTCTAAAAGACAAATCAACAGCTACCACCATGGCAACTAAAGACATTATAAGTACATTAAGTTTGAATTTAGATGCTATATTCAAGATGAACATCAATACACATTTGAAGCTATCAACTCTACTTCTGTTCATTTATAATGCTAGCTCCACTACGTTGACTTTTTTATTGAGAAATACAAGTAGTGAAAACCATAAATTTTTGTATATTTTCCCTGAGATGTCTCCAGCATCATGTAGTGCTGATGCTTTATTTAGAATAAGCAGCTTATATAAATCTCGCTTAGCCTCAGTAGTGTCGATCTCAGAAATATTTGTAGTTGTGTCTGTAATAAAGGCTAACCAGCTCTTGATAAGTTCTTCCATGTTTTTTGCTTTTATACTTTCCTGGTAGCCAAACAATGACAAGCATTCTCTCAGTATAGATTTTGTTAACTCACCACAATTGAGTATACCAAAAACTGAAGGCTGAGGTTTTGGAACATAGGGAAGATCTTGATCTTTTACAATCCACCTTGTTACATAAGCAAATCTATCTTTAGCATCTGTATTCTTATCACTACCATGCCATAACCGTGAATCAAAAACTATCGCATCTCCTGCTGAAATAGGTAGTGACTTAATTTTGTAATTTTCCCGGTTATTTGAGTACTGATCAAAAAAATATGGGTACCAAAAATCAACTAAAGGCTGTATTTCCCATTTATGACTGTTTTCTATAATTTGCAGTGCACCTGAAGTTTCACTTACATTATTCAAAGCTAACCAAACAGAAAAGTGGTAAGGATCATCGAAACTATAGGAGATATCTTGATGAAAGGGAACTGCATCTATTAAATCAGCAGTTTTACATATAACATTTGATTTTTTCTGCAGTATCTGACACTGAAGTGACTTTTCAAGGTAATTTTTAATAATTTTATTCAATGCTTGAGAGATAATTCTAGTTACTTGAGATGACGTGCCCCATCTGCCGGTACAGTTTAAGTAGTCAGAAGTTGAAACACTTAGTTCTTGGGATAGCTTTGATATTTTATTTGTTATATCACTTAAAGACTGAGTTATTAGTTCTAAAGGAACCAGATTTTTGATAATAAAAAAACCATTTTTTTGTAGTATTTCCATATGATTAACACCTGACATCAATGACTGATAAGTAATCTGTTAAAGGCACAACAGCAAAAATTTTGAATCCTTTTACTTGTTTTAATATTTTGTCCCAATCGCTTAATGTTCTTAGTTTACCTCCTGTTTCAACCATTACATTAATATCTACAGAGCCTCCAGCTGGAGAGCGGTAATCTAAAATAGTTTCTATCAATAAAATACGAGATATTCCTTTGACCAATTTTAAATAAGATAATACTTTATCATCATCATAATGCTGTAGAAAGCGGCAAAAGACACCTAATTCATAATTTGTAGCTGATAGTTCTTCCTGAGTTATAAGTTTGACTTTTAAATTTTCTACTAACTGTCTTGGTACTTTATGTTCGTTATATAGGCCTATAGAACCTTTATTGTGTATATCAGAATAAGCAAGAAATAAGGAGTGTACACCAAATAGCAATATATTCTTAGCACCATCTATATTGATCCTAGAATTAAACTCTTTAGTATCAAACCTAGAATATCCTAGCAATGCTTGGTAAAACGCTATTTTCTTATCTTCTGATGATTCTCTTTCCTTAAAAGATTCAAATGAAGAGATTGACTTCTGTTTTAGTATATCGGCAATATTTAACCAATTCTTTTCAGCGGCAACTCTTGCCCACATTGTTGCTGCTTTTGGCAAAAATGGTATTTCCTTAAAACACTTACCTTTTGATGATAGTTTCCATAAGTCCTCGTCCTTATCATAATCAATAAACCCTATTTCCCACAACGCCCTTAACAGCCTTTCTAGATTTGGTACGATAATGTTTAACTTTTTAGATAAAAACGGCACAGTTGCAGGTAAAATATTTAACAAATCAAGTTCAATAGCAACGCTTGTTAGGTAAGTTTTCCAAAAGGCTGAAAGTTCTGCAGAAATCCTATGCACTTGAGATTCTTTACCTAAATCAAAAATACTAAACTTTACATTTCCGGTAATATCGATTTGTCCTAACACACCTTCAAAAGTTTCAACTTTTGCCATCCCATTATAGAATGCTTCTACCATTTTAAATCTCTGCTGGTAAACAGGATCACCATTAATATCTATATGAAACCAACCATGTTGATCTTCTGCAATAGAATACCCTTTATGAAAAACATTAAGTTTTTTATACCATTTATTATGTACTAACTTTCCATGATGATTAATATGTGTAGCTTTACCATCCTTATAGACTACAGCGATACCATCCTTAAAATCTCCAACATAATCATATTCCTCCTGATAAATCCTGTTGCCATTTAAATTAATATGAAAACATTTATCATGTCTTCTAACTACACAAGCATCTTCCTGATAATTTCCAATCCATTGATAAGACTGTTTGTATACTCTACATCCAGATGAATCAATATGGTAACACCCTGTATCATCCTCTACAGCTGCTCTATTAAAGTAGAATCCAAAAGTTTTTAGAAATCTATTATGATAAACTGCTTCTCCTCTTACATTGATATGATAAGCACCTGTCTGATCATAAACCGGTGCAAGACCGGGCTCATGAAATTTACCAACCTTTATAAACCTATTTTCATACAAAGGATTTCCTAGTAATTCGTGAAAGCTCTCACACGGTGAAATTTTAATAGATCTAAGATTATCTTTGATTAATTGATCAAAGGTTTTCTCATGTTGCATGTTTTGCATAATTTGTAATTTAAATAATTCTTTTGTAAGCTTAGGTACTCACTACTCTGCCATATTTCCTCGAGTTTAACCTCATTAACATTACCAAAATTTCCTAATGTCTTACGGAGTTCATCTGGAGCACAGCAAGGACTAAACTTTCCTTCATTGTTTATCCATGCTTCTTTACCTAAAAATGGGCATTGACCACCTGGAGCCAAATCCTTAATACCTTCTTGAGAAAGAATTGTAAAATTTTCTAATTTTATCTTTTTACCATTTGGTAATAGCATATTATCTCTAAGCTCATATAACCTTCTCACCTCTGTATTCCATCTACTAATTGCTAACTCATCTCTTCTCATAGATAGATCCTTAATTTCCTCAAAATGTGCCCAAAGATGATGTCCTTTAACTCTATCTATGCCATTTTTTATGGCCATCTTAACTATGTCATAGAGTTCATGTAAATTACTTTCCAAAAATGTTAATTGTAAAGTAACGGTACACCTTTCACCTGTATCGCTAAAGTATTTATCTCTAACTTCAAGGAAAGTTTTTAAATTTTCTGTCACTACTTCCCATTTTGAACCTTTCATGATTCTTTCATGAGTTTCTTTAGTTGCCCCATTCCAGGAAATCTTAACATCAGATAAAATTGGTACCAGTAGTTCAGCCCATTTTCTAGCTCCTTTAATAGGAAAAGAACCATTGGTCGTGAGGTTAAGCTTCAGGTCGAACTCATGGCACAAATTGATTATTTCATCAAAGCTTTTATACATTAAAGGCTCACCCATAGTAGAAGGAATGATTTCCCTTAAAGGTGTGCCAGCTGCTTCCTTAATTACTTTTCTGATAGTTTCTATCGACAGTATCTTAGGTTTTATTCCTTTAGCTTTCTTTTCTTCTTTAACTTTGCTGTATGGTGAAAAACATTCGCACATTATACAAGCAAAATTACAGTAATCTGGATTAGTATCAAAAGTAATTCTCCAAGGACCGGGTTTCATAGCTACTGATTTGCCTTTCTTTTCAATAGCATTACGGTAAACCTTGTTAAGTTTCTCAGTATGCTCACTTATAGAAGGTATATTTCCATTTTTAGTGTAAGGATAGCCTTTTTGGGTAAGTTTACTATATAACTCCTGATCTGTAGATAGGATTTGCATTTTTTCTGATAAACTACTTGCATCTCTGTGCTTAAACAACAGTCCATCTCTTACATATTCTGCCATGCCACCATAATCGGCTGTTATAACTGGTATTCTAAGTTGCTGTGCTTCATGTATTACTAACGGTGAATTTTCACCCCAAATTGAAGGAACGACTATTGCATCAACTTTATTAAATACGTCAGTAACTATATTCTTGTTATCATAACTTCCCATCCATTCTATTCTTTCTTTAACAATAGGTAAAAATTGATCGGTAATCGCTTTTAAAGCGTTAGTTTCTTCTCTTTCTGCTCCCCAAATTCTAAGTTTTGCTTTAGATGATAAGTGAGAAAAAGCTTTCAATAATAGATCAACACCTTTCTCGGAAGTATGAGTACCAATATAACCGAAAATAAACTCTTTTTCTTGTGCTCTATTTCTATTCTTAAGACGATTGAGATCAAAACCATAATCAAGATAAGAAATTTTGTTTATCGGAACATTAAAATCCTGAGTAAATTTATCCATCAAGAATTTCGATGGGGAAATAAAGTAATCTATATAGTCTATTATTTTCCTTGTGTGCTTCATTCTAGTTGCAACCCATTGTTCCCAATAATTTATGTCTGAATTCAGGAATTCTTCATCTCCTGTAAAATATCCCTTGTAACATTGGGTTGCACATTTTTGATCCTTTTGTCCATCACAAAGCTGTAATAAATCTTCAGAATTACGTTGAATAAACCTTCCTCTTGGACACATTAACCAAAAGTCATGTAGCGTAAAAATTGTAGGTATATTTTCTTTAAAAGCAATTTCTGGTAAAGTAATTGATAGATGATTAAGATGACCAAAATGTATAAGATCTGGCTGAAAGTTATCTATTATTCTTTTAAATTTTATATTTACTTCTTCATTGATAAATTTATAACGATATTTAGCTGTAGGTATATTAATTAAATGCAGTAAAATCCGGGAATCACTACGATCTAGGACTGTAGTGTAATAAAAATCAGGTAAAAAGCTATTTTCATACCTGGTAAATACTTGTACCTCATTGTTATTTGCTAGTTCATGAGCAAGAGTTTGGCTATAAACCTCTGAACCAGCACTATAATAAGGAGGGTAACCATGAATAACTTTTAATATTTTCATATATTACCATATCTATATTGTTAGGATATTCTTTTGTATTGTTTTGCAGACTTTTTATAAATTTACTTAATCCTATTTCTAATGAATACTTTGGAGACCAACCAAGTAGCTCTTTAGCTCTAGTAAAATCACCATGGAACTTAGTTACGTCAAAATTTCTTGGAGGATAAAAATCAATTCTAGAATCACTTTTCGTGACTTTTAATATTGTTTTTGCTAAGTTTTCTAAAGTACATGGGCTATTAGTAGTAAGATGAATAGCAGGAAGAGAAGATTTTTCACTTTGTAAATATTTAACAGTTAAGCATATACCCTCTATAACATCATCTAAGTAGGTAAAATCAAAAACACATTCTTTACCTTCTATTTTAATTGGATCACCTCTTAATGCATTAATACAGAGTGCAGGAATTACTCTACTGTTATGATCTAGTAAACCACCGTATACATTTGAAAAGCGTAATATTGCTACATTAAAATCTTTTGAACTTGTTATTTGTTCCTCAATAAATGCTTTACCTTTGGCATAATTATTTATTGGATCGATACTAGCAGATTCTGTAACTGGCAGTTCCTTCTGCTCTCCATAAACTTCCCTACTACTTGCATATATAAACCACGGTTTATTTGGAAGTGACTTACATAACCCTAAAAACCGCATTGTACCATCAACATTAATTTTTTGACACAGTGTAGGATAAAGTTCACCATGTATAACTCTAGAAATTGCAGCCAGATGAATGATTCCTGTACACTGAGCAAGTAGTGGTACTATATCTTCTGAAAAAAAACTGAGTCGATTATCGCGAAACCTAATATCGCAGCTTATTACTTCATGGCCTTGGTTTTCTAACTTTTTCACCAAGGTTGACCCTATCAAACCTGCAGCACCTGTTATTAATATCCCCATGTATACCCTCTCACTACAACTAGGAAAATTTGTCGTACCAATTATCTTACAAGTAAGAATTAAAAGGTATTATAAAACAAGTATAAAATAAATGTCAACTTAAATTAATGAATAAAAAAATGTAGTTATGAAAGAAAAGTTGGCTGCCTTTTTTTTTGAAAATAGTGTTCGGCTTTAATCAAATCCTCTTTATTATTTACTCCCATTGCTTCTCTTTCATCAGAAACTACATAACCTACACTCAAGTTATTGTTTGCTGCAATGGGTACTATATCATTAAGACAATATTCATTGGTCGAATTATTAAATTTTATTTCTTTTACTAAGGTAAAAAGATCTTTAGCATATGAAACTATTATTCCAGAGTTTGCAAGAAGCATTTTATCTCCATTTTTTAGGATTTTTTGAACATTTCCGTAATTATCAATTACTAATCTTCCATATTGTTCATCTTGACTATTGAATCCAAGAAGAACTAAATTATTATACTTTAAACAATCAGTCATTTTCATAACTGTATCACTAGATATAAAGGGAGTGTCTCCATACTGTATTAAAACTATGTCTTGATCAGATAACTCCTCCAGATTTTCTAGAGCAATTTTAACTGCAGTGCCAGTACCTGTAATATCTTCTTGAAGTATTAGTTTTATATTGTATTGATCGATTATACTTTTTAGGGTATCAAAGTTTTCTAAATCTTTTAGAAGGGAGTTGTTAACAACAATTGATAAGCTTTTTAGACTCAGCGATTTTGCATTAGAAATTATATGTTCTAAAAGAGTAAGATTTCCCACTTGGTGCAATGCTTTTGAATATTCAGAATTCATTCTACTGCTCTTTCCTGCTGCTAATATTATCAAAATGTTACTCATACATGACCCAGGAATTGATTAGGTAGTAAGTTAATTTATAATTAGTAAGATGTAAAGTCCACTGTAATTTTCTAGAAGATAACTACCATCGAACAGACAAAACTCGTTAAATTAGCATCTGTAGTAATTCTTAAGTAAAATTTTAGAAAGAGACGCCCCATAGTTATAATTGAGTGTGTGCTACTTTCAAGTATGGTTTTTATTGATGAAACCTCTTAGACCACTCTGTTTGAAATAAGGTAACTACTGCTTAATTCACCAAAAAGCCTGTAATTAAGTTTTAAAGCTAGTTTGCCCAAAACACACACGATTGTACCTCTTTAGCGTCTGTAATGCCCTTTAAAATTTGAATAAAAGGTACTTTTGTTAATTCTATTAGTATAAAATAAACCTGTGCATGATTTTATCGTCATTTTTATTCATTGTAAAGAAAATTTTGTATGAAAGTTTTTTAGAAAACTCACTTACCCCTCTTAAATGTTCTGAACATTCTGAAAATTTGAATAAGTGAAAACATAGGCTGTTTGTAAACAAAAAAGTAATTGCTATTTTCAGAAACTTTTTGAAAAATTACCACAAAACATCTAAATCTTTAATAGGCAAGACCGCACCATTTGCTTGTAGATAGTAATGTGTTGGCTTTATTAACTTGTGCTCTACTTTATCTCCTACTGAAACTTTAAATTCCATATCCTGCACACAAAGAAATCCATATTTAGAATTGGTTCCATATCCTGCAGCATTACGAAAGAATTTAATCTGTCCAAGAGTTGCAAGATTATTTATTCTTTCTCTAATATTACGCTCACTGCCAAGCCCTTCTTCTCCTTCAAAACGCTTTGCAAATTGTCCAGCAGTATAAATATTACCTTGATATGCGCTACTGCGAATTAAACTCAAGATAACCTCATGTTTTCTCATCCGTTCTAAATCCAACTTTTTGCTATATTGATCTCTGATTATTGGTTCTGAATTTAAAACTGAATTGTCATGTACAAATGCCCCATTTTTCCAGTAAAGTGTCATTTGCCCGTTATTGCACTGCGAATAGTTAGATTTTTTGCGCGATAAAATTCTCTCATCAGGAGAAGCATTGGCTTTATCTGGTCTAGTCAAATACCAACGAGACCTTACTGTATTATTCCATGCTGTTGAACCACCTGTACCAGTTTTACGTATTATTCCCGCATCAGAAGGATGGGCAAGTAATAAAACAGCTCCTTTTATTTCTTGAGCTATTCGACCACAACAACCTTGAATAAATTGTCTCACATGAGAACGGTCGTTTTCATTTCCTCCAAATAGGTCTGCTGCTGTATCTAATACCACAAGCTTCGGCTGAAACGATTTAATATCCTCAAGTAACTCTTGAAAGTAAGTAGTTAATTGACCAGTATCTTTGTTATTAAAAACCATAAGTTGATTATTGTGCCCTGCTCGTGACCATAAGCCAACATTATCCTGAAAATCAGAAGATTCCATACCTGATTGATAAAATTCATTTATTGCGCATTGCCGACGCCAAAGTTCTTCTTCATCATCTTCACAGAACACACCGTATGTCTTTATTTTTTCCAGATCTATTCCAAGCCAAGGTTTACCAAAAGCAGCGGCTGTCATTAATTGTTGAGCAAGGAGAGATTTTCCAACACCACCATCACCATAAAGAGCTGTAACACTTCCTAAAGGGAGCCAATCCTTAATAACCCACTTTCTTTCTGGAGGGATATTGGTCCAAACTGTAGTATCAATTCTTTTTGACTTTCTTGAAGAATAAGGGCTTTTGTTGTTAAGGATAAATTCTTCAACGTTCATTCCTTCTAGCACACTATCTGCAGCATCCCAAGATTTTGGCTTATCTTGAGGAATCTTGAGAATAGAAAGTGATGCAACTCCAAAACCAGAAAGCTTTTTTGCGGCTTCTTGAGCATAATCTTTTCCAGGATCATCGTTATCTGGCCATATAATAATGTGTTTACCTTTAAGTGGAGTCCAATCAGTTTTCTCAATAGGTGCTTTTGCTCCAAACATTGCTGTTGTTGCAGTGATCCCTTGTTCTATGAGTAGCTCAGCACATTTTTCCCCTTCTACCAATATCACTCTATCAGATTTAGTGATGCCTGGAATGTTATACAGAGGCCTGATCTCAGGTGCAGTAAAGGTAGATTTTTTAGCATCAAATGGTTGATAACTTTTTCCTGAAGCAGTATCATAACGATATTTGCTGGCAATCAACTGATTATCCTGATCGAGATAGTCCCATTGAGTTATTCTCTTTTGCTCTTTAGTAGGTCGCTTGTTACATCCTATCCATTCACTTATCGAAGAAATTACTTCAACAAATTCTATTTTAGCGTTTTTCCCATGTGCAGCTGCCCAAAGATCAATAATGTCACCACCGTCCCCAGTTGCAAAATCAATCCATAATCCGACCTTTCCATACGCTAATTCAACTTTGAGGCTTTTGCCTTTATTACCTTGTACATCACCTATCTGAAATTTGTCACCATGAAAAGTTCCTCTTGGAAATAAATAAGAAAGGCATGATCTTATGTTTAATAATAGTTGTCTTTTTATTTCTTCTACATCAAATTGCTCTAATGGTTCTAAATGTGAGACAGTATTGTTAAAATCATAATTTAAAGTATTTTTTTCTTTGACGTCAGTTAAAAAATCTTGTATCATAAGTTAAATCTCATTTTAAAGTTAAGTGTTTGAAAGGTTTTTGAGTAAGGCTGTTTTGATGGGGGTCTTACTCGTTGTTGTTGAGGAAAAGCTATGGTGGGGGTTCTCTTAGCATATGTTTTACGCCTAAGTGAAAAGCGTATTAAGAAAGTTTTTCATTAATTGGCTAATAAAACTATTCAATAGGTTTATGAAATGTGAGGGTATTGAAGCTCTTTTTAATTAAGAGATAAACCTCTACGCCTATTCTACAGCATTCTTCTTACTATGTCAACTTCTTATAAAATAATCATAAAGTCATAATGCTTCTATTTTGTCACATTGATATATTACATACTACTAATATGTAATATATATTATATATAAGGAAATTTACCATTTAACATTTTGGCTAAACCTCCCCATATACGCAGCTTTGAGCCAATTGGTAATTTTGCCAAATGAAATCTTATTTGCCATTTGAAATTCTTTTAAAGTATTGATTTTCGTGCATTTCTCTTTGTAGGTTCATTTGGTTATTTGGTAGATTTGCCAAATGATTTGCATTTTGAAGCTTAAGTAAATATACCTATATGGTAGAAATTTGATAACAGTTGCTTACTGCATAAACTAAGTTTACTTATTAGTATAACCCAATAGATGCTTATATTTCTGTACCATTTACTATAGTATACCGGATCTCTTATCGATCTTTCCGTAAGTGAGGAAAACTTTTCCAAAACACGGTTACTCCTTATTATAAAAATATCTAACTTTAAACTTACACTATTTCCTTACTATATATGTTCACTAAAATTACAAAAACTGTTCACTTTTTAAAAAAATTTTGCACAACTCCGCTTTCATACTCCACTAAATGACTTCTTTTCTAAACGATATATACTAGAAATGCAGTCCGAAATATGAATTGCTCTAAAATTTTTTTCATTACGATTTTTCTATTAAACTTTAATAGAGCTTAACGTGTTTACAATATACTCAGGGGAGAGACTTTCCGTCTATAAGAAGTAGCCACAAAAACGCTGTATTAGTAAAGTTATTCATAATAATTATTTGTGAATTAAGCGCTTTAGATTCGAGATTACATAGATTTTTGGCAGTTTTAGCCATTTTAGATTGGGAAATGAAATCTCCTAAAAGGAAAAAACCCGGCTATATTAAAGGATTAAGAGTAATTTAAGTTTGAAATTCAAAAAAACTTCTTAATTGCTTTAAAAGCTAGGATTATAGCGGATTTTTGAGTGTATCACAGTTTCAGGTAAAACCTTATATATAATATATATAATATATAATAATAGAACATATAGGATATGTACCTTTCATAATACCTACCTAAATATTATTAACGTGCTTAAATGTTTACTTTTTTAACTTTCAAATAACAAGTTAAGCAAAAAAACATGAACTGTAATAAGTTTTAACCTGGTGCTCAACTGAAATGGTTTTCAAAAAGGCTAATATACCGTCCATTTTAATTTTTAACCGAAATATAAAAGTCGTTTTAACCGCGTTTTTAAAGCTACTCATGACTTAGATGAAGGAGAATATTACCCTTTAGTCAAAGAACGCTTGTAACATAGCTTAGAATTGAAATAAATGGTATTACTAAGTATCTCCTACCACAATAAATCTCTTCTTAGCAAAAATACACGTTTAATTCTATCATATCTTTTATTTATTGCAAAGATTTTTTTCACGTGGTAGGAGTGCTGTTGGTGTTCATAGAAATTAAGAGCTACTTAAAAAGATAGAAAAAAAGGGAGGGGACAAAAAAGCACTACCCTTTAAATGAGTTTAAATGCTATTTATAGAGTTGTTTGTAGTTAAAGCAATAGGAAGCTACCTGTCCTTGTAAAGATATTCTAGCAGGTTTCTTCTCCTTCCTTTCTCAATTCTTTTGCTTATCTCTATTTAAAGTTAAAATATAAAGAACTCTTATTATTATAACAACTATTTTAATGAATTTAATTAGCTAATTTTGACAATTTTGAAATTTATTTAAACTTTTTTGAAAAATTTCCGGAAAAAGTAGTAAGAAATCCGGTATATATATAATAGAAGGGCATTGTTTGAACGAGGTAGATGCGCTTTAAGTACAAAGAAAATGTCAATCCTACCACTAACAAACATTTAGTAGAAAGGAAATTTGGTAAGCTTGAGAATTTATATTTTTTTAGATGAGATAAAAACTTCGTTTTAAAGCTAGATGTGATTCTATGGGTATACATACACAGCACTTCACCAAAGAACGCATATAACACCCTTTAAAACTTAATTAAATGGCATTGTCAATAACCTTACTACTATAGAACAAACCTGTATATAAGTCTAATACGATTTTTGTACTTTGCAAATAAAAAAAAATTGAACAGTTTTCGTAATTTTGGTGAATATATATAATAAGAAAACAACTTTCTGCAGTAGCACATAATTCTCGTTGTTGGCCTACAAAAACCTATGAATTTCTAGTGTATTTTGCAGAAACCAGACGATATTTTGGAGTAAGTGCTACTTGTAATTTTTTAAATAATAGCAAATGTCAATCCTAACACTAGATCTCGGCAAACAAACAGGATGGTCTATTCTTCACAACGGAGTAATTGAAAGTGGAAGCAAAAGTTTTCATGGTAGCCGTTTTAGCGGAGGTGGCATGTGCTTCTTGAATTTTCGTAATTGGCTCAATTCTTTGAAAGACATTTCTGCAGTGTATTTTGAGGAAGTAAGAAGACATTTAGGAACTGATGCAGCCCATTGCTATGGCGGTTTTCTTGCAGTGTTGTCTGCTTGGTGTGAAGAACATCATGTGCCATACAAAGGTGTTAATGTTAAAACTATAAAACGCTTTGTAACAGGCAAAGGCAATGCAAGTAAGAGTGAAGTTATTGAAGCGATACGTGAAAAAGGTTTTTCACCTAGAGATGATAATCAAGCAGATGCTTTAGCTTTGATGTTCTATGTTATGGAAAGATATTAATAAGCTCATAAAAAGTGGGTCCTTTCGGCCATATTGGAGGGTTTGGTGGGTCAGACCCCAGGCCTTCTTTAGCGTCAGAGATATTTTGAATATTAACTTTTTAATTATTAAGATATGAATTTAGCAATCCACTACTATCCTACTCGAAACCTAGTTGAATATGAGCGTAATCCTCGTAAAAATGATGACGTAGTAAATAGAATGTGTGCTTCAATCAGGGAATTTGGCTTTCGTATACCAATAGTTGCAAAAAGCGATGGTACTGTGGTTGATGGTCATTTAAGACTTAAAGCAGCAAGAAAACTTGGTATAGAAAGTATTCCTGTGGTTTTAAGTGATAATTTAAATGAACCACAAACCAAAGCTTTTCGATTACTGGCAAATCAATCAGCTAATTGGGCAAAGTGGGACGATGATCTTTTGAAGGTGGAAATTCAAGAATTAGAAGATTTGCAGTTTGACCTTAAAATGACAGGATTTGAATTAGAAAAAGTTCAACATTTCCTTGATGATTTAGATAGTGAAAAAGAAGATTTTTCTGACTTGGTTGGTGATGAAAAAAGGGTAGAAATAACAAAACCAGGTGATCTATGGATTTTAGGTGATCATCGAATCTATTGTGGTGATAGCTCTGTAGTGGAATCATATAAAGCGCTGTTAGATGATAAAATGGCAGACATTACTGTTTGTGATCCTCCATATAACGTTGATTATGGTAGCAGTCAAGAAAGAGAGGATAAAAAGATACTAAACGATAATCAAGGTGAAAAGTATGAGCTTTTTCTCTATGATATTTGTACTCATATTTTAGCATATACTAAAGGTGCAATTTACATCTGTGCATCATCATCAGAGTTTTCAACGTTGCAAAAAGCATTTGAGGAAGCGGGAGGAAAATGGTCAACTTTTATCATTTGGGCGAAGAATCACTTTACGCTAGGAAGATCAGATTATCAAAGACAATACGAAGCAATGCTTTATGGATGGAAAAGCGGCAATAAACGTGAGTGGCATGGCGGTAGAAATCAAAGTGATCTGTGGTTTTATGATAAGCCAATACATAACTCACTGCACCCAACAATGAAGCCAGTAGAGCTAATGGAAAAAGCAATAGTAAACAGCAGCAGATCAGGAGACATAGTACTTGATCCATTTAGTGGTTCTGGCAGCACACTAATTGCATGTGAGAGAACAGGAAGAATTTGCAGAACAATAGAGCTAGATTCAAAATTTGTAGATGTAACCATAAAACGTTGGCAAATATACACAGGTAGGGAGGCAATTCTTTCTGGTACTGGCAAAACTTTTGCAGAAATTCAAGAAGAAAATTCGTAAAAAGGAGCAAAAAGAGTGGAAAAGATAACGCAAACAGAATGGGCAAGAGAGATAGGAGTATCAAAGCAATATGTCTGTTATTTAGTAAAAAAAGGAATAGTTGAGTTGGAGGATGGACTCATTGACCGAGAACAAGCAAACAGGGCTATAGAAACAATCAGAGATCCAAGTCAACCACTGAGAAGAAAAAACTATTCAGAAAGCGGAGAAAAACTTTCCACGATGTTGCTTAAAACGCGAATAAAAAATGAAACGGAGCGTGGTAAACTTTTGGAAGCTAAAGTGAAAGCTGAAGTAGGCAAATTTGTGTCAATTGAAGAGGTAAAAACTGAAGCATTTAATGTAGCAAGAGTTGTACGTAATAATCTGCTTAATATTCCAAATAGAGTTTCAGCACTACTTGCATCACTGAGTGACACTGAAAAGATTCATATGGCGCTAACTGAAGAGATTACAAACTCACTTGAAGAATTATCTAACACTAAATTTTAAATATAAAATGTCTGCTCACTTAAGTTTAGAATTAATAAAGTGTCTCATTAATCAACCTGGATTAGATGTTAATGTTAGAGGATTAAATGGAAAGACACCACTACATTGCGCTATAGAATTTGACGAATTAAGCATGGTGGATCTGCTGCTTACGAAAAAGAATATTAATCCTTTTGTGGAAGATAATGATGGTAAAACATCTCTTGATTACGCCAAAGAAGGGAAAAAAGCAGAAATATTAAAAGCGCTAATTAATAATAAATACGGATCAGAACAAGATAGCTTACTTCATTTAGCTGCAATGGTGGGTGAGGTAAATGCTGTAAGGTACCTAATAAATAGAGGCATTGATATTAATTCGCGCAATGCAATATTTCATACACCATTACATTTGGCAGCTGGTATTGGACATGTAGAAGTTGTAAAGATTTTAGTAAGAGAAGGAAATGCTGAAATCGAGGTTTTTGATGCACGAAATCAGACACCGATGCACTATGCAGTTAACAACAAAAAATTAGAGATAGTAAAGTTATTACTGGAGCTAGGAGCAGATGTAAATAGCGCACGTGTAGGACAAAACTCGATGAAATTATCACCTATTCATATAGCTGTAAGTAATACTAATTACGATGAAAGGGATTTGTGTTTGGATATCCTCAAATGCTTAATAAAGGAGCCTAATGCTCAAGTGAATCTACAAGACTACGAAAATAAAACACCTCTACATTACGCTGAAAGACTTAAAACAATAGAGGTCTTACTAACGCGAGAAGATATAGACCCTCTGGTAAAAGACGATAGGGGCAAGACACCATTTGATTACGCTAAACCTGAGATAAAGAAGGCTTTGATGAGTAATAAGTACGGTTCTGAAAAGAATAGTCTACTCCATTTAGCTGTACAAACGGGAGAAATTGAGCTTGTAGATGCAATTTTAAAGGAAGAAATCGATATTGATATTGTAAATAATAAAGGTTTATCACCGATTTACCTTGCTGCGGAAAAAGAGCATTTACATGTAGTAAAGTTATTGCTGAAAAAAGGAGCAAATTATAAACCTGTTTTGCATTTAGCAATCAAGTCAAATAATTTAGAATTACTTAAAGTTTTATTTAATGAAAAAAATGGAGCGTTACTCTGCAGAGATACCGTTGTTAATTTTCCAACCCTTCATAATAAATATATAGCACAGAGAGAAATAGCAGATAAAAGGATGAAAAAACATAATAATATTATCTGCATCTGTATTACAGTTAGCGCAGTAGCAATGGCAGCATATATAGGTTTAACAGCAGCAACAATAAGCAGTGCAATCATTTTTGCAACAATAACAGGGGTATTTGCGCTTGTTATAGCAATAATGGTAAGTGAGATGAGCAAAAGATATATAGAAAACGAATTTCAGAAAAAGATGTTTATGGAATTGGAGGAGTGTGGAGGAATAAACTCTACTGTTAACAATATTGAGATAGAACCAATTATGAGTAGATGCAGACAATGATATACGCCACATCTTTTTCTGAAGGTTTAAAACCAGATCCAGAGCTTAAAGTATCAGAGTGGGCGAATGAGTATCGAGTTTTAGCAGCAACTGCAGCATCAGAGCCAGGAAAATGGAGAACGGAAAGAACTCCTTATTTAAAAGAAATCATGGATTCACTATCTCCTTCTTCACAGGCTGAAAAAGTAGTATTCATGAAGGGAGCGCAGATTGGGGGAACAGAAGCTGGTAACAATTGGATAGGCTATATCATCGATCAAACACCAGGTCCAATGCTGGTAGTACAGCCAACAGTTGAAATGGGAAAACGTTGGTCAAAAGGAAGATTTGCGCCGTTAATAGAGAGTACACCATGTTTAAAAAGTAAAGTAAAAGACCCAAGGTCAAGAGATTCAGGAAATACTGTACAAAGTAAGGAATTTCCAGGTGGAATAGTAGTAATAACCGGAGCAAACAGTAGTGTGGGTCTCAGGTCTATGCCAGTAAAATACCTCTTTCTTGATGAAATAGATGCTTATCCAGGAGATTCAGGAGGTGAAGGAGATCCAGTTTTACTCAGCATAGCCCGTACTAATACATTTGCACGGCGAAAGATTTTTTTAGTATCAACACCAACGATTCATGGAATAAGCAGAATTGAGAAAGAATTTGAAGCAACAGATAAGCAGTACTTTTTTGTTCCCTGTCCGTATTGTAATTATTACCAAATATTAAAATGGTCACAAATAAAATGGGAAGATAAAAATCCAAATACAGCACACTATATATGTATAGAATGTGGTGAAAAGATAGAAAATCATCAAAAGACAGAGATGCTAGACCGTGGAGAATGGAGACCTACTAATAGAGTAAAAGGTGAGAAAAAAGGATTTCATCTTTCAAGTCTTTATAGTCCAGTTGGCTGGTATAGTTGGCAACAAGCAGTAGAGGACTTTCTCCATGCAAAAGAAAGTGAACAATTACTAAAAGTTTGGATAAATACCACTTTAGGAGAAACTTGGGTAGATAAAGGAGAAGTACCAGACTGGAAGCAATTATTTAACAGAAGAGAATTTTTTCCCATAGGCACAGTACCAAAAGGAGAAGTGGTACTTACTGCAGGTGTTGATGTCCAAAAAGACCGCTTAGAAGTAGAAGTTGTAGCCTGGGGAAAAAGCCGTGAAAGTTGGTCAATAGACTACCGAGTATTTGAAGGAGATACTGGGGGTGGAGAAGTATGGGGAAAACTCTCTGAGCTCTTAAATCATCATTTTATTGGTGAAAATGGGCTTGAGTACATGATAAGCATGATGGCAGTTGATGCAGGATATGCAACACAAGAAGTATACAACTGGGTAAGAGGTCATCAAGGATCTGGAAGAGTAATGGCAGTGAAAGGTGTAAATAAAGCCCTAGTACCACTTAGCAGCCCAAGTAGAGTAGATATAACAGTTGGTGGTCAAAAGCTAAAAAGAGGAATAAAGCTATGGCCAGTAGGAGTATCGATATTAAAGTCAGAGCTTTTTCAATTACTTAATATTTTGAAAGAAGAAGAGAAAGTGCCAGCAGGATATTGTCATTTTCCGGAGTATGCACCTGAATATTTTAAGCAGCTAACGGCAGAGCAATTAGTCAGCAAAGTAGTAAAAGGATACACCAAACAAGAGTGGCAAAAGGTAAGAGAAAGAAATGAAGTATTAGATTGCCGAATTTACGCAAGAGCAGCATCAATAGCACTGGGAGTAGACAGATGGCCAGAGAGTAAATGGAATAGTTTAAGTGAAAAACCAGAAAGTAAAAAATCAAAGAAAATAGTGAAAAGTAAGTGGATCAGCACCGGAACAGACAAAATCTGTTAAACCAGAAAGAAACGTCCTAATGCACATTGCAGTAATTTTTGGATATAATTTTATGAAGAAGTGCTTCTGCAGTTATAATCGAGTTCGCAATGGTGCAATAAATGCCCGTGGATCAGTATGATTTTGGAAGGGACGGTCAAACCATTGATGGAGCTTCTTAGCTACCTCGTTTAGAAGATTGTGTAATATAACCTCCCCAAGCTAAAGCACTTCTTCATTATAAGGTATATATAAGGGATTTTATATGGCAAAAGCAAAAAGTAAATTAGAAGTAGTGAATCCTAATGCAGCAGGGATTGATATTGGTTCATCTGTACATTATGCATGCGTACCAGAAGGGAGAGATAAACAACGCGTTCAAAAATTTGGGTGCTTTACAGTAGATCTTCATAACCTAGCAAAGTGGTTGAAAAAGTGTGAAGTTAGAACGATAGCCATGGAATCAACAGGAGTATATTGGATTCCTTTGTTTCAAATACTTGAATCATATGGATTCGAAGTTAAACTGGTAAATGCACGACATGTAAAAAATGTACCTGGAAGAAAATCAGACGTTCAAGATTGCCAGTGGTTACAGCAATTACATAGCTATGGGTTACTTCAAGGATCATTTAGGCCTGATAACCAAATTTGTGTACTACGTGGTTATAATAGACAACATGACAACCTGATAAAAAGTGCAGCTGTACACACTCAACGTATGCAAAAAGCATTAATTCAAATGAACATTCAATTACACAAGGTTATTAGTGATATTACAGGTGTAACTGGTATGCGAATCATTAAAGCAATAATTGCGGGTGAAAGAAACTCTAATAGATTGGCTGAATTGAGTGATAGACGAATAAAAAATGACAGATCAACCATAGCAAAAGCACTAACAGGTGACTATAGAGAAGAGCATTTGTTTACATTAAAGCAAGAATACGAAGCATATACTTTTTTTCAAGAGCAAATAAAAGAATGTGATAAAAGTATGGAAAACTATTATAAAACACTTGAAACAAGATCAAATGAAAATAAGCAATGCAGTAAAGTAAAGAGGTCTGCAGGAAACAAACCAAACTTTGCTGCACACGAAGAATTGTATCGAATAACTGGCATGGATTTCACCAAAGTTCCAGGGCTTAATACATCAAATATACAGACCATCCTCTCAGAAGTTGGTCTTAATGCTAATAAATGGCCATCAGAAAAACATTTTACTTCTTGGTTGGGATTATGTCCATTTAATAGGATTACAGGAGAAAGAGTGATTAGAAGTGGAACTCGTAAAGTAATTAACCGTGCTGCAAATGCTTTTCGACTTGCTGGTTATTCTATGTTGCACAGTAAAAGTGCATTAGGTGCGTACTGTAGAAGATTGAAAAATCGATTGGGAGCACCAAAAGCAATAACTGCTACAGCAAGAAAATTAGCATGTATTTTTTATCAAATGCTGAAATGTGGACAAGAATATGTAGAAAAAGGAATGGATTATTATGAAAAGTTATATAAGGAAAGAGTAGTAAAGAATCTGGGTAAAAAAGCCAATGAATTTGGTTATATCCTGATAAAAAAAGATGAGCTGATAGGGGAAGTTTCTTAGAAGCAAGTAGTAAATGTATAACGAAGAGTATTTAGTTCAAATTGAAGAAGCGATAAAGAAGCTGCAAAACGGAGAGCGAGTGGTATCAATTGCATATGGTGACCATGTGGTGAGATATGCAGAAGTAGATATAAATGATTTACTAAGCTTAAGACAACGTATTAAGGCTGAACTAAAGATTGTTGGAATGAAGCCGAAGAGGAAAATTATTTTTGCTACTAACAAGGGAGTTTTGTAATGTTACTAAAATCATTCAAACAACTATTTAGCAAGCCAAAAATCAAAAGCTCAGCCTGGGATGCAGCAGGATCAGGAAGAAGGGTAATGTATTGGCAAGGAGAAACGGGAAGCATAAATAATTTACTCTCTCAAAGCCTTGAGCACTTGCGTAGCCGCTCTCGTGATATGGTAAGAAAAAATCCATATGCAGCCAATATCATTGATACAATAGTAAGTAACTCTATTGGAACAGGAATAAAACCGCAATCAAAAGCAAGAGATGGAGAATTTCGAAAGAAGGTGCAAGAATTATGGCTAAAATGGACAGATGAAGCAGATAGCTGTGGAATAAGTGATTTTTATGGATTACAAGCTCTAGTATGCAGAAGTATGATAGAGGGAGGAGAATGTTTTGTACGTTTAAGAACGAGAAAGCTGGAAGATAGATTTTCTGTACCACTACAACTGCAAGTACTTGAGTCTGAACATTTAGACAATAAAACAAATCAAACTTTAGCAAATGGTAATGTAATAAGAAACGGGATTGAGTTTAACAAGCTTGGGCAAAGAGAAGCATATTACTTATTTAGAGAACATCCAGGCGAAGGCTCATTTGGAGAATCAGTAAGAGTACCAGCAAATGATGTTTTACATATTTATAGACCACTAAGACCTGGGCAAATCAGAGGTGAGCCTTGGCTTTCGAGTATACTGCTAAAGCTTTATGAGCTTGATCAATATGATGATGCAGAGCTGGTGAGAAAGAAAACTGCAGCGATGTTTGCAGGGTTTATTACAAGGCTCGATCCTGAAGCAAATATCATGGGAGAAGGTGAAGCAAGTGAGCAAGGAGTAGCACTATCTGGCCTAGAACCTGGAACAATGCAACTTTTAGATCCAGGAGAAGATATAAAATTTTCAGAGCCGTCTGATGTTGGAGGAAGTTATGAAGCATTTATGAGACAGCAACTGAGGGCAATAGCAATAGGCACAGGGATAACATATGAGCAGCTAACAGGAGATTTAACAGGCGTTAATTATTCATCCATTCGAGCGGGATTAATAGAGTTTCGTCGTCGATGCGCTATGCTGCAACACAACATTATAGTATTTCAATTTTGCAGACCAGTATGGAGTAGATGGCTAGAGTTAGCAGTACTTTGTGGAGAACTCTGTATAGATGAAAAAGTAGTAAAAGCAGCGAAAGAAGAAGTAAAATGGATACCACAGGGATTTGATTGGGTGGATCCACTAAAAGATCAGCAAGCACAGCAAATGGCAGTAAGAAATGGATTTAAGAGTCGATCAGAAGTAGTATCAGAAATGGGTTACGATGTAGAAGAAATTGACCAAGAAATAGCAGAAGATCAAAAGCGTGCTAATTCTTTTGGACTTTGTTTCGATTGTGACATTAACCATAAAAGGGAAGGAAGGTGATGTGGATAAATAAGCCAATAATGGTAGAGAGAAGAAGCTTTGAACTACTATCATTATATAACAGCAAACAACCTATCTTTAAGAATTTAAAGCATTTTCATATAAACCCAAAAGGAATAGCAATAATACGTATTTATGGAGTTTTGACTAAAAAAACAGAAGCTTTTGATCATATTTTAGACATGACTTCGTATGAAAATATTCATGAAGAGATAGAGAGTGCTTTAGAAGATAAAAGCATAGAGACGATTCTACTTGACATAGACAGTCCAGGAGGGGAAGTAAACGGTGTCTTTGACCTAGCTGATTTTATTTATGAATCAAGAGCAAAAAAGAGAATTATTGCAATAGCAAATGATGATGCATATTCTGCTGCGTACGCTATAGCCTCTAGCGCTGAAAAGGTATTTGTGAGTAGAACTTCAGGAGTAGGAAGTATTGGAGTAATAGCAAGTCACATAGATCAAAGTAGGTTTGATGAAAAGCAAGGTATTAAGTACACCACAATCTTTGCTGGTAGTCGAAAGAATGATTTAAACCCACATGAGCCAATGACGTCTGAAAGTCTGGAAAGCTTACAAAAAGAAGTAGACCGACTATATGAAATGTTTTTGCAGCTAATAGCACGGAATAGAAATCTTTCTATAGAAGCAATCAAATCAACGGAAGCAGGGCTATATTTTGGGGAGAAAGCAGTAGAAATAGGTGTTGCAGATGGAGTTACAACATTTTTTGAATTTATCAATAATCATAAAAGTAGGAGTGTTAGTATGACAACTAATGAGTTAACTGAGGAAGGCTACGAGAACTGTCGTAGAGAAATTTTAGAGATAATAAGATTATGTAATATATCAAAGATGCCAGAAAAGATAGGAGAATTTATAGAGCAAAGCGTAAGTGTTGAGCAAGCCAGGGAAGTGTTAATGGAACTACTAGCAGAGCGAACAATAAAAGATAAAATTTTCAGCACTTTACCACAAAATTCATCAGAAGATTTGATGATACAAGTAGCTAAAGCTAGAGCACAATCAAGTATTTAAAGTATTTTTATAACCGCCGGGTACAACAACTACAAACATGGCAGTAAACTAAAGGGAAAAAAAGGAGAAAAGAAAATATGACATGTATAACTGAACAAAATAATCTAGGTGACTTATTAAAGTATGAGGTATCAAGTCTATATTCAAGAGACCAAATAACTGTAGCGAAAGGTCAAAATATTAAACTTGGTACAGTAGTTGCCAAGAAGACAGATGATGGTTTTATTAGAGTGCTGAACCCCACTGGAACAGACGGTACGCAAACAGCAGTAGGAGTAATTACAACCGATATACATAGCAAAGATTCTGATATGAAAGGAGTAATTATCACTCGCAGTGCAATGCTAGCAGATCATGCAGTTGTGTGGCCAGCAAATATCACTGAAGAACAGAAAGCTGAAGCAATAAAGCAACTTGAAGCACGAGATCCGCAAGGGAGCTTAAAAAAACTATTAAAAATACAAAAGGGGGAAAAGAAAAAATGCAAAATCCATTTACAAATACGGCATTTAGCATGACGGCACTAACAAATGCGATGAATATATTGCCGATAAATTATGGACGTGTTGAAAATTTAAACTTGTTTCCAAATAGGTCAGTAAGATTTAGACATATCACCATAGAAGAACATAATGGAGTTTTAAGTTTATTACCAACACAAATACCAGGAGCACCAGCAACAGTAGGAAAAAGAGGAAAAAGAAAGGTAAGAACATTTACGATTCCGCACATTCCGCATGATGATGTAGTGCTGCCAGAGGAAGTACAAGGAATAAGGGCATTTGGATCAGAGAGTGAACTTAAAGCGCTGGCAGATGTAATAACTGATCATTTGCAGCTAATGAGAAACAAACATGCAATAACATTAGAGCATTTGCGAATGGGAGCGCTAAAAGGAATAATTTTAGATGCTGATGGGTCAGAATTATTAAATCTGTACAACGAATTTGAAATAACACCAAAAGTAGTAAATTTTGCACTAGGAACTGCAACAACTGATGTAAAGCGTAAGTGTATGGAAGTACTCCGGCATATAGAAGATAATCTAAGTGGTGAATATATGACAGGAATTCATGCTTTAGTAAGCCCTGAGTTTTTTGATGCACTTACTTCTCATACTAAAGTAAAAGAAGCATACGAGAGATGGCAAGAAGGAGCAGCATTAAGGAACGATATGAGATCAGGATTTACGTTCTGTGGAATAACGTTTGAGGAATATAGAGGGCAAGCAACTGATCCTGAAGGAACCGTAAGAAGATTTATAGAAAGAGATACAGGACATTGTTTTCCACTAGGAACAGCAAGTACGTTTACGACATATTTTGCACCAGCAGACTTTAATGAGACGGTGAATACGCTTGGTCAGCCATTATATGCAAAACAAGAGCCAAGAAGATTTGATAGAGGAACAGATTTACATACGCAGTCAAATCCATTGCCAATGTGCCATCGTCCGGCAGTTTTGGTAAAAATTAGTTCTAGTTGATGAATATAGGAAAATTATTGGAAGATTGTTTTGAGCATCTAGGAGTGGAAGCCATATATTGTAATAAAAATAAGGAGAGTATTCGTAAAATGAAAGTGCTAATTAAACGTCCCGATACTACGTATTCTTTAGGTGCAGATGGAGCATTAACTCAGCAAATTGCTTCTATAGAAATACGTGATCAGGACGTTACTTCCTTTAGCATAGGTAATTATATCAAGATTGAAAAAAGGTTCTACAAGATTTTTGAACCACCGTTAAAAGATTCTTCGAGTGAAATATGGAAAATTGAGGCAATAGAAAGTGTTTGATTAGTAACAATATTAATGAAATAATCTGCAATATTGAAAGAAAAGAGCAGAAAATAAAACTTGCAGCTATAAAAGCGCTGAACAAAACAGCAATATGGCTAAAATCAAAAGCAGCTAAGGAAATCAGTGAGGAAAAGAAAAGTTTGATAAGAAAGAGATTAAGAATTTTTAAGGCGAAAACTAGCAGATTAGAAGTGTTAATTAGAGCAAATCTCTATGACATTAGAGCATCGGCAATTGGCAAAATACAAAAAACAAGAAGAGGATCGAAAGTAGGAAAGTATGAGTTTATAGGAGGATTTGCAGCAGTTATGCCAAAAGGAAATAGCGGTATGTTTAAACGTGAAGGAAGAGCAGCATTGCCAATAAAGGAAGTAAAACTACCGCTGGAACCAGAAGGCTCAAGAATAATAAAAGACCTTGTTAATTATGAGAGTGAGAGAGTGTTTGAGAAATACTTTAAGCATGAGCTAAACTATATTTTAAAGATATGACAAAGTTCTGGACAGATTTACATCAAACAATTTGCAGCACACTGAAGGAAGAAATACCGTCTATACAGACATGTGAAATTTATCCAGCAATAAGAAAAGAATTGATAGCGCCAGCGTTATTTGTAGAGCTTGTGAGTTTAGAATCGGGAAAAGATCCTGGAACAGAAGAATTAGCGCTAAAAGCAAGATTTGAAGCAAGGGTTGTAGTTGATGGAACAGTCGAGGATTCCTCGTTAGTTGTAAGGTCATTAGCAGCAGAAGTAGTAAGAGTAGTGAACAAGAATACCTGGAAAAAGAATGTATCTCCGGCTGAATTTCTTTCTGCAGAGCCTGATGGATTTAGACCCGAATTAGATGCATATTTGGTGTGGATGGTTGATTGGAATCATCAGCTTCATTTAGGTAAATCGATATGGACAGAAAATAAGATTAAGCCACATACGATTACAATAGGAGAAAATGTTAGAGAGTAATTTTGCTATTTCAGAGCTGCAAAGAAAATTAGCAAACATTGTACGAATAGGGCTTGTAAAAGAAGTAGATTATGAAAAAGCAAAAGTAAGAATTAAAATAGGAGAATTTTTAACAGATTGGTTGCCATGGATAACAAGCAAAGCAGGAAAAGATAGAAATTGGTCTCCGCCAGATATTGATGAGCAAGTAGTTATACTTTCCCCGCTGGGAGAATTATCTTTAGGAGTAGTACTTCCTGGAATATATCAACAAAAGTACTCTGCACCAGAAAATAAAAAAGAGGTGAGTAGCTTAACATTTCAAGATGGAACAAAGTTGTCATACGATAAAGATAAACATCATTTAGAGATTGAAGTAGTAGACAAAATAACACTGAAAGCTGGGGAATCGAGCATAGAAATGACAAAAAGTGGAATAAAACTGAAAGCAGAAAGGATCGACTTAAATTGAACAAAGGAATAGTAAGGTTAGGAGACTATTGTGGAAAAGCTATACCACATTTCTGCATTAGCGGAAGTAATAATGTTTTTGTAAACGGCAAGTCAATATGTAGGCAAGGAGACAGTTTTAGTGAAGGAAAAGTAATGATTCAAGGATCAAAAATAGTGTTTGCAAATGGTCTTAGTGTAGGAAGAGTAGGAGATATAGTTTCATGTGGGTTTAAAGTAATAAAAGGCAGTGAAAGCGTCTTTGCAAAATAGAAATGAAGGGTATGGATGCTAAAACAGGAAAGACGTTAGAAGGAATAGAGCACTTAAAGCAGTCGATAATTGATATACTGACCACTCCAGTAAACAGTAGAATCATGAGGAGAGATTATGGGTCTAGGCTATTTGAATTAGTGGATAAACCAATCAGTAGAGATTTAACTATGGAAATCTATGCAGCAACAGCAGAAGCTTTGGAAAAATGGGAAAAGAGATTTAAGTTAGAAAAAGTAAAAGTTGAAGGAGTAAAAGAAGGGAGAGTAACATTGAATTTAGAAGGTGTCTATCTTTCAGAAGGTAAGTTCATAAATATTAATGGAGTAGTTGTTTAAAAATGCAGCAGCCAAATATTATCGAACCACTGAACTTTGAAGAGATTTTTGCTCGGATGAAAGAAGAATTAATAAGTCGAGATAAAAGTTTTACAGCACTAATTGAAAGTGACCCAGCGATAAAGGTATTAGAAGTAGCAGCATGGAGAGAGTTGTTACTCAGAGAAAGAATAAATGAAGCTGTAAAAAGTAATTTACTAAAATTTGCAACAGGAGAAGATCTTGGTAATTTAGCTGAATTTTATGGAGTAGAGAGGCAGAAAGAAGAAGATGACGAACGATTTAGAAAGAGGGTAAAAGCAAAAATAGCAGGTTGGTCAACAGGAGGAAGTAAGGAATATTATAAATATCATGCACTGTCAGCAGATAGTAGAGTAAAAGACGCACTAGTGGAATCACCTATACCAGGAAAAGTACAAATTTCAATCTTATCAACACAAACTGGCATAGCGTTAGAAGAGTTACTAGAAATTGTAAAAAAGCAGGTTACTAGAGATGATATAAGGGTTTTAACCGATACAGTAACAGTAATTGGCTGCAATATTATGGAAATAGATATCCACAGCAGAATGAGCATAAGTCCTGTAATATCAGAGGAGGAAATCAAGAAGCAGTTTATTGAGAAGTTTGAATTAGCAAAAAGATTAGGGTGGAGTGTAACAAGATCGTGGATAATAGCGAATCTATTTGTAGATGGTGTAGAAAATGTGGAATTAATAGAGCCAAAAGAGGATGTTGTGGTACTGGGGAATGAGTGTGCAAATTTGCGAAATTTAAAATGCTATTGCCACTAAACGCAACAAAACAAGAAAAAGCATTGGTAGATGCGATAGATTATAAAGTAGATCCAAACTGTATCAGAGGATTTAAGTTTAGTCTTAAAGAAGAAACATTGCCGTGGATAATAGAAGAATATGGTTTAGAAGAGATACTGCGTTGGGTAAAAGATAGAAGAAAAGCCGTAGTAGAAGGAGTAAAATTTCAAAGACTACGTGGAACCCCAGCATCACTCAAAATAGCACTAAAGTGGGCAAATATAGAAGATATTACAATTATTGAAGAGCCACCCGGTAAACACTTTTTTGAGTTGCAAGTAGGGATAAAAGAGGTACCAAATGACTTCTTCGTAGATGCAGTAGTAGAGCTGGCAAAACTATCACTGCCTGTAAGATCCAGACTAATGAGGATTTTTAACGATTATTATAATGTGCAGAGATTTATATTGGATGAGAGTTTATTTGGAGATCTTCTTTCTGATTATTCAGGGGTAAAAATAGAAAAAGATGGACCAGTGTTATCGTTTGGAAGAGTAAATTTTTTCAGGTCTAGTGGTCCAGTTATTAGGATTATAGAAAACTATCTACGCGATCATTATGAACGAGCTTTAAGCAATGATATATATCGCCTAGATGTAGCAATCCTTGGAGAAACCGAGCCTCACACAAGGGATTATAAAGGCATCTATGAAAGAGATCATTTGTGGTACAACTTAAAAGCACTATATCCATTACCACAGAGTTTATTACCATCGATTAAATTTGCAAAAGCGCAGATTGTACTGTCAGATAGCTGGAAATTAGGAGAAATAAATAGCTGTTTTCCGGTTGGTAGAATAGAAGAAGAAGGAAATAAATTTGTATTGGGAAACGATAAACTTTCAGGGCAACATTGGAGTTTAAAACACAAGCCAATTTTAGAAAGGTTTAGCGTTACTCACCACTACAAAATAGAAAACTATACAGATCAGAAGATTACAAAATATGGTTTAGCAGAACACAACGTTTACTATAAAAATGATTTAGAGCAAAAAGACTCAATACACGAGTTAGAAAAGCACATTTTAGTATTTTACCCAGGAGTACTGAAGTGGCACGAACATCGACATTTGCACAGAAGTTGGAAAAATAGTCAAGTGATATCTGTAATAAGTTAAGTACTTATATTTAGATCCTCATATATTATATTAATAATAGGTTAAAATGTATGAAATAAAAAGAAAAGGACTTGCTTTCTCATGCCAAAAAGGACATGACTTGAATAGCGGCAGGTAAATATAAGAAATTTGTCTGGCGCTAGAAAAGCTAGTTTTGTGAGGTAAGTATGAAGTTTAGCAAAGAATCTTTTAGTAAGTTTTTTAAAGAAGTATCAAGTAACGATATTAATAAAAGAAATGAAGAAGGAGAGACGATCTTGCATCAAGCAGTAGAAATCTCTGATTACAAAACGGTGAGATTATTAATAAAAAAAGGAGCAGAGGTAAATGCAAGAGATAAAAATGGTTATACACCTCTACACTGTGCAGTATTTGCAAAAAGCTTAGAAAATGTAAAAGTGTTGCTAAGGTCGGGAGCAGAAGTAAATGCCACTCAATATGTCACTGGATGTACGCCACTCCACTCTGCATGCAAAATAGGAGGAGTTGAAATAATAAAAGAGCTAGTAAAAGCAGGAGCTGAGGTTAATCAACTGAATAAATATGGTGCAACACCAATGTATTACATTTGGGAAAGTGAAAAGTATTGCCTATGTGATAGCAAAGAAAGTGAAAAGGCGAGCAAATTTCTGAGAGAAAAAGGTGGAGTAACAAAAAGTAGAGAACTGACGTGCTATGGAATAGAGAGGCTAGTGGGAGAAATAGCAGACATGTTGAATGGGAGTTATTTACCAGAGTTAAAAATAATAGAGATAGAAGAAATAAGGAAGAGAGACAAATCACTAATAAAGGAAGAATGTCAAAATTTAGCAAGCAAGATAATAAGCAAAGTGAATGAAATGATAGATGAGGTGGTGAGAAGGAAAGCTTAAAAAAAAAGGTCAAAGAAAAGGTGAGGTGGATTATGTTAAAGTTTGGCAAATTTAATAAGTCAGCAGAAGAATTATTAGAGAACTCACATGAAAATATTTATGCAAGAGACGAGAAGGAACTGCATTATGCAGTAGAAGCAAAAACAGTGAGTTTATTAGTTGAAAAAGGAGCGAATGTAAATGCAGTAGATGTAGAAGGATATACAGCACTGCATCTAGCGGTAACGGAGAAACGTCTAGAAATCGTGAGGGAATTGATAAAATCAGGAGGGAATGTAAATGCGGAAGAATATGGAAATAAATGCACACCGCTGCACCTTGCATGCATGATAGGCGAAAAAGAGATAGTGAAAGAATTAGTGAAGGCTGGAGGAGAAATAGAACAAGCGGATAAATTTGGAATGACAGCAATGGATTATGCGAAAAACAGTAAGGAGATCACTGAAATATTGAAGAAAGAAATAGACAGAATTGAGAAGCTATTTATGAAGGGCTAAAAATATGGAGAAGGAAATGGAAAAGAAAGTAATGAATTTAGAGAGAAAACCTTTGAGTGAGCTGAGAAAAACGTGGAAGAAGGTATTTGGGGAAGAGGCACCTAAACATTCAAAGAAATATCTGATACCTAGATTAGCATATAGAATGCAGGAGGAAGCGTATGGAAAAATGTCAAGAAAAGGAGCAAAAAGACTAGAATATCTGGCAGATCGGCTAGAAAAGGGAAAAAGAATAAGTAGCGATAAATTACCAGTAGAAGGGACAGAATTAATACTAGAGAGAGGAGAAGAGACGCATGCAGTAATGGTAACAGATCAGGGTTTAATCTACAGAGAAGAGTTTTACACGTCATTGTCAGCAGTAGCCGGAAAAATAATGGGAATGAGCTACAATGGGCCGCTTCTATTTGGAATGAGAGATAAGGAGAAAGAATGCTGAAAGAGGTAAGATGTGCGATATATACGAGAAAATCAAATGAAGATGGTCTGGAACAAAAGTTTAATAGTCTTGATGCACAACGGGTAGCATGTGAAAAGTACATAAAGAGCAGAGAAGGCTGGGTAATATTGGCCAAAAGGTACGATGATGGAGGCTTCTCAGGAAAGAATTTAGAAAGGCCAGCAATAAAGGAATTATTTGAAGATGTAAAGGCAGGAGAAGTAGATTGTGTAGTAGTGTACACACTAGACAGACTATCAAGAGAAACAAAAGACAGCATCGAAGTAACATCATTTTTTAGAAGACACCGAGTAAATTTTATAGCAGTAACGCAGATATTTGACAATAATACGCCAATGGGAAAGTTTGTACAAACGGTATTGTCAGGAGCAGCACAACTAGAAAGAGAGATGATAGTGGAAAGAGTAAAAAATAAAATAGCAACATCAAAAGAACACGGACTATGGATGGGAGGAACTTTGCCGCTTGGATATGATGTAAAGGATAAAGAATTAATAATAAATGAGAAAGAAGCAAAAGTGGTAAGGTATATATTTGAGAGGTATATGGAGCTGAGATCAATGGCAGAATTGGCAAGGGAGCTAAATAGTCAAGGTTACAGAACAAAATCAGATATCTTTAAAAAAGCGACGGTAAGGAGAATAATAACAAATCCAATATATATGGGAAAAATACGGCATTATGAGAAAGAGTATGAAGGAAAACATGAAGCGATAATAGAAGAAGAAAAATGGCAAAAAGCACAGGAATTGATAAAGAATCAACCATATAGAAAGGCGAAATACGAGGAAGCGCTACTAAAGGGAATAATTAAGTGCAAGAGCTGTGATGTAAATATGACGCTGACATACTCAAAAAAAGAAAATAAAAGGTACCGATATTATGTGTGCAATAACCATTTAAGGGGGAAGGATTGTGGATCAGTGAACCGAACAATAGTTGCTGGAGAAGTGGAAAAAGAAGTGATGAAGAAAGCTGAACAGCTATATGAAAATTGGAAAGAAAAGACCGAAGAAAAATGGAAAAATTTAAGTTTTGGAAAGCAGAAAGAAGTAGTGAAAAAGTTAATAAAGGGAGTAATGGTTAAGGAAGATGGAATAGAAGTGAGTTCTGAATCAGAGGAAAAGTTTATACCAATAAAGAAGAAAGGAAATAAATGCACGGTAGTAGAACCAGAAGGTAAAACAAACAATGCATTACTGAAAGCAGTGGTAAGAGCCCATTCCTGGAAACGGCAACTAGAAGAGGGAAAATACTCAAGTGTGAAAGAGCTGAGTGCCAAAATTAATATAGGTACAAGACGTATACAGCAAATTTTGAGGTTGAACTATTTAGCACCAAAGATTAAAGAAGACATAGTAAATGGGAGACAGCCAAGAGATTTGAAATTAGTTGATTTGAGAGAAATACCGATGCTGTGGAGTGAGCAATTAGAGAAGTTTTATGGTCTTGATTGCATTGTTTAACAAGAGTAGATGAAAACATCGAAGAGAATAGGAAAAGCTGTTGCAAAAAAACTCAAGGATTTATAAGGAAACCACTATTGCAAAATATGAAGGACTTCTAATGCACCAACAGATGTTGAAGAGGTTAAAAATAGTCTTGACGTAAACCAGTGTGACAAAAACTGACATTAAATTATATGAGTATATTAATATAAATAGTAAAGATTTTCAATTTACATATGAAACCAGAGCAAACTATTGAGCAAGAGTCAAACTCACAGAACAACCCTTTATCTGCTGAAATAGAACCATGTTTTTATAGTGAAGGAAATCCCTATATACGAAAAATCATCAAACCAACCAATTGCGGCTGGTGTTGTTGGTGCGTTATTATTGGTGAGCTGTGTTGCGTTTTATGTTTTATTTCGCAGTGGCAGTAGATGTGGTGTATGGGTTTTGCGTTGTATAATGCTACAAAGCCGAATACTAAACTTGAGTAGGTCTATTATCCAGCCTTCTTTGAATCCTGCGCAGTTGAGAAAATCCATAATTATCAAGTAAAACTTTTAAATTAGGTAATTTCTTCTCATTTGGGGGATGTTCAAAAAAGTGTGTCAAACCGAGAAGTAAAATATAATTGAGATAAAAATGGAGGTTTGATATGAGTCAAAGAATAGCAGATAGAACTACTGGTTTGGTAGATTATAAAGAATTAGAAACAAATATCTTGTCGTCTATACGAGAAGGTAGATACCGTCTTGTCAGTCAACAAGAAAATTATAGAAATTGAATCTTAAGCTGTATTACGAAATCAAAAAATACTTTCTATCAACATATACACTAACCAACTACATTAAATAAATTTGTGTAAAATGCTATTTTACATAAGATAGAAAGTACGCATTTTTTGATTTTAAAGTACTAAATTCTCCTCCAACCGCTTTGCCCTGTAATTCTTGATATGGTCAGGATTAAAAGCACTTTTGGATTTTAGAACACCGAAAATGATATGGAGTAGCTTACGCATTGCAGCACCAACGATAGCCATATTATGCTTACCCTTTTCCTTTAATCTCTGGCAAAAACTAATAATGATAGGATTGTGATTCTTAGCTACTATAGCAGGAAAGAAAAGTGCTTTACGTAATGTTTGTGAACCGGATTTACTTAATCTGGGTTTGGCATATACAGAGGAACCTGACGTCATATTTCGTGGTATAACTCCTGTATATGCTGCCAATTGCCTGGCATCTCTAAAAACCTCTATGTCAGGAACTTCAGCTAAAATAGCTATTGCTGATTCTTCTCCTATTCCTGGAATAGTCAATAGAAGTTGAAAATTTTCCAACAATTCTTTATGTTGATTTAATAGTTCACGTACGGAGTTTTTTATTGTTTCTATTTTTTGAGCTATATTCATTGCAAGGTCTTCCCAAGCACTTGCAACTTCTTTAAGCAGTCTCTCTTTTTTTTCTAAGTGGTTATTTACTAATGTTAACTCATCTTTTAACGCAACTGAGCAACGATAAAGATGTTTTAATTTTTTCATTTCAGGAGAAGGTGGTGTCCAACTAGAAGGTTCCTGTCTTTGGCAATAATCAGCAATAACTTCTGCATCGGTCTGATCATTCTTTTGTCGTATCAGCTTACTCCTTGCATAAGATTTTATGCAATAAGGATTTACAACACTAACAGAATGTCCAGCGTTGTGCAGAAACTCAGCCAAAGCTTCGCTATAACAACCAGTAGCCTCCATGCAGGCTTTTACTTCTTCTACATTATGTTTTTGTAGAAAGCTAAGTAAACCTTGAAACCCAGAATCCTCGTTTTTAAAACTCCTTTTTCTAGTTTCACATCTTCCTTTTTTGCTTATGAACGAGAGAAAAACATCAAAGCGATCTTTCGATACATCTATACCTAAAAAGTTGTTGATCATATATAACCCCATGCGTTACCATTAAAAATGAAAAGTAAGGCTAGTCTTGTGAATACAGAATTAGAACCATTTAGGTTTTTCTACGATACCGTCCAGCCTGTACTCTTGAGAAGAGAACTCTTATCTACCTTACAGATTTTATATCTAAGACCACTGACAGAGTTCTTCTCTTCTCCATCTAATGCTTAAGCTTAAAACATTAGATGCTTTTTACAAGATACAAGACCATTAATGGGAAAAGATGGTGCATTAACGCCATTTGTAAAAAGGCTACTTGAAGCAAGCTTGGAGGGTGAAATAGAACATCATTTATCTACTGAAAGCGAAGAAAACAATCGTAGAAACGGAAGGAATGGAAAAACTTTGAAAACAAGTGCAGGTTCATTTGAACTATTGACACCAAGAGACAGAGAGGGAAGTTTTGAACCACAGATAGTGAAAAAAAGGCAAACAACAGAACTTGAAACAAAGATTTTGAGCATGTTTGCCAGCGGTATGAGATATAGAGACATAATGTCACACGTCGAAGAAATTTATGACAACAAGATATCGGTTGCTGAAATATCCAGTATTACTGATAAATTATTGCCAGTGATTAACGAATGGCGCAGTCGTCCTTTACAGGCAGTTTATCCGATAGTTTTTATGGATGGAATGTTCTTTAAAGTAAAAAAGGACGGACGCTGTGTAAGCAAGTGCATGTATAATATATTAGCAAAATGGCAGAAAAGAAGTACTGGGTTTTTACTTAGCAGAAAGCGAGGGAGCTAGCTTCTGGTTAGGCGTATTAAATGACTTGAAAGAGAGAGGAATAGAAGACATTTTGATAGCTTGTGTTAAAAAGCTTTCCTGCAGCTATAAATAGCGTATTTCCTAATGTGGAAGTACAGCTATGTGTAGTGCATCAAATACGGAACTCTCTGAAATACGTATCAAGCAAAAGTTTTCATGAATGATTTGAAAAAAATATACCGCGCTACAAGTAAAGAAATTGCAGAAAATTATTTGCTTGAGCTGGAGGAAAAATGGGGCGAAAAGTATCCATTAGTTGTGAAATCTTGGCAGAATAATTGGGAAAATTTGTCTAGTTATTTCAAGTATTCTGATCCAATGAGGAGAGTAATTTACACCACTAATCCGATAGAGGGACTACATAGACAGATCAGAAAATTCACCAAGACCAAAGGCTCATTTACCAGCACAAATGCCTTGTATAAACAGGTATATTGTGCTATAAAAAAGGTGGAAGAAAAGTGGACGATGCCTGTACGTGATTGGGCATTAACTATGTCACAGCTTGATATTTTCTTTCCTGGTAGATTGAAAATTGAGTTGAGTTGAAAATGTGGTTTGACACACTTTATTTAACACTCCCGAAAGGTTAGTGTTGCTTAGCTTAAGTTTAAATTGCAAAAAAATGCAAACTTTATGATACTGAAGGAACTACTTTTTTGCTAGAAGGCAAAGCAGCAAGGAGCGAACCAAAAGCGATAAGAAAGGATCCAAGCCAGATTATAGACATTCCAGGTTTATAGTGCACTTTAGCTGCAATTTTGCTCTTACTCTTATCAATCTCTCCAATTACAACATAAATATCAGAAAATAAATTGTGGTAGATACTGCTTTCAACATTTTTCTGACCTTCCGCAAGGTAAAATCTATATTCAGGAGTTACTTCACCTAATATCTTATTATTCAGCAAATTCCTGATATCCATTGTACCCCTCACTGCATGGAAATTTTTTTCTTTTATTAGCTCAATATTTCGTAAAGTAACTTTAAATTTATTGACTGTTATGCTGTCTCCTATTCCCAAGTAGTTTTCTTTTTTCTCCTGCCAACCAACTGAATAAGATATACCAAGCACTAGAATTGCCACTCCAGCATGAGCAAGCATCATTGCATAGTAGGACTTAGAAACTCTTCTTGCTAATAAAATTGATTCACCAAATGCTACCTTAAATAAACAAATTCTTTTACTATATGCTTCTAAAACAAAGATTAATAATGCTATGGAGATGGTAATTGATAGCACAATCATTAGCTCCATGTGAAAGATAAACGGCAAAATAGCTGCAGCACTACAAAATGAAAATCTATATTCACGGAATATTGGCAATAGACTATTTCCCTGCCAACTGCAGTATTGCCCTATCATGGTGAGCACTAGAATAGCTAGTGCAATAGAGTTAAATAAAGAATTGTAATATGGTGCTCCAACTGAAATTAATTCACCGGTTAAATACTCAAGCACTGTAGGGTATAAAGTGCCAACGAACACGATGAAAAAGGCAGTGATGAATAATAAATTGTTCATCAGCATCATCGTAAGGCGTGAAAAGAATCTTCTACCCTCTGTCACTTGAGTAGCAGATTTCTTTTCAGATTCCAATATCGAATACTGGAAAGATGTGTGATTCTTTCTCGTAAACACTACAAATATTACTAAGCTACTGACTGTAATTACACCAAGTAGAGCTAATATATACAATCCATATCTTGGGTCATCTGCAAACGTGTGCACTGAGGTAAGTATTCCTGAGCGGACTAGAAATGTTCCAGTCACACTCAATATAAAAGTTGTGAGCGTAAGTAAAATAGCAACATTCCTTAAAGTATTGAAATTTCGTACAACGAGCAACAAATGTGTCAGCGCCACTGCAATTAGCCACGGCATCAAAGAAACGTTTTCCACTGGATCCCAAAACCAAAATCCACCCCAACCGAGTTCACGATATGCCCACCAGCTACCCAAGCTGATGCCCAAAGTGAGCAGCGACCAAGAAATAAGTACCCAAGGCCTGACAATTTTAGCCCAAACATTTCCTTCAGTATTGAAAATTAATCCAGCTATAGAGAGCGAAAAAGGAACGCTAAATCCAAGGTACCCCAAATATAATACCGGTGGATGAATAGCAAGGCCTATATCCTGCAATATCGGATTAAAACCCAGTCCATCTGTTTCAATGCCTGGCATTTTAGTGAAGGGGCTGGATTCAAGTAAAGTGAACAGTAAAAAACAAAAGCAAATCAAGCCTTGGGTGATAAGAGATATTTTTTTTAATTTACTACCATTAGTTCGTTCTGGTGTCATTCCAGTGCTTGACACTGGAATCCAGTTTTTATTACACTGCCATTTGATGTACTCATTTGCAATTAAATTGTCTGGATCCAAGTGTATGGGCACTGGGATGACAGAAGGTATATAAATATCCATTAGTAATAAATACATGACAAGCACTAAGGTCCAAAGCAACATAGACCCTTCTTTATTTCCCCAAACACCACAAATCTTATAGATCAAAGGTTTTGTTGTGTGTGAGTGGTAATATACGTTTTCAAGTGAGAAATCATTTTTAATGTGGCAGTAGATCAAAATAGCCATTGATGCTGACACACAAAAAAATATGGCAGAGGAGACGAATCGGTAAGAACTAAACGGTAGAAACAAATACGTTAAAGATAACAAACAGGCTACCAATAACAACATATTCCCAAATTCAGGCATAAGATTCATATAATGATATTACTAATAATAAATTGGGAGTTAAAGTTTTAATATAGGAACAAAGTTAATCTTCAATTATATTAATAGTAAGTAAAAATTAAGCATTAAGCTTTTATACTTTATATTATATAACATTAATATTGTGAGGTAATATTATGGGCACAACTAAGATTAGTGAATTTCTATTCAATATAAAAGGTAAAGTGGCAAAACAACATGCTGAACCAATAATTGAAAAAAATCTCTATACTATTTTAGGATTCAAAGATGTAGAAGATTTAGAATATAAGACAAGTAAGTCCGTTAACAAAAAAATTTGGCAGCTATTTATTGATTGCTTTACAAAGGAAATAGATTATGTAGCAACTAAGCAAGTTGTAAAAAACGTTGTTTGTAATATTGCCAAAAGTGCCCAAGGCAATGCTTTTACTGAAGCTGAAAGCTTAATCTTAAACGAAAAACAAGATAATAAAAAGAGAGAAAGAGCGATTAAAAAAGCTACTAGTATTTTAAAAAAAATCAATCCAGAAAAAGCCTTCAATGAACTTTCAGTAATAAAAAAACAAGCCGAAGATTTTTTACAAACCGATTTTTATAAGGCGCAGAGCAAACCACTGCCAGGATTTGCTACATCTGGTGCGCAGCTTTTTGCGGAAACTTTGAAATATATAGAAACACTAGAAAAATTATCAGAAGTTAAAAAGGAAGATTTAACTAAGAGTTTCCTATTAAATTATATTAGTTCACTGAACAAAAAGTATCCTAAATCACAAGCTAAAAGGGAAGATGCTATACGAATACTATCAAGCGATGAGTTGAAGAATTTTTATAATAAAGGTGTAGAGGAAGGAATACTACAACCGCTGGTATCATATAAAGAATGCAGAAATCTGTATGATAAAATGAGCCAAACAAAGAATGAATGTATCCGTTCAGAGGTGTGGCAAGGATAAAAAACAATTGACATAATATATTAAAGTAGTAATAACACAAAATGTTGATAGTAAAGTAAGGCTAGATGCTTCAATTGTTGATCAGTATTGTAGAGTTATGTAAAAACTTAGAGCAGAAAGTAGCAAAGCTTGAAGAAAAAAATAAAATCTTAGAAATAGAGAATGCTGAACTAAGAGAGAGACTCGGCTTAAACTCAAGGAATTCATCTTTACCAAGTTCAAAAGAGCTGTACAAAATAAAAAAAGACACACCAGAAGATAAGTCAGAGGGCGGCAGGAAGATAGGTGGTCAAGTTGGACATAAGGGGAATTGCCGAGCTAAAATGGAAGCAGATGAGGTGGTGAAGGTAGAGTTACCAAATAGATGCGAGTGTGGTGAAGAAATCGCAATATCGGAAAAACCATATGTCTATCAAAAAGTTGATTTACCAGAAATTAAGCCTTACGTAGTTGAGTATCAATTAGAACATGGTCGCTGTCGTAAATGCGGAAAAAGAAGGAGTAGCAAATTACCAGAAGGAGTTACACCGGATACCTTTGGTCCTAGAGTTAAGTCAGTAGTTGCATCACTAAGTGGGTTTTATAAGAATTCAAAGCGAGAAATAGCGAATATTATGAAAGACATCTTTAACATGAGTATAAGTGTTGGTAGTGTGTCCAATAGTGAAGCAAGGGTTTCGTCAAAATGTAAAGAAGCCTATGAACAAATAGAGGAAGAAATAAAAGCAAGCGAAATTTTGCATATTGATGAAACCAGTCACTACAACAAAGGCAAATTGGGATGGTGCTGGATGTTTGCCAACAATAAAGCAAGTCTTATGAAGTTAGCAGATACAAGAGGAATGAAATTTTTAAAGAATAGTGCATTTTGTGATTACAAAAACCTGGTAATTACTGACAGATATGCAGTTTACAACCACTTCAGTGATGAAAAACGACAAATTTGTTGGGCTCACTTATTGAGAAATTTCGAGAGGTTATCTCATAGTTGGAATAGTGAAGTAATGAGACTTAGCCATTGTTTAAAAGACGCAGCTAATGGATTGTTTGTATTAAAAAACGCTTTGTCAGAAAATGAAATTAGTATTTCAAAGTTCACTAAGCAAGCTAAAGAATTACGAAGATACATACAGTACTGCATGATAAAAATATCTTATATACTTGAAGCAAAAGGAGCTTCACGAACGGTAAAGGGTATTATAAAATCCGAGTCAATGATGTGGACATTTTTGGATGACCCAGAGAATATTCCATTAACGAATAACCATGTTGAGCGACAGATACGGCATTATGTTGTCTATCGTAAGAATTCATATTTTGCACAGTCAGAGCGAGGGAATAGATTTCTTGAGCGGATAATTTCGTTGTATCTGACTTGGAAACAAAAGGAATTAAACCCTTTTCAAAACCTGCTAGCTGTTGTTTCTTAAACCACACCTCTGAACGGATACGAATGAATGTATAATCAAAAAAGAAGAGCATGAGAAAGCAAGTAAGTCAATAACCAGTATAATTAGTGACATAAAAAAATGTAGAGAAGCAGTCCTTAATTGCAAAAATTTTCAGAGCTCCTACATAAAGGAAAAAGCAGAACACCCATTTAGAGGCACCTCATGTCAAAAAATGATTGATATATATCAAGAGAGAATTGCTGGATATCAGGAAAAAATTCGTCAAAACCTAAACCAAATAAGAGCAATATTAAAAGATACGCCGCAAGATGTGGAGGAAATAATCAATTGTGTGCATGAAGCAGAGCAGTATGATGAAATTTTTGATTCGGCTTTAATTTGTTTACCGAACATACAGAATAAGCTAGATATTCAACCAGAAAATCCCCTAACAGAACTCAGAGCTTCACAAATTAACGTTGAAATTGAGCTAACTAGGCTCTGTGAACAAAATATTAGAGTAAGCATGTGAGTGCTTCAACAAAATTCAAAAAACCAATAAAGACCTCATAAGTCTTATCAAAACAGGAGATTTCTAATAGTGGCAAATACCATGTATTTCTTTCAATTTGCCACTATTACGCCATCTAAATCACACATTGTCTTCCAGAAGGAAAATTTTTGTTCCACTGGCAACCACCTCATGTATAGCTTTATAGCTCTTCTCACAATAATCCGAACAGGTCATAATAACATACTGCTGGCCTCTTGGCTTATAATAGCTATAAAGACGTTTTTACCTCCGTTCGGACTATTATAAGAAGAGCTATACTTCCATAATAAGAAAAATGGCAAAAGCAATTTTAGATCTACTCTAATAAAAGCCTATTTTCCTTGAAACTAAAATAGCTACTAAATGTGATAATAATATGATCTATTAATTCTATTCCTATGCTTTTGCAAGCTTCTGCAAGCTGTCTGGTGAGAAACATATCGCTACTTGAAGGCTGTATATCTCCACTTGGGTGATTGTGGGATATTACAATCGATGTTGAGCCAATCAAAAGAGCGCGTTTTATGATCTCTCTAACATAAAGAGGAGTTTGATCTATTGTACCAAAGTTTTGTAGATCTTCTGCTATTAGACGATATCTTTTATTCATATAGATAACGCGAAAATTTTCTTTATTAAGGCTTCCTATACTTGCTTTTAAATAATCAAGCAATTTTTCCCAATTATTGATTATAGGTAGGTCCTTTACTTCTTCTCGTGCAGAACGAACAAAAGCCTGTTTAACACAAAAGATAGCAGATATAGCTGCATTACTAACTCCTTCGATATTCTGCAGTGCTTCTAAATCGGCATTAAAAACCTTATTTAAACTACCAAAATTTTCTATCAAACTCTTTGCTACTGGCTTTACATCAATTCTACTATATGCTGAATATAAAATGTGTTCTAAAATCTCATAATCAAGTAATGATTGTCCGTTATCTGAAATAATTCTCTCTCTTAGGCGCTTTCTATGACCTTTTTTGTAATCTTTCATTATTCATGAATTGCTTATCTCTTATAATAAGAAATTGAATTTTTAAGTAAAATATTTAATAAAATATATGAAGCATAATTGTAAATTTTTGAAAACAGCAAATGAAAGTAGCCCCTCTCTTGTCATCACTGCCATTAAGTTAAGGGAAAGAGAAGTTAAGATTGGACAAAAAATTTGAAGTGATTGATAATTATGGTAAATACTAGGGTGAATTTTTAAGAAAAGGGAGTCTGAAAAGTGCAAGTTATTTAAAAAAGTAATAATTGCAGGTTATTTTGCAAAGAATGTACTAATGCAATGATACTGAAAAGATATCTTGAATTTAAAACACATGTTTTCTAGCTCTTTTCTGGTAGTTGAGTGAACGAATATCAGATATCTTATGACGATCAACTCTTCTCCCTTTTCTCACCACTAAAGTGTTCATCAAAAATAACTGTGATAGTCGATACATAATGCAGTCTATGTCTGACTCTGTAGAAAAAATATCAAAGGCTAAGTTTTTAATCGCATTAAATGAGACAGATTTATTGATGCTTTTTTTTAGTTTACTATTCTGTGAGCTCAATGTCTCTTCATCATCTTCTATCATGATACTTTCTAGATTACTGATGAAGATAGTTGACCAAAAATCCTGCTTGATAGTTTCAATACTTTTTCCTGTGAAATTCTCTAAATTTAATCTTCCCTTCAGCCTAGAAAAAAATGTTTCTACTCCCCAGCGCAAGTAATATAATCTCTCAAACTCTTCAACTGTAAAACGTTTCTCATCTAACAGAGATGTTACTAACACTTCAACTTCGCCAGAAGAAAGTATTATTTTGACTAACCTGAATTTCATCTCATCAGGTAATCCTAGCTTTCGTAGCTGTCTTGCTACTTTAATAGGTGCGGTAGACACTACCACCGTACTAGATGGGCTTTCCGGCTTAAACATAGTGTTTATTTCATTGAAAGACGAACTTGAACAGCGAATTATATAATTGATTTTCCTTCCTGTAAGCTCAGCAAGAAATCGATAAGATACGTATCCTCTATCACAGATTAACAAATCGTCTGATTTTATGGATTCAAGCATACCGATTGCTAAATCAACCTCATAGCTGTCACCTCTACTTAGCACAGATTTTATTGCAATATTATTTAGCACATCGTAGCAAACTTCAAAGGTTGCACTTGTATAGTCTTCAAATCTCTGGATTCCATTCCATACTGCTCTTGAGCCAAACTCACCTATTATTTTGTCGCTCTTTGGCAGAATCAGTATTGAAGCATCAAATGCAAGTACTCTGAAGCCATGGTGGGTTTTAAATTCCTGATCTTGGTAGTATAGGGAAACTATATCATCATTTAACTCTGAAAACGCAGTATGTTTTAGCTTCTTTCTTGCTTGAGTAAATGCACTTGCCGTAATTGTATAATCTTTTCTTGTATGCAGAACAAACTCATTAAGCATCACTTGTAATGACTTTACACTCTTTCTAAAAATCAGGAGAAATACATTAACGAAGGGCAGCTTTCTTTTTCGTGAGAAGTCTTTTGAGGATGCTCTGTGTGCGTTTATAAAGTTTAAACTCATCAATTTATTTTTTATAAACATGATTATTCTTTTTTTTACTCATGTCATTACTTCTTTTAATTTGTGAATCTTACCTGATTTTATAATACAGTTCATCACTTTTCCTTAACTTAATGGCAGTGCTCTTGTCATCTCCTGCTCCCTCCTTCTATGTCATCCCAGTGCTCCTTCTATGTCATCCCAGTGCTTGACACTGGTTTCTTACCAACAAAAACCTAGCATAACTTTTGTGCTCAAAAAATTTCCAGCATCAAGTGCTGGCCTGAAGCTTTAGCTGTAAATGTTAAGAAATTTACCAAGCGAAAAAAAAGGCAAAAAAATCGTATCCGTTCAGAGGTGTGGTTTAAGAAACAACAGCTAGCAGGTTTTGAAAAGGGTTTAATTCCTTTTGTTTCCAAGTCAGATACAACGAAATTATCCGCTCAAGAAATCTATTCCCTCGCTCTGACTGTGCAAAATATGAATTCTTACGATAGACAACATAATGCCGTATCTGTCGCTCAACATGGTTATTCGTTAATGGAATATTCTCTGGGTCATCCAAAAATGTCCACATCATTGACTCGGATTTTATAATACCCTTTACCGTTCGTGAAGCTCCTTTTGCTTCAAGTATATAAGATATTTTTATCATGCAGTACTGTATGTATCTTCGTAATTCTTTAGCTTGCTTAGTGAACTTTGAAATACTAATTTCATTTTCTGACAAAGCGTTTTTTAATACAAACAATCCATTAGCTGCGTCTTTTAAACAATGGCTAAGTCTCATTACTTCACTATTCCAACTATGAGATAACCTCTCGAAATTTCTCAATAAGTGAGCCCAACAAATTTGTCGTTTTTCATCACTGAAGTGGTTGTAAACTGCATATCTGTCAGTAATTACCAGGTTTTTGTAATCACAAAATGCACTATTCTTTAAAAATTTCATTCCTCTTGTATCTGCTAACTTCATAAGACTTGCTTTATTGTTGGCAAACATCCAGCACCATCCCAATTTGCCTTTGTTGTAGTGACTGGTTTCATCAATATGCAAAATTTCGCTTGCTTTTATTTCTTCCTCTATTTGTTCATAGGCTTCTTTACATTTTGACGAAACCCTTGCTTCACTATTGGACACACTACCAACACTTATACTCATGTTAAAGATGTCTTTCATAATATTCGCTATTTCTCGCTTTGAATTCTTATAAAACCCACTTAGTGATGCAACTACTGACTTAACTCTAGGACCAAAGGTATCCGGTGTAACTCCTTCTGGTAATTTGCTACTCCTTCTTTTTCCGCATTTACGACAGCGACCATGTTCTAATTGATACTCAACTACGTAAGGCTTAATTTCTGGTAAATCAACTTTTTGATAGACATATGGTTTTTCCGATATTGCGATTTCTTCACCACACTCGCATCTATTTGGTAACTCTACCTTCACCACCTCATCTGCTTCCATTTTAGCTCGGCAATTCCCCTTATGTCCAACTTGACCACCTATCTTCCTGCCGCCCTCTGACTTATCTTCTGGTGTGTCTTTTTTTATTTTGTACAGCTCTTTTGAACTTGGTAAAGATGAATTCCTTGAGTTTAAGCCGAGTCTCTCTCTTAGTTCAGCATTCTCTATTTCTAAGATTTTATTTTTTTCTTCAAGCTTTGCTACTTTCTGCTCTAAGTTTTTACATAACTCTACAATACTGATCAACAATTGAAGCATCTAGCCTTACTTTACTATCAACATTTTGTGTTATTACTACTTTAATATATTATGTCAATTGTTTTTTATCCTTGCCACACCTCTGAACGGATACAAAAAATCCCCGTGTAACGAGTTTTGACCCTATAATAATGTAAATTGGCGCTGTAATAATGTGCTAACGCTTAAAATAAGCGCGTTTTGGCTGAATGTAGAAAAAATAAAAAAGACATGCAGCCGCTATAATTTTTATGTAATTTGCCAATAAATATCTGAGTTTTTTACTGAATTTTTGTTGTTGAACCCGCGCGGATCGAAAACAAGGATAAATACTGTTATTGTCATAATAAGGGGGCTGGCGCAGTTTGTCAAGGAAGTTTTATGCGAGAGATCTATTGAAATGCTCGTGCAAAATCATACTATTAATTAGTACACTATAAATTTAAAATTATAAATATGTTAAGCAAATTAGTAACTTTGCTATTAATTTTTATATTTCCTTTTTACTCATACTCATATCAGTTTAGAACCAAAGCAAAGCAAGCAATTGTCTTAGATTTAGCTTCAGACTCGTTCATTTTTGAACACAATTCCAGGGAAAAAATGGCCCCATCTTCAATGAGCAAATTGATGACTTTATATGTAGCTTTTGATTATCTAAAAGCTGGAATAATAAAAATGGAAGATAAATTTCGAGTAAGTAGAAAAGCATGGGAAAGGAAAGGCTCTTCTATGTTTTTGAAAGAAGGTCAATTTGTTACGGTAAAAGAACTACTTGAAGGAGTTACAATTGCCTCAGGTAATGATGCATGCATAGCGCTAGCCGAGGGTATTGCAGGATCAGAGGAGAATTTTGTTGCTGAAATGAATGAAGTTGCACAAGATTTAAATCTTAATGATAGTCATTTTGTTAACTCAAGCGGGTGGCCAGATGAAAACCATTTTATGAGCGCAAAAGACTTGGTAACACTGGCAAAAAGGATTTTTACTGATTTTCCTGAATACTATGATCTATTCTCTGAACAATATTTGACATATAACGATATTGTACAAAAAAATAAAAATCTTTTACTTTTCCATGATATTGGAGTTGATGGTCTAAAGACAGGTCATACAAGTGCTGGTGGTTATGGCATTATAGCATCTGCAAAACGGAACGATAGAAGAATTTTTGCTGTCGTGAATGGTTTGGACACCGAGAAAGAGCGAATAGAGGAAGCAAAAAGACTAATACAATATTCCTTAAATCATTTTAATACCAAGAAAATATTTGCTAAGGATAGCGTAGTTGAAGAAATAAATATTGTTTATGGAAAAGATAAAAAAGTGCCCGTTACAGTTGCAAACGATGTTACCATAACTTATAACCGCAGATTACATGATAAAATTAAAGTGCGTATTGAGTATAAAGATATGGTACCCGCACCAATTAAAAAAGGTCAAGAAGTGGGCAAAATTTTTGTAGAAATACCTGGTACTGAGCAACAAACTATACCTGTTTATGCAGCAAATGATGTGCAGAAATTGAGCTATATAAAAAAAATTTTTAGAAAGTTGTTTTAATCAGCAAATGTAAGTTAAGGAGACCTGAAATACTAATCTACTTTCAACCTCTCAGCATGTAAACTGCGTGGTAAAGATTCCAACTCTTTTGCAGCAGTGAGTTCTTTATTTTTTGCATGTATACCAAGCTTATTGAATTCTCGGGCAGCAGGAAACACTCTTGCCTCAAGCGAACCAGCAGTTTTATTGTAATGATCAACAGCACTTTTTAAGCTTCTGCGTAAATTATCAAAATTTTCGCCCATTGTGCAGATTCGCTCATATAAAATATGGCCTAGTTCACTTATTTTCTTTGCATTTTCAGCTATCATCTCTTGCTTCCATCCATAGGCTACTGCCCTAAGTAGCGCGATTAAAGTGATTGGTGTTGCAATAATTACTTTTTTTTCTATTCCAATTTCTATCAAAGCTGGTTCACATTCTAGTGCTGCGCTGAAAACCCCTTCTCCTGTTAAAAAAAGCACCACAAACTCTGGCGTATTTTCAAATTGGTTCCAATATTCCTTTCTGCCTAGATCGTTTATATGTTTTTTTATCGCCAGAGAATGATTCTTCAACTTTTCCCTTTGTATCTGCAAATCATTTTGTGACATAGCATCCATATAAGAATCAAGTGGCACTTTAGCATCTATTATTATTTGCTTTCCTGATGGCATTTTTATTATTAAATCAGGACGTAACAAATTATCCTCATTTTTATCAACCACTGAAGCTTGAGTAAAAAAATCGCAATATTCAACCATTCCCGCCATTTCTACCACTCTTTTGAGCTGCATTTCACCCCACTTACCCCTAATGTGAGGTTTCCTCAGGGCGTTAGCAAGGTTAGAGGTTTGACTCATTAATGCTCCAATTTGCTCCCTTAAACCTTCATAGGCCCCTACCCTCTCTTTCTCTAGCTCACGTATTTCACTGTCGAATTTTTCTAATTTTTCTTTTATTGGAGTGATAACTTCGTTGATCGTTGCTTGCCTTTTTTTGAAGTCACTTTCTGTTTCTTTTAGCTTATTATCGATCACTTCTTTTGCTAAGTTCAGAAAATTATTATTGTTTACCTGAAGAGCATCAAGAGAAAGTGCTTTAAAAGTGTTCGTAAGCCTCTCCTCTGCTTTTGTTAGTAATTCTATTTCCTTTTTCTTTTCTTCACGCTCTTTTTGAAGAATTACTTCAAGTTCTGCGTTCCTCACTTTCAAATCAACTATTTCCTTATTTTTATCTACTAAAGACTGTTTTGCCTCTTGAAGTTCATGTTCTACTTTAAGTAAATTCTTCTCAAGATTCTCACTAAATTTTCTGTTCTTTCTTACAACAATATAGAGAAATAGTAGTAAAAAAAGGAAATTCAATACAAAAGCTATAGAATTGAAAAGCATCAGAACACAGAAAAAACCGCACTCACAATACTATCTAATTTTTTTATATATAAAAAAGAAAAAAAGAGCACCTGAAGAGATGCGCTTACTGCAGGGCTTGGCTTGCTAATTAATAACCGTTTTCTTCTACACTTGGATTAGTAACAGAATGTCTTTTTATTGAAAATCTTATGTAATAGTTATTTTTATAATATCAAATAGCACATATATTAACAACTCAATTTTACTCTCATTATTACAATACTTACATACCAGTTACTTCACTAAAAACTTAGCTTCAATCCGGCCAAAAGCACATATCCGGAGTTATTATCTTCCACTGCAAGCTCCTTAGTACTAAATCTTACAATATCAAAGTAATATGAAGTACCAACAGCTAATGGATATTCAAGACTGAAAGCCTGTGATGTTAATTCGTTTGTACCTTTGTCTGCAATATCCCTAACACTATTAAAATATGTTAAGCTCACTTTACGAGAATCAGAATGATAAGCAATACCTGCATTTACATAATGCATATTATTTGTTTCATGACTACGCTTCTCACCAGATTTACCACCATTCCCGTACGACAAAATGCAATCAAGTTCAAAAAGCTTTAGTTTCACACCAAAATTCCAGTGTAGTAATTGATTATGACACTGAAGATCGCTAGAATTTTTGTTTGTACAATCAGTTAAATTTTCCCTTGCAAATTCACCAGTCAAAGCAGTAGTAAAATTTATTTCATCTGATAGGGCATTTTTATAGGAAAGACCAGCGGCTATTAAATTATTATATTGTAAATTATTTTTACCTGGAACATAACTGAATCCAATTTGAAAGTTATGAATTTCAGGAGAAATATAGTTTATCATTGGTTGTTTTAACTTCAGCTCTAGTCCATTATAGTCGCTGTAAACATTGGGTTTTACCCAAAATACCTTGTCCTTATCATACCCAGGGTCATCATCTTTTTTTCCATTACCGCGCAGATTTGCATAGTTTGTCCAATGACCATTTATTCCCCCAGCAGCTGTATAAATTTTTGAAGTGTTAATTAACATACTCTGACTAACTAAACTTCCTTTACCATATTCAAATGATCCAAACTCCTGATTCTTTATGATAAAATACCACTTCTCCATTTCTAACTTTTCTATGTCTAGTGCCTTTAAGTTTGCAATACCAGAAACTCCTGCCTTAACATCAAAACCCATTTTAGTATTTGGATAAACTTGCTGTAAATAAAGCAAGCGCAGGTCTGAATAGCTTGAGGTCTTGTCTTTTGTAGAGCTAAAAGAATCTCTGTTGAAAGCGTAGCCAAATCTTAAATCTATTTTTCCATCTAGTTCTGCATAAAATATCTCCTTATCTAGAATTACCCTAGCATTGACACTCCCTACCACGAATAATAATGAAAATAGTTTGATCAGTAACCTCATAGTTAAGCTTAAATTTTTAATATAAGCTTAATAGAAATAAAAAACAATTCTTATATTGTGTAGAACTTAGATACTACAAACCAATTAATGACAAAAGCGTTTAAGCATTCTTCACACTATGTTTTTGAATTATATTTCCATAAATAATTGATATACTTGGTAACTTTCGCTTTAGTAACTGCTTATTAATGGTAGAATATATACGACTAATTATTTTAGATGTGTTCTTTGCATCACAGTTAATCAAAATAAAAAGCACCTTATTCTCATCAATAAATCCTAGAAAATCATCACTACGGCAATTTTTATAAAAATGCTCTGTGATCATACTCAATGCATCGTTTATCTCATTAAATTTATTATTGAAGCCTATTATTCCTATAACTGCATTAATTTGATATTCAAAGGCAAAATTCAATATGACATATAACTCCAAAATCGTTGAATTATTGTCTGGTATATCAAACAAGTTGTGTTTTTTATATTTCTTACCCATCAGATATTTATCCCTAAACATTGCTAGCTTATGAAACAGGCTAATGTCACGTATCAATAGCTCATAATTAATCTTGCTATTAGTAAATTGAGTTGTGCGAAAAACTTTTACCTTTGTTTTTATATCTTTTCCTTTAGCGTCGATTAAAGAAAAGCCTATCACTTTTGGCAATATATCGGGCAAATCGCGCCCATCTTCAGTATACTCCAAATAGCTTTTCATATCTTCAGCTGCTCTTTTACTTAAAATATTGATTAACGGCTTATTAAGTAAATTCTCTCCCTCACATTTTAATAAATTCCTTGCAGCTTGATTGAGTCCCAAGATTAATACGTTCTTTTTCTCATTATCCTGACAAACAGATATCACAGCATCATCTTTCCTTCTTTCAGTTATAAAATCTTCCATATCTTCTCACATATAACGTATTTATAAGTATAATAAGATTGTATTAAAATTCATTTACCCATTAATATACTTGATAAAGTATAGAAAAATCGTCATGTTGCTGCATGTTCTAAGTCATGATAAAGGAATCAAAATTACAAATATAATTTTGCTTATTCTCTTTATACCTTCACTACAACAACTTATTTTGCTGTATTGGATTAGATGGTTGAATATAACCTAAAATACTGTAACACGATTCTTCGTATGAAGGTAGTAGTTCCTCAAGCGGTGCTGAAGGTTGTACTTTTTCATAATTGTCAGAAGGAAAATTGTCTAATTCTTTATTATTAGTTGCCTTATCCATACATTTTATTGGTTGCTCTATATAGTCTTGTATTTCTTTTGTAAAACTATGATTTAGATAACAACTTGTTAAGTAAGCTACACCTGCTACTGTGAGTGCTAATGCTACAAAAACTAAAGGTGAAGCTCCTATACACCTAAAAACCTTTACTTTATACATACTCATATGAGCAGGTGGGTCAATGGTTGTTGCCAAAAAAATAAAAAAACCAAGTGAAAAAAATATTAACACGCAAATTCCACCCAATGAACAAGATCCTAACGCTACTTCTTTTAATGATTCTTCGTTTTTCTTTTTATTATTAAGGCTTCGATACATTTTATTAACGTTAGTATTGCTAATATAATCTTCTAGTTCTTTTAAAATTTGAGTCTTTAACTCTTCAATCTCATTATCTATTAACGAATAGTATTTTTTATACCGCTGCTTCAATTGAACGTCTAATACTGATTTACCACCATTGAGAAGATTTAAAATGTCTTTTTTGCATAACTCAATCTCCTGAGAAATTTTAGAATCGTTTTGTCCTTTTATATCTTGATCCACTTTATCCTGTAGTTTTTGACCAAAATCTTTAAATACAGTTCTGCAAGAAAGGTATTTTAATATAATAGGTAAAGCTAGCTCATTTCCCTTACTAAGCAAAGATAAAAGCTTCAAAGCGAAAGAATTAGGTACTGCCTCTCTTGGTAGAATTAAGGTGAAATCTTCCAATACTTGGCAAACTAATTTTATTGAAGAATCTTTAAACCCTTTTGTACCAAATTTTAATGAAGCAAAAAATTCTTCTAATTCTTCAAAAGGACAACTATTTTCCTCTAATTTTACTTTTATAATATTGCTTAACATTGTAACTCCACTAACCGTTTTATACATGTAGCTTAACACTATTTTAATAATTTATTAAGAAAGTTTAATTATTAATTATAATATTTAATAAAATAAATAGACTCTTTTACATTTCATCTGCAAGAATCTTTTGCTTAGTTTGTAAATAAAGATTTTCTGAATCTAATTGCCGCAGGTTACGTTTAGTAATATAATCTCATATTAAATAAAACTTTACCTAAGTTTATGCCAGACTCTACGTTAGTTTTAACAACTATTCTTATATTCTTCATTTTTACGTTGTCACTTTTTTTTATAAAAAGGATATTTGGATCAACGAACAAGAAGATAATAAAATCCTTCAGAAAAATTGCTCAGCAGATTAATGCGCTAGAGCAAGAAATGCAGAGCTTATCTGATGAGGATCTTGCTAGTAAAACTGCGGAATTAAAACAAGAACTGAAAAATGGAAAAACACTAAATGACCTTCTCGTACCTGCATTTGCGGTTGTACGAGAAGCATCACGAAGATTCCTTAACATGAGGCATTTCGACGTTCAGCTAATTGGTGGCATGGTTCTCCATAATGGCATGATATCAGAAATGAAAACAGGAGAAGGAAAGACACTCGTCGCAACTTTAGCCGCATATCTAAATTCTTTAGAAGGAAAAGGTGTGCACGTCGTAACTGTTAACGACTATCTTGCAAAACGAGATACAGAGTGGATGAGTAAATTATATAATTCTCTTGGAGTTTCTGTTGCATTTATTACAAATAATTTGACAGACGACGAGAGAAAAAAGGCTTATAGCGCAGATATCGTATACTCAACAAATAATGAACTTGCCTTTGATTATCTACGAGATAATATGAAATTTTCTCAAGAAGATATGGTTCAGAGAGGCTTCAATTATGCAATAGTAGACGAAGTAGACTCCATACTGATTGATGAAGCGCGTACTCCGCTCATTATTTCTGGCCCACTTGAGGAAAATAATCAGATATATAAGCATATCAATAAAATAGTAATCAAATTAGTTGATTCTGACTATGAAGTCGATGAAAAGAGTAGAGCAGTGTTCCTCACTGAAAATGGCATTTCACGAGTGGAGGAATTACTAAAATCGTATAACCTCATTCCTGAAAATTCCTCGCTCTATGATACTAGCAATATTATACTGACTCATTATATAGATCAAGCACTTCGTGCACATAAGCTGTTTACTGCTGATAAAGATTATATAGTGAAAAACGGTAAGGTGGTAATTATTGATGAGTTTACTGGGCGCATGATGGAAGGTAGGAGATATTCTGATGGTCTTCACCAGGCACTGGAGGCAAAGGAGAATCTTGAAATTCAGCATGAAAGTCAAACTTTAGCATCAGTCACATTTCAGAACTACTTTCGTATGTACAACAAACTTTCTGGTATGACAGGAACAGCAGCAACAGAGGCAGAAGAATTTCGTGATATATATAGATTAAATGTAGTAAAAATTCCAACTAATGTGCCTGTTAAAAGAATAGATGTTGATGATGAAATTTATGGCACAGAAAAAGAAAAATTTAGTGCTGTATTGAAGTTTATAGCGGAATGTCACAAACGCCTTCAACCAGTGCTTGTTGGCACTGTGAGTATTGAAAATTCTGAAAAACTTTCCGATCTTTTGAAAAGCCATTCTCTTAAGCATTCAGTATTGAATGCTCGTTATCATGAACAAGAAGCGTATATAATAGCGCAAGCTGGAATACCAGGCAGCATTACTATAGCAACAAACATGGCAGGACGTGGAACTGATATTCAGCTTGGTGGAAATGTTGAAATGATTGCAAAAATAGAGCTCGAGAAAATAAAAAATGCTGATGAAAGAGAAAAAAAATATCAAGAAATAGTCAAAAGAGTAAAAAAAGATAAGGAAATTGCTATAAAAGCTGGTGGCTTATGTGTTATTGGAACCGAAAGGCATGAAAGCAGGAGAATAGATGATCAATTACGTGGACGTTCTGGCCGCCAAGGTGACCCTGGACTTTCTAAGTTCTTTCTATCACTTGAAGATGATTTAATGAGGATATTTGGTTCTGATAGAATGAGGAATTTTTTGCAAAAAGTGGGACTAAAGAACAACGAGGCTATTCATCATCCATGGATTAATAAAGCACTTGAAAAAGCACAGAAGAAAGTTGAAGTTAGAAATTATGATGTGCGGAAGTCTTTGCTAAAGTTTGATGATGTAATCAACAATCAACGTAAAGTTATTTTTAAGCAGAGAAATCATATTTTAAACAATGAAATCAATGATTTAGTTGAAGTATATAGTGAAGTAAATGAGGATATAATAGAAGGTATAGTACAAAGTGGTTATTACGAAGATTATGTTGAAGATATTGCAAAAGAATTCCACATAAGATACGGGATAACGCTTAATCTAGAAGAGTTTTTGAATAAACAAGAAGCCTTGGATTATATAAATGACAAGATACAAGAATTTTTTACTGAGAAAGAAAAATATTTCAATAGTCAACAAACTACAGATTTGTGGAATACGATAGTGAAACAAGTGATGATCATGACACTTGATCATTTATGGAGGGAGCACCTTTCGGTCTTAGAGAGCCTAAGACAAAGCATAAATTTGCGTGCCATGGGGCAAAAAGACCCACTGAATGAATTTAAACGCGAAGCTTTCTTAATGTTTGAGTCGATGCTTGAAAAGTGGGGGGAGCTTACCATTCACCGCCTAGCGCACTTTAAGTTGCTAGACAATCAAGAAATAGGCAATAGGTCACGCTCTACTAAAAATAGCAGACTTCCAAAAGTTTCAAGAAATGACAAGTGCCCTTGTAACTCTGGAAAAAAATACAAACACTGTCACGGTGCAGTTGCCGTAGTGAATTAGTTGTTGCAAGAACATTATAGCTGCTATAGCTAACCGAAGTAAGATTTGCCCGAGCACTAAAAAACAAAATCAATAGCCGAATTAATATTGGGCCAAAAGGTTTGTAGAGCCTTTCTTATGGCGTGCTTGATCAGAACTTCTCAATCGGATTTAAATCTGGCGAGTATGGAGGCAAGAACAAAATTTTACACCCAATATTTTCTATCAAATTTTTCATCCTTGCAGATTTATAAAAGCTCGCATTGTCGAGAACAATAGTCTGTCCAGGTTTAAATACAGGAACAAGTACATTTTCTACATAAGCATCAAAAATCTCCCTGTTGCAGTAGCCATCAATTATCCATGATGCTTTAACTTTTCCTTCATTCAGTGCTCCAATTATGATTACCCTCTTTCTTTTAAACCCTGGGCAAATAACCTCTTGCCTCTTTGAGACCACCCATATTCATAAAATTCATTGTCCTCTATTCCAGACTCATCTATGTATATCAAGTTTCCTTTATTTATTTCTTCTACTTTTTTTATGAACTCTTTGCGTTTCTCTTTATCTCTTTCTCGATAAAGAAAAGTTTTTTTTATATGTATAGTTTACTTTGCTAAGGTAGTTATATACTGTGCTTCTACACATATTACCAAATTCTTCAATTATCTTTTCAATTCTAATATCTTAATTTCCATTCAGAAATTTGGCAAATCTATCTAAGTCTTTAATCTTATGACCATATCCTTTGTGATAGCCTGAAGATGGTTTCTGTTTCTTTTTTCCTTTTCCTCCACAAATATATTGGTTTTATGCTCACTTTGAATATTTGACTGATTTTTTTATCGTCATTGTTTTTTTATCGACTCCTTTGAGAACACGTTCTTTCAGATCCTCACTATATGGACTTGGCATCTTCTTCTTTCTCATTACTTATTATACCATTCTAACCAATTTTGCCATATAGCTAAACCTTTCTTGGGTTAGCTATAGATGATAAAATATTTGATTCTAGTTCTTTATAGTCTACTAATCCGGTAGTTCTATTTGCTTGACTCATTTCAAACCTCCATTTTTTATATCAATTTATTACTTTTCTTTTCGGCTTGACACACTTTTTTGAACGTTCCCCACTTTTTCTATCACCTTTTCAAATTCTTCTACAGTTAAGCCTGTTATATTACGAAAATTTCTTGGGTGTTTCTTTATATTGTAGTAACTAAAGCTCATTTTTTTACCTTACTCTATCTGCTTATTCCTCTTTCATCATTTTATCATTACCTTTTGCAGCAGGTCTATTGATGCATGAGTCTGGAATCTAGGAATTCTGATTATATATTAAGTTAGTAAGTATAAAAGTTATGTAAAAATACAACGTTTTTAGTGAGATTACGGAAAGCCAGCGTCACACGCTGGAATGACATCTTTCTTGGTGGACTCAAATCATAATGTTTGTACGGTTGTGGATTTATAACTAAAGCAATCTAGAAAATTAATGATATTTTATTCCCCGGCAAACGCTCTATTTTATTTTCCGTCTCTAGTTCCAAAAGAGCCATTAGAGATATGTTGGTAGAAAGTCCGCTTGCTAATATAAGTTCATCTATATCAACAGGTACAGAGTTAATATGATCAACTATAACAGATTTTGCCTGTTGTAATTTTTCTTGTTTTTGGTCAGCAACGGTATCAAATAGATTTTTTTGCTGAAGCGGTAAACTAAATCTCACGCTCTCTACTATATCATCAGCGGATTCAACAAGTTTAGCGCCGTTCTTAATTAAATAATTACTACCACTACAGCGTGAATCTAAAGGGAAACCAGAAACTGCAAACACCTCTCTTCCTTGATTCAAAGCAAAATCTGCTGTGATGAGAGAACCAGACTTTTTTGATGCTTCAATTACCACAACACCGAGTGAAAGGCCAGATATAATTCGGTTTCTTTGGGGAAAATACTGAGGCTTTGGTTTAGTAGCAAATGGAAGCTCAGTAATTACTAACCCGCCATTTTCAGTGATTATTTTGTATAGATCAAAATTTTCTCTTGGGTATACTACGTCAATTCCGTTTGCTGTGACAGCAATGGTTGGGTGATTTTTGTATATTACACTGTTTGCTGCAGTATCGATCCCTCTTGCAAGTCCAGAAATTACGATGAAACCAACTTCGCTTAAATCAAGTGCCAACTTATTGGCAAAATTTCTTCCATTGATTGAAGAATTACGTCCACCGATTATTGCAATTATCTCACGGCTTAACAATGATATATCACCAAGTGTAGTTATTACAGGAGGACAACTCGGTATATTCCTTAAAATGTCAGGGTAATCTGGATCACATGCTGGTATTATTTTGGCTCCAATTTTTTCTGCATTCTTAATTTCTTCTTGTACATTTTTAATTCCATAATCCTTGTTAGCCAATTCATTAAGATACTTAAGCACTTCATCTAGTGAGCCACATGCTCTTAGTATACTAAAAAACTTTACTGGTCCCACAGTTCTAGCCAAGCTTAGCCATATTTCTAATTCTTCGTTATTTAATTTATTTATCTTCATAAAAGGCTTGAATTTCTTATCAGTTTAGTGTACCCAAGATAATGCAAATATACAGTATTTTATGACGCATTTTGTTACAGATAAATGCATAAAATGTAAATATACGGACTGTGTAGAAGTATGTCCCGTTGACTGCTTTTATGAAGGTAAAAATATGCTCGTGATTAACCCAGATGAGTGTATTGATTGTGGAGTGTGTATACCTGAATGTCCAGTAGATGCAATTGTAACTGATGATTCCATAAAAGATATTCTAGAGCTAGATGAAGGCTTACTGAACAATGAACAAAAAATCTTTAAATCATTTTACAACATAAATGTAGAATATTCGCAAAAGTGGCCAAATGTCACAGCTAAAAAGCAACCCCTAGATACAGCAGAAGAGTATAAAGAAAAAAAGGATAAAACAGCTTATTTTGACGAAAATTTAGGGTAATAGAGTACGAAAGTGGACTCACACTTTTTTGATTAAATAGACATTGAATTGTAAGCATCTATTTCATCTGCCATAGACGATAATTGTGCACTCTCAAAACGGAGATTGTTTGCAATGTCTATTAATTTCTCACTAATTTGTGAACGAAGTTCAGGCACTGGAAAGAAAGTATCACATCTAGCCTTGCACAGAGGTTTGTCTGTTTCATTGAACGCCTCTTCACAGTTTTTATGGCAAATATGAGATAGGTTGCGTGCCTGAAACGTTAATGAATTCGAGTTTTGTGTAGACATAACCATAATATACTCCTAAATTAAAAAACTAACTCCACGGTAGCATTTATGTGTTAATAAAATTGTAATATTTATATTAGCATAATTACTTTTCAGATACGTTTATTACTTTATTGAAAAGTTCAGAATAAATAGAGAGTACAAAAGAAGCCTCACATCTTTTTGGTTAAATAGACATTGAATCGTAAATGTGCGTTTCATCAGAAAATATATCAGCAGATGATATATTACTATCAATATTGTCTGGTTTAAGTTCATTGTTCAGATTCTCGAAATCTTTTTGAATTGTTTCAATTGTCTTCTTTAAATTACCATACTCTCCCCATAACTTGGTATTGGTTAAATGAATATTATTGCTTAGATTCTTGAAATCTTCTTTAATTGTTTCAATTGTCTTCTTTGAGTTATAATGCGCTCCCCATAACGGTCCAGTGATTGATTTAATACAAACTTCACTTAATGAACATTGATTATTATCTTTTTCTGACATAATATTCTCCTTAATTAATATTATATTTAATATAGTATAAAAGTATTAATACTATATTAAATATGGAATCAAAAGTAAATAAAGCAATACAGGAACGTCTTACAGTTGATTCAGTGAATCTTGCACCATAGCTTTAAAGGGTTTAGAAGACTAAGAGTTGGCGATGTGTATTATACAGACACCAAAAACATGAAGTAACTATCGTTACAATAGGATATAGGGACACCATTTACGTTTGAAGGAAATATGTTTTGCAATAACCCTATTCTATAATGCAAAACCCAATGTATTACTTGCAATCTGGTGTCTGATCACAAAGGAACCAGTTTACATAAAACTACTTGCCACCTGCAAATTGCAATATCTGTACAGCTGTGGAATTTTTCAAAGCGTTTTTTCTATTGAAGATAAAAGTATCTTTTATATATGATATATAGCAAAATATTAGGGTGCTTATGGTTCCAACTATAGCAATTTTAAGTGGTGGATTTTCTTGCGAAAGAGAAATATCGCTTATGAGCGGAAAAGCAGTAAAGAAGGCGCTTGATAGCCTTTCATATAATGCAATAGAAATAGATGTTGATAGCAACATTGCTCAAAAGCTTAAAAAAACTAATCCCGCTCTTGCTTTTATTGCTCTACATGGACCTTATGGTGAAGATGGCTGTATTCAAGGTTTACTGGAGATTTTAGGTATAAAATATACACACTCAGAAGTTATGGCTTCGGCTGTTGCTATGAATAAAGTGATGTCAAAGCATATATTCCATTCTCTTAATATCGACACTCCAAGAGGTTATGTAATTAGTCGAGAAGATGTGCTAAAAAATAATATTAAAGTTGATTATCCGTACGTCTTAAAACCGATTAACGAAGGCTCAAGCATTGGAGTACACATGATTTTCTCACATGAGGATTACTTAGAGCTGAAAAATAACAGTTCTACTATAATGGAAAAGATGATCATAGAAGAATACATACCGGGTATAGAGTTACATACTGCTGTGTTGCTGAATGAAGCAATTGGCACTATGGAAATACGACCAAAAAATAAATTCTATGATTATGAAGCAAAGTATACAGATGGATTTGCAGAACATATATTTCCTGCTAAAATTCCTGACAACATATATAGAATGACCTTGGAACACGCACTAAAAGTTCATCAATTTTTAGGATGCAAAACTGTTTCCCGCTCAGACTTCCGTTATAATCCCCAAAATAACACTTTAAAAATGCTTGAGATTAATACACATCCTGGCTTTACTGAATTATCGTTAGTACCAGAAATTGCAAAATTGACAAAAGGAATTGATTTTAATGAATTAATTAAAATTATTGTCAAAGACAGTTTACACCACAAGAATATTAGAGATCAAGCCGATGTTGAACAATGTTACTAGAAGCCAAAGGAGTTTTTTGCGCAAGTGTGCTTTCATGATTATAACTGCACTTTTCCTTACACTAGTACTTTATAGTTCACTTGATAAAATAACAAATCGATTCAATTACTACTTTACTTGGTGTAACGATCGCTTATCGAGCTTATTAATTAGCAATGGATTTTCAATCGACAAAGTAACCGTTACTGGAAACAAATTTACAAATGAACAGGACATTCTAAGTTTAGTAGATAGAACACAACCTATCATGTATGTATCACTCTCAAAACTAACAGATAATATACAATCTGTAAGCGAATGGATAAAACATGTAAGAATTTATAGGATTTTACCCAACACCTTACGCATTGATGTAAATGAACACAAACCTTTTGCTCTTTGGAAAGATGATAACAGAACTTCAGTAATTGACTCTGAAGGTAAAGTAATCGTAGATGATTACCAGATAGATAACCTCGTTATAATCAAAGGACAAAATTCGTTATCAAGCCTAAAATTCATTAAAGATATACTAGAGAGGAAAACTCAATTAAGTGATCATATTTCTTCTTGTGTTTATGTAGGCAATAGAAGATGGAATATCATACTCGATAACAGTGCCACAGTAAAATTGCCTGAAGATAATCCTTATAGCGCATGGGATTATTTAAGCCACTTGCAAAATACAACCGACTTTACTTTTAGCAATTGGAGCATAATTGATATGCGTGTTGCTGATAAGATCTTTGTGAAGAAGTGATCTGCTCGGTGCTCCTTTTCATTTCATGCAAGTAGCCCTTTCTCTGTCATACGAGTAGCTTAAAACTGGAATCCAGATTGCAAGTAATTGATTGGGTTGGGTGAGTATGGGTTTTGCATTATAGAAGGAAGCATTAACCATTACTAAACAAAAAGGGGAGTGTTAAATAAACTGTGTCAAACCGAGAAGTAAAGTAATAAATTGATAAAAAAATGGAGGTTTGACAATGAGTCAAGCAAACACAACTACCGGTTTGGTAGACTATAAAGAATTAGAAACAAATATCTTATCATCTATACGAGAAGGAAGATACCGTCTTGTCAGTCAACAAGAAAATTATAGAAATTGAATCTTAAGCTGTATTACGAAATCAAAAAATACTTTCTATCAACATATACACTAACCAACTACATTAAATAAATTTGTGTAAAATGCTATTTTACATAAGATAGAAAGTACGCATTTTTTGATTTTAAAGTACTAAATTCTCCTCCAACCGCTTTGCCCTGTAATTCTTGATATGGTCAGGATTAAAAGCACTTTTGGATTTTAGAACACCGAAAATGATATGGAGTAGCTTACGCATTGCAGCACCAACGATAGCCATATTATGCTTACCCTTTTCCTTTAATCTCTGGCAAAAACTAATAATGATAGGATTGTGATTCTTAGCTACTATAGCAGGAAAGAAAAGTGCTTTACGTAATGTTTGTGAACCGGATTTACTTAATCTGGGTTTGGCATATACAGAGGAACCTGACGTCATATTTCGTGGTATAACTCCTGTATATGCTGCCAATTGCCTGGCATCTCTAAAAACCTCTATGTCAGGAACTTCAGCTAAAATAGCTATTGCTGATTCTTCTCCTATTCCTGGAATAGTCAATAGAAGTTGAAAATTTTCCAACAATTCTTTATGTTGATTTAATAGTTCACGTACGGAGTTTTTTATTGTTTCTATTTTTTGAGCTATATTCATTGCAAGGTCTTCCCAAGCACTTGCAACTTCTTTAAGCAGTCTCTCTTTTTTTTCTAAGTGGTTATTTACTAATGTTAACTCATCTTTTAACGCAACTGAGCAACGATAAAGATGTTTTAATTTTTTCATTTCAGGAGAAGGTGGTGTCCAACTAGAAGGTTCCTGTCTTTGGCAATAATCAGCAATAACTTCTGCATCGGTCTGATCATTCTTTTGTCGTATCAGCTTACTCCTTGCATAAGATTTTATGCAATAAGGATTTACAACACTAACAGAATGTCCAGCGTTGTGCAGAAACTCAGCCAAAGCTTCGCTATAACAACCAGTAGCCTCCATGCAGGCTTTTACTTCTTCTACATTATGTTTTTGTAGAAAGCTAAGTAAACCTTGAAACCCAGAATCCTCGTTTTTAAAACTCCTTTTTCTAGTTTCACATCTTCCTTTTTTGCTTATGAACGAGAGAAAAACATCAAAGCGATCTTTCGATACATCTATACCTAAAAAGTTGTTGATCATATATAACCCCATGCGTTACCATTAAAAATGAAAAGTAAGGCTAGTCTTGTGAATACAGAATTAGAACCATTTAGGTTTTTCTACGATACCGTCCAGCCTGTACTCTTGAGAAGAGAACTCTTATCTACCTTACAGATTTTATATCTAAGACCACTGACAGAGTTCTTCTCTTCTCCATCTAATGCTTAAGCTTAAAACATTAGATGCTTTTTACAAGATACAAGACCATTGACGGAAAGAGATGGTGCATTAACGCCATTTGTAAAAAGGCTACTTGAAGCAAGCTTGGAGGGTGAAATAGAACATCATTTATCTACTGAAAGCGAAGAAAACAATCGTAGAAACGGAAGGAATGGAAAAACTTTGAAAACAAGTGCAGGTTCATTTGAACTATTGACACCAAGAGACAGAGAGGGAAGTTTTGAACCACAGATAGTGAAAAAAAGGCAAACAACAGAACTTGAAACAAAGATTTTGAGCATGTTTGCCAGCGGTATGGGATATAGAGACATAATGTCACACGTCGAAGAAATTTATGACCATAAAATATCTGCAGCAGAGATATCAAGTATTACTGACAAATTGTTACCGGTAATCAACGAATGGCGCAGTCGTCCGCTGCAATCTGTATATCCAATAGTGTTCATGGTTTTTTAAGGTCAAGGAGGACGGGCATTGTGTAAGCAAATGTATGTATAACATATTAGCAAAATGGCAGAAAAGAAGTTTTGGGTTTTTATTTGGCTGAAAGTGAAGTTCTGGTTGGGAGTACTATAGCCCTTCTCATAATAGTCCAAAAAGAGTAAGATATGGATTGATAGTAGTGGAAGGTAAGGATGCCAGTAGCATATAGTTATAAAAAAGCAATGGAAGCACTAGAAGAAGGAGAAAGCAGGGAAACGGTGGCAGCAAGATTTAAAATTGGAAGAAGTACGTTATGGGAGTGGCAGCAAAGAAGAAAAGAAACAGGAGATTTTCAGTCAAAAAAGCCTGGAAGCGTGGCATAAAATTACCGACTGGAATTCATTTGCCGAATTTGCAAATGAGCAAGGTGGCAAAACTCAGTCAGAGATGCTGGGGCAATATTAGTAGACAAACAATTCATCGAGCACTTAAAAATATAGGATTCACAAGAAAAAAAAGACCTACGGATATAAAGAAAGAAATGAAGAAAAGCGAGCTCAATTTTCAAAGGTTATAGCAACAAAAGAACCTAAAGAATTAGTGTATATAGATGAGTCTGGACACTGAACCTATGGGTATTGCCAGAAAGGACAGCGGTTTTATGCCCTAAAACCTGGGAAGAAAACTCAACGAATTAGCATGGTTGCAGCCTTAAGTGGAAGAAAAATAATTGCTCCGTTAACCTTTGAAGGCCACTGCAATATGGATATCTTTAATAAATGGTTTGAGCAGTTTCTGACACCTATTTTGGAACCTGGACAAACTGTTATCCTTGATAATGCTACTTTTCATAAGTCTAATAAGATTTGCTAAAGGAGTTGGTGCAGAAATTTTATATCTTCCTCCATATTCTCCAGATTTTAACAAAATTGAACATTATTGGTTTGCTATAAAAAACAGAACCAGGAAAAACATTCCTTTATTCAAATCTTTTCGTCATGCTGTCGATTCTTCTTTCTTATGACCTTTTTGGACTATTATGGGAAGGGCTATAACTGATACTGAAGTTATGTCTTAAACCTTATCACCAGGCTTAACAAATAGATGGCCCAATGTTATTAACTTTATAGGCTTATCTTCGTTATTTACCACCACCCAAACACCATCGTTTTCATGATCAACAATTTCTATTGGTGTAAATACTACATAATTATTGTCATCAACAATCTTTATTCCAAGAACACCATCGTCACTTAAGCTCAAGGCTGAAGAAGGAATTTTATATGCAAATTTTTCACCTGAAGGTAGGCTTACACTAGCAGTCAGTCCTTGCAAGGATATAATTTCATTATCAGTTACCTTGACCTCCACTCTATAAGATCCAGTTTTAGGCTCAGCAATTTTACTAATAAAACTCACTTCACCTACTAATTCCCTTCCGTCTAGCAAATTAATTTGCGCTGCACTACCCAGTTTTATTTTATTTACTTCATTTTCTGAAACATACAACACTACAAGAACCTGATCAAAATTAACTATGTCAGTTATCTTATGTCCAAGATTAACAAAATCCCCTTCATTTACGTTGATCTTATCTATATAACCATCAATAGGAGATTTAATCGCAGTGTTTTCTAAATCCAATTCTAGCCTTTTTAGGTCAGCTTTTGCACTCTGCAATGCAGTAAAAGCTGATTCCACTCTTATCTGTGCTCCATAGCCTTTTTTATTCAATTTTCGAGAGGAATCATACTCAATTTCACGCTGATTTAATAAAGCTTTGGCTTTCTCAACTTGTGCAACTCTGTCATAATCTTCTATCTTTAAAATTACATCGCCTCTTTTTACTTTTTCACCATCAGACAAATAAATAGCAATAACTTGACCACTTGTTCTTGAGACAAGGCTGACCCTATGCAAGGGATTTACCGTACCAGAAAAATTTAAATATACAGTGCGATTTTGTGGAGTATAATCCTGAGTTTTTACTGAAAAACTACTAATTGGATTATCACTATGAACCGCCTGATCTTTTTTTAAAAATGTACTGTTGATAAAAAACAGTAGAATAAGAGCAATACCAGAAACGATGATTACTTTGTTTCTCATCCTTAAACAGTAAAATTTATTGACCAATCTTGTTAGAAATAACTGCATAAGTTTTCGAATCAGAAGTGTAAGTATAACACAGCTATTGTCACTCTATAAATAGTTTTATATGAGCAAGTTTTCTTACAATAAATAAGTTTTTATTGCAAAAATGCAATTTTTAATCAAATAAAAAAGTTGTGCATAAAATTTCCATCATATTATATGATGAAAATAAGAATATTGTAACAAAACTAAATATATATTTAAACAGAGCTTTAGCCCATCACTAAACCAACACCCAATTGCTCAACACTATCAATTTTAATTTGTAAAGTGCCCTTTATAAATTTATTAGCCTGGTCTGTACTCATAAAAACTGTATGTTTATTGGGCATTAATTTTTCCATATCTGCTCTATTTTTTTTATCTTGCAAATGAGGTTCGCAAATATAGCTATACTTTTTAAAATCTAGAAGTTTAGCAAAGCCATCACGATCATTCTCATGGTGAAAAGCAACATTTATACCTACTATTTCGTCCGTTTCTTGCAGCTTTCCATCTTTATCTATTACCTGTGCCTTAGCAAGCGCAACTGTAGGCTTATGGCCATAATTTGCTCCAATAACCCTTCTTATTGAATGTTCTATTGCTATTTTTTGCACTTCAGGACTTTCATCAAACTCTTTCAAAAAATTAAGGTGTAAGTTAATATATTCAGAGTATTTCAATCTGTGTTTTTTATGTATAGTTGGTTTGTAGGACAGTTCATTTGTAGGTGACTTATAGTTTGCAAGAAGCAATTTTTGTTCATATTGCTCATTAAATTTCTTTATCTTTTCAAAATGTCTTTCATATTGAGTCAATCCATCTTTCCCTTTTTTCTCCATCCTTTTCAAGAATTCCTCTACTGGCTCTCGTTTGGCTAGATTAATTTTGCGTGTAAGCGGAATTTGTTTTTTCAAGCTAATCCAATATGGTAAGCAAACAACTTTCGCATCTTTCGAAAATAGACCTTCTAACTTTTTCACTGCATTGTATAAGTTTGCTGATTCTGGTTTATAATGCCCGCTATTATTGTCTATATAAGTTATTTTACCATTTACCACTTTCATTAAACCAGAACATAAAATCGGCTTACCGCCTGCAAGAGTTGAATGACGATAAGCCCATTCGCTTTTGTTAACATTAATATGTTCATGAGTTACTAATTTTCCATCAAGCGTGATAACATAAGCTACACAACCTTTTTTACCCTTACTAATTTTATCAGTTGTATCATATAATTTGCCCTCTAAGTTGTATAACTTAAGTTCCCCATCTTGCTCGCCAATAAATTTTCTTTGATCAAATTGTTCATCAGAGTTAAAATACTTAACCCTTGTATTAGTTCCAGGAATTTTTCTTCCTTCAACTCCAACTTCTGGAAACAAATTATATCGTGGAAAAAAATAAGTAAAATTATTCTCTATCCAATACAGAATCTTATTTATGATACCAAAAACTTTTCTATTACCTAAATCAATAGAGAGTTGCTGTTCCTTTGGTACTGCTAGATGATTGGACTTTGTACCAGACTTGCCAAATTCTTTGGCAGCATATTTAAACTTTTCTAGTAAATATTCCTTACGTTCTTTTGATATTGACATTTTTACCTCACTCACTATTATTTTATCCTATATTATTTTAGACAAAAAGTCAATCTTTCTTAAGATATTAAGAAAAGAAAAAGCAGCAGCAAAATAGCTAAACTGACTTAGATTTATCGACAATTTGAAAAATCATCATTCCGCTACTTGTTAGCGGAATCTATGTTCGCACAGTTAGTTATCGCTATTTACCCAACAAACTTATGCTAAGCTGTGCTGCCACTAATTTTGCAACCAGTACTCTATAAGGCGAGCATGACACATAATCAACCCCTGATTTGATGAAAAACTCTATGGACTGTGGATTCGCTCCATGCTCTCCACATATACCAAGTTTAATTTCTTTTCTGGTTTTTTTGCCCCTTTCGATAGCTATTCTGATTAATTCCCCTACCCCTTCGACATCTAGCACCTCAAAGGGATCGTTTTTGAATATGTTGCTTTCCTTATAAGAATCGAGAAAATTAACTGAATCATCTCGTGAAAGTCCCATAGTTGTTTGTGTTAAATCATTAGTGCCAAAACTAAAAAATTCTGCGTGTTTTGCGAGTTTGTCAGCAATAAGTGCTGCTCTTGGCAGTTCTATCATCGTTCCAATTGAATAGTTCACATCGAAATTTTCGGCTTCTTTCTTTATTAACTCGCATATCAGAATAAACTCTTTCTCACTCATGATAAAAGGAATCATGATTTCAGGTTTCACTTCTATCTTCTTTTCTTTCCTTAATTCACTTGCAGCACTGAGTATTGCCCTAATCTGCATTTTATATATTTCAGGATGAGAAATAGCAAGTCTACAACCTCGATGGCCAAGCATTGGATTTTTTTCTGATAACTGTGCTATTTTATTTTTTACTGATTCAACTGACTTATTCAGTGATTTGGCAATTTTCTCTATAATAGATTGATTGTGGGGCAAAAACTCATGTAGAGGTGGATCAAGTAAACGTATAGTAACCTCCCTGCCCTCCATAATAGAAAATATTTCTTTGAAATCAGACTTTTGCATTTCTTCGAGTTTATTTAATGCATTTGTCCTTTCATTTTCATCATCAGCTATTATCAACTTTTGAATGAATTCGATTCTATCACTAGCAAAAAACATATGTTCTGTGCGACATAATCCTATACCTTCTGAACCGAATTCTTTTGCAATTTTTGCATCTTTTGGAGTATCAGCATTCGCTCTCACCTTCACTGTTTTGATTTCATCTACCCAGTTAATTATCGTTTTGAATTCTTGAGATAATTCAGGCAAAATTGTAGGAAGAATACCAAGCATAACCTCTCCTGTTCCTCCATTGATGGTGATTGATTCACCTTTATTTACTTTTATATCCCCTATAGAAAGAAATTTTTCATCTTTATCAATATAAAGTCCATTTAGACTACAAATGCATGGTTTACCCATTCCACGAGTTACAACAGCGGCATGCGAGGTCATACCTCCTCGCGCTGTTACTATTCCACTTGCAGCATTCATTCCATTAATATCTTCAGGGCTCGTCTCTGATCTTACCAAAATTACTTTTTTACCCTGCTCTGCAGCTTTTTTAGCATCACTTGCACTGAATACTACATATCCAGAAGCAACACCTGGAGAAGCTGGCAGTCCTTTGCCTATTACTTCTTGATCGATTTTAACATCAAGAACTGGATGCAATAAATTGTCAAAAGTTTTTGGATCAATTCTCAATATTCCTTCCTCTTTTGTAATCACTCCTTCGTTTACCATATCAACTATTATGCGAATAGCAGCTTCGGCTGTGCGCTTGCCAGACCTAGTCTGCAAAATCCATAACTTACCGTCCTGTACAGTAAATTCGATATCCTGCATGTCCTTATTATGACTTTCAAGTTTTTCACATACCGCGCATAATTCTCGGTAGACACTTGGTAGCAACTTCTCCATGGTACTTTCTTGCTCCCCGTCAATTGGCATAGGAGTATAAACACCAGAAACCACATCCTCACCCTGAGCATTAACTAAAAACTCACCAAAAAGCTTTTTTTCTCCAGTTGAAGGATTACGTGTAAATATCACGCCGGTTGCAGAATTATCATTTAAATTACCAAAAACCATTGCTTGCACGTTGACCGCTGTTCCAAGGTTTTCAGGAATATTATGTATTCTTCTATAGGAAACAGCCCTATCATTTTTCCAAGAGGCAAATACTGCATTAACTGAGTTTAACAATTGCTCTTCAACGTTCTGCGGGAAATTTTTTCCTATTTTCTCACATACTATCTCTTTAAAATCATTAACAATTTTCTTTAAAACATTAACATCAAGATCAGCTAAGCTTTTTACTCCACTCTTTTGCTGCTCATTATCAATAACATCTTGAAATAGGTGATGATCAAGCTGTAGTACAACATTGGAGTACATCATGATGAAACGGCAGTAGCTATCGTAAGAAAAACGTTCGCCACTTTTTTTTGCAAGCCCAACAACGGTTTCATCATTTAGACCAACATTTAAAATAGTATCAAGCATGCCCGGCATTGAATTCACACTACCAGAGCGTATGGAAACTAATAAAGGATTATTTGAATCCCCGAATTTACAACCGATGTCACTTTCGAGCATCGCCATGTAGTTTTTTATCTCGTTACGTAGATCACAAGACAATTCATTATCTTGACAATAGGCCTGACAAACAGCAGTGGAAATTGTAAAACCAAGTGGAACAGGAATGCCAATGTTACACATCTCTGCCAGATTTGCTCCCTTCCCTCCTAGTAGATTTCTCATTGCTGCATTACCTTCACAGTTGCTTTGGCTAAAGTAATATATTAACTTTTCTTGCATTTTTTTCGGATTTTCACTAATAAACATACTATACATACTATTCTAATAAATTTGTCAGGCAGGAGTAATAAATTTTGTAAAATTCAGCACAATTAAATAGCCTCTTTTCCTTTCATTCTAGTGTCCCTATTGTCATTCAAGTATTCTTTCCTGTCATCTCAATGACCTCTATGATGTCATTCCTGTTGGAGTATGAATGTAGCCTTATCTCACACTCCTGTCATCCCAGTGCCCAGACACTGGGATCCAGAAGACTGATCAAGTAATAAGAACTAGTCACGCGCTGGCTCTCTTAAATTACTTTAGCTATAAGTGTTAAGAAATTTACCAGTCAAAAAAAGGCAAAAGAATCCACATGGTGCTGATTTTATTACTGTAATTGATAATGTGCTAACGCTTAAACGAAGCGTGTTTAGGCTGAATAGAAAAAAATAAAAAAAGGCATGCAGCCGCCATAATTTCGCCAATAAACACAAGATTTGTCAAGAATCTTCTATTAAATGAAAGTTATGAAAAAAATCTATTGCAAGTCTTTTAATATTCTGTTAAGAGCTGGGATAATATAAAAATTATCATGTTCGGATTAGAAGACAGGAAATTTCTGATTACTGGTGCATCAGGCGGAATAGGGCAGGCAATTGTAGAGGTTATGCATAAAGCCGGAGCAACTTTATGTATCTCTGGCACAAAAAAAGAAGTACTAGAAGAAGTTGCTAAAAAATATGAAAAAAACATTCATGTACTTCCTTGCGACTTATCAAATCCTGAAGAGGTAAATCAACTAATAAATAAAGCAAGTGAGTTGATGAAAGGCTTTGATGGGCTCATATGCAATGCAGGCATTACACAAGACAGTTTATTACTGAGAATGACAGATGAATCATGGCAAAAGGTGATTGATATTAATTTGAGCTCTACATTTACACTAAATAGAGAAGCATGCAGGAAATTAATTAAAAATAGCTGGGGAAGAATTATAAATGTTTCCTCAATAGTAGGTTTAACAGGCAATGCCGGGCAAGCAAATTATGCAGCTTCTAAAGCTGGGATAATAGCCATGAGTAAATCTATAGCAAAAGAAGTTGCAAGTCGCGGTGTAACAGTAAATTGCATTGCTCCTGGGTTTATAGATACTAAGATGACTGAAGTTTTAAATGAAAAACAAAAAGAAAAAATATTAGATAATATTCCAATGCAAAGAATGGGAACAGGGAAAGAAATAGCAGCAGGGGTATTGTTTTTAGCAAGCGACGAAGCAAGATATATAACGGGGCATGTGCTTAACATCAATGGTGGGCTATTTATGTAGCAACACTTATTTATGGACAAACTATGAGTTTTACCTTAAAATAAATATATATATAAATTTAGATTCACACTAGTTTATTACTTGGAGGCAAAACAATGAGCTATATAATAAAAAAATTTTTTAATGCTTTATGTATAGTGCTGTTTCTCTCTTTTTCAGATTACGCAAATGCTGCTACTGATATAGATGATACAACTGCCCAAGTAATATGCAATATTATTGGTTATATTTGGGGAATAGGTGGGCCACTTATGACTGTAGTCATAATAGGTGCAGCTTTGCTTGCAATATTTGGTAGAATGCCATGGCCAGCTCTCTTTGCCCTAGGTATGTTTTGTGGTGTATTTTTTGGTGCCAAAGCGATTATAATGAAAATTATACCCGATAGCATTAAACAAGGTAGTATGTTGAGCAAGTGTGGGGAAAAATAACTTAAAAATCAGGATATTTTTGTGTGTATTGTTCCTTCATGTCTTCAATCTGTAACAAATAATGACTGTCTTTCGGTAAAGTTTTAACAGCTACCTCAGCGTATTTCATAAATTTCTCTAAATCACCTTCAATACAAGCCTTCTTTGTCAAAGCAAAGTAATACATTGCCATATCAGCGCTACGTTTATATGCAATACTTAAATACTTCCAGACAAAAGCGTTATTTGCTTCTACGCTTGCAATCTGCTCCAGGTAAAAAATTGCCTTCTCTACGTCACCGTATAACAATAAAGTATGAGATAATGCAAGTTTCACTAAATAGTTATTCTTCTCAGATAAATATCTAAGTGATTCTTCATACATTTTTATTGCTTCACTTAAATTTCCAGCTTTGTATAACATCTCCGCTTTTAATTCATATAAATAAGGATCATTGCGTGACTCTTGAATCAATGAATTAACTTTAGTAATAGCCTCTTCTATCTTTCCTTGCCTATAGTGAATTACAGCATTTACATACTTAGAACTACCTTCATATTTATTAGATAACACATGAATAGGAGCAAAGAAAGAGTCTAGCTTTGCAACCATACGCTCAAACTTCAGCAATTTATCTGCAAGGATTGGTTTTATATTGTTTTTAACCTTATAATTCTGTACAGCAAATATACGCTTATCACTAAGTGGGTGAGTGCGGAAATACTCTTCAGTGTTTTCATGCTCAATACTCTTAAAATAGTCAAAAATCTCTTTCATACCTAAATTATCATAGCCAGATTCATCTAGGTATCTTAAAGCATAGCTATCTGCTACACTCTCTTGCTCTTGAGAATAGTTAAAAAACAACCTTGAACTAAGCGTTACACCACTAAGCAAGATTGCACTCGCAACCTGAGGGTTAATGACAATACTAGAAACTAATCCTACCATATAACTAATCATTGCTATTGATTGAAAATAACCTACAGCACTACTCATTTGTAATACATGACCAGCAGATATATGAGCAATTTCATGTGCTAATATACCAAGTAAGACATAAGGTTCAGTCGAATATTGTAAAAGCCCTAAATGAATGAAAATGCTATTATTGTTAATTACAAAAGCATTAATCGATCTATCATCAACTATAAAAACTTTTATTTTATCATTATCAATACCCGCAGCAGAAAATAAAGGTTGCGCTAGATCCTTAACTACCGCTTCCACTTCACTATCTCTAATAATACTAACAGAGTAAGCGCTATTACAGTATACGAAAAAAAATAGTAAAACAAAAAGCTTAGACATGGAAATTCCTTGTTTGTATAACTTTGAGGAATTTTATATTTTAACACTTAAACTATACGAATCTATAAACGCTAGTTTAAATTTTGAACGTAACTGATAAGTTTATCAATGGTAGTTAACTTAATATTATGTTGTTCAGCAAATTCAAGCAACTGGGGTAAGCGCATCATAGAGCCATCATCATTCACTAATTCACAAATAACTGCAGAATGATTACATCCCACTAACTTAGCTATCTCAACACTTGCTTCAGTATGACCAGCACGTTGCTCTACTCCACCCTCATGTGCAATCACAGGAAAAATATGACCGGGAGTTATAATGTCATCCTGAGTTCTATTTTTATCAATAGCAACATGTATAGTTTTTGTTCTATCCTCAGCTGAAACACCCGTAGTAATACCATAACGTGCATCAATTGATGTAGTAAAAGCAGTATGATTTTCACCAACATTTTTTTTTTCCATGAAACTAAGGCCTAACCTTTTCATGTGAACTTTAGTCATTGCTAAACAAACAATCCCTGTACCGTATCTAACCATAAAAGCCACATGTTCTGGCTCTAATTTCTCAGCTAATACAATCAGATCACCTTCATTCTCTCTGTTTTCATCGTCAACTAAAATGAATAATTTACCAGAACTAGCATCCCTCAATACATCTTCCACAGAAGAAATACCGGGTAGACTAATTGAAGGATAAGTTACTTGTACCATGATTTACTTAAACTCAATCTTAACTATTTTATACAATTTCTCTCCATTTGGCACTATCACTTCCACATACTCACCAACTTTTTTGCCAATTAAAGCACTACCTAGTGGTGAATCCGTAGAGATCAACTGCTTTGAAGCATCAGCTTCATACCCACCTACAATCTTATAAACATATTCTATTTCACTGTTATCATCACCGAGCATGCTTACCGTAACAGTTGCACCAAACATTACTGTATCACCAGACAAATTTTTTACTTCTATCACTTCTGCATGTGAAAGTTTACTCTCTACCTCAATTATGCGGCCTTCAATAAAACTTAATCTTTCCCGTGCTGCATGGTATTCTGCATTTTCAGATAAATCGCCTTGATCACGAGCATCAGAAATAGCCTGTATGATAGAAGGTTTTTCTTCCTTTAATTTCTCAAGTTCGACTTGCATACTCTCAAAACCTTCCCTTGTAATAGGAAACTTGTTAACAATGGATGAAGTCATAATCACCGCCTAAACGCAATTGAATTGAGTGACAAAATCACTCACAATACCAAGAATATCATCTTTTATATCATCATTCATGTCACCTGACAACTTTTTTAAAACTCCAGGGTGAACAGTTTGAAAATAATTGATAAGATCACACTCGAACCTATTGATGTTGCTCACCTGTACCTTATTTAATTGACCATACAGATTAGAAAAGATATACATAAGCAATACTTGCTCTTCTATTTGCATAGGTGAATACTGTTTTTGCTTTAATAATTCAATAAGGTATTTACCTTTGTTTAAGGACAATTGAACAGTAGCATCAAGATCAGAACCAAATTTAGCAAAGTCTTCCAGTTCTCTATATTGGGCCAAACTCAGCTTTATAGAACCAGCAACTTTTTTCACAGATTTCAATTGTGCAGCAGAGCCAACCCGAGAAACCGATAAACCTATATTCACTGCAGGGCGAAATCCTTTGTGAAATAATTCAGACTCAAGAAAAATTTGTCCATCGGTAATTGAAATCACATTAGTTGGAACATATGCAGATACATCACCAGCCTGAGTCTCAATAATCGGCAAAGCAGTCAAAGATCCCTGTCCTTTTTCATCAGACATTTTGGCAGCTCTTTCAAGCAAGCGAGAGTGTACATAGAATATATCTCCAGGATAAGCTTCACGACCAGGAGGACGTCTGAGCAATAAGGACATCTGCCTATATGCCACAGCATGCTTAGATAAATCATCATATACCACCAAGCAATGCATTCCATTATCACGGAAAAATTCTCCAATAGTGCAACCGGTATAAGGTGCTAAAAATTGCATAGGCGCGCAGTCAGATGCGCTAGCCACAACTACGGTTGTATACTCTAATGCTCCACTTTCTTTTAGCTTATTCACCACTTTTGCTACTGTCGAAATTTTTTGTCCAATAGCAACATAAACACAGTAAATTTTTTGATTTTCGTTTACCTCATCATTAATCTTCTTCTGATTGATAATAGTATCAATCGCAATAGTGGTTTTACCAATTTGTCTATCGCCAATAATTAATTCACGTTGCCCTCTACCTATAGGAATCAACAAATCTATAATTTTAATTCCTGTCTGCAGAGGTTCATGCACAGATTTACGGTCAATAATACCTGGCGCTTTAGATTCTATATACATTTTGTTCTTGGCTCTAATTTCTCCACCATCGTCTATAGGATCGCCTAATGCATTTACAACTCTCCCTAATAATTCATGACCTACAGGCACCTGTACAACATCACCACTACATTTTACAACGTCCCCTTCTTTTACATCACGGTCATTGCCAAGCACAACTATTCCAGCTGTATCATGATCTAAATCAAGAACTATTCCTTCTACACCGCTTGCAAAAGATACCTTTTCACCAAACTTTGCTTTTTCCAGCCCATAGACCAATGTGATACCATCCGTTACTGAAATTACTTCACCTATATTTTCTCGTTTTATAGGATTATCAAATGTCTCAACCTTCTCTTTTATTATGTTTACTACTTCAGAGGCATTTATGCTATTCTTCATATACAATTCCTTATTTTCAACATTTCCATTTTACTCAAATCAACCAATCTATCCAAATAACTCTTAAGCGAAGCATCAATCAAGTTAAAACCATACCTAACTACAAAGCCACCTAGTATAGAAGGATCAACCACATGACTGACTTTTATTATTTTACCAAGAAAGTTCAAAGATTCAGTAATTATTTTTATATCAGGTTCCTTTAAAACCTCTGCTGATTTTATAGTAATTTCCAATTCATTTTCACTTTCCCTTACAAGATTTAAGAATTTTTCTAATATAAGGATTAATAAACGGGAGCGCTTGTTTGCAAGTGTAACCATAATAAATTTGACTAAGTTTTCACTCAAGTTCTCCTTTATAGAAAGTATCGCTTCTTTTTTGTGCAAAAGAGAAACCATAGGATGAGATAGATACACAAAAACATCTTGATCTTTAAAAAAAGCTAACAAAAATTCTACTTCTTTTCTTATAATACCTAATCTGCTTCCTGAGACATGAAACAGTGCTCTAGCATAAGATGAAACTAAATTATTGTTTTTCATATTCAATTACCTGTTCTAGTAAATCTAAATTATTTTAGCTACCATTGTTCAATCCAAGCATTTTTTATATAAATAGGTCTTCTCCTTAAGGAAAGAAAACATAAATCATATCTGACTGAATAATCTAAAAAATCAAGATTTTTACTTAAGAAATATTTAGAAGAATTTATAATAGACTGACACTGAAAATGAGATATCGGTACTTCTTTTCCAAATAAACTTGTTTTAACTTCTATAAAAATCAGCTCCCTTTTTTTAGATACAATTAAGTCAATTTCACCCAACTTACAACGGAAGCGACGTTTTATAACATTATAGAATTTCAGCTTTAAATATATCGAAACTAACAATTCTCCAAAGTAACCTACAAAATAGCGTAACCTACTTATCATAAAAAGAATAATTAGCTTTGTGTAACTACTTTGCTTCCTTTTTTATTTTTACTATAAATCTCACCTTTTGCTGAAATATCTCTATCAACTAGCTCTATCACTGCCATTGGAGCGCAATCACCCTTTCGAGTACCAAATTTTATTATTCTAGAATATCCACCTTTACGGTCTTGATAACGATTAGCTAGAACGCTTAATAATTTATCAACTACTAACTTACTATTATGAAGACGTGAAAGCAAAAGCCTTCTACCATGTAAAGAATCGTTATTCTTAGCAATTGTAATAAACTTTTCCACATATGGACGAAGTGCTTTAGCCTTTGGTAAAGTAGTTACAATCTGCTCATGATTAATTAACGAGATAGATAGATTCTTTAACATTGATAACCTATGCTCGGTACAACGAGACAGTTTATTTTTCTTTATTCCATGTTTCATATACTACCTAATCCTCATCAGTATGTTGTTTAGCCAGTTCATCTATATCCTTAGGCGGCCAATTTGGTATATTCATACCCAAAGACAAACCTGAATTATTTAAAATTGCCTTGATTTCATTCAAAGACTTTCGGCCAAAATTAGCAGTTCTTAACATTTCAACTTCCGTCTTTTGCACAAGATCACCTATATAAGTGATATTTTCATTTTTCAGACAGTTATGAGATCTAACAGATAATTCCATTTCATCTACTTTACGCAATAGAACAGGATCATAGCCCAAATCTTTAGCACCACTAGACAAAGAAACCTGCGATTTTTTATAACTCATATCAGAACTAATAAAAGGCTGAAATTGCTCCTGTAATATTCTTGCAGCATAGTCAACAGCTTGACTTGGAGAGATTGTACCATCAGTTTCAATTGACAATATTAGCTTATCTTTATCAGTAACTTGACCAACACGACTATTCTCTACTCTATACGAAACCCTCTCGACAGGACTATATAAAGCATTAACTGGAATGAAACCAATTAAATCTTGTTCATTCATAAGCTTTAAAAATTCATTTTCTTTATATTTATTTACAGGAAGATAACCTTTTCCGCTAGCAACATATATAGTAATGTTAAGCTCCACATCTTGACCTAGTGTACATATCACCAAATCTTTATTAACAATAGAGCATTGGTCATCAGTTTCTATCATTCCAGCTAATACTTGACAAGGCCCTTTAGCGCTCAAATTTAAGCACTTATTAGACGTGTTATTTAGCTTACATCTCAACATGCCCATATTTAATGCTATATCAGTTATGTCTTCCCTAACTCCTTGGATCGAAGTAAATTCATGATTCACGCCTTCAATTTTTATTCCATAAACAGCACTACCGCGAAGAGAAGACAACATTACACGCCTTAATGCATGACCCAACGTTAAAGCAAAACCACTTTCCAAAGGTTCTAGAACTATATCACCTTTTTTACTTGAATCACCTGATATTACCTTAATCGCATTAGGCTTAGTTAATCTATCTAAATTTCCACAGAAAGAGACATTATCACTATAATACATACAAAAACCTTCCAAATATCCTATACTCTTCTTTTTTTCCTTAGTCTACACCCATTATGAGGTATCGCCGTTTTATCTGCAATTGAAGTGACAGTCAATCCACAATTCCTAAGTGCTTTAACTGCAGCTTCTGCACCAAAACCAGGACCACGAATTATTACAGAAACAACCTTCATACCAAATCTCTCTATTACTTTCTTCGCAGCAGAATCGGCAACCTTACCTGCAGCATAAGGTGTGGATTTTCTCGAACCAGAAAAACCACATGCACCAACAGAAGTCTGGTAAAGCGTATTACCACAAACATCAGTCACATTTACAAAAGTATTATTAAAAGTTGCACGAATATGGACAATACCAGTAATAAACCTTTTTGTATTCTTACCAACCGTTTTAACTTTTTTCATAAAAACTCACGATAATAACAAATTTTATTTTTTTCCAGCAATAGGCAATTTAGATCTGCCTTTACGAGTTTTAGCATTAGTATGGGTTCTTTGTCCCCTCACAGGCAAACCTTTTCTATGCCTTAATCCTCTATAGCAACCGATTTCTATTAAAGATTTTATATCCATAGCCACTTTTTTTCTGAGCTCACCCTCTATGACATATTTTTGCCTAATAAAACTACTAATTTTCTCTATATCTTCATCTTGTAATTCTGAAACACGCTTACGCTCATCAATTTTACAGCTACGACAAATTATATTCGCAGTAGTAATACCTATACCATGTATATAAGTTAATGCAAAAGGAATACACTTCTTCACCGGAACATTTATGCCTGCAATACGTGCCACTGATACCTCGATACTTTATTAATAATAACTCTTAATTTATACCATAAAACAACTTATAGTCAAATCAAATTACAAGAAATTTTACTTTCAATCTCTTGCATTACTCTATCAACACTCAAATTAGCGTTAATTGTTAACAACTTGCCCTTATAATACTCGCGCAAACCCTTTATCTGAGAATGATATTCTCTTATCCTCTTATTAATTGCAAGCATATTAGCATCATCAATTCTCTTCTCCAATCTCGTACTTTTACATTTAGCACAAGTAGTATTCTTAAAAGAAGATATACTATATATACTTTTACAATCCAAACAAGTAAGACGATCTTTTAATCTATCAATTGCAATATTATCGTCAAGCTGCAACTCAATTACAAGATCAACATCCCTATTGCATCTTTTTTGCAAAACTTGAGTTAAAAAATGAGCTTGATTTAAATTTCTTGGAAAACCATCTAACAAAAAATCACCATCTATTAATGCAAGCTGGTCACACAATAATTTACATATAACTTCATCTTGAATTAAATTACCAGATTCAACAGTATCCTTTATTCCTTTACCTAATTTACTCCCACTAGATATAATATTCCTTAATAAATCTCCTACTGAAACTAATTTAAAATTATACTTTGCTATTAACAAACTGGACTGAGTACCCTTACCAGAGCCAGGAGGACCAAAAATTGTAATAATCACTTTAGTCTCCTTGTTTTAGACTCATATTTCTTTATCCAACTATCGTACCTATTTGAAAAAACATAAGATTGTACTTGCATAATAGTATCAGTAATAACGTTAACTATAATCAGCAAGCTCGTCCCACCAAAAATAAATGGTATATCATAATGATACCTCATAATTTCAGGTATAGTACATATTACCACCAAATACGCAGACCCAATAAATGTTAATTTAAAAACTATATCTTGAAGATAATCAGAAGTATGTTTTCCAGGCCCTCTACCAGGAATAAAACCACCATTTTTCCTAAGAAAATCAGCATTTTCCTCTGGATTAAATATAAAATTGGTATAGAAAAAATTAAAAAGTACTATGAGTATTAAGTAAGTTATAATGTACATCACTTTATTTGCCATAAAGTAGTTTAAAATAAAATCAGCAATGGCATGACCTTTATAGAAATTTGCAATTGAAATAGGCGTTAATAGAATTGCGTTAGCAAAAATAGTTGGTATTACACCAGATAAATTGATCTTCAATGGAATGTAAGTAAAATCATCATTATGTAATTTTTTAAACTGTTTTTTGGGATATTGAACAATTACCTTTCTATAAGAAGATTCTGTAAAAATGACTAAAAGGAGCAGTAAAAAAAACAATGCTATAACAAAAAGGGTAATGAAAAACGACATACTACCATTTTTATTTAATGTTAGCAGAGATGATAAAGCATTATGTAATTCAGATGTTATGCCAGTAAAAATGATTAATGAGATACCATTGCCTATACCGCTCACACTGATCCGCTCACCAAGCCATATTAAAAATATAGTTCCACCTAAAAGGCTAAAGACACCTATAGTACGAAACATAATACCAGGTTCAATTACAACTAATACCCCTTCCCTATTCATTCTTTCTAACCCTATTAAGATCGTAATTGATTGAAAGATACAAAACACTATAGTCATATAGCGTATATAAGAGTTCATCTTTCGACGTCCTAACTCTCCTTCATTTTTAATTTCATTGATTCCTTTAACGGCAGAAGATAATAATTGCATAACTATGGATGCAACTATGTATGGCATAACGTTTAACGCCAAGATCGTCATTCTAGCTAAAGCGCCACCAGAAAATAAATTAAATACTCCAAAAACACCAGAACTCTCTTTTGGAAATATATCATTGATTATATCAAAATTAACTCCAGGAATAGGAACATAAGTGCCTAAACGATAACAAACTAAAGCCATTAGCGTAAAAAATATACGCTTTAGTAAATCACTTTTATATAACAACGTAGAATCCAAACTATTAAATGCAAATTTACTGCTCATGATTTACGATAGTATTTCTACACTACCACCAACTGAAGCTACAGATCTTTTTGCAGCTTCTGATGCAAAATCAACATGAAACACAAATTTTTCGCTTAATTTACCCTTATTAAGAAGTTTGATTTTACTTTTAACAGATCTGATAAAACCTAATTTATGCAGTAGCTCCTTATCTATGATAGAATCCTTGACTATTTTTTTAGCTTCCATTAAGCACTGTACATCACCAACATTAAATATAGAGTATAAGTTTTTGCGTATAGGCTTAAAACCTCTTTTAGGTAAACGAGTATATATAGACTGCTGTCCACCTTCAAAACCATTTATAGAAACGCCACTTCTCGCTTTTTGCCCTTTATGCCCCCTACCGGATGTTTTACCTTTACCACAACCAATACCTCTACCTAATAATTTAGGCTTCTTTTTCTTAGATAATTTGGTAAACACAGAATTTAATTTTACAGCATCATTCATACTTTACCTATTTCCAACTATCTCACTAATCTTTTTACCCCTCTTACCTGCCACTTGGCGAGGAGATAACATAACATCAAAAGCCTTAAATACTGCACATATAATATTATGGGGATCATTTGATCTAGTAGACTTAGCTACCACATCCTTTATACCTAATACCTCAAAAACCGACCTCATTGCTCCACCAGCAATAATACCTGTTCCAGTTCTTGCAGCTCTTAAAACTATCTCACCAGAACAAAATTTAGCTTTAATATCATGATGTAAAGTTCTACCTTCACGTAAGTACACCCTAATCATCGACTTCTTTGCAGCATTTACAGCTTTCACTCTTGCTTCAGCAACCTCTGCGTGTTTACCTATTCCACATCCTACCCTACCCTTACCATCACCAACAACAACTAAAGTTGAAAATGAAAATCTTCTACCACCTTTAGTAACCGTTGTTACCCTTCGCACTGAAACCAAAAGTTCTGATAAATCATTATTATTTTGTAAATTCTTTACAGCCATATTTAAAACCTTCTAAAATTTAAATCCAGAGCTTCTTAAAGCCTCAGCAAATTGAGAAATCAATCCTGTATACTTATATGCTCCACGATCAAAGACGAACCGCTGCTGCAATTTTGTACTAGGCAGACGCTCAATCAATAAAGAAGAAACCTGTTTTATAGTTTCAGCATTGACCCTACCTTTACATACATTCCTAATTTTATCATCCAAAGTAGAAGCAGAAGCTAGGGTTATTCCTTTTGCATCGTTAATCAACTGAACGTAAAAATGTTTATTAGACTTAAATACGGATATACGTAAACGTCCAGCGCTCTTATCGAGCTTCGCTCTATTACGAAGTTTCCTTTTTTCATAGCTACTTAAAAAATTATACAATCTTTTCATTTTAATTACTTCTTTTTATTTACAACCTTACGCAGCATAAATTTGCCTTTTATTACAATACCCTTACCTTTATAAGGATCATATTTTCTAATTTTGCATATATCAGAAGCCACCATATAGACTTTTTGCTTATCCATACCGCGAATCACTAAATGAGTTGGCTTTATACACTTAATCTCAACGTCTTTAGGCACTTTATACTTAATATTATGACTATAACCAAGATATAAAGTCAAATACTTATCATCACATTCTGCTTTATACCCCACACCATTAATCTCAAGATCAACAGAAAAATCATTAACCATACCGTTAATCATGTTATTAATATTACTTCTATAAGTGCCCCATATAGATTTTATTTTATCATAATCATCCCTGCCTTGATCAACAGAAAGTAACAATTGATTATCAACTATCTGACACAGAATGCCACTACACAGGTTCAGCTCTTTTTCTGCCCTAACACTTCTTATTAATACCCTACCATCATTATATTCAACTGAAAGATCAGCAGGAATATTGATAGGTGCGGCACCTATACGAGACATACATTTCTCCTATCATTTAAAATACACGACACAAAACTTCTCCACCAACTTTTAATCTACGTGCATTATAATCGGTCATCACTCCTTTCGGTGTAGATATAATAAAAATTCCAAGACCATTATATGCTTTAGAAATGTCCTTACACTTAGAATAATAACGACAACCGGGCTTTGATACCCTAGCTATATCATTAATCACAGGTGATTTATCATAATACTTCAACTGCACAACAAGCGAAGGGATACTATCACTCTCTTGCTTTTCATAATTAAGAATATACCCTTCCTCTTTTAAGATCTTCAATATAGAAGAATTCACTTTAGAGAATAGGACTCTTGTTTCCCTATGCATTGCCAATTGAGCATTACGTATTCTTGTTAAAAAATCACCAATACCATCAGATAACGACACTATTACACTCCTTATATCACATTTACCAACTAGATTTTGTAACCCCTGGAACTTGTCCAAAAGAACACAAATCACGTAAAACAATCCTACATAAACCAAATTTTCTATATACTCCTCTCGGCCTACCAGTTAAAGCGCATCTATTCCTAATTCTGATTTTAGAAGAATCTCTAGGCAATTTTTTAATCAGCTTACTTTGAGCTGCAAACCTTTTTGCAATAGATAAATCCTTATTATTCATTATAGATTTTAATTCTTCCCTTCTCTCCCTATATTGATCGCATAACTTTATTCTACGAAGATTCTTCTGTATCATGGATTTTTTTGCCATATATATTTTCTCTCAATTATCAAAAAAAGGGAATTTAAGAGCCAGTAATAATTCCTTTGCTTCCTTATCACTAACTGCACTTGTTATAATATTAATATCCATACCTCTAATTTTACTTATTTTATCATAGTCTATTTCTAAAAATGATATATGCTCCTTGATACCAAGGGAAAAATTACCATGACCATCAAATTGCTTCACACTAAACCCTCTAAAATCTTTTTCCCTTGGCAAAGCAATATATATTAATCTTTCTAAGAATTCATACATTTTATTTCTACGCAAAGTCACTTTACAACCTACAGTTGCACCTTTTCTAATTTTGAAACCAGAAATAGATTTTTTTGCAAAGGTTAACACAGGCTTTTGCCCAGTAATCAAATGTAGATTATCAAATGGCTCATTTATCGCTTTATTGTCCGTAGCAGCATCTCCAACGCCCATATTGATACACACCTTGACAAGTTTAGGCACTTGCATTACATTGCCGTAATTAAACTTATCCTTTAAGGATTTTACTATATTATCTTTATACAATTGTTTAAACATATCAACCTAATCTATCACTTCTCCAGAAACTTTTGCAAAACGCACTTTTCTACCATCTATAATCTTAAATCCTACTTTAGTTGGAGTTTTACACTTAGGATCCAATATTGCAACATTGGATACATCAATAGCTAACTCTTTATTCAATATACCACCACCACTACCAGCTCTTGGTTTAGTATGTCTCTTACACACATTTACGCCAGAAACAACTACTTTCTTTTTAGCATCACGTATTATAACTTTGATTACCTTACCAATTTTTCTCTTATCTTTACCAGTTAAAACTATAATATCATCACCACTTTTTATTTTAGCACTCATTATAAAACCTCATCAGCTAATGACATTATTTTCATAAAAGAACCAGATAACAACTTTTTTACTGGACCAAACACCCGAGTGCCAAGTGGTTCACCTTGATCATTAATTAAAACCACAGCATTGCTAGAAAAACGAATTACAGAACCATCAGATTTCTTAACACTATTTTTTACTCTAACAACAACTGCTTTATATACTTTTCCTTTTTCAACTTTACCTTTTGGGTTAATAGACTTAGTAGATATAATAATCGTATCACCTACAGATGCAGATTTCCTACCACCTAACAAGCCAATACAAAGCACTGCACGCGCACCAGAATTATCAGCTACTTCTAACAATGTATTTTTTTGAATCATATAAATACCTATTCCTTTTTAGCTATTGATAACAACCCATTTTTTAGTAACAGAAATAGGCTTATGTTCCTGTATTAAAACCCTATCTCCCTTTTTGGAACTATTATTCTCATCATGTGCTGTATACTTCTTGTATTTTTTAATAACTTTTTTATACAGCCTATCCTTATACACTTGTAACACCGAAACCTTTACAGTCTTATCAGACTCAGCATTAGTTACGACACCACAAAAAACCTTCTTAGGCATTTTTTCCCTCTCTCTTTCTTCTATTTAATACAGTTAGACTACGAGCTATGCTCTTTCTTATTAAGCTAAAACGCGAAAAATTGTTGCACTGGCCCAGCTTTTTTTGAAAAGCCAAATTAACAAATTCTTTCCTCAAATTCACAAGAAGTTCATGTAATCCTTGTGAAGATTCTGATTCAAATTTAACTATATCCATTGCAACTCCATTCAATTATGATTAGATATAAATTTACACTTCATAGGAAGCTTAGCAGTCGCTTTTTCAAGCGCCAATCTTGCTAAATGCATGGGAACATCACTACTAATTTCAAACAAAACCCTACCGGGCTTAGCTTTAAATACCCAAAATTCAACACTACCTTTCCCTTTACCCATACGTACATCTGCTGGCTTTTTACTAACCGGGGTATCAGGAAAAATTCTTATCCACACTTTACCAGAGCGTTTTAACGTTCTAGATATTACGCGCCTTGCAGTTTCAATATGCTTAGACTGAACCTTACCTACTTCCATAGCTTTTAATCCATAATCTCCAAAAGACAGTGTGCTACCACCCTTAGCATTACCCTTGATTCTCCCCTTAAATACCTTTTTATATTTACTCTTTTTGGGAACAAACATTTCAATATACCTTAACTACCAACATAAACCCAAACTTTAACTCCTATAATACCACATATAGTCTTCGCTTCACAAAAAGCATAATCTATATTAGCACGCAAAGTGTGTAAAGGCAAACGACCTTCTTTGTACCATTCAGTACGAGCTATTTCAGCTCCGCCAAGACGCCCAGAGCAACTTACTTTAATACCCTCAGCACCCATCTTCAAACAATTTTGAATAGCTTTTTTCATCGCTCTTCTACATGAAATCCTTTTTTCTAGCTGATGTGTAATACTCCTTGATATTAAAACTGCATCTATTTCAGACTTTTTAACTCCTACTACATTCACTTCGACACTACTTTCTACTTTTTTAGCTATTTTTTGCTTTATCTTCTCAACATCCAAACCTTTCTTACCTATTATAACTCCAGGCTTAGAAGAATGTATTATTACAGACACTAAATTAACTGTACGCTCTACAGTTACTTTAGAAATACCAGCATGCTTAAAGGATTCATTTATATAACTGCGAATAAATAGATCTTGATGCAATTTCTGTTTATAATCGTCCGTAGCACACCAAACAGAATCCCAGGTATTACTATTTATTTGCAATCTAAATACTTTAGGATTAACCTTCTGTCCCATATTTTTACACTTTCCTTATTAATTTTCCATTTCTATAAATCATACAATTTCTTTCAATTTTATAGTTATATTACTATAAAATTTGCTCATTCTATTAGCCCTACCCATAGCTTTTGGATATACTCTACGCAAAGTAAGTGACTTACCTATTAAAATTTCCTTTATATATAAATTATCAACGTTCAATCCATAATTATTTTGAGCATTAGCAATTGCAGAATTCAACACCTTCATTATAAAACCGGCAGCCTTTTTTTCACAAAATCTTAATTGTACATTAGCAAAAGAAACTTTTTTATTACGCACTAAATCAGCAACCAAATTTAATTTGCGAGGAGTTGATCTTAAAACCTTAGAACCAGCCTCAACTATTATATCCCTATTTTTCATATCAATTGCCTACCTTCTTGTTGCCTTTTTATCACCACCATGCCCAGTAAATTTACGAGTAGGTGAAAATTCACCAAATTTATGACCTATCATATTCTGATTATCAACACTAACAGGAATGTAATCTTTACCATTATAAACAGCAAACTTTAAACCCAAACAATTAGGAAGAATTACAGAAGCCCTGGAATGAATTTTTATCACCTTATTAATAGAACCCTCTTTTAAAGCTCTCTGAACTAATCTTAGTACAGATGGATGTAAAAAAGGTGGTTTCCATACAGATCTACTCATAAATTAACCTTTCAATTTTTTTATATACTTATCACTAGATTTATTTTTTTTCCTAGTTTTCTTTCCTTTTGTTGCAACACCCCAAGGAGTAACAGGATGACGACCGCCAGAAGTTTTTCCCTCTCCACCTCCATGAGGATGGTCAACCGGATTCATTGCAACTCCACGTACAGTAGGTCTAATCCCAAGCCACCTACTTCTCCCAGCTTTACCCAACTTTCTATTCTTATGGTCAGGGTTAGATACTACACCAATAGTAGCCTTGCAAGAAGATAAAATCAACCTAATTTGACCAGACCTGAGTCGTAATAAAACATATTGGCCATCACGACCAACGATTTGTGCATAACAACCAGCAGCTCTAGCAATCGCAGCACCATTACCTGGCTTCAGCTCAATATTATGAACGAAAGAACCAACAGGTATATGCTTGAGTAATAAACAATTCCCTGGCAAAATATCAGCATCATCTCCAGCTATCACAACATCACCAGGCTTCATACCTTGAGGAGCTAATATATAAGATTTAGCATCATCTTCCTTATATGATACTAATGCTAAAAACCCACTTCTATTTGGATCATACTCTATTTTCTCAACTATACCCTGATCACTTCTATTACGTTTGAAATCTATAACTCTATACTTCTTCTTGTGACCACCACCTCTATGACGAGTTGTAATTCTACCATGATTATTTCTTCCACCACTGGATTTTTTACCAAATACAAGAGACTTCTCCGGCTTATCTTTTGATAAACCAACTTTACTTATTAATACAGTCCCACGAGAAGACGGAGTAACAGGATTAAAAAATTTCATACCCATATTAAACGCTCATTATATCTAATTTTTGACCATCTATCAAAGAAAAATAAACCTTTTTTCTCTGTTTTTTACAACCAATCACACCCCTAAACCGTCTATATTTAGGTTTAACTCTAATAACATTTATAGAAGAAATTCTGACATTAAATAAAGACTCTATTGCCGATTTTATTTGACGCTTATTTACATTTACAAAAACATACAAAGAGTATTTATTAAACTTCTCTCTTAAAAGAGAAGCCTTTTCTGTGATTACAGGAGATTTTATTATATTATTATATTTAATCATAACAATCTACCTTCAAGATGCTTTAAAGTGTCTTTTGTTAACATCACGCATTCATGATTCAATATATCAAAAACATTTAACCCAATAGGTTTGATTAAATCTACATAATGCAAATTTTTAGCAGCACGTAACAAATCATCTCCATAATCACCAACTATTAAAAAAGAAGAAAATTTAAAATTTTTAATATATTCACACATTTTAGATGTTTTCTTCACATCAACATTTAAACTATCAAGAACAATAACTTGATTATTTAAATATTTTAGAGATAAAGCAATTTTCAAACCAAACTTACGTACTTTTTTATTAAGAGAATAAGCATGACTCCTCACAACAGGACCAAAAATAATTCCACCACCTCTAAACTGAGGAGATCGCAAGCTCCCCTGTCTCGCCCTACCGGTACGTTTTTGACCATACGGCTTAGCTGTTGTACCAGAAACATCACTGATACCCTTTGTTTTATGAGCACCAACTCTTCTCTTTGCTAATTGCCATCTCACTATATCATGCAAAATACTCAATTTTTGCTTGGCAGAAAATATCAAGGGATTAAGCTCAACACTACCTACATTATTATTAGATAGATCAACTAATTCACATTCCATAACTAACTCACCAAATTATTAGCATCATCACTCATATTCAACAGCAGACCTGCTGGAAAAGGAACATCTTTATGTAAAGGCTTTTTAACTGCATCTCTCACAAAAACATAAGAGTTTTTAAACCCAGGAACATTATTACCCTTTACAGCAATTATGCTATTTTCATAATCAATGGATAATATTTTCATATTCTGTACAGTTATTCTGCTATTACCTAAATGACCAGCCATTTTCTTCCCCTTGAATACTCTACCAGGATCTTGACATTGACCAGTAGAACCTTGTGATCTATGAGCAATAGAAACGCCATGAGATGCCCTAAGCCCACTGAAGTTATGCCGCTTCATCACACCAGCAAACCCTTTGCCTAAAGAATAACCCGTAATGTCAAGATATTGACCAACCACAAAATGATTGATTCCCACTTTTTTACCACATTCTATTCCCGACAGGTCATTTAATCTACTTTCGTATAACTTACATTTATTATTTATACCCTTTTTCTTTAAATATTCCAACTGAGGTTTTGCTATATTTTTAAAATCTCCTGTGCCTAAAATGACTGAATTATAACCACATTTATCTTGTCCTTTTATATCAATAATATAAGTTTCGCTGAGATGCAATAAGGTTACAGCCATGCGACTATTATCAAAATACATAGCAGTATGGCCAACATTCGTCATTAACAAACCAATTCTCCTAAGCGAATTTATTCTCTTCATTTCCTTTTCCTAAATATTAACTTCCTTAACCTTTAAATCCACTTCTACACCAGCAGAAAAAGATAAATCTGCAAGCATCTTCATCATAGTAGAAGTAGGATTATGTACAATAATTAACCGCTTAGAAATTCTCATTTCAAATTGCTCACGAGATTTTTTATCAACATGAGGAGACCTATTAACAGTAAATTTAGAATCTTTTCTTGGCAACGCAATCGGACCAGATAAATCTGCATTAAACTGCTTTAATTGATCAATAAACTCGCGAATACACTTTTCCAATAAAGAACAATCGAAAGCTTTAATTCTAATATATATATCTTGCTTCATCTTAGTTACTATACTCATTCTAAAATTTCCGAAACAACGCCAGAACCAACAGTTCTACCACCTTCCCTTATCGCAAAACGCAATCCTTTATCCATTGCTATTGGTACTTGCAATTCCACTTCTATACTTACATTGTCCCCTGGCATTACCATCTCCTTTCCATCTAGCAATTTTATGCTCCCAGTTACATCCGTTGTCCTTAAATAAAACTGTGGCTGATAATTTCCAAAAAATGGTGTATGCCTTCCTCCTTCTTCTTTCTTCAATATATACACCTCCGCATTAAATTTCTTATGCGGGGTTATTGTCCCTGGTTTTGCCAATACTTGCCCTCTCTCCACTTCTTCTCTCTTTGTTCCTCTTAGTAGTATTCCTACATTGAGTCCTGCACTTCCCTTATCTAGCAACTTCTTAAACATCTCAACACCAGTACATATCGTCTTTTGCGTCGCTTTCAGACCTATTATCTCTATCTCATCCCCTGTCTTTATCTCCCCCTTCTCTATTCTTCCTGTTACTACCGTCCCTCGGCCCGATATTGAAAATACATCTTCTATTGGCAACAAAAACGGCAAATCTATAGGCCTTGGAGGTACTGCCACATACTCATCTAACTTCTCCATCAATTTATCTATTGATTTCTTTCCATACTCACTACTATCATCCTCTAATGCTTTTAACGCAGACCCAACTATCACAGGCACTTCATCACCTGGAAATCCATACTTACTCAGCAACTCTCTCACTTCCATTTCTACCAAATCTATCATATCAGCATCAGCAACATCAGCTTTATTTATATATACCACGATATATCCAACACCCACCTGTTTTGCCAGCAATATATGCTCTCTCGTTTGTGGCATCGGCCCATCAACCCCTGACACTACCAATATCGCTGCATCCATCTGTGCTGCACCTACTATCATATTCTTTACATAATCAGCATGTCCAGGGCAATCAACGTGTGCATAGTGTCTCTTTTCTGTTTGATATTCAACATGCGCTGTTGCTATTGTTATACCTCTCTTTCTCTCTTCTGGCGCTTTATCTATTTGATCATATGCTACAAAATTACCATAATGCTTTGTTATCGCCGCTGTTAACGTTGTCTTCCCATGATCCACATGTCCTATCGTTCCCACGTTTACATGCGGCTTTCCAAATGCTTCTACTATCGCTGTCATAATTTTAACTCTTCTACCTAAAATACAAATACATCAATAAATAATATGTTGATTTTATATGAATACAACAAAAAAAGAGCGGATAGTGGGAATCGAACCCACGTCACTAGCTTGGAAGGCTAGAGCTCTACCATTGAGCTATACCCGCACAATGGAGGAGGTAGGATTCGAACCTACGTACGCAATGCGGACAGATTTACAGTCTGTTACCTTTAACCACTCGGTCACTCCTCCACAAAAATCTGTTAAGAGAACACTACCTTAACTTAAGTTTTATTATTCCTAATATTAAACATCCAAATCCAAAAGATCAAGTAATAAAAGCTAATCTAACTGATTTCAGTTAGATTTTACTTTTATATAACAAAATATTGTCAATAAAACGCCCAAACAAGTAATGTGAATCATGTGTACCTGGCGCTTCTTCTGGATGGTATTGAGTAGAAAAGACTGGGTAATCCTTCATCATTATCCCCTCTACACTATTATCAAATAGAGAAATATGAGTAACTTCAACGTTACTTGGAAAAGAAGCTGAATCAACAACAAAACCATGATTTTGGCTAGTTATCTCAACTTTTTTACTCTCCAGATCATAAACTGGATGATTACTCCCTCGATGACCAATATCCATCTTGACAGTCTTTGCTCCCAAAGTAACTGCAAGTAATTGATGGCCCAGGCATATTCCAAAAACTGGTATTTTAGATTTCACAATAATTTCTATTTCTGAAATTACACTCTCTCCTATCTCTTGTGGATCACCAGGGCCATTTGAAAGCACTATACCATCTGGATTCATGCTTAATATTTTGTGAGCAAAACCTGTATCTGGTTTGACTAATTCAACCGTACAATCAAGTTCTACTAAGCGTGAGATTATACTATTTTTTACACCGAAATCAACAATTACAACCCTATATTTTGCATTAAGAGCGCTTTGAAAGTTATTACTTAAACTGACTTTCTTAGTTATTTCTATTCCATTTACAGATTTGTATTTCTTCAATTCATCTAATATATGTGCCTCACTTGACGGACATATCATTCCATTTTGAGATCCATGTTTTCTCAAATATCTCGTCAAAGCTCTAGTATCAATTCCCGATATCCCAACTACATTATTTTTCTCCAACCAATCATTTAAACTAATATATGAAGAAGAGTGAGACATAGGAGAAAGTTCACGCATAACCACACCACTTGCAAAAACTTTTTCTCCTTCATTATCTTTGTGATTTATTCCAACATTACCAATATGAGGAAAAGTGAACGCTATTATTTGATCAGCAAAAGAAGGATCGGTTATAGTATGCTGATAACCTGTCATACCAGTGGTAAAACAAACTTCACCTATACATTTGCCTCTTTTACCTACCGATTTTCCCAAAAAGCACTTGCCATCTTGTAAAACTAAAGCTGCATCCTGCATTTAATTCTCTCAACTCATTTAAAATATTATATAAGAATTTTAAATTACAAGTAAGCAAATACTAAACTTCCCTTTAAGTTTATATAAAATTCAAAATTATAAGTAGCTTTCTTTTTTTATTATTTAGCAAAATTATAGCAAACTTAACTTGTGTGAATAGGCAATAGTCATTACATTCATACTTCACGTTATGTAAATTCACATGGATAGAAAAACTTGTCTCATTACAGGAGCATCATCTGGCATTGGAGAAAGTCTAGCACGGTTGCTCATTAAAGATGGATGGTTTGTGGTTGGCATTGCAAGGCGCACTGAAAAACTGGAAAAATTAAAAGAAGAATTAGGTAGTAATTTTTTACCTATAACATGTGATGTAAGCAAAAGTGAAAATATTAAAAACTCGTCTGATTTTTTAAAAAAGCAAAATATTATACCAAATCTCTTTTTTCTTAATGCAGGATGTGGCGAAATAGAAGATAAGTTTCATACCAACATTCATAGAAAAACATTTGAAACCAATTATTTTGGAGTTATCAACTGGATTGAAGAATGGATTCATCATAATTCCTTGGCAACTTTTGCGGTTATATCTTCTCTTGTTGCTATGCATGCAACACCACATGCTTCTGCATACTGTGCCAGCAAAGCAGCACTAAAAAGTTGTTTTCAATCACTAAAAATCCAATATGCTAACAGTAGCACAAAGTTTATCACCATAATGCCAGGGCCAGTAAAAACAGATATGTTTAAGTCTAATAAACCACTTCCCTTCATATGGGAGCCAGAAAAAGCTGCAGCATATATTTTAAAAAGTATATTTAAAGGAAAGAAAGTTATAGCGTTTCCAATTTTCTGGCGGTTATTTTTTCATATTTTACAAATTCTTCCCACTAAAATGACTGCAAGAATCTTACGATAATCACCAAATCTACCATCTTGTAAAGCTAAAGCTCTTCAAAACTCAATCGCAAGCTTCTCCACACAAAAACATCTTGACTATCGCATGTTTCATATTATATGAATAAACTGTTAATGAAAGTGGAGGGTTGCAATGCCTAATAATACAGATCAGTCTAAAAAAATAAATGAGAAATGGTTATTTATAGGAGGTGCTTCACTGTTTCTTGTAATAATGCTACCATCAATTTTTCTCTTAGCAAAAATAGCTATGATGTTTGTTATAATCTCAACTACAGCAATAGCAATAAAAATTGCCTCAAAAGCAATATCAAACGTTTTAGAGGATAAAGAGCATCAATCAACACAAAATAAAATTATAAACCTAGCTATTGGAGCAGTGTCCATACTTGCAGGTGGGATATCATTACTTATTACAGCAAAAGTTGGTTTCATCGCAATATGTTCAACTATAGCTATTTTAGCTCTGTATGAATATATTAAAGATGAAAAAATAGGTAAGGATATAAATGATAAATTCGATGAAATAGCTAATAATACAACTGAGTTTTGCGTCAACAGCATTGAAAAACTTATTCCATCACAAAGTTGTGAAGTGTAATCTTTTGTTTATAAATTTTTAGATGCATGGCTAACGTATAAACACTGAAATCAGCACTTCCTTTCTTGTTATCCTAGTAATGGCTTCCATCATCAAAAATGTTGTATTACTTTTATACTCGCAAATCTAACTGGATTCCAGTGCTGGAATGACATTACCTTGAATGGAAATCGGTGCGTGATGTACATCTGTATAGAGATTAAATATGTCATTCAGTTTGTTATCATTCTAGTACTGCCATTCTATAGGTAACAGCTGTACCTGGAACTCCTCTCTTGTCATTCCAGCACTGGAATCCAGAAAACTTAATTTCAAACCAGTACTTTCCCTCTTTTCATCCCAATTTCCAAAATGTTACTCCAGTACTGAAATCCAGCTTTTTTATAACTATCGAAAACACTGTATTACTTTACAAATTTAACTAGATATAATTACTGGCATGGCACGTTCGTAAAATTACGATAAAAAATTACTTGACAAACTCTAATAGTTTTGTTACCATGCACAGTGAAGGTGTTCTAGAGCTCGGAATCTATCTTCGTCTGCAGACTTTTCAATTCAATTAATCTATAATCTTCAGTTAAAATATATTTTAGCTATACTTCGGTCGTAGCTGTATACATTTTTCTCAATCTTTTTTATTAGTGGAGGACTATCATGTTTAAAACACTGAATTACGCATATCATTGACCTACATGTCTTTAAAGGACAGATGGTACCTATGTCCTTTTTATATAAATTATTGTGTTTTTATGTCTTTTTTAGCAATGTCATTTATTGTTTTACGCCCCAGTCTTTTTCAAATATTGCGAGCCCTTGATCAGTAAGTGGATGATTAATTAACTGTCTAAGTATTTTTGCTGGCACAGTAATTGAATGAGCACCGAGCCGTGCAGCTTCTATTACATGTGCTGGACTTCTTACTGATGCAACAAGAACTTTTGTCTTAAAATTATAATTAGAATATATAGTGCATATATCTTCTATTAGCGATAAGCCATCATAGCTTATATCATCAAGGCGACCAACAAAGGGAGAAATAAAACAAGCACCGGCCTTAGCGGCAAACAGTGCTTGTCCAGGAGAAAAACATAATGTGATATTAGCAGGTATTTTATGTTCTGTCCACAACTTTTTACAAGAAATTAATCCTTCATGTGTAAGGGGTAACTTTACTACGATATTACTAGCGATTTTCGCTAACTTAAGGCCTTCCTTAACCATATCTTCATGGCTATCTGCAACAACTTCAACACTAACAGGCCCTTTTATAATAGAGCATATTTCGCTTACTAAATCTTCGTACTTATCTTTATGTCCAGATTTTGCTATTAAAGAAGGATTAGTTGTTATGCCATCAATGAACTCTTTTAGCTCCTTAATTTCATTCAAATCAACACTATCAAGAAAAATTTCCATATTATTGTCCTATTAAAAACCTATTTTTACAAAATATTGTCATCTTTGAAAAGTATTAAATAAAATCGGATTTTTAACTCAACTCAATTTTCAGTCCGTTAGGAAAGAAAATATTGCACTGAGACACAGTATAGCGCTTTCCTTAATTGGTTGCATTTTATTAACAAAATTAGCATAACCAATTTCTGAAGTTTACTAGCTTTACGTTCAATAGAAATTCTTGCATAGCCTAAAACTTAGTGCTACTATTAGTATAGTAACACAAATAGGTAGTGAGGAACAATAAACAAAATGACTAAGTTCGAGTTTAACGCTCGCAATTAAATTCAACTAAAAAGGTTAATATAAAAGGAGTTAATCACTCCTAAAGTAAATATATTATCAGAACAATAGTAATAGGGGTATACTATGTCAACAAATTTCCCGACATTGAAAAACATATTAGCAGAGCTGAAAAGAAAAAATAGCATTACTGTTTTAGAAGAACATTGTCAGGAAAAATGGGAGGTTTATGACTTGCTCATGGATTTAACAAATGATGAAAATTTTAAGCAAGCATATATAGATCTATCTTTCAACAAGAGCTTTAAAAAAAACTTTATAGAATTAGCAAATCAGGCAAAAAAAGCTGTAAGTAAGTATTTTAGAGACAAAGACATAGACCTTCGAGCTTTTTATGTAGAAACTAACAATTCTGATAAAGTGTTAAACATTAATCTTATTAATTACAATAGAAGTGAGCCAATAAGAATTAGTGATATCTTACAGCAAGAAAGGGATATTAGCACATTGAATATCTATTGCGATAAAAAGCATGACATATACGCTTACCGAAAAGGTAAGGAAAGACATTATGAATTTAAAGAGGGTGCATATTATGAAATGACAAGCACTTGGCCTGTGCAGGACAAGGATGGGAAAACTTTTACCTGTACTATGGTTATGAATGTAAGTAATTCTGGTATAACTAAAGTACTACAGTTTAATGGTAAAGATTTTGAATCGCCACCTGAGGAGTTTTTGGAATTAATAAGACAAAATGAAGAATTATATATTCAAGGTCTCTCTCTACATGACGCTGTCAAAGCATTATTGAAAAAGAACAAAAATGCTAACATTGCACCGGCTGTTAGTAATCTGCAAAATAACGAACATATCGTAATCAATCAAGACGAAAAGATGAAAGATCTTGAAAATGATGCTAAAAGCAATCCTATTCTTTCTTTCACTAGCAACAATGTATCAGAGGTTAATCCACAGCAGATTGCAACTCAGGCAATTGCAACTCAAACAGAAGTTAATTCACAACAACTAGATCAAAAGCTTACAAAAGCTGAGCAAGAAATTAGAGAATTAAATGAGCAGAGGAACAATTTACAGCATAGGCTCGAAGAGGCCAAGCAAGAATTTGAAGAGCATAATAGTGATTTACAGAATAAACTTGGAGAAGAAAAGCAAAAAAATGCAAAATTACAAACTGAACTGACACAAAAAAATGAAAAGCTAGCAAATATGTCAACAGAGCTGCAAGAAAGAGCGCAAGAACTTGAAGGTGCATATGAAGAAAAGAAAGACCTGAAGAAAAAGCTGGAAGTTGCCAATGCAGGAAAAGAAGAGTTGATAAGTGAGTTAAGAAAATTGCACGAGGAATTAAATCAACTGAAAGAAGAAAAGTATAGTTTGGAAGACAAGCTTGATCAATTAGAACACTATAGCAATAGTACAAAAGAAAGCAGTGAACAACAAATATCAGATTTGAAAGAAGAGTTATTATTACTGAAAGAAGCAAATCAAATGTTAAAAGCAAAGCAAGTAGAATCAGAACAAGAACTCGTGGAGGCTAAGCAAAAAATTGAGGAATTGGAGGAACAGTGCAATGATTTACAAGTTGAGTGTAAAGAAAAGGAACAAAGACTTGAGAAAGAAATGAGTAAAACAGATGAGCGAATAATCCAGCTCAATAAGGAGCAAGAGCAGAAAATTCAAGAAATTTATGGAAAAAATAAGGAACTGGAAGAAAAGGTAGAAGAACTGAAGGAAAAGCTAAAAACTGCTAATGCAGAACAAGAGAAACTACAAGGTAAATTGAACCAGTTTAAAAAAAAAGAGGAAGAGATAGAGGAAGCAGAACACATGATAAGTGCAAGGGATAAGTGTATAGCGAGTTATAAATCTCAAATACAAAATTTAGAAAATGAGCATAACGCACATTTGGAATCTGATGAACAAGAGGCAGATCAGCTAACGTGGGATTTTGAAACGTTAAAGAACGAGCTAGAGCTTAAAGATGAGCAGATCGAGACAATAAGAGGGCAATTACGGCAGGAGATAGAAGAAGAAATAGTTAATAAGTACCGTCCATCACTGGAATTAAAGTTTAAAGAATATGAAGATGAGATTGAAAGATTAATAAGAGAAAAAAAAGAGCTAAACGATAAAGTACAATACTTAAATAGCCAAGTAGAACTGTTAAGTCCAGTAATTGATCAAGTACTTGTTAATAAAAAGGAAGTTTTTGATAATAATTCAAAAATGTTTTACCAGCTTACAGAGAAAATTGATGATTCAGAAAAAAAATCTAGGTCTTTAAGCCTTGATAGCGCATTTCATAGCGATCACTGTAATTCACTTCTAGACTTAATCAGCAGTCCCTCAAAGGTGTGTAGCCAAAGTCAGCGTGGAAATGTTTAAAGATGCACATGAGACCAGCGGCTTCTTTATTCAAGTAGCCCCTCTTGTCATCCGAGTAGTGTGACACATAGCTGTACGAACATTGCAATACGGCACATAATAAATAATGTCATGCCAGTGCCTAGACACTGGAATCTAGTTTTTGGACATTGTTTTTGACATATGTCCTTAAGAACTATTGTTTACTGCATAATTTGCAAATACTTTTTATATCTGGATCCCAGTGTCACGCACTGGGATGATATCCTTCTAATGTTCGTACAGTTGTGTGTCAGCTACTTGAACGACAAACATTGAGATGACAAGAGTAGACTTATTTCTTGAACAAAAAAGAGCCCCTAAAGAGATTTGACATCAAGATAACTTAAATATATACCAACTCTCTTATCTTTTAATGATTCCTCATCATGAGTCAAATGATCAAAAACCTGAATTTGATTCGTTATAATGCTACAATTATTATTTGCAACCTCTAATATACCATTATCAATTACAACTTTTTCCTTTGTCTGGTTACTCATTTGAGCAGTAATTATACCAGGCAATAAATAAATTAAGTAAGGAGAATGGTAAGCTAAAATCACTAGCTCTCCTTCAAGCCCATTCACTGAAAGCGAAACCACTTCATCGAATGAAATTCGATTATCAGGAGAAAAAAATTGCACCTTAAAAGTGTTCATAATCTTTAATGTCCGGCTCCAACTTCAGCTTTTATTGATTCAGCCTTTTCTATTGCTTCACTTATACTTCCCACCATATAAAAAGCAGCTTCTGGCAGGTGATCATATTTACCTTCAATAATTCCTTTAAAACTAGAAATAGTATCAGAAAGTGAAACAAATTTGCCAGACATGCCAGTAAATACCTCCGCAACATGAAAAGGTTGAGAAAGAAACTTCTGAATTTTACGAGCTCTATCAACAATAATTTTATCTTCATCAGATAGTTCATCCATACCAAGTATTGCGATAATATCTTGCAGCGACTTATAAGTTTGCAATATACGTTTCACTTCAGAAGCCACATTATAATGCTCTTCACCAATGATTTCAGCAGATAAAGACTGTGAAGTTGAGTCAAGTGGATCAACAGCAGGGTATATACCCATTTCAGCTATCTGCCTTGACAACACTGTGGTTGCATCAAGATGAGAGAATGTCGTTGCCGGAGCTGGATCGGTCAAATCGTCTGCAGGAACATATATAGCCTGTACAGAAGTAATAGAACCAGCAGTAGTTGAGGCTATTCTCTCTTGCATAGCGCCCATATCAGTCGCAAGAGTTGGCTGATAACCAACAGCCGACGGTATTCTTCCAAGCAAAGCAGAAATTTCAGAGCCAGCTTGAGTAAAACGGAAGATATTATCTACAAAAAATAGAACATCTTGATTTTCATGATCACGAAAATACTCCGCCATAGTTAGTGCTGTTAAAGCAACCCTAGCCCTTGCTCCAGGAGGTTCATTCATTTGACCATAAACCAAAACGGCTTGAGATTTTTCGTGCTCATTTATATCTATTACATTCGAAGTAATCATCTCGTTATAAAGATCATTACCTTCACGCGTTCTCTCTCCTACTCCAGCAAACACAGAAAATCCTTTATGAGCTTTTGCTATGTTGTTAATCAGCTCCATTATCAGAACTGTTTTACCAACACCAGCTCCACCAAATAAGCCAATTTTTCCTCCTTTAAGATAAGGAGCAAGAAGATCTATAACCTTTATTCCTGTAACTAAAACCTCTTCCTGTATCTTCTGCTCGGTAAAACTTGGAGGTGATCTATGTATAGGTTCTAAATTACACTTTCCTTTTAAAGGACCACACTCATCTATAAGCTCTCCTACAACATTAAAAATCCTTCCTAAAGTTGAGCGCCCAACCGGAACTGATATTGGTGCACCTGTATCAACAAACTCATCACCTCTTGACATACCATCTGTGCTATCCATAGCAATGCAACGAACTATATTGTCACCTATATGTTGTGAAACCTCTAAAACTAGCTCCTTGCCCTTACATTTTAGTTTGCTTTTTAAAGCATTAAATATCTTAGGTAACTCGCCTTCAAATTTTAGATCAACAACTGCTTGAGTTATCTTAACCGTTCTACCTATATTCATCTCTTTCATCACCTAACACTATAATTCTATAAAAGAACTTCTAAAAAATAAATCTTATATTATTAACAGAAATTTTGCAATATTAAAACACTTACTAGTTACGTTTCATTATAAATAGTGCAAATGCATTCAATAGCCAAGTAATAACAAACAGCACCAAACTAAGCGCATAAGCAGCAAGAGTTTGCACACTATTGAAATCCTGATCTCCGGTAAGTAATGTAGCAATTTGTACAGTGATAGTAGTAACTGAATTGAGAGGATTAAAGGTCAAATTTGCATTGATTCCCACAGCCATTAGTACAATCATTGTTTCACCTATCACCCTTGAAATTGATAATAAAACTGCACTTAAAATTGTAGGCATTGCATAAGGTATTGTTATATGCCATATAGTTTCCGCTGGTGTTGCGCCAAGCGCCATAAAACCATAACGTAAACTTTTTGGAACAGATCTTATAGCATCTTCAAGCAAAGAAATAATAAAAGGAAGAATCATTATTCCAATCGATAAACCAGCAATCAAAGCACTTTCTGAGTGTATACTTAGATTAAAAAAATTCGCTACCTGCTTTATAAAAAAAGACAAAAATACAACTGAGAAGTATCCATATACAACAGTAGGAATAGCAGACAAAACCTGTAAGGCTGTATTAATAACATAACGCACTTTTTCACTCGCATACTCACTAATATATATTGCAGAAAATAAACCAAGCGGCACCGCAACTAACATTGCTACAATAGTTATAAGTAATGTCCCCACTAAAAGTGGCGCTATACCAAAACACCCCACCTCTCCTTCACCAATAATAGCTACATTATGCTTCCATTGTAAGCAAAATAAGAATTCTGAAATAGCTACTTTATTAAAAAAAGAAATGGACTGAACAAAAATAGATAGCATTATAAATAAAGTGATAAAAAGTGATATTGCTAAAGCCATAAATAACAAAAATTTTACCATCTTATTTCTTTTACCTTTAAAGATAAAAATCAGCATAAAAAAAAGTAACGCTATAGAAATAGAAGTTATAAAATAACCATCATAGAATGCTAACAAACAAGGTAGCATCCACATACAACTCAAATATATATAAGACTTAACTTTACTTACTGCTTGAAACTTACTCAAACAAAATAAAAGGATTAGTAAAACAGGTACGCCTATAATTAAATTCATTTTTCCATATATCAAATTTTATTCAATAAGAATGCCATAGAAGTTGACCATTATTTGACAATAGAGAAAAATAATTTAAAATAAATAGTTATATTAATATAAAAACAATGAAAAGAACATTTCAACCAAAAAATTTAAAAAAAAAGCACAAACACGGATTTCGTTCACGTATGTCAACAAAAGCTGGAAGAAAAATTCTTAATAAGCGTCGCTCATTAGGGTGTAATAAATTATGCGCATAGTAAGCATAAAAAAAAAGAGTTTTCCTTTGCTTTTAAAAACAGATTAGCACCTGACAGTCTTTTTTATCGAGGGGTATATATATCACTATATGCTATAAAAGAAAGAGAACCTGAAAAGTATATTCATGTTATTAGAGTAGGTCTGGCTATCAGTAAAAAAGTCGGAAAAGCAGCAAAAAGAAATAAAATAAAAAGGCAATTACGAATGCTAGCTAAAGTTAGCATTTCTAATATAAGTAATGTAGGATACTATTACATAATACTAACCCATAAAAACATTATGCAAGCAGGCTATAAAAATTTACAAAAAGACCTCAATATTTGCTTAAAGAAAGATAAAATAAGAAGAAATTTTCACTAAAGTATTTACAGCTATATTTTTTATGATAAGATAAGTAAACTTTTTAAAATAAATTAATAGATGTGGGTGCTTGATGGTAGAGAGTATAAGAAAACAAGATAAAAAGCTCGATACAAATAATGCTGAAGAGAGTTTTTATGAATATAGAAAGTCTAGCTATCGTACACAATGGGGAATGGCATTTGAACAAAGCCAATACTTAGAACAAAATAAGGATAATCCTAGAGGGAAGTTGCTAAATTTGAATATAGAAGCAACTTATTACAATAAGAGAATAGTTTGATAAAAGTAAAAGTACCCGTTCAGGGGAGTGGTTCAAGAAACGATAGGCAGGGGATTGTATAGTTCTCTTTGTTTCCATGTTAAGTATAATGAAATTATCCTTTCAAATTCCTAGCTCTGATTACGTAAAATATGAGCTTTTACAGTAAATGATATAATGCCTAATTTGCTGTTCAGCGCGATAGTGGAATACTTTCTGGTTTACTTAAAAAATTTCACATCATTCTTTCAGATTTTAAAATATTTTTCGCAACTTGAAAAGCTCCAGTTGCTTCAGATAGGTAGCTTCAAGTAATACCTTATACGTTTTGCAACTTTCTTACACTTCTGTTTCATTTTTTAATAAAGCTTTTTTTAGCATAAATAATTCAGTGGATGCGTTTTTTAAGTAACAGCCCAGAATTTTAACTTCAATAGTCCAGCTATGTTTCAAAGTACCTGTCAGCGACTATTACGATTGCAACATACACTGTCTTTTAAATCTTCTTTCCCTTTAAAACTTGCAGTATTGCTTCAGCACTAACCAAGTTTACCTTTATTATAACACGTTGATGCGCAAAACCTCACTTTTCTTATTCGATTTGCTCATACACCTTTTTGCATTTTGAGGGAATTCTATATTCACTATTTGATACGCTTTCAATTCACATTAAAAACATCACTTATAATTTTCACGTTTTGAATTTTTATAAAATCCACTGAGTGCTACAATTATCACCTAACTATTGGACCAAATGTATCTGCTTTTTGGTAGTTTGCTACTTCTTCTTTCTCCTCATCTCCAACAACTTAATTAATATTCAATTATATAAAGTTTGATTTTCGGAAGACCAATTGTTTGATGATTTGTTAAATGTTGCTATCTCTCTCCTCATTTGCAAATAGGTGACAAATTCTACTTTTAAATTTTCTACTTTTATTTTAAAGTTTTCGCAAAGTTCTAAAAGATCAGTTATATTACCTCACAGCTACTCTATGTTTACCTTGTTTCATCGCTCTACTGAACAGATATAAACAAAAAGAAATTTTTATAAACTTGGCAACGACCTACTTTCCCTTTTTAAGTATCATCGGCGCTAAAAAGTTTCACTTCCGAGTTCGAAATGAGATCGGGTGGTTCATTTTTGCTATAGTCACCAAGTCAATAAAAATTTCTGACTTAACAAATTTCAATTTAATATTTAACACTGCATATGCACATATAGAAAGGAAATAAATCAATCAGGCTATTAGTACTAGTTAGCTTCACATGTTACCATGCTTCCACACCTAGCCTATCAACGTGGTAGTCTTCCACGGCCTTAATTGGGAAATCTTTTTGAAGAGGGTTTCTTGCTTATATGCTTTCAGCAATTATCCCATCTATACATAGCTACCCAGCGATGCTATTGGCATAACAGCTGGTACACCAGAGGTATATCCATCTCGGTCCTCTCGTACTAGAGTCAGATCTTCTCAAATTTCCTTCACCCACGGCAGATAGAAACCGAACTGTCTCACGACGTTCTAAACCCAACTCACGTAACACTTTAATCGGCGAACAGCCGAACCCTTGGGACCTTCTCCAGCCCCAGGATGTGATGAGTCGACATCGAGGTGCCAAACGGTGTCGTCGATATGAACTCTCGAACACCATCAGCCTGTTATCCCCGGCGTACCTTTTATCCGTTGAGCGATGACCCTTCCATACAGAATCACCGGATCACTATGACCGACTTTCGTCTCTGCTTGGCTTGTCAGCCTCGCAGTCAGGCAAGCTTATGCCATTGTACTATCAAGCTGATTTCCGACCAGCTCTAGCTTACCTTCGCACGCCTCCGTTACTTTTTAGGAGGCGACCGCCCCAGTCAAACTACCCACCATACAATGTCCTAGTTCCAGATAATGAAACGTAGTTAGATATCAAAAGTGTAAAGGGTGGTATCTCAAGGTTGACTCCATTATAGCTAGCGCCATAACTTCAAAGTCTCCCACCTATCCTGCACATCACACTTTTAATAGCAATGTAAAGCTATAGTAAAGGTGCACGGGGTCTCTTCGTCTAACCGCGGGTACCCCGCATCTGCACGGGGAATTCAATTTCGCTGAAGTGATGTTGGAGACAGTGGAGAAATCGTTACGCCATTCGTGCGGGTCGGAACTTACCCGACAAGGAATTTCGCTACCTTAGGACCGTCAGTGTTACGGCCGCCGTTTACTGGGGCTTCAATTCAGAGCTTGCACCCCTCCTATTAACCTTCCAGCACCGGGCAGGCGTCAGACCCTATACTTCCACTTACGTGTTTGCAGAGTCCTGTGTTTTTAGTAAACAGTCGCTACTCCCTATTTTGTGCCACCTACTCATAGTTGCCTAAAAGCAGGTTACCCTTCTTCCGAAGTTACAGGTATAATTTGCCGAGTTCCTTCAACATCATTCTTTCAACACCTTAGTATACTCTACTCATCCACCAGTGTCGGTTTACGGTACGGCCTCATAAATATAAGTGCTATTTCCTGGAGCTTCTTTTAAGCATAGATCAATCCAATAAGACCTATACAAATACAAAACCCGTCACACTTAAGAGGTTTAGGAATATTAACCTAATTGCCATCGACTACTCCTTTACGGACTCGCCTTAGGAACCGACTAACCCTACGCAGATTAACTTAACGTAGGAACCCTTAGATTTTTGGTGAGAGTGTTTTTCACACTCTTTTACGCTACTTATGTCAGCATTCTCACTTCCGATATCTCCAGCAGTTTTCACAAACCGCCTTCACAGACTTACGGAACGCTCCGCTACCGCGCCTATTAATCGAAATTAATAAGCACCCACATCTTCGGTATACAGCTTTAGCCCCGGTACATTTTCGGTGCAGAAAAACTTATTTAGACAAGTGAGCTGTTACGCTTTCTTTAAAGGATGGCTGCTTCCAAGCCAACCTCCTAGCTGTAATGGTTTTTCCACTTCCTTCCCCACTTAGCTGTAATTTTGGGACCTTAGATAGTGATCTGGGCTGTTTCCCTTTCCACCACGGACTTAGCACCCGTAGTGTGTCTGCTGTATAATTAATTGTTGGTATTCGGAGTTTGGTTAGATTTGGTAAGATGATGAATCCCCCTAGTCTATCCAGTGCTCTACCCCCAACAACATACATACAACGCTCTACCTAAATAGATTTCGCGGAGAACCAGCTATTTCCAAGTTTGATTGGCCTTTCACCCCTAATCACAACTCATCCAATAATGTTGCAACATTAACTGGTTCGATCCTTCAGTATGTTTTACCATACCTTCAATCTGGTCATGACTAGATCACTTGGTTTCGGGTCTAATCCATAAAACTAAACGCCCTATTCAGACTTGCTTTCGCTACGCCTACACCTACCGGCTTAAGCTTGCTTCATAGATTAACTCGCTGACCCATTATGCAAAAGGTACGCTGTCACTCTAAATATCAATAAATTGATATAGAGCTCCAACTGTTTGTAAGCACTTGATTTCAGATTCTATTTCACTCCCCTCCCGGGGTTCTTTTCACCTTTCCCTCACGGTACTTGTTCACTATCGGTCGTTAAGGAGTATTTAGGCTTGGAGGATGGTCCCCCCATATTCAAACAGGATTTCACGTGCCCCGCTCTACTCAAGGATTTAAAAACTTTCTATTTATACAGGACTATCACCTTCTATGGTTACCATTTCCAGAGTATTCTAATTCTTATTTTTAAATCACTAGCCTTTTCCGCTTTCGCTCGTCACTACTAACAGAATCTCGGTTGATTTCTTTTCCTTTGGCTACTTAGATATTTCAGTTCACCAAGTTTGCTTTATATACTTAGTATATAATAACTAGCTAAGCTAGTTGGGTTTCCCCATTCGGAAATCTGCGGATCAAAATTTGTTGACAATTTCCCACAGCTTATCGCAGCCTGCCACGTCCTTCATCGCCTCTTAACGCCAAGGCATCCATCAAGTGCTCTTAATAATTTATTTATCTGACTATATGTAGAATATGCAGAGTTAAATATTAACTTACAATTGAATTGAGATTAAATAATCTCTACCATAAAACTTTTCAAACATCTAAAAACTAATCTTTTATATGTTACAATCTGATAAATCATATGTCAACGCCTTTTTACACAAAACATTTACCTATTATTATCAACAACAATATATCAGCAATCTTAAACAGTACAATCTGAGAAATATTCGACAAATTGATATGTACAGAAAAATTAATGAAAAAGATATTTTGTAAGATAAAATGTGTTAAAATTAGTTACCTAAAAATGAAAATGAACATTTGGAGTATTTCTAATGTATGAAAAGTAATCTATCTTTTATAAAAAACTTTGCTTTAAATTGTATATCTAAGCTCACTGGCTTATTAAATATTAAAAAAGTAAAAAATTTCATTATGGATAAATACAATACTCTCCATAAAGAAATTGTAGTGTTTCTTGAAAAATCTAAAAACCTGTTAAATACCAACATTGAAATCGGGTTATATCACTTCTATAAAGGTAATATATCAGATGCAAAGTTAAGATTTTGGTTAATTAGCATATTCTACCCCAATTTACCTCTAGTCTGTTATAATATTGGAAGATGTCATTTTGCAGTAGGAAATACTAATAAAGCTTATAATTATTTAACAAAGACACTAAAATTAGATAGTAGTCACAAAGAAGCTTCTTACTACTTAAAAAAAATAACAAACACATCAGATATCGTAGAATTGCCTGAAAATCTCATAAAACAATATTTTGATTACACAGGTGAATATTTTGTTGAGCATTGGCTAATTGCCAAACAATACAGAGGGCATGAACTAGTACACATGATAATTACAAAAGTCTTTAACAACTCCACTTCTAAACTGAATATACTCGACCTTGGTTGCGGTACTGGAATATGTGGTCACTTCCTAAAAATAAGTAATATTAGAAGTCGCATAACAGGAGTTGACATCTCAAATAGAATGCTCAATATTGCAAGAGGATGCCTTATAAAAGGTAAACCTGTTTACGATGAGTTAATACATACAGAAATGAAAGAGTTTCTTAAACAAGAGAAGAACCAGCAGTATGATGTAATTATCTTTGCTGAAGTGCTACACTATCTACATGATTTTCTAGCAGAATTGGAACTAGCAAAAGGATTGACAAACAAAAAAGGGGTTATTGTATGTTTAGTAAGAAGAAAGGAAGGTAAAGGTATTGACTTTGTAAACAAAGGAGATTATTTTCGTCATTCAGAAGATTATATTCAGCATGTTGCAAAAGAAACAAATATGCAAATAAGTCAAATGAGTTACTGTAAAATATATGGCAGTCAGGTTGATGGTATCTTATTTGCATTACAACATCCACAAACAAATTCAACAACTTAATCGAGAAATCGCTCAAATAAATTTCTATATTATCATAAAAGGAGCCTTATGAATTACATTACTATTAATTACGCAAAAGATAGTAAATTAACCGATTTTGGAAAAGCAGTTCTATTGGATAGGTATTTAATAGAAAATGAAAGTTATCAAGATCTCTTTATACGTATTGCTAATTACTATTCTGATGATAGAAAACATGCACAACGTCTTTATGATTACATGAGCAACTTGTGGTTCATGCCTTCAACACCAATACTTAGTAACGGCGGTACCAAAAGAGGATTGCCTATTTCCTGCTTTCTTAATGAAACTGAAGATAGCTTGAAGGGAATAGTTGATCTATGGAATGAAAATGTTTGGCTCGCTGCACGTGGTGGTGGAATAGGTAGTTATTGGGGAAATTTACGTTCAATTGGTGAAAGTGTCAAAGGTAGCGGTAAAACATCAGGAATTGTGCCATTTATCGTAGTACAAAACGCTCTGACGCTTGCAATCAGCCAAGGATCCTTAAGAAGAGGAAGCTCAGCAGTTTATCTTCCTGTATGGCATCCAGAAATAGAAGAGTTTCTAGACTTACGTAAGCCAACTGGTGGTGACCCAAATCGCAAAGCATTAAATATACATCATGCTGTAATAGTAACAGATAAGTTTATGCAAGCTGTTGAAGATGATCAAGAATGGGATTTAATAAGCCCTCATAACAATAAAGTTATTTCAACAGTAAAAGCACGGGATATATGGATTAAAATATTAACAGCAAGAATTGAAACTGGAGAACCTTATATTATCTTTCTTAATGCAACAAATAACAATAAACCAGAACCTTACAAAAAGCTCAATTTAGATATCAAAATGTCAAACCTATGCAGTGAAATAACTTTAACTACAGGTTACGATCACCTGAAAAAGTCACGCACTGCTGTATGTTGTTTATCATCCGTAAATCTTGAATACTACGAAGAATGGAAAGATAATGAGCTTTTCATAGAAGATATAATGCGTTTTCTTGATAATGTATTAGAGGATTTCATAAACCACGCACCAAATGAAATACAGCGAGCAAAATATTCCGCAATAAGAGAGCGTAGTATCGGTCTTGGTGTGATGGGCTTTCATTCATTTTTACAAAGTAAAATGGTTCCTTTTGAATCAGTAACAGCCCAACAATGGAATAAAAAAATATTTAAGCATTTGCGCGAGCAAGCAGATGTAGTTTCTAAAAAATTAGCAGAAGAAAAAGGGCCATGTCTTGACGCTAAAGAAATCGATCTAATGGAAAGGTTTACACATAAGCTCGCTATTGCTCCAACTGCCTCAATTTCGATTATCGCAGGCAACACTTCTCCTGGAATAGAGCCGTATGCAGCAAACGTATTTATACAGAAGACACTTACAGGTTCATTTGTAGTACGAAATAAATTCTTGCAAAAACTACTAGCAGAAAAAAATCAAGACAATGATGAAACATGGTCCTCAATTTCAACAAATGAGGGTTCTGTTCAGCATTTAGATTTTCTTAGCAAGCATGAAAAACTGACATTTAAAACAGCATACGAACTTGATCAACAATGGATCATAGAACATGCAAGTGATAGAACTCCTTATATTTGTCAATCTCAATCAGTAAATCTGTTCTTACCTGCCAATGTGCATAAACGTTACTTACACAAAATACATATGCTTGCTTGGAAAAAAGGATTAAAAAGCTTGTATTATTGCAGATCACAATCAATGCAGAGAGCTGACAAGGTCTCACATGACATATTCAAAAAAAGTGAAATATTGCAACAAAAAACAGATATTAATTATGATGAATGTCTATCATGCCAGTAGACTGTACATAACTTACTGTCACAAAAATACAATTGTACAAAAGTTATGTTTTCATAGATGCTACATAGAAATCCAGATGAATTTCTAAAGTCTATTCCAAGAGATAAACGTATAATGTGCCTTGATATGGGAGAAAAACAAATAGGCATATCATTTAGTGATAAAACACAGCTTATAGCTACAGCTCATAGTATATATTATAGAAGAAATATGAGCAAAGATTTAGGTTATCTAAATAGAGTGCTTAAAGAAAATGAAGCTGGATCAATGGTAATAGGACTACCATTCACAATAGATGAACAAGAGACCGAATGGTGCAAAGTAATAATCCAGTTTGCAAATAAAATAATAAAAAAATGCAAAGTACACATATACCTACAAGACGAAAGTCTATCAACATCTCTTGCAACTCACGCACTAAAAATTACTGGAATATCAATCACAAAATCAAAAAAAATAGATGATAAAATTGCTGCATGTATTATTCTACAACAAACATTAGATAAGATAAACGCCATCAAATAGTTTTTTAAACTGAATTCATGTAAAACTACTCAATAAAACAAAAATTTTTCGTATAAGCATGACAAATTGCTGTAGCAAGAGCATCAGCAGTATGGTGACATTTTATATTTGAGCTTTTAACTATTTGCTTGACCATAAATATAATCTGACCCTTATCAGCATGACCATTTCCAGTAATGCTCTTTTTTATATAGTTTGCATCATATTCATTCATGGGTAAATCCGTCATTCGTAATATTAAAATTGCAATTGCTCTTGCATATCCTAAAGTTAGCGAAGATTTTGGATTCTTATTAATAAAAATTTTTTCCACAGCAGCTTCATTTGGAGAGTATAGGAAAATTACTTTCTTTAATTGTTCAAAAATTATATGTAGACGTTCACCTACACCCAATTTACCATCAGTTGATATGGTACCGCCACCCAAAAATTTAATATTATTCTTTTCTTCCAGTCTAATAATGGCCCAACCAGTCTTACTCATCCCTGGATCTAGGCCTATTATTTTAATCACTTAATAAAGGCTTAACCAATAAATAAACAGAAATAAAAATATCCAGACTAGATCGACAAAGTGCCAATACCAAGAAGCAAACTCAAAGCATAAGTGATCTTGAGGTGTAAATTGACCTTTTCGAGCTCTAAATAAGCATACTGACAAAAATATTATTCCTATTATAACATGCACACAATGAAAACCAGTAATCATGTAAAAGTTGGATGTATAAATAAGTTTTTCTCCTGTCTCTCGCAAAGAAAAACTTGCTTCATGATATTCGATTGCTTGCACTATTATAAAGAACATCCCAAGCAATATAGTTATAGACAGCATTTTAATCATGCTTTTTTTATCATTTTCAAGTAAAAAATGATGTGCTGAAGTAATTGTTGTACCAGAAAGCAATAATATTAGTGTATTCATAAATGGTAACGACCACGGATCCGGTGGTAAAATCCCTTCAGGGGGCCATTCAACTTTTTTTGTAGGAGAAAACGCTTCAAATAAAAAAACCGGATCAAGCCAGGCTTTAAAGAATGAACAAAAGAACGCTATAAAAAACACAACTTCCGAGAGGATAAATAAGTACATTGCAAGCTTGAGTCCATGTTTTACAATGGCAGTATGGCATTTATCATAAATTGCTTCTCTTATTACATCTCTCCACCAATAAAACAGCACTCCTGATACCGCAGAGATTCCAAAAACTAAACCAAATATTCCAGAAATTTGTTTATGGAGTGCACCAACTAATCCAAGTGCAAGAACAAGAATTGCTGCTGATATAGCAATTGGCCAGGGACTTGGGTCTACTAAATGAAAATCATGTCCTTTACTTTTCATATCATCTTCAAAAATACGTACCAAGCATACAAATTAGCTTAAAATTGTCAATATTTCTTAAAATCTTGATCAAATTCTGAAAAATTATATGCGCTATTCCAAAAATCTAACTCAAATTGTGCGCTTATCCTAAATAACTCAAGCATTCTACTTCTTTCTTTTTCTCCTACTTTTTGGCAATACTCATCAACAATATGTTCTAAAGTAGTGCACCCATACTCCATTAAACTACCACTATAAAAATCAAACCAATCCTTATACCTGTTATTTTCCTTGAACCCACTTTTCATACTATCAGTAACAGTTTTGTATATAAACATGCAAGAATATAAAACTGTTACAGTTTCATAGATATCACTATATGAGACAGACAAAAGAAAATTGGTAAAATTAAAACATGTAGGAGATTTTTTTCCGCGTCTCACACCGTATATAGTAAAGTAGTGATCACACAAGAACTTATTAACAGCTATTGACCCTTGCGCTACTTTGGCAAGTGGAATTACATTACTACAATCTTCTATTCTGGACGCAATAATCAATATGGTACGAATGTAATCGTCTAAAAACAACGTGTCTTGCTGGATATAGAATTTAAAGTTCTCTATATTTAAAGTACCTTCCATCAACTCAACATTAAAAGGATGATTAGTTAAATCTCTTAAAAGATTTGATCCATAGCAATTCTTAATTATATTACTAAACATGCAAAACACTCAAAATCAAGGTTCTGACACGAGTAACTCTATATTAGATTCTAAGTCGCGACCTGCATTATAGTATATCTCATTCCAAAATTCCATTTCAAGCTGCATCCCACTACGAAAGAATTCTAACATATTCCTTTGCTCATTATCATTGGATTTTTTATATAGACTGTTCATAATGTTAGTTACATCATCAATCATGGTATTTGCTGCATCAGAGTTAAAAAAATCTATCCATTTTTGATATTTGTTATCAGCAACAGTTTTACCTTTCGCAATATGACGTACAACTATTTGATATATACAAAAGCACGGGTAAGAAGCTGCTAAACCTTCAGCAACAGAATTGTGATGTGCAACACGTACAAAGAAGTTAGTAAAAGCTGAGCAAGACTTCGACTTTTTGTGGCTATCAGACAAATCGCAATCTGCAAAATGTTCTCTATAGTAATCTCGTGTGGCAAAAGTACCCACAGCTACACAAACTAGTTTATTCATTATTTCAACGTCATTAAATTTAGCTGCAATAATCAATAAAGCACGAGTGCAGTCTACTACATACAAAAAATCCTGCTGAAGATAAAATTTGAACTTTTCATAATCTAGCGTATTATTCATCAATTCAACATTGAAAGGATGTTTTATTATTTTTTCAATAAGGCCAGATGACTCTCTTACAGCAATATCGTAAAATTCTTCTTTTGGTTTGTCGGACATCTTGTAAGCCCCATAAATATTAAAACTGGTATAATTACTAAAAAGTTACTTACAATTTAATAATAAGTTATTATATCAGTATCAAGCTAGAAATAAAAGAGTTTAATAGTTTAAAGAAATTCTCTCTTTTTTTCTTCTATATTAAATTCTTTACAAAAATCAGTAGATAAGTCCACACCTTCCCAAGAAAATCCACCATCACTTTCCGATTCTTTACCAAAATGCCCATAGCAGGCTGTACGTTTATATATAGGACGATTAAGTGATAAATGTCTTATTATGCCTTTAGTTGATAAATCTATGTTACCTTCAATAAACCCTTTAATCCTCTCTTCATCTATTGTATTCGTGCCAAATGTATCAATGTAAAATGAAGTAGGTTTTGAGACACCAATTGCATAAGAAAGCTGCACAAGACAACGTTCAGCTAAACCTGCAAAGACAATATTTTTAGCAAGGTATCTCGCCATACAAGCTGCGGATCTATCAACTTTTGTTGCATCTTTTCCAGAAAACGCTCCTCCACCATGTGGAATATAGCCTCCATAAGTATCAACCATAATTTTTCGTCCGGTTAATCCACAATCACCAACTGGTTGTAAGTTAAAAATATGATATAAAGGAGATAAGAGGGAAGATAACCCTACTCACTATAGGAATAGAGTTATCACGGGCGTGTGCGACCGACCAACTGTTGGTATTATAACCGTTCGGATCAAGGTACACTAGCCCATCTCTCGATACGTTTGAATAGTTGCATGGGACATATGTATGCACCCGTTTACAATCTTAAATTAATTAAAACTAATCGAGGTTATTATGATTACATCTTATCAAAATTTTATTGGCATTGATATTGGAAAATTTAAAAATGTTGTTGCAGTTCACAAACAGAAGAACGCTGTCGAATTCGACAATGATACTGCTGGCTGGCAACAATTGTTTCAAGATTTTTCAAATATCTTACCTAATTCTTTAGTAACTCTGGAAAACACTGGAAAATATGAGCTTGGCTTAGCACATTTTCTTGTTGATAAAGATATTGCTGTACATCGAGCTAATACTCGCAAAGTAAAAAGCTTTGTTCTATCTCATGGAACTTTAGCAAAGTCTGATCAATCAGATGCAAGAGCCCTTGCTCAGTATGGGTTTGAACGCTATAGTACTCTATCTCTATTTGCACCTATGTCAAAAGAACAAACAACCTTAGTTGCACTTTGTCAACGTCGTGATGACATTACAAAAATGAGAGCTCAAGAGAAATCTAGGCTTGCAGCACCTGAAAACGACCATATAAAAGAAAGCTGTCAGAAAACTATTGAATTCTTTAATAGCCAGATAGATGAGCTCAACAATACCATACAAAAAATTATTGATGAGAATCCAGAGTTACAAAAGCGCCAAAAAATCCTTAAAACAGTTCCAGGAATAGGTGCAAAATTATCTCAAGATTTTCTGTGTCTAATGCCAGAACTTGGTTATGTAAGTAGGGGAGAAATTGCAAGTCTTGCTGGAGTTGCACCTCATCCGAAAGAAAGTGGTAAAACTATTGGTTATCGCAGAATAAGTGGTGGCAGAAGCAACGTTCGTGAAAAGCTTTTTACAGCTGCGATGTCTGCTTCAAGGTCTAAGTCTGCGCTTGGTGCCTTCTATTCAAGGCTTGTTGGTAAAGGTAAAAAGAAGATGGTGGCTATGACAGCTCTAATGCGTAAAATCATAGTAATTGCCAATGCGAGGCTTAAAGAAGCAGTCAATGTGAATTAAAAAAATCTGCATAGAAAATAGGTTAACGAATATGTGGATAAATACGTCTACACACATTTAAAGTATTTATACACATATTCGTTAACCATAAGATCTAAGCAGTAACTGTTGTTTGATACAAAATTTTTCTATGATTAAGTTAGGGTTTTTATTGTCAAAAATGCACTTTTTACTCGAATAAAAAACAAAATTACAAACAAAAGTTGTAATGAAACTAAATTCAAAAAATTTTAAAAAACATAGTTGATCCGCCAATAACAAATCTACCTGTTGGATTGACTAAGAGATTTTCTTTAGGGCACATCCACCCTTCAGGTAAAGATGAAGCTATGTAAGGATAAATTATTTCCTTCACTTTCGATTGACTCAGATCCTCAAGATGCTGTATTGAAACAACAATACTTTCAGCACGCACTGGAAGGTTATTCTCATACGCCAAAGTGATTTGCGATTTTGCATCCGGACCAAGCTTTACCTCTTTGACCATACTCATGATATTTCTCAGAATCGAGTGTGCATAAAAAATGGGTGCTGGCATGAGGCTTTCTGTCTCTATTGTTGCATAGCCATACATTATGCCCTGATCCCCAGCACCTTGATCCACACCTATTGCAATGTCATTTGATTGTTCATGTAGTAATATATTTACTTTCACTGTTTCCCAGTGGAAACCATCATGCTCATAACCAATATCTTTTATTGTATTCCGTACAATACTTTCAATCTTGCTATTTTCAATGTTCGGCCCAAATACTTCCCCAGCTATAATAACATTATCTTTAGTAACTAAAGTCTCTATTGCAGTACGAGAGGAAGAGTCATTAAAAAGGTATTCGTCAAGTATTGCATCTGAAATCTGGTCTGCTACTTTGTCTGGATGACCGGCTGCTACTGATTCACTGGTTACTGAATTCTTATGTAAAACCATCGCTTAGTTACACGATATCAAAACTATTGCAAATTTAAATGGTGGGTCTGGGAAGAGTTGAACCTCCGACCTCACGCTTATCAGGCGTGCGCTCTAACCACCTGAGCTACAGACCCGTATCTATTCAAGCCAAGGCTTGCATATCATCTGTAGGCACAACATCAATAAACGTCTTTTTATTTGCTGATTTTCTAAAACTCACCCAGCCTTTCGTTTTAGCAAAAATCGTATGATCTTTACCCATACCAACATTCTTTCCAGGATGAAATTTTGTACCTCTTTGACGTACAATTATGTTACCTGGAATAACCTCACCATTCTTCTTTATCCCGAGCCGACGCCCTGCCGAATCTCTACCATTACAGGAACTACCACCTGATTTTTTAGTTGCCATATCTTACCTCTTACTTTTGAAGACTAATTTCATTGATACGAAGAACAGTAATATACTGCCTATGACCATTTTTCCTACGGTAATTTTTTCTTCTCTTTTTCTTAAAGATTATAATTTTTTTATCTCTACACTGCTCCAGTACTTCAGCTTTAACAACAGCATTAGATGAACAAGATAAGCCATTGTTTGAAACACAAATCACTTTATTGATTTCCACTTCCTCTTTTTCTTCAGCTTGTAATCTTTCTACTTTAATTATGCTGCCTTTTTTTACTAAATACTGCTTTCCACCAGTTTCGATTACTGCAAACATGACAAATATCAATTATTGTTATTAACACTAATCGTAAATGATGTTACACATACTGTCAATATAAATAAAAACATGAAATACTTCTACCTTTATCTGCTTTTCCTCGTGGAGAGTAGTCAAGTTTTAAAACTTGACTACTCTCAAATTCTCTTAGTCTCATGAAAACTTTACGACGTTAACAAAAACTCAAGCTTTCACTAAAAACATTCAATCGGAGCTTATAAATTAAAACTCATTCCAAGTTCAAACCCATGAGAAAAATTACTGAACTTGTGAAGTTTATAGCCAGCGAAAACATTCGTTCTCTCAGAAAGTGGAAGATTAATACCAGCACCTATCTGGTAGGAAAAAAATCCTTCTTGTTTTTGAGACATTGCAATAATGCCTCCTGTGCCAAAAGTAATATAAGGAGTAATATCCGTACTTTCAAATTGATGATGATAATGAAGCTTTGCCATAAGTCCCAACTCTAGTCCAGCAAGGTTATACTGACTATTGAGAGTAGGTTTAACTACAGAACCAACCGAAATTTTAACACTATCTGTATAGTGATAACCAAGATCATAATTAACACCAAGATTGCCATATGACGACGAAGTATAGATTCTATCTCTAATCCAATCAACTCCAAAAGACGGTGCTGACAGAGAACAGCAGACTACTAAAGTAAGTAATTTTTTCATTTTTACCCTCTAACCATGAATATACGCATATATACTCACAGAAAAGTTAAAAATTACATAACTTACATAATAAAATCGGAATCACTTTCTTAGCTACTTGCCTTTCTCTTGCAATTGCCAAACTTCTCTTTGTCACATTTTGTTACCTACCGCAATCATCATTTTAGCCTATATCACTTGCTTTTTTTCAACAAAAATTCAAACCAGACTTCACTAAAAACATTCAATCGGAGCTTACAAATTAAAACTCATTCCAAATTCAACCCCATGCGAAAGTTCATGAAACTTCTGCAGCTTGTAGCCAGCAAAAACACTTGTTCTCTCAGAAAGTGGAAGATTAATACCAGCACCTATTTGATAAGAAAAAAATTCTTCTACGTCTGGCCCTTGATTTTCTGAAAGAGGAATTTTAGCAACTCCTCCTACACCAAAAGTAACATAAGGAGTAATATCTGTATTTTCAAATTTATAATGATAATGAAGCTTTGTCATAAGTCCCGCGTCTAAAATCCCTTCACTCATAACAAGTTTAACTGCAGGACCAAATGAAATTTTAATGCTATCTGTACAATGATAGCCAAGATCATAATTAATACCAAGCATACCATACGACGAAGAGGTGTAGGTTCTATCTTTAACCCAATCAACTCCAAAAGACGGTGCTGACAAAGAACAGCAAGCCAAGAAAGTAAGTAACTTTTTCATTTTTATCCTCCAAAGATTAATATATGCATATACAAGCATATAAATATTAAAAATAGTATAAATTGCAAGTAAAAAATTGGAATTATTTTATTTTTTTTGTTATTTGTCTTTCTCTTGCAATTGCAAATTGGCATATCTTTCACTATCTGCTGCAATCATCATTTGAGTCTACATCACTTACTTTCACTTCAATATAATTTCCCACTAGCCTTTACTAAAAATATTCAATCAGAGTTTATAAATTAAAACTCACTCCTAGCTCAATTCCATGGAAAATTTTATGAAACCTTTGCAATTTGTAGCCAGCAAAAACACTTGTTCTTTCAGAAAGTGGAAGATTAATACCAGAACCTATTTGATAAGAAAAAAATTCATCATTGACTACAGCTTTGAAAGCCTCTCCAAGTAGAGCACTTATGTTTTCACCTATACTATCAGCTCTACCTACATTAGGTTTAGCCTTCATTGTACGCACTATAACAGCACCAACACCAGCAGTAATATAAGGAGTAATACCCGTATTTTCAAATTTATGATGATAATGAAGCTTTGCCATAAGCCCCACCACTGCTCCAAATTCTTCATCAAGAGTAGGTTTGATTAGAGAATTAATAATAGGTTTGATTACATAGCCAACTGAAATTTTAACGCTATCTGTATAGTGAAAACCAACGTCATAATTAACACCAAGTCGGCTATATGACAAAGAAGTATAAATTCTATCTTTAATCCAATCAACTCCAAAAGATGGTACTGAAAGAGAACAACAAACCAACAAGGTAAATAATTTTTTCATTTTTATCTAAGATCTCAGCATATGCATATATAAGCATAACCATCAAGAAAAAAATTGGAATTATTTTATTTTTTTAGTTACTTGCCTTTCTCTTGCAATTGCAAGACTTCCCTTTGGCACATCTTTCACTATAACGCTACCTGCTGCAATGACAGAGTCATCATGCACATTAAGCGGTGCAATTAATGAACTATTGGCACCAATAAAACAATTGCTTCCAATATTTGTTTTATGTTTTTTTTTTCCATCATAATTACAAATAACGGTACCTGCACCTATGTTACTCCCCTGCCCTACCTGAGTATTTCCTATATAACTTAAATGCTTTATCTTAGTATTTATACCTATATCACTTGCTTTTGTTTCAACAAAATTACCTATGATTGCACCATCACCTATTGTTGTATTTTCACATTTGGCAAATGGACCAACCCTAACACCAGATCCTATTTTTACTCCAGGACCAAAAAAAACGTATGGGTAAACAATCGAATCCATACCAATTTGCGTATCAAGAGAGAAGAAAACAGTTTCTGGAGCAACAAGCGTTACTCCAGAGTTAGTGAAAAACTTTCTTTTTTCTTCTTGAAAGTAAAACTCGGCCGTTGCAAGGTCATTCCTATTATTTATGCCAGTTGCCTCCTCCTCATCAGCAATAACATAGCCGACATTTAAATTACTCTTTACTGCAATGGCAACGATATCGGTCAAGTAATATTCATGAGCTTGGTTATTACACTCTATTTTCTCCACCAATTCACGTAGATTCTTTTCACGTGCAACCATTATTCCGGCATTAGCAAGAAATTCCTCATCATTATTTCTACCATTTTGTGCTTCTACGATTTCTCTTAGGGAGCCGTTCTCAATAATTAGTCTACCGTATCCTTTATTATTAGTTTTAAACCCAAGACAAACTAAAGCATTGCTCTCTCCTAAGCAGCTTATCATTTTAGTTATTGTGCTGCTTTTTATTAGTGGAGTATCCCCATACTGCACAACAACTATATCTGACAATTCTTTCAGGTTTCTCATTGCAATTTTGACTGCATCCCCTGTACCGAGCGTTGACTCTTGTGTAATTAGTTTTATACCCTCAAAGCATTTCAGCCTTTGAGTTAAAGGCAAATCGACTACAATAACTATTTTTTCAGGATTCAGCTGCTTTGCATTGTAAATGACATGCTCAAGCATGGAGAAATTACCTATTTTGTGCAGAACCTTAGGCAAGCTTGAATTCATTCGTTTACCATGCCCAGCAGCAAGTACAACAAATGTATAAGATTTATTTGTCACTTATCTTAAAGACGAAAAATGAAAACCATAATGGTTGAGCCAACTAACTCTATTGTCGTAAAAGCTCCTTAGATCACTAATTTGATATTTCAGCATTGCTAGCCTTTCTATACCAATCCCAAATGCAAAGCCACTGTATTTAGTATGGTCTATTCCAACATTTTTAAAGACATTTGGATGCACCATACCACATCCAAGTACTTCAATCCATTTACTACCTTTATAACTTATGTCCACTTCTGCAGAAGGCTCAGTAAAAGGAAAAAAACTATTACGAAAGCGTATTTTTAGACCTTTATCTCCGAAAAATTTACTAAGGAAGCGATGAATAGTAAATTTTAATTGGCCCATATTGACATTTTCATTAACATAAAGCCCTTCTATCTGATGAAACATAGGAGTGTGAGTTGCATCAAAGTCATTTCTGTATACCCTGCCTGCAGCCACTATTTTAATTGGAAAAGCTTTTATCTTTTCCATAGTTCTAATCTGCACAGATGAGGTATGAGTGCGCAGCACCATTCTTTTATCGTTTATTTTATTCTTTAAGTAGAAGGTATCTTGCTCCTCTCGCGCAGGATGATGACTTGGAGTATTTAGCGCATCAAACACGTGAAATTCATCTTCAATATCAGGACCATCAACTGCTTTGAAGCCCATATGTGCAAAAATGAGCTTTACTTCACTTATAACTTTGCTCAGTGGATGAATCTTGCCAATTCTTTCTGGTCTGACAGGCAGTGTGATATCAACTGCTTCATTTTGCAGTTTTAACTTAACTTCTTTATCTTTTAGTTCATTTTCTTTGCTTGTTATAAGCTGGTCTATCTTATTGCGTAAAACATTAATCACTGCACCTAGGTCGCGTTTTTCTCCTGCATCATCTATATTCTTTAAGTCATCGAAATAAGCCTTTATTAGACCCTTTCTCCCCAAGTATGACAACCTAACTTTTTCTAAATCTTGCAAAGAAGCAGCATTTTCAATCTCAGAAACTGCCTTATCTTCAAGTAAAGGTATTTCACTTATTAGCTCTTTATTCACCTTAAAAACGCTAGCTTAAACTTTCATTATAGTGAAGTCTTTAATATCATCAATAAAACTATTCGCATAAAAAGTTGTCATCAGAGTAGCTGATCTCTATGATGGTATCATTAAAATTGCCCCTATCCGAGTGTTTCCTTCTTCTGTCATTCCAGTGCTCCGACACTGGAATCCAGCCTTTACTTAACAATAAAAACTTAGCATAACTTTCGTGCTCAAAAAATTCCTGAATTCCAGCATCAAGTGCTGGAATGACATCTCTATAGGACTCCTAACCAATCCAAAATATTAAGAAATTCACCAAGCAAAAAAAAGGCAAAAGAATCTCCCAGTAGTGAGTTTTATAATGTAAATTGGCATTGTAATAATGTTCTAACGCTTATTTTAAGCGGATTTTGGCTGAATGTAGAAAAAATAAAAAAGACATGCAGCCGCTATAATTTTATGTAATTTGCCAATAAATATCTGAGTTTTTTTACTGAATTTTGTCATTGAATCTGCGCAGATCAAAAACAAGGATAAATACTCTTATTGTCATGATAAGGAAACTGATGAGGTTTGTAAAGTAACTTCTTCTGCTCTTATTGAATCCAACGCGCCGCTGTTATGCAAGGGTGCTATAATTATTAATTTATTGACTAATTATGTTTTTTATTTCACTCTACATTAAAAAATTTACTCATGCATAGTAGTAACATAGAAACTAAGAAAAAATACGAAATTGAGGGTTTACCTAAGTTTTTTAAGGATAGATCTAAAAAAATAAGTAAGGCATTTTCTAATGAAGTACTGGAGATTAGCACCATTCGCTCAAGAAGTGTTGTAAGTGATACACAAGAGTTTTCATTTAAGCTCAAGCTGCTAACAGAGGTAAACCCTAATACAATATTACCTCAAATAAAACATTTAATTGACTTTTTTAAAATCTGCCTTTCTCAGGAGAAAAACTTCACAGCCAATATAAAAGTACCAAAAGAAAGTGAAGAACTATACAACAACCACCATAAAGCGAATAAAACTGTAGAAGAATTCATAAGTAATGCTTCAATTCAAATCCTTCTGCAGGGCATAACGATAACGCTAAAAACAGACAAAAACATCAATCTAGATAGCTTGCAACAAATCGAGGCACTCTTAAATGAGAAGCTAAAACATGTAGAAAAAGCCAAAAATGAGGAGCAAAGTCAAGATATATCACAAGTAGAAGAAACTGAAAATAAAAACGAAAATGTGGTTGAAAAAAGGAACAAGCAAGATAAACAAATTGTGCAAGGTTCGTTTGGCTACAATATAGTAAGTAACAGAAAGCAAATTACACGCGCACCAGTAATTGTTGCTGCAATGCATGAAAATATTTCCTGGTTTAGGTCTCTTTTTCAGCCATTCAATTTTTTTAATACGGCACAATTCTTTTTCCCACAACTGCCCAAATTTTCTATACAGAGTAACAATATGCCACCTGGTGTTATTCCAGCACTTGACCAAAAAGAAAAAGAACCAGTGTTAGACACTCGGATAACAGAGGGTAGTATAGGAAATTTAGTCCCTCAAGAAACAGAGCGGGATATAGGTCAAATTAGGTCACACACAGATTATTTTAAGGATAATAGAAAAAAGGAATCCGAACAGCAGGCTAAAGAATCACTGAGAGAAGAAAAACAATCAACCATAAAACAAGATCAATTTGATTCTAGAGTAGCCATGATAGATAATTTGGCTGAGCACAAGAAAAAAAAACTCGATGAAATATTTATTGAAGTGATGAATGGATACAAAAATCAAGATCCAGAAATATTTCACAATATTTTCAACTCAGTGTTTAATATTGTTTACTTTCAAGATAAACAATTACATGAAGTATTAGAACCAGATAAAATATCAGAAGTGCTAGAGGTACTCAAAAGGCCACAACCTCCTAATAACTCACCTCTAGGTAAAGAATACTTACAAAAGCAAGTATATAGAAAAAAAGTGCAATTGCTCAAATTAGTTTCGGGCATTCCTATACAACCTTCTCCACAGCCTAAAAATGTTTCTCATGAAATTTTACCAAGCAAAGCTGTAGACCATTTACCAAAAACAAATGAAGCTAAAACTCCATTGCCTACTAATATTAGGCTCAAATCACCATTAAAAACTGTATTTTCTTCAAAAGAGACTTATTTTTGTCTATTTTTAGTAGCAGCTTCTATATCAGCACTCTGCCTATGGCACTTGCCGCTGGGAAAAGTGTCAATTTTAAAGGAATTGGTGCCAACAGAAAAAAGGGAAAGTATCGGTCTAACATTAAACATAGGGTTACCAATATTAATTACACTGTGCGTTTTGAACCTGGCTTACTTTCTATATTCTGAATATTCTGTAGAATCTATTGAGCAGATAAGTAAAAAAGATCTTCCTTTGCGCACCTAACAAATAAGATCTTTTGTGATATAATTATTTATTTTATTGCATGTTTAAAGGAATTATCAAAGATATTGGCACTATAACTGATATCACTATCCACCCTAACTCTGATCAAATCTTCCATATTGAGACACAAAATTTATCCTCTATAAACAAAGGAGATTCAATATCCTGCTCCGGAGTGTGTTTAACTGTTGTCAACATAATGAGCAATGTATTCACAGTTCAAGTATCTCAAGAAACCATGAAGGTTTCTAACTTAAATATGTGGAAAATAGGAAAAAAAATAAACCTAGAACAAGCAATGAAACTGAGTGACAGAATTGACGGCCATTTGGTTCAGGGTCATGTGGATGACACAGCAGAAATTTTAACAATCAATCAAAATTCAGAATCTCATGAAATCAGACTATCATGCCCACAAGAATTAATTAAATTTGTTGCAAAAAAAGGTTCTGTAACGCTAGATGGAGTTTCCCTTACAGTAAATTCAGTTGTCGATCAAGAATTCACTGTGAACATTATTCCCTACACATGGAAAAATACAACTTTTCAATATAACAAAACAGGTAATTACCTAAATTTAGAAGTTGATATGATTGCTCGGTACTTAGACCAGCTGATAAAATATCAACACAATTAATTTTACAACTTTGTTATTTACAACTATTATATCTTGAAAATCATATAGATACAAAATATGTTTTTCGATAGCCTAATTATCTTTATTATTGTCTTGTGTGTAATAATATCGATAACTAGAGGTTTTATAAAAGAGCTATGTGCATTAATGTTCTTGCTCTTATCAGTCTTTTTGACAGCTAGTTACTATGATTTTTTTATTATAAATTATAGTAAGTATTTTGACTCTAAAGTTACACAAAACATACTTTCTACAATCTCTGTATTTATCATACTTAATCTTACATTCATGACAATGAATAACTGGCTAATGTACATATTATCACCTATAAGGCTGGGATTAATGGATAGAGTTACTGGAATGTTTGTCGGAGCACTTAGAGGAATATTGCTTTCTTATGTACTATTTTTTGCTGTGCACTTATATTGCCACACAGTATACGATAAAAAAGAGGGAGAGTCTAAAATAGACGCAGAAGACATATTGCCCAATTGGATAATAAATTCACACTCTTATCAGGTTTTATTTGTGACAACAGAAGAAGTAATTAACATGTATGTACCAGAGTCATTGATACTAAAAATAAAAGAGATCGGTGAGGAAATGGTTGATCAAGAAAAATCTCAAAACAATAAAGAAAAGTGAGTGTTCATTTTCTATAGCTAAATTAGCTTAGACAGCTGTTATCCACAGCAGTGCGCCATAGGTTACCAATTCCTATTACTAATCAAACAAAACTGCAAACATTGACGAATAAGTAAATCATCAAAAAAATTTAAATGTATAATTTTAGTTCATCAATGTAATAAAACAAAACTTTTTTAGTGAGTTCAAAATCTTCTAAGGTATTTCCTTCACATCTTGCTGTTATGCAGTTTTGCGTATTTGATACTCTAAGAAGCCACCAACCTTTATCATCAGTTACCTTAATTCCATCAAGCTCTGAAAATACAATGTTTTGCTGCTTTAGTGTCTCCTTGATTGATTCAATTATTTGAAATTTTTTCTCATCCTTCACCACAATTTTCACTTCATGAGTGATATATAACTTTGGTAAATCTTCAATCGCCTCAGATAGGCTTTGGTTTTTCTTAAGTAAAATGTCAATGGCTTTAATAGCAGAATATAGTCCATCATCAAAACCTAGCTCAGAAAAGAAAAAATGTCCACTCAGTTCACCGGCAAACTTTGCTCCTTCTTCTACCATCTTTTTCTTAACTAGTGAGTGTCCAGTGGCACAGGTAATTATTTGCCCTCCTAATTTGCTAACGAAATCATGCACTTTCATACTCATTTTTACGTTGGCAATAACCTTGCTTTTTGGGTGTTCCGCCAATACTTCACGTGAAAAAATCATAAACAAGTGATCATTGGAAACAACATTACCTTTATTATCAATCAAGCGTACCCTATCACCATCACCATCAAGTGCAATACCAAGATCACATTTATCTTTCTTGACAATATCTATTAACTGAGCAAGATTTTTCTCTTCTATGGGATCTGGGTCATGCAGTGGAAACGTTCCATCTATAAAGCTATTGGTTACGATGTGTATATGATCTGGTAAAATCTTTTCAATATACCTTACAATTGTTGGGCTATTGCCAAAATCCCAAGCTATTTTTAGTTTTTGTGTAGCGTTATTCTTGAGCGCATTTTTTAATATGTTAACGTACTCACTATATATATTCGTGTTAATTAAGCTTCCAATTTTCGTGCTGTTTTTAATTGTATTGCCTATAATTTCCTTCATTTCTTGATCTGAGTAAACTTTTTTACTACTGAAAAATTTAAAGCCGTTATATTCTCTGGGATTATGAGAAGCAGTGATCATAATCCCAAGATCTGCCTGCATTGTTGCAGCGTAGAGCATAGGTGAAGAACAGAGCCCAACGCGTATAACATTCGCACCGGATAAAATCAAGCCTCTGATTAATTCTTTTTCTATGCTTGGTGAATCTATCCTGCTGTCATAGCCTACACAAACGTTAGCTGCAGTTTGACCGAATTTTCTACCTATTTCATACCCATCACTGATTTGCAGGTCTCTGCCTACCACACCTCTAATATCGTATTTTCTTATAATAGTATTGTCCATACTGCACTTCTTGGAGTGGTTAATATATAACATTCCCGCCAAATACTCAAGTTTATTTAACTATAAGATTAGTTGATTTTTTAAGAAAATATGCTAATATTATAATATAGTTCTCTAAAAATAGAAATTATGCTAAAAGAAAACTTATTTATAGCTGAAAATCAAGGTTTAGATGTAGATGAGCAAAAGAAAAATGATATTTTAAGTTTCATTAAATCTTGCAAAAATTTTCAGGATTTTATCAGAAAACTAGAAGAAGAAAATTTAATCTGGTACTTTATTGGTCCTTTACACAAAGATGAGAACATTAAAGAACAGGTAAGTTCAAAGTGGAAAGAGGAGTTTCAAAAGTTTGAGCAATCAATAAATGCAACACATAAAAAATTCGCAGAATCTCTACCAAGTGAAAATTTCTTAGTATATACAACACAAGATAATGAATTTAAAATTAGATTTGAAAATAAAGAAAAACCAATAGAGATTAGCACCCTTTTAAGAGCCAGTGACGAAGGCAAGGTTTATAACCTATCTTTAGGGAAAGATAGTCAAATAACTGCAACCAAAAAAGGCAGCGAAAGGCACTATGATTTTACTGGTTCAAGCTCATGTGAGATGACCATTAACTGGCAAGCTAAGGATTCTAAAGGCAATAGCATAGATTGTAGCATGACTGTAGAAGTAAATTCTAAGGGCATAAAAAGAGTGATTGATGAACCAAAATTTGGAGAAATAACTGACCCAGAAGAGGTATTAAAATTAGTTGAGCAGAATAAAGAAGTTTTTATCAATGGCAAAACTCTATATCAAACTTTCACTGACATGGTCAAAAGTGTGAACGAGCAGCAAACACCAGCAGATGAAACATTTACAAAAGATTCACCACAGTCAGCTACACCAAGTAGCAGTGGATATTCTTCTCTTAATACACCTTCTTCACGCAGAAGTTCTTTGTCTATTAGTAGTGAATTTAATGGTGAAGATGAAATATTTGAGAGTGATACGTTTAGTGATGAAGAAGAGAACAAACAAGAAAGAAATGAGTTAGAGGAAGAAAACACATATCTCAAGAAGGAAAACGCGGAGTTAAAAAGCCGTAATACGAAGATAACAGAAGAAGGTGAAGCAGAAGCAAGTCAATTAATCGAGGGAAAGCAAGATCTGGAAAAAGAAGTCACAAGACTTAAAGATGAATTGAAAAGAAAGGAAAAAGAGTTAGCTAAAAAGGATAAAGACATAGAGCAATTAGCACAAAAAGTAACCGTACTAGAACAAAGTCAAAAAGATAAAAATGTTAAAATAACACATTTAATGAGTCAATTGAACGATAAAGAAAGTGAGATTCAGTCAACAAATAGAATAAATGAGGAACTACAGGAAAAATTTAAGCAAAGTGAAGCTAAGTTAAGTACACTAGAAAAAAAGAATACAAATTTTGAAAATGATCTCAAGAAAATATTGGTAGAAGGTTCACAAGATAATCACGAAAAGCAGTTGGTAGAAGAATTGACGGAAGAAAAAGGGAAAAACAATACATTGGCTAAAAAGATGAAACAATTGTCTCAAGAATTCAATGAACTACAAAGAAAAAATGAAGATTTAGAGAGGAAAATTCGACAACTTGAACCCGGAAGATCACTTGCGGATGAGTTCAGTGAAGTAAATGCGAAAGTAGCTACTTCAACTGAAGCTGAATATGAAAGTAGAGGAATCGAGGCAAGTGATCACGAAACTACAGTTCCTAAAACACAAGACCAAGGTACAAATGCAGGAGTTGATGCATCATCTTCAACAGATCAAAAAAAGACTAAAGAAATAGAAATTCAAACTGACGTGCAAATGAATGATTTTCATGATTTATATGATAAAGAACGCAAATATGTCAGAACAGAATTATCAGATCCAAGCGCAGTCTCTGCTCAGGCTTCAGAAAAATCTATTTCTTGAAAAGGATAAGTTTTGCTTCAACTATAGCTGATCTAAACGAGACGTCATACCGCAACAATCACTAATTTTCTGTCCTTTCAACAAAACACATCAAGCAAAATCATTTGAAAGCAAGTGGACATTGTTAGGTGAATTAACCCTAACTTAAGAATCAGATATATACAATATTAGTATGTTTAATTAATAGTGAGGTTTAAAATGTCACCTAGTGAAAAAAACTCTTCAAATTTTGTTGAAACTAAGCAAGATGATCTTAAAATGATTCAAGATTCTTCATTAAATTCAGATATCATTCACGATCCCAAGAAGCTGAAAGACAGAATTATGGATCTGTTAAAAGGAGATACAGAATTCTCCAAGATGAAGCAAGGAGATAAGGCCCTTGTAGTAGGTACAGCAAGTGGATTATTTGCAGCAGTGTTACCATTTTTGGCAGTTGGTGCAACACTTGCTATACCAAGTGCTATAGTTGGTCTTACTCTATTTTTCGCTGCGAAAGTTGCTGTAAAAGCAGTTCAATCTGGATATAAAGGGCTCAAATGGTCAGCAGAAAAAACAGTTGAAGGAGCGAAGCATATTGGCGGAAAAATCAAAGATGGTGCTGTATATGCCAAGAATTCGGTAAAAGAAACTGCAAGTTCTGTAAAACAGGCAACACAAGAGAGAGCTAGCTCTACATTAAGAAAAATGGGGGATAACATTCAAAACCTTGGAAGGAAGATGAGTGATAGTGGTGCAAGCATGTCTAGTTTAGATGGCATCGCATATTCAATAGGTAATGAAGATCAAACTGTTATTTTGAAAACAAAAGAAAAAACGAGAAGTTTTAATAGTGTAAAGGAAATGTTTGTCAAGGAAGTTTTTGAAGATAAAGGTGTGAATAGCTCTGCTTTAACTAGGAAAATATTTTCTAAGCTGGGGGAAAAAATATTAGAGAAAGCTTATTCTGTTGATGGTCAACACAGTGCCAAAAAGGACCAGTTGATCAACCGATTGAAGCAGCAAATAGATTTTATCAATAAATTAGATGCTAAGAAGTTGCAACATTTGTTAGCTAAAGATAATAGCAGCCTATATGAAATTTTTTCTGAACATCATGATGAGATTAAGGAAGTTATTAAAGAATGCAAGGAAGAGCATACTCGTTTTAATACTTTAGAAAGGCTTAATAAGTCAGCAAAAAGGCATAAAGCAAGTTCTATGAATTCACTGGAAAATAGCTTATCAGGTAGTAGTTCAACGAGTTCTATAAGTACTGTTAGCAGCAAAGCAGAATTATTAAATCCTAATGAGCATAAGGAAGTAAAAGCACCTACTTCACTTTGGAGCAAGTTTTCATCATCACTAAAAGGTGGCAAAAAGCCAGAGGAAGTTACTTGCACAGGATATAAAAGGATTTCTGAGGATGAGATGCCATCTGCAGAGATAGGAAATAGCCGTTTTTATGTTGCTCCGGAGAAACCGCCAAGAAGCAATTCAACGGGTTCTTTAAGCACTGACAGTACTGCTACAACTTCTAGCTTTGCCAGTTACCGTCGTAATTCTGATAGTGGGTTCAATTCACCAAGTTCTTCTCCGCAACATGGTATGTTCACTGAGAAAAATGGCAAGTTAAAAACCCAAGCTGACTTAAGAAAGACAGGTTCTTTGGACAAATTGGTGGGACCTTCTTCAACAGTAACTGCTGAAGTCGATGTAGAGCATCAAGCTCCAAAAATGAAGATATAGAGAGTAAACAAAACTATCTATCTTCTTAAAAAAGATGTTACTCAGTGAGTAACATCTTTTTTTCATTTGATCAAAAACATTCGCTTATTTAAGATCAGTTTTCTAGCACTGGGCCAATTATGGAGTTTCTTTTGCCTTTTTTCTAGGTTATGCAAGAAACTTGAAAAATAAAATTTTTATTCAATAATTTGTGTATAAGGGATATCATTTTACTGCTAGCGAAATAAACCAGAATGAAGTCTATTTTATTGACAAGGCCTTTATTAGATTCGTTGAGCACAAGAAGCACGCTAAAAAAATATGGATACAAAGTTTTTATAGAGCCAGTATTCACAATAAAGTACTTAAATCCTGATATATCCGCGCACGAATTTGATGTTGTGATATCTACAAGTAAAAACAGTGTAAAGGCTTTCAGTCAAATATGCAAAGAGGATAACTTTTCGATTATTACAGTTGGTAATTCAACTATGCAGGCTGCAAAAAATTTGGGATTTTCCGATATAATCTCAGCAGACAGCAACGTTGATGGTCTGATATCATTCATAAAATCTCATTATTCAAATGCAATAAAGTTCTTATATATAAGGGGACAAGAAGTATCATGTGACCTAAAAAAAAGATTATCTGAAGAAGGTTTTAACGTAAGAGAAGTTGTACTCTATAAAACAATTACTAAAAGGAGTCTAACTAATAGGTGTAAAAATTTACTATTGGACGGTAAAATTGATAGCGTTGCTTTTTTTTCCTCACAAACTGCAAGGGTATTTTGTTCATTAGTTCTAAAAAGTGGGCTATCTCCTGTGATGAATAATACAGTTGCATATACCATGAGTAAAAACATTGCTGATAGTTTAAAGTTAATCAAGTGGAAAAAAATTATAACATCGAGGTTGCCTACAGGGGAGAGTTTAATTGATATAATTAATAAGGATTGTTGATGCTAAAGATTGCAACTTGGAATGTAAACTCCATACGTAAAAGAATTAACCAACTTTGTAGTTTTATAGTTGATAGTCAGATAGATATAGTTTTGCTGCAAGAGATAAAATGTACAGAAGAGCAATTTCCTTATGCAGAGATAGAAGAATTAGGATATGAATATGCTGTCTATGGACAGGTTGCAAGAAATGGTGTTTGTGTTTTATCTAAATATCCAATACTGGAGAAGTTTAAAATTGATATTGTAGAGAGTCATCAAGAAGCACGTTATATAGAGTGTGTGATAAAACACACCAATAATAAGGTAAGGGTAGGAAGTGTATACGTTCCAAACGGTCAAAGCCCAGACTCTCATACTTTTGAGTATAAACTCAAGTTTTTTGATAACCTATATAAAAGGATGGGCACTTTGTTGAAAAATGAAGAGTTAACTATTATAGCTGGCGATTATAATGTTGCACTGGATGAAATTGATGTTTTTGATTCAAATTTATTAAATGGCCAAGTGTGCTTTCATATAAAAGAGCGTGAGAAATTAAGAGCGATCTTGAATCTTGGTTTTAAAGATGCATTTAGAATATCTCACCTCAACTTACAACAATTCACTTGGTGGAATTATCAAGGCAATTCACTCAGAAACAATCAAGGAATGCGAATAGATCATATGCTATTATCGCCACAAGCTGCAGATAAATTGGAAATATGTTACATAGATGATAGGTTGCGTAAACTAGAAAACCCATCTGATCATACTCCCGTTGTATGTGTTATAAAACAATAAAAGACCTATTACACAATTCACCTTTGGCAAATAGGTCTTACTTGACTGCTGTCTTTTCTGTGCTTTTGGCTGGCTGATCTATAGTAATTTTTCCATCAAGCATAGTAAGCTGCTCACCCCCTTTATTTCCCACCTGAGAAGCTTGTTTCGGAGTAGGTTGTTTTTTACTCCCGTCAGCAATTGTTTCAAGAGGTCTTTCAATTGGGGTTTTTAAAATATCATCAATGCCATTGCGAATTTTTTCATTCAATTTTGCTCTCTTTTCTGTATCATCTTTATCTGGTGAGCTAGGGTCATATAAAGTACCTGGCCTATTATTTGAAAAAAGAACTTCAATTCCTCCCTTTACAGCAAATATTGTACCAATAACAGTAGCAATTATCGCAAGTGTAGTAGGACCAAAAATTAATATTGAAGCAATGGAAAAAAGAATAGGAAGAAAAACTTTACGTAAGAACTTTGTTACCATCTCTTCATCACTAAGTAGTGGTTCATCATCCTCTTTTTTACCACCGCCTAAGAATGGTATTTTCTCTTTTAGCCCACTCATACAAGAATCAGAAATATTTTTCGGGTCTATTTTTATTCCCAATGGTAACCCAACAAGTTTTATTAGTGAATCCTTAGCTTCTGTACCACGTATATCAGCTACACAATCATCTACTTTCTTTATTTCAACATTCTTGACATTCTCTTTGTTCGCTAATTTTTTCTCTCTAACTTCTTTAAATACAGAAAGTAAAAACTGACAAAAATTCTCTTCACTGAGTGGTCTTATCTCTTCTGGATTGACATTATTAAGTAGTATGTACTCATAATCTGATATGAAAACATTAGTTATTCGTGGGCTCTCCTGTGATTTGGCTTTATCTTGTAATGCTTCCATGAAGGCATCATAAATTGCCTTATGTTCTTCTTTGAAAATTATCTCACTTTCCTTTATAGGTGATTTTGAAGACTCTGCTTTTACTGGTGGAACTGTCATGGTTGACCTATTTCATTTACCTATGCCATAATTATAGCATATTTTTCGCATTAGTTCAAATTTCCTAAAACCTGTATCGAAAGGGGAAAAAGAAAAGAATAAAGCAAAAAAGAAGAGTAACAAATGATATAAGTGATAAGGGAACGTAAAAAATTGCTTCCATATATTTTAAATCTGATTATAATGACAATTAGAGATATTTTGAGAGCTCAAAAACTTATCTTTGTCTGCAGACTTTTTCTACTAAACAATCAAATTAATTAAAAAATGTAGTGTATCTTCTTCAGTGTATACACGTATACTTAATCTCTGTCGTATGTGCGCTGCACTTTTTTCTAATCTTTTTTACACAGGGGGATTTTATGTTCAGAATTCCAGATACTTGACCTTTATTTTAGCTAAAAACCAATAGGCGCCTATTGTTTAACGCTAATTAAAATAAAAATTTTTCTAATATATAGAAAAATCACTGTTTACTGAAAACGGGGCAAGAAAGCTGCTAATGTCACAGAATTTTAGGTAAATGTTGTTTGCTTGACGTATGAGTGTACTCTCCTTACTTCAAGAAATATTTAATATGACTATGCTTGTTAATTAAGTCCTTTCAAGACAGGTTCTTAGGGTCTACGGTATAATTAAGAAAAGCCCCAGTTGTCGCTAATTTTTATTTCTACTTCAAGTGGTATAGAAATTTCTACTGCATTTTCCATTATATCTTTCATAAGTTTTGCTGTTTCTTGCACTCTGCTCTCTTCCACTTCTACAAGTAATTCATCATGAACCTGGAGGATTATTTTACCTGACTTTAACTGATCAAAAAGCCGAATCATCGCGCGTTTTATTATATCAGCGGCAGTTCCCTGCAGTGGTGCATTTATTGCTGCCCTTTCTGCAAATTGTCTTAGATAAGGAATTTTATTATTTATGTCTCTTACAAAACATCTTCTACCAAACAAAGTCTCTACATAACCATGATTTCTCGCGATAGATACTGCTTTTTCCATATAGACCTTTATTTCTGGGTAACAAGAAAAATAGTAATTAATGTATTCAGCAGCCTCTTGAAAGGTAATGCCAAGTCGCTTTGCAAGGCCAAATGGACTAATGCCATATATAATGCCAAAATTAATGGTTTTTGCTTTGCGTCTTAATTGCTCATCTATTTCTTGCACTCCAAAAACTTGTCTTGCAGTGATATCATGAATATCTTGCCTGTTTGCAAAAGCTTCTTTAAATGCGGTAACATTTGCAACGTGTGCCAGGAGTTTTAATTCTATTTGTGAATAGTCAGCAGAAATTATCTTGCACCCTTTTGGCACAATAAACGCTTGCCTGATAAGACTACCTTCTTCGCTTCTGATAGGAATATTTTGTAAATTAGGATTGCTAGAGCTCAGCCTTCCAGTTGCAGTCACAGTGATTGAAAAGCTTGTATGTATCCTACCATCAAGCGGATCAACCTGTTTTATTAACGCGTCAGTATAGGTACCCTTTAATTTACTTGAATGTCGCCAACTTAAAATTTTACCTGCGATTTCTGTCCCCTCCTCTTCAAGTGCCTCTAGAACTTCAGAGTTTGTGCTATAAGACCCAGATTTTGACTTTTTCTTTTTACTTAGCTCCATTTTATTAAACAAAACATCACTTAATTGTTTTGGCGATGCAATGTTGAATTTTTCTCCTGCTAAATTATGTATATCGTTTTCAAGTACAGCAATTAGCTGCTCAAACTTATCAGACAATTCCTGTAGTTTTTGAATATTGAGCAGTATTCCATTTTGCTCCATATCAAATATTACTTTCATGAGAGGTCTATCAAAGCGCTCGTAAATCGTAAAAAGTTTTTCCTGAAATAATCTTTGTGTCAGTTTCTCATGGATCGCTATTAAAATTTTTGCCGAGAAAGTTTCTACATTTTTACTTAAATTGTGTGCAATTATGTTTGGAATGCTGTGATCATGCTTACCTGTGTCAAGGCTGTATGACATGATCATCAGGTCATCAATTGAGTCTAGCACTCTCTCTATTGTAGGAAATATTTCTCTGATCTTTCTAATATCATGTACTATTTTAAGCACCCCATTTGAAAATAAAGTTGAATTTATTATAGTAAGTGCATCTTGTAGGCAGCTTTGATCTATGTAGAAAATATTATCCTCACTACAAGATAAGGAGATTTTGTTCAATCTATTGTTTTCAAAGTGGCAATGAATTGCAATTTTACCTTCATATCTGCAATGCTCCAAAAATTTTTCTAATTCTTCACTACTATATTCTATTTTCTCTTTTGTGCTAGATCCACTATAAGAAAAGAGCTTTTCTACTTTTCCTATCAATGAATTAAATTCATATTTCTTCAAAAAGGATAACAATTTTTCCATATTTGGAGGATGGACTTCATATTTTACAATATCATGTTGAAGATCTACTTTTTTGCATAGTGACAAAAGTTCTCTTGAAATTAGTGCTTTTTCCTTATGCTCAGTAAGAATATTACGAACTCTTGTTTGCTCAATGTTATTGATGTTTTCTATAATGTTATCCAACGAATCAAATTTATCCAGCAATTTAGCTGCAGTTTTTGGGCCTATTCCTGGAACACCTGGAATGTTATCAGATGCATCTCCAGTTAGAGAAAATAAATCAAGAAGCTTATTTGAATTTACACCAAATTTTTCTATCACTTGTTTTTCATCTATGTATATATTTTTAATAGGATCAAATATTAGAATGTTGTAATTCAAAAGTTGAAATAAGTCTTTATCTGATGAGACTACTACTACTTTAAAGTCTTCGTGGTTGGCATATTTTGCAGCTAGTGTTGCAATTATGTCATCTGCTTCATAGCCTTCAATCTCTTCATAGCTGAAGTTAAAAGCTTCTACCGCTTCTCTCAGTATTGTAAATTGTGGAATTAGATCCTCAGGAGGTGTTACTCTGTTTGCTTTGTACTCAGAATATAAACTGTGCCTGAAATTTTTTTTGCCAGAATCAAGTGCTATAGTTAAGTAGTCCGAATGGGAAATATACTTCAGAACCATATTAAGAAAACCGTACACAGCACCTACTGGAATACCAGCTGTGGTAGTCAAATGATGCAAAACGTAATAAGCTCTGAAAAGAAAACCATAACCATCAATGATTGTGAAAGTTTTTTCTTTCATTGTAGATATTTATGTGTGCCTTTGATGGTCTGTTATTTAGCTATAAAAATCAAGCTCTTGTTTCCTATAGCCAAAATAATCATAATGCTATAGTTACTATAAGAAAACATATTACGTAAGGGAATTAACTATTCTGCCACAATTTTGCTCTATCACACTTGCCATATTTAATATTCCAGCTTCATCGTAATAATTTCCAATTACTTGTAAAGCAAGTGGTAAGCCTTCATTGGAAAGTCCAACAGGAACAGAAATAGCAGGTAACCCTGCTAAGCTTGCCGGCACGGTAAACACATCATTGATGCACATAATTAGCGGGTCTGGCTTTTCATTTAAGCCAAAAGCCTCTGTTGGAGCAGATGGCACAAGTATGTAATCTATTTTTTCAAACGCTTTTATAAAATCATTTCTGATTAATGCCCTAATGCACTGTGCTTTTTCATAATACTCATTGTAATGACCTGAAGAAAGAGCATAAGAACCAATTAAAATTCTCCTTTTCACTTCTTTACCAAAACCTTCTGCTCTTGTTAACGAATACATTTCTTCAAGGGTATCAGCATCAACCCTGAATCCATAACGTACACCATCATAGCGAGCAAGATTAGATGAAGTTTCAGCAGAACAAATTAGATAGTAAACCGGTATAGCATATTTAGTATAAGGCAGAGTAATGTCAACAACTTCAGCACCATTTTCTTTTAAATAGGAAGCAATTTTTTCCCAATTATGAACTATTTCTTCTGAAATTCCATCCATCTTATACTCTTTTGGTATACCAATGCGCTTACCCTTAATATCACCATTTATAAAACTGGAAAATTTAGGCACTGTCCTTTTGCTCGATGTTGAATCTTTTTCATCATAGCCACAAATTGTTTCCAGCATTAACGCTGAATCAGAAACGGAACGAGTAATTACTCCTGCTTGATCAAGAGAGCTCGCAAATGCAATCATACCAAAACGCGAACACCTTCCATAAGTTGGCTTTATTCCCACTACTCCGCAATAAGCTGCTGGTTGGCGTACAGACCCACCAGTATCGCTTCCTAATGCTCCAGCACATAAAAACCCAGCAACTGATGCTGCAGATCCACCAGAGGACCCACCAGGAACAACTTTTTCTCCGTCACTTTTTCTAATCCACACATTTTCAACAGGACCAAAATAGCTGTTTGTGTTCGCAGAACCCATAGCAAACTCATCCATGTTAAGTTTACCAAGCATGGCTGCTCCATTTTTTAAAAGCAAGTTAGATACCGTAGATTCATAAGTCGGGATGAAATTTTCCAGCATTTTTGAGCATGCTGTTGTTTTTATTCCTTTTGTACAGAATAAATCTTTAACACCAACTGGTATGCCCATAAGTGGTGAAATATTATCTTTTTGTTTCAAGAAGTATTCATCTGCTATTTTAGCAGCTTTTATCGCGATTTCTGGGGTTTTTGTTACAAATGCATTTAGTTGCTCATTTTCGACTGCATTAACATGCGTCTCTACAAGCTCAACAGCAGAAAAATCTCCCCGCCTTAGTCCATCATGCATCTCTGTAATAGTGAGCCTTCTCAATTCATTCATTAATATTCAATTTTAGCGAGGTATTAATTATAACAACAATAGGGCAGAAAATCTATATATTTATGATCGAAAATAGGAATACAATCAAGATCAATTCAGATTTCTGAAATAGACTGATTAGTAGTACGTTTTAAATAGCCGGTTTGGCACACAATGCTAAGCCATAAGGGTTTAGCGTTTCTAAAATCAAATATCAACATCATGTACGTTAAGTGCATTGTTATTTATAAAGTCACGACGTGGTTCAACTATATCACCCATTAGCACGGAGAATATGCTATCTGCTTCCTCACAATCTTTTATTTCAACTTTTAACAGAGTTCTAGTTTCTGGATTGAGTGTAGTTTCCCAAAGCTGATCAGCATTCATTTCACCAAGGCCTTTAAATCTCTGCAGAGTTAAACCTTTTTTACCATAATCCATCACTATTTTTGCGAGTGCACTTGGAGACTTTATTTTTATTTCAGTTTCTTGCGACTGTAAAAATGAATCACCATTAAATAAGTCAATTATGTTATCAAGAGAACTCAATATATTCCGTATTTCTTTGCTTTCAAGCATACTAAGCGAGAATACATATTTGTCTGCTAACCCTTGAAACAATTTAGCAATGTGAATTTCCTCATCTTTTACTTCTACTTCCCAATTATATTCACTATACATCAATTTTAAATATTTTAATATCTCATCAGCAGACAATAGAGCATTCTTTTTGCTTAAAATTAGCAATGATTCTAAGAGATCTTTTGGTATTTCCCTATCATAATTTTTGCTAATGTTTGAAATACTGAGGCACTTATTCAAAACGAAACGCAAATCTTTGCCTACACCATTTAATGTTAATTTTTTAATCGCTGAATTTACTATATACTCTTCAAAATTTTCATCATCTTTGATATAAGTATCTTTAGCATTTTTTGTAACTTTATAGAGCGGTGGCTGCGCTATGTATAAATATCCTTTTTCAATTACTTCACGCATATGTCTAAAAAAGAAAGTTAGAATCAAAGTTCTTATATGCGAGCCATCAACATCTGCGTCTGTCATAATGATAATTTTATGATACCTAGTTTTTTCAATATCGAAGTGCTCACTCCCTATTCCAGCCCCAATTGCCGTGATCAGAGAGCCAATTTCTGCAGATGAAAAAATACGATCCAGCCCTGCACGTTCTACGTTTAGAATTTTCCCTCTTAAAGCAAGTACCGCCTGTGTTTTACGATTACGTCCCTGCTTTGCAGTACCACCTGCGGAATTACCCTCTACTATAAACAATTCCGATAACTCAGGAACTTTTTCCTGACAATCGGCAAGCTTTCCAGGTAGAGTTGCAATATTAATATTGTTTTTATTTTTAACTAACTCTCGTGCTTTTCTTGCGGCTTCTCTTCCTTTTGCTGACCTAATCGCTCTTTCTACTATACTTGCTGCTAACTTGGGGTCAGTTTCAAGTATTGTACTCAACTTGTCAAAAACTATGCTCTCTACAACTGCCCGCGCTTCAGAACTGACCAATTTATCTTTTGTCTGTGAAGAAAATTTAGGATCAGGCATCTTGAGAGATAAAACACAAGTTAAGCCTTCTCTAACATCTTCTCCAGTCAAATTCACTTTTGCCTTCTTCAAAAAACCTTCATTGTTTGCATAGTTATTGATACATCTGGTTAGTGCAGATCTAAACCCTGCCAAATGCGTACCACCATCCCGTTGTCTTATATTATTTGTGAAGCATAGCATATTCTCATAGTAGGAATCATTCCACTCCATTGATATTTCTACACTGGTACCTAGATCTTTTACATCATCTCTAATGCTGGCAATTTTAGTAACATGTGTCTTATTCTTGTCTAAGTACCGTACAAAATTAGCTGTACCAAAATTATCTTCAGACTCTTTACTATCGTTAAAATGAGACTTTACATGTGGTTTATTACGGAGATCACACAAAATGATCTCAATATTTGAGTTTAAAAATGCCAATTCTCTGATGCGACTCTCAAGAGTGGAGTAACTAAAATCAATACTACTAAAAGTCCCCGTTGATGGCATAAACGTTACTCTAGTTCCTCTTTTATTTGTGTTTTCATTAATTACCTTTAAAGATTCAACAGACTCACCATCTTCAAAGCGTATGAAATATTCCTTCTTATTGCGCCAGATGGTTAATTCCAGCCAACTCGATAACGCATTAACAACTGAAATTCCAACACCATGTAATCCTCCAGAAACCTTATAGGTATTGCTGTCAAATTTACCTCCTGCATGCAATTGGGTCATTATTACTTCTGCTGCTGATATTCCTTCCTCTGCATGAATATCAGTTGGAATGCCACGACCATTATCGGTTACAGATACTGAGCCATCTTCATTTATGCTAACTTCAATCTTACTACAATAACCAGCTAAAGACTCATCTATCGCATTGTCAACAACCTCGTACACCATATGGTGCAGACCAGATCCATCATCAGTATCACCAATGTACATACCTGGACGCTTTCTTACAGCATCAAGACCTCTTAGGATTTTTATTGCGTCAGCGTTGTAGTTACTTTCCATGAAATTGCTTTATTTATAAATATTAATTAATATTACATTTGTATGTGCTGATTAGCAACATCTTTAAGTTGAAAGAAGGATCCTTGACATATAGATAAAACATAACATATCACCTACACGAAGTGGTTTTACATGTTATTTCAATACATAAACTTAAGTTCAAATAATCATACAAAACTCTGCTTCATATTTTAAAATAAATGGCGACAATCAAATACAATTTACCTTCTCCTTTCAATTGGACTTTCTAGCTCAACACAGGATAAGTTGCTCATACACTCTTCTAATATTTCATTCTTTTTATCATTGTTTAATCTATTGCTGAACTCTTGACACCTTCTCTCAAGAGCTGAATGCGTAGTCATAATATACCTTACTGTTTCAGATGATAACTCTGGTAACTCGCTACGGATCCTTTCTTGTTCTGTTCCAGAGAAATTGGTGAAATTGGCTCTGGCCATTTCAGGGAATTTTTGTGTGATCGTTTCTTTTATCATTTCTCTAGCCTCTTCTCCATCGAGTGTAATAACCACTGATGGATGTAAGCCAGATAAAGACTCAAATAATTTATTGTATGTTCCACCTGCACAACTTTGACCTTGATTACCGTAAGTTGTTGCAGCGTCTACAAGACCTTTTACAAACATATCTTTTCTGTTTTTTATGTCTTCATCATTCAAAGGAGTTCTTTGATTTTCTATCCCTGTATTTCTATCATTGCAGGCTTTCCAACACAAAATAGCTGCTTGCTTTAATGTTAACTTACTATGATTGTCTTTAAAATTATCTCCTGTTCTATTGATAAATCTTAAGCATTCAAGTGCATGAGATTTATCGCCTTCTGTAAATTCATTTGATTGTTTGATGTACTCTTCAATGTCGGTTGTGTTGCCTCTATTTAGCTGTACATAGAATTCATCTTTGCTTAAATTCTCTTTATACTTTTCTATGAGTCTATCAACACTCAAGTTTATACTAGCAACTGCACTTGAGTCATGAGTAGTTTGTGCCATAAAAGGAATGGCTGCTAAATCTTGAAAGAAAATAGGCCTTTCTTCCTCTGGAATTTGTTGTATTAAATCGTTAAACTGCTGTATTTCTTCAATGAGTGATTTGTTTAGCAACCATAAGCACAATATAGGCAGTACCAAAAGCACACAGGAATTAATAATGTGTATAATTAAAAAAATGCTTAATGTTATTCTAATAACATTTTTTGGCCACGCTGATAATCTTTTTTCATTTTCCCTTGGTTTGAAAAAATAATTTACTAATGATAAATACAAAGAGAGCTGTACAAGAAGAAAAAATGAAGGAATCATACTTACTAATAAAACTATATTAATGAATCTTTTAATTTTATTAGTGTTGTTGTAAGCATTTCGCACTCTTTCTATTAAAGCCTGTACTCTATTTCTATTCTGCTGTTGATTATTATTTTGACCTGCAAACATACCCTGTTCTAACATTAATATATCATGCTATAGAAAGAATGTAAAGAAAGCAAGAAATTTAGAGCTGCTTTTATTTTTGCTTGATTGGGGATATCACTTCTACACTTTCTGCTCCATCTAAGGTACTATTTGGTTTTTTTGCAGTAATCTTGTGAGTTACTTTATTCTCGATATCTGCTCCATATGAGCTAAGTACTTCAATGGCCTTTTCATTTCCACTATTGAGTGCAATATCCAAAGCATCTATTCCATCTTTATTTTTGTGGTTGATAAAATCCTTCAACTGATCTCTACCAAAGCTTTCTATATATTGTTTAATGATGAGTTCCACTACTTTTCCAGGACAATTATTAGCAGCAGGAAAAAGTATTGTGTTGTTATTATTATCTTTTTTCGTTATGTCTGCTTTGAGTTTATTTATCACATACTCGATAACTTCTATTCTGCTATCATCCTCTGCTTCAGTGCATTGCCTAATAGCTAAAAATAAAGCTGTACGCCCATTATTATCAATATCTTCAATATTCTGTCCCTTATCAACCAAGGCTTGCATTACACTTTTATTTCCATATAAAGCAGCAAGGTGAAAAGGTGTATGTCCTTCAGTGCTTTCTCTTTCATCAATTGACGCACCATTGCTAGCTAGCAATTCTATAAACTCTGGCGTGTTTGCAAAAATTGCAAGGTGCATTGGTGTTAAGTCGTCTTTACCATGATTTCCAGTTTTTGCGTTAACGTTTGCTCCGTTATTTATCAGCAATTTCGCTATTTCAAACTGCTTATACCCGATAGCAACATGCAGTGGCGTACGATTACGTTCATAATTATCATTGACATTTGCACCAGACTTTATTAGTAGCTCTGTAGCTTCAATATCACCTGCCTTAATTGCAACGTATAAAGAAGGAGATTCATCTTTTTCTATTTCCCCTGTCATACGAAATTGCGAACATATTAATTCATAGATTATTAAGGATTATTATTAAGTTTTTATTAAAATTATATTAATAATAGTTAAAAAACTTCAATTTTTATTAAAAAATTTACATCTATCAGCGATTTTATAAGCAAATGTTTATATAATAATTCGAAAAGTGAAACAGTAAAAAAAAGCTTTTCATGAGAAATTATAAATGATAAATTGTTAATAATGAATTATTGAGAATAAGTTATGTGCTTTGGTTTGCCTAACATAAACAGAGAAGGTTATTTATTTATAGTTGTTTCCTTTATCGTAACATGTATAGCATTCTCTATATCTTGGGGAGCTGGAATTACTTGCTTATTTCCAACGTTATTATGTACCTATTTTTTTCGTGATCCAGCAAGAGCTGTACCAAGCAATAAGGATTTTATATTAAGCCCCGCTGATGGTGTGATTTCAAAGATAGAAGAAGTTAGTTACTCTTTATCAGAAGAAAATGAAGAAGAAAAGAAATTTACACTTGTCAGCATATTTCTAAGCGTTTTGAATGTCCATGTGAATCGTATACCAATATCTGGTACGATAAAGGAAATGAACTATAAAAAAGGCAAGTTTGTTTCTGCAATGAGTAATAGATCCAGTAATGAAAATGAAAAGCAGATTATTGTGATTGAGTATGAAAAGGAAAAAGAAATCATTGTGGAACAAATAGCTGGATTTATTGCACGCCGCATTGTTTGTAATTTGAGGACATCTCAGAGCGTAAAAGCAGGTGAAAGATTTGGAATTATAAGATTTGGTAGCAGAGTAAATATTTATATCCCTGCTGGAATAGAGGTAGGAGTCTCAGAAGGCCAAACTGTTATTGGTGGTGAGACAGTTATAGCAGATTTAAATAAACAAGAGAAGCTTACTTTTGATGTTATATGAATAATGATGAAAGTAACAGTAAATCCTTACCTATTACCAAGTTATTTCCAAATTTTATAACTTTACTGGGTTTATGTGCTGGCCTTACTTCACTTAAATTCACATTTAATGAACAATGGGAATTTTCAGCAATTTTTATTATCATTGCAGCAATAATAGATGGAATGGACGGCAGGATAGCCAGAATTTTAAAATCAACTAGCGATTTTGGAGCACAACTCGATTCTTTTGCAGATTTTCTAAATTTTGGTTCAGCACCTGCTTTTCTTTTATATTTTTGGAAGTTAAATGAAATTAAAGTTGTAGGATGGATTTTAGTAATGATATATGTAATCTGCATATCAATAAGACTTGCCAGATTCAATGTTTCGTTACATTCAGAACAATTATACTGGAAAAAATTTTTCTTTTCCGGCGTTCCAGCTCCTGTATGCGCTTTACTTGCTCTGTTACCAATAATTATTACCTTTCAATCTCATGAGAGTGAATACTTACTTCTTATAGAGCAATTTTTTAACGTAAAGAATACAGCTTGTTACTTTTTGGCCATTTCATTTTTTTCGATAAGTCATATTCCAACTTTCTCTGCAAAGTACATTTATGTTCCTAGAAGCCTATCCTATATATTTGTGTCGTTTTTTGGAATATTGATCATACTGTTTATAAGCAAGCCCTGGATAACACTACCAATTTTAGGTGCATTGTATATACTTACTATTCCAATAAGCACTGGACTTTATATATACTACACATATAAAACTCATTAGCTATATAAAAGTAGTGAGCAGCATGATTGTAAAAGCAACTGATCTATTAAACTCTTTTTTATATATAAAGATATTCAACATACCATTTATAATTATTTGGGTAATTGCAACTGGGGTTTTTTGTACGATTCGATTCAAATTCATTAACTTTAGGTTGTTCAAATATGGGATACAAACACTATTCAACCTAGAGAGCCATAATAATAACGGCATAATCACCCACATTCAGGCATTTGCAACGGTAATTTCAGGAACAGTTGGTCTTGGAACAATATCAGGAGTTGCAATAGCTATTACAATAGGGGGGCCAAGTGCAGTTTTTTGGATGATAATTACCGGAGTACTTGGCATGTCAATAAAATTTGCTGAAGTAGTGCTTGCATTTACTCATCGCTCTGAAAACACAACTGGTGGGGCTTTTTATTATATGGAACATGGACTTGCAAAGATTGGATTTATGAAGACTGGCAAATTCCTTGCATTTATCTACGCAGTTATGCTGCTTGTTGCAATGATTCTAGGCGGCATACCATTTCAGGCAAATCAAATTGCAGCGTTGTCAAGTAACTTATTTGAATACAACACATCTGTTATTATCTCACTATTTGTATTAATTGTAATACTGGGAGGAATAAAGCGAATTGCTTTAGTTGCAACAGGTTTAGGGCCGATCATGATAATGTTATATATAGGCATGTGTATATATTTAATCTGTGTAAACGGAAATAATCTACTGAATGCTCTATCTATAATATTTCAAGATATCTTTAACAAATCAGCTATAGGAGGTGGAGTATTGAGTGGATTAATAGCAGGGGTAAGAAGGTCAGTGTTTGCTAATGAAGCAGGTACTGGAACAGCAGCTATAGCACATTCGATTGTAAAAGAGCAAGACCCAGTTAAAGTTGGAAGTGTTGCAATGATTGCACCATTTGTAGACACAATATTAGTCTCATTTTTGACTGGTATTGTGATAATTATCACCGATATGCATATCACTAATACCGTAGGTGATATTACGTTAGTTAGCTCAGCATTTTCAACAGCCTTACCTTTATTTAGCAAGCTAGCTCTTCCGCTGATAATGTTTTCCTTTGCATTTTCCACAATAATAGCTTACTATTACTACTGTGAAGTTGCCCTGTTATACTTATTTGGTAACAAAAAAGTACTGATATTGTTCCAAATTCTTATAGTGGGTTCAGTGTATATCAGTTGTATGTCAAAAAATATAGAATTTATATCTTATTTAGGTGATAGCCTGTTTATGTGCCTTATGATTCCAAATGCTGTTGCGATATATCTACTGAGAAGGGAAGTCTTAAATACAATAGATTCTTATTACAAAAGGTATTAAACATGATTTATAGAATGCTTTATATAGTGTTATTTTGCCTACCATTTAATGATGTATACGCTGCTTCAGTTTTTCATAAAAGTTATGACACTGCATTAAATGGAGTAAGCAACTTCATGAATGAAGTGTTGTTTTTCAAGATCTTTCACGTACCATTTATAATTCTTTTATTGGCCTTTGGTTATATATTTCTAACACTACGTTTTAGATTTCTCAACATAAGGATGTTTAAGCATGCGTTCGCTATTTTATGTGGAAAATATGACACAGATCATCATGATGGTCACATTACGCATTTTCAGGCATTTGTAACCGCGCTATCAAGCACAGTAGGTCTTGGAACTGTTGCTGGTGTTGCAATTGCAATTTCAATGGGAGGGCCAGGAGCGGTACCTTGGATGATGATCACAGGCTTTTTTGGTATGTCTGCAAAGTTTGCTGAAGTAACTTTAGCATTCAGACACAGAACAGAAGGCCAGGAGCAGTTATTCAGTGGTCCCTTTCAATATATAAGAAATGGACTAGAGGAATTTGGATTTAAGAAGCTTGGTATTGTGATAGCTGCAATATATGCAGTGTTTTTTGTATTGTCAGGTCTTGGTGGAAGTGTAGCATTTCAGACTAACCAAATGGTTTCAATATTATCTGGCTATTCAAATTGGATAGATGGTCATCCTTGGTTTCTCTCTTCCATAATTTCTACATTACTTGCTCTAGTGATTATCGGTGGAATCAGGAGAATAGCTAAAGTCTCTTCTGCGCTGGTGCCTATTATGTCACTCATATATATTTTGAGTTGTTTCACGATTATTGCATTCAATATTCACAATTTTAGCAATACATTAAAAATATTGTTTTCAAGTATGATAGACTTCAATGCTGTTGGTGGAGGAGTAGTAGGAGCATTTGTTGCTGGAATTCAAAGAGCAATTTTTGCCAGTGAAGCAGGTGTTGGTTCTGCTGCAATCACTCACGCGGTAGCTAAAGATGAGGAGCCGGTTAGGACTGGTCTAGTTGCTATGATAGAACCATGCTTTGATACAATGTTAATTTGTTGTTTGACAGGAATAACAATAGTAATAACAGGCGCATACCAGACTGGCATTGGCGAGGGAATATTGATCACCCAAAAAGCATTTGAAACAGTTTCTTCTTGGTTTCCTATACTTTTAACCATCGCTGCGCCTTTGTTTGCGTTTTCCTCAGTAATTTCATTTGTATATTGTTGTGAAATGGGATGGCTGTATTTGTTTGGTGTAAAAAGTGTAGTAATATATCGTATAGCGGTGGTGGTAGTTGCATTTTTGTCAGGTTTGTCTAAAGATATAATGGCTATTGCTAATATTGGTGGGGCTTTATTCTCTTGTTTAGCACTCATCAATATGACAGCACTTATACTGTTTAGCAATCAGATTAACAATGAAGTCCAATGTTATCTAAAAAGGCTAAGGAATAACAAAATTAGCTAGATTTCTGCTATGATAGAGATATTTGTAGTCTTTGTATTATCTTACATATTAGGTTCAATACCGTTTAGCTTAATTATTGCAAAAATAAATGGTATAAATTTAAGAGAAGTAGGTTCAGGAAACATTGGTGCTACAAATGTTGCAAGAACAGGAAATAAGAGACTTGCTGTCCTCGCATTATTTTTAGACTCTTTGAAAGGATTTGTCGGGGTTTATACAGCACAACAATTTTGTGATAATAACGATTTTTATATATATGTATCTGCAATTTTAGCAGTTCTAGGGCATATGTTTCCTATTTGGCTAAGGTTCAATGGAGGAAAGGGGGTTGCAACAACTTTGGGAGTTTTAGTAGCACTTAACATTTCTATAGCATTAGCATTTGTATTTGTCTGGCCAATAGTATTTTTTATCTTTCGGTACTCCTCTCTTGCTTCCTTGGCTGCTAATGCAGCAGCTGTTATAGCATCTTTCTTTTTTCAAAAGGAGTTATTCCTTATACTACTCACTGTAGCGATATTAATTTTCTTGAAGCATTACAAAAATATTGCAAATCTTCTGCAAGGCAGAGAACGTAAGTTTTTATGAGCTATGTCTCATTCCTTCTACTACATTACTAGCGGATACTCCATGTGAGAGACGACTTGAGACCACTTCTTCTACTTCTTTTATTATTTCTTCCATGTTTTTTCCACTTTTTTTACATGCATCATCAAGTGCTAATTTTAGCTTACGTATATCATACTCTTCTAGCATCTTATTCATTTCTTCTTTCGTTATCTCTAATTTTTTTAGTAAGATGTTCTCCATTATTTCTCTTTCATCACCTTTATATTGTCCATTTAGTCTGTTATATGCAATGCAACACTTCCTTTCTCGTGGCAAGGCTGACAGATTTTGCAATGTAGCATCTATTTGAGCTTCTATAGGGTTAACTTTCCTAGCCTTTTCAGCAGTTTCTGACCTAAATTTCTCTACTTCTTCTTTTATTATTTTGCTAGCTATTCTCTTAGCTTCAGTTAAAGATGAGTCCTTGAGAAAAAAATCTGTTCTAAGTAAATTTTGGTTTAAAAGCTCCAAAAAGACTTTTCCTTTGATGTTTTCGAGTTGATCGTCTAAACCATCCCCCTGTAGTTTATTTGTTATGTGCTGAGACAGCGCAAAGTGCTCTAATTTATTTAACTTTACAGAGTTAATATTTTTCATTAACGTCAGCACAATTTGTTCACTATATTGAGAAGTAAAACTCAGTAAATTTCTCATTAAGGAAATACTTACTTCTGCAATAAAATCATCAACTATTTTTTGACTTTTATCATCTTCATAATTATTTTGGGCGTTATGCCAAGCCCTAAGAATTTCTTTACTGTTCTTCTTATTTTTTAGCCTGTCTAACATAAACTTACGTGCTTCATTTTCTGCTTCTGTAAGGAGCATTTGTCTAGGTGGTGTAAATTTAATCTCTGGATCGGAATGAATACCCTCTAATGTACTTAACATTCTGTAGATAACACCAGTAAAACATGTGTTAGGAATTCGTTCTTTTCTAGAGAAAGTTTGACTATCCAGTAAATTTGCAATTAACGCGTCTTTTTTATTTTTTACAGCTTCTCTATCTCCATCATTGCAGGCTCTAAGAACTAACAGAAGAATTTGTCCACCAGTGAAGCCAGAGCTATGTTTCTCATTACCTTTGCAAAAATCTTGCAAAAACATTACTAATTTTCCCTTATTCTCATTACTAAATGGTTGACCATCAAGCATATGTAAGTAATTTATATATTCAATAAATTCTTCAAATTCCCTACTATTAATAGCGTCTTCTGTTACTGCATTATACTTGCGTATTAACTTACCAATATTATTACTAATATCGTCATTCAATTGATGGGGCAGTAAATGCTCATAAGTACCATCAAACTTATTTGTCATACTGCGAGTATTTTCTTTTATGCCTTCTAAAAAGAAACTAATAGCAGCTTTGAGTAACGTAAATGGATTAAAATCCTTTGGCCTTAATTCACTTTGTAATAGAATTAAAACCATTGCAAGTGGTATTGTTGCAAGTAACGAAACGAGCAGAAAAGTAGTTGTAAAGGTTAGATATGTTACAGAAGCAAAAAATAAAAGGAAAGATGCTATTTTGATTTTATTTTTCTCAAAAAATATTTCCCAATATTCCTTTTTACTTATTTTTTCCTGCTTTGCAGCTTTTATGTCTTTATAAACGTAAAAAGTTTTTATTTCAGATCTAAAAAACAATGTGGCAAAAGATAAAAAGACATTGGCAGGATTAACTAAAATGCTTAAAGAAACAAAAGCTGCGAAGTAACTTGCTGTCTTTAATCTGTAAGAATCCTTTCCAGGAAATTGTATTTGGGAAACACCTATCATAGCCTACTCTCTATAATATTATGATATTGTAGTAATAACAAATAGCCTATAGATGTCAATGCTTAAGTATTTTACTGTCTACGCACTCATCGTATTCAATTTCAACTGTAGAGTGCGCAATTTCGAACCTATTTAATAGTATTTTTTTTATCTCATACAAAATATTAGTGTGTTGTCCATTTTGCTTTATCTTGGCATGCATAGTAAGTATAAAATAATTATCAGATAGTGACCATGCATGTATATGATGCACATCTATCACTTCAGGTAACTTAGATACAATCTCACTTTTTATCTCCTCAGCAGATACACTCTCAGGTGTACCTTCAAGGAGTATATGGCAAGAATTCTTGAGAATTTTATAGCCACTGTTTAAGATTATTACACTGACAAATACTGACAAAATAGGGTCCACTATTTGCCATCCGGTAAACATGATAATTATGGATGCAAGTATAGCAGCTATAGAACCTAAAATATCTCCGATAACATGCAATACAGCACTTTTTATGTTTATATTACTTTCGCATTTACTATGTAATATAAAAAAGACTATAATGTTAGAGATCAGGCCAAGTGTGGCAATTATTAGCATTACTTTCCATTCAACATTGACCGGACAAATGAATCTCTTTATTGATTCAATGATAATGACTGCTGCAATGAAAAATAGAGTTAAACCATTAACAAATGCTGCAATTATCTGCAATCTGTGATACCCATATGACCTCTGTAAATCAGATTTCTTAGCTGAAAATTTGTGCGCTACCCAGCTTAAAATCAAGGCAAAAAGATCAGTGAGCATATGCCCTGCATCTGATAACAGAGCAAGCGAGTGTGAAATTACTCCACCTACTATCTCCATAAGCATTGTTATTGCAACTATTATTATGGAATAAATTAAGCGCTTGGACTCTGCTATTGAGTGTTTGCCATTGTGCACTGCTGTCATATAAAATCTTTTTATGAGCAAAAAAACGTGGGTAACACTGGGCTCGAACCAGCGACCCCTTGCACGTCAAGCAAGTGCTCTACCAACTGAGCTAATTACCCATCTTAACCTTAGTATAGTGCTTCAGTGAAATGAAAGTCAATTTGCTTTTAGACTTCTTGCTGAATGAAACTCCTTGACAAACCTTCCCACTTTCCTTATCATACCAATAAGAGTACTTATCCTTGTTTTTGATCCTCACAGGTTCAACAACAAAAATTCAGTAAAAAACTCAGATATTTATTGGCAAATTACATAAAAATTATAGCGGCTGCATGTCTTTTTTATTTTTTCTACATTCAGCCAAATCGCGCTTGTTAGCACATTATTACAACGCCAATTTACATTATAAAACTCGCTACTAAAGGATTTTTTTACCTTTTTTTCTACTCAGTAAATTTCTTAATTATAATTCCGCTACTTATTAACAGCTATGGAATTTTAGCTATATTCTCGATTTTTCATATTGAGTTAACTATCTATACTTTTTTATTAAGATATAAATTATATCAATATGAGAATTTACACTTTCTTAGCGGAAGTAGCTTTATGCTTGATATTGTGGAGACTAATAAATTAGAGGTTAAAGTTATGACAATCAGTCAACAAGTAAATAAAAATATAACTAAAGAAGAATATTTTAACAATAAGCATATCATAGAAGTTAAAGATTTAAATATCAAAGTAGAGGTTCATTCTCATGATTTAAGAACAAGTAAAGTTGCTCACATTGAAAGTGAGATAAGAGAAACAGCTACTAATTTTAAAGATGCATTTAAGCTGGAGCCTGGTAGCTCAGAACAAACATTCAAAATTTATGTGTTTGATGATAAGGCTGATTACACTTACCTTGGTGGAAGCGAACGTTTTGGTTCTTACCTTGGAGATGAAGGTGGTAAATGTTACTACAAAGGAGAAGCTGATATTTTTGCTGAGATGTATGTCTATCAGCAAGGTGGCGTTCATAACCTTCAGCATGAATTTGCACATGGTTTAACTTACTTGGCTACAGGAGGAAAATCTCTACCTACAGTATTAATGGAGGGAATTGCAGATTACTTTGAACATCATTCAGATCACAAGTTCAATGCTCAAGGGTCAAGCATTGATAAAACTGAAGCCGCAAATTTGGATCTAGGTGGAATTTTAAATTTACAATACTCAGCCAATGGTGAAGAAAACAGTTTAGTGTATAAAACTGGTCATGCGTTGATAATGTACTTACAGGAAAAAGATCGTATCCGTTCAGAGGTGTGGTTTAAGAAACAACAGCTAGCAGGTTTTGAAAAGGGTTTAATTCCTTTTGTTTCCAAGTCAGATACAACGAAATTATCCGCTCAAGAAATCTATTCCCTCGCTCTGACTGTGCAAAATATGAATTCTTACGATAGACAACATAATGCCGTATCTGTCGCTCAACATGGTTATTCGTTAATGGAATATTCTCTGGGTCATCCAAAAATGTCCACATCATTGACTCGGATTTTATAATACCCTTTACCGTTCGTGAAGCTCCTTTTGCTTCAAGTATATAAGATATTTTTATCATGCAGTACTGTATGTATCTTCGTAATTCTTTAGCTTGCTTAGTGAACTTTGAAATACTAATTTCATTTTCTGACAAAGCGTTTTTTAATACAAACAATCCATTAGCTGCGTCTTTTAAACAATGGCCAAGTCTCATTACTTCACTATTCCAACTATGAGATAACCTCTCGAAATTTCTCAATAAGTGAGCCCAACAAATTTGTCGTTTTTCATCACTGAAGTGGTTGTAAACTGCATATCTGTCAGTAATTACCAGGTTTTTGTAATCACAAAATGCACTATTCTTTAAAAATTTCATTCCTCTTGTATCTGCTAACTTCATAAGACTTGCTTTATTGTTGGCAAACATCCAGCACCATCCCAATTTGCCTTTGTTGTAGTGACTGGTTTCATCAATATGCAAAATTTCGCTTGCTTTTATTTCTTCCTCTATTTGTTCATAGGCTTCTTTACATTTTGACGAAACCCTTGCTTCACTATTGGACACACTACCAACACTTATACTCATGTTAAAGATGTCTTTCATAATATTCGCTATTTCTCGCTTTGAATTCTTATAAAACCCACTTAGTGATGCAACTACTGACTTAACTCTAGGACCAAAGGTATCCGGTGTAACTCCTTCTGGTAATTTGCTACTCCTTCTTTTTCCGCATTTACGACAGCGACCATGTTCTAATTGATACTCAACTACGTAAGGCTTAATTTCTGGTAAATCAACTTTTTGATAGACATATGGTTTTTCCGATATTGCGATTTCTTCACCACACTCGCATCTATTTGGTAACTCTACCTTCACCACCTCATCTGCTTCCATTTTAGCTCGGCAATTCCCCTTATGTCCAACTTGACCACCTATCTTCCTGCCGCCCTCTGACTTATCTTCTGGTGTGTCTTTTTTTATTTTGTACAGCTCTTTTGAACTTGGTAAAGATGAATTCCTTGAGTTTAAGCCGAGTCTCTCTCTTAGTTCAGCATTCTCTATTTCTAAGATTTTATTTTTTTCTTCAAGCTTTGCTACTTTCTGCTCTAAGTTTTTACATAACTCTACAATACTGATCAACAATTGAAGCATCTAGCCTTACTTTACTATCAACATTTTGTGTTATTACTACTTTAATATATTATGTCAATTGTTTTTTATCCTTGCCACACCTCTGAACGGATACAGAAAACTTACTAGACACATTTTACCAGCCCCTTATTATAATATTAAGGGTATTTTTGACTCAAAACTTGTCTTTGATCTGTGCGAGCTCAATAACAAAAATTCAGTAGAAAGCTTATTGGCGAAAATTATCTGTTCAGCAGAGTGACAAAATAAGATAGACAAAAAGGGTATAAGAACAAATAGTGTCATGCAACACTGGTTTTTGTACACAAAACGTTGTAAAGCGGTTTTGTCAACCTGGATCCCAGCTCGGATAACAAGAAAAGAAGCACTGGTTTCACATAGATCTGAACAGATATAATTTCTTAAACATTTATAGCTCACATAAAACCCGGTCTGACTGTCATAAAGGCTACTCGCTTCAGCAAGACAACTTTCGCACTACTTCAAATTCTAATTTTCAACTTAAAGAGGTACATAATGTCAAATAACTTCAATTTCAAAGAATTTTTTCACCATCACGAAGCAAATAGCACTTTAGATGATATACAAAGGTACTGCATACTGTGGCAATCAGTGATATCACAGGCAATGATTGATGCAGCAAGTAACTGTAAAAAAACAGAAAGCTTGGTAGAGAAACGTAAAGCAATTTCCTGGCTATCAGACTTCAGTCAAGATTTTGTTGAAACATGTATACTGGCTGACTGTGATCCGTTATACATAAAAAATAAAATACAGCCAATTCTAAAAAAGATAAAGCCCTTTTAATGAGGTTTACCCCTCTCACCAAGAAAAATATCATTTAATCTTTTTTCTATAGCTTCATCTATATCTTGGATTAATAGCTGCTTTATCATATTAACTTTCCGTTCTGCCTCTTGAAGATTATTGTTACCGTAACTGTTCTTATTACTATAACCATAACTACTGCCATTTGGTTTATTACTCATTTTTCTTCTTGTACTGAGTATCTGAACTATCTTCTCCTTGAAAAAAGACTTCCAGCCTGTGCCAGAAAATAATTTGTAGAGAAAATGCGGAGTAAGAAACGCTACTAATATTCTAATAGAAACTCCATAACCCAAATCATCTCTATTTTCATAATACCATTTTAAATATTGATATAAATGGTAAAATGCATTTTTGAAAGAGCTAAATTCTACAGCATACCAAAAACCATTGGTGAGAAACATGAGCATAATGCTCGATGTATAAAGATACAAAGTGAAAAGAAATAGCTTGACAACTATATCTTTCAAACTGCCCAGTATGTAATTAAATAACCTTAATTTATAAAAAAGTGATATCATTTCACGCACACTTCAATAAAGCTGGGGTGGAAGGATTCGAACCTTCGCGTGGCGGTATCAAAAACCGCTGCCTTACCACTTGGCTACACCCCAATATTGTTTATATCAATAACATTATTAACCCAATTAGTAAAAGATTTATTCGCTTTTCCTATGGGTATTATCACAACGGCTGGTTGATCATAAGAATGCATTGCCTCGATTTTTTCTACAATCTTATCAGCCTGATCATTCCTACTTTTCATAATTGCCACTACTTCACAATTACTATTAATTTTACCTTCCCATAAATACAGAGAATTTACTTCAGGAAATATATTTACACACACAATTAACTTCTCGTTTAACAATTCTTCAGAAATAGCCTTAGCCTCTTTCAAGTTTGAAAAAGTTATATAGACTAAAACTAAATTGCTCATTAACCGCTACATAAATGCATTTTTACTATACTCTACTTAGATTTACTCATCAAGAGAAAATAGGAGAGACCTCTTCAGTGCTTGACACACAGAAATTGAAGATGTCATTTAGTAGCTCTCCCCTTGTCATCCCAGTAGTTCTCCTCTTGTCATCCCAGTGCGTGACACTGGGATGGCTTTGTTGCATCGCTCAAGTGAAAAGAACTGGCAGTTACTGACAAAATTCATTATAAATAGCCATTTAACTGTTGAAGAAAAAATATGCCACAAAAAATGAGAGTCAGTAACTGCCATGAATATAACAAATTTCTCCAAGAAAGAGGAAGCATTTTTTGTTATATCAATGACGCCATAGAAAATTGGTACGAGAATTGTCCAAAAATGCAGGGCGGCAACTATATTTATAGTGATAAAGTTGTGATTTTAGTGCATATAATCGTCAGTTTCTTTAGAATTGGTTTAAGACAAACAGTCGGGTTTATAAAAGGATATCTGCAACAAATAGGAAAAAATTTGCAGCTATTCACAAGCATCAAAAAAAACTTAATATTAAGATAAATGATTGCAGGATTGATAAAAGCAACATGGAAAATATTGAAATTATCATAGATAGCACAAATTTACAGTAACACTCCTGGCCACAGTAAGGAAAACAGTGCAGATAGAAAGTACCGAAGCTACGAGCAAGTAAGAAAGTTACATGTTATGTTAAGTGTGAATAGTAAAAAAGCTATAGCTGCAAGATACAGTAACGGTGTCTACTCTGACCACTTGCGATTTGCTTGAAGAAGTTAATTTTCAGCACAAAATAAAAGCATTATATGCAGATAGGGCATACTATAGGCAAAAACTTTATAAATTGTGTAAGAAATACGATATAAAAACAAAAGTTCTACCAAAAAAGGATGCAGCAGAACATTCAAAAATAGATTATATGTCTGACAGGAATGCTGCTATTAGGTTAATAAAATTATACGGTGAAGATGGCATGAAAGAATGGAAAAAAAAGTAAATTATAGGAAAAGATCTTATATTGAAGGGTTTTTCTCAAGATTAAAGCAAATATTCGGATTTAGTTTTAGGAATAAATCTGAGATAAATCGAGAAAAAGAACTAAATGCTATTTGCTTAATAAATTCACTGATATTGGTGTGGCTAAATTTGAGATAGTTACATGAATTTACCATAAATCACCATCTCATAAAGTGTGATGCAACAAAGCCATCCCAGACTGGGATGACAGGAAAAAAAGGCATTCTGATGACACTATTAGTGATGATTGTTTTTATACAGAGTTTTTTCCTTTTAACTCTTACCAAAAGAAATTGCCTGAAGGTAATAAATTTTCGGTGCCAATGAGGAAAGAGGTGGTTTCTAATCTAAAGTTTTTACTAGCCAATGAAATCGCGCGATTTGCAACAGATCTTATTAAAGAGCAAAAAAAAAGAAGACAAAAAATCGGAACTAGGTTTTGAGGAGCTACCAAATGATATAGAGAAGGAGATAGAAAAGTATGTAGATTATAATATAATTGATGAAGTCTTTGATAAGGGATCTTATCTATATGGTGCGGAGTGTGTTGATAGAAATTTGCAACGTTCTTTTGTAGATTTGCTCTCATCGAGGATAACAGGTTATGAAAATGGTCCTAAAAAACTAAGGATTTTTTAGAAGAGAAAGGAAATTATGTATATCTAAAGAAAAGCATTTTTGATAATCCTAAGCTTGTTAAAGACATAGTAAAGCATATAGTATCTCTGACATGCCGTTGTTTTGATACTCCAAATACCGAGGATGAAATGAATAAAACTCTGAAGTTCGCAATTGTTGATTTAATTTGTAAGGCACTACCGCACCTACCAATTGATTCTATGTGGCATACTTCCCATAAAGAAAGTGAAGATGAGTATTCAATTTTGGCTCCTGTTATTGATTATGATAATTACATAGAGTTTTTAAATGAAAAAGAAGTTGATCATATTAATAATAAGGTGTTTGGTGGTACAAAAGTATTGCGTGATGTAAAAGATGATATTGCAGAAAGAGGTCTGCCAACATATGGTGACGGACGAATATATGCAATAGACTTTTTTAACCCAGACATTGCTTACTGTGTGATGAATAAGATCACAGAGAGCTCTGTAATCAATGAGGATTATAAACTGTCCATTGATCCTGCGCTTGTGCCAGCTATGAAACCACAAACTCTTGCCCCTTCTGAAGAAAAAGTAGGGACGGATGGACCAAGTGCAGATACAAGTGCAGATAGTGGTTTTGTTGGTTCACCTAAGAATTCAGTTGTAGGTAAATCACATACTGGAAACTCAAGAAAATTACTTGGCCTCAATTACTATGATGAAGATGCACAAAGAATTAAAGATGATAATTCGGCTAAAGATAGTGGCTTTGTCCCTTCTTCAGCACGATCTTCAGCACGATCTTCTTTTAATAAGCCCAAAACAACATTTAACCAACCTTCTATATCACAGCCTGACCAATGTTCTGCAAAAAAGCAGACATCAACTAGTAAAAAATCAATTTGCTGTATTTTATAGCTAAAGAAAATTAGACTATTTGAGGACGAATTGTGAATGAAAGTTTATTTGCCAAGGTATAGCTGCTTTGGCCTACAAATCTTGGTTTCTTTATCGTTTACCATTTCATACCACTGGGCAACCCAACCAGTGGTTCTTGCAAGTGCAAAAATGGGTGTAAACATACTTGAAGGGATACCGATAGCATTCATTATTATACCTGAGTAAAAATCAACATTTGGATACAACTTACGTGTAATAAAATACTCATCCTTTAAAGCTATTTCTTCAAGTTTTTTTGCAATTTCAAGTAATTTATTGTTTTGCTCTAGTTTGCTTAAAATCTCATGACAAGCATCCTTTAATATAAGCGCGCGCGGATCATAGTTTTTATAAACACGATGTCCAAATCCCATTAGCTTAAATGGATCTTTATCATCTTTAGCTTTCTCAATGAATCTATCTACATCTCCACTTTGCTCTATCTCTTTTAGCATATTTATAACTGCCTCATTAGCTCCACCGTGTGCTGGACCCCAAAGTGTAGCAACTCCTGCAGACAGGCTTGCAAATAGATTAGAACCAGCTGACCCTACCAATCTGACAGCTGCTGTAGAAGCATTCTGTTCATGATCAGCATGAAGAGTAAATATTTTATCCAGAGCTTTTACAAAAAGGGTATTATTAACAGCACTGCCAAATATCATATTTAAGAAATTCTCACTATAACTTAATTTATTATTAGCATTTATGAATTCCTGATTGTTGATATGTCTATAAATCATTGCAACAATTGCAGGAACTTTTGCTATTGCAGAAATTCCAAAATCTAAATCTTCACCATTGACATTGTTGCCATGCATTTCATGGTAAGACGCTGACAAATTTGCAAAACATGCAACTAAAATCGACATAGGGTGAGCAGTTTTTGGAAATGCTTTGATTACATTTGTAACTTGCTCTGATACTTTGGATGATTCTTGTATTTTGAGAAGAAATTTTTTGTGTTGCTCTGAACTGGGTAATTCACCATAGAGCAATAAATAAATCACAGCAGTAAAATTATTATTCTCTGCCAAATCAGCTATATTATGTCCCCTATATTTAAGAACTCCTTCATCTCCATCAATGAATGTAATTGTAGAAGAGCATGAAGCTGTAGAAACAAACCCTGGATCGTAAGTGAATAATCCTGTCTTCTTATATAAATCCTTAATATTTAACACATCAGGACCTACTGTTCCATTTAATACGGGCAGATCAATTTTTGACCCATTACTTAGTTCCAATAATGCTTTTTTATCCATCACTTGAGCTACTTAATTTTATACAGAATATACAAACTGAAGAGTATATATTAATACAGCTAACTTTACATTAACCGTATTAAGCGGTCATCAATGCTTTTACTTTTGCATTTAAGCGACTTATTTTACGCGCAGCGGTATTCCTATGAATGACACCTTTATTTACACATTTGTGTAAATTGGATTCAGCATTCCGAAATGCCAAGACAACATTCTCTTTATCACCAGACTTGATTATATCAACTAATCTTCTAATAGCAGTACGAGTTTTGCTTTTTCGCATCTTATTTACTAAAGTACGCTTTGCTATTACCTTCATCATTTTTTTAGCACTCTTATGATTTGCCATATATTAATACCTGTACTTTTCTTTTAATTATAAAGTTTTTTTGTTAATTTGCAATATCAGTTTTTTCTGCAATTAATCTACTACTTCTTTCTTCAATGATTTTTTCTAAACTTTGCAAGAATTCATTTTTGTTTAACCCAGGATATATGGGAGGTAATATTTCTATTACCGCCTTTCCGGGATTCTTTCTCAGAGAAAGTATGCTTTTTGGCCAAAACAAACCAGTGTTTAAAGCAATCGGTAACACAGGAACAGATAATACGCTATATAAAGCAGCAATACCCGATTGATATTTTATATTTTGGTTTATAGTTGTTCTTGTACCTTCAGGAAATATTATTATGCCTCTATTTTCTTTTATACACACTTTTGCTAATTTCATGATATGACGCACAGAACTAATACCATCTGAGCGGTTAATAAAAATCATTTTTAATGCCATGAGATGCAAACCAATGAATGGAATCCATTTCAATTCACGTTTTAAAATAAAAACTGCTTTTCTAAAGAGTAGTATAAAAATAAATGTTTCAAATGGAGATTGGTGTTTAGATGCAATTATAAAAGGTTGCTTAGGAATGTTTTCCATTCCCCTCACTTCATATTTAATGCCACATAATAAACGCAACATGAATAATACAACTCTCACCGAGCAAACAAGGAAAATGGTTATTACACACTCAGGAAAGAAAATTACAGGGAGAGTAATTAAAGTATAGAATACTTCCCATAATATAAGGAGTAAATTAAATAATAAACTTGCAATCACAAACACACGTAAACTTATTTGAATTTAACTTTACTACAAAACTAAAAGCAATAAGTTTAATTATTGATCATCTGAGTAATAGGATGAGAATCAGCTAATTTGTCCTTTAACTTTTCGTTAGCAATATGAGTATATATTTGTGTTGTAGAAAGATTAGTATGGCCAAGAATTTTTTGTATCAGCACAATATTTGCTCCGCTATTCAGTAGATGGGTAGCAAGAGAATGCCTAATCACATGTGGAGAGATTTTATTTTCATCAATATCGCACTTTCTTGCTAATTCCTTTATTAATTGACCAACTCTTTGCCTTGTAATTGGTTTATTAGGTTTATCACCTGGGAATAGCCAATCAGATTTTTTGTTGTTAGGGAGCAGATTGTCACGAATTGATAAATAATCTTTAAGGCTTTGCAATGCTTGTTGATTAAAAAAGATTTGCCTTTCTCTGCCACTTTTTCCCTTTATTATTATGTAGCCTTCCTTACCATTACTGTTTACTAAATGTGATACTTCACATAACTTCATATTGATTAGTTCAGAAACACGCATCCCGGAAGAGTAAAGAATATCTAAAATTGCACATAGCCTTTTACTGCTTATCTCTTTATTCGATCCGCTTGCTGATTTTTTTACTGTTTCCATGAGCAAAAATATTTCTTGAACACTTAAATACTTAGGCAAAGGACGGGAAACCTTTGGATTTCTTAATTCATTATCATTAGCCGGTGCTGGATTAAAATCTATTATTCCATCATTAAATAGGCACTTATAGAAATTTTTGATAGCAGATATTTTTCTTGATATAGAGCTAGTTTTATATTTCTTTTGTGTACGTAAAAAGTTTACATAATCTTTAATATTAGCTTTACTTGCACCAACTAAGGTAGTGCCTCCTTCTAATAAAAATTTTTCAAGTTGGTGTAAATCTGAACGATAACTTTCCAAAGTATTTTGTGTAGAGGATTTTTCGGAAACCAAAGTATCTATGTAATACGTTATGTAAAGATCCTCTTTTTTATTTTGTGGTTGTTTATTTTTCATTATCAGCTCCTATATTTATTTCTTTGACTATAATTTGATTAAAAGTATTTTTTGTATTTTTTATAAGAAAATATGAGATAAATAAAACATTTATCAATAAAGTAAGTACTACAAACCTTTGTTTTAACCTTTTTTTTAAATTTGATCTTATTTTTACCATATTTCAATCATAACATCAAATCTATAAAAAACATCCTGTAAAGTAAGTTTTACTATCATATAAAATATCCCTTAGCTATGTCTGTTTATGCTTATTACATCATAGCATTTATTATAATTTTAACATAAAGAGATAGTGATTTCAACTTCATTATTGTATGGGTATTAATAAATCTTTAATATATATAACAAATGTCTTGAGCAGAAGGAATCACTTGGGACTTTTTTTTAATAAAGTGTTAATAAAAGGAATGGTTACATTTGATCCTATGGATTCACTATCTATTTTTTCTATAATTTTATTAATGCTGTGGAAAGAACGTTCTATTCTTGCTAGAATATAATTAATCACTTTTAAATCAATTTTTAACTGTTTATCTGAAAATCTTTTTATTAGCATAATTCTTAATAATTCCTCGCTTGCAGGCAAAATTTTTACGCTGGTAGTTGACAATATTCGGGAGCTTAAATCTCTTAGTTTGAAGTTAAGCTTTTTTGGTGAAATTGAAGAAGTGATTAGCAGTCTCTTATCATTTTCTTTCATATAATTATAACAATGTAACAACATTTCCTCATCTTTAATGTTTTGTACATCCTCTAAAATAAACGCATCGCTATACCTAATTTCGCTTACAAAATTATTCACATTGATAAAAATTGCATTGTTTATTGATTGCCAAATATGAGCAAGGTGAGTTTTTCCAGAGCTGTTAGGTCCAAAAAGAATCAGGCATTTCCAAGATAAATCGTTAACTATTGAGTTATATACGTGCTTATTTTCGTCTAAGGTGATATAGTTTTGCCAGCAATAATCAACTTGATTATTGCTAAATAAATTTAATTGCACGTAAAGCCTCTTACATTACTACTTTTTGATAATAATTTTTGCATAAAAATTTACTTGCATCTCTCAAATGTATCAGAGGTCCTTTTTCTTTTTATCGTGAACTAATTAGCCATTTTTATAAAGCTCACTTTCAAAATATTTATTGACTGCATATTCTACTAATACACTGAACATTCCTATTATTGGAATAAAAAATAATATACCTATAAACCCAAAATATGAGGTGCATATGACAACTCCTAAAATAATGATAGTTGGATGTATATGAACTTTTTTTCCTATTAATAAAGGCACTAATATGCTTGAGTCTATTAATTGACCCACACTAAATAATAGCAAGACAGCAGTACTTTCAAACCATCCACTAAATTGAGTAATGGCGCTCAAAAATCCGATAATAGTGTATAATAATGGCCCTATATAGGGTATAAATGTTAATGTTCCTGATAAAATTCCAATAGCTACAGAATGCTTCAGCCCAATTATGCTAAGGCCCACGGAGTAAAAGATCATCATGACTATACATACGTTTAACTGTCCCTTTAGGTAATTAGATATAATGAAATCTACTTTGGAAAAATAACCTGCAGCTTTTTCTCTGTAAAGAATGGGAATTAGTTTATTAGCCTTTTCTACAATTGCAGGCCAATCACGTAATACATAAAAAAACACCACAAGCGTAATAGCTATTAATGATACCATGTAAATCAAATTAAAGCTTGAATTTAGCACTTGAATTATAAGATTACTGCCCATGCTAAGAGCATTTATAAAATAAGATATATAATCACTGTAATTTTCTACTAGATTTTTAGACAAGTGATCAAATAAACTATCTTCAGTTTTTATATTAAGAAATTCTAGCACAGAAGGAATCACTTTAAGCTTTAATGAAGGTATCTTATTCACTAAGAAATTTAATATTAAAGTAATTTGAAAATATATAATAGGTAAAACAAATGTGATAACTAATATAAAAGCTATCAATAAGGTAAGTATTATAAAAACTACAGAACATGAACGTGGTATTCTATATTTTTCAAACTTGGTTACTAGCGGGTTAAATAGATGTGCAACAAAAACAGATATTAGACACGGAACAATCATAGGACGTATCAAAAATAATGCCCCTATTATGAAAAGCAGTACACAACAAATAGTTATATGACGTTTTTGCATGTGTTTAGAATAGTTAATTTACCGAAAAATATACAGTTTTTTGTAAGTACTATCTATTCATTATTTTATTAGACATGAGATCAGCCAAATTTTCACTCAATTGCCAACTAGATAAAACTCCGTTATGCGGATTATCTGTAAAGCCTCTCAGATTAACGATCTTAATCGAATTTCTATTTAACAATAGATCATCTACTGCCTTTGCCAATTGTACAGGATATGGTATTAAGGTGTCTCTTTCATGATTAATGACTACTATTGGTATATTATTATTTTGTAGCTTTTGTATATTGCTTACTATATCAAAATCTAAATTTAGGACCTTAAGCATCTTTTTCAATAAGCATGAGGGCAGTACACTTAAAATTTTTGCTTGAGGAATTGGAAAATGCTTTATTGCATTATGAAAAGAGCTGAAAGTGCTAGTAAAAATAACGCCTCCAAGTTTAATATTTTTGTCTGTAAAATATTTTAATACTTCTGATGCAACTGCTCCTCCAAAGGAATGGCCGAAAAGTATGATGTTTTCAGGTTTTACACCCTTGTCCATTAATTCATTGATTTTTTTTATCGAAGACTGAGATAAGCTTTTATTCTTATTTATAAATGGAATCATGAGTATTGATATAGACAAAAAAGTGCAAATCAAAGCTGCTAATATTGCTGAATTCGCTGTCCTAGACGTCATTGGGTTGGTAAATAATATCAGAGTGGGTGATAATATGGATATTCCTAAAAATAAGAAACTAGCTATTGCGTAAGTTATATAGTTTTGAAATGCAATTGGGTATTTATGTGCATGAGTGTAGAAATTAGACCTATGGAGATATGTAGATCTATCTTGTATATACCTGAACGCATTTTTATAATTATCACCTATTCCATGAAAAAATATAAGATGTATCTCATTTTCTTTATTATACTTAGCAACGTGCATTATTTCCCTCTAACATATATTACACCTAGTAAAAGAATATTCTTTTTTGAGAATTGGATCAAACTTTTTTAAAATGCTAGATAACTTGTATTAACAACGAAAATGATAAGCATGTACACTAACAGACTTGAGGAATACAAGATAGCAGCATTAATAGTTGCAGCAGGAGTAGGCAGTAGATGCAATGCCAAAATCCCTAAACAGTATATAAAACTGGCAGGTAAGTCTGTTTTATTTCACACAATTAGAAAATTCTTAGCTAATCAGTACATAAGTTACATAAGAGTGGTAGTAAATGAAAGTCAAAAAGATTTCTATAAAGAAGTTACGTCATCAACTATAGATACTAAATTGCTGAGTCCAGTATGTGGAGAAAAAAGCAGGCAGAGTTCAGTTAAACTTGGACTGGAGAGTTTGCAAAAGATCAATCCAGATTTTGTTATTATACATGATGCTTGTAGGCCTTTTGTATCAAATATTCTAATAAATAACTTGATTGAATCTATGATTAATGGTCAATATACAGGAGTAGTTCCAGCAATAGAAGTCGAGGATACTATATCGTTGGTGAGTAATAATTTCGTTGAATCTACGATTTCAAGAGAAAAACTTAGAGCCATACAAACCCCTCAAATTTTTAATTTCAGAGAATTATTATCGTGCCATCAGTCAGTCAAAGAATTTACTGATGATTCATCACTAATGGTGGAGCATAAAAAACATGTTGCGATTATTGAAGGTGAGAAAAAGAATTTTAAGTTAACTACAAAAGAGGATATCAATATGGCAAAACTTCTCTTTGGAGAGCCAAAATTCCGTGTCGGAACCGGTTATGATATACATAAATTTGTTAAAATTCAAAATGATGCTAAGAGCTTTATAAAAATTTGTGGTGTGGAAATTGAGCATAATATGGCAATAGAGGCACATTCCGATGGTGATGTTGCAATACATGCAATCGTTGATGCAATACTCGGAGCACTAGGATGTGGCGATATAGGAGAACATTTTCCTCCTAATTCCTCTAAATGGAAGGATTGCAATTCATCTCATTTTCTTGACTTTGCTGCTAAAAAAGCACAGGAAAAAGGATATAGCGTGTCTAATTTAGATATTACTATAGTTTGTGAAGAGCCTAAAATATCGCCTTACAAAGCAGGAATGAAGGAATTCATATCAAAAATATTAGAAATTAATGGTGAATTCGTAAATATCAAAGCAACCACAGCGGAAAAATTAGGTTCTATTGGAAGAAATGAGGGAATAGCAACGTATGCTTCTGTGCTATTGCGTGCAAATTTTTATTGAAGGTAGAAACGAAATAACTTACTTGACAAACTCCACCATTTCACTTCCATTGCAAGGAAAGTGGGAAGGTTTGTCAAGAAATTTCTATGAGCTACTTTCGACATTAATAGCTGATTCAAGTCTTCTATTCAAAATTTTCAATATAAAATCCAATTCATTTGAGTTGTTATAACGTATCATGACTTTACCCTTAGAATTACTGTCATTAATTTTGATCTTTAAACCAAGCTGAGAAGATATAGCTCCTTCTAATGCTGCCATATCTTGATTTTTAGTACAATTATGCTCTTTTCGGTCGTTATTTTGTTGTAAGTCTTTTATCAATTTTTCAGTTTGTCTAACGCTCAGGCCCTGAGAAACTATTCTTTCTGCAAGACTTTCCTCATTTTCAACATTAATCAATGCCCTTGCATGGCCCATAGACAATTTTTTCTCGTTGATCATTGTTATCACTCCATCAGGGAGTGATAACATTCGAGTCATATTGGTTATGTGACTGCGGCTTTTGCCTAAAGTTGAAGCTAGTTCTTCGTGTGTATAGGAGAATTCATCTATTAGTTTCCTATACGCTTCACCTTCTTCTATTGGATTAATGTCTTGCCTCTGTATGTTCTCAATTATCGATACTTCTAAGCATTCCTTGTCATTTAAATCTTTTATGATGACTGGCACACTATCAAGATTTGCAATTTTACTTGCCCGCCAACGACGTTCCCCTGCTACTATTTCATAATCGTCATCATTTGGATCTTTGCGCACCACAATAGGCTGTATAATGCCATTTTTCTCTATCGAACTTGCAAGTCCTTTCAATGACTCCTCATCAAAATATTTTCTCGGCTGAAATTTGCTCGGGTGTAGTAATGAAATAGGTAACCGATCTTCTTTATTATCATAATTATCGCCTATGAGGCCAGCAAGACCTCTACCTAAGCGGCCTATTGTCCTTCACGCTGCACCCTCACTTATCAGCTTCTTCTCTTTACAGATGCTCATGTGTTTCTTTAAAATTTCTTTTGCCAAACTTATATATGCTTGTGCACCAGGACACTTAAGATCATATACAATAGCAGGTTTTCCATGAGAAGGCGCTTCTGATAACCGTACATTACGTGGAATAATGGTCTCATACAAGGGGATAATAGTTTTATATACTTTATCATTTAAATATTGGCAAATATCATTTTTAATCTGCTCACTAAGTTTGTTGCGTCTGTCATACATTGTGAGCAATATTCCTTCTATTGCCAGGAAAGGGTTTAGGTTATTTCTTTTTATCAGCTCTACAGTCTTAACTAAATGGCTCAATCCTTCCAGAGCGAAAAATTCACACTGAAGAGGAACAATAATCGAGTCAGCAGCGGTCAGAGCATTGATAGTAAGCAGACCAAGTGATGGAGGGCAGTCGATGATTATGTACTCATAATTATCACGCACTTTCTCTAGAGTGTCTTTTAGTACAAATTTTCCCTGCTCAAGTTGTGATAGCTCAATTTCTGCAGCTGATAAGTCAACCACTGATGAAATTAACGATAAATTTGGAATTTCCTTTATATGAAAAATTGCCGACTCTACCAATTCACTTTCGTTGCTCAGCAGTATTTTATATATATTTTTTTCTTCTCTACTACGATAAGAAACCCCGAGCCCTGTACTAGCATTCCCTTGGGGATCAAGATCTACCAATAAAGTACTTTTTCCCACAGCAGCAAAGGCTGTCGATAAATTTATACTAGTTGTGGTTTTACCAACTCCACCCTTTTGATTTACTATTGCAATGATCTTGCTCACGCCTTTCATCTTATGTATAAAATAACTCTATTGTATATATGCAAGAAATTTTTGCATTAGAAAAATTTTTTTGTTGCCAATCATGCTCAAAGTAAACTGCCTTTTTTTGTCTTGTGTAACACACTTTGAACCTTATTTCCTAACTCATTCAGAGTAAATGGTTTGGGTAAAAAATGGAAGTCTTCTATATTGATTTCATCGCTCTTTAAAAAAGCATCCTCTGCATACCCAGAAATAAAAATAACTTTGATGTTTGGCCTATGTATCAATGTTTCTTTAACTATTTCTGGACCACTCACCTCTGGCATGATTACATCAGTGATTATTAGATCTATGTGTTGATTTTTTTTTCTAATGATCTCTAGTGCCTCGCTGCCTATACTCGCTTCTATTACATTAAATCCTTTTCTTGTAAGAGCCTTAGCAGTAAATTCCCTTACTGAATCTTCATCTTCAATTAATAAAATTATACCATTACCTTTCATCTCTACCGGTTTCTCTATTTCTTTACTATCTTCCTCTTCATCATTTTCATCTGATATGTAAACTATGGGCAAAAATATGCTAAATTTAGTTCCATGATTCACTTTGCTAGCAACATAGATGTATCCTTCGGTTTGTTTAATAATGCCATATACAGTAGAGAGGCCAAGACCTGTACCAGAAGTAATATCTTTGGTAGAAAAAAATGGATCAAATGCCTTTTCAATTATATCACTCGTCATTCCACATCCAGTATCAATCACTTCAATCACAACATAATTCCCATGTTCAATCGTTTCCTTATCTGGAGAAAACATATCCTGAGGTGTAGAATTTAATGAATCAACCTTTTGATTAAAGGTTCGTATAGTTAACTCTCCCCCCTTTTCCATAGCAGCACCAGCATTAACTGCTAAGTTAAGCATAACTTGCTCTAATTGTCCTTGGTCAGCCCTAACAGCACCCAAATCGCTACCATAATAAATATTAAATTTTATATTTTCACCTATTAATCTTTTGATCATTTCATAAAGATTAGCTATCGTACCATTTACATTAATAATCTTTGGCTGCAAAGTCTGTCTTCTTGAAAAAGCAAGCAGTTGTCTTACTAAATTTGACCCACGTTTTGCATTTTGCTGTATCTGTATTATATCTCCAAAAGATGGATCGCTAGCTGAGTGCTGGAGTAAAAGCAAATCACAAAATCCTATTATTCCGGTTAATATATTATTGAAATCATGTGCAATACCACCTGCTAACTGCCCTATAGCTTGCACCTTTTGATAATGCTCAAGTTTTATCTCTAGTTTTTTACGTTCAGTATTATCAATAAAATAACAAAGTATGAACATCACTTTATTATGAAGAAACTTATTAAAATATATTTTCATGTTATTACCGCCATTGAGCTGCACATCAAAGGACGCATTATTTATCCTATTACTTGAAAAATATTCACGCACTTTCATATGATAACCATCTGATATCAATGCAAAGATAGAACCATTATTTGACCCCGCAAGTTTTACTAATGCTATATTTTTCTTTATAAAATTGCCATTTATGTCGCATTGTGCAATAGCAATTGACGAATTTGTAAAACAAGGGTGTAGTTGATAATCAACAATATTTGATTCAGTTGGTGTTATAAAGCCGTGTATATAGCTATGATTGTATTTATCACAAAATATAGCAGTACTCATATAAGCCTTAAATGGAGCACCGCTTATAGTAAAAAACATAATTTCATTTTTGGTTATTGTATCGTCATACTTAGATTGAGATATAAAATCATTGATTGAGCTACCTTTTTCCAATTTTTTTAGTTCAAACATGTCTAAAAATCTTTTATTTACAGATAAGATACCTCCTTTTGTATTTGCAACGTAAGTTGCTATATTGTGTTTCTCTATCAACTCTTCATATACCTGCTCTTTGTTTACCTGTGTTGCCTTCAGTACAAAATACCCACTCGGTCTTGCTATTGGGGCTAATGATAAATTTAAAATCTTATTACTATTTATAGCAATTTGTGGATTATCCGGTATTGGTTCAGAGAGCAAAAGAAAGTTAGATATTCTACTCTTCTTGCTTAAGGAAATGCATACTTTTACAGAAGTGTTATTTCTTAACGCATGATAGAGTGATTTTCTGTCTTTTTCTGAAACATCTCCTGCTTCAAGAATTTTATCTAGCGTAACATCATCGTTTATGTGATCTTTAAACCTTTCGTAGAACCTCGCATCAGCATAAATAATACCCTCATCTTTATGTAAAATGAGACAAAATTCTGTATTATGATTCAGCGCATTTGCAAATATTGCATTTTGAAACTCTATGATATTAAGTAGATACTTGTAACGTTTTATATTATATGCCACAAAGAGAGTCATTAGAATGCTAATTAATAAATTAATCTCTATATTAACATGCTGACTATATACATTAGAAAAATAGAGTACTGATATTGCTATTGGAGGTAAGAACATAATGACTGCCATCACAATAATTGACATCCCATAATTTCTTAGTATGAAGTCAACTCTGTTCTCTTTTTTGTTATCTATGTATCTTTTACTCATTATTATTGCTTGGCATCCTTGCACATATAAAAATATTCTACTATATTGATTGAATTATTATAGATTTATTAACATCCTTGATGGGTAGTTACTATCCCAATCTAATTAATTCCTGTAAATATAGAGTACAATAATATTAATAAGCCAACAGAAGGCATTATGGAAAAACAAAAGACACAAGCATTTGAATGGTTCTGCGCACTGAGAAACAAGATCACCGAATCTTTCTTATCAATTGAGTTACAGTCATTCACAGCACCAAAAATCGAAAAAAGAAAGTGGAACCGACCAGGTGGAGGAAGTGGTGAATCTACAATTATCTTTGGTAATATTTTTGAAAAAGTTGGAGTAAACGTTTCAAGAGTATACGGAAAGCTCGCAGACTCAGCCATTAATGAAATTCCTGGTGCAAGTGAAAGCAATGGAGAGTTTTGGGCAAGCGGTATATCTTTAGTGTCTCACATGCAATCTCCCCTTATCCCTGCAGCACATATGAACACAAGGCTGATATATACCTCAAAACAATGGTTTGGTGGAGGAATGGACTTTACTCCAATTTATAAAGATGAGGGAGATTGCAAGTATATTCACGAATCAATTAAAGCAACTTGCGATGAGTTCAACATCGAATATTATCCGAAATTTAAAAAGCAATGTGATGATTACTTTTTTTTACAACATAGAAAAGAGCCACGTGGTATTGGTGGAATTTTTTATGACAATCTAACTTCTGGCAACTGGAAAAATGATTTTGAGTTCACAAAAGCAGTAGGTGAAGCCTTTTTAGAAATTTACTTACACATCATACACAAACATATGCAAAAATCTTGGACAAAAGAACAACGAGAAGAACAATTGATAAAACGTGGCAGATATGTGGAGTTCAATCTTCTTTATGATCGTGGTACAAGGTTTGGTTTAATGACTAATGGTAACCCCGATGCAATTATGATGTCGATGCCGCCTCTTGTCAAGTGGGTGTGAAAAGCGGTTATTAATATAAAATAAATCGTTATAGTTTAAAATTGTACCACAATGGTGAGCTTTTATATAGAGGGGTACAATCATGGGTATAGTAGATAGTTTTTTAATTAAATCCGCTAGAAATAGCAATATAAGAGGCGTGAGGCTAGCTTTAAGTCTTCATAATATAGTAAACAGCTTTGAAAAACTCTTTTCTAGAATTAATCCTTTTAGGAACAAGGGGTCATTTGACTTGAATAATGATCAAACTTTAAATCGAGCTTTAGAGTATGCAGTAACAAATCTTGATCATAATGTAATGACGTTACTTATTAGTGCTGGAGGAAATATTAATGAAATAAATAATAGTATAGGAAATGTAATCCTTCAATACAAAATAGCATCAGAAGCTATGCAGTACGGAGATAAGGACAGTCTCAAAGATCGTAAAGAAAAATGTTGTTTAGTGCTTGGTTAGCTAATAAAAAAAGAAAGAAAAGAAATATTGGAGATTTTGAAACAAACGGAAAGTTGTGACAAGCTTAAAGAGGAAGTAGAGCTAAAATTTAAGGCCAACTCACCTAAAAAACCTCCTAGAATTTTTGAGCATGATGATATTTTACTTTTAAAAGAGCCCATTTATGATGAGGTATATGACGCTAAGGTTAGTAACTCATTAGAAGAGTTGAGCGTATCGGAAGAATCCATTTATGCTGAAGTATATGATTTGCATAAAAGATCTACTGAAAATTTATCATTGAAAGATAGTGGTTATTCTAGTATATCAGGAGAACCTATTTATGAAGATGTAGATGATTTCTCAGAGCAAAAAAAGCCCACTAGCTTAAATCATAAAGAGCAACCAGAGCCTATTTATGCTAAAGTAGATTTATCGAAAAAGAGATCAGAAAGACAAGCAAAACATATAAAAGATAATTCTGGGACTTATCATGGATTAGTGCAGGATAAAGTGAATAATTTGCAAGTAAAACTAAATGAGCAAAGTGCTAATAAGCCAGCGAGTCAGCAAATCAAGACCAAGGCTGGCTTTAACGTAAAAGAAATAAGGCAAAATTTTGAGCGTAGAGATTCTGGATACGATTCTGGCTATGATTCAGATACAAAAGTTGAACAAAAATTAGATTTAGGATCTAAAGCTCCTAAATCTGAGATAGGTTCAGTAAGCATTGAACATGGGGTAATAGGAGGCTGTCGATATAAAATCACTGATATATCACTCTAACTGTGTGATTCAAAATAATTGAATTGACTTTATATGTATAATCGATATAACTCAGTTAGATTCAAGTCGACTCTTTCGTCTAGTGGTTAGGACACCACCCTTTCACGGTGGTAACACGGGTTCAAATCCCGTAAGAGTCACTCAAACAGAATGCAAATAACTAAAGTTTTGAATGAAAAAAATTAGGCTTTATGTTGAAGAAGCTTTATCACAAAATGTAAGTTTGGCTCTTCATCCACGACAAAGTCACTATATTTACAATGTAATGCGGCTTAAGAAGCATGATAACATCTATCTTTTTAATGGAAAGGATGGAGAATGGTTAGGAGAAGTAGTGAATATATCAAGTAAATCGACAAAAATTATAATAAAAGAACGCACTAAACAACAACAACATGAAAAAAATCTATATTTGTATTGTGCTCTGGTAAAAAGCGGCGCCTTAAGCAACATAGTAAGACAAGCAACTGAAATGGGAGTAACCTGCATTCAATTTATTTCAACAGAACGTACAGTAGTAAAAAACATTAACCTAAGTAGAGCGAAATTACAGGCAATTGAAGCTGCGGAACAATCCGGTAGGACAAGTATACCACAGATTTTTCTTCCTATTAATTTTTGTGAATTATCCGATTCCCAGAATAAAAATTTTGTTTTGTGTGATGAAACAGGTGAAGGACAACCTCCTAATAAAGTTCTAAAAGGCAAGAAAAACGTTGCTATTATTGTTGGCCCCGAAGGTGGTTTTTCATCTTACGAACTTGATTCTGCCAATAAATTTTGTCAGAAACTGAGTCTAGGAAAAAGAATTTTGAGAGTTGATACTGCTGTAGTTGCTGCATTAACCTTCACCAATTGGTATAGCTAGATTTTTTAATATGGCTAGTGCAACTTGACACTCTATATAAAGAAATCTGCATTATATTTTTCCTAAAAGAAATAAATGAAACTTGCATTTTTCCGAACTATCGATACTCTTAGTAAAGAAGTCGGGGCGTAGCGCAGCCTGGTAGCGCATTTGGTTTGGGACCAAAGGGTCGGGAGTTCAAATCTCTCCGCCCCGAGATTAGAAAAATTACAAGAGCACTGTAACCTAAGAGCAATTTTTATCAGCAAGTAAATGATTGACAGCAGAATGAAGCTTTTTTCATATAAATCACTGCATACCATATTCTATCGCTCAAGTTTATAAAATAATTGACAATGTTAATTTTCTAATTTATAAATGGATTTTGAAGTGATTACCGAAGGAGGTATAGAGTTTGATTGAAGTATCAGTCCATTATGGTGATGTAGATAGAGCTCTTCCAGTGTTGAGAAAAATAATTCAAAAGGAAGGAAGAGGGCTCAAAATGAAAAAAAAATATCACGAAAAGAAATCAGAGAAAACAGCTAAAAAAAAAGCTGAAGCAAGGAAAAAGAGGTATCAGCAAGAATGCAGAAGACAGCGTTATGGTTGGTAGTTTTTACTAAGGTTAATAATTAGTTATCTTATGAATATTCATGAATATCAAGCAAAGGAAATTTTACACAAGTTTAATGTCCCGGTACCAAAGGGTTTTGTTGCTACATCTGCAGAAGGAGTAGAAACTCAAATAAATCAACTAAAATCTGACGTGTTTGTGGTTAAAGCTCAGATTCATGCAGGTGGTAGGGGTAAGGCTGGTGGCGTAAAGCTAGCAAAGTCAACTAAAGAAGCTCAACAACTTGTAAAGGACATGCTTGGCATAACTTTAGTTACTCATCAAACAGGGCCTAGTGGACAGCAGGTAAGAAGAGTATACATTGAGGAAGGTTCAAGCATTAAAAAAGAGTACTATTTGAGTCTAGTAGTTGATCCAAAGCTCAGTAGGTTAGTATTTATATTTTCCTCAGAAGGTGGAATGGATATTGAAGAAGTGGCAAAAAATTCTCCTACAAAAATTGTGAAATTTGATATTGACCCTGCTACTGGTTTTACAAATCTTGATAACAGTAAACTTGCCAATAATTTTAATTTGAATTCAGAACAAATAGAAAGAATAACAAATATTGCAAAAAATATATATGATGCGTTTATTACAACTGATGCAAGCCAAATAGAAATTAACCCACTAGTTGAAACAAATTCCGGGGATTTTGTTGCACTTGATGCTAAAATTAATTTTGATGACAACGCTTTATATCGTCATCCAGAAATCGTGCAGCTTCGTGATTATGATGAAGAAGTTAAAGAAGAGATAGAAGCTTCAAAACATGGACTTAGTTACATCAAAATGGATGGCAATATTGGTTGCATGGTGAACGGTGCAGGTCTTGCTATGGCAACAATGGATATAATAAAGTACTATGGAGCAGAGCCTGCTAACTTTCTAGATGTTGGTGGTGGAGCAAGTAAGGAAACTGTCACTGAAGCATTTAAAATTATATTATCTGATAGTAATGTACAAGGAATTTTGGTTAATATATTTGGCGGTATAATGCGTTGTGATATCATTGCAAATGGAATAGTTGAAGCTGCAAAAGAAATAGATATTAAGGTCCCTTTAGTGGTTAGACTATCAGGCACTAACTTTAAAGAAGGAAAAAGAATTTTAGAAGAGTCAGGGCTAAATATTATTGCTGCAGACGAACTTGACGAGGCTGCACAGAAAATAGTACAAGAGGTGAAGTAGAGTATGTCTGTTTTAGTAAATAAAGATACAAGATTAATATGCCAGGGCTTTACTGGTGCACAAGGTACATTTCATTCAGAACAAGCAATTAGCTATGGAACCAAAATGGTTGGCGGTGTAACTCCTAGCAAGGGTGGAAGCACTCACCTTAATTTACCAGTTTTTAATACCGTAGCAGAAGCTAAAGAAAAAACTGATGTGAATGCTACTGTGATATATGTACCTGCTAAATTTGCAGCTGATGCAATACTTGAGGCAATAGATGCAGAGATAGAATTAATAGTTTGCATCACAGAGGGCATTCCTATACTTGACATGGTAAAGGTAAAGCACGCTCTCGCTGGTTCAAACAGTCGATTGATTGGCCCAAACTGTCCAGGGGTTATTACACCCGAAGAATGCAAAATAGGAATTATGCCAGGACATATTCACAGACGTGGACATATAGGAATTATGTCTCGTTCTGGAACTTTAACTTATGAAGCGGTAGCACAAACAACCGCTGTTGGTCTTGGTCAGTCAACATGTATAGGAATTGGAGGGGATCCTGTTCATGGTATGACGTTTGTTGACTGTATGGAGCTCTTTTTAAAAGATGACGATACTCATGGTATTGTAGTTATTGGTGAAATAGGTGGAAACGAAGAAGAGGATGTATCACATTTTGTGAAAACAGAAAAAACTAAAAAGCCAATCGTTGGTTTTGTAGCAGGTCAAACAGCACCTCCAGGAAGACGTATGGGGCACGCTGGGGCTATTATCTCCTCTAGTGGCGGAAGTGCTGGTGCAAAGTTAGAGGTTATGCGCAGTGCTGGGATTGCGATTGCAGAAACCCCTGCTGTGATTGGTAAAAAGGTGTTAGAAGTAATGAGTGTCAGTGCCTAGCCTAGGTCATAAAAACCCTATATCCCCAGTCATCAGTATATTTTTTGACCACTCAATCAGTAACTGACCTCCTGGTAAATGCACTGAAGTTTGTTTAGTAGCCAAACACTTACGAAGTATAGATGCAACAAATGCTGCACAAGCCGCACTACCACATGAAGCAGTAATACCTGTTCCTCTTTCCCAAACTCTTAAGTTTATTTCTCCAGATTTTTCTATTTGTGCAATACTAACATTTGTTTTCTGAGGAAATAATTCGTGATTTTCTAGCTTTGGTCCTAAATTCTGCAATGGTATTTCGCTTATGTTATCAACAAAAAAAACTATATGAGGGTTACCAATATTTACTGCAACTGGCTCTTTCAGCATTTCAAGCTCTATAGGTAGATAAAGGGGATCGCATTCACAAGAAAGAGGAATTTCATTCCATTTAAGCAGTGGTTTACCCATATTGACCTTTATTGATTTATCACCTACTTTAAAACATTCTAAGATACGATTATTTATCAGCTCAATAGTGATATATTCAGTACCTTTTTCTAACATTATCAAATATCCAACACAGCGTGCTGCGTTTCCACACATTTCAGCTCGACTACCGTCAGCATTGTAGATATGCATAAAGCAGTTTGCAGCATTAGACATTGTTATAATTATCACTTGATCACAACTGCCTTGATCAGCAATTTGTCTATAATTCCAGTCTAAATTATTTGCTGAACGTGAGTCTATGATAACAAAACTATTGCCAGTACCATGCATCTTTACAAACGGGATCTTGTCTGTTAGGTTACTTACCATTATAGTAAAATTATATAAGTGAAAATTTTTCTTCTAATTACAGCTGTTTTGTATTCTATAGTTTTCTGTAATGTGAGTGCTAAGTCAATACCGGAGAACAGCAAAATGCTCTTTTGGCAAACTGGAGTTAGAAAGGGAGCAAATGTTTTCAATAGAAAAGTTGATAGTGACTTAATCAAAGCAGCAAAGGAATACAAAATTGGTTTTATTCGTCTTGCTCCTGACAAATTTGAAACTACGCAACGTGACTTCCTCTTAGGCAATGCAGACAATTATCCGGGCTTGATTTCCAAAGACCTGAAAGTTCTGAAAGATGTTTTAGATGCTTTTCATCAACAAAAAATACCAGTAGTGTTAACGATGCTTAGCTTACCTGGATCTAGATGGAAGCAAAATAATAACGATAAAGATGATTTACGTTTATGGTCAGATCAAGCTTTTCAAAAACAAGCAGCAAAATTTTGGCAAGATCTTGCAAGAGAACTTAAGGACCATCCTGCCATTGTTGGATATAATATCTTAAATGAACCACATCCAGAAAGGCTTTATAATACTAACAATTCTGCCATTCATAATGTAGAACAAAGTCGAATTCAGAAAGATTTATTTAGGTTTTATAGCAGCATGGTATATAGCATCCGCCGAATTGACCTAAAAACCCCTATCATACTGGACAGCGCCGGACAGATAAAACCTGTCAAACCAAAAAGAAACTTCCTAGCTGAGTGTATAGCAAATTTTATGTATAATTTTGTAGAGAAGAGCTTTTTGCAGTTATAGCCGAACTGTGCAATGGTGCCTTAAGTGCCCGTAGGACAGCGTGGCTTTGGAGGAACGGTCGAACCACTGATTGAGCCTTTTGGGCTAACTCGATTAGAAGAATGTATAACTCAACCGTCCCAAGCTTAAGCACTTCTCAATTATGGATTATTATATAATGGAGATTAAAAATGGCAAAGTTCAAAAGTAAATTAGAGATCTAATGCAGCAGGAATCGATGTTGGCTCGGCTGTACATTATGTATGTGTACCCGAAGGAAGCGATGAACAACGTATACAAAAATTTAGCTGCTTTACGTAAGATCTCTACAACATAGCAAAATGGTTGAAAAAATGTAAAGTTAATACAGTAGCCATGGAGTCAACAGGAGTGTACTGGATTCCTTTGTTTCAAGTACTTGAATCACACGGATTTGAAGTAAAACTGGTAAACGCAAAACATGTTAAAAATGTACCTGGGAGAAAATCAGATGTGCAAATGGATTCAACAACTACACAGTTACGGGTTACTCCAAGGGTCATTTAGGCCAGATGATCAAATGTGTGTATTGCGTAGTTATGTTCGGCAACGTAAAAATTTAATTGAAAATGCTTCTACACATACTTTGCGTATGCAAAAAGCGCTAACACAAATGAATATTCAACTACATAAAGTTATAAGCGATACAACTGGTGTAACTGGAATGCAAATTATTAAAGCAATAATAGATGGTGAGAATAATCCTGAAAAATTGGCTGAACTAAGAGATGGACGAATAAAAAGTGATAAATCTGTTATTGCAAAAGCATTAGCAGGAAACTATAGAAAAGAACACCTATTTACATTAAAGCAAGAATTTGAGCTATATAATATTTATCAGGAAAAAGTAGCAGAATGTGACAGGAGCATTTAAGAATATTATAAAACATTTGAGACAAAGTCTGATGAGAGTAAAAAGTTAGGTGAAGAGAAAAATAAGCACAGAAAAAGTAAACCAAACTTTGCTTTGCATGAAGAATTATATCGAGTAACTGGTATAGATTTTACCAAAATTCCTGGATGGCTTTGTTGCATAGCACTGATAGGCATGTAAATCACAGTGAATTTACGCAGCTAATTTAAATTCAGCCATACCTATATCAGTAAATTTGTTCAATAAGTAGCACTTAATTAACAGCTCTTTTTCACGATTTACCTCTGATTTATTTTTCAAGTCAAACCCAAATATTTGCTTCAACCTATAGAAAAAGACTTCAATATAAGACCGTGCTCCATACTTAACTTTTTTCTTCCATTCATTAATACCATCTTCATAATTCTCATATGACCTAATTCTACTAATATACTTGTTTCTTTCTGATAAGTAGTCAGCTAAACAAATTTTAGTATCCTTCCTAGGGCGAATAATAGGCACAATATTGTATTTTCTGCATTCTTTATACACACTTTTTATATCATAAGCCGCATCTGCTCGAATAGAACAAATGTTATATTTATCACTGACTTCTTCTAACATATCGCAGACCGGCAAATAGTCTACAGCAACACCACTAGATGCTTATTGCTTTCTTATCATTTATGTTTAAAACAACATGTAATTTTCTTACTTGACCATAACCACTGTATTTTCTTTTTCGAATATTAAGCTTACTATGCCCACCGTTATTATTGTAGATACTAACTCTAGTGCTATCTACGGCAATTTCAACATTTTCCAGATCATCTTTATTGCTTCTATGGTCATCAATCTTCAAATTAAGCTTTTTAAATCTTCTGGAAGCTTGTGTATAGCTGATAATCTTAAGTTTTTTGCCTATTTGTACCATATAACCTTTTACAAAACCTACAGCTTGTCTCAAGCCAATTCTAAAAAGATTGTAAGTTAAAAATGTGATATAAAAGAGATAAGAGGGAAAGATAGCCCTACTCACTATAGGAATAGGACTATCACGGGCGTGTGCGACCGAAAAAAAGTTGGTATTACAACCGTGTTCATCAAGGTACACTAGCCCTATCCCTCGATACGTTTGAATAGTTGTGTGGGACATATATATGCACCCGTTTACAATCTTAAATTAATAAAACTATCGAGGTTATCATGGTTAGATCTTATCAAAATTTTATTGGTATTGACATCGGAAAATTCAAGAATGTTGTTGCAGTTCACAAGCAGAAGAATGCTGTCGAATTTGACAATAATACTTCTGGTTGGCAACAATTGTGTCAAAAGTTCTCAGATATCTTACCTAATTCTTTAGTGACTTTAGAAAATACAGGAAAATATGAGCTTGGTTTGTCGAATTTTCTTATTGACAAGAATATCACTGTACATCGAGCTAATACTCGCAAAGTAAAAAGTTTTATTTTATCTCATGGAACTTTAGCAAAATCCGATAAATCAGATGCAAGAGCTCTTGCTCAATATGGATTTGAACGCCATAGAACTCTCTCTCTATTTGTACCTACTTCTGAAAAACAATCAACCTTGGTTGCACTTTGTCAACGTCGTGATGACATCACGCAAATGAGAACTCAGGAAAAATGTAGACTGGAAGCACCTGAAAACGACCATATAAGGGAAAGTTGTCAAAAAACTATTGAATTCTTTAATGGCCAAATAGATGAACTCAATAATGCTATACAAAAAATCATTGATGAAAGCCATGAGTTACAAGAACATCAAAAAATCCTTAAAACAGTTCCTGGAATAGGTAAAAAGTTATCACAAGATTTTCTGTGTTTAATACCAGAGCTTGGTTACTTAAACAGAAGGGAAGTAGCAAGTCTTGCTGGAGTTGCACCTCATCCTAGGGAAAGTGGTAAAGCTGTTGGTTATCGAAGGATTATAGGTGGTAGAAGTAATGTCCGTAAAAAGCTTTTTACAGCTGCGATGTCTGCTGCAAGGTCCAAATCTGCACTTGGTGCCTTTTATTCCAAGCTTGTTGAAAGTGGTAAGAAGAAAATGGTAGCTATAACAGCTCTAATGCGAAAAATTATAGTAATTGCTAATGCAAGACTTAAAGAAGCAATTAATTTGCATACTCTCACAATGGTAACTGAAATTGGCTAATGAATATGTGCGTCCGCACAGACTTAAAGCACATATTCATTAGCTAAGCAGAAATTGTTATGGCAGTTGTTTGATATAAAATTTTATTTCTACGACACATAGGTTTTTATTGTCAACATGATTGAACAAAGTTACATAATTACACAAATAAAAAATTTTTAAAAAACATAGTTGATGAACTATTATGTGTATTAAAATTACAACTTTATCACTATAAGTGTTATTGCCACCTGCAACTTTTGGACTATTTTCATACCAATTTTCTATGGCTTGATTAACAAAATGAAAAACATTTCCTCTTTTTTTGAGAAACTCGTTATATTCTCTTTGGTTACTTACTCTCATTTTTTGTGGCATAAGTTGTACTTGTTTGAAAAATGCCTATTTTACAACAAAATGCGTTAGTAACCATAAGCTTTTCTTCTTACAATAACCTCAACCAACACTAGCTATGCAACAAAGCCCCTGGATTGGATATACTATAGCTCTTTTCATAATAGTCCGAAAAGCTTATAGAAAAGCGGAATCAACAGCATGACGAAAAGATGTGAATAGAGGACTAGCTCTGTTTTTTATAGCAAACCAATGATGCTCAATTTTGTTAAAATCGGGAGAATAAGGCGGTAGATATAAAATTTCTGCGCCAACTCCTTTAGCAAATCTTATTAGACTTATGAAAAGTAGCATTATCAAGGATAACAGTTTGTCCAGGTTTCAAAATCGGTGTCAGAAACTGCTCAAACCATTTATTAAAGATATCCATATTACAGTGGCCTTCAAATGTTAACGGAACAACTATTTTTCTGCCGTTTAAGGCTGCAATCATACTGATTCGTTGAATTTTTTTACCAGATTTTAGAGCATAAAACCTCTGTCCCTTCTGGCAATATCCATAACTCGGTGTCCAGACTCATCTATATAAACTAAGTTTTGAGGTTCTTTTGTTGCTATAATTTTCAAAAATTCAGCGCGTTTTTCTTCGTTTCTTTCTTTGTATCCATATGTCTTTTTTTGCGTGTGAGTCCAATTTTTTTAAGAGCTCGATGGATCGTTGGGATACTAACATTGCTCCAAAGCTTAGCCATTTCCGATACCACCATATTTTTTAGCAAATTCAGTAAATTTATTCCAGTCAGTAATTTTGTGATTATAACCTCCATTTCCAAGTTTTTTTGACTGAAAATCTCCTGTTTCTTTTCTTCTTTGCTGCCACTCCCATAACGTAGTTCTTCCAATTTTAAATCTTGCTGCCACCGTTTCCCTGCTTTCTCCTTCTTCTAGTGCTTCCATTGCTTTTTTTATAACTATATGCTGCTGGCATCCTTACCTTCACTACTATAAAACCTTATTTTACCTCGTTTGGACTATTATGAAAAGAGCTATACTTACCAGATAATCCTATTTTTAAGGTATTGAGAGAGGGGTGGTCAAAGTAAGTTAACTAGTTTTTGGCCACTCATCATAAAAAAATATTTCTTCTATTGGTCTTCTTTTCTTCTTACTTGTTTCAGCGCCATCTTCTTCGTAACCAACCGCTATCACTGACATTACATTAAAATCATCGGATATGTTGAATTTTTCTACTATTTTATCTCTATCAAATCCACCCATTTGATGAGCCATTAAGTTCATAGCTGCAGCCTGTAGCATAAGTGCATAATTTGCTGCACCAGTATCGTGATTAGCCCAAAAATTTTCACCTTTGTCAGATTTACGGAAATTCTTAGCGCTTAGAGATATAATTAGTATTTGTGCATCTTTTGCCCACTTTTGATTAGATTCATCAAGGCAATTTAGCAGCTTTTCCCATGCGCTTTGATTGTTCTGTTTGTTGCATATTACGTATCTCCAGGGTTCATCACCAAAACATGAGGGAGTCAGCCTTACAGCTTCCATTAAAATATCCATGTCTTCCTGAGATATTGCTCTTGTAGGATCGTATGAACGTCCGCTGTGTCTTGCTTTCATCAACGATAATAGATCTTGTTTACTCATCATTTTTAATTTAATAGTGCATAAATAATTCATTGTAGCACAATATGAGCAAAATTTAAATTGCAAAACCTCTCATACACATATATGACATTTAATAAGTTATTTTTATTGGGAAAGTATGTTTATAACACAATCTAGCAGCAGATCAACACTGGCTGAAATATTGTCTTGCGTTTTACTTTTATTCTTGATGGCTCAAATAAGCATACCTTTGCAGCCTGTGCCTATCACATTGCAAACTTTAGGAGTAATGCTTATTGTGCTTAAATTTAACCGCAGAACAGCATTCTATTCTGTGCTTACATATCTATCACTTGGTGCAGCAGGATTGCCTGTTTTTGCGAATTTTTCTGGTGGTTATCACATTTTTTTCGGGCCAACAGGTGGATATTTGATTGGCTGTTTAGTTGCTGTTGTAGTAATGAGCAGAGTAAATGAATTACTGAACTCTAAATATAAATCATTTATGTGTAATTCTTTAAGTTGTCTGGCGGGTACAGTCGTAATCTTTATTTGTGGTATTAGTTGGCTTACTATTTACGTGGGTCTGAAACAAGCAATAATGGTAGGTGTTTTACCATTCATCCTTCCTGGTTTGGTAAAAATTTTTCTACTTGTAGCAGCTTTGCAGTATTTGAAAAAGTGATAAGGTTTCGTCCTCATCATTTTATGTGCACTCTTGCATTTCAAGGGTATGGATATTCTCAGAGCTTTGTAGAAAATTACAAAAAGATAGCAAGTAAAGTAATTAGTGATCCTAATACTAAAATCGAAGTAGTTGATAATCTTGACACTATTTGTAGTGTTTGCCCAAACCAGACTAAACAAGGTAAATGTACCACACAAGCTAAAGTTTTAGAGCTAGATAGAAGGCATATGGAAATTTTAGGAATAAAAATTGGCGAGATTTTGACCTGGAGTAAAGCAGTAAAAAGAATTAGAAAGAAAATGTCTTTAGAGAAATTTGACTACGCATGTGAGGAGTGTAATTGGCAACCATATGGAATGTGTAGAAGTGCTCTTTTAACTCATTCTAAATAGTATCTGCCAATTAATAATATCTTTATTATTATATTAGATAAGTAATTTAGCATTTATGAATTTGTAATGTGTTGCGTATAGTTCAAAGAAATAAGATTTACTGGTTACGCGCTGCAGCCAATGCCACAACACTAGGATCTATGTTTGTCTGCATGTTAATTTGCGTTGTGATTTTATGGAGGTCTTCTGTTACCTATGCTAGTGAAAATTTGGAGATACAGAAGGTCTTTGATAGTGTTGTCAAGCATATAAAAGCTGATAAAAAATATAAAGATCTTGATGTTCTCGAGAGAAAAAGTGACAAATTTAATATCAAAATTTCGCAGAATTCTGGCAAGAATTTTGACATATACTCTATTTTAAAAAAAGCAAAAGATTCCTTTGAGTTAGGAGATAGTGAAACAGCTACTTCTCTCCTCAATCAGATTATCGCAAGATTTCCTTATCATGAAAGTGCTTTAATTGGACTAGGGAATATCTATTATGCTAACAAAGAATTTAAAAAAGCTGTAGAGATTTACACAAGACTGTTAAAAGAATATCCTAGCAACCCTTATGTATTAAAGAATTTTCTGACGATAATCTCACAATATGATCCTAATTTAGCATTGAGTGAAATGTTGAAATTGTATGATACACTCAGAAATAGCGCCCCTTTATCAGCAAATTTAGGTTTGATCTATATGAAAAAAGGGGATTACGTAAAAGCTAAAGAATATATGAAAGCAGCAATTTCTTTAGATCAAAACAATATTTTTTATACCTATAATTTAGCTGTTATTCTAGATAAGCTCTCAGATTTTAAAAATGCCACAGCATGTTATTCAAAGTTGTTGAACATGTCAAAAAATGCAAGTGAAAGAATACCTTTATACAAGGTAGCAGCAAGGCTAAAATTTATACAACTCCATAGTGCGCACCCAGCGATTCCATAAGAGTTGCTTGTATCGCTATTTTTGTTTACAACAACAACATTGAACTATAGAATTATATCTAGAGGGGCAATTAGCTCAGCTGGTAGAGCATCTCGTTTACACCGAGGAGGTCGGCAGTTCAAGTCTGTCATTGCCCATTAGCCTAGTTGAATATTAATATTACAATTATTTCAATCAAAGTATAGAAAATGCAAGACAACATAGTACCAGTTTCAATAGTGAAAGAGCTAGAGGATTCTTATCTCTCCTACGCAATGAGTGTGATCATAAGTCGAGCTATACCTGATGTGCGAGATGGATTTAAACCTGTTCATAGGCGCATATTATACGCAATGTCGAGGGCTGGGTTCGATGCCGGTAAACCTTATAAAAAAGCAGCTCGTATAGTCGGGGATGTAATGGGAAAATATCACCCACATGGTGACATGGCTATCTATGACTCCTTGGTCAGGATGGCTCAAGATTTTTCTCTTCTTTTACCACTTATTGATGGGCAAGGTAACTTTGGTTCGATAGATGGAGATCCGCCAGCTTCAATGCGATATACAGAAGCAAGGCTCCACAGAGTGTCGCATTTTTTACTAAATGATATTGACGAAGATACAGTTGATTTTAGGCCAAACTATGATGGAAATGAAACAGAGCCTGTTGTACTGCCTGCAGAATTTCCGAATCTATTGGTAAATGGTGCAAGCGGTGTTGCAGTTGGTATGGCAACCAATATTCCTTCTCACAACCTTGGAGAAATAATAGATGCTTGTATGTTATATATAGATAATCCTGAAGTTACTTTGGATGAGTTACTTGAAGTGATGCCAGGACCGGATTTCCCAACTGGGGGAACGATTCTTGGAAGGTCTGGAATAAGATCAGCATTTGCAACGGGTCGTGGATCAATTGTTGTGCAAGGCAAGACTCACATGGAAGACCTGTCACAAGATAGGCAAGCAATAGTGATTGATGAAATACCTTACCAGGTAAATAAAGTAAAATTAATTGAGAAGATAGGTGAGCTTGTAAAAGAAAAAAGAATTGATGGCATAACAGAAATTAGGGATGAATCTGATAAGTCTGGTATTAGGGTAGTAATTGACCTCAGAAGAAATGCTGAAGCAAGTTTTATACTTAATCAAATATTGGGACTAACTCCACTAAGAAGTAGTTTTAGTGTTAACACTTTAGTCCTCAACAACAACAGGCCTGCTTTGATGTCGTTGAAAGAAATTATAGCTGCTTTTATTGATTTTAGAAAAGAAGTATTAATCAGGAGAACAGAGTTTCGTCTAAGAAAAACGAGGGAAAAAGCTCATATATATATAGGGCTCTACATTGCGGTCTTGAGCATAGATGAAGTGATAAAAATCATCCGTGGTGCAAAAGATCCTGCGGAAGCAAGTAGAGAACTTTTAAATAAAGAATGGAAAACTTCAGCTGAGATAAACACAATTATTGGATTAATCTCAGACAGCACAAGCTTTTTGAAAGACGGAGTGTATAGATTAACTGAGCTGCAAACGAAAGCTATTCTTGACATGAAATTGCAACGTTTAACAGGCCTTGAAAAAGACAAATTAGAAGCTGAGCTAAGTTCAATGATCAACCTGATAAAAGAATATATCGCTTTTCTTGGCTCAGGAGAGAAGTTGATGAAAGAAATAAAAAACAATCTACAAGAAATAAAGAACAGATTTACTGTGCCGCGAAAAACTTCAATAGAGGAATCAGATACGGACATTGAAGCTGAAGATCTAATTCCACAAGAGGATATGGTGATAACCGTAACTATGAATGGTTATATCAAGCGTGTGAAGCTTTCTCATTATAGAACTCAGCGTCGTGGTGGAAAAGGAAAGCTAGGACAAGGATTAAAAGAAGAGGATGTAACCACAAAATTATTTGTTGGGAATACCCACACTAGCCTTTTATTCTTTTCTAATATTGGCCGAGTTTATAGATTAAAAGTTTATAAGTTACCTATTGCAGAGCCAACTGCACGTGGAAGAGCACTTGTTAATATATTCCCGCTTAGCGATGGTGAAACTATAACTAATATAATGCCATTACCAAGTGAAAATGACGAAAATCAAAACATAGTTTTTGCTACTGCTCATGGGAACATAAGGCGCAACTCTTTAGCAGATTTTCACTATATTCCAAGCAATGGAAAAATAGCAATCAAGCTCGATGAAGGAGATAAGTTAATATCAGTTAAAGTATGCAATGAAATTGATCATGTTTTTCTTTCAACAAGATTCGGCAAAAGTATCAGATTTGTTGTAAGTGATGTGCGTCAATTTAAAAGTCGCAATTCAGATGGCGTAAGAGGTATCAAACTTGCAAAGAATGAAAGCGTGATATCTATGACCATATTAAATGGGATAGGTGTAGCAACAGAAACAAAAGAACTTTACTTAAAAGTTCCACTTGCAAAAAGACTGGGGACTGCAATTAATAACTCCATTGATTCTAAATTGGAAAAGACTTTGAATGATTTAGGAATAGATAACAAACTGTTCTTAAAACTTGCAATGAATGAGGAGTTCATATTAACTATTACTGAAAATGGCTTTGGTAAAAGAACTTCTGCGTACGAGTATAGGGTAACAAATAGAGGTGGTGTTGGTATTACAAATATCCTTACTACCGACAGAAACGGTAATGTTGTTGCTAGCTTTCCAGTTGAACAGGGTGATAATATCATGCTTATTACAGATAAAGGAAAGTTAATTCGTATTTCAGTAAATGATATCAGAATTGCAGGACGTAGCACTCAAGGAGTCACTCTGTTTAAAACAGAGAGTAGAGAAAAGGTGGTGTCAGTAGCGAAAATTGAGGATCCCGATTCCACTGAAAATAGTATTTCCGAAATTGACAACTCTGTTTCTTCTTAACTGTATAGCAAAGGTTAAACAAATAGTGCAAATTTCTATTGATTAATCTATAATATTTAAATTAAAATATATGTCTATGTTCAAGTAGAGATTGATGGATAAGAAGTTAACTGAAAATAAAAAATCATTGACGAATGAGAAGAATAAAAAAACATCTCTTGTTAAAGATTTTGCCAAAAATAAGAGTAGAAGAGATTTTATCACATTAACTACGTGTGCCATGGCAGGTATAGGAGCTGCAAGCGGTCTTTGGCCATTGGTTAAGTCTATGAATCCTTCTGCTGAGGTTTTAGCGATGTCTACGGTTGAGGTTAATCTATCTGATATTCAAGAAGGACAAGGAAAAAAGGTAAAATGGCAAGGTAAGCCAGTATTTATCCGCAAGCGCACAAAACAAGAGATTGAGGCTGCAAGAGCCATAAATGCAGAAAATTTGAGAGATCCTGAATCAGATGAAAAAAGAGTATACAAAGGAAAAGATGAATGGTTAATTATGATTGGAATATGCACCCATCTTGGATGTGTACCAGTTGATCACGCTACAAAAGACGGCAACGGTTGGTTCTGCCCTTGTCACGGTTCATATTATGACACATCAGGCCGAGTAATTGGCGGTCCTGCACCAAAGAACATGGCTATACCTGACTACTTTTTTCCAAGTGAAAATATTGTAGTAATTGGCAAGAAGGCTTAACGGATTTTCATAATTAAAGTAATAAAAGTATATTGCATTTCAAGAAGCACACTGACTTCATAGGCAAAGCTCTTGAAGTCTATCAAGCTAATTTTATACTATGCACATATTCGGATGATAATTAAGAAACTTGCCTGCCAAATTTTCAGAGTTGACAGCTAAATTTAAAACTTGTTCCTTTGCGTCAGAAAAATTCTGACTAACTTGCTTAAAGTTATTTTCTAACTCTTCGAGGATGGAGCTGAAATTAAAAAAACTTTTCTGCATTTTATCAAGATTTTGAGTTATATAGCTTAATATAGCTCTTTTCATAATAGTCCGAAAAGCTTATAGAAAAGCGGAATCAACAGCATGACGAAAAGATGTGAATAGAGGACTAGCTCTGTTTTTTATAGCAAACCAATGATGCTCAATTTTGTTAAAATCGGGAGAATAAGGCGGTAGATATAAAATTTCTGCGCCAACTCCTTTAGCAAATCTTATTAGACTTATGAAAAGTAGCATTATCAAGGATAACAGTTTGTCCAGGTTTCAAAATCGGTGTCAGAAACTGCTCAAACCATTTATTAAAGATATCCATATTACAGTGGCCTTCAAATGTTAACGGAACAACTATTTTTCTGCCGTTTAAGGCTGCAATCATACTGATTCGTTGAATTTTTTTACCAGATTTTAGAGCATAAAACCTCTGTCCCTTCTGGCAATATCCATAACTCGGTGTCCAGACTCATCTATATAAACTAAGTTTTGAGGTTCTTTTGTTGCTATAATTTTCAAAAATTCAGCGCGTTTTTCTTCGTTTCTTTCTTTGTATCCATATGTCTTTTTTTGCGTGTGAGTCCAATTTTTTTAAGAGCTCGATGGATCGTTGGGATACTAACATTGCTCCAAAGCTTAGCCATTTCCGATACCACCATATTTTTTAGCAAATTCAGTAAATTTATTCCAGTCAGTAATTTTGTGATTATAACCTCCATTTCCAAGTTTTTTTGACTGAAAATCTCCTGTTTCTTTTCTTCTTTGCTGCCACTCCCATAACGTAGTTCTTCCAATTTTAAATCTTGCTGCCACCGTTTCCCTGCTTTCTCCTTCTTCTAGTGCTTCCATTGCTTTTTTTATAACTATATGCTGCTGGCATCCTTACCTTCACTACTATAAAACCTTATTTTACCTCGTTTGGACTATTATGAAAAGAGCTATAACTAAGAAGGTGGCCCACTAAATGCTTCTATGTGGAGGGATTGTTTAAGAAGCTAATGCCTAAAGTAATATTTGGGATATGCAGACGTAAACACTTTAATTTGGAAGGTAAAGTTGTGAATAGTAGTGAATATGTTATGAGCCAACAAAATGTTAAGTATGAATGGAATTTGGCGCAAGCTTGAGAAATCTTCATTTAAGCTACAAAAACGAATTTACCGAGCTTCACAATGTAATGATATGAAGATGCATAATCTTCAGAGGTTATTACTATAGCCCTCCCCATAATAGTCCAAAAAGGTCATAAGAAAGAAAAATCGACAGCATGACGAAAAGATTTGAATAAAGGAATGTTTTTCCTAGCTCTGTTTTTTATAGCAAACCAATAATGTTCAATTTTGTTAAAATCTGGAGAATATGGAGGAAGATATAAAATTTCTGCACCAACTCCTTTAGCAAATCTTATTAGACTTATGAAAAGTAGCATTATCAAGGATAACAGTTTGTCCAGGTTCCAAAATCGGTGTCAGAAACTGCTCAAACCATTTATTAAAGATATCCATATTGCAGTGGCCTTCAAAGGTTAACGGAGCAATTATTTTTCTTCCACTTAAGGCTGCAACCATGCTAATTCGTTGAGTTTTCTTCCCAGATTTTAGGGCATAAAACCGCTGTCCTTTCTGGCAATACCCATAGGTTCAGTGTCCAGACTCATCTATATACACTAATTCTTTAGGTTCTTTTGTTGCTATAACCTTTGAAAATTGAGCTCGCTTTTCTTCATTTCTTTCTTTATATCCGTAGGTCTTTTTTTTCTTGTGAATCCTATATTTTTAAGTGCTCGATGAATTGTTTGTCTACTAATATTGCCCCAGCATCTCTGACTGAGTTTTGCCACCTTGCTCATTTGCAAATTCGGCAAATGCATTCCAGTCGGTAATTTTATGCCACGCTTCCAGGCTTTTTTGACTGAAAATCTCCCGTTTTCTCACGTCTTTTCTTCCACTCATATAAAGTTGTTTTTCCGATCTTAAATCTCTTGGCAACAGTTTCTCCACTCTCTCCTTCATCCAATGCTTCCATTACCTTTTTTCTTAAGTCATAACTATTTGCTACTGGCATCCTTACCTTCCACTACTATCAATCCATATCTTACTCTTTTTGGATTATTATGAGAAGGGCTATACTGACAAAATTCATTTTTGTTGCAAATACCCTTTTATAAACCCGACTGTTTGTCTTAAACCAATTCTAAAGAAACTGACGATTATATGCACTAAAATCACAACTTTATCACTATAAATATAGTTGCCGCCCTGCATTTTTGGACAATTCTCGTACCAATTTTCTATGGCGTCATTGATATAACAAAAAATGCTTCCTCTTTCTTGGAGAAATTTGTTATATTCATGGCAGTTACTGACTCTCATTTTTTGTGGCATATTTTTTCTTCAACAGTTAAATGGCTATTTATAATGAATTTTGTCAGTAACTGCCAGTTCTTTTCACTTGAGCGATGCAACAAAGCCATCCCAGTGTCACGCACTGAAATGACACCCTTCCGGTGGGGATTGCTCTCAGACTACAATGTTCGTACAGTTGTACTGGGATTCAAGTATAAAAATATTTGGAAATTATACAATGGACAATGGATTCTAGGAGTATATGTTAAACATAATGAAATAAGCTGGATTCCAATGTCACGTACTGGAATGACAACATATAGGTATTGGAATAACAAAAGAGGAATATTATGATTTTATATCATTTTCCTCTTTGTCCGTTTTCACGAAAAGTTAGAGCTCTTCTCAAGGAAAAAAAGCTGAGTTGTGATTTGGTATATGAAAATCCATGGGAAAAGCGGAATGAATTCATGGAGATCAATCCAATCGGACAAGTACCAGTATTAATAGATAATAACTTTGTAATAGCGGATAGTAATGCCATTTGTGAATATATAGAAGAGACTTACAATAGCGACGTCAAATTACTTGGTTCATCCACTATTATTAAGTCTAAAATACGCGCTTTAATCAATTGGTTCGATAGCAAATTTTACAATGAAGTTACTAAGTATATTATGAATGAAAAAGTAATTACTAACCGCAGCCCTGACTCTAGATTTCTTCATGCAGCTCAGAATAACCTGCCTTGCCATATGGAATACATCGAACACTTAATTAACAAGAACGTTTGGCTTGCAACCGATAAGTTCACTTTAGCCGATATTACTTTAGCATCACATATTTCTATAATAGACTACGTAAATAGTTTCCCATGGGAAAAAAGTAAGATTTTAAAAGAATGGTACTCCATTGTTAAATCAAGGCCTTGTTTTCGCGAAATATTATTAGAGAGAGTTTTTGGCTTAACTCCCCCTAGACATTACGCTGGCCTTGATTTTTAACTTGCGTGAGTTTTAAAGCTACAGTCATTCCTTCGTCAGTAGGAATCAATATGGAGAAATATTTTTTTTCATCTGACAATCTATCGTTAAACTCTCTCATAGCACGCCATGACTTTTCTGATACTTCTTTTGGAGGAGATTCTAAAAATACTGTATCAAATAATAGAGTGTTATCTGCAACGATTAGCCCATCTTGTTTAATGTATGACTCTGCCCAATCTAAATACTTAGGATAACTACTTTTATCAGCATCGATGAATATCATGTCAAATGGTGCCTTTGCTGATAATTCATTAATTTTTTCCAGTGCATCACCTTCTATTAGAGTAATTTTATCACTTAGATTAAAAGCACTAAAATTTTTTTTTGCTATTCTTGAGTGTTGAGGATTATTTTCTATTGTATATATATGACCATCTTTCGGTAAAGCTTTTACCATACAAATTGACGAATAACCATATAACGTGCCAATTTCAACTATGCTTTTAACTTTATGGATTTTGATAAATAAATTTAATAATTTTCCTTCTTCAGGAGTGATTTGAATACGTTGTTTCTTATCAAGAGTACAATGTTCTTCTATTTTTTTATACTCTTTTGCAAATAAGCTTCTTATGTACAACGATTTTCTGCTAAAGTTATGACGCATTAAGTTTTATAATATAAACTAAGGAGGTTTAATCTATATAAGATTTATAAATATAACAATAGGGTTAAGAATAACAAAATTTTTTATTTTAAGTTGTTATTTTATAAAGTAAAATTTTAAGTGACAAAGATTATTATATATTTTACTATAGTTAACTAGTATAATAACCAATTGTTATACTAGAATTAAGGGATCGTTTATTTACATCTCTCTTATAAAATGTAATTTTTATAATCAATTAGAGGGGGTTATATGTCTTATAACATTGCTAACGAAGTTAAAACGTTAAGCAAGAAGTCTAATAATAATGAAGGAGTGAAATTACTGCACAATCCAGCTTATCGCGAGAAGTACAAAGAACGCTTTAACGAAGCTCAGAAAAAAGTTATGGATATGGTCCAATTTTATGATGGAACGATAGTATTAATAGAGAATAAAATTGCTATGTATTATTATGCTTGGCACAGTAAAAAAAGAGAGTTTGAGCGTAAAAAGCAACAAACAGTATCAAAAAATAATGATTCAGCATAGGGTTTTTATATGGTAAGCTACAGTGGTATCCGTTCAGAGGTGTGGTTTAAGAAACAACAGCTAGCAGGTTTTGAAAAGGGTTTAATTCCTTTTGTTTCCAAGTCAGATACAACGAAATTATCCGCTCAAGAAATCTATTCCCTCGCTCTGACTGTGCAAAATATGAATTCTTACGATAGACAACATAATGCCGTATCTGTCGCTCAACATGGTTATTCGTTAATGGAATATTCTCTGGGTCATCCAAAAATGTCCACATCATTGACTCGGATTTTATAATACCCTTTACCGTTCGTGAAGCTCCTTTTGCTTCAAGTATATAAGATATTTTTATCATGCAGTACTGTATGTATCTTCGTAATTCTTTAGCTTGCTTAGTGAACTTTGAAATACTAATTTCATTTTCTGACAAAGCGTTTTTTAATACAAACAATCCATTAGCTGCGTCTTTTAAACAATGGCCAAGTCTCATTACTTCACTATTCCAACTATGAGATAACCTCTCGAAATTTCTCAATAAGTGAGCCCAACAAATTTGTCGTTTTTCATCACTGAAGTGGTTGTAAACTGCATATCTGTCAGTAATTACCAGGTTTTTGTAATCACAAAATGCACTATTCTTTAAAAATTTCATTCCTCTTGTATCTGCTAACTTCATAAGACTTGCTTTATTGTTGGCAAACATCCAGCACCATCCCAATTTGCCTTTGTTGTAGTGACTGGTTTCATCAATATGCAAAATTTCGCTTGCTTTTATTTCTTCCTCTATTTGTTCATAGGCTTCTTTACATTTTGACGAAACCCTTGCTTCACTATTGGACACACTACCAACACTTATACTCATGTTAAAGATGTCTTTCATAATATTCGCTATTTCTCGCTTTGAATTCTTATAAAACCCACTTAGTGATGCAACTACTGACTTAACTCTAGGACCAAAGGTATCCGGTGTAACTCCTTCTGGTAATTTGCTACTCCTTCTTTTTCCGCATTTACGACAGCGACCATGTTCTAATTGATACTCAACTACGTAAGGCTTAATTTCTGGTAAATCAACTTTTTGATAGACATATGGTTTTTCCGATATTGCGATTTCTTCACCACACTCGCATCTATTTGGTAACTCTACCTTCACCACCTCATCTGCTTCCATTTTAGCTCGGCAATTCCCCTTATGTCCAACTTGACCACCTATCTTCCTGCCGCCCTCTGACTTATCTTCTGGTGTGTCTTTTTTTATTTTGTACAGCTCTTTTGAACTTGGTAAAGATGAATTCCTTGAGTTTAAGCCGAGTCTCTCTCTTAGTTCAGCATTCTCTATTTCTAAGATTTTATTTTTTTCTTCAAGCTTTGCTACTTTCTGCTCTAAGTTTTTACATAACTCTACAATACTGATCAACAATTGAAGCATCTAGCCTTACTTTACTATCAACATTTTGTGTTATTACTACTTTAATATATTATGTCAATTGTTTTTTATCCTTGCCACACCTCTGAACGGATACCTACAGTGTTATTACTTCACTATAGCTTTTCCATATAACTCATCTATTACATTAGTGAAGTATTCCAGCTCTCTATACCCTTCATGTTTGATTTTACCATTCTCTACATATGATTTGTCATCGTTAAGCTTGATGATGAATACAGGAGTAGCTGTGATATCAAGTTTATTAATTGCAAGTGATTTATCATTTATAATTTTGTCCATCATCTTTTTATCATTAATGCATTGGTTAAATACATCTTGCTTCAAATTGCTTAGTGCAGCAATTTTTTGTAGTATAGTTAAATCACTAAAATTAGAGTAGTTCCACGAGTCTATTGCATTAAACACAGCTTTGTTAAAATTAAAATAGTCTTCTTCTTTTTCATAGCAATAACTTAGCATTGCAGCTTTTAATCCTCTGTAATCTAGAGGAAAATGACGGAATATGTATAACATCTTACCTGTATCTATGTACTTTTCTTTGATTTTAGGAAAAACTTTCTTATGAAAAAGAGAACAGTGATAACAAGTGAGCGAAGCATATTCTATCATTAAAATTGGTGCTTTTGGATCACCTAATAATTTATCATCAGGCAGTAGTGACAGTAGTTCTTTTGATGTTATTTCATCAGTTTTTTGAGTGTTGGGTAAGTTTTGTTCAATAGCTGCATAAGAACTAACACTTATAAAAATAAGTAAGAACAATAATCTAAAAATCATTACAATGGAAACACTTAACTTATTAAAGAATTTATGCATTTATATAAATAATGTCAAGATAACTTTTTCTCGGCAACACTTTCTACTCTGTCTTTAAATGCAGCAATTATTTTACTTTGTGTGTATTTATAAACTGAGTTTAATAAGGCGGAAAACAAATTGGATTTAAATTCAAACTTTATATAGAACTCTACCATAGTTTTACTTTCATCTATAGGAGTGAATTTCCATTCGTTGTATAAATGTTTAAATATTCCATTTGACGACACAGCTTTTATCCAACTTTTATTTGCTCCATTTGGAGAAAGAAAGGTCACTTCTGATGTGTAACTTCCTTTAATGCCATGAAAAGCTGCAAGGAGGTCCACAATCATTTGGCTATCAGTTTTTTCTTTTATATAAACAGCTTTGCACCAAGGAACAAAATCAGGATACTTCTCAACGTCAATTACAACTTGAAATATCTCATGAGATGAACAGAAAAAAACACCTTGTTCTTTATATTGGTGTAACATAAACCTAAATAATGGAAAAGGGATCCATATCTACCGTCAGTCTTAGTAGATTCCTGAGACCTAAAGTTAAGGTGGGCATCACGTACTAATTTCAATGAAATTAACAGAGGCAATTCCCTTGATCAGAAATTATCGCTCGGGAAATTTAACTTAACTCATAACGCATAGCACAGACCCCTAAATTAATTATAGATTATTTATATAGAGTATGTCTATAGATATATTAAAACTAGCGATCATTATTTTGCCTTTGTTAAATTTTGCATTTTAAGTATCATAGCTAATAAATATATCTTATGAATCTTATTAAGTTCTTAACCATTTTTATTGTAATCTCCTCAAGTGCTTACGCGAATTGTATAGGGCACAAAACTTTTGTGCTTGCCATGAAGCAGCAAGTAGACAACACGTCTATGAAAGGGAATAGAAAAAATCTAGAACATGTACAAGAAGAACTTCTGAAAATTATTCAGAATAATGTTGACCTCAAAGGAATATCTCGATTTGTCATAGGGAAATATTGGAATTTATCTACTCAGAAAGAAAAAGAAGAGTTTCTAAAAGAATATGAAGTATATCTCGCGCGCTTGTGCGCTAAAATTTTGTATAAATACATAAATAATAGTGAAATGATCATAATGAGTACAAAAGCAGTTGACGATGAAACTTGTCTGATAGGAACAAGATTTTCTTATGGTGATGAGGAATTTACAAACATTGACTTTAAAGTGACTAAAAGTGACAATTCTTTCTTAATAAACGATGTTGTAATGAGTGGGATAAGTATTGCTATTAATCAACGTTCTCAATTTAGTGAAAAAATCGACACGCACGGCATGGCAAGTGTAATAGATGAATTAAAATGTAACAATAATCTATGATATACATGCCTCATTGGCCTAAGCCGCTTGGCAGTAGACCAAAGGATTTTTCTCTTGATCGCATAAAAAGTTTTCTAAATAAATTGGGTAATCCCGAGAAAAAAATACCGCCAATAATTCACATAGCTGGCACTAATGGCAAAGGATCAACACTATCATTTATAAGATATATAATGCAAGCAGCAGGGTATAAAGTTCATACCTACACTTCTCCACATTTAGTGAATTTTAATGAAAGAATAGTTATTGCAGGCAATGATATCGATGATAGTGAATTACATAACTCACTAGAAGAATGCCGTATAGCAGTCGCAGAACAACCCATCACTCTATTTGAAGCCGCAACGACTGCAGCCTTCTTAGCTTTTTCTCGTCATAAAGCTGATATTACTTTAGTTGAAGTGGGTCTGGGTGGAAGGCTTGATGCAACAAATGTTATAGATAATCCAATTCTAACGATCATCACTTCAATTGCCTTTGACCATACAGAATATCTTGGTCCTACTGTAGAAATTATAGCAGGTGAAAAGGCTGGAATAATGAAACCTAATGTTCCTTGCATAATAGCACCACAAGAAAAATCTATAACGAACACATTAGAACATCATGCAATAAATAAGAAATCTCCTCTGTATAGAGGAGGACTTGAATGGAATTGCGAAAAACAGAATAACAGGATGGTCTTTCAATCGACTATTCAATCAATAGAATTTTCTTTGCCATCTTTAAAAGGAGATCATCAAATAATCAATGCAGGAAACGCAATTGCAGCATGTAGCATTTTAAGTGGAAAATATGGCTTTGATATTGGAAAAGAGGACATTGCTTCAGGTTTACAGGGCACTTATTGGCCTGCGCGGCTAGAGTCTATAAAAAAAGGTAATTTAATTTCTTTATTACCAAAAGATTGGCAATTATTTCTAGATGGTGCACACAACAATGATGGTGCCAGAGTGTTAGCTAAGTGGATAAAAGACAATTTTACTGAAGGTGTCTATATGATCTTTGGCGTTACTCGTAACAGAAACGTGGCAGAGTTCTTAGAGCACTTAAAGCCATATATCAAACTACTATGCGCCGTTTGTGTTAAATCTGAGCCTAAAGCAACAAGTACAGATCTAATCAGAGAAGGAGCTAATAATATAGGAATAAATGCTATTGAATGTGAATCAATCGGCGATGCGATATCAAATTACATATTGAAAGCCTCTATTCAAAACGTCAAAACCATACTAATCTGTGGCTCATTGTTCCTAGCTAGAGACTTCGCTATGGAGAATAGCTAACTTTGATGATATTAACTGACCGATGGGGAAATAACTTTGATTGCTCATAGTACTGCTTGGCTTTTCGTTATCGACTTCTATAAACTGATCATCACCTTTAAATTGCTCCTCAATTGAATTTATGACTGTCTTTTTGAGAGTATACTCACTTACAGCATTTAAAACAGGTGAAGTAACAATTAAAAGCGTGAATGGTAATGAAAGTAATAATCCGGATAACATCATAGAGTTAGTTATACCAAAGCCGCTGGCAACTAAATCTAATCCCACACCGGAAAACACTAAAGATGCACAGATTATGTTGCTCAAAATAAGTGAATTTTTTAGCCACTTTAATTTAGTTCTATCGCTTTCTGAAAAATCTTTGCATTCTTGGTCAAAGTTAAACAATAATAAAATATTAGTCTGATTATTAAACTCTTTTCCATTTCTAGTATAAACGATCGAAATAGCTGAACTCAAAACAAATCCTGTTAACAAAGGAGCAAAGAAACCTACTGCTAAGGGGACATTATAGGTAACACCATTGCTTATAAAAAATGCAATGGATGTGAAGAATACTAAAAGACTTCCTAAGAGATTTGAATAAGAAGAATATTTTGAATAAGCAATTATATTATCGTTAATTGACCGCTTCTTATTAAAGACCCTACTTCTACTCTTATCATCTAGATATTTTTCTAATTCTTCATAACTATGGTTCCATAACTTACCACGTAATTCTTTCGTTAAATTATTCCTTTTGTTTAAGCCCTTCTCCAACGGCTCTATTACAAATTCTTCAAAAAATGGTTTATTTTGTGCAATAACCTTAAATTGCTCCTCTGCTTCTTTATTATCTGGATTTTTATCTGGGTGATATTTTAACGATAATTCACGATGTTGTTTTTTAAACTTTTTCTTAATATTCTCAATATCAGAATTTACCACATCCTGCTTTTGAATATTAAATATTAAAAACAACTGCTTAAAAGTTTGATACTCATTTTCATTTAAAATTTTTCTAGCCATACCCTATAAATTAACTAACTATTAATACTTTATAATATATAAATTTCCAAATCATGTCAATTATTTCATTCATGCTTATTGTATGAATTATTTCTTTCACGATTACCATGACAAGTGTATGAAAATTATCATTTAGTGCATAATAGTGCTTCAATGTTTAGGGTTACAGTTTTCATTGGTCATTTGAGTTACTCAAATCCAATTCATGCCAGTTCTATCTATCTTGTCACTTAAGTAGCCCTTTTTGTGTAATCCCAGCACCCTCTCTGTGATGTCATCCCAGTGCTTGACACTGGGATCCAGAAGACTGACCAGGTAATAAGAAGCACTGGAATGACATCTCTATAGGACTCCTAACTAATCAAAAATATTAAGAAATTTATACCAAGCAAAAAAAAGGCAAAAGAATTCCCGGTAGTGAGTTTTAATAATGTAAATTGGCGTTGTAATAATGTGCTAACAAGCGCGATTTGGCTGAATGTAGAAAAAATTTAAAAGACATGCAGCCGCTATAATTTTTATGTAATTTGCCAATAAATATCTGAATTTTGCTGTTAAATCCGCGGAGATTAAAAACAAGGATAAATACTCTTACTTTCATAGTAAGGGGGATGGCGTAATTTGTCAAGTTAAATAAGCTAATTTATTAACATGTGATAATTAGACAGCTATCGTGGATTGATCGTTCAAATGACTACTAGATTTGAGATTATTACTTTCATCTATTTGCGGCTGACTAATCATAGTACAAACGAAATTGGTTGCCATAAAGGTACAGCCTAGAATAAAAAAAGCAACGGAAATAAAGGGGATAATAGGAAATTCAAGAGGTAATATAGATGTAATTCCTCCTATTAAAAATGAAACGTTAGATGTAATGTCGAGGCAGATCTTCATTAATTTATCTTGCCAAGAGGTATCGAGTTGCTTATTAAGGCCACACTGTCTAAAATGATCAGTTAATGACCATATATTTAAAGCAAGCGAAAGTGCACTTAGCATAGTGCTGACAATAGTACAGTACAAGCTTAAGGAAGAAATATTTAGGGCTAATGCTGCTGTATACCCCATCAAAGAAGCAATAGATAGTGCAGTAACCAAGCGTTTTGAATAAGTTCTTATTTTCTTTCTGTAAACAAGCTTTTTTTCTTCATAACTCATAAACTTAGTAGTAAATACATTATATCATAGCATTAATTGACTCAAAAATCAATATAGAGTGCCCGAGAGAAGACTTGAACTTCCACAACTTAAAAAGTTACTAGCACCTGAAGCTAGCGCGTCTACCAATTCCGCCACCCGGGCTTTTTGTGATTTACTATGTTAAAATTAAATAATATACTTAAACAATTTTTAGCTCAAAGGTAATGCCAAATCTAGATCAAATATTTTTTGCTCAAAACAATGTTAATATTAATAATGTATATAAAATAGTCAACAACGCTTTGAGCGATAGTGATGGTGGTGAATTATTTTTAGAATTTTGCCAATCAGAGTCCCTGGTTTTTGATGATAACATATTGAAACACATGGATTTGAATATCAGAAGGGGATTTGGGTTAAGGTCCTTTTGTGAGGATAGTACGTCTTTTGTTTGCTCTTCTGAAATTAGCGAAAAGGAAATTAGTAACGCTGCTTCTATGGTAAAAAGTTCAGCATCTTTAAGCAAAACAAATTCAATAAACTTAAATGAGGAGACAAAAAGCCTGTACTCAACGACTAATCCCATAAATGAAATGGATCTGAACTCAAAAATTAAACTACTTAATGAGGTTAATGAGTATGTAAGGTCGAAGAATAACTGCGTGAAGCAGGTAAAAATAACTCTAAGTGGAGAATGGCAAGTTGTACAAATAATAAAAGATGATCACAGGTTAAGCGATATTAGGCCTTTGGTACGTTTTAATGTACTAGTCATCGTAGAAAAAAATGGCCGAGCGGAGAAAGGTTCTGCAGGGCATGGTGGAAGAGACGCTTATAGTAAGTTTGTTTCTGAGAAGAAGTGGAAAGAAGTTGCAAACCAAGCGTTAGAGCAAGCGCTAGTAAATCTTGAGGCAATTCCAGCTCCGGCTGGAGAGATGACAGTTGTTTTAGGTTCAGGTTGGCCAGGAATATTATTGCATGAAGCTGTAGGTCATGGACTTGAAGGTGATTTTAACCGTAAAGGAATCTCGGCATTTTCAAATTCTATGGGTAAACAAGTGGCAGCCAGTAACATTACTGTAATTGATGATGGAACTCTACCTAATTTGCGTGGTTCTATTAGCATAGACGATGAGGGTACTTTACCTGGCTATAATGTGCTTATAGAAGATGGAATTCTAAAAGGATATATGCAAGATCATATGAACGCTAAACTTATGGGTGTAAATCCAACTGGTAATGGTAGAAGAGAAAGTTACAAAGAAGTTACTATGCCACGCATGACAAACACCTATATGTTGCCAGGAAAATATACACCAGAAGAAATAATATCCAGTGTAAAGAGAGGCCTATATGCAGTAAATTTTGGTGGTGGACAAGTTGATATAACATCAGGAAAATTTGTTTTCTCATCTTCGGAAGCTTACCTAATAAAAAATGGTAAAATTACACAACCAGTCAAAGGAGCAACGCTAATTGGTGATGGGCCAACAGTACTAAAAAAAGTATCAATGATTGGTAATGATCTAAAGTTAGATCCTGGTGTTGGTACGTGCTCAAAAGACGGACAAAATGTGCCTGTTGGAGTTGGTCAGCCAACACTCAAGGTCGATGCAATAACTGTTGGTGGAACTGAATATGTAGATAAGGGCTAAGCGAACTCAGCTCATGCTGTACAATTATATTGTAACCATTATTCAAGTAGCTCATATAGATGCAAAAACTACTTAACAAATCTCTCTGCCTTCCTTGCCATAACGTGTATAACAATCTCACAAAAAATAATATCATAGAATTCAATAGATGATCTTTAAAAAATCCTTAAGGAAAGTAAAATACTGTTTAAATAGGCCGATATAGATGGTTTTACGATATAATAAAATTATTATAAACAAGAACTTATAAACTCTAGCAAATGAATTTGTGAGTTTAGTGGTGTTAGGAATACCTAGCTCTTTTATGCGGATTGATATTCTTAATAACCTGCTCTAGAGATAGATTATATAATTTTGACAAGGTTCTTGGCATGTGATATTTTTCTCGAATATAGGTAATGGTATAAATGACTTTATATCTATATCCAGCTCTAGGGGAAGATCTTCAATGTTTACGTCCATCCCTGATAAAGGATATTCTATGTCCATGTGCAGATTTGGGGGATAGTTCTACTTTGAAGATTTCTTTCACTTTTACTATTGCGACTCCCGATTGGCTTTGTTGCATCACACTTTATGAGATGGTGATTTATGGTAAATTCATGTAACTATCTCAAATTTAGCCACACCAATATCAGTGAATTTATTAAGCAAATAGCATTTAGTTCTTTTTCTCGATTTATCTCAGATTTATTCCTAAAACTAAATCCGAATATTTGCTTTAATCTTGAGAAAAACCCTTCAATATAAGATCTTTTCCCATAATTTACTTCTTTTTCCATTCTTTCATGCCATCTTCACCGTATAATTTTATTAACCTAATAGCAGCATTCCTGTCAGACATATAATCTATTTCTGGATGTTCTGCCGCATTGTTTATTGGTGGAATTTTTGTCTTTATATCATATTCGTTACACAACTTATAAAACTTGTGCCTATCACATGCTCTATCTGCATATAGTGCTTTTATGGCATGCTGAAAATCAACTTCTTTTAGCAAATCACAAGTGATCAGAGTAGACACCGTTACTGTATTTTACAGCTATGGCTTTTTTGTTGTTTATATTCAACATTACGTGCAATTTTCTCGTTTGCTCATAGCCACTCTGTCAGTGCTATTTTCCTTGCTGTGTGTTGTTGTATATACTAATTCCTGTACTGTCTATAGCAATTTCGATATCTTCTATATTATTTTCTGCAATCATTTATCTTAATATTAAGTTTTTTTTGATGCTTGTGAATAGCTGCAAATCTCTTCCTATTTGTTGCAAATATCCTTTTATAAACCCGACTGTTTGTCTTAAACCAATTCTAAAGAAACTGACGATTATATGCACTAAAATCACAACTTTATCACTATAAATATAGTTGCCGCCCTGCATTTTTGGACAATTCTCGTACCAATTTTCTATGGCGTCATTGATATAACAAAAAATGCTTCCTCTTTCTTGGAGAAATTTGTTATATTCATGGCAATTACTGACTCTCATTTTTTGTGGCATATTTTTTCTTCAACAGTTAAATGGCTGTTTTATAATGAATTTTGTCAGTAACTGCCAGTTCTTTTCACTTGAGCGATTCAACAAAGCCATCCTATGGTCAAGCCATAGGATGACAGGAGAAGGAAACACTGGGATGAAAGCAAATGAAACCACTGGAACGTTTATTTTTGAAAGTAAGTTGCATAGTAGATGATGTCATTCCAGTACTTGATACTGGAATCCAGGAATTTTGATTCTAAATTAGGTATTGGTATGGCTAAATTTGAAATCATTACATAAATTTGTCGTAAACCATCACTGCTTAAGGTGCTATGCAACAAAGCCATCCCAGTGTCGAAGCACTGGGATGACAGGATAAGGAAACGCTGGAATAAAAATAGAAGATCTAATTCCTTATATCAATTAATTCTCATCCACCTTTTATGTTACATAAACTCATCACTTTTATAGAACATCTCATTAAAATCATTCAAAATTCCAAAATCTTGATTTTTAATAAATAGATGCCCATCTGCAATATAGGACTCAGCAAGAGTAAATGGTTCATCATGATGCTGTGATGCTGGCCTAACAATTTCATTGTACAAAACCATTACTTGCTCATAATTGTATCCACTACCATCATGATATTTACCACGTATAGTGTCATAAAAATTTCTTACATCATCATACGTAACTTGCAGTTCTACCTTATATTTCCCTATTTCAACAGCCTCACCCACTTTGATTTTTAAAGGATGTTGTGATTCTTCTTTCACATTATCTATAACAATTGTTTCCTCTTGCTTCTCTTCGTCTCCTCTTATCGATCTTTTACTCCTTTCTTCACTCGCAGGTTGATCTGCTGGCATTTGGTCTATATCGTTAGATTCTTCTTCTTGCATAGTAATTTTTTTGAGATAGCTAAGCATATCCTTTCCAGCTTTTTCCCAAGTTGCAGCTTCTTTTGAAAGCTCACGATAATAAGAATCATTATCGCCTTTGCTATCTATTACATCTCTTGCTAGTCCTTTCTCTTCTGCCCATAACTCAGCATGTTCAACAAGTGTCCTGCCATCTTTGCCTACAACGTCAACGTCAGCTTTGTTTTTTATTAGATATTCTATTGTATCTAACTTTCCATGCCTCACTGCATGAACTAAAGGTGTCCAACCATCATTATCCTGAGCATTAATATTCGCACCTTTTTCAACTAACTGCTCTATCATCTTCTTATTCCCAAGATCAACAGCAAGATGCAAAGGTGTTAAGCCGTAGCTATCCTGAATATCAATATCCGCATTATGCTCTATGAGATATTTAACTACTTCCATATTTTTCATGTGCATGGCAAAATGTAGTGGAGATTTACCAGAGCTAATATCACGGGTATCAACATCTATACCACGATCTATTAAGTATTTAGCAATTTCCGTATGTTTTAGCTCAATTGCATAGTGCAGCAGTGTTTGAGATGACGTGTTCTTTATACCAAGATCTGCGCCATACTCAATTAAACTCTTAACTATTTCCGAATTCCCTAGCTTAATAGCAGCAAGTAACGGAAAAGTATAATAACTTTTACTATTAGGATCTGCGTTATGATCTAATAGATACTTCACTATTTCTGTATTACCTGAATAAATAGCACTGTATAATGGTGTTTGGGAATAAGCATCTTGAATATTAGGATTTGCACCACGATCTATTAAGTATTTAGCTATCTCTATATTTCCAGACTCAATAGCATAGTGTAAAGGTGTCTTATAATACACATATTTAGTATTAGTTTTCTGATAATAATTGTCATGAACATTAAGATTTGCTCCATGATCAATAAGATATTTTGCTACTTCCGTATTTCCTGACTGAATGGCATAATGTAGTGGCGTTTGTCCATTATGGTCTCTTGTATCAATATATGAATTGTGTTTTAGTAGCGTTGCTACTTTGCTTAAATCTCCCAATGAAGCAGCAAAATGTAAACTAGTCGCACCTGTTACCTTATTTATCTCGTTTACTTTTCCTATAGTATTTTCTACATTATTGTCATCAATATTCACCTTTAAGAAAGGCTGTTTATTATACTTCATAACTTTTGTTGTAACAGCTTTTCCTTGTTCGTCTTCACTCGCTTTTTTAGCAGGTTGCATAGAATCTTCTCTACTGACACTTGATTTAGATTCTATCTTGGTTTTATCACCACTTACATTATGTACTGGGCTATAACCATATAGACCCTTGCCTGCACTTTGTTGGCTTGTTGAACTTTCAACACTGTTAGATTCAACAACATTATATTCCATATGTTGTTCACCACTCAGCTCAGCCTTAACCCATTGTTTAAATTCTTGATCATAACCTTTCAGCTCAGCCAAAAAATCCTCAAATAATTTATTACCTTGAGACCTATTTGCACCAGATTTAGAAAGGCTCTTGAGCAAATTATCAATCATATCTGGGTGTTTATCTTCAAGAAATTTGATCACTTGTTCAGCATCCGAATGATAATGTTCCCCTTTATTACTCCAAATATTATTGCGCAATATTTCATCTGGTTTGAGACCTTTATTCTTTATTGCAATCAAGGCCTCTTTATCTCCGTGGTCATTGACATGCCGACCATCTTCTAAACTTGCCATATAGTTAGCAACCCCTTCATGCATAGCCTTAGATAAGACATCACCTGTACCATAATAGGAATTAATGATAGTTAAGGCGTGTCCCAATTCGTGTTTCAAAGTTTTACACGAGTCATCAAATTGGTCTTGTAGATAAAAATAAACATGAATTTCTGAGCCACGCCCTTGAACTGTTAAGCCAGAAGCGCCTTTATAGTTAACGTTCAACTCCTTAAGATAATTTTCGTAGTCACTCTTTGTATTAAATACGAAAACATTAACTTTATTTGGTATGTTGTGCCAAGGCTGAGAATTATTAATGCCAAATGCTGAATCAAAATCTTTTATAGTACTCTCGATGGCATTTTTTACACTACTCAATTTGCTCTGAGTTAATTCCTCATCATCATATTTTATATTTATTTGAAGCTTGTGTTCGCCAAAAGTCATAACTTCACTATCTGGCACAAGATCTGCCACAATTTTATCGCCACTTTTTACATCCATCCACTGCTTAAATTCTTTTTCAACTTCTGAGTTATTCAAAAGATGCTTGAATTTTGATATCGCTTCTACTCTATCGAAGGACATCTCAGTAAGCAATTGCTTTATGAATTGAGGATGTTTTTCTTGTAGGAATGTCACTAAGCAATCTGATATTCTATAGTCGTTAGACATACTTGCTATTTTATATGGTGTATCATGCCCAGATTCATGCATTTTATTGTATGCTTCTTTTGTATAATGCATATCGCGAGTGCTTTCTTTTTTAGCTGCATCATAGCTCCACATGAAAAGCTTCATACCGGTACGTAAAACTTCAGGTACTGTATCCATATTACCGGTAGAGTACTCAAGAAATGCATCGCTCATTTTTTCCATTAAAATTTTAGATTTTGCACAAAGTAAGCCATTTACATCTCCAACAATAAAAGTCTTTGCTATCGTGCCGTCAGCTTCGTGTGCTCTTACTGTTCCACCACCCCATAATTCTCTATGGTCCTTACCACCTGAAAGTTCCTTGATGTGAGCTTTGTAATCATCGTAATTTTTCAGCACATAAAGCTGCAATTTTACTGGACCAGAATGAACGCTTTTTTGTGAATAGAAATTATCAGACCAGGCTCCGTAAGCATCTTTTACAGTTTGTTTTATATACTCAGGGGTATAACTAGCTAATCCCCCATATTTTACTTCTATTGTAAGCTGATCGTTTATTACTATACTTTCTTTATTTGGAAATAATTTTTTAATCAAAGTTTGTGATTTATCATATTCAGAATTTGTTTTAAATTTCATATCCACCTCTTAAAAATTTTCACTATAAATAAGTCTTGAGAAAAATGCGTTAACTGTAGATTCAGCCTTTACCTTGTTTTTGCACAACTGCTGAGATAGTTGATCATCGCTGAAAAGCCGATTCTTAGTATTGAGATATTTAGCATAGCTGCCAGCAGGTATTGAGTAAAAACCGCTTTCAAGTTCAAGATAAGAGCTGCTATTCAGAACAAAAAATAAATCGCTCTGGTCAAGCAGTATGTCATAACCAGAGCTCGTGCAATGTAAGTATTCATTGCTTTCATACTCTGCTATGTAGTATTTACTTGCATCAAGATCACCATTAAGCTGTAAAATTGCCGCTGAACGTCCATTCCCAATACTATGGCCTTTTATTACTTTAAGTACTTTAATCTCATCATTTTCTATGAGTTCTCTTAACTTTTCATTCTTTTGATTTAATTCTTCCTCTGCTTTTCTTCTGTCTTCTTCTAATTTTGTTTCTTTTTCAACAAGCTCATTTTGTATTTGCAAAAACATATCTTGAATGGTTAAGCCATTTAGAAAGTAATCCAATACACTTGACACAAACGGCTGCAATTCACCATTATCTTCAAAGCTCTTTTCCTGCTTTTTGTCATATTGAGTGGGATTATAGATTGCATACAGAGGATAAAAACCATAATTCACCTCGTCGAATGATAACTCTATCGAAAATCCGCTCTGATCAAGTGGAAGTTTAGTAGCTAAATATCTACCATTATCATCTCTGACATATAGCTCATTTATACCATAGTGACCACTATATTTGTTGTAATAAATATAAAAATTCTCAGGATTAAGATTAAAGTAATCATCTAAATTGTTAGGTTTACCGAGCTTTTCACGTAGAAAACTCTTGCTCTTATCTGTAAGTTTGATGCGTGTAGAGAAGTAACACCGATCTATTCGGTCACCTTTTTCTATTTCAAAGTCTAGGACTATTTTATCGCTAAACATACAGAATTTCCTCACATTTCCAGTATTTATGATTATAAATTGTGTACTATGAAAAAAGCATTAAGGCTTCTCTATGTATCTAAAAACAGCGCTAACTTATGACAAGAACAGTTGACGTATTACTGCCACTTCCAATTGATCAGCTATTTTCATATGCAGTTGAGGAAGATACTGAAGTTTCAATTGGAGATTACGTAGTGGTGCCGTTTGGCAGAAAGCGTTTGATTGGAATAGTTTGGAGAGAAAGTAGCAAAAGCGATCGAGAATTAAAATTTATTGAGCAAAAGATCGATTTGCCGAGCATCAGACCAAAACTGATCGAATTTGCAGAGTGGGTTGCACAGTATAATGTAATACCTATCGGTATGCTTGCCAAAGTGATAATGGGAGGAGTATTAAAGGTAAATCAAATAGATAAGTTAGTTTGCACTAAGCAAAAGCAAGAAATAAGTGAAATAGATTACCAATTAAGCCCTGAGCAGCAAGCAGCTCGCGATAAGATAATAAGTAATTTGAATGAGTATTCAGTGACTTTGCTTGACGGTGAAACCGGGTCTGGAAAAACGGAAGTTTATCTCTCTGTGATTGCAAGGTTAATTGAAATCGTAAACGATGCACAAGTCCTGATCCTTCTGCCAGAAATTGTCCTAACTTCACAATTGGTAAATCGTGTTCGCAGTCAGACATCTGGCAATATAGCTGAGTGGCATTCAGGACTTACTCCCAAAGCTCGCCGAAATAATTGGCTTAGTATTGCAAATGGAAGTGCGCAGATCATTATTGGGGCAAGGTCAGCACTTTTTTTACCTTATAAAAACCTAAAATTAATCATCATTGATGAAGAGCATGACTCATCCTTTAAACAAGAACAGGGGATTATATATAATGCTCGAGATATGGCCATTATCTTAGCCAAGCTCGAAAATATTTCGATTATTTTATCATCCGCCACTCCGCTACTTGAAACAATTTATCATGTTAAAAAAGGGAATTACAATCATGTAAAATTGACTAAACGATTCGGTGGTGCAGAGTTGCCACAAATAAAAGTAGTAAATAATAAGCAATGGATTTCCAATGAACTTTTCGAAGGAATAAAACAAACCATAGAGAAAAAACAGCAAGTTATGCTCTTTCTAAACCGCAGAGGATACGCACAACTTGCAGTTTGTAAAAAGTGTGGATACAAAATTTCCTGCTCAAATTGTGCTGTCTGGCTTACATACCACAAAAAGAAGAACGTCCTTTTGTGTCACCATTGTTCTTATCAATCAAAACTTCCAGAAAAATGCTCCAATTGTCAAAGTGAGCAGTCATTGCTTCTTTATGGTGTGGGAATTGAAAGGTTAGTTGAAGAAATAGTGAAATTAATACCAAATGCAAAAACTGCGATTATCAGCAGCGATCAGAAGTCGCTTGGTAGCGTCATTGACTCAGTGCTTAAGGAAGAGGTGAATATTATAATCGGTACACAAGTGATTGCCAAAGGGCATAATTTCCCTAAGTTAACTTTGGTTGGAGTGATAAATGCAGATTTAGGACTTGAAAATTCTGATCTTAGGGCAGCAGAAAAGACGTATCAATTATTGCATCAAGTTGCGGGTAGATCTGGGAGGTTCAACGAAAAAGGAACGGTAATAGTGCAAACTAATAATCCTGAAAGTTTGATAATAAAAGCATTGCAGCAGCAAAAAAGGGATTTGTTTTATGAAGTTGAACTTGAGTCAAGACGCAAAGCTAAAATGCCACCATTTAGTAGATTAATAGCGCTTATAGTTTGCGGTAAGGATCAATTTGCAACGCAGAAAGCAGCAAGTGAGATAACAAGCTTTTTGCATGATCAATGTTCAGCTACTATTCCTTCTGCGTTGTCATTCCAGTGCGTGACTAGAAAAAAAGAACTCGAAATTTTTGGCCCATCACCAGCAGCAATAAATTTCTTAAATAATAAATATCGGTATAGAGTGCTACTCAAAATACACAATAAACATAGTTTATCTATAAAGAAAAAGCTAAAATATTGGATTAAAAATTACAACTTGAATTCAAATATTGCAGTAACAATAGATGTTGATCCTGTGAGTTTTTTTTGATGTTATTTGAATTTATTTGACATTCACAGAATTAATTATATTAATTTTTTAATCAATGATTTGACTTTTATTAGAGTTTATTATATTATTGATATAACTAGAATAAGGAGATGGTATGAATACTTTACTTGAAATCGTCTGTAGGCCAGGGATAAAGCATAAAGAAAAAATTAGAGAATTGAAGGCATTTCTTAATAAAAATATCGAAATACCTATTGATAAGGAGTTATTTAAATCAGCTTTATCTATAGAGGATACTGTAGATATAAGAAAAAAGATGGTGTATCTTATTTTGCAACACTGCATTGTATACGATAGTACAAGGTCTAAGAAAGCAGAGATATTGTCATTTAAAAACGTGATGAAGATTTTAGATAAAGCGGTGAATAGATCTGTTACTCATCAGTATTTCTACAAATTGATCAATTTTCAAGATCAAGATCGAGAGACGTTATTACACCAAGCTGTTAGAAATAATAACACTGGTGCTATAAGAGCCCTTTTGGAACATGTTACAAATCCTTTGATAGAGAATGTAAATAAGCAAATTCCATTAGATTTAGCTCAAGGAAAAACAAGAGAAGTACTCATTGAATGCATGCAAGACCAAGCTCAATTGAAAAAAGGAAATGCTAGATGTAATAGTTTGATTGGCATTGTACCTGGAGTTTTTCTCGGTATTGGACTGGGTGTTGGTGGTGCTTTAGTACCTTCAATGACTATTATATTATGCGCACTCGCAGTATCTGCTCTTGTTGCTGGAATAGCAGTTGGACTGGCTATATATTTCCTAAGTCAAGACTATAAACAGGCTAAATCGATAGAAAAAGCTGTTAACCCTCAACTCTCTTCTGTCGAGCATGAAAAGACTGCAGATAATAAAGCAGTACTACGATAACTGTGAGTTTTTTAACATTAGATTTCTTGCATAATCAAGTGTGATCCCAGTGTCAGCTACTTGTATAACAAGAAAGAAGGCACTGGTCTCACATGCATCTAAACGGATACATAACCTTTCATTCACAATTCATCTTTGAATAGCCTAATTTCCTTTAGCTATAAAATACACCAAGATGATTTTTTACTAGTTGATGTCTGCTTTTTTGCAGAACATTGGTCAGGCTGTGATATAGAAGGTTGGTTAAATGTTGTTTTGGGCTTATTAAAAGAAGATCGTGCTGAAGATCGTGCTGAAGAAGGGCCAAAGCCACTATCTTTAGCCGAAGCATCATCCCCACCTTTACCTTCACCATAGTAGTCGGGCCTAAGGAATTTGCTTGAGTTTTTAGCATGTGATTTACCTATAACTGAATTCTTAGGTGAATCACCAAAACCACTATCTGCACTTGTATCTGCACTTGGTCCATCCGTCCCTACTTTTTCAGGAAGGACAAGAATTTGTGGTTTCATAGCTGGCACACGCGCAGGATCAATGGACAGTTTATAATCCTTGTTGATTACAGAGCTCTCTATGATCTTATCCATCACACAGTAAGCAATGTCTGGGTTAGCAAAATCTATTCCGTACAATCCTTTACTATCACTATTCAATAGAGACTCCTGCGAAGTATGAGCTTCAACATTATTTAATACATCCATACCAAACATATTATTAACGTGATTCACTTCCCCTCTTGTTAAATATCTATTACAATTACTACCACTTACAATAGGAATTAAAACTGAATCTTCATCAGCCCCTAAGTAAGAATTACGCATCATAAAATCAACTTGTATGTTTGCTTTACGAAACAAATTAACCACTGCAAATTTCAGCATGTCAATAGCTCCAACCTCGCCTTTTGGAGTATCAAAACAACGACACACCGATGATACTCTACGCTTTACTATGTCTTGAACAAACTTAAGATCATCAAAAACGCCTTTCTTTAAATATACATCATTCCCCTTCTCTTCTAAAAAACCCTTAAATCTTTTAGGACTATTTTCATAACTTTCCATTCTCGATGAGAATGATTTTACAAAAGAGTCTTTTAATTCTTGATCATCAAAGCCCTTACAGTATAAATAAGATTTTCTTTCAAAACCCACATCGTATACATTTTCATTCACATAATCTGGACCTTTAGGATGAACGTCCATAATACGTGCTATTGTAAACCGTATAAGTTCATTAGCTAGCAAATATTTTAGATTACAAACTACCTCTTTTTCAATTGGCACTGAAAACCTATGTCTGCTACTATCTGTAATCCATTTTCCTTGCTTAAAGTTAAAAGGAAAAGAGTCTGTATAAAAAAGATCATTGGCAGCCTTTTCGACAAAAACTTTTTCATCCTCATCTTCATTATCTCCACAAAACTTTCCTACTATACTCTCTCTCATATTTTTCAAGTAGTCTTTGCGCTGACCAATATTCATATCTTTATCAAATGAGAGAACAATATGATCTTTTTCTACAGTGAGATTAGTAATAGCAGTCTCATCAGAAAGAAGAACACTATTAAACGCTTTTACTAATTCTCGATTTATTTTACTTTTATTAGGCATAACGCCACCCCCCTAAACTAATATAATTATTTACTGCTGCCCTGACCACTAGATTGATTTTTCTTTCTTTCCTCTTCACGTCTAATCATGTCTCTAAAATCATCTATTTTCTTTGGATCTATTTTGCTCAGATCAACCCTTCCTCCTCCTGGAGCAGTATTATCAAATACTCTTTTGCCTGAACCATTGTTACCGTGCATATCAACCTCTAAATTAAATTATTATTTAATGAGTATATTAAGAATCAATTATTAGCACAAGCAGTTTTTTAACATAAATTTTATTCACCATTTTTATACTCCTGGATTCCAGACTGGGATGACAAGAGAGGAGGTAATGGAATAACACCTTTCCTTATTGACTTAAGTCGCAACTGTACAAACATTGCAATATGGCACATCGTTGGCACTGCCTCCCATTCAAGACGGTGTCATTCCAGTCTGGAATCTAGAAGAGAAAATGGATCCTAAACTGAAATAACAACTCTTTTAAACTAAGTTCTCTGGATCCCAGACTGGGATGACATCAAAGGGACTACTGAAATGACAAGAGAGAGCTACTTAGATGACATTCCGCCATGTCATTCCAGCACTTGATGCTGGAATCCAGATAAAAAACCAGTCTGGAATGAAAAAAAGAGAGAGAACCTTTACACACCTCTCTCTTTGACTGAAGAAGCATGATTTTCAACTTTTATGTCCTCAGTTAATCTTCTTGGCAGTTCCACAGCAGCATTAGCAGCTTTTTGCTGACTATTGTCAGAAGGTTCTTTTCTATTGTATTTCTCCCCTAAATCCTTCTTTTCTGTGTTGTTCCTTTTCACTCTCCTGTGTCGCTCTGGAGCGGGTGGACAGACAGCTAATTTTGGTTTTTCAGTTTTCTCTTCTTTTGCTTCTTTCTTTTCTTTATTCATTTTTTCCAGTTTTTGTACTTCACTATTTTTGTGACTTATAACAGGTTTAGGTAGAGTGTCTACTAATTTTTCTATAGGCTTTGGTAAAATAGCACGTTCTTGCTTGTCTAGAACAATTGGCATTGGAACTTGAGATGAAAAATTAAATAGGGAAATTGGTATGATTTCATTCACTTTTGTTTCTATTTCTTGACGAACTTCTTTTGATTCTGTTTTTTCTGCTTTTTTGTCTCTTTTTTCCTCAGTTACATCTTGCTCTACTACTGCTGCTAAATCAACTGCAAAAATTTCTGCAAACATTGCAATGACTGAGCCCACGAGAAAAGTTTGAAGCTTCAATTTTAAATTTTGCAACGCTTGCAAACGTTCGAGTATTGCTATTTCCTCTTCAGGAGATAACTCACCGCTGAGTAATTTCTCCTGCAATTCTTTTATCTCTTTGTCTAGCCTTTTATCCCAACTTAAATCTAAATCTTTTTTGAAGATCTTTTTAACTAATTCCTTAAGCTTATCACGCAAAAACTTAATTATCGAAAGAAGCAGATTTTTCTCTTTCTTCTCCTTGAGCATTTTGTAGACTTTCGGATCTACATTTACTTCAAAAAGATTAAAGAGGGATTCAAAGAAATTTGCGAATACCCCTTGATTATTATCAGTAAAGTAATCCTCATTATCTTGTATCTGTAGCTCTACTTGAGATAATGTTTCATCAATGCAACTCGCAGCCTGACGCTCAAGCTCTATTCTCTTGAGCTCAGCTTTCCTAGCAAGCTCCTCCATGAATCCTTTTAATTCATTGAGCTTCTGCTCTGCAGAGAGATCTTGCTCTCTGATTCGATTAATGTAGATTGAGCTACCGTCCTCTTCGTTGTTATTGATTAAAAAATTTTCCATTGCTTTTTCTCCATTAATTGAATTACTGTTTCTATAATTGTTTAGAAAGCTTTTTACCATTTTATCTTAAGTCTATAAAATACAATAACTCAATCTTACAATATGAAGTATTTAATAAGTATTAATCTTAAAAAATATCAATAAGTTATTGATATTTTTACATTCATACTATATACAGCCTAGCATATATTACGTAATTTTTCAAGAACATATTCACTATAACAGAAGACTTTCTTATTTGCCTCTAAAACACCTGCAAATCATATAATAAAAGAATATTATAATGTTTAATGTAATATTATACAATGTTATAAAATATAGTATAATACTAGCATACCACTGAATTAATGCTGAGATATTCCCTTGCTTGATCAGTTAAAACACGTCCTCTTGGTGTGCGCTTTACAAAATTGACCTTGATTAAATAAGGTTCTACTGTTTCTTCAATATTGCCAACATCTTCAGATAGTGCAATAGATATGGTGTCAATTCCAACAGGTCCTGAGGTGTTAAACAAAAATCTCAGATAATCCATATCTAATTTATTTAGTCCCATTTTATCTATACCCAATTTTGATAGTGCAGAACCGGCAATTTCACAGGTAATTTTTTTATCATCTTTTACTTCAACAAAATCTCTTATTCTTCTGAGTAATCTCAAAGCAATTCTTGGAGTACCACGGGCGCGGCAGGCAATTTCCTGCACAGCATCCTTTTCGATTTCAGCACAAAGAACTCTTGCACCTCTTTTTATAATATCAACCAGTTCCTCAAAAGAATAAAACTCAAGATGCAGGGGAATACCAAAACGATCCCTCAGCGGTGCAGAAAGCAGTCCAAGCCGTGTTGTTGCCCCAATCAGTGTAAATGGTGGTAAATCTATTCTTAAAGTTCTGGTAGATGGGCCCTCACCTACTAGTATATCTAGGCAAAAATCTTCCATAGCAGTATATAAAACTTCCTCAATGCTACGATTTAATCTATGGATCTCATCGATAAATAGAACATCTTTTGCATTTAAAGTAGTGAGCACTGCAGCTAAGTCCCCAGCTTTACTAAGCAATGGACCAGAAGTTGCACGAAAGCTAACCCTTAACTCCTTAGAGACAATTTGTGCTAAAGTTGTTTTACCAAGCCCTGGAGGACCATAGAGCAATACGTGATCCAAAGCTTCAGCTCTCGTCTGTGCAGCATTTATAAACACTTTTAAATTTTGTATTAAGTCTTTTTGCCCGACAAAATCATCAAGTTGCTCAGGCCGAATATTTAAATTACGTACATCTTCAGAGTATTCCTTACTACATGATATTGACTTCATATTGTTTTAAGCGCCATACGAATAATATCTTTAGTGTCCAAGTTTGGTGATTCATCTTCTATTTTTTTTATTGTATCATAAGCTTTTGTTCTTTCATATCCAAGATTGATCAAAGCTGAAAGAGCATCTTCACTAATTGAGTGAAAATGATTGTTATTTATCTCTAATTTACTTACTTTGCCATTCAGCTCAGTAATAATTCGATTTATGAGTTTCAGGCCAAGTCCACTCACCTTAAGTGCTAGTTTATCCTCATTTATAATTGACAAAAACAGTTGCTCTGGAGTTAATTTGCTCAAAATTGACATTGCGGTTTTATAGCTGACACCGCTCACTTTAACTAATAAACGCAGACACTGCTGTTCTTCTTTACTTATAAAGCCATATAGCTGAGTAACGTTTTCTCTGCTATTTGCATAAGTGTCGATAAGTAATTTTACTCTACTTCCAATCGAACAAGCACTTAAAGTTTTGGCTGAAAGATATACTATGTAGCCAACATCATTCACATTCAGGATTATGTGATCGCTACACACCTCATCAACTATTCCTCTTAGATTTCCTATCATTTCTAGTACTTTATAAAATTCAGTTTAAATGCTCCTGAATCTTAGGTCAAGCAAACGAACATTATAGAAGTAGTTCCAGTTTCAATCATTGCAGACAAGTTTGCAGGAAATCTATTTTAATATGTTATTCCAGATCATTATGTAATTGAACCACAAGTTACTCCGATAGAAATAGAATTGCAGTCTCCTAACTTAGCTAAGTAATAGAAATTTCTATCTTTGGTGAAATAAAGGTAATTGTTTACTGTTTGCGAAAATATTTGCATAATTTAAGTAACATTACTTGATAAGAATTAACTATGGAGCTTAATAAGATTGCAGCATCGATTTTACTTTCTGGATTAATAATTATGATAGTTAGTAATGTAGTTGATATGCTCTACAACCCAGAGGATTATAAAATTGAACACCAAACAATAGTAGCAGCCAGCAATGAGCCTCAACAAAAGATTGAACAAGTGGCACTTGATATTGGAGAGCTCATGCAGAATGCTAGCTTTGAAAAAGGCAAGTCAGCAGCAAAAAAATGTATAGCTTGTCATAGTTTTGAGAAAGGTGGAATGAATAAAGTGGGGCCAAACTTATGGAACGTGGTTGGAAATAAAAAGGCCCATCTTGGCAGCTCATTCAATTACTCAAAAGCACTACTTGAAAAAGGTGGGAAATGGGAGTATGAGGAGTTATTTGCTTTTTTAAAAAATCCAAAAGCCTACATAAAAGGTACACGTATGGCATTTGCAGGCATTTCCAATCCACAAGAGATTGCAGATCTAGTCAGCTATTTGCGTTCGATGAGCGATAGTCCGGTTGCCTTGCCAAAGTAGTATGAATTATTGTAAATTACTCGATGGAAATATAGCATATCGAAAGCTACAAGGAAAGAAGGCTTCTATAGTTTTTTTTAGTGGTTTTACATCCAATATGGATGGAACTAAAGCAACTGCCGTTTACAAATTTTGCCAAGAAAATGATATAGCACTTGTGCTCTTTGATTATTTTGGCCATGGTAATTCAAGCGGTGATTTTGCTGATTATACAATAAGTGATTGGCAAAAAAATTGTGCTAAAGTGATAAGTGAATTAACTAGCAATAAACAAATAATTATAGGTTCAAGTATGGGAGGATGGCTGATGCTGCTCACTGCTCTTCAATTTCCAGAAAAAATTGCAGCATTAATCGGCATATCGTCTGCTCCTGATTTTACTGAAGATTTGATATTCAAGCAATTGTCAGACAAGCAAAAAGAAGAGCTAAGCTCTAAAGGTGTAATAGATTTTACTTCAGAGCATTGTACATACAAAATAACTAAAAATTTGATCGAAGATGGCAGAAAGAACCTTCTTTTAAACAGAGAAGCAATAGATATAAACTGTCCTGTGCGCTTATTGCATAGCATTAATGATAAAGATGTTCCTTATCAAACTTCATTGAATTTAGCTGAAAAAATTAAGTCAACAGACGTTGAAGTACACTTAATAAAATCAGCAGAACACAACATGTCTGATAATCATTCACTGAAAATTTTATTTAAGACCATCAGAGAATTTTTGCCAGGAGAAATATATAATTGAAGTAATTCAGATGTGTTTGTCGTAAGAGCTGCAGTTATAGCTTCAACAGTAGGCACTATTCTTGATCACCTCAACATTTTCTCTTGGCAATTCTTTAATAAATCGAGAAGTGCGCATTGGTTGCCACTGATTATTAATTTCCCTCCTATCTGCACATGAAATGATCAACCTTTCTTTTGCTCTAGTTATGCCAACATATGCAAGTCTTCTCTCTTCTTCTAAAGCTTTACCATTTTTATCTTCAAAAGATCTTTGATGAGGAAATAATCCTTCTTCCCAACCAGGTAAAAACACGCACGGGAATTCAAGCCCTTTAGCCGCATGAAGAGTCATAACATATACAGTGTCATCGCTATTCATATTATCCACTTCCATCACCAAACTAATATGCTCCAAGAAGGTTATAGTGCTGTCAAAATTCTTCAAAGATGAAATGAGCTCTTTAACATTTTCTATTCGCGCTAAACCCGTCACTCCTTCATTCTCAAGCATTTCCATATATCCTGATTGATTTGCTACGATTTTAACAAATTCATGCAGTGGTTTTACGCTTACTATTTCTTCCCAAGCTTTAATTTTATTTAAAAAATCATTTAGTGAGAGTTTAATTCTTTCGGTTACTTGATCACTATTAACCAATATTTTTGCTGCCTGAAAAAAAGAAATTTTGTTATCCTGAGCAGTCGTGTATATTTTCTTTAGAGTTGTAGCTCCTATGCTTCTTTTTGGACGATTTACGATCCTTTCAAAAGCGAGATCATCATTATTATTTGTAACAAGCCTCAAATATGCAATTATATCCCTTACTTCTTGACGTTCGTAGAATTTTACGCCACTTATAATCCTATAGGGAATTGAATATTTTATAAAATACTCTTCGAGCACTCTAGTTTGAAAAGTCGCTCTTACGAGCACTGCAATGTCACTAAATCTGTATTTATTGAGCTTTAATATCTGTTCGCTTATGAACCTTGCTTCAGCTTTCCCGTCCCATAATTTTATTAGATTTACCTTTTCCCCTTCAATGTTTGTTGTCCACAACTTTTTTTCTAAGCGAGTCTTATTGTGATTGATAACATATGATGCAGTTGCAAGTATGTGGGATGTTGACCTGTAGTTACACTCCAGTTTAACGGTTTTTGCATTTTTAAAATCATCGGAAAATTTCAAAATATTTTCAACTTCTGCACCACGCCAACTGTATATCGATTGATCGTCATCTCCTACACAACAAATATTTGAGTGCTCTTTTGCAAGGTATTTTAGCCAAAGATATTGTATTGCATTTGTATCTTGATATTCATCTACCATGATATATTTAAACTTGTTTTGGTAGTAGGATAGAACCTCGATCTTTTGATTAAAGAGTTGTATGTTATATAGCAATAAGTCACCAAAATCGACAGAGTTAAGGAATTTTAACCTTTCCTGATACTGGTGATAGACTTTGAGTGCAGTTACGTACACTGGCCTAAATGATTGAACGTCTTCCACTTCGAATGGCAGTAAACACTTCTCTTTCCATTGCTGAATAATATTCATAATGGTCTTACATTTTTCTGATAGGTAATCAGGGCTGATTTCATTCATGATGTTTTTTATTACCTGTAATTGGTCATCCACACCAATAATTGTAAAATTGGAATTTAGCCCCACGACTTCAGCATGATGACGTAGAATTTTTGCTGCAATTGCATGGAAAGTGCCAAGCCATGGTATGTTTGTGCCCGTGAGTTCAAGCACTCTTGATATCATTTCATTTGCTGCTTTGTTCGTGAATGTAACTGCTAATATTTCATCAGAATAAGCGTGACCGTTTCTAATTATGTGCGCTATTCTTGAAGTAATCGTTCTTGTTTTTCCCGTTCCCGCCCCTGCCAGTATCAAAATTGGCCCATTTAAGTTAGTTACAGCTAATTGTTGCTCTGGATTTAACAGTGAGAGATAATCGTTCATTGAAGCCCTATAGACTATAACTTCGTAAAGTTAAACCTATGATCCAAATATTGTAAAGATTTTATTGAATAGAACAGTTTAAAGAATGCTTCACTCAAGTACTACATATTTAAACGTAGGTTTTTTATCTATCTTGTTTTAGTAGCTTCAGGTGTATGTCGAGTAACAACAACTTGATTTGAGGTATTGGCACTAGAGCTTCTGCTTGTTGGTTGGATAGGTGGAGTTTTGAATGGCTTAGGCTTACGATTCAGTTCCTTCATCTCTATTTCCTCAGCTTTAACAGGAAGTTTTTCTGGAACATAGAAGTTATGCATTTCAGGTCGTTCAGTGAGATTTTCATATGTTTCTTTCAACCAAGCTCCGATATCATATATAAACCCATATGCTTCTTCTTTAAATTCTCTCCATGATCCACCTAAACTGGCTAGTGTGTTATTGAAGTAAATTGTCACATGATCTCTTGTGGTGTATTGATAACTTTTGCCATCTAACTTGCCACTTTGCTTATCACAAATTTCGAAGTAACCAAATATGTTATACATTTTGAGCTATTACTGACTATTAACATGCATATATTGTACATTAATAAATTAAAATTGTCAAGAGTGTTTGTGTGACTGAGGAAATGCTCTATATAATAATTTAAAATGGAGCTGAAGCTTGTAGTACAATGTTTTTAAACGTTTAATATAATATTGACTTTACGGCAATAATTATTTTAAGTTAGTAACTATTGTTGCAGTTAAAGTATCGATGCCTTTTTTCTTTTGTTTTTTCGCAATTCTTAGCATTTTATCTGCTGTTTGTGTAATTAGCGTAAGGAATCCTGTGCATGCAGTATTATTTTTAATTTTCACCTTCGTTAACTCTGCAGTGCTTTTTATTCTCCTTGGAGCTGAATTCATTGCTATGATGGTGCTGATAGTATACATCGGTGCAGTTGCAGTGTTATTCCTCTTTGTAGTCATGATGCTCGATATCGACTACATAAGATTGCATCAGGGTTTTGCAAAGCATTTCACTCTTGGTGCTATATTATGTGTTGTGTTTTTTCTAATCATCAGCTTTGTAATTCGCAGTTCAGAACCGAATATAAGCAATGTTATAAACTATAATAACAATAACGTGAAAGCTATCGGTAATTTGCTCTACACTGACTACATGTACGCTTTTCATCTTTCTGGTATTCTGCTGCTTGTTGCAATTGTTGGTGCAATTGCTCTTACTTTGCAGGAAAAGAAAAAAGGAGTTAGAAAACAGAACGTGTTAAAGCAATTGACACAATCTTCATCTGTAAAATTGATTAAGGCTAAATTTGGAAAAGGAGTGGAATGGAAATAGGATTAAATCACTTTTTGATAATTGCTGCTGTTTTGTTCACTATTGGCGTGTGTGGTATTTTCATCAACCGTAAGAGCATAATCAACATACTGTTATCAATAGAAATATTATTGCTGGCGATTAACATCAATTTAGTTGCTTTTTCTGCCTTTATTAATGATATAGTTGGGCAAATTTTTGTGATGTTTGTGTTGACTGTTGCGGCAGCAGAGTCAGGAGTTGCGCTTGCAATATTGGTTGTATATTATAGAAGCCGTGGCAATATAGACGTTGAACAAGCAAATTTAATGAAAGAATGAAAGTATGATGGATATACTGAAATTAATAGTATTTCTGCCACTTTTTGGTTCATTGTTTGGAGCATTTTTTAGAAAAAGTCAGTTAGTTACAACGGCAGGGATTGGAATATCTGCAGTTTTATCTTGGTATGTTTTTCTCACCTTCTCTGAAAATTATCACTTGAGTTTATTTCCTCTATTTTCATTAAGTGTATTAAAAGTAAATTGGGCAATTAGTGTGGATGCTCTCTCATCCTTAATGCTTATTGTTATTACCACCGTTTCACTGGTAGTACATCTCTACTCTATCGGTTATATGGAGCATGATAAGGGGAAGTCGAGGTTTTTTTCTTACCTATCGCTATTTACGTTTTGCATGATTGTGCTGGTTGTAAGCGATAATTTCGTGCAGCTTTTTTTTGGCTGGGAAGGGGTTGGCCTGTGTTCTTATTTACTCATAGGATTTTGGTTCCAAAAATATTCTGCAAATAATGCAGCAATTAAAGCATTTGTTGTGAATAGGGTAGGAGACTTTGCACTATTGATTGGAATCTTTCTTATTTATTATACATTTCACTCTTTGAATTTTACTGAAGTTTTTGACACAACTGATCTTCTTGGCACGCAGAACATTAGGGCATTCTGCTGTGAATTTAAAATAATTCATATAATATGCATATTACTTTTTATTGGCTGTATGGGTAAATCTGCACAGCTTGGTTTACATGTTTGGTTGCCCGATGCAATGGAAGGGCCAACCCCTGTTTCTGCACTCATTCACGCAGCAACGATGGTAACAGCAGGTATATTTTTAGTAGCAAAATGTTCTCCATTATTTGAGCTATCAAATGTGGCACGAGAATTAATAGTTATTGTTGGGGCACTGACTGCTTTCTTTGCAGCTACGGTTGCGATTACTCAGAACGATATAAAAAAAATAATTGCTTATTCAACCTGCAGTCAACTTGGTTATATGTTCATGGCATGTGGGCTTTCTGCTTACAATGTTGCTATTTTTCATTTAATGACACACGCTTTTTTTAAAGCTCTACTATTTCTTGGTGCTGGCAATGTGATTCATGCAATGCATCATGAGCAAAACATTCAGAAAATGGGAAATTGCTGGAAGAAAATCCCTTGCACTTATACTCTCATGTGGATTGGATCTCTTGCGCTTTCTGGAATATTTCCATTTGCAGGTTTTTACTCAAAGGATTTGATAATTGAACATGCTTATAGCACGGATAGCTTTGCTTTTGTAATAAGCTTAGTTGTTGCATTCTTCACAGCGTTTTACTCTTGGAGGTTATTGCTTCTTGTGTTCCACAGCCAAAAACAAAGTAAAATTAATATACATGAGGCACCAAAGATTATGCTTATACCATTACTGATACTCGCTTTTGGATCAGTATTTTCTGGAATATGGGGAGCAAATATTTTGAACATAACTAGTAATGCGTTTTGGAAATCAAGTTTAGTGATGATTGATGAGCATGGAGTTCATAATTTCTTTATACAACTACTGCCAACCTTAGCAAGCCTAAGTGGAATAGCACTTGCGTACCTAATTTACCAATATCAAGTAATTAGGCAAATTAAGAGTAAATTTTTACTTAAGTTTTTGCAGAATAAATGGTACTTTGATGAGGTGTATGAGTTTGTTATAATTGCACCGATAAGGTTTATATCTAGGCTTCTATGGAAGTTTGATGTTAAGGCTATTGATTCATTTGGACCAAATGGTGTTGTAAGGTTGGTTAATGAATGTTCAAAAAGTTCTGTAAAGTTGCAAACTGGTTATATATTTGATTATGCATTTATTATGTTTGTTACTCTAATAATCGGTGCTTTATATATTATTGGAATTAAATAGAAGGTGTTGTTACTTAGTATATTCTTGCTTCCACTGATAGGAGCGTTGATTTTACCCTTAATCAGGATTAATCATCAATCTATACACTTAAGATTTCTTGCCCTATTTTTTGCTGTACTTCCATTTTTGCTTAGCATTGTAGCTTGTATAGAATTTGATTATAACGATGCGGACTTTCAGTTTGTCAGCTACCCAATTAGAAATGTTGGAATAGGGATAGATGGTATATCATTGCTTTTCCTTCTGCTTACAACTTTCTTGTTTGTAATTTGTATACTCTACAACTGCAAAATGAATTATACGACCCTAAAAGCCTATATGGCATTGTTTCTACTGCTTGAGAGTTTTGTAGTCGGTTTTTTCGTTTCACTGAATGCTATAAGCTTTTATGTGTTTTTTGAAGCTGTTTTAATACCAATGTTCTTTATTATTGGCATCTGGGGAGGAAAACATAGGGTATATGCAACGTTTAAGTTGTTTCTTTATACATTAACTGGCTCATTATTATTCCTACTTGGATTGGTGTACATCTATAGCATTTTTGGAACGTTTAATATACAAAAATTAGCTACATTAGTGCCAAGCCTTGATCTTGAAGTGCAGTCATTGCTGTGGATTGCATTTTTTATTTCTTTTGCAATAAAAGTACCGATGTTTCCATTTCACACTTGGCTTCCTGATGCGCATGTGCAATCACCAACTTCTGGATCTGTGATTTTAGCTGGCTTGCTTATTAAAATGGGGGGATATGGATTTTTAAGGTTTTCTATTCCAATGCTTCCTCAGGCAAGTTTGTATTTTTCAAATTTTGTTGTTGTACTGAGCATTATTGCGGTGATATATGCTTCGCTAGTTGCGTTTGCTCAAGATGATATAAAGAAGTTAATAGCTTATTCTTCAATAGCACATATGGGGATCGTTACCGCTGGCCTCTTTTCATTTTGTGAGGAAGGAGTACTGGGTAGTATATTTCAAATGATTAGTCATGGCCTTATTTCTGCTGCTTTATTTTTATGTGTTGGAATGCTATATACTCGAACTGGGACTTTGGAGATTGCAAAATATTTTGGCATAGTAAACACAATGCCAAAATTTGGTTTTATGTTCATTTTATTTTCAATGGCTTCAATAGGGCTGCCTGGAACATCTGGGTTCGCAGGTGAGTTTTTGGCTATGGTTGGGATGTTTAAGAGCATAGGGTTTTTTACAGGATTTATCGCACTTGGCACTATTTTAAGCGCAGTTTATATGCTGAATTTATGTAAGCAAATAATATGGGGGGTTAGCTATTCTAAATTATTAAATAACCGTTTGGATAGCATAGAATTTTCTGTCTTAATTCTGCTTGCAGTGTTTGTTATTTTGCTTGGATTTTACCCAACCCTTGCACTGAATTATTTGAAGCCATGTATGGCAAATTTGTTAGTCAAATATAATGCGCTATGAATTATATACAGATATTGCCGGAAATGTTCTCTATTATCTCCTCGTTAGTGTTGCTACTGCTTGGGATTATATTTAACCGCAGAACTATCAACTTATTAGCACTTGGCTGCACAGTGGTAACTTTGATTATTTTAATTCTTTCGGCAGAAAACAATGAAATTTTTCTCTTTAATTCGTTGTTAAAACTCAATTTATACATCAGGTCAGCCCAAGGGTTAATTCTCAGCACAGGAATTTTAATACTTTTGATGCTGAATTTATCAAAATATGACTATAAATATGAATTTTCAATACTGATTCTTTTTGCACTGTTTGGCATGATAACTTTAGTTTCAGCAAATAGTCTGATTTCTTTTTACTTAGCTTTTGAGTTGATGAGTATATCTTTGTATGTTCTTGCGAGCTTTAATAAAGATTCGATTTATTCATGTGAAGCAGGAGTGAAATATTTTACACTTAGTGCACTATCTTCCTGCATTATGCTGTATGGAATGTCTCTGCTTTATGGATATACAGGACAAGTCAATTTCTCTGAGCTCGGTTCATTCTTGCAAAACCATCAGATAACTTATGGAATAGTTTTTGGGTTAGTTTTTATCCTTATTGGTTTGTGTTTCAAGCTTGCTATTGCTCCTTTTCATATGTGGGCTCCAGATGTCTATCAAGGTGCACCTACCATAGTAACTGCGTTTTTTTCTACGGCCCCAAAAGCTACACTTGTAACATTTTTAATTCGATTGATGAATGAAGAGTTAGTAAATGTAAAAAGTTATGTTCAGCCTATTTTCTTATACGTTTCAGCATTGTCTGTGCTTATCTCAGCTTTTGGGGCCTTGCGTCAGCAAAACTTAAAAAGGCTGCTTGCTTACAGTTCAATTGGTCATATTGGTTTTATATTTGCTTCACTTTCTATTTTTACACAAGCAGGAACAGATAGTGCCTTAATGTATTTGGTGATATATATCATCACAAGCATAGGGCTATTCTCATATCTCGTACAAATTGACGATGATGATTGTGATATTGCAAATTTATCTGGTATAGGAAAAAAGCAACCAATTTTAGCATTCCATCTTTCTATACTATTACTCTCGATGTCGGGAATACCTCCACTTGCAGGTTTTATCGCTAAATTTTTTATATTCAAAAGTTTAATAAATTCTGGCTTTATCAGCCTGTCTTTGATCCTTGTAATAGCGAGTGTGATATCATGCTACTATTATTTAAATATCATGAAAGTTATGTATTTTGATAAAGCTAGTGGTAATAAGGTTGCTTATTCTAGGGGTCTATTCATTATCACTTCAGTAGTTTCACTGATCAATCTCGTTCTTTTCTTGTATGTAGAAGATCTTGACTCACTCATTAAACTAAAGGGCTGACAAGGTGATCCTTGAAGGTTTTCGTATTTATCATTACAAAGAAGTTCCAAGTACTAATAAAGAAGCATTGGGTTTAATTGAGAAAGGGATATCTAATGAAACTATTATTATTGCCGATAAACAAGAAGAAGGCAGGGGACGCACTGGAAAAAGCTGGATTTCTCCAGAGGGTAATCTCTATGCAAGTTTGATAATTAACCAAGAAACGGATGTCAGCAAATTGACAGAATGGACTTTTGTGACTGCTCTTGCTGTTGGAAATACTTTATTATCGTTAAATTTCTTGAATAATCAAACCCACTGCGGTGTCATTCCAGTGCGTGACACTGGAATCCATACTTTTTCTTCTGGATCCCAGTGTCAAAGCACTGGGATGACAAGAGATCAATTCATAAACGATCTCAATCTTCAACATAAATGGCCAAATGATGTTCTAATCGATGGCAAGAAAATAAGCGGAATATTGCTTGAAAAAAAATCCAATTCGAATTGGCTCATTATAGGAATTGGAATTAATGTCAATCATGCGCCACTTCCAGGCACAACGTGCATTAGCAATTACGGTGAATCTGTGTCTAACATGGATCTGTTAAAGGAATTAATAATAAATTTTAATAAGCTAAGAAAGCAATGGCTATTTGATGGGTTTTATGCTATAAGAGAAATGTGGTTAAAAAAAGCATTCAAAATGAATGAGCAAATCAGTGTAAAGTTAGCTGACAAATTGTATGAAGGAATTTTTGCTGATATAGATAAAAGTGGTAAATTGGTGTTTCAGCAAAAGGATGGAAGCTTAATTTATTTTGATGCAGGTGAGTTATTTATTGGTAATGCATTATGAATACATATGTAATTTTTGCTTACCTTATTAGTTTTACGTTGATTACCGGAGAACTGATTTTTACCATTTCTTGCTATACTAAAAGTAAAAAAATTCTAAAAAGCCTGAAAGATAATAATGAAGAAGAAACATAAGCGATTACTTATAACTTCAGGAATTTTCTGCTTTTTAAGTTGTGCAGTTTTTTTTATTTTAACAACGCTCAAAGAAAATATCTCATTTTTCTATACAGTAAGTGAAGCCATAGTCTTGCCAAATAATCAAAAGCCAATCCGTGTTGGTGGAATGGTTGTTGAAAATAGCGTGATACGGAGCGAAAGTGAAGTAATTTTTCAAATGACAGATTTTAACAAAAGCGTTGTGGTAAAATATCAAGGGATACTTCCACCAATGTTTTCAGAAAAAAGTGGTGTTGTTGTGCAAGGTAAAATGTTTGATAATAGTACTTTTCTTGCAGATACGGTGTTTGCAAAACATGATGAGAACTATAAGCCGAAAGTCCTAAAATAGATTTCCTAATTCAGTTGTATTGAAATGGTATGTGAAAGAAAGCAACAGCCTGCTAGCAAGCTGTTACTTTCCTAACTACCACAATATATCAGAGTGAGCTGGTGCTTCCCATTCTACGTTATTATGGTCAATTATTGCTGCTTTTAATCCTTCAACTTCGCCCCTTAGGTGATCAAGTTCTTCTGCCCATGTTCTATAGTTTTGATTATTATCAATAAATCCATCCTGCTGAATTAACTTATTCAAATGAGATAAACCTTCGACCAAGTGTTGGTTCATATCAATAAACTCTCCTCTAAGTTGTGCTATGTTCTCCATAATTGAGACACGCAAGCCCGAAACAAACTTCTCGTTTAAATCGCAGACTAACTTATCCATAACTTGATAGACGTAATGAATTGTTGCAATTTTATCTTCAATGTCCTCAAAGTTTGTGGGCTTAACTTCAACTTCTATATTGTCTATTTCTTTAAACTTGAAAGCGCTCATTTGGTTTATTGCTTCAAAGTTATTTTCGCTTTCTTGTTTACTGTTGTTACTCATGTTAGCTCCATAAAATTTTAAAATCAACTCAGCCATATTGAAATGGTATGTGGAGAAAGTAATAGCCTAGAGACTATTACTCTTTCCAGTTTAAGCCCAATCTGGTTCATTAGTGATATTGTCTTCTAATTCTTTTACTCTTGTCTGTAAGTTATTCAGGCTCTGTACTAAACCACTATCTACATTACCAACGTCTTCAATCAGTTTTTTGACTTTTTCTTGTTCTCCATGCAAGTTAGTATTTACTTGCACAACAAGTCCGTCATTCATACTTTCAATCAGTTTATCAATAACATTATGAGTATAACCAACTGTCGCTTTTGTACCTTTACTCGTTTCATAATTTATCGGTTTTGCAAGGGTAACTTTACTTATAATTTTTGGTTCATTGGCCATATAAACTACCTCATTAAAATTTAAAATTTCAAACAAAATCAACTATAGAAATATAAAAAGCTCTTTTCAAACCCATAAATATTTAGCTCAACAATACTTCGTATCCAGTCTGAAAGTACTCTTCCATTACCATTAGTTCAGCATTGGCGTTTTGAAGAGGGCCCTCCCATTCAGGTTTATCAGTAGAATCTCCAAGTTTCTTAATCAGCTCAAGGATTTCCTTTTGTTTTTCATTTTGTTCATCAAACTTCTCCTGAAATGCATCAATAATAGCTTTAGATTGATCTTTACTGCTAAGATCGCCAATCACAGATATGACTTTCTCATGAGGCAGTTTGTGAATGATGTCTTTAAGCTCTTCTGCATCTACGTTATCCAAAAGTTCTTTAAACTGCTCACGAGACATATTATGAGCAAAAGCTTGAAGTTTTTCTGGTTTGTCAACTAAAGACTTAATAACCATCTGAATCTTATTAGGATCAGTTAAATCTCGAGCTACTATTGCAAGTTTCTCGTGGTCTAGCTTATTAATTAAATCATGTAATGTATCTTCTTCTAAAGTTTTTACTAAGATTGGAAGTTTACTTTTCAACGCTTCGTCCAAAATAGTGTTTATCATTTTCTCATTTGAATTTTTTATTAGTTCTACAAACTGGTCATGCTTCATTGTCTTGATCATCATCTCGAACTGATCCATTTTAAGGTGAGGGAAAATTTGTCTTACTTGATCTAGGTTAAAGTCTTTTACTAAGTTCGTAACCTGATTCTCATTTAATAAGGGGACTATTATTCCTAACTTTTTTGAATCCAATGTGTAAGTAAGGGCTTGTAATTGATGATTGGTTAAATGATCCACTAAAGCTCGAAATTGTTCATCTGTTAAGTTCTCTGCTAAAACCTGTAGTTGTTTATTTGTTAAGCTCTTTGCTAAAATCTGTAATTTCTCATTATTAAGAATATCGGCAAGAGTCTCTAACTGATTTCCTGTTAAGTTCTTAAAAAAAGTTTTGGCGAACTCACTTGATATTAGTACACTCTTTGGTATCTTAGACGATGTTATATCTTCTATCAACTTTGCTGTATCATGGTGTGGCATACTGTATTGTAATATCTTGTTGTCAGGTGAATCGATTATGTTTCCTTCCTTATCTGAAAAATAATATTTATCGTCACCAAGACCTGATTCCTCCCATGTTAAATATTTGTACTTCAATTCTTCACCTACAAAATTATGATAACCAGTTTTATCTCCTATGCCCCAATTTAATGATAGTTTAACTAATCTATCATTGTCATATGCAAATGAATTACTGTTCTCGGAATAACCAGGTGTACCACGGTGAACATATCGATTTTGTTTTTCTTCTACGCAGTACATTACTCCGTTCTGAAGAAAACTGTTACATAATCTTATAGATAACTCTAGGTTATTGTCTTCTTCACTGAGTGGTGTAAGCTTGACTTTTTTCATAGATTGAGGATTTTTAATGTTAGAATACACTTCATATTCACTAGATCCGCATGAAAATTGCTGTCCAGGTACCATCTTAAAGACATGTTTTTTTCCACTCATAAGTATTATCTAATAAATTTAATTATAGCTATTCTAGCATTTAATGATTAATTTATAATTAAATTAGCATGTATTGGAGTCATAATAACAAATATCACTAGAGAATTAGTATAAAACCCCGATAGAATAAATAGGCTGGCTTTATGGTATGTTGAAACCTATATTGGTGGGGGTAAGCGTACTTTTCGAACTCGCTCTCTCCAATATTATACAAAATGAGTAAAGTGAGTAAATAAAAGAATTTAATTTGTACTTAATGACATCTCAATTCAACCACTATGGATTAAAATCCAAAGATTGAAAGAGAGCGTAGAATGCTAACTTTCAACTCACCAAATTTATCTTCTTTTTTAGAGTGATTTTCAATATGATTTTTTATCATTACAAAGTAGCCTACTAACCATAACTCAGTATCTTTTTCTCAGCTCTGGAAAGTTTTGCTGGAACTTTTTCCTTTTATTAACTGCACTAACTTACTAATACTGAAGTATGGGGTACAGAAACGTATACATGTTGACGCAACTCTACCTCTGATAATTTCTACTTCCACATACTTCTTGTACAACTTCTTTAGTTTTCTGACCAATATCTCCAACTAATACTGGATATCGATATTTTGTTATCCACACTATGTGATATATATACAGAGTGACTGCTTTTTCTATAATATTCCACATTCTTTCAAATTTTTCACCTTAAGATTATATTCTTGAAAGGATGGTCCAGGGTTTTTCTCCCAAATTTAGGAGAATAAAGAAAATTTTAGGTGATTTATAGCAAAAACGAAATTTAAAGATAGAACAAAGCCCTTCTACAAGCTTAACTCAAAAACTTAAATAAAATAGCCTAAAGATACAATATCTATAAAAGTTACTTGTATTATCGATTTCATTTACTAATATATAATAAAATCTAATATGATCTTAAATTTAAATATAAAATAAGTAATTAACTTTATGGTGAAGGTAATAGATTATCTCGGGACAGATTCACAAGCAGTTAAGTTAGATAGGGAAGAAAAATCTTTTCAATTTAAAAATAGAATAAGACGTCAATATAACCCTAATGATATTAATGTTGCCAAGTTGTTTCTTGCGATACGTGAGCATAGAACGGATAATCCTCAGCTAAATAAGATTAGTGAAATTGAAGGGTTACTTACTCAAGTAGAAAATATTAATGATATTGATCTCAATGATGGTGGTAATACACCACTACATGTTGCTGTAAGCAAAAATCATCAAGACATTGTTGAACTTCTTTTGAATGTGTCTGGTATAGACCCAAATATTAAAAATAATCAAGGTAAAACTCCACTAGATATTGCTAAGCAACAAAATAAGGGAGAGATTATTAGGACTCTAGAAGAACATTTAAAAAAATTTTCTGATCAAGTAAAAAGACTTTCTGCACAGGAGGAGGAAGTACATGAAAAGCTAAGAAAGTTTGTTGAAGATTTTGTTTTTATTTATGAACGCTCTTTATCAGAGTACTATGAGAGACTAGAAAATCAAAGAGGAAAGCAAGGTAAATGGGCTGATTTTGTTAATATGATAATATATATAGGAAAAGGTGGAACAGAACAAGGAGAAGCGGAATCAAAAGTAATTCCTCTTATTGGAATTAACATTCTTCGAGCAACAATATCCAGCATTGGTAGTAGTTATAATAGAGCAGAGCTTAAAAAGCTGATAGATCAATTGTATATATTTAAAAAGGATCCAATCAAAGTCAGGGAAGAGTTAGTAAAATCTGGTATTGAAATCTTTCAAAGTTTTGAGAGCCAATTTATACAAGTAACAGCAGAAGGAAGTTGGCGGAGAGCAATGACAAAATTAGCAGAAGATGCTGTGAATAGAGTGGTTGATTACTATAGAAAAAATACTGAAAAAGAGCTTTGTGCTTCCTCAATTACTGAGGGTATTATTTTTGGAAAATCAAAAAGATATAAACAAACCTACACTGGTGTTCCTCATATTAAGCTAGGACATACTTTAGAAAGTAAAAATTCATGGAATACTGCAGAAATATTTGATAAAGCGGGATTAGTAACGATAAAGAGCGATGGTCGTGCTGATAAATACTATAGGAGAATAGACGGAAAGAGTGATACTAGCAAATATGGCTATCGTCTTCTTTTGAAGTGGGAGTTGGAAAATAAAATAAAAAAATTCATGAAAGAATACAGTGAAGAAAATCCTCCCAGAGAAGAGTATAGGTATGTTTTAAAGTCAGATGGGAAAACAAATGAAGAATGGGAAGATGAATTATTGAATGAGATTAATAAGCAAGATCCGAAGTTAGTCGAAGAGAGGTTACTAAGCAAATTCAAAGGAGAAATGGAACAGGAAGCTGAAAAAAACTTCAATGAATTAGAGGATTATATAGATAAGAATTTTAATGAGTTATCAGGTTACATAGAAAGTAATCAAAATGAGATTAAGGGAGTCTTTGATGAATTAATGAGTCAATATCAGGAAGCCAGTAGGCAACGTCACAAGATAGCAGATTCTATTGTAGAAGGAAGGAAAGAAAGTGAAAAAAGTTTCGAGAAAATAGATAAAAAGCTTGATAAGATATATGATGCAGTTGTAGCAAGAGAGCAAGTAAGAAAGCCTATTTGGTTTAATGTGAAAAAGCCAGTAATTTTGTTTGTTGGAAGAAGGGAAGAGTTAATTGACCTACATAATAAGATACAACGTAGTTCAGAAAAAGTAACAGTAATATCACAAATAACCTCAATTAGCGGTTTAGGAGGAATAGGAAAAACTGAGTTAGCTAGACAATATGTTCAAGAATATAGTAAAGATTGTTATGACAACGTTATATGGATCAATGCTGAAAGTGAGATAGCTCTTGTTGAATCATTTACTCGATTAGCGAAGAATAAACTAAGAATTGATATAAAAGATGAGAATGGAAAAGAAAAGGATATAAAAGCTCTCATAGAAGAGGTTTATGAATTTTTCAGTAATAGTAAAAGCTTGTTTATTTTTGATGATGCCGAGAAAAGTGATTATTTGAATAAGTTTTTACCACTACATGATTTATTACCGGGTGGTAATGGACCATATATTTTAATTACTTCTCGTAATCGAGAGTGGGAAAAAGGAATAGAAGTTATTGATCTGAACGAACTAAAGTCAGAAGAAGCGATAGAACTTGTAAAAAAGGGCTTGATTATAGAAGATGAATCTCAAAATGAAAAGATAAAAGCTTTGGTAGAGAAATTACAACATTTTCCTTTAGCTATACAGCAAGCAATATCATATATTGAAGATCAAAGAGTTACTAGAAAATTTGATATAGATGATTACCTAAAGGAATATGAGAAAAAAGCGAAAGATTTGCTTAATTATGAAGGATTTAGAGGAATTGATAATAACTATGCAAAAACAACTTTCACAACTTGGAAGATTACAACCGATAAGATAGCAAGCAATGAAAAGCATGGAAATTTGTATCCGTTCAGAGGTGTGGCAAGGATAAAAAACAATTGACATAATATATTAAAGTAGTAATAACACAAAATGTTGATAGTAAAGTAAGGCTAGATGCTTCAATTGTTGATCAGTATTGTAGAGTTATGTAAAAACTTAGAGCAGAAAGTAGCAAAGCTTGAAGAAAAAAATAAAATCTTAGAAATAGAGAATGCTGAACTAAGAGAGAGACTCGGCTTAAACTCAAGGAATTCATCTTTACCAAGTTCAAAAGAGCTGTACAAAATAAAAAAAGACACACCAGAAGATAAGTCAGAGGGCGGCAGGAAGATAGGTGGTCAAGTTGGACATAAGGGGAATTGCCGAGCTAAAATGGAAGCAGATGAGGTGGTGAAGGTAGAGTTACCAAATAGATGCGAGTGTGGTGAAGAAATCGCAATATCGGAAAAACCATATGTCTATCAAAAAGTTGATTTACCAGAAATTAAGCCTTACGTAGTTGAGTATCAATTAGAACATGGTCGCTGTCGTAAATGCGGAAAAAGAAGGAGTAGCAAATTACCAGAAGGAGTTACACCGGATACCTTTGGTCCTAGAGTTAAGTCAGTAGTTGCATCACTAAGTGGGTTTTATAAGAATTCAAAGCGAGAAATAGCGAATATTATGAAAGACATCTTTAACATGAGTATAAGTGTTGGTAGTGTGTCCAATAGTGAAGCAAGGGTTTCGTCAAAATGTAAAGAAGCCTATGAACAAATAGAGGAAGAAATAAAAGCAAGCGAAATTTTGCATATTGATGAAACCAGTCACTACAACAAAGGCAAATTGGGATGGTGCTGGATGTTTGCCAACAATAAAGCAAGTCTTATGAAGTTAGCAGATACAAGAGGAATGAAATTTTTAAAGAATAGTGCATTTTGTGATTACAAAAACCTGGTAATTACTGACAGATATGCAGTTTACAACCACTTCAGTGATGAAAAACGACAAATTTGTTGGGCTCACTTATTGAGAAATTTCGAGAGGTTATCTCATAGTTGGAATAGTGAAGTAATGAGACTTGGCCATTGTTTAAAAGACGCAGCTAATGGATTGTTTGTATTAAAAAACGCTTTGTCAGAAAATGAAATTAGTATTTCAAAGTTCACTAAGCAAGCTAAAGAATTACGAAGATACATACAGTACTGCATGATAAAAATATCTTATATACTTGAAGCAAAAGGAGCTTCACGAACGGTAAAGGGTATTATAAAATCCGAGTCAATGATGTGGACATTTTTGGATGACCCAGAGAATATTCCATTAACGAATAACCATGTTGAGCGACAGATACGGCATTATGTTGTCTATCGTAAGAATTCATATTTTGCACAGTCAGAGCGAGGGAATAGATTTCTTGAGCGGATAATTTCGTTGTATCTGACTTGGAAACAAAAGGAATTAAACCCTTTTCAAAACCTGCTAGCTGTTGTTTCTTAAACCACACCTCTGAACGGATACGGAAATTTAGCTTTAAGGATTCTTGATGTTATCTCTTATCTTGCACCTGACAATATTAGTAGAGAATTCTTTTTAGATTTGACAGGAAATAATGAAGAGGAATTAAGGTCTGCTGTTCGTTTACTTATAAAATATTCTATGGTTAATGGTGAACAAGAGCAAGGTGTGTTGAGTATTCATAAATTAGTTCAAGAAGTGACAAAAATAGCGTTGGTAGAGAAAGGTAAGAATAAGGAAGTTATGAAAGAGACTTTCGAGCTACTCAGAGCAAGTTTTCCTTATAATGGTGATAAATTAGAAGACTATTTAAAGAAACGAGAATTATTACCGCACTTAGAGGCATTTTTATCACGTATAGATAGTTGGTTAAAAAAGAACCCTCAAGATAAAGAAAAAATAGAAAAGGATTATCTTGAAAATTTGTTGACATGGATGAGTGATGGGTATTTTAATTTGGGTAATCCCAAAAGAGAAAAGGAGTTGCTAGAAAGGGTTTTGCCTATTTTAGAAAAGCATTACGGAGAAGATCATTTTGAAGTATTTAAAAGACTAGTAAATCTAAGCAACAGTTATCTAGTTTTAGGTGATTACCAAAGAGCAAAAGATTTGCTAGAAAGAGCTTTAAAAATTGAAAAGCAAGATTATGAAGAAGAGCGTTTTCAATTAGTTAGAACACTGGTAAATCTGAGTATCAGCTATCGAGCTTTAGATGATTATCAGACAGCGAAAGAGTTACTAGAAAGGGCCTTTCCCATTTTAGAGAATCATTATCGGGAGGATCGTTCTTCATTAGCTCAAGTACTAATAAACCTGAGTATTGCTTATGGATCTTTAGGTGATTATGAAAGAGCGAAAAAGTCAATAGAAAGAGTATTCTCTATTTTAGGTGACAATTATGAAGAAGAGCACTTTGAGTCAGCTAAAATGTTAGTAAATCTTAGTATTGCTTGTAGAGGTTTTGGTGATTATCAGACAGCAAAAGAGTTACTAGAAAGGGCACTACCTATTTTAGAAAATTATTATGGAGAAGATCATTTTCAGGTAGCTATAGCTAAAACAAATCAAGGTATCACTTATATAGCTTTAGATGATTATGGAAGAGCAGAAGAGTTGCTAGAAAGAGCTTTGCCTATTTTAGAGAATCATTATGGAGAAAATCATGTTGAAGTAGCTAAAATATTAGTAAATTTAAGTACCATCTATAGATACTTTGATAATTATCAAGGAGCAAAAGAGTTGCTAGAGAGAGCTTTACCTATTTTAGAGAAGCACTATGGGGAAGAGCATTTTGAAATAGGTATGATTCTGGAAAGTTTAGGCACTGATTATATAGCCTTAGGTGATAATCAGGAAGCAAAAGAGGTGCTAGAAAGAGCTTTATCTATTTTAGAGAAATATCATGAAAGAGATCATGTTGAAGTAAGTAAAATATTAGTAAATTTGAGTATCGCCTATAGAGGTTTAGGTGATACTCAGGGAGTAAAAAAGTTGCTAGAAAGGGCTTTACCTATTTTAGAGAAGCATTATGGAGAAAATCATTTTGAAGTAGCTATAGCCTTAGAAGATTTAGCTATTGCCGATGGAGCTTTAGGTAATGTTCAGAGAGCAAAAGATTTACTAGAAAGGGCTTCTGCAATATATCAAAGGAGTAAAGTTGAAGAATGTTTGCCGAGTACGAGTTCATTAAGGAACAGAAGAGAAGCAAAAATTGGGAAATGTGAACTGTCTTGGGAAGACGTAGATGAATTCAATACAGAAAAGGATGAGAAAAGAGATTTTAGTAAAATTAAAATAGATAGTAAAAAGTTTATTGACTATATAAAAGATGTACCAGAAAAAAAACGTTCTCAGCTAATTGAGCTAGCAGGTAAAGTTGAAGTTACAGGTGAGTTTCATGATTTAATCAATAAGCTTACCAGTAATCAGAAGGTTATGAATCATTTAAATAGAGTAAAAAAAATCTCTAGCATAACTATGCATGGAATGATGGCTAAAAATATTTTAGCTGATTTTTTAAACAGAGATTATCAGGGTGTAGCAATTAATATTGGTTTTATAGCAGGTGGTCAAGGATTTGCTAAAGTTGCTGAAGTTGCATCTCGTAAAGGATTAAATTTACTCTCAGAAGGAAAAGCATTACTCGGTAAATCTTTAAGAGTAGCATCTTCTTTTCTTGCTCGTGGTACTTCTACCTTTGTTGTTTATGATCTGGTAAATCAGGTAGAAGCATTTAGAAACGGTACGGAAGAAGAATTAGTTGGCGTAGTAGGAGATAGTATTTACCTAGGTGTTAATACTGCAGAGATTGGCATCGAAGTTGCTGAAGGTTTTGAAATATTAGAAGGAATATCAAGTGTTACTGGACTAATTGGAGCAGAAATTGGAGATGTAGTATTTATTGGTACTGATGTTTACATGGCAGTAAAGAGAGTTGATAAGATTGATCAATTGATTCACTTAAGTGGAAGAGAAAAATTTATTGAAGGATTGCGTGCATTTATAGGTATGCAACCTGAACAATATATAGAAGAATTAATAGAAGAAAAACAACTTTACAACCAATTAGTTAAGCAAGGATTTGAGTATTTGAAGCAGCATAATGATATTCAAAGTTATGTATTCCCTACTGGTCAATCAGTTGTTAGTTCTTGTCGTCAGGTGCCATACCAAGTGCTTCAGTGTGATGGCGCTGGATTTGGAGAATTATGCATGAGAAGAATTAATGTTACACTTTACACTGAAGAATGCAAAGTTAAGTTTAAGATAGACTTAGACAGTAAAGTACTGCTTGATGGAAAAGGAACCGATATAAAATGGAGTAGAGCAAGGCCGAATAATCCAAGTGGTGGAAAATTGTTTTGTTTCTCGCAGGGAAATGACGAACCTGCTCCAAATTATGGGTCATATTTATGCGAAAATGCGATTGGTTTATCTAATAACAAGATAGAAGGATATAATCTAATTAATTTAGGAGAAGGTGAAGATTATGCCAGGGGATTTAAGGATAGTCCGAACGTATTTGTAGTGAATGATGGGTCTAAAGAATATTATGGGGGAAATAAGAATGATATCTTTGTTTTGCAGGGAGATCTGATAGAAGGGTCTTTGTACGGAGAGGATGGAATTGATACCTTAGATCTGACTGAATTTGCTCAAGAAGCTGTAAGTGTGAATGTGTATTTAAATACAAATATTGGCACTATTATGTACAACAGATATGGTTATTCTGGATTTCAAATTAATTCAGTAGAAAGAGTGCTTGGTAGAAAAGCTAAGGCAGATCATATATTTAGTGCATGTGAAACTAAATTCTTGGATGGTAATGGTGGTAAGGAAGATCAACTTGATTATTTGGAAATAAAAGATAATAACTGTGTCTATGATATACAAGTAATAGTTAGAAATTACACTGAAGTAAATAATCTAGCACTCAAAGGTAACTTTAACTATATTGTACCATTTCAAAAAGGTAGTGCATCTGTTAAATTACTTGCTAATTTCGAAAATAACCATAGGTTTATATTCGACTACTTGCTTGCTGATATTCAGAGTATTGATATTAAAGATCACAATAGTATAAAGTTCAATTTTTTTCCAAAAGTTGCAAATGGAAACTTTAGTATAGCTATCTCATATAACATAATGAACAATATAATCTATCAATTAAAAGACAGTGCTGAAATAAAAGTAGGTAAGGAAAGAAACTTGTATGCAATACAGAATACTAATAAAACTATTGATGAAATTATAGAAAGTTACCCAGCTATAGCGAATAAACTCAATATGACTATCGCTGTTCAAGATGGTGATGAATCTATACTTGTTGGCTATGGGAAGTGTGAGGTAATTTACAATAATCCAATCTATAACAGTCACTTAATTGGAAATGGTGGTAAAAACATATACGTAATTACTATAGCCTCAGGTGAGCAAAGATATGAACATAATATTTTTTCTATGCCACAAATAAACATCTACAATCCTGATCAAGCAAGTTCTATAGATACGTTAGATTTACGTAACGTGATAAAAATAATACAAGATGATTTGAAAATACATATTAATCTGCCAAGAATTTTTCAAGATGGAAATGATTTGCTAGTTAGGTTAGAAGCAGAAATGGGACAAAGTTTTTTATTAGAAGTGCTAACAGTAAGATTAAAAGACGGTTTGGATTGGTATGAAAATCTTCATATTATCTCAGATAGTGCGCCTATGAAAATAAGTTCTGAATTAGAATTAAAACCACTACCTTTGATCTTTGACAAAGATAAAGAAATTATTGTGGTAACCGATCAAGATGTGGAGAAAGATGCTGAGCTTATCACGCCTAGAAAAGGAGGAAACAATACGTTTGTTCGTAGTAATGGTCATGATCTAATAATAACTAATGCTTTTGATTCGACTATTACTAAAGATGATTTTTGCAGTATTACACTTAGTAAATTCTATAAAACACCTAAAATGAAAACGTTATCAATAAAATTTACTGATAAAGAGATAGTATTAAAAGATCATGAGAAGGAAATAAGTGCTGCAAGATACTTGGATATTGTAAAAAGAGAGTATAAGGATCAAGTGTACGATGATGTGTTTACAGAAGTCATGTTATCTGATCAACCTCATAGACATAGGCAGCACATTAGAAACCGTAGAAGTGAGTACACAATGAGTAGTGGTACAAGACGACCATCTTCATGGATAAATGATTTATTTGGTTGGGTAAAAAGCTCTATAGGTGGGTTATTAGATTCCAAATCAAGTACTACAACTAAAAGTCCAATCTCACAAGTAGATGCAAAAATGGATGTAAATGGTACGATAATGTTACTTGATGTGCTTGTAAGAAAGTTTACGGGTAAACAATATATACCTGCAGTAGATCAATCTATACCTTTATTAGAAGCAAGAGGTTATGCACTAAATATTACACATAGATTTGAGAAAGTGTTAAATAAAACTGCTATTAAGTCAGGAATATCAGTGACAAATCTAAACTTTGATCCCATGGCAGTGCAATCAGCTATAATTGAAAAAATAATAAATGGAAAAATAACAAATAGAAGATTTTCTGAAATAGCAGAAACCCTATATTCATTTGGAAAAGAAGCATGTCCAGAATTTAAACAAACTGATAAGTTTCTAGATCATTTAAAGAGTAACTTAGAAGAAGTTTTAGCTAAGGAAGAAATTATGATACTACAGCAGAAAGTAGAAAAGCCTTCTAAAGTTTTAGGTCAGAAAGTTTCAAGGAAAGTAGAGTTATCTAAAAAGCCTGATACATTCTTAAATGGAACATCAGTAGTTAAAGGAATAAGCAGAGGGATAAATTGAGGGAACTATGAGGTCTTTTCTGCCTGTAACTGTTTGATATCATCGAAAGAAAGACCGGGAGTGTTAAATAAAGTGTGTCAAACCGAAAAGTAAAATATTACAATTAATATAAAACCGAGGTTTTACACATGAGTGAAAAAATGGCAAATAAATATGTTGGATTAGTAGACTATCAAGAACTAGAGTCAAATATTCTGTCATCTATACGAGAAGGTAGATACCGTCTTGTCAGTCAACAAGAAAATTATAGAAATTGAATCTTAAGCTGTATTACGAAATCAAAAAATACTTTCTATCAACATATACACTAACCAACTACATTAAATAAATTTGTGTAAAATGCTATTTTACATAAGATAGAAAGTACGCATTTTTTGATTTTAAAGTACTAAATTCTCCTCCAACCGCTTTGCCCTGTAATTCTTGATATGGTCAGGATTAAAAGCACTTTTGGATTTTAGAACACCGAAAATGATATGGAGTAGCTTACGCATTGCAGCACCAACGATAGCCATATTATGCTTCACTGCCATTAAGTTAAGGGAAAGAGAAGTTAAGATTGGACAAAAAATTTGAAGTGATTGATAATTATGGTAAATACTAGGGTGAATTTTTAAGAAAAGGGAGTCTGAAAAGTGCAAGTTATTTAAAAAAGTAATAATTGCAGGTTATTTTGCAAAGAATGTACTAATGCAATGATACTGAAAAGATATCTTGAATTTAAAACACATGTTTTCTAGCTCTTTTCTGGTAGTTGAGTGAACGAATATCAGATATCTTATGACGATCAACTCTTCTCCCTTTTCTCACCACTAAAGTGTTCATCAAAAATAACTGTGATAGTCGATACATAATGCAGTCTATGTCTGACTCTGTAGAAAAAATATCAAAGGCTAAGTTTTTAATCGCATTAAATGAGACAGATTTATTGATGCTTTTTTTTAGTTTACTATTCTGTGAGCTCAATGTCTCTTCATCATCTTCTATCATGATACTTTCTAGATTACTGATGAAGATAGTTGACCAAAAATCCTGCTTGATAGTTTCAATACTTTTTCCTGTGAAATTCTCTAAATTTAATCTTCCCTTCAGCCTAGAAAAAAATGTTTCTACTCCCCAGCGCAAGTAATATAATCTCTCAAACTCTTCAACTGTAAAACGTTTCTCATCTAACAGAGATGTTACTAACACTTCAACTTCGCCAGAAGAAAGTATTATTTTGACTAACCTGAATTTCATCTCATCAGGTAATCCTAGCTTTCGTAGCTGTCTTGCTACTTTAATAGGTGCGGTAGACACTACCACCGTACTAGATGGGCTTTCCGGCTTAAACATAGTGTTTATTTCATTGAAAGACGAACTTGAACAGCGAATTATATAATTGATTTTCCTTCCTGTAAGCTCAGCAAGAAATCGATAAGATACGTATCCTCTATCACAGATTAACAAATCGTCTGATTTTATGGATTCAAGCATACCGATTGCTAAATCAACCTCATAGCTGTCACCTCTACTTAGCACAGATTTTATTGCAATATTATTTAGCACATCGTAGCAAACTTCAAAGGTTGCACTTGTATAGTCTTCAAATCTCTGGATTCCATTCCATACTGCTCTTGAGCCAAACTCACCTATTATTTTGTCGCTCTTTGGCAGAATCAGTATTGAAGCATCAAATGCAAGTACTCTGAAGCCATGGTGGGTTTTAAATTCCTGATCTTGGTAGTATAGGGAAACTATATCATCATTTAACTCTGAAAACGCAGTATGTTTTAGCTTCTTTCTTGCTTGAGTAAATGCACTTGCCGTAATTGTATAATCTTTTCTTGTATGCAGAACAAACTCATTAAGCATCACTTGTAATGACTTTACACTCTTTCTAAAAATCAGGAGAAATACATTAACGAAGGGCAGCTTTCTTTTTCGTGAGAAGTCTTTTGAGGATGCTCTGTGTGCGTTTATAAAGTTTAAACTCATCAATTTATTTTTTATAAACATGATTATTCTTTTTTTTACTCATGTCATTACTTCTTTTAATTTGTGAATCTTACCTGATTTTATAATACAGTTCATCACTTTTCCTTAACTTAATGGCAGTGATATAGCAGCTGACCTTCCTTTTTTAAGTATAAAATCCTTGAAGATGTAGCGCCTGTTGAGCTTTTGCACTCATTTGTAGTTACTTGAATAATAGGAACAGGAGAAGGGAGAATTGATCTTTTGATTGAATAGATAATTTCCTTATTTTCAGAGATCATTGGCAAACAAATATGATGCCATATATTTCTTGGTTTGGAGAGAAGATGCCCAGTTAAATCCTCCCTATGTAGTCTGTGCATCACAACAACGATAACTCCTTTTTTCCTGTCATTGAGCCTAGTTACTAAAGTCTGATCAAACCAATTTGTAGCACGTTTTCTAAACGTTTCACTCAAAGCTTGAGAGGAACTCAGTGGATCATCCACAACGATAAAATCACCACCTTCACCAGTTAATGTTCCACCAACAGATGTTGCAATCCTACATCCTCTCTGCACTGTTTGAAATTTATATTTAGTGTTCTGGTCTTTACATAGCTCTACCTCTGGAAATAGCGCTCTATACCAACTAGACTGCATTACGCACCTGGTGTCGAGCGAATGCTTTTCGCTAAGCCGCTGAGAATAGCTTGCAACTATTATTCTTGCAGTTGGCTGATTACCGAGTATCCATGCGGGCCATGCAACACTCACGCACATAGACTTCATTGAGCGCGGAGGGCATATTGAATATTATTCGCTTCACTGTGCCAGTACCTGCTGCTTCAAGCCTGTCTGCTATGATTTTTATATAATGATAATTGTTATACTCACACCCCGGCATTACCGTTTGAAAGCATAGTTCGATAAATTTTAAAAAGTTCATGTTAGTCTCCTATAGTGTTAGTGGAATTTACTTTATGGTGGTGTCAGCCTCTTTGGTTTCATCTCAGCGTCCTTTTTCTTGTCATCCAAGTAGCCCTTTCCTTGTCATTCCAGTGCTTGACACTGGTTCACCTTATGATGGTGTTATTCAAGTAGCCTCTATCCAAGTGCCCCTTTGGTGTCATCAGAGTAGCTGACACTGGGATGACAGGAAAAAAAGGCATTCTGATGACACTATTTTTTGTACTTTTGCATTCAATATTCGTACAATTATGTGTCAAGCAGTGGAATGACATTATCTACTATGCAAGATGTGAATTATAATAAGAAATGGAAAATATGAACATAACTATACATTCACAAGAAGATTTTGACTTTATGCGTAAAGCTGGCAGGCTTGCAGCTGAAACCCTTGATTTTATTGCACCATACGTCAAAGTAGGCGTAACAACTAATGAATTAAATGATCTATGTCATGATTTTATAATCAATGCAGGTGCAATTCCAGCACCACTGAATTATAAGGGATATCCGAAATCAATTTGTACTTCGAAAAATGCTGTTGTATGTCATGGTATTCCTGATGATAAACCTCTTAAAGATGGAGATATTTTAAATATTGACGTTACAGTGATTTTAAATGGCTGGTATGGTGATACAAGTCGCATGTTTTGGACCGGTAAACCCTCAATAAAAGCAAAGCGTTTGTGTAATGCTGCCTACAATGCGCTAATGGAAGCGATAAAACAAGTTAAGCCCGGCAATAAGTTAAATGAAATAGGATTTGCTATAGAAAAATATATTGAAGATTTTGGATATTCTATCGTACGCAATTATTGTGGACATGGCATAGGAAAGGTTTTTCATGCTCCACCAAATGTTGTACATTTTTATGATGAAGGTGAGGATCTTATCTTAAAAGAAGGCATGTTTTTTACGGTAGAACCAATGATCAATGCTGGAAAACATGAAACTCTGCTCAGCAAGCTAGATGGCTGGACAGTGACAACACGTGATCTTTCACTTTCTGCACAGTTTGAGCATACGCTTGGAGTCACAAAAGATGGAGTTGAAATATTTACACTATCACCTAAAAATTGGCATTTTCCACCTTATGATTAGATTTTTTAAACACTTGGTTTTTGAAAAAATCTAACTCTTAACTTGTGATATAGCAACTAACCCAATTAATGCACAGAAAATCATGTAAAAACTTGCTAAAGTTCCTTGTCCTGTAACTTTGATAATAGTTGTGCATATAAATGGTGCAAGACCACCAAAAAATCCCGAAGCTATATTTCTTGATAAACCAAATCCACTGTATCGTACCTTTATTGGGAATAATTCGCACATAAACGCGCTAACAGGACCAAGAGAAGCAGCTATTGGGATTATAAAAAGAACGTGCGCCATTATGGTGAGCAAATTATTACCACTTAGTATCATTGAAAAAACTGGATAACTTACTACTATAAAAGTCACAAATGCAAATTTCATGACTCTTTCTCTCCCTACCTTATCAGAAAGTATTGCAAATAGTATAGTCAATCCTCCAAGTGCAACCTGATTCAATATTTCTACTGCGTGATTAAAGTGAGTGTTTATTGTTGATGCAAGTAGATTAAAAAACACTAAATATATGTAAAGAGATGCATTCTCAACTATGTCAACTCCAATTGATATTAGAAAAGGTTTTTTATAGCCATTTAACAGTTCTTTTAACGGTAATTCATGTGGCTTTTCCTGCTTTTTATATTCTGGGCTTTCATCGAGTATATATCTCATATATATACTGATTAATCCTATTACAAAACTGAAAATAAAAGGCAATCTCCATCCCCAAGATTCAAAATCGGATACTTTTTTGCATATAAGCACCACTATAAGACTTAATATTGAGCCAAGAATTGCGCTCAATACTTCAATACTGCCAAAGAATCCTCTTTTATTTTTAGGAGCATGCTCTATTAAAAATGGGGCATTTCCTGCCTCTCCTCCAAGAGATATACCCTGCAATAATCTTAAACATACCACCAGTACTGATGCGAGTACCCCAATGTTCTGATACCCTGGAACAAATTCAATAAGTACGGTTGATAGAGTCATCAATATGATAGAGAGAAATAGAGCAATCCTTCTTCCATATTTATCGCCAATGTGGCCAAATATAGCAGCACCAATTGGTCTTATTAAGAAACCCACTGCAAATACTCCAAAAGCTTTAAGTATGCTGACTAATTTGTCGTCTGATGGAAAAAACACATCTCCGATTATGCTTATTAGATGGCTGAAAAGCATGTGATCATACCACAACAAAGTGTTACAAATTAAACTTGATAGTATTACTTTTGTTATTTGTTGCACGAAATCTTCCGTAATTTGTTTGATATTATAGTAATATTACTTACTTTTTCAAACGTGAATTATGTAAATGTTATATTAATAATATTATCTTATTAAATTTTTATATCGTTGATTATATTTAAATATTCTTATACTATACCTATATATTTCCATATATTTTTTGGCGAGAAAGTTATTTTAATTTAAGTGCACAAAGTCTCTTGATATGACACATATTCCAGTTTTGTTAAAAGAGATGCTACTGCAATTGTCACCACACAGTGGTGGTATATATGTGGATGCCACGTTTGGAGCTGGAGGATATAGCAAAGCAATATTGGAATCCGCTGATTGCAAAGTGTATGCAATTGATAGGGATGAAACAGTTACCAAATTTTATGATGATCTGAACGTTAAATACCCTGATAGAATAAATCTATTTATTGAGAAATTTAGTAATATTAAAAATTTATTAGATAGTAATAATATTAAAGGTATCAATGGAATAGTTTTCGACGTTGGAGTTTCATCTATGCAGCTTGATAATGGAGATAGAGGATTCTCATTTCTACGTGATGGCCCACTTAACATGAGCATGGATAACTATTCTCATATGAATGCTTCGACATTTGTTAACGCTTTACGTGAAGAAGAGATTGCGAACACTATATATAATTATGGGGGTGAGCGTCATTCTCGTAAAATCGCAAGAGCGATAGTAAATGCGCGGAAGAAGAAAATTATCAAAACTACATTTGAACTTGCGGATATTGTACGTTCTGTAGTGTTTCGTGGAAAAAGCAAGATTGACCCTGCAACTAGAACATTTCAGGCAATCAGAATATGGGTAAATGATGAGCTAGGAGAGCTTGAAAAGGGTATTAAAGCTGCATCTGAGATTTTAAGTGAAAACGGCAAATTAATTGTAGTTACCTTTCATTCTCTAGAAGATCGTATAGTTAAAACCCTTTTTAAAGATTTGTGTGAACCAGGACCTACAAAGACATTCTCCCTTTTAAACAAAAAAGTGATTAAAGCAAGTGAAGAAGAAGTAAATGCAAATCCACGTGCGCGTTCAGCAAAATTAAGAGCTATACAGAGGTTGTCATGAGAACCTTCTGTATTATTTCAATAACTATGTTTTTATTATAGGGTTATTTAAGGTAAAATTACATGTCCACTCACTAAATAAATAGCTAACACAAATAAAACGTGAAATTAATTTAGTGCAAAGCAACATAAAAGTTCTTCAAGCAGAATGAAGTTATTTGAGTAATCCAAAAAAACTTGCAGTCTTACGGAGAAATACCTAAAAAATAACTCTTTGATACTAGCTAGCCAGGTTCAACTCTCTAAATAGCCGCAGTGTGTTAGCAAAATCATAGTAACGATTAGGTTTAGGTTTTTAGATAAACACACTACGATAAAACTTACTTTGATACGAAATTATTCGCATAAGATTTTGGCAGTCTTTTAACATCTTTTGGTATTTCAATTGTGTACTTTGTGTTGTGTTTCTTTGCGTAAGATATTGCTTTTTCAAGAGAATCAAACTTTAATACAATCTGTTTTTGGGGATCTTTTGAGCCAACCCATCCCATCAAAGGTTCAATATAGTAAGAACAAGGCTCAATTTTTAGGTACCAGAATTTTGTATTACCTAAGCCAGATTGTGTTGCAGTTTTTGTTGGCTTATAAATCTTAAAAACTACTTGATCGTTAATACTCATAGCTCTTACTACGTAATCTTAAGTATATATCTAAATAAATTTTTCCACAAAGAATTAGTGTGAAAGAATGAAGTTTGAAATAAATATTTTTATGTTATATTATTAAATTATATAAAAAGGATTAGCTGAATAGGAGTAATCGATGGCACAGCAAGAAATGGTAACAATTAATGCAGAGTTACGTGATGTAAAAAAAAAGAAAGCGATTCAGGCTCTGAGGGAGAAGGGAAGTATACCTGCAGTTATATATGGTAAAGGGCATGATAACGTAAATTTGACATTGTCTGCAAAGGAATTTACTAAACAATATAAATCAGGTGCTCTTTCTGCACATTTAATAGAACTAGATATTTCAGGGAAAAAAGAATATGCTCTTGTTCGTGATATTCAATGGCATGTAGTAAAGGATACTGTGCAACATGTTGATTTTCAGTTTGTTGATAAAGGTAGTGAAATTAAAATAGATATACCTTTATCATTCATCAATGAAAGTAAATCACCAGGAATCAAATTAGGTGGAGTGCTTAATGTTTTGTGTCGTTCTATTACTGTCAAATGCTCTCCTGAGAAAATACCTCAAGTCATAGAAATTGATTTGTCTGGCAAAATGATTGGTCAGTCTATACATATCAATGATGTAAAATTGCCAGAAGGTGTTAAATTTGTAGCTCATGAGGAAGAAAATTTCACCATTGTAACAATCTCTGCTGCTGATAGTGATGTTGAAGAGCCTCAAACAAAAACAGAGGAGTAGTGCATTTAATAGCTGGGCTTGGTAATCCTGGTAGTAAATATGAATTAACTCACCATAATATTGGTTTTATCGTTATTGACGCAATTCACAAATATTGGAATTTTCAGTCATTTTCTAAGAAAGCCGATTACTTGATAACCTCTGGCATAATTAACAATAATAAAGTTATGCTAATAAAGCCTTCTTCATTTATGAATAATTCAGGTATTCCTGTTGCAAAAATAAAAAATTTTTACAAATTATCGCTAGACAATATTGTTGTCATACATGATGATGCTGACTTGAAATTTGGAAGAATAAAAGTAAAAAAAGGTGGTAGTTCTGCTGGACATAATGGACTTAAGTCTATAGATAGCTTTATTGGTAACGATTATTGGCGTTTGAGATTTGGAGTAGGTAGGCCTGAAAATCGGAAAAGCTTAGCAGATTATGTATTATCAAAATTTGAAAATTTTGATAATGTTATCCTCTTAGTGGAAAAAATAGCAAAAAATATACACCTAATGCTACAAGGAGATATCGCAGCTTTTATCAACTCGGTTGAGAGTGAAACTTTAGTATAGCAAACGAATACTGCCCAATACAAACTAATTTAGATTAGAATACTGATTCTTCTAGAAGTTGTTCGCGTTCCTCTTCTATTGCAATAGAATTATCGTGATTTTTAAATAAATCTCTGATTTTTGTTTCTATTTCATTTGCAATTTCTTTGTTTGCCTTGAGGTAACTTTTTACATTTTCTCTTCCTTGGCCAAGACGCGTATTGTTATATGAATAATAAGCGCCTGCCTTTTCAAGGACACCAAGTTTTGCTCCTATATCTATTATTTCCCCAAGTTTTGATATGCCTTCATTATACATTATATCAAATTTTGCCTCTCTAAATGGAGGAGCGACTTTATTTTTTACAACTTTAACTCTCGTTTCATTACCCGTAATATTCTCTTTATCCTTTATCGCACCAACTTTTCTTATATCAAGTCTTATAGAAGTATAGAATTTTAACGCATTTCCACCAGTGGTAGTTTCAGGATTTCCATATACTACTCCTATTTTCATACGAATTTGGTTGATAAATATCAATATACAGTTTGCTTTTGAAACTACAGAAGTTAGTTTCCTGAGTCCATGGCTTAGAAGCCTTGCTTGCAATCCCATGTGCTGATCGCCCATATCCCCTTCAATTTCAGCTCTTGGAGTTAGTGCTGCAACAGAATCAATAACTATTACATCAACTGCACTAGAACACACTAAATACTCAACAATATGCAACGCCTGCTCTCCAGTGTCTGGTTGTGAAATTACCAAATCATCAGTTTTCACTCCAAGTTTACGAGCATATATAACATCCAGTGCGTGTTCCGCATCGATAAATGCACATAAACCTCCTTTTTTCTGTGCTTCAGCAATTACATGCAAAGCAAGGGTAGTTTTACCAGAACTCTCAGGGCCAAATATCTCAATTATACGTCCTTTTGGCAATCCCCCAACACCCAGAGCTGAATCAAGTGCAATCGACCCTGTAGATATCGTGTCTATTTTTTCTACAGGGTTTTGCTTTAGCTTCATTATTGCACCTTTACCGAATGCTTTTTCAATTTGACTTATTGCATTATCTAGTGCTTTTTGCTTATCATTATTTCTTTCTTCTGTATTATGTGCCATGGATCATTTATTAACTTGTATAGTCTCCATGGTAATTGAACGCAACCAATCTGCCAAGGGTTTTTTAATAACGAAGAACGTTAGTTACCTAAAATTAGATAGATAGACTTTGTAGTGCGATACAAAATAACGATAGAATACAATGGTAGTGGTTTCTCTGGCTGGCAAAAGCAACAACACTCTGCTAACTCAATTCAGGAAACCATAGAAAACGCTATATTTAATTTCAGTGGCGAGAGAGTCTCTTTGCATTGTGGTGGCAGAACTGACACAGGGGTTCATGCTTTAGGGCAAGTTGCTCATTTCAATATGGAAAGGCAATTTGAGCTTTACAGAATAAGAAATGGAATAAACTATCACTTAAAAGCTATTCCTATAGTTGTGCTTAGTGCAGAAGCCGTAGATGATGCATTTCATGCGCGATTTTCAGCAAAAAAAAGATATTATGAATATAGAATAATTAATCGCTACGCTCCTGCAGCTCTGGAAATCGGTTATGTGTGGCAAGTATTTAACCCACTTGACGTAAACATCATGCGTGAAGCTGCTAGACACCTGCTTGGAAAACATAATCTTTCAAGCTTCCGCTCAAAAGATTGTCAAGCTACAAATCCGGTCAGAACAATCGATGATATTGATATAGTACAAAATGGAAGTCACATATACATCAAAATATCTGCGATTTCCTTTTTGCATAACCAAGTGAGGATTATTGTTGGTACTTTAGTTGAATTTGGAAAAAACAAAACTAATCCACAAGAAATGCTAAATATATTAAGTCAATGCAAAAGAAACGCCGCTGGGGTCACTGCGCCGCCTCACGGCTTATACTTAGTAAAGATAGATTACTAGCTTAAGTCCTCATTGGCATTACTATATATAGTGCACTTGGATCACCTTCATCAGTGATAATTGTAGCGCTATTACCATCTGATAGGCTGACCTTACATTTGTTTTTTATACAAGATAAAGCATCAAGCAAATAACGAGAATTAAATCCTACTTCCATAAGAGCTCCATCGTAATCCACCTCTATAGACTCAGTCGCATCACTGCACTCTTGAGAGTTTGAATGCAGAGTTAATAAATTCTCTTGCAATGAAAATTTAATTGATTTTATTTTATCGGACACAACAACGGAAACTCGGTCTATAACACTAGCAAGTTTGCTACTCTCAACAATCATTTGTTTATCTTGAGACGTTGGAATGACAGCTTTGTAATCTGGAAAAGTCCCATCTATCAATTTTGATATTAGAATATACTCACCACATGTAAATTTGATTTTTCTATCTGAAAGTTTTATATTTATCTCATTACAATCACTCAATACTTTCAACAGTTCCATGATAGTTTTACGTGGAATGATCACCCCAAATTCTCCGTTGATATCTTCAGGTTTAGGCCTTTTTATACATGATAAACGGTGGCCATCAGTTGCAACGCAGTACAGAAATTGCTCATCTGTATGCAGATATATCCCGTTTAAATTATACCTTGTATCATCCAGCGACACAGCAAACTTCGTTTTAGTCAACAAGTCTACCAAATCTGCACTTAGTAGAGTGAAATCGTATTGATGATCACCTTCTTCAAGAACAGGGAAGTTATTTGAAACTACGTTCGGTAAAGAAAAATTTGCATTTCCACAGGATATCAATAATTTTCCTTGATTATTCATTTCGAAATTGACATCCAAATTAGTTGGCAATTTTTTCACTATGTCATGTAAAGTATGTGCTGAGATTTTCACTTCTCCTTCTGCTGATACATTTGCAGTAAGTGAGGCAAATATTGAAATGTCAAGATCAGTAGCCTTTAGTTTTATGCTGCCATGTTGTGCTTTGATATTTATACACGCTAAAACGTCTATCGCGTTGCGCCTTTCAACCACCCCGCTCACTCTGGATAGCGTATTTAAAAGACTTGCACGACTTACACTAAAACGCATTTGTTCACACACAGAACTTTGTTCTTTGATTCCTATATCTACAATTTTTGACATATTAATTCTCAAAAATATATTTTAAATGATATTCATATTCTATGTAAAGTGATATCCATATTTTTGTCTGAGAGACAAAACAGCCTATCTTATACTTTAGTGATCAATAATTTACTTTGTATGGCATAAGTCATGCATTTTTTGGTACGCTTTTTGAAAGCCAAGCAAGGAATAAGTATCATCAACATTTGCTGTTTTTACTTTTCCATTAACTACCATTGATAATCCCTGCTTCATTTTTAGAATCAAATCTTGGTCCATTTTTGTATCATCTGTCCACGCAAGACTTCCCTGTATTATTGGCAATTGATATTTAATTTTTTTATCGATATTGAGAACTACAGGCTCATTATTATACTGAAAGCCAGAAGTGACGCTCACCTCATCTGCTTTTTTATCAACGTAACTGACCATTACATACGGCTTGCGATCGGCTGTATAATGTTCACTTTTTTTCTTAGGATGAGATACAATATAACACACTTTTTCACCATCTTCCAATGCAGTATACACAAACCAGTCTTTATATTTTTCGCTCAGTTGTACATTACTAACCGATGCAAGAGTGTCTATTGAAAGAAATATTAGAAATACGAAAAGACTACGCATGTAAACCGAATTTCAAACTCTCTGATTTTATATGTTGTTTTACCTTACTCATCGCTTGCTTAGCCAGCTGTCTTATTCTTTCTCTTGAAACACAATATTTTTTGCTAAGCTCATCCAAAGTCTGAGTATTCTCAGATAAATATCTGCTAATGAAAATGTCTCTTGATCTTTCATTAAGACTTGCCAGCGCATTGCTTAAAATTGTTTCTTTTAATGCCTTTTCTTCATGATTCTGGTAAGCTACTTCTTGACTAACTAAATTACACGGAATCATATCTTGTAACTCCTTTTTAGAGTCATCACCTATTTTTATACAATTATTTAACGACTGATCCTTACAAGCCAGACGATAGCTCATCTGTACAACATCTTCTTCAGATACAGAAAGCTCATTTGATATTGCTTTTATTTCTTCTTTACTCAAAGTTTCTCTGTTTGTGTATTGTAAAATTCTTTTTTTTATTTTACGTAAACTAAAAAACAATCTCCTTTGTGCTTGCGTTGTACCTATTTTTACAAGTGACCAAGATTTTAATATAAAGTCTTTCATTGAAGCTTCAATCCACCATACTGCATAAGTTGAAAAACGAAATCCCAAGTCAGGATTGAACTTTTTCACTGCATGCATTAAACCCATATTTCCTTCCATGACCAGGTCCATCAACAATAGACCGTAATTCTTAAATTTCATTGCAATTTTTACTACCAAATTCAAATGGCTAGTAATTAACCTGTGAGCAGAAGAAATATCCTGGTATTCTTGCCAATTTTTTGCTAATCGCACTTCCTCTTCTTGGGAAAGCATAGGAAATTTTCGCACTTCAGCAATATACTGCATGAGATTAGTGCTACTATTAACACATAAATTTGCTACTGGGGTCAACATAATAACTTAAATTAAAACTCTATACATATAATATATTGATTTTCAGTGAAAAATTCAAGCTTTAATTAAAAAAGCACAATTTTACATCTATTGAGATCTTAACAACAGCTACCTAAATGTATCATTAAAATTGCTAGCGTGTAACTATAAAAACTACATTAAATAAATAACGTGTTATTCCAGTGCTCAAACACTGGAATTCACATTTCTTTTTTCTAGATCCCAGTGTCATGCTACTTGAATGACAAGAAAAACCCACTGGGATAATAAGACAAAGATAGACTAGAAATTAAACGCTACTCCAGCTTCTGCACCAACAGTGCTGTAAACAACATTTTTGATACCAGTATCATCCTTAGCTGCCTTATCAAAACTAGCACCATAAGAACCGAAGTAACGAGCTCCAGCAAAGAGTTTGATTTCTGGGGTTACATCATAACTAACACCAGCTTTTGCTTGATAAGCAAAACCAAATCCTTTTTGATCTTTAACTTCATTAGCTTTTGAAGGATTGCTGATATATGCTGCACCAACACCAACACCAACGTACGGAGTGATAGGCATATCTTCAATCGCTATATCGTAATAAACGTTAACCAATCCTGAAAATGCTGTTAAACTGTCTGCAACATTTGTTTCAGAAGCATTTACTACAGCTGTATCTTTAGCCAATTGTGAGTAAAGCCCTTCAACATCAACTCTAATGTCATCCATTTTATAACCAAATGCACCACCACCAGCTATAAAAGATCTTGTTAAGGGACTATCCTTTTCTTTACCTGTTGCATTTGTAATACCATCAACTTTTGTATAAAAAGGTAAAATTTCACCGTTGTATTGTAAACGAACATAGTAGCTAGTTTCTTCATCACTTATTGGACCAATAGGGTCTGATGAAAAAGCAGAGTTTGATAGGCTTAGCAACGTCACTAAAGCAGCTGCCGAAAAAAACTTTTTATAATGCATAATTGCCCTCGTTAAAAAAATTAAAATTCCACTTTAGCAGTCTAAATAATAACTAAAGTTAAGTCAAGTGCTAACTTAATAACACAAAACCTTCTGTATCTTAACTAACTTTTAGGAAAATACAAAGATTTTATTAATTAATAAATAGAGTTACTCTACTTTTTTTACTCTTGATTTTTTGGTATAGCTAACATAGGTAAGATTTACTATCGAAAGACCTCGTCATTCCGCTACTTGTTAGCGGAATCTATACCGCGGCGGTATGACGTAGGGCTGTGCTAGCTATAGGTGCATTATATGAAAAAGTACTAGCGTTGGAAATATTAGAAAAAAAATACTTACACTAAAAGAAATTTCAGTAGTATAGAAATAAATTCAAAAAGGAAGTTTAAATCCAGGTGGTAACCCCATCATACCTGCAAGATCAGAGGTTGCATTTGCCATATCTTCTTCTGCTTTTTTAATGGCATCATTAAACGCTGCTGTCACTAAATCTTCTACTATGTCTTTTTCTTCATTTCTCATAAGCTCTAAGTCTATGTTTACCTTTTTAGCTTTATAGCCACCTATTTTTATAACTTCCACTAATATAGAAACTTTGCCACCACCAGAAATACCTTGAAACTCTTTTCCAATATATTTTTCTTGGGCTTCCGCAAGCTTTTTTTGCATTTCTTGCGCTTGCTTCATTATTTGACTGAAATCCACAACCTACTCCTTATTTTCTATATTAACTACCTTTGCACCTTTAAACGTATTTAATATATCCTTAACTACAGGTGCATAATTTAAATTGCTCACTTCCCTATTCATATAACTCGTATCAACTATAATAACCCACTCCTGATTAGTAGCTTGATTTAAGTAACTTTTCAAGTCATTACAAAAATTATTGTTCAAGTTAGATACAGCTTTTAATTTTAAATACCCAAATTTACAATCTATTAATTGTAGATTACTACACAGTTGTTTGTAAAGATAAATTTGGTTACTCCGCCTTAATAGTTGCAAAATCTTATCAAAATCGTAATTTTGTTGTTTATTTTTCACATGGATCCCAGTGTCGCGCACTGGGATGACAGAGTGGGGTTTTTCCACATATTTTTTTGGATCCGAGTAGTCAGCTACTTGGATGACAGATGGGGAAGGTGCAACAGGTCTGCCCTGTCTATTTCCTTGCTCTACATTCTGTGAAAGAATTTTTTTGATCACCTGTTCCGGAGAAGGCAAATCAGAAAGATAACAAAGGCTAATTAACATCATTTCAGCAGCAACCTCATTGCATGTTGAAATTTTTATATCTTGAATACCCTTAAGCAGCACCTTCCACAATCTCGAAAAAAATATTAAAGACTTTTTCGCACTCAAATCTTTTACTCTGCTCTTCTCATATTCTGTATCAATCTCTTTTGTAATTAAAAAACGGCATATTAACTGGATTGTTTGCAGCAGATCTTCAAAAATATTGAGCGGATTTGCTGTTTTTACCACATTGTCGAATACTAACAAAGCCTTCTGTAAATCACTATCTAATACTGCTTCCAGTAGATCAAATATAACGTTTCTATCTACTAGACCAAGTATGTCTGTAACACTTTGAGTGGATATTGTACCATCTTTGCTATATAGCACTGCTTGATTCATCAAAAATAAAGCGTTACGCATTGAATTACTACAGTGGTGCGCAATTAATTCCGATGCTTCCTTTTCAATAAAATAATTTTCTTTTTGTGCAATATCATTTAAACGCTCCATTATCTTAGCTGAAGGAATGTTATGTAAGTCAAACCTTTGACAACGTGCAATAACAGTTATTGGTATCTTTTTTATTTCTGTAGTTGCTAGAATAAACTTTACGCTAGATGGTGGTTCTTCTAGAGTTTTAAGTAATGCATTAAATGCATTACTGGATAACATGTGTACTTCATCTATAATGTAAACCTTAAATTTAGAACTTATTGGTAAATAGCAAATATCTCCCAAGATCGCTCTAACATCCTCAACACTAGTGTGACTTGCCGCATCGATTTCAACTACATCTGGATGGCTTGAATTTTTTATTGCCAGACAACTTGTACATGATCCACAAGGTTCAAAAGTTGGCCCCAATGAGCAGTTCAAACATAAAGCTATTATTCTTGCAGTGGTGGTTTTACCAATTCCACTGCTACCAGAAAGCAGTATAGATTGTGGAATTTTGTTGAGAGTAAAAGCATTTTCTAGTATACGCACCAATATATCTTGACCTACTAAATCTTTAAAGCTACTAGGACGATATTTTAATGCTATGTTCATAGCCTAGAATAAAACAAATAGTACAAATAGGTATGCAACCCAAAAAGATTCTGATATGGTTGCTTCATTTCTGACCTGACCAAGTTACAGAATTTTTGCCTGCATACCTTATCAAAGGTTATACTTTTTTTTTTTTTTAGCAAGGTATATTCTATATTAGTCTTATAATTTATATGTTAGACCTTTTGCAACATTACTTTGGAGTAAACAGCTGTTACCTAAAATACTCTTCTTCTGTCATCCCAGTCTGGGATGGCTTTGTTTCATAGCACCTTAAGCAGTGATGGTTTACGACAAATTTATGTAATGATTTCAAATTTAGCCACACCAATATCAGTGAATTTATTAAGCAAATAGCATTTAGTTCTTTTTCTCGATTTATCTCAGATTTATTCCTAAACAAATACTTGCTTCAACCTTGAGAAAAATCCTTCTATGTAAGATCTTTTTTCCATAAATTGCTTCTTTTTCCATTCTTTCATGCCATCTTCACCGTATAATTTTATTAACCTAATAGCAGCATTCCTGTCAGACATATAATCTATTTCTGGATGTTCTGCCGCATTGTTTATTGGTGGAATTTTTGTCTTTATATCATATTCGTTACACAACTTATAAAACTTGTGCCTATCACATGCTCTATCTGCATATAGTGCTTTTATGGCATGCTGAAAATCAACTTCTTTTAGCAAATCACAAGTGATCAGAGTAGACACCGTTACTGTATTTTACAGCTATGGCTTTTTTGTTGTTTATATTCAACATTACGTGCAATTTTCTCGTTTGCTCATAGCCACTCTGTCAGTGCTATTTTCCTTGCTGTGTGTTGTTGTATATACTAATTCCTGTACTGTCTATAGCAATTTCGATATCTTCTATATTATTTTCTGCAATCATTTATCTTAATATTAAGTTTTTTTTGATGCTTGTGAATAGCTGCAAATCTCTTCCTATTTGTTGCAAATATCCTTTTATAAACCCGACTGTTTGTCTTAAACCAATTCTAAAGAAACTGACGATTATATGCACTAAAATCACAACTTTATCACTATAAATATAGTTGCCGCCCTGCATTTTTGGACAATTCTCGTACCAATTTTCTATGGCGTCATTGATATAACAAAAAATGCTTCCTCTTTCTTGGAGAAATTTGTTATATTCATGGCAATTACTGACTCTCATTTTTTGTGGCATATTTTTTCTTCAACAGTTAAATGGCTGTTTTATAATGAATTTTGTCAGTAACTGCCAGTTCTTTTCACTTGAGCGATTCAACAAAGCCCACTGGGATCCAACTAAGTTGGTAAACACTTTACAACGTTTTTTGCACAAAAGGACTGGATTCTAGCGTCACGCGCTAGAATGACATCAACTTTTGAATTCCAGTTATGCAAGAAATCTATTCATTTGAAACTTGTTTGAGAAACGTAGCTATAAAAACCGCAGGTACCAGTTGGTTTTTATTAGCTAAAGTAAAGGTCAAATATCTGGAATTCTGGACATAAAATCCCCCTGTAAAAAAGATTAGAAAAAAATGCAGCGCACATATGACAGAAATTAAGTATACACTGAAGAGGATACGCTACATTTTTTTATGAGTTTAATAAAAAAGGTCTGCAGACAAAGATAGATTTTTGAGCTCTAAAAATATCTATAATTGTAATTATAATTGGATTCAAAATACGCGGAAGTAATTTTTTTAGCTATAAAATAATTCTGTCTTGTAAAAGTTTAACAAGAGAACCAAAAAGTTAGTGTCATAAATATTTTTATCAAAAACTATTTTAAAAAAATTTAAATAGAGTTGAAAAATTTTAAAGATGAGATACCCTACCTGAAATGCAATCCCTGTAAAATAAAGAAATATGAAAGGTGAAATAAACACTGCAGCAAATTTTCAAGCAGAAGACCTTGAGTCTAAAAATGCTACAGATCTTGATTGTTTAGCTAACTCTCTAAATTCTTTGAATGCAAAGAGTGCTGAGATTAAAGATAAAAAGAACGATGTGCCTTTTTCCAGTAGAAAAAGCAACTCGCATGTTTTAGAACTTTTTTCTAGTGAAAATGTTGAGATTAACATTCCAGATGAAACACCTTGTGCCACTCGGAGTGAATCAGGTATAGCTGAACTGTTTAGAGGTATAGCTGGGTTGTTTAAAGGCAGGGGTAGTATGAACATAAACCTTTATCAATCTAAAGTGAAACGTAGCTCTGCAATTGATTACAGTACTACAGAAAGTATAGGGTCACGGCTATTAAATATCTGTGAAGGAGAAGAAGAAGATATCTATTTTGACCAAGAGATTGATTCTCTATATAAAGAGGGCTGTTTGTATGATGCCTTATTGTTGCAAGATAAGAAAAATCAGGACACACCTTTACATTTGGCCATAAAAAAAAATCGTGCTGATTTTGTAAAAAAGCTTTTGTCTATTCTTAAGGAACCATACTGTTCGAATGAGTTTTACAAGCACAAATATTTTGAACGTAAGCAAGAGAATGAAAAGCCGCTTTCTAAAGTTATTAATACTAAGAACAAAGACGAAAAAGATGTAATTACTCTGGCTATTGAAGGTAATAATTCAAAATGCGTTTCAGTTCTTTTCGACTACTTAACTCGTGAACATATTAACAGAAGGAAAGATGTTGAAAGTGAGTACACACCTCTACACGAAGCTGTGCTTCTTGGCAAGAATGAAGTAATCAAAGAGCTTCTAAAATCAAGAGATATAGATACTGAATTTATGGATAAGGAATCTTACAAAGCATATAATTATGCTAATAACAAAGAGGCAATAGAATTGTTTATTAAGCACTATAGTAGTAAAATTAGTGAGTTGCGTATAAAATTAGAAGATAATAATAAAAAACTAGCGCGAATTAAGTGCGTCCTAAACAAAACAAAACTTACTTGCGTATGCTTAGCAGCCTTCGGCTCTTGTTTTAGAATGTATAAAAATTCTCATGACATAATAAATGAAGAAGTGAGTGAAGATATGTTATATTATTCTCTTGAATTGCTCTCCAACACTACAGGTCTAATATTATTTTTTAATTATTTGATCGATACAATACTTTCCAAGTATGAAGAAAAAAATTCTAGTTTGAATAAAGAATCGGACAGTTATGTGGAAGAAAGAAATATGTTGAAAAATAAATTACGTCATTTTCAAAAAAGAAGTACCGTAGTAACTACGCAAATGTGTGAGATAATTTCAGTTATACCTGAATCAGAGTTAGGTTACAGTAGATTGTGATTACATTAATTTTTTCAAGACAGTTCTAAAAAAAAAGTGGGAAATCTTTTTCATAGCCAATCAAACTAAGCTTTCTTTACGAAAGGTTTGATGTTATCATTTTATAAACTATATCCTGAATTTGTTAAATGAACATTAATATAAAGAATTTAGTTCATGCTTTTTCTAAATTGCCAAGTTTAGGTCCATCATCATCACGAAGGTTAGTTATACATTTGCTCCAAAATAAAGAGAAAGTCATGCTACCGCTTGCATCTTTGATTAGAGAGCTAGCGGATCTTATAATAGAGTGCAAAATTTGTGGAAACCTAGATACTAAATCGCCGTGTTCTATTTGTACTAACCCAAAGCGTGACACCAAGTTAATGTGTGTAGTAGAAGAATTGGGTGATCTATGGGCATTTGAAAAAGGGAATATATATTCAGGTATGTATCATGTTTTGGGTGGAAGGCTATCAGCAATAAATGGCATAGGTCCAAAAGAACTGAATCTTGATAACATTCCCAAAAAAGTTACAGAATTTAAAATTGAAGAGGTCATTATTGCAATCAATCCGACATTAGAAGGCCAAGTTACTGCGCAATATATAATTGAATTGCTAAAGAATTCGAATGTAAAAATATCGCGCCTTGCTTGTGGTATACCGATAGGTGGAGAAATTGACTACCTAGATGAAGGGACTCTGAAGATAGCGCTTACGTCAAGACAAGAGTATGAGTTAAATATAAAGTAAGGTATGTGCTTAAAAAAACTTACATCGCTAATAACCTTCAGAAAAAAAGAAGAGAAACAATTGCCTAAGGTAATAAATTGGGAAGGTGATTGCTTGGGTTATAAGCAAATTGCAAGTAAATTTAGTTCTATAATCAAGACAATCGATAAGTCTTTTTCAATCGTATCCTTAGAAGGATATGATAAGTGGGGTAAGACATTTTTTTTGAAAGAATGGGTAAAGGATCTAGAGCAGCAAAATGAAATTGCAGCTTATTACAGCGCATGGGATATTAGTGCGCTAGATCAACCATTGCCTTCTTTTTTGCATTTCTTGTTTGAGGATCTATTCGCATCATACAAAGTAAAAAGGAGTGTTATACAGCAGTTCAAAAACATAAACCAAGAACTATTTTCTCTCAATACATTAGGAAAGCTGATCAGTAAATCTCCACTTGCTATGCTTTCAGTATTTCTCGATGCTGCAAAAGAGGCTGATAAGAAAGACATTGGTTTTGTCTTGGGTGAATTAAATCTTCTCCAAAGGAGAAAAGAGAACATTAGAGACTTTAAGATACAACTAGCAGATGTGGTTAATAAAATCAGGAAAGACAAAAACATTTATATAATGGTCGATGATCTTGATATATGTCGCCCTAAATTCATTGTCGATTTTTTAGAATCCATAAAGTACATGCTTGATGTCGAGGGACTGGTTTTCATTATCTCTGTTAGCCAAGATAAGAGTAATGTGCAAAGAGCAATTAGCACAATACTTGGACCAAATTTTAGCCTAAAATCTTTTACTGATCTCTCTTTGCATTTGCCAAAACAGCCAACAGAGCAGTTTATAAGAAAACTGTTTGAAAGTTCTGAATTACCGAAAAAATCAAAGAGCTTAATTATAGATAGCTTTATACTTTATGCAGAAAGCTTCTCATTATCACTGCAGGCAATACAATACTGTATAAGGAGAATAAAGCTATGTTTTTTGAACCATGCAAAAGAAGAATTACTTGATCCGAATTTATTTACATTTTTAGTAATACTACAGTCAGTAAACACTGATTTGTACGAGGAATTATATTCATCACCTCAGAAAGTACTGGAGAAGATTGAGAGTGATTTAATGCCAAATGGTCAAGAAGAATGGAAAAAGCTTAAAATCTCTCTTGAGACTACTTTTAAAAAAAAAGAATCAAAGACTAACAAATCTTTGAAGCAAATAAGAGATATTATATTCTAGCACTTTCTTCTTAATTTGCATGACACAATGGTTGTACTTATTCCAGTTTAGCATTGGAACCATAAGTTGGCCCACATAAATTTTAGCATGTGTGACCTTGAAAGATCGCAGTGCAATACTTAAATTATTAGAGTAGTAGGCTAATAATGGAGCTCAAAATGCACAACATACAAGAAACTGAAAGTTTAAAATTTGACGCTGAAGTAGGCAAAGTACTAAATATAGTAATTCATTCACTTTATACTAATAAGGATATTTTCTTGCGTGAGTTAATATCAAATGCATCAGATGCATGTGATAAATTGCGCTATGAATCACAATTAAATGCTGATTTATTAGATTCAAGTGATGAGTTGAAGATTACTATTAGCTCCAGTAAAGATAAGAATGAGCTGTATATAACCGACAATGGAATTGGCATGAACAGGCAAGATTTAATAGATAATCTTGGCACGATTGCAAGTTCTGGTACGCAAAAATTCTTGGATGCAATTAAGAATAATAAAGATTCGAGCCAAGCTGTAGAGCTGATTGGAAAGTTTGGTGTTGGTTTTTATTCAAGCTTCATGGTTGCTTCAGAAGTTATAGTAGAATCAAGGAAAGCCGGAGAAGAAGAGTCTTGGGTGTGGAAATCTAAAGGAGATGGAGAGTATTCAATCAGCAAATTAGATGGTCAAATCTCTCGTGGCACAAAAATTACGCTCATCATGCGTCCTGAAGAAAGCGAATTTTTAGACAAATTCCGTATTGAAAACATCGTTACTACTTACTCTGACCACATAAATTTTCCCGTTGAGTTTGTAAATGAAGAAGGAAAAAGTGAAAAATTAAATAGCAAAGCTGCAATTTGGACTAAGCCAAAAAATGACGTTACTCCAGAAGAGCACAACGACTTCTTCCGTGGTGTTGCACATGTGGGCGGTGAGCCTTGGATGATATTTCATAATAAAAATGAAGGTGCAATAGAGTATACGAACTTGCTTTATGTTCCTTCTATCAAGCCTTTTGATTTATTTCATCCAGATAGACGCTGCTCTGTAAAATTGTATGTAAATAAAGTGTTTATCACTGAAGATAATGTGCAGATTATACCGCAGTACTTGCGTTTTTTGAAAGGTGTGGTTGATTCACCGGATTTGCCTCTCAATATCAGCAGAGAAACACTGCAAAATAATCGTGTAGTTGAGCAGATTAGGAAATCTTTAACTAAGCGCATAATATCAGAGCTCGGCAAAAAAGCAAAAGAGAATTTAGAGGAATATACAAAATTCTGGGGCAATTTTGGTGCGGTGTTAAAAGAAGGTCTTTGCGAAGCTATGCCAACTGATGAAAGAGAAGCATTGCTTTCCATTTGCAGATTTCATAGCACCAGTGATGGTAAGCTAGTTAGCATTGATGATTATATAAGCAGAATGAAGCCTGAACAGGAACATATCTACTATCTCACAGGTAATAGTCTCGATTCAGTGAAAAACAGTCCACAACTTGAAGGATTTGTCAGTAAGGGATTGGAGGTGCTTCTATTTGTTGATCCAGTTGATGATTTCTGGACTAGCGTGATTCATGAATATAAAGATCAAAAATTTAAGTCTGTAACTCGTGCAGATGTTGATTTAGAAAAATTCTCTTCAGAAGAAGGTAAGAAAGATGAAGAAAATAAATCAGATGAAAACAAAAGCGAAGAAAACGCGGATTCTATACTCGAATACTTCACCAAGGTTCTTGGAAGCTTAGTAAAAAGTGTAAAGATCTCTAAGAAATTAACCGATAGTCCTGTGTGTCTAGCAGTTGATGAAGGAACTATGGATCTCCGTATGGAGCGTTTTTTACGTGAACAGAAGCAGCTAAATTACCGCACGCCAAAAGTACTTGAAATTAACATTAAGCATCCTTTGATAAGAAACATAATGGAATCTCACGCTGAAAATGGTGAAAATCCAACACTTGGAGATATGATTTACTTATTGTTCTATCAAGCTTGTATAGTGGAAGGTGAAGAGATGGAAGACGTAAGTCTATTTGCTAAAAGGCTCAATAACTTGCTTGGCAAAATTTCTATTTAATGCTATACTTAGTTTAGCTAATAATTAGGGGGTAAAACATGGGGTGGAATTTACTTGGTGGGCTCATGCCGCCAGCAGTAGATACTGCAGGAGAAAGTGAGCGACGCCATTCTGGAGATTCAGGCACTGAAGAGGAGTTTGAAATTTTAGGGCGAGAAGAAATTAAGGAGCGTCGCTACTCTGGAGATTCAGGTGATGAGAGTCAAGAAGAAGCTGATGTGAGGGATTCTGATGTTGAACCTAGTGTACCAATTACGTTACAGTTTCAACTAACACAATCTCTGCTAAGTCAAGTAAAGGCAAGTGAGAATAATAGGGATGCAAATTCTGGCAAGCAAGCTTACAAAGACCTACCCAGGATGGATTTTGTAATTAATGGTCAAGTTATAGACAAGAATTTCGTTAGCCAGCTTCGTGATAAATGTAATCAAAATGACCAACGCCAAATTGCAAAACATGTTTTTACAAAAATGTTTGAACATGCTAAAGCAGAAATTCCAAATGATAATCTATTAGAAGAATTAATTACTAGTTGCAATCAGGCTGGTTATGATGGCTCTTTGTTAATGCAGCTCTCTCTTATATTTTTGGGAAACGGTTTGCAATTGCCTGATGCTAATGATAGACATATAGAGATTGTCTGTAGTGATCAGGATTCTTTAAACGTTAAATATTGTCCAAATATGCCTGTTAAGCAACTGGGTAAAGAAATATGCAGGGTTGATGCTATTTTAGAGTTCACCCTTAAGTTTCGAGATAGTAAGGTAGAGTATGAAAACGGCAAAGTAACGTTTGCCATTCCTGAACAATTAGAGAATTACAAAGCTGATGGCAAAAGTTTGTTAGATGAAATAAATAGGCATTTCGAAGATGAGGATAATAGAATTACAGAGACTCTTGAGAAAAATATGAATGAAGGACCTAAGTCATTTGCTGCTGAAGACTTGTCTATTACTGAGAGTTCATCTGATAGTAGTGAAGTAGCAAACAAAGTAGTTACTGATCCAGGCATTTTAGGTAATGTTGCGAATGTATTGGTAGGTGTTGCAGAAGTTACAGCAGTTGTAGCAACAGAGTTATTTTGGCCTCAAGGTCAGGTTAATATAGAACCAAGGCATAATGAAGAAGAATTTACCATTACCCCTAAAAATTTAACCTTTGATGGATTAATAGACGTTATAAATAAAGCAAAAAATTATGGTGATTATGCAGATTTAGATAAAACTATAAATAATATAGAGGAAAGCGATAGATTTATTACTGATTTGAATTGTGGTAATTTGAAGGATTTTTGCTTTCAACAGCTTAATTTGACTGATCATATGCACAATGTGCTGTTGAATAATAGCTATGATGAAACAAATGGTTATTATAATTATTCAGTAAAAGAGCTTTCACTACTAGCCATTGCAGCTGATGACACACTTGTGGAAAGATATGCAGAAACGCATAAAAGTATATTATTTACGCAAGATGAAGGGCTCGATAGGCTACTTATTGGTGTTGGTGGACAATGCTATATTAAGTTTTTATTAGAGCATTTGGATAAGCCGAATCATACTATGTTTTTGGATGGTATATGTAAAAAACTTGAAAGGGCATCTTTTGTTGGTAATCAAAAATGCGTAGAAGTGATACTAAATAGGTTTAAGAATACTGAGGCTGAAGGTAGAATTATTTTTTCATCTAAACTTTTGCACTATGCTATACACTTAGCTCCTGAAAGTAAAGCGGCAGAGGTAATTGTTAATCGTAAAGTTGTTGATATTAATAGTATAGATAATTCTGGAATTGCACCTTTGCATTATGCTGTAGCACGTAATAATTTAGAATTAATGGGCTTGCTTATTGGAAATGGCGCTGAGATTGATATTCAAGATGAGAGGCATGGCAGAACAGCTTTACATTGGGCTGCTTACCATGATAAATTTGAAATAGTAAAATTACTTGTAAACAAGGGAGCTGATTGGAACATTCAAGATAGAGATGGCAAAACAGCTTTAGATCTGGTAGGAACGAAAAGTTTATATTTGGTAAGGGAAGAAAACAGGGAAAAATCTTCTAGTGAATCAAAAATCACAAAATTTCTTGAAGGTTTAGATGATAAAACACCTTTGCATTTAAATATTAAAAAAGATCCAGAATCCAAAAATATTGATAATCAACAGCCGCAAAGAAACGTTGTTGATAAAGTAGAGAATATTATGAATAATGAAGAGGCTTCAATAGAAGAAGCTATAGGTAATAATTGTGAGGAGGGTAAAATGCCTAAAAATATAGAAGAAAAATTATCTAGTGCTGTCAGTAGCATTGATCTTGCTGATGTGATGTATTTATTAAGAAAAGTAGATGATAGTGTATATAAATCCACTTTACAGAAGCTCTTAGGTCAAGCAAATGACAAGATGACAAGTTTGGGAGAGGGTAATCAGAAAGAGGATCTTGCACAAATAATAGCATTGCTTAAAAACGAGTTCGAGCACATTGATGCATTATCAGTAGGCAATGATGTAGAAGCTACTGCAAGTAGCCAAGAAGCTCCTTTGGTAGAGTCTAAAGAAAGCTCACCATCACTGAGTTCTGAGGAGGATGATTTTTCTAACCTTGAAGGTAATAAAAGTGATTGCTCTGCCGGAACTTCCTCAGACTCTAATAGTAATTCTCCATTTGAAAAAATTAGTGAAGAAGGTCATGAAACAAGAATATCTGTAATTGACACAGTGGAAGCTGAAGCAACAGCTAATGGTACTGTTTCTAGTAATTCTGTTCCTTGTACTTTAAGAGTAGAATTAACAAGTGATGATGAAGATGAATTTCTTTCGATTGAAATTGAAGATGTTAATAATGATATTAACGTTAATCAACCTACTGAGCATGTAGAACAAGTTGCTAACGGAAATGGACAGCCAAAAACAGAATTGCCAAGAATTAATGAGCAAAGCAGCAAAAGTGGCCTCAAAAAAAATCCACAAAATACAAAGAAGTATGTCGTAGCTGCTGCTGCACTTGCAATAGCTGGTATTGTTTCAGGGGTGGCTGTTGCAGTTTACTTGGAAATGTTAGCGGTAGGAATAGCAGTTGCAGCTTGTTGTCTTATTGCAGCTACAGTTACATACTGCTGTAGACCTAAAAGCTTAATTGAGAATGGTGAGCCTGCAGAGATTGTGTTCAAGGAAAGGTCTGTATACTAAATATAGTAGTCTATCATTTAATAATTTATTATAATTATATTGATTGTTAATAGATAAAAACTTGGTAGACTACGAAGAGATGCTTGCTAAGTTGACAAAATTGCCATTTAATGCTACACTTAGCTTAGCTACTAATTAGTGAGGAAAAACATGTTAGGTTCAGATTTTGTATCACAGGAATCAAACAAAATTTTAAAGAAATCAGATTCTAGGGATTCGCGAACTGAAGAAGGGTTTGAAATTTTAGAACGAGAGGAAAAAGAGCGCCGTCGTTCTGAGGATTCAGGTAATGAAAGTCAAGAGGAATCTGGCGTTAATAATTCTGATACTAAATCTAGTGCAGTAACTACGTTAGAATTTCAGCTAACGCAATCTCTGCTGGGTCAAGTAAAGGCAGATGAGAATAATGAAGATGTAAAGTCTGGTAACACAGCTTATCAAGACCTATATAGAACGGATTTTTTTGTAATCAATGATCGCACTATAGATAATAGTTTCATTAAAGGGTTATATGATAAATATAATGAGGGAGATGATAAACGTCTGTTTGCAAAGTATGTTTTTACGGAAATTTTTAAACATGCTAAAGCAGAAGTTCCAAATGACTATATACTGGAAGAGTTAATTACTAGTTGCAATCAGGCTGGGTATGATGGCTCTTTGTTAATGCAGCTCTCTCCTATATTCTCTAAGCATAAACTAACCTTGCCTCATGCCAATGATAGAAAGATAAGTATTGTATATAATAGCCAAGGTTCTCTCAATGTTCAGTATTGTCCAAGTATGCCTGTCAGGGAACTTGATACAAATAGGGAAATATGCAGGGTTGATGCTATTTTAGAGTTCACACTTAAATTTCATAACGGTGAAGTAGAGTATGAAAATGGTAAAGTAACACTTATCATTCCTGAGGAATTAAAAGCTGGTAGGGAAAGTTTACTAGACGATATTAATGAACGTTTCACAGATTATGATAATGATGGATTTATTCGTTTACACGTTGCAGCACAAAAAGGTAATGTTGAGCTTGGCAGACGTTTACTAGAATGTGGTGCAAATATTGAGATTAAATCAAAAACAAAAGTAGGTGGTAACACCGCACTTCATTTAGCTGCTAGAAATGGTCATAAAGATTTTGTGAAGCTTTTACTTGATAGCGGTGCAAATGTTAATTCAGTAAGCAGTACAGGCAGCAGAGTAACTCCTTTACATGAAGCAGCATATAGTGGACATTTAGATGTTGCGGAATTGCTAATAGATCGTGGCGCAACAGTTGATGCTAAAGAACGATATAATCTTACTCCTTTGATGTATGCTTCTGCAGAAGGTAATTCGGCAATGGTGGAATTACTTTTAAAAAAAAGGCAGATCTTTATTTACACCATCATAATGGTGAAACTGCATTGCACTTAGCTGCTGATAATGGTCATTCTGATGTAGTTGCCATCTTAATAAGTGCAGCAAAAGATAAAGAAAGGTATGTTAATATGCAAAGCAATAATATTGGTACTGCGTTGCATGTTATAGCTTATAATCGAGAAATAAATGAAGGGCATAAAAAATCTGCAAAATTGCTAATAGACAATGGTACAAGCCCGTATTTAGAAAACGATCCAATTATTAATAAACCATCAGATACTCTTTTGAAAGGAAGCTCTTTAGATATGGCAAAAAAACGAGGAAATAAGGAATTTTTGGAATTTATGTCATCTTTAGGCTATTCAGCAACCGTACCAAGCAATTCAAAGAATGATCCACAAAACACAAAAAAGTATGTCGTAGCTGCTTCTGCGCTTGCAATAACTGTTACTGCCTTAGGAGCAGCTGTTGCAGTTTACTTGGAAATGTTAGCAATAGGAATAGCAGTTGCAGTTTGGTGTCTTATTGCAGCTACAATTACGTACTGCTATAGGCCTAAAAGCTTAGTTGAGGATAACCAGGTCAAAAAGGTTATACAGACAGAAGAATGTCAGTCTAAGTAATAAATATAGTAGTCTATCATTTAATAATTTATTATAATTATATTGATTGTTAATAGATAAAAACTTGGTAGACTACGAAAAAATATTCTTAAATAAAATCAAAGATATAAAAGAAGAAGGGCGCTATCGTGAATTCACGCATTTTGCGTCATTACCTGGCAAACTTCCCTATATTATGGATTATGAAAGAAATAGAGAGGTTATTGTCTGGTGCAGTAATAATTATCTGGGAATGTCACAAAACGATAGTGTCATTGCTGCTATTCAAAATTCATCTGTTGGTGCTGGAGGAACAAGAAATATATCAGGTACAACAAAGGAAGTTGTTGAGCTCGAGAAGTCTTTGGCTGACTTGCATCAAAAAGAAGCTGCTTTAACTTTTGCTTGTGGCTATCTTGCCAACCAAACTACACTTAGTACTTTATCGTCTGTTATTCCGGGCGTGGTAATTTTTTCAGATGAGAAAAATCACTCTTCAATGATAGAAGGTATAAAATCAGGAAAAAGACCGAAGCACATATTTAGGCATAATGATGTTGATCACTTAGAGCAGTTGCTAAAGTCTATAGATATAAAAACGCCGAAAATAATAGCACTTGAATCTGTATACTCAATGGATGGTGATGTAGCACCGCTTGAAGCGATATGTGATCTAGCAGATCAGTATAATGCAATTACCTATTTGGATGAGGTACACGCAGTTGGCATGTATGGACCGCGCGGTGGCGGAATTGCAGAAAGAGAAGGTTTGATGGATAGAATAACTGTTATTCAGGGTACATTATCAAAGGCTTTTGGAGTGATGGGTGGATATATAGCGTCTTCAAAGAGCTTGGTGGATGTAATAAGAAGTTCAGCCCCAGGATTTATTTTTACTACTGCTATGTCACCCGTTTTAGCAGCAGCAGCAAAGGCAAGCGTTGAGCATTTAAAATCGAGCAATGTTGAAAGAGAGAAGCAAAAGCAGTCTGTTGAAAAGGTAAAAGACTCACTGAGAAACGCAGGAGTGAATTTTATGCAAACAGAAACTCATATAATTCCAATCATAATTGGCGATCCTGAGTTGTCCAAAAAAGCATCAAAATTGTTATTTGATGAGTATGGAATATATGTACAACATATAAATTACCCAACAGTTTCAAAGGGGACTGAGCGCTTCCGTATTACTCCTACGCCTTACCATACAAATGAAATGATAGAGCATTTAACAAAATCTCTTGTAAAAGTTTTTGAGAAATTGTCTGTTTGTGTCTGTTGTTGAGTTTAAAGTTGCCAAGAATAAGGTATCTATTTAAAAGCATGGTTAATGTACAAAATCAGTGCTTTATTTCTTGTCATGAAAGTAGCTAACACTGGGATCTATAGCTCACACAGGTAAAGTTTACTCTTTTGTCATCCTATGGCTTGACCATAGGATCCAGTCTAAACAATCTGGATTCTAGTGTCACGTGCTGGAATGACACCTATTTGTTCCTATAGTTGTCTTTTCTCGTCTATCTTATTTTGCCACCCTGCTGCAATGAGGGGTAGGTAAGACCATTTATTATTTTCACTACGTGACTTTTGCTCTTTTGAATGAACTTTAGTTTATATCTCCAGCAATGACAAGCGCGTTATCTTCCCTTAATCTCCCACCGCTTTCTTGCAGAAAAAGCCTACCGAGTGAAGTTTTATATTTATTAATTCCAGAGTAAATTATTCCATTGTATCTTCCGGCAGCAAGATATGCAAAACCTAGTACCGTTGAGCCAAGGGAGCGTAGATTATTATTGTCAAGTGGTAATTTATTTAACAAATTACCACTTATGTCTATTATTCCCCCTTCACGAGCTTTCATCCGCATTTTTACATGGCGAGATTTGAAATCTTCAAGAAAAGCTCCTTTCTTTTCCTCTGCCCAGAAAGTTTCTCTAAGCGCTGGAGCATCAATCACAGCTGCTACAACTCTGTTTTTATGAATGAGACAAACTGATACTGCAAAATAAACCATACAACTAAAAAGGTTTTCCTTGCCTTCTATAGGCATAATAAACCAAGTATAACTGCCGTCTTTTAGATCTTGGCCCACATCGTCTTCAAAAATAAAGTCATAGTTCTGGTTGTAGTTTTTCAAGCAATCGTATATAAGTTGCTTGGATTTTGAATAAGTTTTATTGATAAAGTCTGCTGACTTAACGCTTGAAATTTGCAATTCATTAAAATCACGTATAAGCTGCTTGGAGGCACTGCGTACAGAATCAAGCATCACATTGATTCGTGGTGATGAAATGGCCATTTACTCTTTTACTCTTTCGTAATAGCTGTTATCAGGAGTATGTACTACAATTTTATCCCCTTCTTTTATAAATTGAGGCACGTTAACACGTATTCCGTTTTCCAAAATTGCAGGCTTATAAGAAGCAGTAACAGTCTGCCCTTTGATAACAGACTCTGTTCCTTTTACAGTTAGTGTAACGTGATCAGGCACATGTGCAGAAATTATTTTATCTTGATAAGTTACTACTTTAATTTTCATATTATCTTGCAAATAAGCCTTCTTTTCCCCTAATAAGTCTAAATTTATAACAATCTGCTCGTAACTACTTGGATGCATAAGATTTACGATATTCCCTTCAGTAAAGAGATAAACATATTCCTCTTCATCTAAAATTGCCCTTCTGATTGTTGCATCAGAGCGAAACCTCTCATAGTACTTTGCTCCTGTTTGGATATTTTTCATTTCAGCTTGTATATATGCACCACCCTTACCAGGTTGAGTATGCATAATACTTATAACCGAAAATAAACCACCGTTATGTTCTAGTACCTGACCTGGCCTGATATCATTAGCCCTTTCTGCCATAATTACACTTTTAATTTAGTCTGATGATTATAAATAACTTTATACAAATATCAAAATTTTTATTGGCCAATGAATTCTGGCATGTTGATTACTATATATCTTTCCTTCATGTTGATGTATGGAAATATTTCTTTAGTGAAAGATAGCATAATGTTTTTTTTTGTGCTGATAACCAAAATTTCTAATATATCCTCTGAGCCAAAATTATGTACAGACTTCACATAGCCATATAATTCATTACTTTCTAATCTTACTTCCATATTCACAAGATCATTTTGGTAAAATTCATCCTCATCATTTAATTGTGGTAGCTTATTTCTCTCTATATATAACTTTTTATTTCTTAAAAGTTCTGCTTCATTACGGGAGTTCACACCGCTAATTGTTGCTATTACTAAATTATTACTGACAACAGACACCAAGCTTATTTTATAATTTTCACTTTCGCTTATTAGTTCACCATATAGGAAAATATTTTCGGGCTTTTCAGTAAAGGTTTTTATCTTAACAGCTCCTTTGATTCCATGAGGAGAAGTAATTATTCCGAGGCATATATTCATATTAATATGATAGTTGAAATCAGCTTTTTGTCCATAGAATTGACAATTTACTGAATTAACATACAATTAATATTGTAATAATTATAGCGGGTAATGTGTGAGTTCTATCAGCAATCAAGAAAAGCAAAGTATTATAAGTAGCTTAGAAAAAATCAACTGCAAGCTAAAAGGTGAATCTATAAAACTTGATGATACAAAGGAATCTATAATAGTAGCACGTCGTAAACCTGTTGTTGAAGAGGCATTAGAACATTTACGCAACCCTTCTACTACTAACTGTAATGTTCTGATCGATGCAGAAACTGGGTTTGGCAAGACTTACGATATTGGAATGTGGAGCCATGTACTAGCCCAAGCAGGGTTTCATCATCTGGTTGCAGTACCAAACAGTGATCTAGTAAACCAAGCTAAAAAAATGATGAGTAGTGCATTTACTGTAAACATTAGGACACCCAAAACTGCTGAGGAAATTAAAAATGCACTGCAGGAAACTGAACCTACAATAATTATAATAACACATGACCTGCTATTACAGCAAGAAAATGATCGGAAATTAAAAGACCAAAATACCAAGTTGTGGATTAGTGTTGATGAAGCAGACAGTATTAATAAGCAGCAGGATTTTGAGAACATGTGCAAGCTTGATGAGAAATATCCTACGACTTACCTCACTGCAACACCAAAGAGAAGGATTTTAAATAGATGCGGAAAAGTTATCAGCCCGACAAGATTGAGTAGACGTTGTATTGCAAACGCCATCGAAACAGCAAGTGTTATTGCAAAAACCAATAGGAGAACAAATTTCACTCTAGCATTTGTAGTGAATATTGCTGTTACTATAATACCTATGATTACATTATTTCCTGTTATAAATAGTAATGTTGCTGCTGTAATTGGTCTAACTTCAGATTATTGGCTGTATTCTGCTTTGATTGGAAACTTATATTATACAATTTCTATGTTTATATTTGGTATAGTAATGTTGCCAATTTGGTGGGTACTAACTAAAGCAACTGGTGTAGAGTCAAAAGAACTGCTTTCTAGATTTCTTGCTAACGTGCGTAGCTTATTTACTAGAGAAAAATCGAGCCCAGCTCATGAATATGTTGAAGAGAGCGAAGAAGTTTTTAATTACAATAAGCTTGTTGATACCGATGATTTATTAACTTCTATAAGATGGAATGTGCAAAGCCCAATTGGAGAAAGTGCTCTGCTTTTAGCTGATGATGTAAATAGTATAGTTAATCTTAACTTTGCGTTGCAGGGTAGAGATAATTTAGTATATGAAGGTAGTACACGTTATGAAGTGTATAATAAATTTCAGCCTGAAGGGATGTCTTATCAAGACTATAGGCTCAAGTTACGCGAAGCGAACTTTATAAGCTGCGTTAAAAAGCAACATCCTAGTCTGACAGAAGAGCAGATATCTGAATTAAAAGAAAAGGTGGATTTCAGTAGTACTGCTGAATATCTAAAATATAGAGTAATGCATTCAATGATCGATCTTACTCTCTCATATTTAATGAAGTGTGATAATATTACTTTAGATAAAAAAAGAAGAGAAGGTTTGAGTGAATTGATAGAAGATGTTAAAAAGAATGTTAGCACCACTAATGATAACAATATTATAAGCTACCTAGAGAGAAAAGGCTTTAGTGAGCAATTTGCTAGAGATGAGCTCTTACTGCAAATAAAGACAGTAATTGAAGCACTGAGTAAAAGTGATAATGAGCAATGCAGCTTAATAGTTGATAATTGGCGCTTAAGCAAAGAGCTCCATGACCTCATGGAAAGAGAGGAAGGTATACTACATAGTCTCATTGATTTCTGCAAACAAAATAAATGTATCTTTGCAGGAATTGGGAAAAATGATCTTGGTATTGGAGAAAATAGACCCTTTTCAGCGATAATACGTAATCAAATAGGTAAATATCGAACTATTTATTGTGATTATGAAAAAAGAGATTTTGATTCATTGGCTAAATATGCGTTGACAACGGTTATAGATGGATCGAAAGGTCGTGGATTTGATAGTGAATATAATCATGTTGCATCAATATTTGCAGATTCGGTTAGTCAGTTCAATAATCCATCTGAAGCCCTACAGAATCTTGGAAGAAATAGAGAGCGTAATGAGAGCAGACAATCATGGTTTTTCGCTGCTGCAGGTGAAGAAGTTGAGCTATTTGTGAATAAGATCTTAGCAAATTTTAAAAAGGAACCACAGAAATTTTGTCAGAAAGTTTTGTTTCCAGCTACTAATAAATACAATAAGTTGCTAAAAAATAGAATGGGAGAAGAACTTGGAAGAAAAATAGAAATCTATATTAGTAAAAATATTGATGCATTAGGAAATATTGATGATTCAGCTCTGAAGAAGTTTTCTAGTGATTTGATAAAAGAAACGTATGAAAAAGTTCATGATATAAATGATTTTGATGTCAAAAAGACAGAACAAGATTTACATAGGATTTTAAAAAGTACAGAGGCATACCTTCGTTCATATGAGAACAGAATTAAAAACAACGGTAAATTATCTTGCACACGCTCAGCTTTATTTTCTGTGGGGAGTGCTATAACAAAGGTAATGTATTATCTTTGGGCAGGGTTTGACTATTTAGTCTTTTTGGCTAAAGCGTACAATATAGATAAATCTGGAGATACCAGTGCAAGAGCGTATGTACACATAATCAGAAACTGTCACTGTGAAAGTAGTGTGAAGGCGCAAAATGTATTGGTTCATGCATTAGAAATTGCCAAAGAACATGACAGCAGTTTCAAAAGAAATAGTTTGTACGAAGGCAATGAGGATAGATGTAAAGAAAAAATCATCTCATATTTTCAATCCAAGCAATATATACGTGCATTAGATAGAACAATTGCTCAAATTGAAAATAAACACTTGGTAACAATTTTGAAAGCTGTAGGCTACGAAGATGATGCTAATAAAATGGCACAAGAAATCAAAGATTTTTTATGTGATTTAAAGAATTTAAATTGTGTAGACTTGAGAGAAAAATATTATCAAGGCAGCTTATATCAAGAAAGCAAATTATACAAAATCAATAATCAAGTTAGTACGATAATTGATGAAATTGTAAGGTGTCATAAGTGGCATCATGGAATAGAGGACTTAGAGCTAAAATTAAAAATCAACCATAATATTTTTGAAGTCAGAGTTAACAATGATTTTTCTAAGTTACTTGAGAAAAACTTTAACAAACGCTCTAAAGAAAGGACATATCTAGGTAGAGCTATGTTACTTATTGGGTTTATAATTTCAATAGAGCTTATAGGTAGAATATCATCAGGTCAGACCATGCCATTGCCTTTACTTTGCGTTTTTATAGTATTTGGACCACTGGCACTCTTGTGTGGTGCATTGTTATATGAAATAACAACCTATTTAGTGAGAGGAGCATTTTTTACTTTTGGAGTGCCAGTTGTGTTAGAGGAGCTATTTAAATTCATTGTTAAAAACAGTTTAATGCAGAAGTTATTAGATGTGGCATTATCGTTTGGTAATGGTGCTTTCTTAGGTGTTGAGAAGAGTGCCGTGCAATCTTTTATATTTGAAGATGCAACAAAATTTGACTCACTAAGTGATATAAATGAGCTTACACTGATAAGAGAACAGGAAAAGGCAAAGTGTACAAATGAAGTAGCTGATAAAGTTGTAGCTACTGCTTTATCTGCAATTTTGATACAGCCAACAACTAGTGAGCAGGAAGGTTTAGTTTTTAACTAGAACTTTTCAGATAAATACTGAGTGAGGATTTCAATGCCTTCATCAATCTCTTTTTCAGTGATAATGAGTGGAGGCAAGATTCTTAGAACATTATCTGATGTTACTCCAACAGTAAGTAAACCACGGTGACTTAGCTCTTCTGCAAATTTTTGGTTATTCATTTTTACTTTTATTCCTAGCATCAACCCCTTTCCTCTCACTTCTTCTATCATTGGAAACTTGCTTGCTAAATTTTCTAGTTTGTTTTTTAAGTACTTACCTCTAACTTCAACATTTTCTAAGAAGCCAGGGCTGAGCAATTCATCCAATACAGCATTACCTACTGAAGTTGCAAGTGGATTACCACCAAAAGTAGAACCATGCATACCGACCGCCATGTACTTAGCAACCTTTTCAGTTGCAAGACAAGTCCCCAGAGGGAAACCTCCTCCTATTCCTTTTGCAAGAGCACATATGTCAGGCTTAATTCCTATGTGTTCATATGCAAATAACTTTCCTGTCCTGCCAGCACCGCACTGAACGCAATCAAAAAATAGCAGTATGTCGTTTTCGTTACATAGTTCTCTTAGCTCTTTCATGAAGACTTCACTCATTACTTTAATACCACCTTGTCCCTGTATTGGTTCTATTAATATAACACCTATGCCATTAGAAATTGCTTTCTTTACACTCTCAATATTGGGCTCTATGTTATCACACCAGTCAATATAAGGATTCAGTAATTCAGAAAATTTCTGTCTATCGTTTGTTGCACAAGTTAAAAATGTCCTTCCATGAAATGCACCATGAAATGTTAGAATTCTATAGCGATTTTTATTACCTTTTCCATTTTGATAGGCCCTAGCGATTTTAAGTCCACATTCCACTGCTTCTGATCCAGAATTTGCAAAAAATACAGTATTAGCAAAGCTGTTGTTTATTAAATTTTCTGCAAATTTGTTGGCAGTAGATATATTATAGGTATTTGATATATGCCATAGTTTTTCTCCTTGTAATTTTAGGACATCAGTTAATCGTGGGTTGGCATGACCTAAACTGCTAACAGCTATTCCAGAGTGAAAATCTATATAGCGCTTATTATCGATATCATACAAGTAAATACCTTTGCCATAAGAAAAATTTATGTTAACAGGAGAATAAACTGGCAAGATAGGAGAAATTGTCATAAAAGTATGATATGCTAATTTTTTATTAATACCATAAAAGACGTTATTTCACAATTAGAAGAATATGTATAAATTAAGTAAATTAATTTTTACTACACTAAAAACAAATAGATATACAAAAATTATCTCGCTATTCTTATTAATTTTTGTGGTTTTATTGGGCACAATATACCGCAGTTATTCATTAAATAATAATTTTCTTTCTTTTTACCGTAATTCAAATGCAAACTTAAAAGATCTATTGGAAAATAGTATAATAAAAAAATATCATTATTTACTAATAGAAAAACATCATATTAAATATAACAGTTTTGATTACATAAACCAGTTGGTAAAATTGCGTGCTGAATTGTTACAATCAGTAAGCAAAGTAAGAAATTTTAGCTTAATACTGTATGATCAAAATGCCAGAGTAATTTTCAGTAATTTTAATACTCAAGGTCATGACTATGAGCAGTTGCTTACAAATGATGAAATTGATAAATTGCTAAGCAATCAAGAAATATTTTACGCTACAGGAAATACATTAACTTCTACTTTCCCTATATTTCATGAAGATGACATTAAGCCTTCATTTTTTTTGAAGATCATTCAAAGCTATAATGACTCTTATATTATGGTATATAGTCTATTTTCAATATTAATGGGCTTATTACTGGTTATCTTAATACTAATAATGCTTTATTTGCACTTTTCCAATACCCAAATGCTAGCCAAGCAGCATAAAACTAATATTGAATTACAAAGGGTTAAAGAGGCATTAGAGCAAGAAAATGCAAATAAGATAAAATTTTTTGCAAGTGTTACACATGAGTTGCGTACACCTCTTAATGCTATTATTGGATTTGCAAAGTTGATCAAAAATGAAACTTTAGGTTCGGTAGATCACTCTAAATACAAGGAATACGTAGACGATATATATAATGCTGGTACACATTTACTTGCTTTGATTAATGATGTGCTCGATTTTTCTAAAGCTGAATCAAGTAGTTTAACAGTAGAGAAAGTGAAGTTTAATCTGAATAAGATAATAGATTCGTGCTTAAAAATGTTATCACCTAAACTAAAAGAAACAGGTATTAGTTTAAAGAAAGAGATATCTGATAAACAATTATTAGTTATCGCCGATCCCAAAAGAATGAAGCAAGTTATAATAAATTTGTTATCAAATGCAATCAAGTTCACTCCTCAAGGTGGTTTAATAAGAATGATTATTAAAGAGAATATAGAAAAAAATTTATTAACTATTGAGTTTCATGATAATGGAATAGGGATAATGCAGCAGGACATATATAAAGTTATGTCCGTTTTTGGCCAAGCAGATTCGGGATATAGAAACGAAGGCACAGGTATCGGATTACCTCTAAGCAAGAAATTAGTAGAGTTAATGGGTGGGACTTTCAACATTCAAAGTGAAGCAAAACTTGGTACTACGATAACATTGAGCTTCTTTTATGAAGAGCAAACATGTGAAAAGTTGATTGATTTTTAGTAAAATATATTTGATATTGCACTTTTATATCTAGTACATTCCTAAGTCATACTGACGTGATACCTCTTGGCTAATAATAAGTAGCGGAATGTAAGTAAATTAAACTTTTTTAGCTATACTTCCTGAAAACACTTTATAATTCTTGAGCATAAAGAAAATTCCTTTAATAATGAAGCATGCTAATCAGGAACTTAATAAAACAAGCAACTCAAGTAGGAAATAGTGAAAACGTAATACAATATGTCAAATATCTCTATCAATTTGAGAAGTTTAGAAATACATTAAACCTCACTTTGTCACTAATAAAGCAAACTAGACTCTCGTTTGAAATATATCAAGAAGGATTAGTGGATATGGAAGAGGGAGTGTGTAAGACAATTCGTTCTTCTGGTTTAAATAAGTATGTTATTGTGCTAAGAAGGTCAAATCCTTACATCATAGTACATGAACTTTCACATATGGTTGAAAATGAACTGAACTTAAGCTTAGAGCAAGAATTTCTCTATAAAGTTTATCAGGATATTGAGCAGAACTTAAAGCAGTCAAATATTCTGGTACAAAAAATTATTGGTCAAATTATATTTAAGGAGATACAAGTTTACCAAACTCCAAAATCACGTGCGTCTGAGTTATTCGCACGCTATTTTGAGCTGTTTGCTTGGGCTCAGGAAGTTTATCCTAAAGATAAAGAATATCTAATTCGCACTCAAGATTTAAATAAAGTATTTCTTGCTACTAACCAATGGAAAAAGAGATGCCTGGATCGACAAATAATGAAGATAATAGATAAAGAAGTAAAGGAGTATAGCAATAAAACTGCCTTTAAAGATATAAACAAAGTACAAAGCAGTTGGACTAATAAATTTTCCTCTGGGAGTAAAAAAATTGGTTCTATATTTGGAGATGATAATTAGCTTAACAGAACAAAGTTCACTTCTTCAACATTTCAAGTTATAGTTCTCACAATTAAAGAGTTCAAATATATATGAAAACTATATTAGCTGTTGAAACAAGCTGTGATGAAACTGCAGCAGCAATTGTAAATAGTAATAAGCAAGTCCTTGCTCACGAAATTCTTTCTCAGGAAGAGCACAAAAAACGCGGTGGGGTAATACCTGAAATAGCGTCACGTGCTCATATGAAGCATTTAAGTGGTCTAGTAAAAAGCGCTATAGAAAAATCTAACCTTAACTTTTGTGATCTAGATGCAATTGCAGCAACATCAGGACCAGGACTCATAGGTGGACTAATAGTTGGTACAATGATGGCTAAAGCAATTTCGCATGTAGCACAAAAACCGTTTATTGCAGTTAATCACTTAGAGGCACACACATTAGTTATTAGGCTGCTATATGAGGTTAAATTTCCATTTCTAGTCCTACTTATATCGGGTGGCCATTGTCAATTTTTAATTGCACAGGATGTAGGTAAGTATATTAAACTTGGAAAAACACTTGATGACTCGCTGGGTGAAGCGTTTGATAAAATTGCTAAGATGCTGGATCTAAGCTATCCTGGAGGTCCATTGATTGAAGAGTTAGCTAAAAAAGGTGATGGTATGAGATTTAAGCTGCCAAGAGCAATGATAAAACGTTCTGGATGTGACTTCTCATTTTCTGGAATTAAAACAGCAGTAAAAAACTTAGTTAAAGAGCTTGCAATGAGCAAGCAAGATGTTTGCGATATGTGTGCTTCGTTTCAAGAGTGTATTAGCGACATATTACTCGATAGAGTCAGAAATGCTATTGATATCACTGCATCTTTAAATATTAAAATCAATGATTTTGTAATTACCGGTGGAGTTGCAGCAAATAATTTTCTGAAGGAGAGATTGAAAAAATACATAGATTTGAACGTGCTTTCTCCTCCAAGCAATTTATGTACAGACAATGCAGTGATGGTTGGATGGACAGGAATTGAAAGGTTACAGAGAAACTATGTAGATTCTCTTGACTTTGCACCAAGGCAAAAGTGGGAATTAGAAAAATATTACTAGCACAAAAAATTATCTACTATATAATGCGGCCGCTGGTGAATTTTTGTAGGCTTAAAAATTACAGTGGTATCTACTAAAGCCTTATTCACTACCGGCATTATTATTTATGAGGTACAGTATGTTCAAAAATAAATTTGACACAGTTACTAATGTTTTCAAAGCTAAATCTAGTACAAGCGCAAAGACAATCAGGTAGGGTTTATTTGTTGCGGTAAACGTTGGTATGGCCAAAGCAATTAGTAATATAGACCTCTCTTCATTACAAGGCAATTCAGAAGATAAAGTCAATAAGCAAGACCTAATAATCATATATGATTATATTAACAAAGTAACTCAAGAAGAAAACTATAATATATGTACTAATAATCTTGATTATATAAAAAGCAGGATTTTAGAAGAAAATATAAGTGATTCATTAGCTGAAAAATTTTGTCAAGATGGATGGAATATAATAAGTAATGATGGTTCTTCGCTATTAACAGTGGCTATTGAAAGAATTAGGGAAAGACAACAAAAGAAAAATAGGGATTGTGATATTAAAATGGCTGTATCTCTAATTCTTGGTATGAAGAAAGAATTGATTACAAAACTGGAGAATTTTGCAGATAGTAATGATAAAACACTTCTACATTATTTAGCTGAGTTGGGTAAAGAAGATATTTTACGTTTTGTGATAGAAAATTCTAATTTTGACATTGAAGAAGCATTAAGGAATAAAGATAGAGATGGCAAAACACCACTACACTATGCGGCTAAATCTGGTAATAAAGAATGCTTGAAAATTCTCATAGAAAATGAAGCAGATTTTAGTTGCACTACCAATAATAAAACTGAGTTACACTATGCTGCCAGAAGCGGAAGTCCTAACCTCCTAGAATATTTAAAAGAAATATTGACAGCAAAAGGAATTTTTGATAAGGAGAAAATTAAAACAGATAAATATGGAAATAACGCATTACACTATGCTGTGCAATCTGGAAATGCTGAGTGCATAAAATTCTTCATTGATAATCAAGTACAATTTTTAAAAAATAAATATAATGAGAATCCTTTTCATAAGATTGCAGGTAACTCAGAAACTCAAGAAAATGCCATAAATTTTCTTATAAAGCATCTAAAATTTTTAGGTAGACCAAACAGTAAAATTGATCAAGAAAATGTAGATGGTAACACCCCATTGCATATAGCTGCAAAACATGGAAATAAACAGCTAATAGAATTGTTTATTAAATCAGGTGCAAAAATTGTTCAGAATAAACAAGGTAACACCCCCTTACATATTGCTATTATACATGGTAATACATATTGTATAGAGCTATTTTATGAAAATATAGGAAATAGCATACTTCAATCCAAAGGTGAGTATGGAAGAGATCTTGTACATTTAGCTGCAATGTACGGGAAGTATGATTGTCTAACATTTTTACTCAATAAATTTCCTGATTACGATTTAAGTACAGAAACACGCAAAGGAAATATGGCCCTACACTTAGCTCTATCGAGTAATACAGAAACAGAACTAAGAAAAAAATGTGTGAGTCTATTAATAGACAGAAGCATGCAAATAAATAAGAGTAATAATGAAGGAAACACCCCTTTACATTTTGCTGCCCAACTTGATTTATCGTTTTTAAGCATGATAGAAAAAAAGTTGGAAGAGAAGAAATTTGACGTTTATCAAGAGGTTTTGCGTGAGAATAGCAACGGTGACACCGTCTTTCATATGGCAGCACGTGTTGGTAATAAATCATGCCTTGAGCACCTTTTTAAAAAAGAGAGAGTGGGAGAAATATTAAGTAAGAAAAATAAGGATGGACAAACTTTACTACACTTATCTATCCTCAGTGGAAGAGTAGAATGCGTTAAGTATTTGGTAAAAAAAAGCCCAAAGGGTATTTTTTTAGAACAAAATACACAAAAAAAGTTGTTATTTGCAGCTATTTTGAGCGGCAATAAGGAATGTCTTGAATTTGTGTCAAAAGAACTTGTAGGTAAAAAGGTGGCTGCTAACATCAAAGTGTTATATGATGAAAATGACAATACACCGTTACACATGGCTGCTCTTGCCGACGACATAGGATTCTCTCAGTATGTTATTGAAAGTATTGCTAAGTCAATTATTAGGAACACAGTACCACTTTTTAACACAAACAGTCAAGGGCTTATACCTCTACATTTAGCTGCCATGAGCCTTAATGCTGAGTTAATAGAATATTTTATGACAGATAATCATTACCCCTATAATAAGAAAATGTTAAATGTTGTATCTAAATCTGGAAGAACAGCATTACACTATCTTGTAATGAGTGATAATGATTTTGAAAAAACTATAAATGAGGATTTTAAGCAAGGTCAATTTTTGAAAAAGTTGGTTTTAGAAAAGCGTAAACAAAATGAGCGCTTAAGGGAAAAAGCTATTAAAGCCTTATTCTACCTAACAATCAGCACCGGAGAGAAAACTGTAAATAAGAAGATAAATTTTGATATAAAGGATAATGCAAAAAAAACAGCTTTAGATTATGCTTTTAAACATGGCGACACAAATATCTTGAGGTTATTTTTAGATTTCTTTTATGAAATAAGGGAAAACAAAAAAAGGAAATATGATAGACTTAATATGGAAGATCAAGAAAGAAGCAAAAAGCTTCTAGAATACTATAATCTGGCCATGTCAATATCAAGTGTGATTATTTCTGTTTGCGTTAAGTATAATAATGCAGAACCTGAAAAGGAAGAAATTCTTACCTGGATTTCCATTGCATTTTCTTCGATATCATTTTTACTTATCTTATACAACTTAGTGATTGGCCTTCAAAAAGAACCTGTTAAACGTAAGATAGAAAACTATACTGAAAAAATGAACAGAATTGAAGAGGCTACAGGAAAGTTAGCTAAGACAAAAGTAGGGGATCATGATTTGGAGGAATACAACTCAATATTGGAACTATTAATAAAGAATGCAGAAGATATTTCACGATTGGAAAATGAACTTTACAAGTTTACGCATGAAACTAGATTAGAGAGTAAAGACAAACTCAATATTTCTCCTCAGAAAATGAGTAGGGGTGGTAGTGCAGTACCATGTTCGAATAAGTCTTTAGAAGGTAGAAAAAGTTCACCTGTTTTGAATGATTTAACAGCAAAACTTAGTCTGTTTTCAAGACGCAACAGTAGAGTACAAAATACAATGGACAAGTTAGATAATCCATCATGTGTAATTACTATAAATGAGCATCCAGAAATTAAACCAAAAGCTCCGAAAAACAAATTCAAGAATGTTGCAACCAAGCTAAAAATAGGCAATATCTTTAGTAAGAAAAAAGAAGATCTTATTGCTTCATCAAGCTTATCAGAAGGTGCTAATCAAGAGAATATTACAAAAATGAATGAAGAAAACTGTGGGTTGATAAAACGATTTGGTGATACCAATGGGTATTCAACATTTTCGACTCCTTTTAATCCAAGCGGTTCAACCTCAAGAGAAGAGTGTGGTAACAATCATAGTGCAGCGAGTCATGTGAGTTATGGTAGTGCAAATAATTCTGTGAGTGATAAGGAAGTTAGTAAATCTCCATCTCTAATACTTTCTAACTTTGAGGAGGGGATTACTGTTGACTGTTTTAAATTCGAAAGATATAGACCAAGGTTATATTCAAGTCCATCTTGTGTGAGAAAAAGAGCAATTACAGCTAGATCATTGGAATATGTAATACTTCCTGATCATATAGAAAGAGGAAAATAGATGCAGATTGTAATCACTGACTCTGATAGCATCAACTTTCAGAGGAGTGATAGTAAGCATTATAGTAAACTGTCATTGAGTAGTAGATAAGGAAAACATAGAACAATTGGCAAGGCTATCGTATAAGATTATAGTAGAGAAGGAATTAGATAGTCTTGCTATAAAAAAGTTTATGTTTTCCTATTCGCATATGTTAACATTTTATTATATTAACGATAGGGTAAGGCAATAGCTGTTAATACTTTTGAAATAAAAGTTATATATGGTGCATATAGTTAAGTTAAAAGGAAGATTGTGGAAATTACTCCATCAATAAAAAAAGAATTAAAGCAAAGTATACTATACACTTGTCTAGAGAAATGCAAGAGTGCGTTTTGGTTCATTTTCTGGTTTAGTTCAGGGATTAATGCGTTGATGTTATTTTTGCCACTCTATACTTCTCAGGTACTTGATCGAGTGATATCGAGCGAGAGTGTATCAACATTAGTTATGCTGACGATTATTACTTTATCTGCGTTTGCATGTTCTGCAATGCTTGAAACTTGTCGATATTTAGCCATGGCAAAAATTGGCGACTGGATTGATAAAACTGCAACACCAGACCTAATAGTAAGGTCAATTAGGCTAACATCAGTGCAGAGCTCAACTTCCAGCGGTGAAGCAATACGAGATCTTGGGGTAATAAAAAATTTCATTACAGGAAATGGTATATTTTCACTATTTGATACTCCATGGTCGTTAATTTACCTTGTTTTCATCTTTATGATACATACCTCTACAGGGTTTATAGCTATTGCCGGAATTATTATATTAGTTTCAATGGCAGTATGGAATGAACTTGCTACTAAGCGTATATTGAGAGAAACCAATGAAGAAACTATACGTAATATTAATGCTATAGATGTTGCAACACGAAATGCAGAGGTGGTTGAAGCTATGGGTATGTCAGAATTTATAGTTTCTGATTGGTGTAAACGGAATGATCAAAATCGTGCAATGCAAGTTACAGCGCAGAATCGTTCTAATGTGATTACTGGGATTACTAAGTTTTTACGCTCGACTCTCCAAATTTCAGTAATTGGAACAGGTGCATTACTCGCAATCACAGCTCACAAAACTGCTGGTAGTATCATTGCTGCCTCAATTTTGATGGGTAGAGTATTGGCTCCATTTGATGCAGCAGTTCATACTTGGAAATTTTTAAATCAAGCCAAAATGTCATATGGCAGGCTGCAAAGACTTATCCTAACATCACCAAAAAGAGAGCAAACTATGGCTCTACCAGAGCCTGAAGGGAAGTTGGAATTTGATAGAGTATTCTTTACTCCTTATGGGAGTAATAAGCCAACAGTAAAAGGAATATCATTTTTAATAGAACCAGGGGATGTAGTTGGTGTTATTGGCGCAAGCGCTTCTGGTAAGTCCACCATTGCCAAGCTAATTGTTGGTGTATGGAAACCCATATCTGGTGTAGTCAGACTAGATGGTGCTGATGTATACACTTGGAATCGAGAAAATTTTGGTAATTATGTTGGCTACTTACCTCAAGATATTGAGTTGTTCAACACTAGTGTTAAAGCTAATATTGCTCGAATGAGACCAGACCCAAATCCTGAAGAAATAATCAAAGCAGCAAAAACTGCAGGAATACATGAATTAATACTGAGCTTACCAAATGGGTATGATACAACAATAGGAGGACCTGGAGGAGTAATACTCTCTGGTGGCCAAAAACAGCTTCTTGGACTTGCAAGGGCTTTCTATGGTAATACTAAGCTTTTAGTTCTTGATGAACCGAATGCTAACTTAGACAGTAATGGAGAGGCGCGCTTGATTAATGCAATCAATGTTGCAAGAGAGCAAAATACTACCACTGTTATCATCACTCATAAGCTACCGTTACTATCCGTAGTTGATAAAGTGATTATCATGTCAGATGGTGTTATTTATGATATGGGGTATCCGTTCAGAGGTGTGGCAAGGATAAAAAACAATTGACATAATATATTAAAGTAGTAATAACACAAAATGTTGATAGTAAAGTAAGGCTAGATGCTTCAATTGTTGATCAGTATTGTAGAGTTATGTAAAAACTTAGAGCAGAAAGTAGCAAAGCTTGAAGAAAAAAATAAAATCTTAGAAATAGAGAATGCTGAACTAAGAGAGAGACTCGGCTTAAACTCAAGGAATTCATCTTTACCAAGTTCAAAAGAGCTGTACAAAATAAAAAAAGACACACCAGAAGATAAGTCAGAGGGCGGCAGGAAGATAGGTGGTCAAGTTGGACATAAGGGGAATTGCCGAGCTAAAATGGAAGCAGATGAGGTGGTGAAGGTAGAGTTACCAAATAGATGCGAGTGTGGTGAAGAAATCGCAATATCGGAAAAACCATATGTCTATCAAAAAGTTGATTTACCAGAAATTAAGCCTTACGTAGTTGAGTATCAATTAGAACATGGTCGCTGTCGTAAATGCGGAAAAAGAAGGAGTAGCAAATTACCAGAAGGAGTTACACCGGATACCTTTGGTCCTAGAGTTAAGTCAGTAGTTGCATCACTAAGTGGGTTTTATAAGAATTCAAAGCGAGAAATAGCGAATATTATGAAAGACATCTTTAACATGAGTATAAGTGTTGGTAGTGTGTCCAATAGTGAAGCAAGGGTTTCGTCAAAATGTAAAGAAGCCTATGAACAAATAGAGGAAGAAATAAAAGCAAGCGAAATTTTGCATATTGATGAAACCAGTCACTACAACAAAGGCAAATTGGGATGGTGCTGGATGTTTGCCAACAATAAAGCAAGTCTTATGAAGTTAGCAGATACAAGAGGAATGAAATTTTTAAAGAATAGTGCATTTTGTGATTACAAAAACCTGGTAATTACTGACAGATATGCAGTTTACAACCACTTCAGTGATGAAAAACGACAAATTTGTTGGGCTCACTTATTGAGAAATTTCGAGAGGTTATCTCATAGTTGGAATAGTGAAGTAATGAGACTTGGCCATTGTTTAAAAGACGCAGCTAATGGATTGTTTGTATTAAAAAACGCTTTGTCAGAAAATGAAATTAGTATTTCAAAGTTCACTAAGCAAGCTAAAGAATTACGAAGATACATACAGTACTGCATGATAAAAATATCTTATATACTTGAAGCAAAAGGAGCTTCACGAACGGTAAAGGGTATTATAAAATCCGAGTCAATGATGTGGACATTTTTGGATGACCCAGAGAATATTCCATTAACGAATAACCATGTTGAGCGACAGATACGGCATTATGTTGTCTATCGTAAGAATTCATATTTTGCACAGTCAGAGCGAGGGAATAGATTTCTTGAGCGGATAATTTCGTTGTATCTGACTTGGAAACAAAAGGAATTAAACCCTTTTCAAAACCTGCTAGCTGTTGTTTCTTAAACCACACCTCTGAACGGATACGATATGGGACCAAAAGATGAGATTTTGAGCAGATTAGTTGCTCCATCACCAGATGCCACAGAAGATAAACGTTCTTCAGCAAGTGGTTAAGAAAGAGAGAAGCTGTCACACTTCTCTTTCTCTTATAGAGTACTATATGCACAGTTTATAAAATCTTAAGAAATTGTTATTAGAAAAATCCAATAATGATTAGCCGCGGAACCTATTTGCTAATTCTCTCACATTGACCTTAGACATTTCTGATATAGGCTCTTGTGTATATGAGACATCAGATTTAACGCCTTTTTTGTCATGACCTTTAGTAATAGAACATACTACAGTATCAGCCTTTACATGCTTAACACTTGGATCTGATTGAAACCCATGCTTTCTTTCCATTTGTGCTTCAAGCTTACTGCTATCATGTGTAACCCTACACCTTTCTAGATTACGGTCACGTTTGTCAGGAGCTACATATCCATCTATATCACTACATAAGAACGGGCGCACTTTGAACCTGTCTAAACTAACACCATTTTCAACACTTGCAGAATTATGAGCTTTTCTATTATTGCGCATTTTATCTACAGCTTCCTTTATTTTTTCTTTTGATGGTTTTGGCAGCAGTGCTGGCTTATATGCACATGCTGGTAGTTCTGGAAATGAGTCCTCCTGAAACAGCAAATGACTTTGGTTTCTCTTACTATCTGATTCTTCAATATTCTTTATTGGTGTCTTGAAAGAGTTTTCATTTTTCTTTCTTAGATCTAACTCATTTAATCCGCTTCCAACATTATTTTTTCTTGTTGTAGTGTGAATAACACCTGGAAGTTTCACTTCATACTTAAATTTTTTACCAATGGTATCTATTGACTCATTAGATGAGGAATCTATTTGAAACCTATCGTTTGAAAATTTTGATTTTGTAGCATCAAAAGATATACTACGTTTTTCTATCTTTTTATCAGTCATATTTTACCTCTAAACCTATTAACTAACAAAAGTATAAACTAAGAGGTATTAATTTTATTATAATAATAAAGGCTCAAGAAGCATCACCGTAGGGTTTTCTATATAGTACTTAAAGGCATTTAAAAATTTTGCTCCGAGTGCTCCATCAACTGCTCTGTGGTCAACAGAGAGAGTAACTGTCATTACATCTGCTATCTCTATTTTTTCACTTATGACAACTGGTTGTTTTTTAGATGCGCCGACAGCCATAATGCAAGACTGTGGTGGATTGATTATAGCACTGAAAGTTTTTATACCAAACATGCCTAAATTAGAAATGGTAAACCCTCCTCCTTGAAATTCTTCAGGCCTTAATTTTCCAGATCGTGCTCTATTTACTAAATCTTTCACTTCTTTTGATATAGATAAAACACTTTTTTCATCAGCATTTTTTACTATAGGAGTAATAAGTCCATCCTCAAGCGCTACAGCAATTGAGATATCTATATTTGAATATTTTACTATCTTAGTATCTATCCACGATGAGTTTATGTTAGGAAATTTTTTCATGCTGAAAGCCACAGCTTTTATAATTAAGTCATTAATTGTTACTTTATTGTTCTCATTTGCTGAATTAACCTCATTTTTGAGCGATATTAGCTTATCAACGTGGCAGTCTACAGTTAAATAAAAGTGTGGAATATTTTGCTTAGATTCAACTAGGCGCTGCGCTATCACTTGGCGCATATTACTTACTTCAACTGTTGTATTTTCCTCAAATCTCTCATAGCTTTTAGTTTGATCTAAAAATTCTAATACATCAGCTTTGATGATACGACCATATGGACCTGTACCTTTTAATCGCTTTATATCAACACCTTCATTTTGAGCTATTTTTTTAGCTAAGGGGCTTACTTTTATTCTATTTTCTGTTGCTCTATCCTCTTTTTTAGATCCCAGTGTCACGCACTGGGATGACATTGAAGAGCTAGATGAAATCGAAGGGTTGGATGATACTGAAAAATCGGCTTCAACCTCCTTCTCAACCTTGGTATTGATGGCAGAAGCTAAATCAAGTGCGCTTTTATCTTCCCCTTCCTCTAACATTAGAGCTATCAGTTGATTTACAGGCACACCACTTGTTCCTTCCGACACTAAAATTTTTGCTAAAACTCCTTCATCGACAGATTCAAACTCCATTATGGCTTTATCAGTCTCAATTTCAGCGATTACATCACCTATTTCAACTTTATCTTGTTCTTTTTTACACCACTTTACAATTTTCCCTCCAGTTTTACTCATTGTTGGGGAAAGAGCGGGCATCAATATTTCTATAGGCATTTATTCTGCATTAAAAGATCTATTTAATTTTTAATTTACTCTTTACCCTATGTCAATCTAATCGTAAATCATGATACTTATATCATCCTAGTACGTGATGCTGGAATCTTGGTTGACTACTGTTATCCTACTATTTCTATTGCTTAGTCCTAGACAGAGTACAAATAGTAAGATCATCATGAAAATAGACGAATCTGTTATAATGGAAATAGAAAAATGTAGTGCTTACTATCCTCTCACAAACATATAGCTTGGGTACAGAAAAAATTTATATGAGGAGCTGGTTAAATTGATAAAAGATCAGAATTAATAGTAGTTTCCGAATCTTCTGTAGCAGGCTCTTCATGTGAAGCAGAGGACAGACTAACTTCTTTATCCTCTGTTCTCTGTATAGAACTACCACAAAAACTCCTTAACATCTCTTCAGCAGATGAATTTAAAATCTGTATAATAGACTTTTCACTTTGTTCTTTCAGCGATTGATCCATCTTAGAAATCAACTCGGAAAATTCACTACCTTCTTTTCTAGCTTCACTTTCTATCTTATTTTTTATGCTTTCTATATTACTTTGGTTAATTTCTTCTTTCGTTATGTTAAATGAATTAGCAATACCTTGATACTTAATCTCACAATCGCCACAGCCAACTATGCAAAGAGCAATAGAATCGGATATTTCACCTGCAGCCGAATTATGGATAGTGTAAGCTAAGCAATTGTCATGATATTTAATGCCAAGCTGTTGCTCTATCAATTCAGAAATTTCATTTTTTAAAGACATAAAGTACCTCCTTCTTACATTACTGTACCTTCTGATTAAAGTACAACAGCTGCTCCTAAATAGCAATCCATATATGGTTTACTTTAATAAATTATTAAAGTAAGAAGCTTTTACATCCTAAAACATAACTGAGATAAGCCAATGTAAAAAAATTTTTAAACGAGAATTATTGTATATATATTACTTATTTGGTAAAATTATTTTGGCAAAATAGCATATAAAAGTTGAGGCTAATTATGAATATTAAAGAACGAAAGGATTTACAACAGGAGTTATTAGGAATTGTTTTCAATATACTCATAGAAAGTGAAGATAGCGCCATAGAAGCTATGGAAACAAGAGCAGTAGAGATAATTAAAAAACTAAAGGAACACATTAATGATTATATAGAGTATGGTGGTCAAAAAAAGCCAATTTTAGATTGGGTTATTGTTTGTGATTCTCAGAATAATGTCAGACTAAATAACAAGTCGCTATTAAAATTTGAGAAGGCAATTAAGGATATTGGAGGAAGAGCACCGCTAAATGAAATAAAAAGTACAATAAGGTTATTAGTAGAACAAGCACAGCTAAATCATGTTAGAATTAGAGGTGAGAGAGAAGTACCACTAAACCTCTTTGAGGAAAACATAATAATGAGAGAGCGAAGAAGGGCAAGAGAACAACAAATGCGGCCAAATTTTATTAGAGAAAGAGAAGCGTCATTGAATCTCTTTGGAAACAGGGATGAAAATGTAATAATGAGAGGACAAATGAGGTCACGCTATATTAGGCGTATTAGACGTGAAAGAGAAGTACCACTTAGTTCAAAAATAGGAGAATTAATTGGTGTAGTTTCATCCATAATTGTAGGTGCTTTCATTGGTATAATGGTTGGTATGGTCATTGCTGGTTTATGTATTGAGCTTTGTGTAATCACCACTGCAGAACCGATTCTTCTCATCATGGGTGCTACTGCTGTTATAGGAGCTATTGTAGCAGGAACTGCTCCTGTATTAAAGCTAATAGAGATGTTTAAAGGTCAAGAACCTAATCTTTCTCCTAGTAGCGGTCTGGAAAGCTCTAATACTGAACATACTTATTTAAATAGGCAAAGAGTTATTTAGAAAAAAATTGGAAGAATGTTCAAAAAAGTCCATTTATAAAATACATCGGCTTAACTATGATCTTATAACTTAAGCTAATTAATTAAAAATTTTTGTTTTAGCGGTTAAATAAAGCCAGATCTTATTAGAGAGAGGATCTTCTTATCTCTTCTTTACCTTCATTTTCACTTCTAACAATTTTTTTTCCACTTAATATGTCTCTTATTTCATCTCCTGTTAAAGTTTCAAACTCCAGTAGATTTTCAGCAATGAGCTCCAAGTCTTTCCTACGCTTGGTTAAAATGTCTTTTGCTTTTTCATAGCAAGAAAATACGACTTTCTTTACTTCCTCATCTATAAGTCTTAACGTATCTTCAGAAATTGTCTCAGAATCATGTGTGATTTGTTCGCGATTATGATAGATCGGACCTATTTTGTCGCTCATTCCCCACTTTGTCACCATAGAACGTGATAAATCTGATGCTAGTTTTATATCTGAAGATGCACCGCTTGTGACTTTATCATAGCCAAAAATTAGCTCTTCTGCCACACGTCCACCCATTGCAACAGTTATATCTGCTAGCATCTTTTCTCTTGTGAGGGACACTCTATCTGTTTCTGGTAGTCTCATAACTAAACCGAGTGCTCTACCACGTGGAATAATTGTTGCTTTGTGTATAGGATCAGAAGCAGGCATATTAACTGAAACTACTGCATGACCAGCTTCATGGTAAGCAGTAAGCTTTTTTTCTTCTTCTGTAATGACTAAGGACCTTCTTTCCATGCCCATCATCACTTTATCACGTGCATACTCAAAATCATCCATGGTAACAATTTTCTTATTTCTTCTTGCAGCAATAAGCGCAGACTCATTCACTAAATTTGCTAGATCAGCCCCTGAAAAACCTGGCGTTCCCCTCGCAACTGTTTTTACGTTTACATCTGGTGCTATCGATATTTTCTTTATATGCGTATTTAATATTCTCTCACGCCCATTTATATCAGGTAAAGAAATAGTAATCTGTCGGTCAAAACGACCAGGTCTAAGTAGTGCTGGATCTAGGACGTCTGGACGGTTAGTTGCAGCAATTATTATCACACCTTCATTAGACTCGAAACCATCCATCTCAACCAGTAACTGGTTTAATGTTTGTTCCCTTTCGTCGTTACCGCCACCAAGACCGATGCCGCGATGCCTACCTACTGCATCTATTTCGTCTATGAAAATTATACAAGGAGCATTTTTCTTACCTTGATCAAACATATCCCGGACACGGCTTGCACCAACACCGACAAACATTTCAACGAAATCAGATCCAGAAATACTAAAAAACGGTACATTAGCTTCACCTGCAATTGCACGAGCAAGTAGAGTTTTACCAGTTCCAGGGGAACCAATTAAAAGGCATCCTTTTGGTATCTTCCCACCTAACACTTGAAATTTTTGCCTTTGTTTAAGAAAATCAACAATTTCAACCAACTCTTCTTTTGCTTCATCAATCCCAGCAACATCATCAAATGTCACTTTTTTTCCAGTAGTCATAAGCCTAGCTTTTGATTTGCCAAAGCTTATAGTTCTATTACCTCCTGCTTGCGTTTGTTTAAAAAGGAAAAGTAATAAACCGATAAAGATAAGGGTCGGAACCCATTGAATAAGTAATCCACCAATTATACCTATTGCAGAGTCTCCAATTGAAAAGGAGAACTTCACTTTCCTATCATGCAAACTTTTTATTAAGTCACTATATATAACACCACTTGAGTTAAAGGCTGACCCATCCCTAAACTTCCCTTCGATGCTTTGGTTTCTTATTGTAATATTTTCTATATCATTATCTTCTAGTCTAGTTAAAAATTCTGAAAAAGGTATGGTTGTTTTACTCTTACCTATACTTCCGCTAAATTGAATATAAGCAACTGAAATAAGAACAATAATCACTAACCAGATCAATAAGCCTTCTAAAAATTTTTTCATTTACATTTCTAATTAAATACTAATCAAGCTTACCAAATTTTGTTTTATCGTGCTATTAATAATGCATCGAATCTTATCATCACCGTATTTCTCCGTTGTAATTTACATCAGGATAAGCAACCACCTTTCCATTTTTTTCACTGTTGGAAAAGAGTAGTAAACTTTAGAAAAATAATTACAAATTTAAAAAATTGTTTTTCACTGCAATAAGTATATGTGTTATGTACTGGTAAGATGCTGCTGCATATAATTTTCTACAGCAGGTTGTAGTAATGCACTTATTACATTATTACCTGTATTGCTCGCTTTTCTATTCTTGAATTTTTTATGTGTACTATTAAACTCTTCAAGTGCTTTTGTAAAATCACCCATGCTAACAACAGGTTCTTCCATTTTTTGCTCTTGAGTACGCCTTATAGTATTATGCTTGGCCTCATTTACTAAATTAGATAACTCAGCACCTGAATAGCCTTCAGTTTTTTCTGCAATTTCTTTAAGGTTTAGATCTGATCCAACTGGCACATTCTTCATATAAAGATCTAATATCTTTTCTCGTGAGCCCAATTCTGGTAGGCGAATATAGATATGCTTAGAAAAACGGCCAGGCCTAAGAAGCGCTTCATCTAAAACTTCACGACGATTAGTTGCAGCAATTACTATTATACCCTTGCTAACATTAAAACCATCCATTTCAATCAATAATTGGTTTAAAGTTTTGTTATGGTCCTCGTTTATAGCTCTATTAGATTGGCTCCTAGAGTCAATACGTTCTGAACCGATAGAATCTATCTCATCTATAAAAATTACACAAGGAGCCTTTTTTCTTGCTGTTTGAAAAAGTTCTTGTATATTGTGTGCACCTTGATTAACAAATTGACCAGCAATAATAGCTCCGGAAGTGGAAAAAAACGGAAGCTTAGCTTCACCTGCAACAGTGCGAGCAAGAAGTGTTTTACCATTTCCTGGTGGACCGTGTAAAAGGTAACCTTGTGGTGGCTTAAAGCCAACTTTTTCAAACATTATTTTTGTCTCTTGTGATATAATATCACAAATCATTCGTAACTCTTCTTTTACTTCATCTGATACTATAACATCGTTAAACGTTACTTCTTGCTTACTTTGCTCAACTTCTATTACTTTAGATGGTGTCATTAAATAGATAACAAAACCTAATACAGCTGCAGTGCATATTACTGAACATGTCACTACAGCAGATGTTATAATAATAGGCATGAAGGATATAGTGGCTGCAGCAGCTTTAATTAAAAAAAAAGAACATACATAAGATAAATAAAAGCAGCGATTGTTAGACATAATAAAACAAATTTAAAAAACCTTGCCCCACTCATTGTAATCCTTAATTAAACATCAATTAACTTTAGCAAATTTTCCTTTATTATGCTAGTGATAAAATATTTAATCTCATCATCACCAATATGCTTGCTATCATGTTTTATACATGGATAAGCAAGCATCTTTCCATCTTTTTGTACTGTAGGCAAAGAATAGTAAACTTCAGAGCAATAATCATAATTTTTTAGAAATTCAGGGATTTTTTGTGTTTTTTTTAGCGGAGCAATAGTTACTGAACACTCCTGATCTCCAAATATTGTGCAGCTAAACCTGTTATCCCATTCAATAGAACCATTTAATGGTAAGTGTACAGTAATTTCCTGTATATTTGACGATTCTCTCATTATCAAAATACTTTCTCCATATTTTCTTATTTTGCATCCATAGAGTGTGCAATTAACATCACTATTTTGTTGCAATATTCTATTAAATATTGCGATAAGGCTACGGCACCTTGGTTTATAGTGCTTGTTGACAATTGCCATTATAGAATAAAGAAGAAGCCTTAAAGCTATTTCCTCTGGCAGTTTATAAAGTTCATCTAGTTTAATTTCAATATAACCAAGATCATGAATATTAACGCAGTCATTAAGTGCAAGGCGTGTGTAGTGCATCAACGCTTTTGCAGCTCTTTTCATATGAAGGGCTGTGAGGCATATTCGCTCTGTTAAAATCTCTTGATTGTCACTTGCTTTAAGTAAGTTACGGTATAAAGTTCGTCTGTATTTTAAGTCATAATTGCTTCTATCTTCGATCCATTTTAACCGGTGAAGATTAGCGTACTTTTCTATTTCACTACGACTAAAATTTAACAACGGCCTAAATATATAAATACCATTTAAGAAAGATTTGTAATCCATTGATGATAATCCATCTACTCCACTACCTCGCTCCAATCTTAATAAGAACGTTTCTGCTTGATCATCTTTGTGATGAGCAACGAGCAAACATTTAACATTATTGTTTTTACACCACTCTGCTAGTAACTTATATCGTGCTTTTCGTGCCTGTAACTGAATATTACCTTTAATATTTTGCTTCTCCCAATTTAATATGAACGATTCCTTTGCTCCAAGTTCTTTTGCATAACTTATAACAAAATCAGCTTCTTTTTGAGACTCTGAACGTAACCCATGATTTACTGTTAATGCTATAGGAAGTGAAAGCTTGTTTTTTTTTGCCCAGTTAGTCATTAAATGCAGTAAGACTATACTATCTACACCACCTGATACTGCAACTGCGATTTGGTTATGGAAAGCAAAGCTATTAGCTATATTTTGAAATAATAACTCTAATTTCATTATGTTTCTTGATGGCCAGATAGTCTCTACGTCATACAGCGACCTATTTGTGGTATATATAGATCCCGCTAACAAGCAGCGGAATTGCTCTCTTTTGTCATCCCAGTGCTTGACACTGGGATCCAGGTTTTAATGCAAGAAACTACTTCTTTATTCCAGAAAATGAAAATTCCACTCTACGATTTTTAGCATGCTCTTTTTCATATTTGGAATTTCTAGAATCATCTTTTACATTAACCAAAGGCTCAGTTTCACCTTTAGAAGCAGTTTTTATTCTATTTTCTAGATAAGGTGTACAGCTGACCATAAATTTTTTAGCTGCATCTGCTCTTCTAGCTCCTAGTGCAAGATTATACTCGTGAGAACCACGATTGTCAGTATGACCAGTTAAAGTGACCTTTGCGTCAGGATTATTTTGTAACACTTCCATCACGTCAAGTAATGCATCTGCACTCACTTCACTGATACTAGATTCATCATAACCAAAGAAAACTCTTTTATCACCTATCTGCTTAACAACAGCATTCATTTTATTTGTCGTATTTACTCCTTTTTTAGGGCAAGAACTTACACCAGTAAGCAGTAAACAAAAACAACACATTATAATCAGTCTACTCCACATCACTAAACCTCCATAAATTTAAAATATAGTGCGTAATTTTAATTTTAGTACTAATAATCCCTCTATACTAGAATAGAGTCAAGGGAAATAAAATACTAAATGTTTTCTTTACAATCTTATAATTAATTTTCTGATAAGATGCTCAATTCTTAGCAATGAAGTACAATAAAAGAATAAAAATACAATTTTTTATTGTACTTTAAGCAAATATACTTTTAACTTTATTATTAATCTATTACGATATTAAGCAGATGTTTCAAAGCAATGAATAAAAATGAGATCTTATAAGTTTTTAGAGGAAGTATTACATAAGGTAAGGAATATCGAAAACACACTAAAACTACTAAGCAAAAGCCAATTGAATGTAGAGGACAAAGTTGAACAAATGTGTCTTCTAGAGGAAATCAGACATGAAATTATCTCTCATGATGCAATAAAGGAATCATTAGCGAATGCTCTTAGGAATAAAAAGAGTGCTAATATTCAGCAGCTAAAGTTAATAGAGGGGATACACAAAAGCAGCAGTGCTATTCCTGTTGATTTAGTAAAATCTTTGTCCAAAGCTAAGATTGAATGCCAAAACTTATGGAGGCTAACTAATTCTGAAATTAGTAACTTAGAAAAGCTGAAAGAATGCTTTACTAACCTAATTAAGCTTACTCGTGAAGCAGCTTCTATAAAATCGCAGCAATTAAAGCGCTCAAACTATGAGTCATTGCTTGCTGACTATGACTCTAATATCACAGAAAAGAACATAAAGGAAATATTTCCTAAGCTAGGTAAATTTTTTAGTGAAAATGTAGAGAAAGTAACTCAAAAGCAGAAGAAGGATAAGGTTACTAATATACAAAAAGTTACGGTTCAGAGACAGATTGAACTTGGTTCCTTATTCTTACAGCAAATGAGTGTTACACCAAATGAGATTTCCATTTCTTATTACGATCCTATCGATTATGATGAATCTGACCTTTGTTATGGTTTATTTTTACTTTTACGGCATACTGGTTATGCAATTCATCAAAAATGTTTAGCGCAAAATTCTATAAAGAGCTCAATTACGAAACATATTATGTATGAAACTCAAGGGTTATTCATGGAAAGGATCATTGGAACATCTAGAGAATTTATTGAGTTCATTCAACCACACATAAAGGAGAAACTTTCTACAAAAGGCAAAATTAATAGTAGTGTTGAAAATTTGTATTTGATTTTCAATAAAGTAAATCTTTCATCTTTTTTGAAGAATGCGGATGAATTTAGTTTATTGGCTCACATTATGCTAAGAACTAAATTAGAACAAGATCTAATAAATGGTACGTTAGAAGTTAAAGATCTACACGATAAATGGTTGGAAGGTATGAAGCATTACAAGATTTCAGTAAAAGCTAAAAATGAGCTAGACACTTATTTTCAAGATGAGTATTGGATAAGTGGTGTTATAGGCTACTTTCCTATTAAAGTCATAGCGTTAATCGCTGCTGTGCAGTTTTTTTCTTTCATTAAGAAAAATCATTACGAATTTTTAGATTCTATAGTAAAAGGAGATTTCAGTTTACTTATCGATTGGTTCTCTAAAAATGTATATAGTGCAAATTATGGCTTTTTGGAACAGCTAAAAAAGGTAACAGGTAGGGATTTAGATATTGAGTGCTACACTAGTTACTTATCTGAAAAGTATAATTTGTCTCAATAAATGGTTTTCTTGAGTTGTGTATGAGTTTTGTTCAGAATTTAATCAGAAATTTTTTTACTTTCAAAGGTTTATTTGCTAGCGATATTGCTATAGATCTTGGTACTGCAAATACTTTAGTTTATCAGAAAAGTCAGGGGATAGTGCTTGATGAACCCTCAGTTGTAGCAAGAGTAAAAGAAAAAGGAAGTTACGTTCCTTATGCTTTTGGCAAAAAAGCTAAGATGATGCTCGGAAAAACACCTGGAGAAATAGAAGCGATAAGGCCCTTGAAAGACGGAGTTATTGCTGATTTTAAAAGCGCGGAAGAAATGTTAAAATATTTCATACGCAGCGCAAACACAAGATTCACTGTTAATAAGCCTAATATTATCATATGTGTTCCATCTGGATCTACCCCAGTTGAAAGGCGTGCTATACAAGATGCAGCAGAAAGTGCTGGTGCAAATGAAGTATTCTTAATTGAAGAACCAATGGCTGCAGCAATTGGGGCTGGACTTCCAGTTACCGAACCTGAAGGTTCTATGATTGTTGACATAGGAGGTGGTACAACTGAAGTTGCAATTATTTCTTTAGGTGGAATTGTTTATTCACGTTCTGCCAGAGTAGGTGGCGATATTATGGATGAGGCAATAAAGTCATACATTCGTGAAAATCATAAGTTATTGATTGGCGAAACAACTGCTGAAAAAATTAAGAAAAACGTCGGTTCAGCCAGTCTGCCAGTTGAAAACAACAAAGAGGGAATGATAATTAAAGGCAGGGATTTAGTGAGTGGTATGCCAAAAGAAATGCTTTTATCAGAATATCAAGTTGCAGAGAGCCTAATAGAGCCTGTACATCAGATAATTTCTGCTATTAGAACTGCACTGGAGAGTACTCCACCTGAACTTTCTTCTGATATAGTTGATAGAGGAATAATTTTATCTGGTGGAGGTGGGTTATTGCGCAACTTGAGTAAAGTTATTAGTGAAACAACAAAATTACCAGTTCGTGTTGCAGATGATCCACTTTGTTGTGTTGCCCTGGGTAGTGGAAAAGTACTTGAAAACATGGACTATTTTGGCCATGTTTTATTCAAGCAAGATTAAATTGTTTTTGAAGGCAGTTTATCGAATTGTTTTGATGGAATTATGTAATATAAATGAGATCCCAGTGTCACGCACCAAGTAATTTAAAAGCAACTTCCAGCAGGAAGGGGTGTCATCCCAGCGCTTGACACTGGAACTTGACTACAAATAAGTACGCTGTTTCGATGAAATTGTGTAATAGAAACTGGATTCCAGTGCTTGACACCAGGTTTGTGTTTATAAATTATATGCTAAAAGAATTTGAAATTGAACCTTTATTAAAAGATAAAGCTCCGCATCAAACTAAGGCTATTGTTGCAATGTCCGGGGGAGTTGATAGCTCCGTTGCTGCAGCACTGCTGTATAACCTTGGGTACGAAGTGATAGGTGTGACTCTTCAGCTATATGGCACTGATGGCAATGCTAATGCAAGAAAAGGTGCATGCTGCGCTGGACAAGATATTTATGACGCCAAACGCGTAGCTGAAAGTGTTGGCTTTCCTCATTATATTTTAAATTACGAAGAAACATTTAAAAAGGAAGTAATAGAGGATTTTGCAAATACCTATATGCGTGGGGAAACCCCCATACCATGTGTAAGATGTAACCAAACAGTAAAATTCCGTGATCTATTGCAAGTCACAAAAAATCTTGGTGCGAATGTGCTCGTAACAGGACATTACGTAAGAAGATTAGAAGAAAATGGTGAGGTAAAGTTGTGCAGAAGTATTGATAAAAGTAAAGATCAAAGTTATTTTTTGTTTGCTACAACTGAGGAGCAGTTAAAGCTTTTGCGATTTCCACTAGGTGAGTTCTATAAAAGTGATATAAGAAAATTAGCAAAATATTTTAGCTTACAAATCTCTGAAAAGCCGGATAGTCAAGATATATGCTTTGTTTCCGAAAGCTATAGTAAAACAATAGCTAAATTAGCTCCACAATCTGTACAGAAAGGTAAAATAGTAGATATTCATGGAAAAGTGCTAGGTGAGCACAGCGGCATAGTAAATTTTACAGTGGGGCAGAGAAGAGGCCTCTGCATCGCACACAATGAGCCTCTTTACGTGATAAAAATTAATACAGAGAATAATGAGGTTATAGTAGGTCCGATCAACGCATTAATGCAAAAAAAAATATTGATCAAAGAGTTAAATTGGTTAGAACAACCAAAGGAAGGTATGGAAGTAACTGTGAAGCTCAGGTCATCACATGCAGGAAGCTTAGCGACAATATATTCAACTGACGAAAAGAACAAAGCCTGTGTAATTTTAAACGACGATTACTTTGGCATCAGTCCAGGTCAAGCCTGTGTAGCATATAAGGGCGAACAAGTTATCGGTGGAGGTTGGATATGCTCCTAACTTGGTGGTTTAATCTTTTAATGCAGAATGTAAACATACAATAAAATTTATTGCTGTTTTATCCTATATTCTTTATACTATAAAGATAATTATTATACTGTGGGCTAGAGGAATGGTTAAAGAAGTTGAAAAATTAATAAGAATTGTTGGTAAGGGCAATTTATTGGAAGCTGTATTCATTCGTGAAGGCAGTTTTCAACATGCTAACTTACATAACTGCATGGATCACAGAAATCATATAGGCCTATCTAAATTCATTAATAAAGAAGAACAAGAACCATTAGACAAATATTTTAACTTAAAATTTAGTCTACAAGGATTGTTTTTAATTTATGTTCAAGCTTATAGAGTTCTTGCAGAAAATGCTCAGTTCAATACTCAAGAAGTAATTGATAAAATATATGCTGCAGTTGAAAGTAAAAAAATACCTACTCTTTGTGACACTTCGAAGAAACTGCTAAGGGAAATTGTAGATCAAGTAGAATTGACAGAAGATCAAAAAAAACTAAAGCTTTTTAATATTCTAGCAAATCCGAAAGGTGAAGCTCTATTTAACAATAATGATGACTTTGAGAAACAAGTACTCAATAATGTTAAAAAGTTACTCAAAATAAGCTATGCAAATGAATTTGATAAAGAATTCAGCTTATGTAAAGAGGTAATAAATCATTATTATTCCATACATGATATAAAAGTCGATAAAGACATAGCATTACTGTTTTCTAGTTATGGTATATTTTCTACATGTACTGGAAATGGAGATATTTTATCACTCAATCAATATATTAATGAGAAAGCTAGAGTAATCAACACACCACTGTATTACAGTTACATCTTACAGTTAATAAACGTATTAAGAAAAATTGAGTTACCGTATAGAAATGGATTCACCAAGTATACACTTAATTATAGAGGTATAAGTGAATTGAACGGGACATTTACAGCTGCAAGAGAGCAAGACAGTCAAGATTCTCTATACCTAAAAATATCAAACGTACTCTAGAGCAACTACTAAAAAACCAAAATAGTGATGCATTTGAACAATTAGTAACAAACCCTGAGAATACGTATTACTCAGTGCCACAAAGTGAATGCAGACTAAACTCTACTATCAGTAACAAAAAAAACAAAAATCATAAAAACACATTTTGTAAATTAGCTTTAGGTATGTTTATATTGTCTATTGGATTATATACTGCTGATTATTTCTTTATGGAGCAAAAGTTATTCAACTCAATAACAAATATTTTGCCACAAAATAATCTCATCAATTTCATAGTTGCTGCAGTGCTTACTATCGTAATAGTATATGCCTTATCTCAATTGTTGAAACCACCACAGGAACCACCACTTTCAACAGTCGATGATGTGCGGAAGAAAAAATTAGAACCGCTCCATGCAAAATAAGCTCAGAACTACATAAATGTGGCAACTTAAAAGCACATATTGTATAATGCTTATTCTTAAGTTAAGAGGTAATTTATGGATTTAAGTAAAATAACAGCGGGACCAAATGCGGTGAATGTGGTAATTGAAATAGGCGCAAATGCTGAGCCTGTAAAGTATGAATTTAATAAAGAGCTCGGGTTATTACAAGTTGACAGATTTTTGTCTACTTCAATGACTTATCCTTGCAATTATGGATTTGTACCAAACACCTGTGCAGGTGATGGTGATCCTGTAGATGTTTTGGTGATAACTCAATTTCCTTTAGCATCTGGGGTTTTGATATCAGTGCGTCCAGTAGGTGCATTGCTCACTAAAGATGAAAAAGGAGAGGATGAAAAAATATTAGCCGTACCTATCTCCAGTGTTGATAGCTATTATGAGAATATAAAAAACTATTCTGACTTACCTAAAAACTTACTAGATAAAATTTCTCATTTCTTTTCTCATTATAAAGATTTAGAAAAGGGAAAAACGGTGACAGTTGGAGAATGGGCTGATGTAGAAGAAGCAAAAGAAATCATTGAAAAAAGTAGAAATTAGTTTGCATTAGAGCTGCTTAGAAAAATATTGTTGTTTTTAACATTGCGTTTAAAAGCATTAGACAGGCAGTAAAGGTCTTGATATTATATAATCTTAAGTTCTAAACTTGGAAGGGTGGCCGAGCGGCTGAAGGCGGCGGTTTGCTAAACCGTTATACGATTGAAAAGTCGTATCGAGGGTTCGAATCCCTCTCCTTCCGTATATTACTGTTTAGGTATTTATTAGAATTGCTTTATTTTCTCCTTTCGACTATTAGCTAGCATTCTCTCAGCATTTATTATAGAATTAGTTATTAGCTAAATAATTTTATATGCATAAAATACTAATTTTGATATTAATAATGCTGCCGCTTAGGTTACTTGCAACTGAGATTGAAATTGTTGCAGATGTAAATGGTGAGCCAATTTCAAATTTAGATATTGAAAAACGCGTCAATTTTATAAATTCATTGCTTGGCAATCAGAAGATTAATCAAAAAGAGGTAAAATCTCAAATTCTAAGACAGTTAATAGACGAAATTATCATTGTCAGCGAAGCACAGAAGATGAATATAGAATTGAGTAACGAGGAGTTAAATAATGCTGTCACGTTATTCTTAACTCAAAGTTTAAAACTTGAGGCTGATGAAGTTGATCAATACGTAAAAAAGCATAATATAGATCTCAATACCCTAAAAAAACAAGTAAAGTGTCAGCTACTGTGGAACAAGATTATTGAAGTAGGAATTGTGCCACTTGTCAATATCAGCGATAAAGAAGTGGACGATGTAAGAAAACAAAAAGAGAAACCTGACTACCTTATTACATTTCAGGAGTTTGTAATTCCTGATCAGAAGATGGCTGAAGATTTAATAAAACAATTACGTAGCAGTAATAATCCAGAATCTTCAATAAAGATGAGCAAAGCAACCGTTAATTTAAGTCAGCTAAAAGGTAAACTCAAGGACGTTTTGGAAGGATTAGAAATCAGTGATGTAGCAGGTCCGGTTAGTTTAAGCGAAGGTTACTCTGTTATAAAAGTCATAGATAAAGTACAGCTTAATCATACAATGCTGAAAAGTACTTTAAAACTGAAACAGGTTGTAGTTGAAGGTTCAGAAAGTTTACTCTCTAGTTTTAAGGAGCAAAAGGTCAGTTGTTTAAATTTTGACAAGTTAGCAGATGATTTCAAGTTGCCAAGCGTAAAAGAGTTTGAAATAAAAATGCGAAATTTAAATCCTGATTTACAGATTTTATTTAGTAAAACAAATATGAATGAAATAGTAGAATTAAGAGAAAATAGCACTGCAAAGTTGATGATGTTATGTGATATCAAAAATAATGCAATGGATATAGAAGCAATCAAACAGGAAATGTATCAACAAAAGATTATGATACAAAGCAACCTGTTATTGGATAATATGCGTAAAAATGCAGCTGTTAGTTATCAGTTTAATTGAAGTTAGAGAGGTTTTCTACTCCATAAAAAGTTTATGAAGAATATAATGCTCATTGGCGGTGGAGTTGGAAATGCAGTGTTATTTTCGATAGGGAAGGCATGTCTTGAAAACAATCATAAGGTTTTATATTTCGCTGGCTATAAAAAATTAAGTGATGTATTTAAACGAGCACTGATAGAACGTGCATCAAGTGCAGTAATTTGGGTATGTGAAGAAGGATTGATAGAAACAAGCAGAGAACAGGATAAATCCTTTCATGGTAATATAGTTGATGCAATAATCTCATATCAGCAAGGAAAGTTAGGTAAAATTACTATTAGTTTAAACACTATAGATAAAATCATCACTATTGGTTCTGATAAAATGATGAAAGCTATAAATGAAGCTAGAAAAACAATTTTAAAGCCATATCTAAAACCAAAACACATAGCAATATCATCAGTTAACTCTCCTATGCAGTGCATGATGAAAGAAATCTGCGCTCAATGTATTCAGCAACACATAAATAAGGAAACAGGAGAAATAAGTTTTGTTTATAGTTGCAGTAATCAAGACCAGGATATGGAGCTTGTTGACTTTGATTTTTTAAGTGAGCGCTTGAAGCAAAATAGTTTACAAGAAAAGCTCACTGCAAAATGGATAGAACATGTTCAAAGACACTAAACAGCACAAAGAGGAACTAAGGAAGCAATATAGAACCATAAGAAAAGATGTTGATGAAAGTTATTCTAGTTATGCAGCAAATTCTCTTATTAATCTCTTTAACAAAAACTTAAGTTGCGTTAAAGGTAAAACAATAGCAGCGTACATTCCAACAGACGGAGAAATTAATGTTGTGCCTTTGATGCATCATTTACTCGATTTAGGATATAAAGTAGCAATTCCTAATAAAAATAAGTTATTAAAATTTGAGGAATGGAATAAAGCAGATGAAGATATAATTCCCGACACAATCATTACCCCTATTGTTGCTTTTGATGATCATTTTAATAGGTTAGGTTTTGGCGGTGGTTGGTATGATGAAATGATAAAAAAATTACGGCCACTTGGAAAAATATTTATAGGTGTAGCCTATGAGAAGCAATATTGTAAAAATTTACCTGTAGAAAAACATGATCAAAAATTGGATATTATAATCACTGAGATGTGTGTTAGATGTAGAAGTGGATTGCTCAAAAAAGTGGATAGAAAGGAGTAGCATAGTCTCCCTCTTTCTGATAGTATAGCCCTTCTCATAATAATCCAAAAAGAGTAAGATATGGATTGATAGTAGTGGAAGGTAAGGATGCCAGTAGCAAATAGTTATGACTTAAGAAAAAAGGTAATGGAAGCATTGGATGAAGGAGAGAGTGGAGAAACTGTTGCCAAGAGATTTAAGATCGGAAAAACAACTTTATATGAGTGGAAGAAAAGACGTGAGAAAACGGGAGATTTTCAGTCAAAAAAGCCTGGAAGCGTGGCATAAAATTACCGACTGGAATGCATTTGCCGAATTTGCAAATGAGCAAGGTGGCAAAACTCAGTCAGAGATGCTGGGGCAATATTAGTAGACAAACAATTCATCGAGCACTTAAAAATATAGGATTCACAAGAAAAAAAAGACCTACGGATATAAAGAAAGAAATGAAGAAAAGCGAGCTCAATTTTCAAAGGTTATAGCAACAAAAGAACCTAAAGAATTAGTGTATATAGATGAGTCTGGACACTGAACCTATGGGTATTGCCAGAAAGGACAGCGGTTTTATGCCCTAAAATCTGGGAAGAAAACTCAACGAATTAGCATGGTTGCAGCCTTAAGTGGAAGAAAAATAATTGCTCCGTTAACCTTTGAAGGCCACTGCAATATGGATATCTTTAATAAATGGTTTGATCAGTTTCTGACACCGAGGGAGTGTTAAATAAAGTGTGTCAAACCACATTTTCAACTCAACTCAATTTTCAATCTACCAGGAAAGAAAATATCAAGCTGTGACATAGTTAATGCCCAATCACGTACAGGCATCGTCCACTTTTCTTCCACCTTTTTTATAGCACAATATACCTGTTTATACAAGGCATTTGTGCTGGTAAATGAGCCTTTGGTCTTGGTGAATTTTCTAATTTGCCTGTGTAGTCCCTCTATCGGATTAGTGGTGTAAATTACTCTCCTCATTGGATCAGAATACTTGAAATAACTAGACAAATTTTCCCAATTATTCTGCCACGATTTTATAACCATAGGGTACTTTGCACCCCATTTTTCATCCAGTTCTAGTAGATAATTCTCAGCAATTTCCTTGCTTGGTGCTTGATATACCTTCCTCAAATCACTTAAAAAGCTCTTTGTATCTTTGCTAGCCACATACTTCAATGAATTACGTATCTGATGCACTATACATTTCTGTATTAGGAAAGACGCTGTTTATAGCTGTAGGAAAGCTTTTTAACACAGGCTATTAGGATATCTTCTACACCTCTTTCCTTGAGGTCGTTTAGTACACCTAACCAGAAGTTCGCTCCTTCACTTTCAGCTAAATAGAAGCCTAACACCTCTTTTCTGCCATTCTGATCTATACCTAATATATTATACATGCACTTGCTTACACAGCGTCCGTCCTTTTTTACTTTAAAGAACATTCCATCCATAAAAACTATCGGATAAACTGCCTGTAAAGGACGACTGCGCCATTCGTTAATCACTGGCAATAATTTATCAGTAATACTGGATATTTCAGCAACCGATATCTTGTTGTCATAAATTTCTTCGACGTGTGACATTATGTCTCTATATCTCATACCGCTGGCAAACATGCTCAAAATCTTTGTTTCAAGTTCTGTTGTTTGCCTTTTTTTCACTATCTGTGGTTCAAAACTTCCCTCTCTGTCTCTTGGTGTCAATAGTTCAAATGAACCTGCACTTGTTTTCAAAGTTTTTCCATTCCTTCCGTTTCTACGATTGTTTTCTTCGCTTTCAGTAGATAAATGATGTTCTATTTCACCCTCCAAGCTTGCTTCAAGTAGCCTTTTTACAAATGGCGTTAATGCACCATCTTTTCCCATTAATGGTCTTGTATCTTGTAAAAAGCATCTAATGTTTTAAGCTTAAGCATTAGATGGAGAAGAGAAGAACTCTGTCAGTGGTCTTAGATATAAAATCTGTAAGGTAGATAAGAGTTCTCTTCTCAAGAGTACAGGCTGGACGGTATCGTAGAAAAACCTAAATGGTTCTAATTCTGTATTCACAAGACTAGCCTTACTTTTCATTTTTAATGGTAACGCATGGGGTTATATATGATCAACAACTTTTTAGGTATAGATGTATCGAAAGATCGCTTTGATGTTTTTCTCTCGTTCATAAGCAAAAAAGGAAGATGTGAAACTAGAAAAAGGAGTTTTAAAAACGAGGATTCTGGGTTTCAAGGTTTACTTAGCTTTCTACAAAAACATAATGTAGAAGAAGTAAAAGCCTGCATGGAGGCTACTGGTTGTTATAGCGAAGCTTTGGCTGAGTTTCTGCACAACGCTGGACATTCTGTTAGTGTTGTAAATCCTTATTGCATAAAATCTTATGCAAGGAGTAAGCTGATACGACAAAAGAATGATCAGACCGATGCAGAAGTTATTGCTGATTATTGCCAAAGACAGGAACCTTCTAGTTGGACACCACCTTCTCCTGAAATGAAAAAATTAAAACATCTTTATCGTTGCTCAGTTGCGTTAAAAGATGAGTTAACATTAGTAAATAACCACTTAGAAAAAAAAGAGAGACTGCTTAAAGAAGTTGCAAGTGCTTGGGAAGACCTTGCAATGAATATAGCTCAAAAAATAGAAACAATAAAAAACTCCGTACGTGAACTATTAAATCAACATAAAGAATTGTTGGAAAATTTTCAACTTCTATTGACTATTCCAGGAATAGGAGAAGAATCAGCAATAGCTATTTTAGCTGAAGTTCCTGACATAGAGGTTTTTAGAGATGCCAGGCAATTGGCAGCATATACAGGAGTTATACCACGAAATATGACGTCAGGTTCCTCTGTATATGCCAAACCCAGATTAAGTAAATCCGGTTCACAAACATTACGTAAAGCACTTTTCTTTCCTGCTATAGTAGCTAAGAATCACAATCCTATCATTATTAGTTTTTGCCAGAGATTAAAGGAAAAGGGTAAGCATAATACACTGCCATTAAGTTAAGGAAAAGTGATGAACTGTATTATAAAATCAGGTAAGATTCACAAATTAAAAGAAGTAATGACATGAGTAAAAAAAAGAATAATCATGTTTATAAAAAATAAATTGATGAGTTTAAACTTTATAAACGCACACAGAGCATCCTCAAAAGACTTCTCACGAAAAAGAAAGCTGCCCTTCGTTAATGTATTTCTCCTGATTTTTAGAAAGAGTGTAAAGTCATTACAAGTGATGCTTAATGAGTTTGTTCTGCATACAAGAAAAGATTATACAATTACGGCAAGTGCATTTACTCAAGCAAGAAAGAAGCTAAAACATACTGCGTTTTCAGAGTTAAATGATGATATAGTTTCCCTATACTACCAAGATCAGGAATTTAAAACCCACCATGGCTTCAGAGTACTTGCATTTGATGCTTCAATACTGATTCTGCCAAAGAGCGACAAAATAATAGGTGAGTTTGGCTCAAGAGCAGTATGGAATGGAATCCAGAGATTTGAAGACTATACAAGTGCAACCTTTGAAGTTTGCTACGATGTGCTAAATAATATTGCAATAAAATCTGTGCTAAGTAGAGGTGACAGCTATGAGGTTGATTTAGCAATCGGTATGCTTGAATCCATAAAATCAGACGATTTGTTAATCTGTGATAGAGGATACGTATCTTATCGATTTCTTGCTGAGCTTACAGGAAGGAAAATCAATTATATAATTCGCTGTTCAAGTTCGTCTTTCAATGAAATAAACACTATGTTTAAGCCGGAAAGCCCATCTAGTACGGTGGTAGTGTCTACCGCACCTATTAAAGTAGCAAGACAGCTACGAAAGCTAGGATTACCTGATGAGATGAAATTCAGGTTAGTCAAAATAATACTTTCTTCTGGCGAAGTTGAAGTGTTAGTAACATCTCTGTTAGATGAGAAACGTTTTACAGTTGAAGAGTTTGAGAGATTATATTACTTGCGCTGGGGAGTAGAAACATTTTTTTCTAGGCTGAAGGGAAGATTAAATTTAGAGAATTTCACAGGAAAAAGTATTGAAACTATCAAGCAGGATTTTTGGTCAACTATCTTCATCAGTAATCTAGAAAGTATCATGATAGAAGATGATGAAGAGACATTGAGCTCACAGAATAGTAAACTAAAAAAAAGCATCAATAAATCTGTCTCATTTAATGCGATTAAAAACTTAGCCTTTGATATTTTTTCTACAGAGTCAGACATAGACTGCATTATGTATCGACTATCACAGTTATTTTTGATGAACACTTTAGTGGTGAGAAAAGGGAGAAGAGTTGATCGTCATAAGATATCTGATATTCGTTCACTCAACTACCAGAAAAGAGCTAGAAAACATGTGTTTTAAATTCAAGATATCTTTTCAGTATCATTGCATTAGTACATTCTTTGCAAAATAACCTGCAATTATTACTTTTTTAAATAACTTGCACTTTTCAGACTCCCTTTTCTTAAAAATTCACCCTAGTATTTACCATAATTATCAATCACTTCAAATTTTTTGTCCAATCTTAACTTCTCTTTCCCTTAACTTAATGGCAGTGGCTGCTATATCCCCTAGATGTAGGAGAAATTGAAATGATAAAGGCTGAACTTGGGAGTTACGCTTTTGCTGCTCAATATCAACAAAATCCTCTGCCACTTTCAAGTGGTATAATTAAGCAAGAATGGTTGAAACGCTATAGAAATTTTCCTGACAATCTCTTACATATAACTCAGAGCTGGGATACTGCAGTTTCAACAAACGATTCTAGCGGCTTTAGTGTCTGCACCACCTGGACAAAGGTGAATAATAAGTTTTATTTACTCGATGTATACCGTGCGAAGCTTGAGTATCCAAAACTTAAAGAACAAGTTCTATCACTAGCTGCAAGGTGGAAGCCACACGCAATTTTAATCGAAGCAAAAACAAGCGGTCAACAATTGATTCAAGAGCTAAAGACAATACCTGTTATTGAGATAGTGCCGCATAACAGTAAAATCGCTCGATTCCACCAGATTGTTCCGATAATAGAATCCGGCAAGGTTTTTCTGCCGCATCAAGCAATATGGCTCAGCGATTTTGAGTATGAAATTTTAATGTTCCCAGAAACCCGCCACGACGATCAAGTAGACAGCACTGTGCAATACCTTCAGTGGATGAGAGATAGTAGCTTCAGGGTTGCAGCTATACGAACATTGTGATTCAAGAGGCAATAATTTGCTACCCACAATTTCGATTATAAGCTCATTTAAAATAAATATTGATTTCTTATTTTAATTATTTAAGATCAGGGTAAAAATTATGACAATAAATTATCAGCAGTGGCGGGAAGTATTAAGTACGGTTAATAGTGATAATAAATTAGATAAAAGGAACGTAATTGAAAAAGTAAAAGGAGAGCTAAAGGCAAGCAATGAAGAGGTATTTAAACAGTGGGAAGAGAGTAATTTTTATGTAAATTATAAATTTGAAGTTGGAGATAATGAATTCACATTATTACATTTAACTGCTAAGTTAGGCTATACGAGCTTGACAAAGGCTTTAATAGTAACAAAAGGGATAGATGTTAATATAAAAGATAAGAATAAAAAGACACCTTTACATTTAGCTGCTGAAAATGATTATAAAGAGGTAGTAGATGCTCTGTTGGAAAAAGATGAAATCAGGATTAATGAACAAGAAGATAAGGAGGGATGGACACCTTTAATTTAGCTCTTATGAATGGCCATGCAGACGTGGTAGAATCTCTCGTAAGAAACGGTGCGAATGTTAATATAAAAGATGACTATAGAGTGACACCTTCATCTTTGGCTATTCAAAGAGATTATGTATTTACTCCGCCAAAAAAACGTGAAGGCTCCTATGTTAATGTGAAAAATCATGCTAGAACTGCTTCTAGGAATTTAACTAAAGAGGAAAAACAACGTACATCAGCAATTGCGAAAGGTTTTTTTGCCGGTAGTACAACTGCATTATCAGGTGTTTTAATAGCGAAAGCACTTTCTGCAACTGGAATAGTTACAGCTGAGTCAAAACCCTCTACACCAATAGAAGTGGTTGCAGTTATAGCAACAGGACTAGCAGTTGGTGGTGCTACATATATGATGTTAAAGCCCAGTACTAAAGTTGATGGAGTAGCAGTCTTAATGGATGGGCGTCAAGAAGCTGCTAGCACTAGTAGGGTTACCTAGCGCGTATTCGACCTAGCTGCATAAACACTGATCATAGAAAATGACATTACAGGGACACTGGAATAACGTAGGAGAGAGCGCTGACAACTTTCGTTTAGGCAAGATTATACCTTGAAAAAATTAAGCTTTAGTGCTATTAAATAGTTGTAAATTTTGTCTCTTTGGTAGCTTTATGAATGTTGAAAGTAAGAAAATACATGATACTAAAATAAAATTACCAATATTTCTCGATTATCAATCTACTACTAAAGTAGATCCTCGTGTTTTGGAGGTGATGATAGCTTATTTTGGTGAGTTTAGTAATGCACACTCTCGTAGTCATTCATTTGGTTGGACAGCTGAGGAAGCAGTAGAAAAAGCAAGGAAGCACATTGCTGATTTAGTGAATGCAGACAGCAAAGAAATCGTCTTTACCTCGGGTGCAACCGAATCAAATAACATGGCTATCAAAGGTGTTGCTCATTTTTATAAGAATAAGGGAAATCATATAATAACTGTCTGCACGGAGCATAAGTGCGTTTTAGATTCTTGTCGACATCTGGAAAATGAAGGCTTTAAAGTTACATATTTGTCCGTTAAGCAAAACGGAATTATAGATTTGTTGAAACTTGAGAAGGCAATCACTGATAAAACAATTCTGATTTCAGTGATGATGGCAAATAATGAAATCGGAGTAATGCAACCTGTCAAAGAAATTGGTGCAATGTGTAGAAAGCATAATATATTTTTTCATACAGACGCTGCCCAAAGCTTTGGAAAAGTTCCAATAGACGTAAATGAAATGAACATTGATCTTATGAGCCTTTCTAGCCATAAAATTTATGGACCTATGGGAATAGGTGCATTATATGTCCGTAGAAAAAATCCTCGTGTTAGGTTGACGCCACTAATTAGTGGTGGTGGACAGGAGAGAGGCATGCGCTCTGGAACAGTTCCCACTCCCCTTGCAGTTGGTTTTGGTGAAGCGGCACGTATTGCTAAAGAAGAAATGGGAGCAGAAGCAAGTAAATTAGAAGAACTGAGAGATATTTTGTACAACAAAATAAAAGAAGCATTTCCTGATGTTGTTTTAAATGGTGACTATGAAAATAGGATTCCTGGTAACCTCAACTTAAGTTTTCCTTATGTTGAGGGTGAGTCTCTTATCATGGCAATCAAGGATTTAGCAGTAAGCTCTGGTTCTGCATGCACATCTGCATCCCTTGAGCCTTCTTATGTCATAAGATCACTAAACAATGGCCACGATCTTGAGCATTCATCAATTAGATTTGGCCTTGGCCGATTTACAACTAAAGATGAAGTTCTATATGCAGCAGATCTTGTTACTAAAAATGTTGGACGGCTAAGAGAAATGAGCCCACTTTTGGAAATGGTACAAGAGGGAATAGATTTAAGCACCGTAAAATGGGATTCTCATTGAAGAATAAGACGTTAACCATTAGCAGAGTGATGGTTGTCTAAGCTCTTTCTATGGGTGAAATCGGAAACTTAGCTTTAAGTCCTTTATAGATGCCACGGAACTAAGTAGCAATCCTATACATATTAAGCTCGCAGCAGTTGTGCTTCCGCCATAGGATAGAAATGGAAGTGGGTCACCTATTATAGGTAAAAGGCCTATTGTCATTCCAATGTTTATAAAGAAATGAGCACCAAAAAAGGCGAAAACCCCGATAGATATTAACTTAGAAAAATAATTTTTTGACCTGTAAGCGATAGAGAATATTATAGCGAGGAATGTGGTATAGAGTAAAATCAAAGTCATGCTGCCTAAGAACCCCCATTCCTCACTAAGTACCGCAAAAGCAAAATCTGTGCGTTTCTCTGGCAAAAATCCAAGTTGAGTTTGACTCCCATTAACAAATCCCTTACCAAACAAACCTCCTGAACCAATAGCTATTTGAGATTGCTGTGCATTATAACCTATTCCAAGTGGATCTACTGATGAATCCAAAAATGATAATATCCTTTGCTTGTGATAAGGGCGCAAAAAAGGCCAAATAGCTGGTATTGCGAAAATGCCAAGAGTTCCAAAAATTATTAAATGAGATCTTTCCATTATTGCTGTGAATATAATTGATGCTCCTATAAACAATATTATTACAGCTGTTCCTAAATTAGGTTGCTTCAATACAAGGAATACAGGTAAGAAAATAATTATAAGTGGCTTAAATAAGCTTTGAAATTTCATCATTTTATACACACTTTGTTTATTAAAATAACAAGCAAGTGCAAGTATTAAGCCCACTTTTACAAATTCTGATGGTTGTAAACTAATTGACCCAATTCTTATCCATCTTGTTGCACCCATTATATGCGAGCCAAAAAAATTTACTGCTAACAGCGCAATTACTGCTACTATGTAAAAAAAATAAGCGTGCTTCAAATAAAAATCTAGCTCTATAAATGACATAGCTATAGCAAGCAAAAAGAAGAAAGAGAATATGACCAATTGGTGAATTGCAAATGGAGCCCACTTTCCTCCAGAAGAAGAATATTGCACAACAATGCCAACGCAAAACAGAGCTATTACGTTAATGACTAATAATAAGTGAATCTTCTTCAGCTTATCCACAGCAAAAACTTTACAGACTTTGAGATACAATAAAACATAAGAAAATCAAAAAGCAAATTTATTAATTACCAACCGAATTGGACTACTATATATCCCAGTTATTACCGTTAAAATTGCCATAAATAATAGACAAAAGAGCATAAGCAATGGTACCTCATTAAGTGTCATTCCAGCGTTTGATGCTGTACTGTTTTCAAAATATATTTTCTCAACCATTCTCCACATATATATTAGTGCAAGAAAAGAGCCAGCAGCAAAAACTGCAAGGGAAATCCATGCATGAGATTCGATAATTGCTTTCATCATATACCACTTACTTACAAAGCCATTTGTCAAAGGTACACCGATTAATGCGAAACTAAGTAGAGTAAATGCAAGTGTTGTATAGGGCATTGACTTTTTTAGTCCTGATAAATTTTCTATTTTTGTCATACCAAACTTATAAGAAATACACCCTGCAGTCATGAATAAAGACGTTTTTATCATGCTATGATTTACTATGTGAAGAACTGCTGAAAACAAACCTGCTTTTGAATTTAAACCCAGCATTAAAATTATATAGCCAATCTGACTGATACTGGAGTGAGCAAACAGTCTTTTTATATCTTTTTCGATCATTGCAGATATTGATCCAAATACAACAGCACAAAGCGCAAGGATGATCATCACGGTGCTTAGTGGTAAGAAAAATTTTTGCTGAAAAACAGTGTAAAAGATTCTGATAAAAACATATATCATCACTTTGGTTACTGTACCTGAAAAAAATATGCTAATGAAGCTAGGTGCTTCACTATATGCGTTAACCAGCCATCTGCTGAGTGGAAACAGTGCCATTTTGATTGAGAGACCAACAAAAATGAATAATGTACCAAGTCTTATGATGTTATTATCGTATAATGGTACTATTCTTTCAGCCATGTCAGACATATTGAGTGTTCCTGTCATAGAGTACAAAAGCCCAATGCCAAACAAGTAAAATGTTGCTCCCACAGTACCGCTAATTAGATATTCAAATGCTGCAACTAAAGCTTTCTTATCCCTTCCCATTGAAACTAAAACATAAGAAGAAAGAGATGAAATTTCTAAAAAGACATAAAGGTTGAATATATCGTTTGTTACTAAAATTCCGAGTAATCCACTTAGGCACAGTAGAAATAGAGAGTAAAAACCAGAGATTTTGTTTTTGCTAATCTCTTTTTCATTAATATGAAAGCTATAAAGCACACTAATCAGCGCTATAAAATTCACCAAAGTTAGAATCAAGGAGTTCAATATGTCAATTCTCAACTCTATTCCGTATGGAGGAGCCCAATCTCCAAGATAATAAGTTATAATTTCACCATTGTATGTTTTCACTAGCAACATTAATGAAATAAAGAAAGTAGCTGCCGTTGTAAAAAAAGAGATAAACCAGGACACCCTATGTTTCCTGGTAAGAAAGCAGAACATCGATGCAATTATTGGTATAATAACTTGTAGAATTGGTAATTGCATTAAACTGTTGTTAATACATCGTTAAAGTATTAGTATATATAATACTTTTTGTTTTAACACCTTTATGTTGTCTAAAATTTATAATGCAGTAACGAGACTATTGCGGAGAGAAGGTGAACTTATAGGAAGGGACGAAAACGGAAATTCTTACTATGAATCAAGTAAAGGAAAAAGATGGGTAATATATGACAATGTTTCTGAGCCTACAACAATTCCTCCAGCATGGCATATATGGCTGCATTATACTGATAATGCAGTACCAGTGAATAATAACAAAAGAAAAATTCCTAATTTAACAGGTACAAAAGATGCATACTACCCAAACCAAAAGGTGAAAAATTACTATGAAAGCTGGAATCCTAATAACTAAAGATGCGAAGGTCAAATATACTTGAAATAACTGCTGGTTCATTTGTATTAATTTTTACTGTTTTTCTTATCTTCTTCGCTATTGATAAATTATCTTACATAAAGAAAAACTATAAGGATTGTTATAAAATACATGGCCTTTTTACTGATGCTAACGGTGTAGGAGTTGGTGATAGTGTCAAGATCTCTGGTGTGGAAGTCGGAAGCATAACTGGTGTATCACTCGACAAAGCTACCTACATAGCACGAATCGACATGTGTATAAGTAGGGATATAAAACTCCCAGTTGATAGCTCAGCCCTAATCACTAGCAGTGGAGTTGTTGGTAGTAAATTTGTTAATATATCACCTGGCGCAGATCCCAAATTAATTTCACACGGTGGTAAGATAGCACACACTCAAGCTGAAGCAAATATGGGCGGAATAATGGATAAAATTATTGGCATGTTTACAAAGTGAGAATAAGAACACATAAGCCAACTTGGCCTATGTACAATTAAGGGATTTTTCTATCAATAGCTTGAAGTTGTTCAGCGTTTGAATTATCAAGATTTCTGCTAGGTTTTACATTCCTAATAATCTCAACAAATGCTTGTACTTTCAGTATAGGAGTGTTTTTTCTTACGTACTTAGGGAAGTGTTAAATAAACTGTGTCAAACCGAGAAGTAAAAATAAAATAGAAACAAAAAATGGAGGTTTGACAATCAGTCAAGCAAACAGAACTACCGGTTTGGTAGACTATAAAGAATTAGAAACAAATATCTTATCATCTATACGAGAAGGAAGATACCGTCTTGTCAGTCAACAAGAAAATTATAGAAATTGAATCTTAAGCTGTATTACGAAATCAAAAAATACTTTCTATCAACATATACACTAACCAACTACATTAAATAAATTTGTGTAAAATGCTATTTTACATAAGATAGAAAGTACGCATTTTTTGATTTTAAAGTACTAAATTCTCCTCCAACCGCTTTGCCCTGTAATTCTTGATATGGTCAGGATTAAAAGCACTTTTGGATTTTAGAACACCGAAAATGATATGGAGTAGCTTACGCATTGCAGCACCAACGATAGCCATATTATGCTTACCCTTTTCCTTTAATCTCTGGCAAAAACTAATAATGATAGGATTGTGATTCTTAGCTACTATAGCAGGAAAGAAAAGTGCTTTACGTAATGTTTGTGAACCGGATTTACTTAATCTGGGTTTGGCATATACAGAGGAACCTGACGTCATATTTCGTGGTATAACTCCTGTATATGCTGCCAATTGCCTGGCATCTCTAAAAACCTCTATGTCAGGAACTTCAGCTAAAATAGCTATTGCTGATTCTTCTCCTATTCCTGGAATAGTCAATAGAAGTTGAAAATTTTCCAACAATTCTTTATGTTGATTTAATAGTTCACGTACGGAGTTTTTTATTGTTTCTATTTTTTGAGCTATATTCATTGCAAGGTCTTCCCAAGCACTTGCAACTTCTTTAAGCAGTCTCTCTTTTTTTTCTAAGTGGTTATTTACTAATGTTAACTCATCTTTTAACGCAACTGAGCAACGATAAAGATGTTTTAATTTTTTCATTTCAGGAGAAGGTGGTGTCCAACTAGAAGGTTCCTGTCTTTGGCAATAATCAGCAATAACTTCTGCATCGGTCTGATCATTCTTTTGTCGTATCAGCTTACTCCTTGCATAAGATTTTATGCAATAAGGATTTACAACACTAACAGAATGTCCAGCGTTGTGCAGAAACTCAGCCAAAGCTTCGCTATAACAACCAGTAGCCTCCATGCAGGCTTTTACTTCTTCTACATTATGTTTTTGTAGAAAGCTAAGTAAACCTTGAAACCCAGAATCCTCGTTTTTAAAACTCCTTTTTCTAGTTTCACATCTTCCTTTTTTGCTTATGAACGAGAGAAAAACATCAAAGCGATCTTTCGATACATCTATACCTAAAAAGTTGTTGATCATATATAACCCCATGCGTTACCATTAAAAATGAAAAGTAAGGCTAGTCTTGTGAATACAGAATTAGAACCATTTAGGTTTTTCTACGATACCGTCCAGCCTGTACTCTTGAGAAGAGAACTCTTATCTACCTTACAGATTTTATATCTAAGACCACTGACAGAGTTCTTCTCTTCTCCATCTAATGCTTAAGCTTAAAACATTAGATGCTTTTTACAAGATACAAGATTGCTGCTCTTGATTTTGAAGCATTTTTATTATTTTTATTTCATTACTAAGCATTGTTCTTTTTCCTTCATCAGCTTCAAGATTCTTTTCCATTAAATTGCTTATTAACTTTTCAAAATTATTCTCTCTTGCTTGAATCGTAGGTAATTTATCGATCACATTTTTCACAAAACTTTTCACTTCTTTTCCCGATTCAACTATACCCTGGACTGCTTTACTGGTACCCTTACCTACGCTCTCTTTTATCTCACCTCTATGCTGATATATGGCATAACCAATAGCAGCTATAGCAACTAGTGCCATAAATCCTACAAATGCTGCTCCACCAACAATTAATGCACCGGTCACTCCTCCTACTGTTAATAAACCTGCTAGTGCACCCGTCAATGTTGTAAATGCTGCTACACTTATAACTTCTTGAGCTAACAGTTCATTGCCTAAAGTTTCAAGCTCCTTCTCCATGCCTTTTACTTTATTTACTTGTTCAAACAATATTTTGAATTGATTGTCGTCTTTCTCAAGATACTCCTTTACAATATCTATTGCGTTCTTCAAAAGATCTTTATCTTTTATCAGCAATTCAGATACATCCTTGATAGATGATTCGTCAAAAATTTCACCGCTTTTTACAAATTCATTTGCTTGTAATAGAGACTTCAATGCTTCCAACAAATCTTTTCTTTCACTAATGTATTTTACTACATTTTCAATGAACTCGTCCGAATTGGTTGGATTTGTTGTACCACCTTGTACCATATTCAATTCCCATCAATTATAAATATGCCTAATTATATATGCTAATTATTAATTATATTATAATTGACATAAAATAATTACTCCTTTCCAAATATGGAATTTGTATTACAATACCTAGATTATATGAAATCAAGGTATTTTATGGGTGAGAAAAAATTAAGAGCCGCTGTGGTTTTATCAGGATGCGGCCACCTCGACGGCACAGAGGTGAGAGAAGCAGTCTTAACTCTGCTTGTGTTTGATCAGCAGGAAGTTGAAGTCACGTGCTTTGCTCCTGATGTTGATATCACACAAGTTATGAATCACAAAACAAAAGAAGCAGTAAAAGAAAAAAGGAATGTACTTGTAGAATCAGCAAGAATTGCAAGAGGTGAGATAAATGATTTAAGAGAAGCTAAAGCTGAAAATTTTGACATGCTAGTCGTACCTGGTGGATATGGAGTTGCGAAAAATTTATCTGACTTAGCTGAAAATAAAACAGTAATGCCTGAGTTTGAAAGATTAGTCTCAGAGTTCTTTGTTGCAAAAAAGCCAATAGGAACTATATGTATATCTCCAGCCATTATTGTTTTAATTTTAAGTAGCAAGATAGGTAAAGAAGAAAGTAAGATTAAGGTAACTATAGGAAACGACAAAGACCAGTTGATAGAGAAGCTCGGCGGCGAACATATAACATGCGATACAGAGTTATCAATAGAAGATGAAAAACATAATGTATTTTCCTGCTCTGCTTATATGCGTAATGACGAAAGTATATACTCTGTATATCAAGGAATAAAACACATGATTGACAGTATGGTGAAAAAAATTAATAAAAAAACCAAACAACCATTTCTCTAAAGTGTAGTTTCTTATACAATTAATTATGTTATACTTCCAGTTGCATTATTGTTGTAGCCAAAGTAATCTATAGTTGCTTATTAATGATGAATTGTATTTAGTATATAAATTTAGTTCTTTTTTTTATAGATTTAAATATGTTAGATCTTTTTTATATTAAAAGTGAGTGTTGTATAGATGGTCAGTGTGATACTTATGCAGGAGAAGTGAGTATTAATGATGTCATGTTGGGCAAGTTTAGTCTAAATTCATACAGTGGGAAAAAAGCCATGGTAAATCTAGACATCGTTACATTCGATATCCATATTGCTATGGATGGCCGAGATGGAAGGACAATAACAAGAGACCTCAAGGGTCCTGAATTTGTAATTAAAGATGACGGTTCCTGGTATATTAACAAAAATCTTGGTAATGATAAATTTGAAATTATAGTAAAGCAGTCATGATATGAAACATAGTGAGCGGAGCTTGCTTTTTAGCAATGTTTACATACTTACTTAAAAAATGGAGATTATCTTAGCTGAACCACGCGGTTTCTGTGCAGGGGTTAAAAGAGCTGTAGACATATTAGCAATCACTTTAGAGAAATACAAAAATGAACGCCAAGTTTATGTACTACACGAAATCGTTCATAATAAGTATATAGTAGAGGACTTCAAGAAACAAGGAGTGGTTTTTGTAAGCAGCATAGAAGACATTAAAGACAATAGAGGAATATTGATCTTTAGCGCACATGGAGTGTCGAAAAGTATAGAGGATGAGGCAAAAAGAAAGGGTGTTCAAGTGATTGATGCAACATGTCCATTAGTTAGCAAAGTACATAAAGAGGCAAAAAGGTATGAGGATAGTGGTAAAGAATTAATTCTAATTGGACATGAAAATCATCCAGAAGTTAAAGGAATTATAGGAAGAGTAAGTAATCCTATATCTCTAGTGCAAACTATGCAAGACGTATACAATTTACAAATCAAAGATCCAGATAATTTATCTTATGTAACACAAACCACGTTAAGTATTGACGATACCAAAGAAATTATTGCTACACTGAAGCTCAGATTTCCAAGCATTACAGGCCCCGACTTAAAAGATATATGCTATGCAACACAAAATAGGCAGAACGCTGTTAAAAAATTGGCTAAAATTACAGACGTAGTGTTAATTGTAGGAAGCAAAAACAGTTCAAATTCAAACCGTTTATTAGACCTGTGCATTTCCACAGGAAAAAGAGCCTATTTGATTGATAATTATAAATGTATGAACAAAAATTGGTTGCAGGGCGCAGAAAAAATAGGAATTACTGCAGGTGCTTCTGCTCCTGATATATTAGTTGATGAGCTAGTAAATTACTTAAAAATAAATATGAATACAAAAGTTTCAGTCATGCCAGATGGATTCACTGAAAATGTTCAGTTCAAGTATACTAAATGGTAATGTGCAACAACGTGCGTCAAATCAAGTCTTTAGCTTAATTCAATTTTCAGTCTGTTGGAGAATAAAATATCAAGCTGAGATATAATTAATCCTCGTTTGTCAGGTTAAGTTGTGTCTAGCACAAATATAAAAAACCTTCATCATACAAAAGGGTTAATATTACTACTAATTTTATCAAAAACTTATAATATAAGTAATATTGTCATCTAATGTTTAATGAATTTCAATAAATTACCTTTTTAATTCTAGATGAGTATACACTTTGTTAATATGTTTGGGTCAAAACCCAAAAGTAAGTTTATGCTTTCTATAGGAAAAGAAGGCACAATGTTACTATATTTTAAAAATGATACTTTAAATAAAAGATATTTTGCTAAGGACAAAAATAATAAAGTTGTTTCTGACTTAATTTCATGTCTCTCATCAGATAAAAAAGCACCCTTATATCTGGTTCTCAATCACACTGATCAGAACTATTTGCTACAGTCTATCCCAAGAGTAAATAGGATTAGTGCTTATCTATCAGCAAAAACAAAAGTAGAGCATTTTGCTCATAATAACGATATAAATTCTATTCTCTTGGTCGAAAAGCCGAATAAATTTAATCAAAACTGGTGGTATCTATTTGTTTCATCAAAAGCAAATCATTTAATAGAATATTGGTTGGACGTGTTTGTTGAAATAGGCTCTAACTTTAAAGGAATATTAATGTTTCCTATAGAACTAGTCAGTATAGCAAAAAAGATTCTACACAAAGATCCTAGTAACTGGAAAATTATAGTTGCTGCAACTAAAACAGGTGGCTATAGACAAGTGGTTCTTAAAGAGAACAAAATGATATTTACACGTTTAATACCATTTACTAATGATAATTTACCAGGAATCATTGCTGGTGAAATATATCAGGAAGTGAAAAATACAATTCAATCTTTAACTAAGTTTGGATTTGAAAAAAATGACCCTATCGACCTTTGCATCATAGTATCAGAAGCTATTAAATCTAGTTTATCAGTTATAAATTTTTCAGAGAATAGTGTGAACATATTGACTCCATATGAGCTAGGTAAACTATTGGGAGCAGAATTAGCTATATGCGAAAAAGATAGCTTTTGTGATACTACAATTTTGTTCCATAGCTTTAAGAATAAGCCAACAGATGTTTTTAATACAAAAGAAACTAAAGAATTTTATCTATTCAATTACCTTTATTTAAACTCTCCTCGGATTTTTCTATACCTCCTTTTGACTTTAATTGTAATTAACACCTTTTGTTTGCGGAATTTGTATTCGAATTTTAATATTGCTGATAATTTATCTGCAAAGCGGAGTGCTTTAAATAACAAACTAATAAAACTTAGCCAAAGCTATAATGTAAAAAAGATAGATGAAGTTTACGATTTTATTAATATCAATAATATTTTATCAAAAATAGAGTACTCTCCTCTCACACAAGTTAAGTATGTAGAAAAGCTAAAAGTACCAGATGTAGAGCTTCAATTATTTGAGTGGAATTATAATGAGGCAAAAAGTTATATTACCACAACTTTAAGGTTTAATTTTCAATCTGGTAAAGACAGTTCTTATCAATACGAGAAACTACAGAAAAATTTAAACGATAATTTCCGTACTCATGATATTAGTATTTCTAGCTTACCTACTACTAAAGAGAAAAATCTATCTATTGATGTTGAAATAGGAGAGGCAATGTAGATTGATGACTATCTCTCAACTAAAAAGAAAAGCTACAATTCAGTGCATATATTACTTATTGTTATCTATTGTATTAATAGGGTTATCAACGTGTTTTATTATCTATAACAAAAAGGTTTATAATAAAAATCAAACTGCAGCTGAGGAAATACGCTCTATTAATTTACAGATCATTGAAATTCAAAAGAAAGAAGTCGTTCTAAATAAAAACCTAGATTTATGGAAAAGAATTTCTTCTTCAAACTTACATAGTAGCAGATACATTACAAATTTAAATTTTGAGCTTAACAAGCTATATAAAAAACACTACATGTTAGAACCTGAAATATCAATTTCTATACCTGAAGAAGCTGAACTCCACAATAAAAGTGAACATACAAAAGTAATAAGAAGTGAAGTGGTTCTAAGTTTAAGCTCAATTAGCGATAAGCATATTTTTTTATTTCTACAGTCTATTCCAAATCTTCCTGGTTATGTTATGATCAGATCTCTTACCTTGAATAAGCAGAGAAATATAGATGCTAAAGTTATAAACCAGATTTTAAGTGGTAATATGATAGAGATAGTGAGAGCTAGTATAGTTTTTGATTGGTATACCATATTAAGTAGATGAATATAAAGTTGTTTTTTATTTTTACGCTGCTATTTTTTAATTTTAGTGCATATTGCAATTGCGAAGATCTTGTAGAAAATATAGGGATTTGTAAAAAATATTCTTGCCAACAGCATATTAGTAATGAAGATTTTATTGAGCATAAAATATTAGGGTTAAATAGTGAAAATTTATGTGTATATATAGAAAGACAAGGCAATGATGAAATGGTCTGTCATCATTCTAATGATGGAATGATTATAGAAAAGAAGTACTTAAAAAGTATTTTAAAAGTTGGAAATCAAGAAATAAATGACTTCATTGATATAGCAAATTTGCGTGCGAAGGAGTGTTTTTTTATCAACAATTATTATATAGATCGAGACGATATAATAAAAGAGGCAGCAGAGAGTACTTTATCGCAATATGGTAGCATAAAAAGCATTTTTTTTGATGAAGAGCAGGTTAATAGAATAGTTAGTGAGATGGAAAAGTTTAACTTACAGTCTTCAGGAGTTACAGAGGAAGAAAATTTCAATTGTAAAGTAGTCAGTTTAGATTCAATTTTATACTTTTCCCCCGATACATGGAAAATATGGGTAAATGGAAAGTTGTTTATAAATACTAAGGATTTAAAAGTGCACTCAGTAACTGAAAATTATGTAACTTTTTCATGGGCTGTAAACCAAAAGATAACAAAAGAACGGATAAGCAATTCTAAAAATGTACATTTTGGACATGGAGGTATTATGTTTACGCTTTATCCAGAACAAAAATTTGATTTAGATAGTTTATCTATTAAATAATCTAATACATCTGCGCTTGTAGCTCAGTTGGATAGAGCGTTGCCCTCCGGAGGCAAAGGTCGTGGGTTCGAATCCCTCCAAGCGCGTTTTTAATTAAATTTGACAATAATACTCTCACATAAGATAATAAAGAGATTTATTTTAAAGCATAATTATGTCTAGTGGTACTATAAATAAAGTCATATTAGTTGGTAATTTAGGAAAAGATCCTGAAATTAGGACTACACAAAATGGAAAAGAGATGGCAAGTTTTTCGATAGCCACATCTGAAAGTTGGACTGACAAATTTTCTGGTACGCGCTCTGAAAAGACAGAATGGCATAATATTGTAATTTTTAGTGAAGGATTAGTAAAAATTGTTAAGGATTTTGCGCGCAAAGGTAGTAAAGTTTACGTTGAAGGTTCTCTGAGAACTAGAAAATGGACTGACCAAAATGGTAGCGAAAGGTATACGACAGAGGTGGTGCTATATAACTTTAATAGTGCCCTTACCCTTTTAGATTCACGCAACAGTATGTCAAACTCTGATTACAAGCCAAGTGAATACAAACAAAATGAAATAGAACAAAAAGATAAACACGGAAGTTTTGACAACGATATAAAAGACGAACTAATCGATGATGAAATACCATTTTAATAACTTCAATTGAAATCTACATTTTTATGGACTGCTTGTGTTACTCCTTTTAATTGCAGTGGAGATAGTATAGATTACCAAAGCTTGCAGCGTTTACTAACAATGCAAGCTGAAGCTGAAAATGGTGTAGTGTTGCTAGGTAGCACAGGTGAAAGCTTATCACTTACTGATTCTGAAAAGCGCACATTAGTTGAATTTGTATGTGAGCTAAAATTAAATACGAAAATTATAATTGGTGTACCAGGAGTGAATCTATATCAGACTCTTGAATGGCTTGATTTTTGCAAGGGTATGCCTATTCATGGCTATCTAATGACAACTCCCATTTATGCAAAGCCTGGAATCATGGGGCAAACTTTATGGTTTGAAAAGCTGCTTGAAAAAGCACATGTGCCAGCCATGCTTTACAATATTCCATCAAGAGCAGGAGTGAGTCTTCACGCTGAAACTGTACGCAACTTATCCAGCCACGAAAAATTTTGGGCTATCAAAGATTCAAGTGGCACCGTTGATACTTTAACTCAGTATAAGAAAGTTGCACCAAATATTGAGGTGTTTTGTGGGGACGATAATATGATATTTGATATGGCTGCTAAGGGTGCGGCTGGTCTGGTTTCTGTTGCTGCCAATGTTTGGCCAAGTGTAGTACATGAATATGTTAAGCAATGCATGAGCGGCAAGAACCCTCAAGCAGACAGTTGGCAACAAGCTTGCAAAGCTCTATTTACTGCCAGCAATCCAATACCTACTAAAGCACTTTTGCATGACATTGGGCTCATAGAACACAAAACTGTCCGCCTACCACTCAGCACAGAAGATTTGCCTTCTATTGAAACATTGAGGCAAGCTAATAAAATGATTCTTGGATGGGAAAATCAACTAGCTATGCAGGATTAGGAATTAAGCTGATAATTCAATTATACTTAACACAAAAAAATGGGCTAAATCCTCTTCAAAAACTTCTATCTATCGTCTCTTAAAATACTCTCCTGCACACATCCCCATCAACAATTTTCACATCACTATCAACTGAGCTACCTGGCTGTTTATTTCCTTTGTATATCTCCCCATCAACGGAACTACCTGGCTGTCTATTTCCTTCTGGAAAAAAGCACTCAATTGCTTTATCAATTAAGAAACTTAAAGGAATACAAGCAATCACACTCACTACAAAAGTTAAAGCACCTATAGCTGCGGGTGATGTAAAACCAAGAGCAACTAGTCCTGCTCCAACTCCAAAAAAAACACCAATAATACTGATAGTATTTGCATAATTTTTAATTTTATATTCAGCGCTGTTGCTATATTCTCTCAAAATTTGTTCATGTTCTTTGGACATGCCTTCTGGTATATCGTTGAGATTTGTAGTTTTTGAGAAAAAACAAGCCTTGATTAAGCCTACTAATAACATTGCAGAACCAATGATTCCACCTGCAATGAGAGGTGGCAAGTTAACATAACTTAGAGCTAAACCTGCAAGAGCCCCAGTAACAGCGCCCATTCCTAGTGCTATTGTTAGTATCACTATTGTGCCTGCTGCTAGTTCTAGTTTTGATTCAAATTTCTTTTCTAGGTTACTTTTTGCTTGCCTCGCCTCTTTTAACTGTTCTCTTGTATAGCTCATAGTATGTACCTTTACTTAAAATTAATAATATAATACTAGCATTTTTAGTTTATATAGTCAATTTATTAAGTAATTTTAATTGACTTTCAGCAAACTTTAGCCTTATATGTATGGTCCCAGAGTGTAATGGTATATAAAACATGAGAACAAAATGCCATTAAAGGAGAACTTATGATTACTGGATATATCAGAACAACAGAGACAATTCATAAAGCAATGTAAACTTTCTAAGTACTATAACCTCAACTCTAAAACTATTGTAAAACAGAAAAAAGCATTCATTTAAAAGAAAAATAACGTATCCGTTCAGAGGTGTGGCAAGGATAAAAAACAATTGACATAATATATTAAAGTAGTAATAACACAAAATGTTGATAGTAAAGTAAGGCTAGATGCTTCAATTGTTGATCAGTATTGTAGAGTTATGTAAAAACTTAGAGCAGAAAGTAGCAAAGCTTGAAGAAAAAAATAAAATCTTAGAAATAGAGAATGCTGAACTAAGAGAGAGACTCGGCTTAAACTCAAGGAATTCATCTTTACCAAGTTCAAAAGAGCTGTACAAAATAAAAAAAGACACACCAGAAGATAAGTCAGAGGGCGGCAGGAAGATAGGTGGTCAAGTTGGACATAAGGGGAATTGCCGAGCTAAAATGGAAGCAGATGAGGTGGTGAAGGTAGAGTTACCAAATAGATGCGAGTGTGGTGAAGAAATCGCAATATCGGAAAAACCATATGTCTATCAAAAAGTTGATTTACCAGAAATTAAGCCTTACGTAGTTGAGTATCAATTAGAACATGGTCGCTGTCGTAAATGCGGAAAAAGAAGGAGTAGCAAATTACCAGAAGGAGTTACACCGGATACCTTTGGTCCTAGAGTTAAGTCAGTAGTTGCATCACTAAGTGGGTTTTATAAGAATTCAAAGCGAGAAATAGCGAATATTATGAAAGACATCTTTAACATGAGTATAAGTGTTGGTAGTGTGTCCAATAGTGAAGCAAGGGTTTCGTCAAAATGTAAAGAAGCCTATGAACAAATAGAGGAAGAAATAAAAGCAAGCGAAATTTTGCATATTGATGAAACCAGTCACTACAACAAAGGCAAATTGGGATGGTGCTGGATGTTTGCCAACAATAAAGCAAGTCTTATGAAGTTAGCAGATACAAGAGGAATGAAATTTTTAAAGAATAGTGCATTTTGTGATTACAAAAACCTGGTAATTACTGACAGATATGCAGTTTACAACCACTTCAGTGATGAAAAACGACAAATTTGTTGGGCTCACTTATTGAGAAATTTCGAGAGGTTATCTCATAGTTGGAATAGTGAAGTAATGAGACTTGGCCATTGTTTAAAAGACGCAGCTAATGGATTGTTTGTATTAAAAAACGCTTTGTCAGAAAATGAAATTAGTATTTCAAAGTTCACTAAGCAAGCTAAAGAATTACGAAGATACATACAGTACTGCATGATAAAAATATCTTATATACTTGAAGCAAAAGGAGCTTCACGAACGGTAAAGGGTATTATAAAATCCGAGTCAATGATGTGGACATTTTTGGATGACCCAGAGAATATTCCATTAACGAATAACCATGTTGAGCGACAGATACGGCATTATGTTGTCTATCGTAAGAATTCATATTTTGCACAGTCAGAGCGAGGGAATAGATTTCTTGAGCGGATAATTTCGTTGTATCTGACTTGGAAACAAAAGGAATTAAACCCTTTTCAAAACCTGCTAGCTGTTGTTTCTTAAACCACACCTCTGAACGGATACAAAATAACAGCTCCATATACTATTAAAGTGATAATACTTATAATGTTAGATGTGACACCAAATCTAATTTGAAATATAACTTATTTACTCAGCTTCTTTTGAAACTACTGTGAACATAATATCTATAGATAAAACATCGCATTACCACGCCACTAACGAGTAGCAGAATGACAAGTTTTTCAAACTAGTCCGGTAAAAATCTCAGTCAGTTCAGCTGTATGCTTTTAACTTTCCCAAAAAGAGAATTAACCATATGAAATTCTTGTTGATATGACTTAATGAATAATTATTTTAGGTTACTAATTTATTTTAAGAAACTTTGATGATATTTAGCCCACTTATTTTTCTATTTTCCATGTCACGATGAGCCCCTATTATTTCATCAAATTTATATTTTTTATTAATTCGTACGATTAAAAGTTTTTTTCTTATCATCTCGAATATTTCCATTGCAGTAAGCACTAATGTAAATTTATCATGCTTATAGTGATATATCGAAGTTCCAGCTGCAAATAACGAACGCGAACTAAGTAAAGAGAAATTAATAGGAGCATTACCTGATATCTGCCCATAGGAAACATATATGCCAAACTTACCCAAAGATTCAAAAGAGAGCTTGCTTGTAGCGTAACCTATAGGGTCATACACTGCACCTACTCCTCTATTTTTCGTAATCTCCATGATTTTAGAAACGAAATCTTTATCATTGTAGTTTATTGCGTATGTGCAGCCATTTTGTAAAGCTATCTTCATTTTTTCGTCAGAGCTTATAGAACCTATCACTATACCTTTTTTATCCTTTGCCCATTGGCATATTATTTGCCCCAAACCACCATTAGCTCCATGAACTAGTACAAAAGCACCAGGCCTGATTTTATAAGATTGATTAACTAAATAGTGAGCTGTCATACCTTTAAACAATACTGCAGCAGCAACTTCATCAGGTATATCATTCGGAATTTTTATCAAATATTTCTGGTGTACAATGCGCTTTTCACAATATGCCCCTGGAAGAGCTGTGCAATATCCAACTCTATCTCCAACCTTAAGTCCATCACTAATTTTTTTACCAAGCTTTTCAACAACTCCTACTGCCTCTACTCCAAGTACTGATGGCAGATCTTTAATTTTGCGTGTACCTTTTCTGTGTTCTAAATCATAACGATTTAAGCCGATAGTTGTATGACGTATTAAGACTTCCTCATCTTTTGGCTCACCTATGCTCTTATCTACAAATTCTAATACTTCTGGCCCCCCAGTTTTTTTAATTTGTATAGCTCTAACCATGATAAATGTAAGACAAAAACTTTAATTATGTTATCTAGCAATTAATATTTTGCAAAATGTTATTTAGAGTTTATACACTACATAAGCGTATTGTTAATAGTTTTGAGGCACAAATTATGACAAACAGAGAAACTTGGCTTTATGGTGTTTTATTCAATGTGTTGTGTGAAGTGGATGAAGATGACGATTTAGATACCAATAATAAAAATAAAAGAAAGGTTAAAATGTAAAATGCAAAAATCAGATAAAAAAGGAGACTATTGTAAATATTTATATACTTCTTGGGAAAAAAAGGATTTGATATTAATCACAGATTTGACTTGAAAGATTATGATGGCTTTCCAATAGATAGTCTTTTTTCCATCGCCATTAACTATAAACCGTACACTTTAACAAATCTAGCGCAAGTTTTAATAAAAGCAGGAGCTAATGTGCAAAACGAAAAAGGATATTTACATACCTGTGTTTTGACCCATTCTCCGGACATATTAAAGGCTCTCATAAAAGCGGGAGTGAATGATAGCCCAGATGAAAACTACAATGGAAACACTGCTTTAGAGTGTGTTGCTGAATTATATTGTAAGGATAAGTCAATTGAACGCAAAAATTGCTGTGAGATTCTAATTAAGCATACATTAGAAAAAAATCCCAACATAGAAATACCAGATTCTGTAAAAAATAATAAGGAGTTGGCTCAATGTTGGAATGCTTGTGAAGCAAATAATGAAGGATGGGAATTAGCAACAACGAACACTGAAACACAAGTAGTCAGTGTGCAAAAAGCAAATAAGAGCTCCTGCTCAATTCAATAGATGTATCGTACAACCTTGTTCGGATTACAATAGGAAAAGGTTTGTTATTTAAGCTTAAAAAACGTATATGATAGTGTTATTTCACTTAAATCTTTTGTACTATTGTCACGCATTATTTCAGGGTCTACGTAAAAGGATACGGGCATAGCCGCTTTTTGTTTTGGTAGCAGCATTTGCTCTTCAAAACAAAAGCATGCAACTTTATTGAAATATTTACCTGCTTTAAAAGGTGTGACATTATACACTGCCATTCCAAAAGAAGGCTGATCAGATAAATTTTTTGCATAATAAAATACTAAACTTTGTTGCCCTATATTTGTATCGATGTAGTTAGTTTCTGATTTAAATTCCCAAGGCAGACCTGATATTATATCAGCATTAAGGTGAACCCTGATTTTTTGGTCAGTTGCATTTATTGTTGCATTAGTTACTTTTCTCGTTGTGCCACCATATCCAGTAGCTTTACAAAAGATGCTATACAACGGTACTGAAGCATATGCAAGACACAGCATCAATACCACTAAAGATATTAGGAGGAAAACTATAGAACTTTTATTGTTTCCCCTTAAAAAGGAAATCATCTAATCCTTATTGTTGAACAAGTTAAGTAACCTGAGTAAATTGAGGAATATATTGATGAAGTCAAAGTAAAGATTAGTTGCACCAAGTATTGCCAGCTTAGTAGTTGCAACTTCTGAGCCATCATTATATCTATAATAAACATCTTTGATTCTCTGAGCATCGTATGCGGTCATTAAAGTAAACACTATCACTGATACAAACGATATTGCAAAATAGAGAGGACTGCTTCCAAGAAACAGATTAACTATAGATGCAATGATTAACCCCCAGATTCCCATAATCAAAAAAGAACCCATGCTGGTAAGATCTTTTTTTGTAGTATTACCATATAAAGCCATAGAACCAAACATGATCGATGTAATGAAAAATGCTCTCGCTATATTTTCTGCAGTATAAATTATAAAAATATGAGATAAAGAAATTCCCATTAAAACTGAGAATAGAAAAAATACAGTAAGTGTTGACTGAGCACTTAGGTGTTGAAGCCTAAAAGACATATAAAACACCAATGCAACTGGAGATAGCATTACCACAAGCGATAGAACAGGATTGGAATAAATCACCTGGAAAAGACCAGAAAACACTGTTAAAAACGCAACAAGCCCTGTAACACCTAAAGCTAAAGCCATATAATTGTATACTTTAGTTAGGTAACTCCTGAGTCCAGCACTATAATAAACGCCCTGAGAGCGAATATCCTGTTCGTTTTTCATATAAGACATATGTAACTCCTTATTATCTCTTGATGATATATTATAATACAATACAGCGTTTTTATCAAGTATAAAATGACATACTACAATTGAATGGTGTGGTATGCAATTAGAGAATTTCTTCCATAACTATAAGCAAATCGGTTTTCAGCAGCATTTAACTATTATAACAACCTCTGGCAATAGAAATTACTTTCACCATTCCCTCTATCATGATTTAAGGGGAATGGTGAAAGTAGTTTTTGCATTTACTAAAGCATTCTTCTTATAGATACTATACCAACAATCCACTATTTTTTCTATGTCTCGCGGTTTAACCTCCGGACCTATACTGATTCTAATTGAACATTCTGCTTGCTCTTTTGTTGCTCCCATTGCAAGCAAAACATGAGAAGGCCCAACTTTTCCAGAAGAACATGCAGAACCATTGCTGACTGCAATATTATTTAAGTCAAAGCACATGAGCTGCAGATCATTCTTCACTCTCGGCATATAAATGAAACTTGTATTTGGCAATCTTTTAGAATTTCTGCCAAAGATCTTGATATCACTGACAAGACTTAATAACCCATACTCCAATTGATCACGCAGCTTCTCTACTTCATCCATCTTTGATAGAAGATCTGGAATGTTTTGCAATGCAGCAGAAAGACCTACTATTGCAATAATGTTTTCTGTACCACCACGCAATCCTTTTTCTTGCCCACCACCTATTATAGTAGGTTCTATTACAAGCTTTTTGTCAAATATTAAAACTCCACTACCTGCTATACCACCAAATTTGTGAGCAGATAAAGTAAGTAAATCCACTCCTAAATCTTCCATATTTACTTTGATTTTCCCAACACTTTGAGCAGCGTCAGTGTGACAGATTGCCCCGAATTTATGTGCCATTTTAGCTATTTCCTTAACAGGCTGGATAACTCCAGTTTCGTTATTAGCCATCATCACTGAAATTATTACTTTATTCCCTTCAAGTTCGCTTAGAATTTTCTCTAGCTCTAAAAAGTCAACAATACCCTCTTGATTAACGGGTATTATATGTGGATTACATGCAGAATTAAGAATTGAAGGATGCTCTATAGCTGAAATTACATGCAGATAGCCTTTCATTCCTCTCATGACGAGGTTGTTTGCTTCAGTTGCACCAGACGTAAAAACTATTTCTTTATCATCTGGAATGCTAAGAGCATCACGTACGTTATCTCTTACCTCTTTAAGAATCTTCCTCGCTTCTTGTCCTCTTTTATGCAGCGATGATGGATTTAGTGTTTGTTTCGACAAAATCTCAAGTATACTTTTTTTTACATTTTTACTCACTGGAGCAGTTGCATTATAATCAGCATACACGCAACTACTGTCTTCCAGAGAGAATAAACTCACAGGCTTATTTGTCACTTACCATCAACCAATTATGTATGTTAACTTTAACACGATAAAAATTTATTGCAAAAACAGGGAAATTAATACATAATTAATAAACAATTTACATTATCAACACCTGTCAAAACAGGTTTTTATTAGGAGTTATCATGGTAGAAGTCTTTTTAAATAATTCAACAAAAAAGATAGAAGGTAGATACCATCAAAGCAAAGATACCAATGCACCAGTTGTGCTAATTTTACATCATCACCCTCAATATGGTGGTAGTATGGATAGTAAGATTATACATACTATATATGAATCTTTTATCGATAATAACTTTTCTGCATTGACAATTAATTTTCGTGGTGTCGGAAAATCTACCGGAACTTTTGATAAGGGTATAGGAGAATTAACTGATGCTGCAGTAGCTATTGATTGGCTTCAGGAGCATAACTCTAACAATGTTCCAATTTGGATAGTTGGTTTTTCTTTTGGAGCATGGGTAGCTATGCAATTGACAATGCGCCGTCCAGAGATAGTAAGTTTTGTTGCCCTTTCTCTTCCAGCAACTAAGTACGATTTCTCTTTTCTCTCTCCTTGCCCAGTTCCTGGACTTATAATACAAAGTAATAATGATACAATTTCAGAAGAAAGCGATGTAACAGAATTAGCACAAAGGTTAATAAATTCGGTAAAAAATAACCATATGGAATACCATATAGTAGACGATACTAACCACTTTTTAAGGGATAAAGAAGAGGAAGTAGCTCAAATTATAGATAATTATATAAAACTACGCTTAAACAGTGCAGTCACTTCCTCCAAAAAAGTTAAAAAAGAGATAAGGGTAAAAGAATATGCCTAACTTTACAAATGAGAGAAATGAACGTATTAATATAAATAAAAAAAGTCTTGTTATGTTTAGGCAATTATTATTTCTCGTTTTAGCAATGTTTATGCTGTCAGGATGCTTTCTAAGTAAACAGCGTAAGTTAAAGAGTCCGTGTATAAAAAATAATGAAAGCATTTCATGCGAATTACACTCTGTTAATGACCATTGGTTAAATAAGTACAAGTTATAGGTAGCTTTGTATTGTACTGTTTCTTCCATTTACAGCTTTACTAATGATCGGTTTTTTAACTGAAAAATGTGATCTGCTTTTTCTGCAAGGATATAGTTGTGTGTTACTATAAGCATAGAGCTGTTATTTTCCTTTACATATGAATGTAACAGCAAAAATACATTCAAAGAATTTGTTGGGTCTAAATTTCCCGTTGGCTCATCTGCAAGTAAAAGCTTTGGAGAGTTTACAATGCTTCTTGCAATTGCAACCCTCTGCCTTTCTCCACCAGAAATTTCAGATACCATACTACTTGCTTTATTTTCCAGACCAAATTTTTCTAATATTGCTTGCGATTTTTTTTTTGCTTCAGCTTTGCTTCTTCTTGCAATAAGCTGAGGAAGCATAACGTTTTCCAACACTGATAACTCTTGTAATAAATAGTGAAATTGATAAACAAAGCTAAGAAAATTTCTTCTTACATGAGTTTTATATTTATTGCTGGCTTGCGTACAATTTACTCCATCTATTGTCACTACACCTAAAGTTGGCTTATCCAATAGGCCTGCAATTTGCAATATAGTTGTTTTTCCTGATCCTGAACTGCCGATCAATGCAACTACTTGCCCTCTTGTAAGACTCAGATTGATATCTTCTACAATAGCAGGACTTTTTTTGAAGCTCTTACTTACAGAAGCTAGCTCTAGTGTTACACCACCACCCATATTATAAAAAGATCCAGGAGGGAGAATTAGACCGAGAAACTGTTACCACAACCACATCGAGACTTAGCGAGAGCATTCTTGATTTGAAAACCAGAACCACTTAGATCTTCAGTATAATCTATAGTTGAGTTATTTAAAAATTTCGCTGAACAATTATCAACCATTAATACAGGGTTTCCATTCTCATCATTAATTACTATATCTTTACCTTTTTCACTAAAACTGGAGTGGCTTCTATAATCCTCGCTATCTTCGTCATCGTCAAAATCGTCGTCTTCATCATCGTCAAAATCGTCATCCAAAGACATCTTCTTATTTATTTGATCCATAAGAAAATTATACTTGAAGCCAGAGCATCCACCACCTGAAACTGCAACCCGCAAAATAGAACTCTCATCTCCTTCCTGTTCTACAAGGGAGTGGATTTTCCTTAATGCATTGTCAGTTAAGCTAATATTGTAATCTGTTGACATAACAACCACCGTTCATTATTGATAACCTATTATAGTAGAAATTTTACATGTCAAACAATAATTTTCTATTAAGTTACGCGTGCTTTCCAAATAAAACAAAAGGAAGAAATTTCAAAGAGCCAGAAGACAAAAATCGCAGCTGTTTTCAGCGTGATAGGGACCGCATTATTCACTCTAATGCGTTTAGGAAACTAGGATACAAAACACAAGTTTTTATCAATTATGAGCATGATTACTATCGTACTCGGCTAACTCATAGCCTTGAAGTTGCACAAATTGCAAGATCCATCGCACGCAGGCTCAGATTAGATGAGGACATCACCGAATGCATAGCGCTTGCACATGACCTTGGTCATCCTCCATTTGGTCACACAGGTGAGAATGCTCTAGTTCAAGTTGATAAGGAGAAGTATGAGTTTGATCATAATGTTCAAGCTATAAGGATTTTAACTTATCTTGAACAAAAACATGCTGATTTTGATGGTATGAATCTAAGTTGGGAAGTGATTGAAGGCGTTGCAAAGCATAACGGTCCTTTACTCGGTCAAAATGCGGTATCTCAAACAAATAATCAGCTGTTATTAGAATGCAATGAAAAATATGATCTAAAGCTTGAAGAATTTTCAAGCATTGAAGCACAAGTTGCTTCGATTGCTGATGACATCGCTTACAGTGTGCATGATCTTGATGATGCACTCAGGGCAAATTTAGTAACCATCGCAGATTTGCTCGATGTTCCTTTAATTGGCAAAATGTTCAAAGAAGTAAAAAGCGAATATTCAGAATTGGCTCAAAGCAAACTCATACATGAATCACTGAGTAGAACTATAGGAATTATGATAAATGATGTCGTTTTTCAGACCGAAAGAAATATTGAAGATCACAAAATAAAAAGTGTAGAAGATGTAAGGAGCTTGAATAATATGCTAGTCACATTTTCACCAGAAGTTGCAAATGCCACAAAAGAGATGAAAAAATTCAACATGGAAAAAATATACAGAAGTTATAAACTGGCCAGAACAATGAACAAAGCAAAACGTATAGTACAGGAGCTTTTTCAATGTTTTTATGAAAACCCAAGGTTATTACCCACAGAGTGGAACAAGCTTGCCTGTGAATCTCAGCGTTCAGTAATAATATGTGACTACATCTCAGGTATGACAGATAGATTTGCCATACACGAGCACAGAAGAATTTTTGATACCTCATACGAAATGACTTCTTTCTAATGACCGATGATTATTTCATGTCGATCGCATTAAAGCTCGCAGAAAAAAGTCTTGGAGGTGTTGCACCAAACCCTGCTGTTGGGTGTGTCATTGTAAAAGACGGTATGTTAATTGGTGAAGGCTACACAGGAATCGGTGGGCGCCCACATGCAGAAGTAGTTGCTTTGCAAAATGCTAAAGATTTAACTCATGGTGCAACTATGTACGTCACTCTTGAACCATGCTGCCACTTTGGAGTTACAGAACCTTGCACTGCAGAAATCATAAAATCAGGAATAAGAAAGGTAGTAATTGCAACTATTGACCCAGATAGTAGAGTTTCAGGTGGAGGAATTAAAGCTCTGAAAGAAGTAGGAATTGAAGTAAAGCAAGGGATCATGCAGAAAGAAGCAGAGAAACTGAATGTTGGCTTTTTTACCACCAAGAAACTCCATAGACCATTCATAGCTTGCAAAATTGCAACAACTCTTGACGGAAAAATTGCAGCATTTACAGGCGATAGCAAATGGATAACAAGTGAAGATACGAGAAATTGGGTACATGAGCTCAGAGCAAAATATGATGCAATTATGATTGGCAGTAGTACCCTTATCAATGACGATCCTCTCTTAACTTGCAGATTACCAGGACTCGAAGACAGGTCGCCAATAAGGCTAATTATCGATAGCCAAGGGAAATTGAAGGAAGAGCATAATATTGCAAAAACTGCAGACAAAATAACAACTTGGGTGATTACAAACAGAGAAATAGAGAAAAAAATAAAAAACATTAATTATTTGATAGTCAATTCAAATCACAAACCTCCTGTTATTCCAGATGTTACCCCAACACACTCTCCTGTCATTCCAATACCTTCTCCTGTCATCCCAGTGCCCAGACACTGGGATCCAGAAAACTTCAAGCAATTGCATAATGAAAACTGGTCACGCGCTGGAATGACATCGGAGCCTGACATTATCGATAAAGTCTGCCTAAAAGACATGGCATCAAAACTTGTTTCAGAAATTGGCATAACAAGGTTATTAGTTGAAGGTGGAGGAATATTAATTACAGAGCTATTAAAGCATAATTTGATTGATAGATTAATAATCTGTCGCAGTGGTAAAATTCTAGGCAATGATGCCACTCCTTTTATAGGAGATCTAGGGATTCAATCCATAAACAACTGCCATAAATTCAAAAAAGTAAAGATAATAGAGTTCAGTGAGGATGTAGTTGAGGTGTGGGATAGATCTTACGTACCTAAATGATAGAGAAAAGAAGTAGAGATAACTCTACCTCTTTTTTTCTCGATTTAAAACTGCTTACTTCTGAGCAATTTTTGATAGAGCTGCATTTACTGCAACCTCTCCTAATTTAGCTTGAACTTCATTCTTTAAAGCTTCAAGATCTTTATCACCTACCGCAACTGTTAATGACTTAGAATCAGGAGCCATAGCTAACTTTTCTTTCATTTCAGCAAGCTGACCTTCACCATCTACGCTAGTTAATTGTACTTTATGATTATCGTCAGCAACAGCAACGTGTTTAAATTTAACTTCAACTGATTTATTTTTTAGCAACACATTCAGAGTTACTTCATCACCAACATTTTTACCATTTGTTAATGCTTCATAATCATCTTTTGAAAGTTTCAGATGTAATTGCTTAACATCCTGCTGATTTTCGTCTTTAGTTGTTTCTTCAACAACTTCACCACTCTTTACCATATCACCAAGAAGAACAGAGAAATCTGCATCTTTACCATCTTTACCATTCACTCCTATTTCTTCATTCTTATGCATTTGCTGATATGAAGCATAAGCTGCTGCGGCAAAATATACAGCGGCAATAAATAGAGCTGCAATTCCAGCAGGGCTAGCAATAAGTGCTAAAGATGCAGGGCCAGCAATTACTTTAGTAGCAATCAATACTGTTGTTATTGCTGCTGCTAAAGATGCAGTTGCAACTGTACCTTCAATACCCATTTTTGTTATAGGTGCTATGTTTTTTAGTTTCCATATATTTGTAGTCATAATCACTTCCTCCTAATTAAGGTTGGCTTTGTTGCATAGCACTGATAGGCATGTAAATCACAGTGAATTTACGCAGCTAATTTAAATTCAGCCATACCTATATCAGTAAATTTGTTCAATAAGTAGCACTTAATTAACAGCTCTTTTTCACGATTTACCTCTGATTTATTTTTCAAGTCAAACCCAAATATTTGCTTCAACCTATAGAAAAAGACTTCAATATAAGACCGTGCTCCATACTTAACTTTTTTCTTCCATTCATTAATACCATCTTCATAATTCTCATATGACCTAATTCTACTAATATACTTGTTTCTTTCTGATAAGTAGTCAGCTAAACAAATTTTAGTATCCTTCCTAGGGCGAATAATAGGCACAATATTGTATTTTCTGCATTCTTTATACACACTTTTTATATCATAAGCCGCATCTGCTCGAATAGAACAAATGTTATATTTATCACTGACTTCTTCTAACATATCGCAGACCGGCAAATAGTCTACAGCAACACCACTAGATGCTTATTGCTTTCTTATCATTTATGTTTAAAACAACATGTAATTTTCTTACTTGACCATAACCACTGTATTTTCTTTTTCGAATATTAAGCTTACTATGCCCACCGTTATTATTGTAGATACTAACTCTAGTGCTATCTACGGCAATTTCAACATTTTCCAGATCATCTTTATTGCTTCTATGGTCATCAATCTTCAAATTAAGCTTTTTAAATCTTCTGGAAGCTTGTGTATAGCTGATAATCTTAAGTTTTTTGCCTATTTGTACCATATAACCTTTTACAAAACCTACAGCTTGTCTCAAGCCAATTCTAAAAAGATGAACTATTATGTGTATTAAAATTACAACTTTATCACTATAAGTGTTATTGCCACCTGCAACTTTTGGACTATTTTCATACCAATTTTCTATGGCTTGATTAACAAAATGAAAAACATTTCCTCTTTTTTTGAGAAACTCGTTATATTCTCTTTGGTTACTTACTCTCATTTTTTGTGGCATAAGTTGTACTTGTTTGAAAAATGCCTATTTTACAACAAAATGCGTTAGTAGCCATATATTAAAAAGCTTTTCTTCTTACAATAACCTCAACCAACACTAGCTATGCAACAAAGCCATTAAGGTTTATAAAAAGTTAATTATATATTGAGAATGTAAACTAATCAAGCATTTTTATTAATAACTTGATGTTTTATCTACTTTTTAAATTGTTACTAATTATGTAAGATTGATACATGGTAAATGGCTGGCTGAATCTTGATAAACCAACAGGAATGAGTTCTGCGCAAGCTGTAACTCAAATTAAAAGGATTTTTGGAATAAAAAAAGCCGGCCATTTGGGAACACTTGACCCTTTGGCTTCAGGTATATTACCGATCGCTCTTGGTGAAGCAACAAAAACTATACCGTATTTATCTTGTGACTTAAAGGCATACAATTTCACAATCAAATGGGGAAAACAAACAACTACGGATGATTTGGGTGGTGATATCATTAGAACTAGCGATATAAAACCCGAATATAACCAAATAAACTATGCGATTAAGGATTTTATTGGTGAGATAACACAAACTCCTCCTCAATTTTCAGCAGTGAAAATCAAGGGAGCAAGAGCATATAAATTAGCAAGAAGTGGGCAAAAGGTAAATATAAAACCCCGGCAAGTCAAAATACATGAACTGAAGCTGATATTCTTGGACACTATAAATAATAGTGCTGATTTTTCTATGATCTGCGGTAGCGGTGTATATGTAAGATCAATTGCAAGAGATCTTGGAATTGAATTAAATTGCTTTGGACATATTACAAAATTAAGAAGAACGATGGTAGGTGACTTTAGAGAAAACGAATCAGTGACAATTGAACAGCTCGCTGAAAGAAACACAACAACCTACTCTCCCCAGTGCTTGACACTGGATACAAATACTTACAAATCATGTAATGGACAAAAGATTCTAGGAGCATATGTCAAAAACAATGTTCGTGATGAAATAGACTGGATCCCAGTGTCAAGCACTGGGATAGCAGAAGATGATGGAGGTAATACAAAAGGCTTCATCATCCCCATTGAATCGGCTTTAAAATCGATGTTCAAAGTTGAAATTTCCTTAGAGGAAGCGGAGAAAATCAGAAAAGGTCAAGAAATTATATTAAATAACTTGCGTAATTTAAAGAATCATGATATTTTTTGTACGATAGTGGGTAATGTACCTATTGCAATTTGCAGTTTTACTCATGGTTATGTGAAGCCTATTCGTGTTTTTAATATTTTGAAATGAGGTTTAGATGTCAATAACATCCCAAAAGAAAAAAAGTTTGATTAGTACATATGCAATTAAAGAAGATGATACAGGTTCATCTTTTGTACAGTGTGCAATTTTAACCGAGAGGATCAGTAATTTAACTGAGCATTTTAAAGCGCATAAGCATGACCATAATTCTAAGCGCGGTTTACTTATATTGATAGGTAGAAGGCGCAAGCACTTAAATTATATAAAACGTAAATTTGGTAATGAAGCCTATCAAGAGTTAATAGAGAAGTTAGGCATTAGAAAATAATCGAGGAATTTTGTATGTTTGAAATTATAAAAAAATCTATAGATTGGGAGGGGCGTACCTTATCTTTAGAAACTGGGAAAATAGCACGTCAAGCTGATGGTTCAGTAGTTGTAAATTATGGAGATACTTCTATCTTAGTCACTGTTGTACGAAAAAAGAAGGAAGAAAGTGTTGATTTTCTCCCTTTAAATGTGCAGTTTATTGCAAAAAGTTATGCCATGGGTAAGATTCCTGGTGGTTTTTTTAAAAGAGAAGGAAAACCATCTGATAGAGAAACTTTAATTTCAAGAGTAATAGACAGAAGTATAAGGCCGTTATTTCCTGAAGGTTTTCATGATGAAATTAGTGTAGTATGTAATCTATTAACTTACGATACAGTCAATTCTCCTGAAGTACCAGCATTGATAGGTACCGTCGCAGCTCTTGCAATTTCTGGTGTTCCTTTCCACTTTACTATAGCTGGAGTTATGGTCGGTTGTGATGAAAATAACAATTATATACTCAATCCTTCCGTTCAAGAGATGAAAGCAAGCAACTTGGATCTGTTTTTGTCTGGTGATGAAAATTCGATCTTAATGGTCGAATCGGAAGTCAAAGAGCTCTCTGAAGAAAATGTTTTGAGTGCAATAAAATTCGGCCATGAACATCTTCAACCTGTTATTAAGCTTATAAAAGAATTTGCTGATACAGTAGGCAATAAACCTGAAAGCTTTGCTCCTATTGATATATCAGATATAACTCAAGAACTTGAAAAATATCGAAAAGACTTTGAAGAAGCATATTCAAAAACAGTAAAACAAGAGCGAGTTCAAGCTCTAGAAGTAGTCAGGAATAATATATTGAATACTCTTAAAGAGGCTGGAAAAGACGAAAAGTTAATTACTTATGCAGTAAAAAGCTTTGAAAGATCTTTAGTGCGTGAAATGATTAGAAGGAAAAGTGTGAGGATAGACAGCCGTAAGTATGATGAAATACGCCAGATAGAAATTGAGGCTGACATTCTACCCAAGACTCACGGTTCTGCGCTATTTACAAGGGGTACCACTCAGGCACTAGTTGTTACTGCTCTTGGTACTACACAAGACGAGCAAATTGTGGATGACATTGAAGGGGATAGACGTGAACATTTTATGTTGCATTATAATTTTCCTCCATTTGCTGTTGGAGAGGCTTCTGCTATACGCGCACCAGGAAGGAGAGAAATTGGTCATGGTAAACTTGCTTGGAAAGCAATTCATCCTGTTTTACCTGATAAATCTGAATTTCCTTATACAATAAGGGTAGTATCTGAGATTATGGAATCTGATGGTTCTTCTTCTATGGCAACAGTTTGTGGAACTTCCATTGCATTAATGGATACAGGTGTGCCAATAAAGGCTCCCGTTGCAGGAATTGCTATGGGTCTCATCAAAGACAAAAATGAGCATATAATACTTTCTGATATACTGGGCGATGAAGACTATCTTGGTGATATGGACTTCAAAGTAGCAGGAACTAGCGAAGGGATTACAGCACTGCAGATGGATATGAAAATTCCTGGTATAAGCTTTGAAATTGTTGAAAAATCTTTAGAACAAGCAAAAGTCGGAAGATTACATATCTTAGAAAAAATGAATGCAGTAATTTCAGAACATCGTAAGGATATAAAAGATCATGTACCAAGAGTGTTATCGTTTTATATAGATAAAGATAAAATTTCTGCAGCTATTGGTGCTAAAGGAAAAAATATACGCAGTGTATGTGAAAGAAGTAATGCAAAAATTGAAATAGGGGATGACGGTAAAGTTTCTGTTTTTGCCATTAGTAGTACTGAAGCTGAAGCTGCAAAGAATATGATGATTGATTCAATAACAGAGCTAGAACAAGGTTCTATAATTGATGCTAAAGTTGTAAAGATAGAGAAGTCTATTGTAGAGCTAGAACTTCTTAATGGAAGAAAAGGAAAAATGCATATAAGCGAGGTAGCTAATCAACATGTAGAGTCCATTGAGGATATACTTAAACAGGGTGATACCTTCAAAGCTTTGATAATTGACTTTGAAAAAGGTGGATGTCCAAAATTATCAAGACGTCGTGTTGATCAAGAAACAGGTGAATTTTTTGAAGGTAAGCTTTACAATGAAGAAAGGAGAGATGGTTTAAATAATAGGGATAATTATTATAACAACTCGTTTAATAAAAAACCTGGAGATAATTATCATAGTAATAGACCTACTCGTCCTCGTTCTGGTTTTAGTAATAGAAACAGACCAAAATTTGGTAATAATGACTCATCATCAGGTTTCTATTGAGGTTGAACTTACTTTCTATTATCTCAGTGTCGAAGCACTGAGATAATAGGAATTTTTAAAACTGACAAGATAACAAAAATGGTTTGTGTTATCTGTAGGGTTATAACGAAAGATTTTTAAGATCGTTTATAGCCTTTTTCATGTCTTCAGCTTTAAATATTGCTGATCCAGCAACTAATATATTTGCACCTGCTTTTATTATATCAGCTGCGTTAGAAAAGTTAACTCCACCATCTACTGAAACTTGTGTTTTAAGATTACGGTCCTGTATCATTTTCCTCACGGTAGATATCTTACTCAACTGCGAATGAATAAACTCCTGTCCTCCAAATCCAGGATTGACTGTCATAATTAGTACAATATCTAGCTCATGTATTATATATTCAAGCACGCTTGGAGAAGTTGAAGGAACAATTGAAACTCCAACTTGTATTGTTTTTTTTGTATGATTTATGTCTTTGTATGATTTTATCTTTCTTACTAGCCTCTCAAGATGTATCTCTGCTTCTGCATGTATAGTGATAATATCAGCACCAGCATTTATAAAACTTTCAATATGGTTACCAGGAGATTTAATCATTAAGTGTACATCAAAAGGAAGATTGCTATATTTACGTATCGCAGAGATAACATTCGGACCTATTGTAATATTTGGAACAAAATTTCCATCCATAACGTCTATGTGTATATAATCTACATTCAAGTCGCTAATTCTTTTTACTTCCTCTCCTAATTTTGCAAAGTCTGCTGAAAGTATAGAAGGTGCAATTTTAATACCCATAGACTACTTTTTACCAAAAATAAAAAAAGTAACTTATTTTTTAAACTCTGTCATCCCAATACTATATTAATCCTCATTTAGAAATTTTTGTATCCTTCCAGATGCATGTGCCTTTATTTTTCTCTGCCCATTCATCTGGCCATCTTAATACTTGTTAGACTTCTTTCTTTGCCTCTTCTAAATATTCCAACACAGTTTCATGCAGCGCAGTCCAAGACATTTGCTTTTCCATATTCGGTATAAACTTTTGTTTCCAAGTGTCCTTAAATTCTTGGAACCATTGTTTTTCAAAATTTTGGAAATCAGGTAAAATTTTCGACCTAAACTCATTAATTAAATTCGAAACTTCTATAGCCTTTTCATGTCTTATAGACTTAAAAGACAATATTTCATTCTTTAAAACATCTAGCTTCTCAAATAAATTAAGCTTAAATGGAATATAAAGCGAGGATCTTATATTATACCTTAGATAAGAGTCGTAATATAGCTTAATCTTGTACATGAGCGTAGCAAATGCACTAGAAGAAATATTATTTTCATATTCTGCAAGAGAAGATAATAAACGCTTGTAATCCTCTTCATTCAAAAATGGTGGTTGTAAACTTGATTCAATTTTATTATTAAAAGATGTGAATCTGTTGAAAATACAATTGCCATATTCACTTAAAAATTCAGGCAAAATATCTTCCTGTTCTAATTTTAGAGGCAAGTCTTTTCTAATCTCTTTCGGCAAATGATGCATTGAAAACTGATTAATAACCCACGCAAAATTCTCATCAAACTCATTTGAGTAATCAGCATTATTGTCAGCGTTACCTTCTTTATCATTCCAAGGCAGTATTTTATAAAAAAAATTGTTCAACCTTTTTTTTAATTTCAAAATACTTTCACTCTTATCGCCTACCTTATATAAAACCTCTTCTACTTTTTGTCTTGCGTCTTGAGAACTGATTCTATCACCTATATGCAGTCCAATGCCATTTCTCTCCAATAACTCCCAATCAAACAACTTATGTGGGTCAGGTTTACGCATTGCGTAGCCTTCAATGGCTGAGTTATATACTATAGTACCTATTTCAGCGTGACTAAATATCATATCTTTTCTAATCTTAAAGCGCTTCATGAGGTACAAAATCAGATCTTTAACAGATTTCATTTGCTCTTCTGGAAAAGGCTCAAGCCCTGTGTTTACAATCTCTATACCTATAGAATAATCATTCAGTTTTCGTAGCTCTTCAATCACATTATCTACTTGAACTTTCGCATAACTTATACCAGCATGCCACGCTCGTTTTTCGAGTGGAACCATCAGAGTAATGCTACCATCCCTATCAACAATAAGCTGTACTGATATACCTGAAGAATTTAATGCGCATTTTGTGCTTTTTAATGTTGGTGATTCGGTATGATGCACCACCACCATCAACACTTTTTTGCCTTCCCTATCATCATAATTTGAATTTGACGCAGGATCTAAAAATATTGGATTTTTTAATGATGTTTTCAAATCTTGAAAATCGTTCTCGATATCAATTAAGCAAGATTGCTGTCCATATACAAGAGGCGCTACAAGCAGCAACAGAAATAAAACAGACAAACATTTTTTTACTATAAGTCTCATGCAGCTTTACAAATTGCCACAATATAACTAAATTAACATAATACGCATAAAATGTTTACTTTTTTTCAGCTAATCAAGGCTTGCTACAGCTACAATTAGTACTTTTATCATTACATTTTGGTGTTAAGTCAGGATAGAACGTAAGTATAGCGTCATTCTTTCTCACAAACACTGATTGATAATTGGCATCTTCCATTTTATACAGACACATTCCATCTTCTCCCAATTCCTTAAACGCCTTAGTTGCAGAAACTAAAATATCATCAGCATGAAGGTTATGTGCATACCCATTTGGGCACTTAACTTTTACTTCTCCACCCTTACCTAAGTATTTCATTCCAAACGTGTAAACAGGTGGCTTAATATCTAATTTATTGCACAGAGATTTATTACCCCAAATTGCACCCGCCCACTTATTTTCTTGAGCTTCAACATATCTACCTACAAAATGCATACCACCAAGTCCCAATCTATCTGGTTCACCACAAAAAATATGTCCAAATCCTATAGTTTCTTTCTCAACTCCGCTATTTGTAAACCAAATCTTAGTCAATTCATCTTTAAATAACCCCAAGCCTGCATTTGGTGTAGCCACTTGATGATCGAGCTTATCGTATATCCTTTTCACCACTTCTTGATGCTGCGGACAATCGAGCAAAATTCTAAAATCTTCTTCATCAGGGTGTGTTCCCCAATCTCCACAAACTCTTAATACTCCTCTATCAAAATCAGTCAGCTCCGGAAGTGGTGGAATATAGTCTGGATCTGAAGAATCTGTTTTGAAAAACGGCTCAAAGCCAATTTGTGAATTTGCATCATTGAGATAATGCTCCTTAATGTAAAAAACAAATCCTATTACTGGTATTATTAAGCACAAGATTAACTTAGCTATTTTCGACATAATCATATTCATAAAGAAGCTAGGGTATAAGCAACAACTTAAAAAAGTTTTAATCTAATGTTGATCGCAGTCCTGGCATCTCATCACCACTTAGCCAACTTAAAAACGCTCCCCCACCAGTTGAAATATATGTAAAATCTTTATCGGCAAGACCTGCAGTATTTATTGCAGATAGACTATCTCCTCCTCCTATTACACTGGTTAATTTTCCTTCGTGTGTCAAATCACTTACTACTCTCATCACCTCTACTGTACCATTTGCAAAAGCTGAATGTTCAAAAACACCAATAGGTCCGTTCCACAGCAGAGTTTTACTGCTTGCTATTATACCGCTTATTGTGCTTAAAGTTTGAGGTCCGATATCTAAAATTATATCATCATCCAAAACGGATTCGGTTTTTCTTAAAACGCCAGTGCTATAATCAGAATTTACTGCAACCAAAACGTCTTCTGGCACAACTATTTTGCAATTGTTTTTATTTGCCGTCTCAACAATATCGTGCAGAAGATCATCAACGCCATCTTGAAAAAAAGACTTGCCTACATTAACTTTATTAAATAACAAAAAATTATTAGCAATTGCGCCGCCCAGAATAAGGTAATCAACCTTTTCTGCTAGCTTTATAAGCATTTTTATTTTAGTTGATATTTTAGCTCCACCAACTATCGCAGTAATAGGTTTAGCGTCAAACGATATAGCTTGCTCAAGATACTTTAGCTCATCTTGCAAGCAAAATCCTGCATAAGAAGGTAAAAATTCCGTAATGCGTGAAATAGAAGCGTGAGCTCTGTGAGAGCAAGAAAACGCATCATTTATATATATATCTGCTAGAGATGCTAATTGTTTAGCAAAATTTGAATCATTCTGCTCTTCTTCTTTATAAAACCTCAGATTCTCTAGTAATATTATATCTCCTCCATCCATCGCATTTATTGCTCTTTGTACTCTCTCACCAATACAATCATCAATAAATTTCACTTCTTTGCTTAGCAGCCGCGATAAAGTTTCAACTACGTTTTTTAGCGATAAGTTACTGTCTTTGGCTTTTGGACGCCCAAAATGTGAGATAACAATAACTTTTGCACCCGCATTTGCCAAATACTGAATGGTAGGTAGCGCTCTCAAAATACGAGTGGCATCACAAATTCTTCCATTTTTTATAGGAACATTGAAGTCAACCCTGAGCAGAACATTTTTATTGTGAAAATCACAACTCTCTATGCTAGGTACATTTATCATAAAATTAAAGAGCTATAAAATCACTATACAATAGTTTAATCCAAAGTAAAGGAAGGAAATTACAATGCTAAATAAATTAATAAATAGGAAAATTACTACAAATACTTTCAACTTTATTTTTCACTGCTTTTTCAACATCAGGGCTATTTCCATCAATTAATCCCTGAATTATTTCATTTATCAGATCAGCTATCTCTTTAAAATCTTTTTTCTCAAGTCCGCGTGTTGTCTCAGCAGCGGTACCAAAACGGAGCCCTGAAGTAATGGTTGGTTTTTCTGTGTCAAACGGCACGGAGTTTTTATTGCAGGTAATGCCAGCTCTTTCAAGGCTATTCACAACGTCTTTTCCAGTCAATTTCCGTGATCTTAAATCAACTAGCACTATATGAGAGTCAGTGCCGCCAGTTATAATGTCAAGTCTATGTTCTTGCAGCGCTTGAGCTAACACTTTTGCATTTTCTACAACTTTTTTACTATAAGTTTTAAACTCTGGCGCTAATGCTTCCTTAAATGCAACAGCTTTTGCAGCTATCACATGCATAAGTGGCCCACCTTGCAATCCTGGAAAAACTGCAGACTGAATTTTTTTATGTAACGCTTCATCATTTGTCATTACCACTCCACCACGAGGACCACGTAGAGTCTTGTGAGTTGTAGAAGTTATAATATGCGCATATTTGGCAGGTGATGGGTAACAACCTGCAGCAATAAGCCCTGAATAGTGAGCAATATCTGCAAGCAGATATGCACCAACTTTATTCGCAATTTCACGAAAGCGCTCGAAATCTATTTTTCTTGGATAAGCAGAAGCACCAGCAATAATTAATTTTGGTTTATGCTCCAGCGCTAGCCTTTCCACCTCATCCATATCAAGCAGGTAAGTGTCTCTATTAACTGTATACTGAATCGACTTAAACCACTTACCAGAAAGGTTTGGTGCTGCACCATGAGTTAAATGTCCACCGCAGTTCAGTGACAATCCAAGTATTGTATCACCCGGAGCAAGCAGTGAAGCAAACACTGCTTGATTTGCCTGAGAACCAGAATGAGGTTGAACATTTGCAAATTTAACACCAAATAGCTTACAAAGCCTTTCTATAGCCAGATTTTCAACTTCATCTACATACTCACAGCCACAGTAATATCTTTTACCAGGATAACCTTCTGCATATTTATTAGTCAGAAAAGAACCCTGTACTTCCATCACTGCTTTACTTGCAAAATTCTCCGATGCAATCAATTGCAACTGCGATCTTTGACGCTGCAGTTCCTTCTCTATAGAGAGATAAACTTCATTATCAAAAGACTTTAAATTATTTTCAGAGTTACAAATCCTTTCTGAAGCAATTGTCATAAGACCTTTTCCTTAACCACATAAATCCAAAAACAGCCAAAAGCAGACATACAGGAATAATTGATATTGCTTTTACCAGCAAATCAGTACCATACAAAGGATTTCCTTGTATTAACGTTCCATTCCAACATAAGTCTATTATTTTTGCAATTCCAGTATGAAAAAAATAGCCAAAAACCATAACTATCATGTTTGATACAGCTGTGGCCAAGCCTACCAAGTTATTGTTTACATAACTTATTGCCTTGTAAATAGTAATTACCTGATACCCAGATGCAAAGCCGATAACAAGAAGTGTAGGTAATGCAATATATAAACCGCCAACTTGTGTAAAAAGCAAAAGAAAGCTAGGGATCATTGCAAAAGAACACGCAATAATCACCTCGTAATGTTTGTCTGGATACTTCTCCAGTAAATAAGCGAGAAAGAATGATCCAGCCCCCATGCCTATGAACATGAGAGAGGAAAGTGAAGATGCCAAATCTCCGGTCATTTGATATGCTTCACATAAGAACGCTTTTGCCCAACCATCAGCAAAACCTTCTAGTGGCCCAACCATCAAGCCCCCAAAAAAGCTGATTAGAATGATATGTTTATTGAAAAGTACAGTCTTTAAATCTTGAAGTATGTTGTCATTTCTACTCTCCTCTATGTTACTTTTTGGCGTTATTAAAAGCAATAGCAGAGCAAGTAAACAACCAAATGCTGAGAAAGTGTATATAACATAATTCCAACCAAATTTATTGAGCAAGAAGTCTAGAGGTAATCCACCATAAATAGCTCCAAGTAACCCTATTATTATAGATAAACTAGCCATCCTTGCTGATTTTTCTTGTGAGAAATACATACTTGCAACTTTAAAGAGCCCAATTGCCGAAGCAGATGACCCAACTCCAACAATCATTCTACCAAGTATTGAGTAATACCACTCATCAAAGCATATTAGTGGTAATGTCCCAGCAAACGTTAAGACAATACATGCAGGTAAAACAAACTTTGGCCCAAATCTATCAAGGGCAAGACCAACAGGTATGTGAGCAAGCGTATAGCCTATATAATATAGCCCACCAAATTGACCAACATCTGTAATACTTATGTTAAATTTCGTTATTAATTCAGGCGCGATTATATTTGGAATTACACGTAATATATACTGGTATGCATAAAATAGTGATGCTAGCAACCATATGAAAAAGTTTCTCTTCAATGCTAATATTACCTAAAAAACAGGATTATATGTATTTTATCAGCAAGGAGCAACACTTTTGTAGATAGCTACTCTAATCCGAGTATCTTTCTAAAAGAGACCTTTTAGCATATCTATAACTGGTTCATGGATAAGGTATATGAAAAAAATTATACCACAGATGATAAGGATTTTTATAATTTTACCCTTGTTCATCTTAAGCTTTATTTTTTTTATTATAAGTTTTAGTTTTGTTACAAAGTTCATTTTACTTACGCTTTTATTTCGTGATAACAATTATATTTTAAATAATATAATTTTTAGTAAAACTTGGCTTTAGAGACGTCTAAGTTAACTTAATATTAACCTTTTCGCGTGTAAAATATAACATAAAAGCAAGGTGAGTGAATGAACATAGATACAATAGACAATACGCTACGAAACTACATAACAAAATACATTGAACAAACATTTGCCGCACACACAGGCAATAGATACGACAAGTTATACAGGGAACTTTTAAGTAGTGCAGAAGAAATAATAAAACTTACTGTAAACGAAGCAAAACAATATGATAAAAGCCTAGAAGAATTACATAACAATTCAATATTTCACGATAAGAAATTTATTCAAGCTGTTGCTAAACACCAGATATTAGAATTTCTGAATACTCATCCAAAGAAGAAAGAAATCGTTGCAGAATTTAAAAATGAACATCATATCAACGAAAGCGATTTAAAAATTTTAAAGGAAGGAAAAGATTTAGTGAATAAAATAAACGACATTAACTTAACTCAACAAAATGAGAAAAATGAAATATTGAACATTAGAAAGGTACTTTCTAAATCAATAGGAATGCCCTCTTCGAGAACTGAAAAATCCAAAGCAACTTTAGTAGAAAGTCCTGAGGTGGTAAAATAGACGTACTTAACTTTTCCTAATTGGAAAATACTTTTAATCCTATGATACCCAGCACTACCAAAGCAAGGGAAAATAAACGCCCCAAATTTACTGGGTCATTAAAAAACATTATTCCTATTATCGCTGCACCTATAGAACCTATACCAGTCCAAACTGCATAAGATGTACCAAGGGGAATAGACTTCATTGCTAACGATAGCCAGTAAAGACTTACAGAACCGCTAACTAAAATAATTACTACAGGTATAACACGAGTAAAGCCATTGCTATATTTCAGTGCTGTGGTCCATATTATTTCAACCAAACCAGCTAATAGCAAATATACCCATGCCATAAATCAACTCTATCTTACTGAAATATTATATATAGTAATATTAAAAAGTTAACTTAGCATTTCGCATGCTTTAGTAATACTATCACATCCAATTTCTAATTGTTCCTGAGAGGTTGCATAAGAAATTCTGATAAAATTTTTCAGACCAAATGCAATTCCTGGAACAACAGCAACTAAATGATCTTCTAATAAATATTCGGCGAAATCAAGATCACTATTTATTACTTTACCACTTTTCGTACTCTTACCCAATAAACCTTCACACGAGACAAACAAATAGAATGCACCTTGCGGAATAGATGCTGACAATCCTGGAGCAGAATTTAGCTTCTTTACTACAAAATCTCTACGACCCTTAAAGATTCTTGTTCTTTCTTTCAAAAAACTATGATCACCGTTTAACGCTTCAACTGCTGCTGCTTGTGCTATTGAATTTGGGTTAGAAGTACTTTGAGACTGCAGTGTAGAAATAGCTTTTACTATATCACTCCTACCTGCAATATAACCTATTCTCCAGCCAGTCATTGCATAGGCTTTTGATACTCCATTGACCACAAAAACCCTATCGTAAAGCTTTGGCTCAACCTGAGCAATGGTAAAAAACTTTTCATCGTATACTATGTGCTCATAAATATCATCTGTAACAATATTTACATGTGGATATTCAAGCAATACTTGCGCTATGCTTTTCAATTCATCATATGTATAGACAATTCCTGCTGGATTGTTCGGTGAATTAAGAATTAACCATTTAGTTTTCTTAGTTATCTTGCTCTTCAGTAGTTCTGGTGTCAGCTTAAAGTTTTGCTTGCACTCTACAACAACTGGCAGTCCGCCAAAAAGATTTACCATATCAACATACGAAACCCAATAAGGAGCTGGTATTATAGCCTCATCTCCAGGGTCAATTGTTGCCATAAATAAGTTGAATAACACCTGCTTAGCGCCTGCGCCGACACAAATTTGGTTCAGTGTATATTCTAGATTGTTATCCCTTTTTAACTTATTGATTATCGCCTCTTTAAGCTCATGCGTTCCATCAACAGCAGTATATTTAGTTTTGCCTTCATTTATCGATTGAATAGCTGCCTTTTTTATATGATCTGGAGTGTCAAAATCTGGCTCTCCCGCAGCTAAAACGCAAATTTTCTTTCCTTCGCTTTTTAATCTGTTTGCCTTATCGGTCACAGCAATTGTAGGCGACGGTTTTATCAGAGACATCCTCTTTGCAAGGTCTGACATAATCTCACTAAAGTTAAATAAAAATGATAAACTCTACACAACAAAAAAGCTAGAAATTTTATTATTTTACATAAAGGTTGGTATTTTTGTATTCTTAAATATAGATATTAAAAAGCTTAATAAATTGAAAAAGGCAAATAAATCCCTGTATAGCGAGTTTTAATAATGTAAATTGGCACTGTAATAATGTGCTAACGCTTAAAGTAAGAGCGATTTGGCTGACCACCCTCATAAAGGCTTTTCATACAAGAGTTTTAGTAGTTTCTTACTAGGTCCACTAATGCAGCAATATTTTCAACCGGAGTATCAGGAAGCACTCCATGTCCAAGATTAAATATAAAAGGTAACCCTCTAAAACAATCTATTATACGCTTTGCTTCTTCAATTGCTTCTGACTTATTGTAGGCCAAAAGACTAGGATTAAGGTTCCCTTGCAGAGGAATTTTTAGATTTTCTTTCGCCCATTCTATTGGAACATTATAATCTATACTTACTGCAGATACGCCTGTTTGTTCGCAGTAATCTGTATAAAGATTTTCAGCAGAGCGCGGAAAACCTATTATTGGAAAATTGGGAAATCTACTCTTTATTGCCGAAACAATTTCCTTTGTTGGCTTGATGATGTATCTTTCAAACAGTTTTTCCTTCAATACACCAGCATTGCTGTCAAATAACTGAATAACATCTGCTCCAAACTCTATCTGTTTGATCAGATAAATAATTGTCGCTTTCGTTATTTTGTTTATTATTTCCTCTAGTGCCAATGGACAGAAATTTAGCACCTTGGAAAAAGTTTTACTACCACCGCCCTCTATGATGTATGAACCTACCGTCCACGGCCCTCCAGCAAAGCCTATAAGCGATTTTTCTTCTGGCAACTGGCTTCTTACTTCTTTTATAGCATTTAGGATTGGTAATGTGTTAGATTCAATTCCTTGTAGACTCTTCAAGTCTTTAGCACTTTCTATAGGTCTTATTATTGGACCCACACCTCGAATAAAATTTACATTACAGCCTAAAATGTCAGCTATTATCAAAATATCAGAAAAAATTATCGCTGCATCCATGTTGAACCTTCTTATTGGTTGTAACGTTAACTCTGTTACCAAATCTGTGCTATAACATATCTCCATGAAATTATTCATGTTTTCCACTGCCTTCCTATACTCAGGAAGAGACCTACCAGCCTGACGCATTAACCAAATAGGAACTTTTTCATCTGACTCGTTCTGGCTGATGATTCTTGCTATTTTTGCTTTACTTCTTTTCAATCTACTTTATCTACTTTTTATTTAAACTAAAGTATAACAGTGGTAGTAGTTCTATCAATAAATTGTTATTAACTTAAAATTCAGTAAAAATTAGTATTACTTAGCTTGTGGATAAATATGTTAATAACTTCTCTATACTATTGATTTTCCTTTATGATTTATGTGTATAAGTAAGATGTCTAGAATGTTAGTAATTTTCTTTTATGGAAAAAAGCTTTACTATCATGGATTGTTATATAATTATGTATATGTCATTGAAAAAATTGTTGATCAATTGTTAGTATTTTATGTCAAAAAATAATTCACAAATTAATTTGACATTATTCACATGCTTATTAAACATTTAATAACAGTTTTCTTGATAGACCTTATCTAAAGATATTTTCACCATTAAAGGGAATAAATTGAATAAGAAAAGAACTTTAGTAGAAAAAATAGCATACAGAATTTTTCTCTTTCTCTTCAATAAAACTTCTGTGTTAAAAAAATGTGCGACTGAGTCATTAATGGGTGATCTGTCAGGTCTTGACATACTTAATAGTCTATTAAAATTCCGTGATTGTAGTATCATGGATATAATGACTCCACGTAAGGAGATATGTGCAGTAGACATTGAATCGAGCAAGGATGAGGTAATAAAGAAGGTGAAAAACACTTACCATGCTAAGATACCAACTTATATGAATAACTTTGACAACATAATAGGCTTTTTTTACGTAAAAGATATCATTTTCAATAAGAATAAAGATTTTAATCTGAGGAATATTATAAAAAATGTAATATTTGTCCCAGCCTCAATGAAAGCAACAAATCTTTTTGTTAAAATGAAATCTTCCAAGTCATATTTAGCTATTGTACTGGATGAATATGGCGGAACTGATGGTTTAATTTCGATAAATGATCTTATAGAAGAATTGATACCAAATATTGATAACGAGAATGAGGTAAATTCAGAACACACCATTACTGAATTATCTCAAAATAAGTTTGAAATATCGGCAAGGGCCCTTATAAAGGATATAGAGGAAAATCTAAAAATAGAGTTGTGTGAATCTGAAGAGCATTATGCCACACTTAGTGGTTTGGTTCTTTCAATTGCTGGTAAGGTACCTTCTGTAGATGAAGTTATAAGATATAAAAATGGTATAAAATTTATCATCAAGGATGCAAATGAACGATACATTAACAAAATAATACTAGACTTAAGTGATTACAAAAATTAAATTCAATATTTTTTAGTGAAAGGTACTTTATCTTGGAAGTAGGGGACATAGTAGCCAGGTATACAATTTAAACAATTTCTTAATATACAAAAGTTTGTAGTTCTATACGTTACTGTTTGATAATTAAGGTGGGAATAGTTTTATTGGTACAAAGTTATAAAAATTAGTTGTTTAAATATTTTTAGCGATCTGTAACTTTCAAAAAGGGAGTGTTAAATAAACTGTGTCAAACCGCATTTTTAATTCAACTCAATTTTTAACCTACAAGAAAAAAAGATATTAAGTTGAGAGATAGTTAAAGCCCAATAATGTATAGGCATAGCCCATTTTTCTCTTACCTTTTTTATAGCACAATATACCTGTTCATACAAGGCATTTGTGCTAGTAAATGAGCCCTTAGTTTTAGTAAATTTTCTGATCTGTCTATGTAGTCCCTCAATAGGATTTGTGGTATAAATTAACTTTCTTATAGGGCCAGAATATTTTAAATAACTAGACAAATTTTCCCAATTATTCTTCCAAAACCAACGGATATTTTTCTCCCCATTTTTCCTCTAGCTCAAGCAAATAATTTTCGGCAATTTCTCTACTTGCAGCACGGTATATTTTTTTCAAATCATTCATGAAAATTTTCACATCTTTGCTCGATGCATATTTCAGTGAATTGTATCCGTTCAGAGGTGTGGTTTAAGAAACAACAGCTAGCAGGTTTTGAAAAGGGTTTAATTCCTTTTGTTTCCAAGTCAGATACAACGAAATTATCCGCTCAAGAAATCTATTCCCTCGCTCTGACTGTGCAAAATATGAATTCTTACGATAGACAACATAATGCCGTATCTGTCGCTCAACATGGTTATTCGTTAATGGAATATTCTCTGGGTCATCCAAAAATGTCCACATCATTGACTCGGATTTTATAATACCCTTTACCGTTCGTGAAGCTCCTTTTGCTTCAAGTATATAAGATATTTTTATCATGCAGTACTGTATGTATCTTCGTAATTCTTTAGCTTGCTTAGTGAACTTTGAAATACTAATTTCATTTTCTGACAAAGCGTTTTTTAATACAAACAATCCATTAGCTGCGTCTTTTAAACAATGGCCAAGTCTCATTACTTCACTATTCCAACTATGAGATAACCTCTCGAAATTTCTCAATAAGTGAGCCCAACAAATTTGTCGTTTTTCATCACTGAAGTGGTTGTAAACTGCATATCTGTCAGTAATTACCAGGTTTTTGTAATCACAAAATGCACTATTCTTTAAAAATTTCATTCCTCTTGTATCTGCTAACTTCATAAGACTTGCTTTATTGTTGGCAAACATCCAGCACCATCCCAATTTGCCTTTGTTGTAGTGACTGGTTTCATCAATATGCAAAATTTCGCTTGCTTTTATTTCTTCCTCTATTTGTTCATAGGCTTCTTTACATTTTGACGAAACCCTTGCTTCACTATTGGACACACTACCAACACTTATACTCATGTTAAAGATGTCTTTCATAATATTCGCTATTTCTCGCTTTGAATTCTTATAAAACCCACTTAGTGATGCAACTACTGACTTAACTCTAGGACCAAAGGTATCCGGTGTAACTCCTTCTGGTAATTTGCTACTCCTTCTTTTTCCGCATTTACGACAGCGACCATGTTCTAATTGATACTCAACTACGTAAGGCTTAATTTCTGGTAAATCAACTTTTTGATAGACATATGGTTTTTCCGATATTGCGATTTCTTCACCACACTCGCATCTATTTGGTAACTCTACCTTCACCACCTCATCTGCTTCCATTTTAGCTCGGCAATTCCCCTTATGTCCAACTTGACCACCTATCTTCCTGCCGCCCTCTGACTTATCTTCTGGTGTGTCTTTTTTTATTTTGTACAGCTCTTTTGAACTTGGTAAAGATGAATTCCTTGAGTTTAAGCCGAGTCTCTCTCTTAGTTCAGCATTCTCTATTTCTAAGATTTTATTTTTTTCTTCAAGCTTTGCTACTTTCTGCTCTAAGTTTTTACATAACTCTACAATACTGATCAACAATTGAAGCATCTAGCCTTACTTTACTATCAACATTTTGTGTTATTACTACTTTAATATATTATGTCAATTGTTTTTTATCCTTGCCACACCTCTGAACGGATACAGTGAATTTCTTATCTGATGTACAATACATAGTTGTATTTCTGCTTTAGGAAATACACTGTTTATTGCTTTAGGAAAGCTTTTTAGCCCATCTACACATACAATCAGGATATCTTCTACTCCTTTCTCTTTTAAGTCATTTAACATCCCTAGCCAAAAGTTAGCTCCCTCACTTTCTGCTATATAAAAACCTAAAACTTCTTTCCTTTCATTCTGCTAATATATTCTACATATATTTACTTACGCAATGCCCGTCTTCTTTGACCTTAAAAAACCATAAACACTATTGGATACACTGATTGCAGTGGACGACTACGCCACTCATTTATTACAGGCAATAATTTATCAGTAATACTTGATATCTCCGCTACAGATATTTTATATCTCTTCTACATGCGACTCTATATCTCTATATACCATGCCACTGGCATATGTACTTAAAACCTTTGCTTCAAGTTCGGTTGTTTGCCTTTTTCTGACTACTTGTGGCTCAAAGCTTCCTTCCCTATCTATTGGTGTCAATAGTTCAAATACTTGTCCGTAAAGTCTTTGAATTTCTTCGGTTGTTTTTTTCGCTTTCAGCTGACAAATGGTTTTCTATCTCGCCTTCCCTCTAGCAGTTTTTTTACAAACGGTGTTAATGCACCATCTCTTTCCGTCAATGGTCTTGTATCTTGTAAAAAGCATCTAATGTTTTAAGCTTAAGCATTAGATGGAGAAGAGAAGAACTCTGTCAGTGGTCTTAGATATAAAATCTGTAAGGTAGATAAGAGTTCTCTTCTCAAGAGTACAGGCTGGACGGTATCGTAGAAAAACCTAAATGGTTCTAATTCTGTATTCACAAGACTAGCCTTACTTTTCATTTTTAATGGTAACGCATGGGGTTATATATGATCAACAACTTTTTAGGTATAGATGTATCGAAAGATCGCTTTGATGTTTTTCTCTCGTTCATAAGCAAAAAAGGAAGATGTGAAACTAGAAAAAGGAGTTTTAAAAACGAGGATTCTGGGTTTCAAGGTTTACTTAGCTTTCTACAAAAACATAATGTAGAAGAAGTAAAAGCCTGCATGGAGGCTACTGGTTGTTATAGCGAAGCTTTGGCTGAGTTTCTGCACAACGCTGGACATTCTGTTAGTGTTGTAAATCCTTATTGCATAAAATCTTATGCAAGGAGTAAGCTGATACGACAAAAGAATGATCAGACCGATGCAGAAGTTATTGCTGATTATTGCCAAAGACAGGAACCTTCTAGTTGGACACCACCTTCTCCTGAAATGAAAAAATTAAAACATCTTTATCGTTGCTCAGTTGCGTTAAAAGATGAGTTAACATTAGTAAATAACCACTTAGAAAAAAAAGAGAGACTGCTTAAAGAAGTTGCAAGTGCTTGGGAAGACCTTGCAATGAATATAGCTCAAAAAATAGAAACAATAAAAAACTCCGTACGTGAACTATTAAATCAACATAAAGAATTGTTGGAAAATTTTCAACTTCTATTGACTATTCCAGGAATAGGAGAAGAATCAGCAATAGCTATTTTAGCTGAAGTTCCTGACATAGAGGTTTTTAGAGATGCCAGGCAATTGGCAGCATATACAGGAGTTATACCACGAAATATGACGTCAGGTTCCTCTGTATATGCCAAACCCAGATTAAGTAAATCCGGTTCACAAACATTACGTAAAGCACTTTTCTTTCCTGCTATAGTAGCTAAGAATCACAATCCTATCATTATTAGTTTTTGCCAGAGATTAAAGGAAAAGGGTAAGCATAATATGGCTATCGTTGGTGCTGCAATGCGTAAGCTACTCCATATCATTTTCGGTGTTCTAAAATCCAAAAGTGCTTTTAATCCTGACCATATCAAGAATTACAGGGCAAAGCGGTTGGAGGAGAATTTAGTACTTTAAAATCAAAAAATGCGTACTTTCTATCTTATGTAAAATAGCATTTTACACAAATTTATTTAATGTAGTTGGTTAGTGTATATGTTGATAGAAAGTATTTTTTGATTTCGTAATACAGCTTAAGATTCAATTTCTATAATTTTCTTGTTGACTGACAAGACGGTATCTGCTATACAAGAGTTAGTAAAGAATGGAATTATTCAAAATTTTTCAGAAGAGAAAATGGCAAGGCTTATAGCAAAAGGTGAGAGTACTCATATAGAAGATAAGAAAGAACTTGAGGAGCTTATGGAGAATTTTCAACCTGAAATTATGGCAAGTGGTAATAATGAAATAGAGAAAGTGGAAGAAATAGTTAATAAGAAAGTTCACGAAGTGAACCCACGTACTAAATTAGGTATTCCAGCTACTGAACAAATTAGTGGAGAAGGAATCACAGGACCGAGTTGATACATTTGAGGAGCGTTTTGACGCAAAAGTGTATCTGTCTATCTTATTTTGCCACCCTGCTAAGCGGACACAAAAAATTACTTCCGCATATTTTCAATCTCATTATAATTACAAATAGAGATATTTTAAGAGCTCAAAATCTATCTTTAGTCTGCAGACTTTTTAATCAAACTTATTAAAAATGTATTCTTCAGTGTATATCTGTCGTATGTGCACTGCATTTTTTTCTAATCTTTTTTACAGGGGGATTTTATGTCCAGAATTCCAGATATTTGACCTTTACTTTAGCTAATAAAAACCAACTGGTACCTGCGGTTTTTATAGCTACGTTTCTCAAACAAGTTTCAAATGAATAGATTTCTTGCATAACTGGAATTCAAAAGTTGATGTCATTCTAGCGCGTGACGCTAGAATCCAGTCCTTTTGTGCGAAAAACGTTGTAAAGTAACTTAGTTGGATCCCAGTGGGCTTTTTAACTGTTGAAGAAAAAATATGCCACAGAAAATGAAAGTCAGTAACCAAAACGAATATAACAAATTGCTTGAAAAAAGGGGGAATATTTTTCGTTACATCGATGAAGCTATCGAAAATTGGTACGAGAATTGTCCAAAAATGCAGGGCGGCAACTATATTTATAGTGATAAAGTTGTGATTTTGGTGCATATAATCGTTAATCTTTTTAGAATTGGCTTAAGACAAACGGTAGGGTTTGTAAAAGGATATCTGCAACAAATAGGAAAAAATTTGCAGCTATTCACAAGCATCAAAAAAAACTTAATATTAAGATAAATGATTGCAGGATTGATAAAAGCAACATGGAAAATATTGAAATTATCATAGATAGCACAAATTTACAGTAACACTCCTGGCCACAGTAAGGAAAACAGTGCAGATAGAAAGTACCGAAGCTACGAGCAAGTAAGAAAGTTACATGTTATGTTAAGTGTGAATAGTAAAAAAGCTATAGCTGCAAGATACAGTAATGGCGTCTACTCTGACCACTTGCGATTTGCTTGAAGAAGTTAATTTTCAGCACAAAATAAAAGCATTATATGCAGATAGGGCATACGATAGGCAAAAACTTTATAAATTGTGTAAGAAATACGATATAAAGACAAAAGTTCTACCAAAAAAGGATGCAGCAGAACATTCAAAAATAGATTATATGTCTGACAGAAATGCTGCTATTAGGTTAATAAAATTATATGGACAAGATGGTGTAAAAGAGTGGAAAAAGGAAGTACATTATGGGAAAAGATCTTATATAGAAGGATTTTTCTCAAGGTTGAAGCAAGTATTTGTTTAGGAATAAATCTGAAGTAAATCGTGAAAAAGAATTACTAATTAAGTGCTATTTGCTTAATAAATTCACTGATATTGGTATGGCTAAATTTGAAATCATTACATAAATTTGTCGTAAACCATCACTGCTTAAGGTGCTATGCAACAAAGCCATCCCAGTGTCAGCTACTCTGATGACACCAAAGGGGCACTTGGATAGAGGCTACTTGAATAACACCATCATAAGGTGAAACTAGATTCCAGTGTCAAGCACTGACCATCTGCTATGCAATTTACTTTCAAAAATAAACGTTCCAGTGGTTTCATCTTCTTTCATCCCAGTGTTTCCTTCTCTTTTCATCCCAGTCTGGGATCCAGTTTTTCATATAATCTCATCACAAACATTTATTTTAATTTAAAATCAATACCAAATTTAGAATCAAAATTCCTGGATTCCAGTGTTAAGCACTGACCATCCACTATGTAATTTACTTTTTTATATAATAAATAGTACTAATTTACTAATATATTAATTGACAAGTGGTGTAGGTTATACTATTATTAAGATATATAGTTAATATCTTAATGACCAATATGCCAAAATATCTTAATCGCATTGCTCAATCTATTGTATTAAAAGTCTATACTGACAAGGAGAATGCTAAAATTAGAGTGTTTTCTAAAATTAAAGATGGAGAGGTTGAGAAAACACTTTCAAAGCAGCAAATTGTAGAATTTTTAAATTTATTTACTAATATAAGGAATCAAGGAAATAAAGAAATTGCTATCAGTAAAAATATAGAACGTGGTATCGTTGAAGATATAGAAGGTATACGTAGAGAAAATGGTAGATATGTATATAAAGCGCCAGATTTATCAGCTGAAGAACAATATAATAAATTATTTGAAAGTGAGCAAGCCATTCAATTTCATTTGAATGATTTCATGTCAGATAGCATATCTGGAATTGGACAATTAAAAAGTAGATTTGAAGAAATTTTAGATTTTGACCCTGAAGAAGGGTTATGTCACCCATTAAATTACTTTATTACCTTTATAAGATTAGAGAATAGGAAAGATTTTGTTCAATTCCTCGAGTCTGGTAATATTATATCTGAACAAGATTTTATGGACTATATTGATGGAAGAAAAGAACAAACGATTGAGTTATTAATGATGCAGTTTTTATTGCAATTCTTACCTGTTCTCGATGTTCAGAGCATTGAAAGGCGAGAAGGAGATCCATTTTATGATGAGACGATATATGAACAAGCATGTAACGATTTATCTTCAACAGAGGTATGGGTCTATACTAATCAAGAACAAATCAAACGTGCTTTAAATGATGTGAAGATAGGATGCTACTTAGAATTTAGTTTTTCTTGTTATGCTTGTAATGGAACAGATGATGAAGATGACGAGAATATTGCTCATTCTATGTTGGTATATAAAGCAGAGAATGATAAATACATATTTTTTGATCCTAGTAAAGGAGCGATTGGCTTTTGTCCTGATACAGGAGTTGCTAATTTTACATTAGAGGAAGTTTGTAGGGCAATAGAACTTGCTGTAAACCATTATTCATATAATATGTATGTTGAAAATTCTCCAGATTATTGCGAAATTTTTATTACGCTTAGAAATGCAACACTGATGTTAAAGAAAGCTGAAAAGCTTTATGAAATAACAGAAAGAACAAATTCAAAAATAATTGATATATCAGTTGATAAAGGCATGAATCAATTGTTGTTCACACCTGCAAGTCTGTGAACGTACATATCTTGATCTTTTTGGTTATTTACAAAGTATAGACATCAACTCATCCCATTCTCTTTTACCAATACCACTTTCTTCTCTCGTAACATTTTCTCCTTTTATTAGCTTGCGAATTATTTCAAGACCAGTTTTTGAAATACAGGCTGATTTTAAGGAGTATTCAATGAAAGCATTATAGGCCAGCGGGACCCATTTCTTTACTATGTCCAACATAACTTCTGCATAGACTCTAATTTCATATTGGGCGTGCTTATCAGCTCTAAGCCTTAAAAAGTGAAGAAGGTTGTGTAAATCTATTTTCCAATAAAACTGAGTATAGTAATTAAGTGTTAGATTAGTTCGGGCAATTTCTCTTGCAAGGCCCTGTTCAATAAATTTCTCATAATGAGAATATACTAAATTAGAATCATTTATTAGAGAATCTATTATTTCTTTTGAAGTACTTGAGTCAAAAGCTTCACCGCTGCCTTGTTTATTATTATCAGATTGTTTTGCAACCTGTTCTGGTATATAAAATTCATTATCAAGTATCGAATACCTTCCGGAATATTCATTCACATTTGCAGTTCTGTGTCTTATCCACTGTCTTGCAATAAAAATTGGAAGTTTCACGTGAAACTTAATTTCACACATTTCAAATGGAGTTGTATGATGATGTCTCATCAAGTATTTTATAAGCGCTTCATCTTGATTTATCTGTTTCGTTCCTTTTCCATAAGAAACGCGAGCAGCTTGAACTATGGCGCTATCAGAGCCCATATAATCAATTACTCGAACAAATCCATGATCTAACACCTTATGTTCTTCGTATAGAATTTTATCTATCTCTTTTACTGTAGTTCGCTTAGTTGTCTCATTCATAATATATTCTCAAGATGAAACAGAGATATCAGCTCCACATGAATTGAGTTTTTCGTGCATTGCCTCATATCCTCTCCATAAATGATGTGAGTTATTTATTGTAGTTTCTCCTTTAGCTACCAAAGAAGCGAGAATTAAAGCTGCTGTTGACCTTAAGTCATTAGCATGCAGATTAGCTCCAGATAGGCTCTTTGTTCCACTTATAGTAGCTTTACTTTTTTCGATGCTGATATTAGCGCCTAATTTTCTTAGCTCATTTGCATGTGCAAATCTACTTTCAAAAATGTTCTCTTCAATGATTGATATTCCATCTGCAATGCACATTGCAGACATGAGTTGTGGTTGCATATCACTGGGAAAGTTGGGATATGGATTTGTTGCAACGTGAGCAGATTTAATAGAGCCATTTTTTCTAGAAATAATAATACCATCATCATGTAACTCAACTCTGGCTCCTATAGTCTTCAATTCATTTGCAATACATTCTATATCAGACAAACTTACTCCTTCTAACTTTAGCTCGCCGTCGGTAATGATAGCAGCCAAAGCATAAGTACCGGCCTCTATGCGATCTGGTATTATTTTATGCTCACACCCATTTAATGCTTCAACACCTTCTATTGTGATTTTTGTATTATTAACTTCAATATTGGCACCCATAATCTTCAGAAACTCTATTAAATCAAGAACTTCCGGCTCCGTTGCGGCATTGTTTATTGTTGTTACTCCTTCTGCAAGTGTTGCTGCCATGATTATGTTTTCTGTTGCACCAACACTTACTTTTTCAAATGTTATTTCTTTGCCTTGCAATTGCCCCTTTGTTGTTGCAGTTATATTACAGCTATCAATTTCAATTTTAGCTCCCATTTCTTCGAGTGCCTTGATATGCATGTCAACAGGACGTTTTCCAATATTACATCCACCAGGAAATACTGTTGAAACTCTACCAAATCTGCTGAGCATTGGACCTAGCATTAAAAAAGATGCTCGCAGTCTGCTTGCAATTTTATGTGATATTAAATAGTTATTGATATTGCTACAGTCAATTTCCAAAGTGTGATTTGCTTTATAGTCTTTATTGCATATAAAATTTACTTCTGCACCAAGACTCTTAAGCAGCTCAGACATCAAATGCACGTCAATTAAATCAGGTACGTTATGCAAAGTTATTGAAGAATTACTAAACAAGCTTGCCGCCATTATTGGCAAGACTGCATTCTTTGAACCATTAATCTTGATTTTTCCAATCAAGGGCTTATGGTTACTTCTTACTAATATTTTATGCATTTAATCAAGCGATAGAACTTATCAAGTAAGTATAATAGGTTAGCGGTAAAAGGCAAAATTTTGCTTTTTCTTCTTCTGTCATTCGAGTAGCTGACACTGGGATCCATTTCTTCATCATCATCAAAATGTTATATTTCAACATTACTTTTATGCTGACCAATTTAACTGGATTCCAGTTTCAGCTACTCGAATGACATTTTCGTAGTCGATTCAAAATAGCATAATTAACTACACCTTTCCAAAGATGAGAGACGCGTTGGTACCACCAAAACCAAATGAATTAGAAAGCGCATATTGAATTTTATGCTCTTGAGCTTTAAGTGGTACAAAATTTAAATCACACCCTTCTGAAGGTTTGTGTAGGTTTAAAGTTGGTGGAACAATTCCATTGTTTAATGCAAGGATACTAAATATTGCTTCAACACTTCCTGCGGCACCAAGTAAATGTCCTATAGAAGATTTAGTCGAGGAAACAGGTATTTTATAGGCATAGTCACCGAATAACTGCTTCATTGCTATTACTTCAACTTTATCCCCAAGTGTTGTTGAAGTCCCATGTGCATTGATATACCCAATTTGACTTGGGCTTACTTGTGCACTCCTTAAAGCAAGTTCCATTGCCTTAAGTGCGCCTCTTCCTTCTGGATGTGGTGCTGTGATGTGGTGCGCATCTCCTGTTAACCCATATCCAGTGAGTTCTGCATATATTTTTGCTTCCCTTTTTTTTGCATGTTCATATTCTTCCAGAACTAATATACCTGCCCCTTCGCCCATGACAAATCCATCGCGTTCTTCGTCCCATGGCCTTGAGGCCTCTTCAGGCTTATCATTGAATTTAGTTGATAGCGCCTTCATCGATGCAAAACCTGCAATTCCAACTCTGCATAACGCACTTTCTGCTCCGCCTGCAATCATAATGTCAGCTTCACCGAGTTTTATAGCTCTTGCTGAGTTTATAATCGCATGCGCACCTGTTGCACATGCAGTTACCGCTGAGTCATTTGGACCTATAAATTCGTATTTAATAGAAATATGACCAGATATCAAATTTATTAGACTTGCAGGAACAAAAAATGGGCTAACACGTCTAGGCCCCTTCTCCTGCATGGTAATTACATTTTCCTGAATTGATGGAAGACCACCTATACCAGAACCAATAGCTACACCTATTCGCTCTTTATTAATATTTTTATTTTCCAAAATTAGTGAATCTTCTACTGCCTGAACAGCTGCTGCAATTCCGTAGTGAATAAAACGATCTGTTCTTTTTAGGTCTTTTTCAAAAATATAATCTGGTGGATTAAAATAGTGCTCAATGTTATCGGATTGCACAGGCACCTGCCCTGCAACCTGACAAGCAAGATCAGAAGAGTCGAACCTATCTGTATTGATTGCTTTGATGCCAGATTTACCTTCTTTCAGCTTTGACCAGGTGTTATTAACATCTGCTGCTAGTGGAGTAATTAAGCCAACACCGGTAACTACTACTCTTCTGCTCATTCAACATCAATTGTTTGCTTTGTTTACTACATATTCAACTATCTGTTCCATAGTTTCCATTTTTTGTGCATCTTCATCAGGAATCTCTATACCAAATTCTTCTTCAGCTGCCATGATTATTTCAACTGCATCTAAACTATCTGTGCCATGGTCTGAAAGCTTTGAAGAACTACTAAATCCCTCTACATCCTTACTGATGTGCTCTAGTATAATCTTCTTTACTTTTTCTTCTATATCTTCCCTAGTGCTTTTTGCCAATTCGCTCATTTCTTACTAAAAAATAACCTATTCTCTGATGTTATAAGAAATTTTGATGTTTGCAATAGCTTTTATGATTATATAAACTATTAAAAACTTCCTATCTCTTAGCACTCGATAATTAATAAATTTAAAAATGCTAGACGAAACAACAAAAAATTTGCTTGTTGTAGAAGTGAATAAGCTCTTACCTGAAAATAGCGAGAATAGACTTATATCAGCTATGCGTTATGTGCTTCTTGCTCCTGCAAAACATATACGTTCTTTTTTAGTTATAAAATCTTCGTCGATATTCAACATAAAGGTTGAAAAAGCAATAACAGCAGCAGCAGCGATTGAATTTATTCATGCTTACTCCCTAATTCACGATGATCTGCCATGTATGGATAACAGTGACACCCGCAGAGGCCAACCAAGCTGCCACAAAAAATTTGGTGAAGCAACAGCAGTACTGGCCGGAGATGCATTACTTACCCTGGCTTTTGAGGTATTATCTTTGTTAAATTGTGAGATCGTAAAAGTGCTCTCTCAAGCAATAGGAATGAAGGGAATGGTGGGAGGGCAGATTTTAGATATAGGTGCAGATTTTGACAAAATAAAAGAAATTCATTTGATGAAAACTGCAAAACTATTTGCAGCTTCATGTGAAATAGGGGCTATAATAGGCGGCGCTACAGACAAGGAGCGGGAAGCATTATATAACTATGGAATAAATCTAGGGCTTATTTTTCAATCCAAGGATGATATCGAAGACTATGAGCAAGATAAAACAAACAATTTAATGTCCGTGCTTGGCAAAAATGAAATGGAAAACTATATAGATAGTCTCTTTAAACAGGCCTCAGATAATTTAAGTACGCTTTCAGGGAATACTAATGACTTATATGATTTATTGAATCAAGTAAAAAAAGATGGTTAGAAAAATTATATTACAAATGTTTATCTCTGTAGTAATGATTCTCACTTTAGCTTCTGCTTTTATAATTACGATTGTTTATATAAACAAAGATAAACCAGAGAAAAGGGAAAAGCTTTACGAAATAAATGCTACACATGGTGGTTTGACACAGATGATAGCAAGTTATTTGGTCAGGCCGATACTTGAATCAGCTCTTGATCGTTATATTGAAAAGCATGGGTTAGCAGAATATTTAGAAGAAATAACACAGCAAAAAGAAGAAGAGATGATAAACTTTTATGAAATTACTGAAGGCAGTGGCAGTAAAGTTTTCTGTGGCCAAGAAGTTCTGCTACAAATGTACAAAGTCTCCAACAACCTAGCAACGCTACTTCCGACTGATGTCAATTTGAAAATAGGTCAGGATTACTTAAAAGAAGTGAGTTTAGGGGTAATAGGTATGAAAGAAGGTGGAGAGCGTGTAGTTACTATTGCCGCTGATGACAACAAAATGAGTTTTAACTCTTATTACATCAAACTGATTGAAGTAAAAGATAAATATCCTGATTCAGTAAATAACCTAATGATTTTTAATGACTTAATTAACAAAACTGGAAAACGAGTAAAATGTGGCGATGAGATATCAGTTCAATATAGCATAAAGAGACATAATGGTGAGTATATAATCAAAGATCAAATAGTGCAGTTTAAGGTTGGTGACAAAAAAATACCACTTGCTATAGAACTTGGAGTTGTGGGAATGAGAGCTGGTAATAAAAGAACAGTTCTTTCTCCACCTGATCTTTTAACTGATGTGTTAACAAAAGGCATAGATTGTGATATTGCAATAATTGATTTAAGCTTGAATTCTACTATTGGAAAATAGCTTGAAGAATTACGAAGTAAGAAAAAATAAAACCTCTTGAATGCTCTATATTACTTAAAGTAGGCTTCCTCTAAAGTATAAATTTAGATAAATCAAGCTGCTTTGAAATTGACTCTAGTTTATCTCTTACATATTTGCTATCTATAACAAATTTTTCACTATTTTTTTCAGAAGCGATAAAACTTATTTCATCCAAAAGCTTCTCCATGACAGTATGAAGTCTTCTTGCACCTATATTTTCCACTTCTCTATTAACTGTAAATGCTATTTCAGCTATAGTCTCTATACCATCATCAGTAAACTCAAGTGTTACATTTTCCGTTTTCATTAACGCTATATACTGTTTTAACAAACTAGATTCTGGTTCCTTTAATATTTTTATTAGATCCTCTTGAGTAAGCGCCTTAAGTTCCACTCTAATTGGCAATCTACCCTGTAATTCTGGTAAAAGATCAGATGGCTTAGATAAATGAAAAGCACCAGATGCAATAAATAATATATAGTCTGTTTTTACGGGGCCATACTTAGTTGAAACAGTTGTTCCCTCAAGTAATGGTAACAGATCGCGCTGCACTCCTTCTCTGTTGACTTCACCTTTTATTTCTGTACGTGCTGCAATTTTATCTATTTCATCTAAAAACACTATGCCTTCATTGCTAACAAGATCAATCGCTTCTTTGATTATCTTGTCTTCATCCATTAACCTTTCGCTTTCTTCATTAATCAATATTTCACGTGCTTCTTTCACTTTAACTGTAATAGTTTTTGTTTTTTTGCTCCCATTAAACATCTTGCCCACGATTTCTGTTACGTTCATCACACCAATTTGCCCACCTGGCATGCCAGGTATATCAAAAGTGGGTAACATACCCTTGCTCTCCCTGACGTTAATAGAAACTTCTCCATCTTCAAATTCCTTATTTCTCAGTCTTTCTCTGAAAACTTTTTTGCTTTCCTCGGTTGCATCTTCACCAACCATGGAGTTGACTATTATCTTTTCAGCCAAACCTAAAGCTTTTTTAGTTAAGGCTTTACGTGCTTTTTCCTTAACTAAAACTATTGCTGCGTCAACTAAATCACGTATTATCGAGTCAACATCACGTCCAACATATCCTATTTCAGTAAATTTCGTTGCTTCAACTTTTATAAAAGGTGCACCAGCAAGCTTTGCTAAACGGCGAGCTATTTCAGTTTTACCAACTCCCGTATGGCCTATCATGAGTATATTCTTAGGTATAATCTCTTCACGTAGTGGAAGTGGGACTTTATTTCGACGCCAACAATTTCTGAGTGCAATAGCAACAGCGCGCTTTGCATCATTCTGCCCGATTATAAATCTGTCTAATTCTTTAACTATCTTCTGTGGTGGTAGATCATCTAATAAAGCTTGTGAGCTTTGAATGCTGCTACTTCCTGTACCTTCATTTTCATAGAGGCTATTTTTCTCATTATAGTCATCATTATTATCAAATTGACCTACTACAGATTGACTAGAAAAATTGGCACACAAAGTTCTTGACATATTACTCCTCTATTTTTTCGATAATTAGATTATGGTTTGTATAAACACATATATCGGCAGCTATCTTCATAGCCTTTTTTGCAATCTCCTCTATTGATATTCCTTCAACGTCAATCAAAGCTTTTGCTGCAGATAAAGCAAAATTTCCTCCAGAGCCAATGGCTGCAATGCCATCTTCAGGTTCAAGAACATCACCCGTTCCTGTAATGACCAATGAAATGGACTTGTCTGCCACGATCATCATAGCTTCTAATTTTCTTAGATATTTATCCATTCTCCAGTCTTTTGCAAGTTCAACACATGCCCTCATTAACTGTCCTGGGTGCTTATCAAGTTTAGATTCTAGCCTTTCGAAGAGAGTAAATGCATCAGCTGTTGCTCCAGCAAAACCGGCAATTACGGAATCACCAGAAAGACGCCTAACTTTTTTTGCTCCAGATTTTATAACGGTATGGCCTAGCGAGACTTGCCCATCACCTATTACTACTACATTTTTGTCTCTTCTAATTGACAGTATAGTAGTACCATACATTTTACTGCTGTCATGATGAATCATTTTTTTGTTATTTTAATTCGTTATATTATATTAAGATTATAACTTATAATATAGTACTTTTCTTATAACATTTAAAGTGTAGATGCAAAACATAATTCATCCAAATCTGGAAAAAGATATAAATAATTGGTTCAAAACAAAATTTAATGGTTTTACATTACCATTTTATAGCTCCATAGATCTTAGGAATTCAGGCTACAAAATTGCTCCAGTAGACGCCAATTTATTTCCTGCAGGGTTTAATAACCTAAGTGAAGTATCAAAAGCGATAGCAGCAAAATTGATAAAAAGCTACTTCGAAACAAAACAATATAAAAAGGCCCTTATAATACCGGAGAATTACACACGAAATAAAATGTATATAGAAAATGTATTTGCTATAGAAAAGGTACTGCAACTCGCAGGTTTTGAAACTAGAATTGGCCTCTTTCATAATGAAACGTACAATTTAATAGAACAGTATGAAACTGTTGTGAAAGAAAACTCTTTGCTGAAGACAACTTCAGGATTTGTGCCTGATATTATTATACTGAACCGTGATATGACGAGCCACATTCCAGACACGCTAGAAAACGTAAAACAAGAGATAGTGCCAAGTCCATTATATGGCTGGCACAGTAGGCAGAAATTTCAATATTTTGAAATCTATCAAAAATTAGTGTCCGAATTTTGTGGCGAATTTAAAATGGACCCATGGCTTATTTCTGTGCTTACAGAAAGCTGTAATGGAGTTGACTTTAATGATGATTCATCACTAGGAGCAGTAGCGACTAAAGTTGACCAAATATTATCTCTAGTGCAAAAAAAATATGAGGAATATGAAATAAAAACACAACCTTACGTTTTTATCAAAGCAAGCAATGGCACATATGGAATGGGCATTATAACAGCAACAAGTGGAAAGGAAATATTAAATCTCAATAAAAAAAAGCGTCATAAAATGAAAAAGATAAAAGAAGGAATAGCAATCAATAGTGTTATTATACAAGAAGGTGTACCAACTATTGACATATTTAAAAGTAGTTCTGCAGAACCGCTAATATACTATATAGGAGATACTCCAACATGTTACTTATACCGATGTAATAGCAGGAAAGATGTATATTCTAGCTTGAATTCCACTGACTGTGAATTTTATGACATCAGCCAAGAAAATAAAACTTTGCCACTTTGGAATATTGTTAGCAAATTAGCAGTGCTAGCATTGGCAGTAGAAATTAAGTCTTTTCATCTCTAATAATTAATTTCTACAATGCTGCCATTATGCTGAATATGGTGAGCGTCATCAAGTCCAGTAGAAGGATCAGTACCATTATTAGGTTGATTGACAAACTTATCGATGTTTGATACTAGATATGCTATGCTTAGTATCAAACTGACCGTAACAGTTAAGTTGAAATTATAGATTATGCCACCACCCAAGTCTATTGGTATGGTTGGAAGTTCCATTCTTTTTAATATGAAGCTTAACAAGCCCAATGACAAAGCGAATGTGCTAAAAATAACTTCTTTGCCATATTTAGCAGACTTTTCAGAATCCTTATTATCTAGATACTTCTTCCATGTATAATAACAGTTTATGCATTCTGAAAATAGAAATAGAACTGCTGATGTTAAGCTAATATAACTTATTACATCCTTATTGTTTCTAGCTAAGAAATGAATGATTTTTGTCTGCATCAATATTCCTATGACACAGTTTGCCAAGAAGGCTAAGCTACCCACAACCTGTATTGGTTTTTCAGGTTCATTTCCCCCTTTACCATTCTGAAGTTTTTTAGATTTATATCCAGCTAAATTGAGACCAAAGTGAAGAGCAAATATTATTGATGTTGGTAGTTTTATGAACTTAGAAATATCTAATATAGTACAAATATTGGATCTGTTGTTATCAATAAACTCGCAACAGAATTGCAATGAAATTTTACACAATATGCCTGTTAAACCTACTGCAATACAATACATCTTTCTAATATCATGATTGTGAGCATCATGTATACTTTCTATAAATGTATTTGGCTTACCTTTTGGCATAAGTAGATAATAAAATAATAACTTTTTAATATTATACTATAAAAATCTAAAAAGAAAAGTGCTATAAATCAGTACTTTGAGAGTGATCTAAACATAAATCGGCCAAGCACTTGATAAATAAGAGATCAGTACTGAGAGTTGGTACGCGAAAGTAATATCCGTCTTTGATAATTGCTTTATACTCTATATCAAGTTCAACCAGTGTTTCAGAATGCTCAGAAACAAAAGATATAGGTGATAAAACTACAGGTATATTATCGTCTTTTGCGCGTGATAGCTCACTTTCAGTGCTAGGCTCCAACCATTTTACAGGGCCAACCTTACTCTGATAACATATTCCCCAATCAAGATCTTCAATATTCAATTTTTTTACTATTAATTTTACTGTTTTTTCTATCTGTGAAGCGTAAGGGTCGCCTTTTTTAATGATACTAAGAGGTAAGCTATGAGCCGAGAATAGGACTCTTGGCTTACCGATTTTGCTAGCTAATTTATAATATTTAGACGTCAGATTAACATGAGCTTCAATAAAGTCTTCATTGTCATAATAATTATTGATTATTGTTGTGTTACATTCTAGGCTATGTTTTTTGGCATTTTTTTGCCAATTCTCGATGGATGATAGAGTTGTGGTGGTTGAATATTGAGGATATAGTGGTAACAGAATGATTTCGTCAGGGTCGAATTGCTTTACGCTTTTAACAACTTCATCAGCAAATGGATGCCAATAACGCATGCAGATGAATATCTTATACACATGGTTTCCATCTTCATTTAATTTTAGTTCTAAAGCATCAGCTTGTGCTTTTGTATTCTCCAAGATTGGCGATTTACCTCCAATGTGCTCGTATATTTCTTGTGCAGTACTTTCTCGCCTTTTGGAGATAAACTTTGCTAAAAGGAAGCGAAAAGGATTTGGTAGATTTATTATTCTTTTATCGTAAAAAAGATTAAATAAGAAAGGACGGACCGCACTTAGTGAATCAGGTCCGCCTAGGTTAAATAAGATTACTGCCTTCTTCACTGACAGCACCTTTCTTCAGGTTTGCCTATAAAATCAGCTACACACTCATCAAGTTTAGTTACAGGCACTAAATTTCTTACACTGGCATACAATAGATGAGCAGATCTCTTCATGTTACTCTGTGTAAATGCAAAGCCTCTATCGAAAACCACATCAACACAAAAACTTGGCACTGCTTCAAGAAGTTCAACAGCAGCCAAAGATATCATTATGCAGCTTTGTAGAGCCTTCAGAAAAATCGTAAGGGGGAAAAGTAAAACCTTAACAAAAAGAGAGGGAGGACTTTCATTCATTAGTTGTCCTGGATTAGGAGAATTATATTCAATATGCTGTCTGTTTTTATCAAAGATAGGAAATTTTATAGTGTCTTTCTTAAATTCCTGCTCTATTTGTTCCTCGGTATAATTTTCATTATTAGTCATTTTTTTCAATAACTTTTCACGCAAGTAAAAGGTTCTCACAACAAAACATGTTGCAACCATCAGTGCAGCACATATAAGCGCACAATGCATGAGGTTCATCCCACCTATCATAGATGGTAATGCAAGACAAACAAATGGCACTATGATAGCCATTTCGAAAAATGGAATAGTATTCCTTTTTATTGCAAAAACAGCGCCTTCTTTTAATTTTGTATTATTGTGTAAGCTATACTCTAAATAACTCAAAAATGCCAAATTAAAAGTTAAAAATCCTTTTGTCCCACAAAAAATTGATGACTTGAATTGATTAACCCATTCTTTAGCAGTAAGTGTAGTTTCAATTGATTGTTTAACATTAGGATCGACTGGTTTGTTGTTTTTTTTATTACAACACCCCATAAAACACCTCCTTGATGGTTTATTCTTAACTATAAGTGAAAAATTGCTTTTATCAAATCAAAGTTTATAATAAAATAAATCTATAAATATACGATCTTAATATAAGGGAATGATATGGCAATTGAGAGAACACTTTCGATATTAAAACCTGATGCAGTAAAAAATAATATTACAGGCAGTATAAATTCTTATATTGAAAAATCTGGACTAAAAATTATAGCACAAAGAATGATGATGCTGACAAAAAAACAAGCAGAGCTGTTTTATGAAATTCATAAGGGTAGGCCTTTTTTTGGAGAGTTGGTGGAATTTATGACTTCTGGGTCTGTGATAGTTCAAGTTTTAATCGGTGAAAATGCAGTCAGTAAATACAGGCAAATCATGGGTGCTACAGATCCAAAGCAGGCAGATAAAGGTACAATTAGGGGTGATTTTGCTGATGATATTAGTGAAAATAGAGTGCATGGTTCTGATAGTCTAGAGAATGCTCATAGAGAAATAGCTTTCTTTTTTGCTGAATGTGAATTGGTGTAGTTTTACTTTTTTACATATTAAATTTCTGAATTTTATGTTGAACTGTATAATATTAGCCCAATTTTTAGTTTAAGCAATATTAAGGGAAAGCTTTTTCATGCACAGTATAGATAATATTTAAAATGGATCATGTTGTTAACGCTTATAATAGATCTGAAGCTTCTATAGTTAGAGGAGAAGGAGTATATCTCTTCGATAAGGATGGTAAAAAATATTTAGACTTTGCTGCAGGAATTTCTACAACCTCTCTAGGGCATTGTCATCCATACATTACAGATAAACTGAAGGAGCAACTGGATTCATTATGGCACTGCTCTAATATTTTTACTATTCCTCAGCAGGAAAGGCTTGCTCAGCGTTTAACAGAACTTACCTTTGCCGATAAAGTTTTTTTCTGCTCAAGTGGACTTGAAGCAACAGAAGCTGCAATTAAATTTATTCGCCGCTATTTCTACTTAAATGGACAAGAAAAGCGCAGTCACATCATTACAATTGAAGGAGGTTTTCATGGCCGCAGTATTGCTGCAATTTCAGCTGGGGGAAATGAAAAATCACGCGAAGGTTTTGCTCCACTCCTTTCTGGTTTTGATAAAGTTCCAAGAAATAACATTGAAGCATTAGAAAAGAAAATCAATAGCGAAACAGCTGCCATATTTTTAGAGCCCATACAAAGTGAAGGCGGAGTACATCCATTGGACGTAGAGTATCTTAAAAAAGTAAGAGAGATAACAAAAGCTCAAGGAATAATTTTATGCTTTGATGAAGTGCAATGCGGATATGGACGGATTGGCTCTCTATTTTACTATCAAAATATAGGAGTTGAACCTGATATGCTCACTTGTGCGAAGGCTATGGGTAATGGATTTCCTCTGGCTGCATGTTTAGTAAAAGATTATATAGCAGAAGCAATCACTCCAGGAACTCATGGGTCAACTTATGGAGGTAATCCACTTGCCATGACTGTTGGTAATGCAGTACTCGATGTAATGCTAAAGGAAGGCTTTTTTGACCATGTTAAGAAGGTCAGTAAATATCTAAAAGAAAAGTTGTTGCCTTTGACTGAAGAATTTCCGAAGATCGTTTCAGAAGTTCGTGGGGAGGGTTTATTGATAGGGATAGAGCTTAGAGTACCTTTGGCTGATAAAATTGTTAAACAATCTCTTGACAAAGGCTTAATAATGACTAAAATTTTAAATAATAGGGTAATAAGAATAACTCCTCCACTTGTTGTTGAGAATATGCATGTGAATGCAGTGTGTGATATATTTCATGATTTATTTTTTTATATTAAAGATATATAGACTTGCAAATGCTTCTTACAACATATAAAATCAACTCTGTTTCTATATCGCAATAACATCATACTTTAATGGATTGGTTATTGATTTCAGTATTGTTAGCAATTTTTTTCTTATTGATTTTATCGTTTTTGTTCTCAGGAGCAGAAATAGGGTTAACCTCAATTAGCCGATCCCGAGTGAATAAACTAAAGCTAGAAGGTAACAAAAAAGCCAAGATAATAGAGCTTTTGTTAGGTAAAAAAGAATTAACAATAGGAACAATATTACTGTGTAATACAATTATTAACATTACTTGCTCTGCTTTATTTACAGTAATATTTATAAATTCTTTTGGGAGTGAGGGCATATTTCTTTCAACATTCATGATGACGTTTTGTATTTTGCTATTTTGTGAAGTTTTACCAAAAACTTACGCCATGCAAAATCCTGAAAAATTTACATTACTTTCTGCTTATTTTATGCTGTTTTTTGTCAAGGTTCTTTCTCCATTGACATTAGGCATTCAGTTTATTGTCAATATCATTCTGAAGTTATGTGGGCTTCATAAGAATAGGGAGGTAATATCTGCAGCAGATGCAATGCGTAATATGATTACTCTTCACCGCAGTGAGGGCACTATGTTACAACAGGATTTAGATATGCTAAATAGTATACTTGATTTGGCTGAGACAGAAATATCACAAATTATGACCCACAGGAGAAACTTATTTTCTCTTGATATAGATCGAAACAAAGAAGAGTTAATAAGAGAGATTTTAACCAGTAGCCATAGCAGAGTACCTTTATGGCAAAAAGAACCAGATAATATTGTTGGAGTGGTTCACGTGAAAAATCTAATAAATGCCTTGCGTGAAAAGGATAATAAAATAGAGATTGCCAAAGTTATGTCAAAGCCTTGGTTTATACCAGAAAGTACGCCACTCAGTGTACAACTTCACAACTTCCGTAAAAACAGGAAACACCTTGCATTTGTTATTGATGAGTATGGAGCACTACAGGGAATCGTAACTCTTGAGGATATACTGGAAGAAATAGTTGGAGAAATTTCAGATGAACATGATTTGATCACAGAGAATTTTATAAAAAAGATATCCGATAATATGTATCACATAGAAGGAAAATCTACTATTAGGGATATTAATAGACAGTTACATTGGGATCTTCCTGATGAAGAAGCTACAACTCTAGCAGGTATGATTGTAAACGAGATAGAGCGCATTCCTGAAGAAAATGAAGAGTTTTCCATGTACGGTTTTTACTTTAAGATTTTAAAAAAAGATAAAAATATTATTACTATGATTGAAGTACAAGTAAAAACTGATAATACTGTAGTAGCAATTAATTAGTTGGGTTCTATGGAAGATACAGTAAAAATAACGGCTGAAGATTTGAAGAGCTATATAGAGAGAATCGAAAAACTTGAACAAGAAAAGAGGGATGTGCAAGATCACATTCGTGATGTATATGCAAAAGCTGCAGATGAAGGTTGGGATATAAAAGTGATGAAACAGATTATTAGGCTAAGAAAGATGGATGATGATGACAGGGAGGAACAGGAAATATTACTTTATACCTACAAACGTGCATTGGGAATGAATTACGAAGGTGAATAGTAGGATTGTAATTGGAATAAGTGGAGCATCTGGTTCTATTTACGGTGTACGGATTCTAGAGGCACTAAAAAATACCAATCATGAAACTCATTTAGTGATCAGCAGTGCTGGAAAAATAACTATAGCTCATGAGATTAAAGAAAAACTTGAAGATATTATATCGCTTGCAGATTTTTACTATTCTGAAGAAAAAATAGGAGAAAAAATAGCAAGCGGCTCATTTAAAACCTCAGGTATGGTTATTGCTCCATGTTCTATGAAAACAATGTCTGAAATAGCATCGGGGGTGACTTCCAATCTATTAACAAGGGCTGCAGATGTAACTCTAAAAGAAAGAAGAAAATTAGTTCTTATGGTGCGAGAATCTCCACTACATCTTGGACATCTCCGAAATATGTTAAAACTAACGGAGATGGGAGCAATTATTGCTCCGCCGATGCCTGCTTTTTATATTAAACCAAAATCTTTGGATGATATTGTAAATCATGCTGTTGGTAAAGTATTGAATTTATTTGATATCGCATTACCTGACTTCAAGGAGTGGCAAGGAAATGTCAATTATTATTAACGGTAAAAAAATAGCAAATGATCTCTGTGAGGAGCTATCAAAAAAAATTGATATTTTAAAGAAAGAGTATAATGTTTTTCCTTGTCTTAAAGTAATTCTTGTGGGTAGCAATCCAGCAAGTCAGGTCTACGTTCGTAATAAACAAAGAAAAGCAGAATCAATAGGCATAAGTTCTGAAACTATTGTTTTGCCTGATAGTATCTCAGAAGATGAATTGATTGAAAAAGTTAATACATTAAATGAAGATTCATCTGTGCATGGAATTTTAGTTCAGTTACCTTTACCAAAGCACATCAGTGCAAGTAGAATACTTAATACAGTAAGTGTTGAAAAAGATGTAGATGGCTTTCATGATGAGAATGTTGGCAGGTTAGTTAAAGGTGAAAAAAATTGTCTGATACCTTGTACTCCCAAAGGTTCTTTGCATTTAATTAAGTCAGTTGAAAATAATCTGTCCGGTAAAAATGCGGTAATCATTGGCAGATCAAATATTGTGGGTAAGCCAATGTTTCACCTATTGTTGCAAGAAAATTGCACTGTTACCATCTTGCATTCACAAAGTAGGGATTTAGCTGATTATTGCTCTAAGGCGGATATAGTAGTTGCAGCAGTTGGAAAGCCAAATTTTGTTCAACCAGATTGGATAAAAAAAGGTGCAATAGTGATTGATGTTGGCATAAATAGCATTAACATAGGAAATCAAAGTAAGCTTGTGGGTGATGTTGACTTTGAGGGAGTAAAAGAAAAAGTCAAAGCTATTACTCCAGTGCCTGGTGGAGTTGGCCCGATGACAATAGCATTTCTTATGATGAACACTGTAATTGCTGCTTGCTTGCAGCGGGGAGTTGATGCTTCTGATTTCATTAATTGAGGGCATAAGAAAAATAGATACCCGTCTCTAGATAATAACATCGAATTTTTATCCAAATAGCAAACCTCTTTGCAGGATTATCTTATTCACTACAAGAAATATGCAATTTAGAACATTAAAAATTATAACGTATGCCTACTTCTATGATTGCATCTGGTATTTGTACTGGTGGCTTGAAGGCACTTAATTGCCCACTTGCAGCAATAGCAACTGTAGCAACTATCTGCGGAGTAAATTCATAATCAACACCTACCTTTAGTTTATAGGAAATAGAACTCAGTATTTTGTCTACTAAAGATGGATCAGACGTTACTTTGCTTCCATCAGCAGCTAGTAGAGCTGGAGCTTCTCTCTCTTTTTCCTCTTCCCTTGTATTATCGTTTTCTGTACTATCTTTATCCACAATGTTACCTGAATTACCGCTATCTGCAACATTTTTGCCTGTACTACTGCTACCGAAGCCAAAAGAAGGCAATACTTGGATATATCCACCCAGTCCTATACTGGCATATAATTTAATGGGATCAATTTCAAGATCAGGATAGTAACGGTAATTCGCCAATAAACCAGCTCCTACTTTCCTATTTTGTGCATTAGTTATATCACTTATGTTGGCAAGAACCTCAAGTTCAAATTTAGAATTTTTGTCATAATTATAACCAAAAACAACGCTAGGTTTCATTTTAAAAGTATCACCCCATCCAGCACCAAAGTTTAAACCTACATAGTACTGATCTTCGTACCGATCTTCGTACCGATCTTCTAACTCACTTGCACTACTACTAGCTGTACTTGCTAAAGATGAAGCAAGCAATATAGCAAACAATTTTTTCATTTTCATATTACTCATATGTAACATTCCTTAAAACATACTAAAATAAGTGTTCAAACATGCTAGCAGCAAGTTTTGAGCATTGCTTATGGTTACACCTAACCATTAAACATGTACACAATGCCATCCAGCATTAAAAACTATAACGTACTCCTACTTCCAGCATCGCATCTGGTATTTGTTTTGCTTTTAAACCACTCAGTTGCCCGCCTACGGTTAAAGCAGCTGTACCAACTATCTGTGGAGCAACTTCATAATCAACACCAACCTTCAGTTTGTACGAAATAGCACCCAGTATTTTATCTAGTGTTTCAGTGCCAACAATGTCAAAAGGATATACTTGTAGATGTCCTCCTAAACCTCCACTGACATATAGTTTCACAGGATCAATGTCAACGTCAGGATAATAACGGTAATGTGCTAATAAACTAGCTCCCATTTTCTTGTCTGCTGCACCAAACATATCACTTACGTCGGTGAGAATCTCAAGTTCAAACTTAGAGCTTTTATCATAATTATAACCAAAAACTAAGCCAGGTTTTATTTTTAATCCAGTACCCCATCCACCACCAAAGTTTAAACCTGCGTAGTACTGCTCTTTTGCACTATTACTAGCTGCTTTATTACTAGCTGCACCTGCTAGAGATGAAGTGAGCAACACAGCTAAAACACACAATCCTTTTATTTTCATATAACTACCCATACAAAAAAATATATAATGCACAAGTATATATCCTTTATATTAAAAAAGATATAATCTCATATCAAAAAAAGTATACCTACGAAATTAGGGACATGCTACTCAAAATTTTTATATAACTATGTTTACTACCTTATTTGGTACAGCATATATAGTGCGAATTTTGCTTTGATCGATTCTATTGGATACAGAACCTGTTGCTATTTTCTTCAATTCTTCTTGAGGTAAATCAGTTGCCACTTCAATGGTCGCACGTAACTTTCCATTGATCTGCACTGCTACAGTTACCATATTATCAATTAGTAGTGATTCATCAGCTTTTGGCCAAGGCTTTAGATATAGCATACCTTTGCCTCCTATTTCTTGCCATAAATTTTCAGCCAGGTGTGGCATGAATGGCTCAATTACTCTGATTAGTATGCATATACCTTCATCAATAAGAGATTTTCCAGTTTTTACGTCTATTTCAGCTATTAAATTTGTCATTTCACGAAACTTTGCTACCACACAGTTTAATCTGCAGTTTTCCAAGTCATCTGTAAGTCCGTGTAAGAGTTTGTGGATTTTTTTTCTGTACTCTAGGAGTTTACCTACAATGTTTTCATTATCATAGTGTATGTTTACGGGCCTAAGTTGCACTACCATACGCCACAATTTATTTATGTAGCGAAAACAACCTTCCACGCCATCATCAGACCATTCCATATCTTTTTCTGGGGGGGTATCGGATAATACAAACAAACGAGCAGTATCAGCACCGTATTTTTCTATGATAAAGTTTGGGTCAACTGTATTCTTCTTTGACTTACTCATCTTTTCGACTTTTCCAACTTGGATCTTAGCACCCTTCGCAATCAACTCTTTTGCTTCTTCGGGAAAGAGCCATTTGCCATTCTCATCTTTATAAGTTATATGGCAGACCATTCCTTGAGTGATTAAAGTAGAGAAAGGCTCTTTAACGTCAAAATAGCCACATCTAGTTAAAGCACGGCAGAAAAACCTTGAGTAAAGCAAATGTAGAATTGCATGTTCTATTCCACCTATGTAATAATCAACAGGCATAAAACGATTACAAGTATCTTTATTAATCGATTTATTTTCACTGCAAAATGCAGCAAAATACCAAGAAGATTCAAAAAAAGTGTCAAATGTATCAGTTTCACGTTCTGCTTGCTTTCCGCACTTTGGACAATCAACAAATTTCCAGGTTGGGTGCTTATCCAGGGGATTACCACCACTTGTAAATTCTACATCCGTTGGTAGAACAACAGGGAGGTCTTTTTCTGGAACTGGAACAATTCCACAATCTTTACAATGTATAATAGGTATAGGACATCCCCAATAACGTTGCCTTGAAATTCCCCAATCGTGTAGACGATAGTTTATTGTTTTCTTACCTATTCCTTTTTCTTCAAGTTTTTTTATGATTACTTTTTTTGCCTCATTAATCATTAGTCCGTTTAAGAATTCAGAATTGAACATCACTCCATCACCGAAGTACGGTTCTTTTAAGATCTCTGTGCTCTCTTCACAAACTACAGGAATAATCGGTAAACCATACTTCTGTGCAAATTCAAAATCACGCTGATCATGTGCAGGGCAACCAAAAATCGCACCTTCTCCATACTCCATCAACACAAAATTCGCTATATAAAGTGGTAATTCTTTATCAAGAAATGGGTGTTTTACGTTTAATCCAGTGTAAATTCCTATTTTTTCATCATTCTCCCCCTTTGCCTTCATATTACCAATAAAGTCTCTTATTTCTTTGTCCTTAAGGTCTTGTACAATAGGGTGCTCTGCTCCTACTGAAAGAAAAGAAGCTCCAAATAAAGTATGAGGAGAAGTTGTAAAAATCTTTAATTTCTTATTCAGGCTAACTATTTCAAATTCTATAATTACACCTTCAGATTTTCCTATCCAGCGCTCTTGCATAGTTTTGACTTTTTCTGGCCAATTTTTTAAACTTTGCAAACAATGAAGCAAATCTTCAGCAAAATCAGTAATCTTTAAAAACCATTGGAATAACTTACGTTTTTCAACAACTGCACCTGATCGCCATCCTTTTCCATCAACCACTTGCTCATTTGCAAGCACTGTTTGGTCCACTGGATCCCAATTAACCCACGACTCTTTTCGATAGGTAAGACCATGCTTTAAAAAATCCAGAAAAAATTTCTGTTCGTGTTTGTAATAATCAGGCTCACATGTGGAGAGCTCACGATCCCAATTGTATGAAAGACCTATAGATTTTAGCTGCGCGCGCATATTATCTATATTATCTTGTGTCCATGCTGCAGGGTTAATGTTATTGTCCCTTGCTGCATTTTCAGCTGGTAATCCAAACGCATCCCAGCCAATTGGGTGCAAAACCTCAAATCCACGAGCTCTCTTGTAACGTGCTATAACATCTCCTATTGCATAGTTACGCAGGTGCCCCATATGAATCTTACCAGATGGATATGGAAACATTTCCAACACGTAACATTTCTTCTTTTTACTATCTTTGCTTACAGAAAAATCCCACTTATTTTGGTAGAATTTTTCAACGTTTTTAAAATCATATTTCATAAATTCAATCACAGTTTATATGTACTAAAGGATCGACTGCTTGACCATTATGTCTTATTGTGAAACACATCTGCGGATCTTTATCTTGTGTGCTTGATTTACCTGCAGATCCAATTACTTGACCTTGTTTTACTTTATCACCAATTTCAACTTGTATGTTTTTTAAATAGGAGTACATAGTCATGTAATTATCTTTATGTTCCACTATAATTAAATTTCCGTACCACCTCAGGCCTTTGCCTACGTATATTACTTTGCCAGGTGCAGAAGCAATAACCTTTGTTCCACTTTGAGCAGTAATTTTTATGCCATCTTGACATATTTTATCAGAAGAGGTAACTGCACCTTTAACCGGTATTACAAATTTACACATGCTTTGTGCATTATTGTTATATACCTTATCTACAAAGGCTTTTCTACTTTCTTTTCGCAGCGAAGAATCAACATTTTCTTTAATCAAATGATACTCCCTTGTGTACTCTAGGTCTCTTTTCCCATAAAATTCTTCGCCTTTAAGTAGTACAGGTGCAGGTTTTTGCAGGCCACAGCTTGTCAGTATTGCTGATAATATAAAGAACAAGGCTATACGACACATACACTTATCTCTAGATATATCAACTTTCACAAAACTTTATAGTGTTTTTCGTCTATTTATTACTTTCTTCATTTATTTTATCAGTCAAATAGTCTCTTAAATCGGTAAGTTCTTTCAACAAATTTCTTGAATAATGATCAATTCTTACATCGTTACCAAATTCCTTTTGTACTCCTTTTATTGTATATCCTTTGTCATATAGCATATATTTTATTTTCTTTATTGCCTCTATACACTTATGATCATATAGTCTTCTTCCCTTCCGTTTTATGGGTTTAATTTGATGGAATTGACTTTCCCAGAATCTTAAAACATGCTGCTCCAAATGTAGTTCTTCAGCTACTTCTCCAATTGTGTAAAATAATTTTTCTTTATTCATCGGTTGTTTATTAATTTCTTCATCATTTTTGAAGGTCTAAAAGAAATTGATTTTCTCGCTTTAATTACTACCATTTCCGATGTCTTTGGTATATTTCCTGGTCTTTCTTTCTTGTTTTTAACCAAAAATGTTCCAAATGAAGATATTTTTACTATTCCATCCTTTGCTAAGCTCGTTTTTATCTCATCCAATATGCCATCTATTATTGCAATAGAGTCTTCTTTCGATAATCCAATTTCCTGGTTTATACATTCAGCTATTGTTGCCTTAGTTACTGTTGTGTCTTTTGTTGTCATAATTTATTACAGTATGTTAATATAATATAACAATCGACTCAAGATTCAGCTACTTTATTTTTATAGTATGTTTCTTTTGTAGCGTAATTAAAAATACTAGCAAATGTTAACATTGCAAATATTGTGAAAAGCGCCATTTGATGATCTGAAAAAAGTGCTAAAATTGACACTAAAATTCCACTCATAACAAACATAAATCCATTGATAATGGATGATGATGTGCTAATATACTTCTGCTCAACAATCTCACTACCAACAGTAAAATTAAGCATATGTCCTCCTGCAAAAAAACCAAACATTAACATACAAAAGTATATAATATGAACTGTTAAATTACCGCATAGTAAAATAATAGCTGAAATACTTTGCAATGTGGCAAAAGCAGAGATTACGTGCCTTCTATTTTTAAATAGATTTGAGATTAGATCTGCAATTGGAGCACCAACTGCAAGACCAAGCCACAATATTGCAGTTGCCACACCTAACTCCATTGTATTGAGTTCTAAGTTGCTTAGTAACCTTGGTGCCCACAGCATATTAAGCGCTAAAAATGTTCCAAAAGTAATAGCACCCACTATTGAGGTTATCCAGATATCTCTTAATTTTAGCACTGTTAGTACAGAACATATTACTGTTTTTATAGAGCTCTTTATTGTGTATTCCCCCAAATTTTTTTTTGAAAGTCCTTTCGGATAAAAAAACATAAGTACAAATATCGATACGCCAAATAATATTACGCATACAATAAGATTTTTCCAATCTGCACCTTCGGCAAGCAAGCTAGAGAAGCACATTTGAATCATCAAAGCAGAAAGACTTGAAATTGTCTGCACTAGTGAGAACATCAGTCCAAATTGAGTAAGGGGAAAATATGTGCTACTTACATGAGCAGCGCCAATAAAACCAAACGATGCTCCAATTGCGATCAAAAATTGAGATAAAATTAAATGGGCAAAATTGTCACTCTTGATAAGGACAAAAAAACCAAAGAGCATGATTGACAATGAGAAAAAATAAATTTTTTTGCTGGAAAAAACATTAAACATTGCTCCACTAAAAAATTGTGAGATAGCAAAAGTCCAAGTATATGCTGAATTAGCTAGTGCAACTTGCGCGATTGTGAGCCCAAGTTCTTTTTCAAGATTCACGCTTATAAAGGTGTAGATTATCTGCATATTGCTGAATACAACAATCAAGTTACTGATTAGCCAAATGAACCAAGCTTTATTTTCCATAAGATTTTTTATAAATAGTTCATTGATAATAAACCTCTTTTAGGCTCTGATTATTGTTAAAACAGTTGCAATTATAGTATGATATAAAAGCTATGAAACAACAAATTTGTTGTGAGATTTAATTTGTTAGAGTCTGTACATAATCTCAAGAAAGGAATAAATTCAACAATCATCATCTATAAGATAAAGGTGAAAATTTGAAATTATCATGAACTGGCTCATTTTTCTGCCACTCGAATGATGTTCTTTCAATTGTTGGTAAATCAAAGTCAGTTTAGCTATTAATTATTCATCTTTTTTCTAATTATGCAGTGGATCTATTATTAAACCTTTCAATAATACTTTTTATTTTTGCTGCCTCTTCAAACTCTAAATTTTCAGCATGCTTCAACATTTGCTTTTTCAAACTGTTTAGATCATCCTTATTAAAATTCTCAACTACCACTTTTTCCTGTAGAGTATTTGATATAGGCTTTATTATAGTTTTTGGTACAATATTATGCAGTGTATTATGCTCTGTCTGTTTCTTTCTTCTCCTTTCAGTTTCTTTCAGTGCACGATCCATAGAATTAGTAATTTTGTCTGCATATAAAATTACTCTGCCTTCAACATTTCGTGCAGCACGACCTATCGTTTGAATGAGCGAAGTCTCTGATCGTAAAAACCCTTCTTTGTCAGCATCTAAAATTGCAACCAATCCACACTCGGGAATATCAAGACCTTCCCGCAATAAGTTAACGCCAACAAGAACATCTATTTCTTTCGATCTTAATTTGCATATAATTTCAATTCTCTCCAGTGCACCAATATCTGAATGTAGGTAAGTTACTTTCATACTGAGCTCACTCATATGCTCAGCTAGTTTTTCAGCCATTTTTTTTGTCAATGTGGTAATTAGAATACAAAACCCTTTTTTTATCGTCACTTGTGCCTCATGAATCACATCATCAACCTGACTCCCTGTTGGTTTTATGATGCAGATGGGATCTGTCAGTCCTGTTGGGCGGATAACTTGCTCTATAAATGCGTGATTAGTCTTTTCTAATTCATATTTTCCTGGAGTAGCCGAAACGTAAATAGTCTGTGGCCGTATTGCCTCCCACTCTTCCAATTTTAATGGACGGTTATCAAAAGCAGAAGGTAGCCTAAAACCATAATCTATCAATTTCTTTTTACGTGCTTCATTACCGCTATACATTGCACCTATCTGGGGAACGGTTACATGGCTTTCATCAACAAATAAAATTACATCTTTAGGTAAATACTCAAACAATGTAGGTGGTGGATCTCCGGCTTTCATTCCGTAAAGATAACGCGAATAATTTTCAATACCTTTACACACTCCCGTTGCCATCATCATTTCAATATCAAAATTAGTACGCTGCTCAAGGCGTTTTGCTTCAACAATTTTGTTCTGTGAATAGTAATAATCCAGGCGTTCATGTAGTTCTTTTTTAATCAATTGAACTGCTTGCAAAAGAGTCTCACGTGATGTAGTGTAATAGCTATTTGGAAAAATGGTGACTGTATCTATGCGTCTGATAATATTGCTGTTCATGGCATCAATCTCAGAAATTTCCTCTATTTCATCACCAAACAATGATAAACGCCAAGCTTTATTTTCATAATAGGCAGGAAATATATCAATAATATCGCCGCGCACTCTGAAATATCCTCGCTCAAATCTGACATCAGAACGTTTATATTGGAGATTAACTAAATTATTCAGAAAGTCATTAACATGAATCTTATCTCCAGCACTTAAAGTCAAGGTCATGCTGAGATAGCTCTCAGGCGAACCAAGACCATATATACAAGAAACACTCGCAACTACAATCGTGTCCCTACGCTCCAAAAGAGAGCATATAGCAGAATAGCGTAGCATATCAATTCTTTCATTTATTAAAGAGTCTTTTTCAATATAAGTGTCTGTTTGTGGTGAATAAGCCTCAGGCTGATAATAATCATAATAAGAAATGAAGTATCCAACAGCATTGTGAGGGAAAAATCCTCTCATCTCCTCGTAAAGCTGCGCCGCTAAAGTTTTATTATGTGCCATAATTAACGCAGGCCTGTTTGTTCTTGCAATAACATTTGCCATAGTAAAAGTTTTTCCAGAGCCAGTTACTCCAAGTAAAACCTGATCTCTTTTTTTGTTATTTAGTCCTTCAACTAAACTATCTATTGCTTGTGGTTGATCCCCAGCTGGCTGAAAATTTGTAACTATTTGAAATGCCATAATCCCTATACTTTCATAATATATTTATCATTACATAATACACATGATATTATGAGTAAGGTATAAAAACGAGCGTAAATGAAGTTCTATTTTCCTTTTTTATAGAGTTGGCTCCAAACTCTATTGTTAGTGAGAACAAAAAATACCGTCAAAATTATAAAATATGTCACTATTTTTAGCCCAAGTTTATGTCGGCGCTCCAGTTCTGGCTCTGCTGCCCATTGTAAGAAATTTACCACATCATATGCCATATTTTCAACTGTGGCTTGCCTTGTACCATCATATTCTACCATTCCTTCAGAGAGTGGTGGTGCCATAGCTAACCTGCCTGTTGAAAAATATGGATTAAAATATAAACCGTTCTCATCATGTTCACCGTTTTGATAACCAATTAGTAGTGAATAGACATAATTTGCACCATCATGTCTTGCTTTGACAATTAATGATAAGTCCGGTGGAATTGCTCCATTGTTGCTTGCTGCAGCTGCTTCTTTTGTATCAAAAGGTGCAATAAAATAATCCGAAGACACTCCCGGCCTATCAAACATTTCACCCAAATCATTCGGACCATCTTTAACTTGGTAAGAGGCTGCAATTTGTTTTACATCCTCTTCAGAAAAACCAACATCTTGCAAATTACGAAACGCTATTCTATTCATTGAATGGCAAGCAGCACATACTTCCTTGTATACTTTATAGCCACGCTGAATTGACTCTCTATCGAAAGATCCAGTAATTCCATCAAAACTCCAGTCGATTTTCTTATTTGGTAAAGGTTTAAACTCCTCTGCAGACAAAGAATTAGTGAGAAGTAATATACAAAATACAGCAACTTTAACCAACAGCATCACTTCATCTCCGGAACGGAATCGCTTATTGTTTTTGGTAATTTTTTTGGTTTCTCATACTTACTAAGTAAAGGTAAAACTATCACAAAATATGAAAAATAATAAAGAGTTGAGAGCCTACTTAAAGTAATGTAAGGCTCCTTAACTTCTTGTCCCCCAAGCCAGGCAAGAAATGCAAAATTTATTGCAAAAACCCAAAAAAATTTCTTAAATAATGGGCGATAAGCACCACTTTTAACCTTTGATTTATCAAGCCAAGGCAAAAGAAACCACACTAAAATAGATCCAAACATGGTAAGTACACCAATAAGTTTATTTGGAATTGAACGCAGCATCGCATAAAAAGGTAAGAAATACCACTCTGGCACTATATGTACTGGAGTTACCATAGGATCAGCCTCTATATAATTATCAGGATGCCCAAGATAATTAGGGGCATAAAAAACAAATGCAAATAAAATTATAAAAAATAAACCAAAAGTTATGCAGTCCTTTGCTATATAGTAAGGATAAAAAGGAATGGTATCCTTATCTGACCTGACTTCTATTCCACTTGGATTATTAGAGCCAAACCTATGCAGAGCAACAACATGCAACATAGCTAAAGCGATAATAATGAAAGGCATAAGATAATGCAGCGCAAAAAAACGATTGAGCGTTGGATTATCAACAGAGAAACTTCCCCATAGCCATATAACTATTTTATCACCAATTAAAGGTATAGCCGAGAATAAATTAGTTATAACTGTTGCACCCCAAAAACTCATTTGTCCCCATGGAAGAACATATCCCATAAAGGCAGTTGCCATCATTGCAAAAAATATAAATATGCCAATAAACCATACCATTTCTCGCGGTCTCTTATAAGATCCGTAATATAATCCACGCATGATATGAACATAGACCACCATAAAGAAGAGCGACGCCCCAACAGCATGAGTATAACGTATCAGCCATCCATAACTTACGTCACGCATTATACGCTCCACACTATTAAATGCATGATCAACATGCGGAGTGTAGTGCATGGCAAGAAATATACCTGTTATTATTTGTAAAATCAGCGCTATACCAGCTAAAGAACCAAAATTCCAAGCATAATTTAAATTTTTTGGTACTTGATAAGAAGCAGTATGTTTTAGAAAAGAAAATATAGGCAGTCTATACTCTATCCAACCTAATATACCTTTTTCTTCTATTATTTCTTTTTTGCTATCATCTTCCATAACTTAAAGCTTTGTCATCTTAACTCATTGTATTGTAACAATTTAACGCTAATAAACAATAAAAAGTTTAAGTTTAAAGAGTAGATTTCACAAAAACAAGCACTCAAATTTGAGTGCTTGTTTTAAAGGGACTTTTGATGACATACACCTTTAGATATTGTTGAATTGCTTAATGAACTTCGAGGACATTGATAAAGTTTTTCACACTTACTGAGTGCCGTCTCGAATTTTTTTTCTATAATGTCAAGTTCTCTTTCTTTATTTTTTTCTGCTGTCAAAGGTGAATCGTCTAGTTGCCTAAAATGTTGTTTTCTTGTGAACTTACTTATTGCTAAAGCAGTTAGCAGAACTGTTCCATTACAATCAATTTGTGAAGAACCAATAGGACTTCCAGTTAAACGTGCAACAGATTGCTGTACAGTAGGTAAAGCAGGAGCGCTGCTGAATAAGCAACTGATGGTGGTAGTCATCCAACTAAATATACTATTAATAAAAGAAGAAGGTTTTACTGCATTGCTTGCAGTGCTGCTAACTTCTTCAAAATTTTCTCTGATAAGAGTGAAGGAAGAATTCACTGTTCTATTTGCCAAGTCTGTGGTATTACTAACTTCCAATTCTATCTTGATTGCTTTGGTAGGGAATAATGAAAGATTCGCTGCACTACTTACAGAATCTGTGGCGTCATTAGCGTCTAACCCTACCTTAACACCTGCTTTTATAGAAGTTAATTTTGCTTCACAATCGTCTTCAGTAGCACTGCTCAATACAGATTCTATCTCTTGAATTTTACTATTGCTATTACATCTATCTTTTCTATAACCTCCAACAACATCTAATGCTGTTTTGCCGTACTGACTTTGAATACTAGCATCAGCACCTCTACAGAGTAGGAGTTTTACCATATCTAAATGACAATGGTTAAATGCTAAGTACAAAGGTGTAAAGCCTTTATAATTTGTAGCATTGATGTTAGCATCACGATCAAGTAAAAACTGTGCTATTTCTAGTTTGCCATTAATAGCAGCAATGTGTAAGGGAGTACTCAAATATCGACTGCTAATAGTAGTATTAACATCAGCACCACTGTCACACAAAAACTGCAATACCTTTAAGTTACCTATGTAAGTAGCAGAATGCATAGGCTTCATACTATATTTTTCATTATTCAAAATCTCATTTTTTATGTGTCTATGTTCTGCCTCTTCAATATATTCTTTAACTTTCTCAAAATCATCTCTGTTTATAGCAGAAAATAATTTTTTTCTCAGGCTCTCAATTATTTCTTGTCTTTCCATCAAATACCTCCTAAAAGACAACGTTCCCGGCTTCATATCACACAATTTAGTATGTGCAAGTGAAATTTACAGAGAAAAAATTTCAATAGTTAAAAATTAGGTCTTCATCAATCTATCACTTTAACTTTCGTACAAGACATGCTGAGCTTCCTTATTCAAATTTTTTTGCTCTTAATAAGAAGCAATATGCTTTAGAAAAGGAAATAAGGGATAAGTTTTGTAAATAAGCACTCGAATTCGAGTGCTTATTTTAACTGATTTAGAGGGACTTTTGATGCATACCTTTAGATATCGTTAAATTGCTTAATGAACTTTCAGGATGTTGATAAAGTTTTTCACACTTACTAAGTGCTGTCTCGAAGTTTTTTTCTATAGTGTTAAGCCTTCTTTCTCTAATTTCTTGTATTGTGAGAAGTGAATCTTCTAGTGGCCTTGAGTATTTTTTCTCTGTGAACTTTCTGATCATTACATCAGTTAGTAGAGCTGTTGAATTAAAATCAACTTGTGAAGAACCAATTGGGCTACCAGCCAAGTGATCAACAGATTGTTGTGCAGGAAGTAAAGTAGGAGCACTGCTGAATAAGCCATTGAGTGTGGCAGTGGTTACCCAACTAAATATACTATTAATAAAAGAAAAAGGTTTTACTGCACTGCTTGGTGCAGGATCTGGAGTATCACCAGCTTCCAATCCTATCTTAGTATTTGCCCTGGTGGAGGCTGAGAAAGGGTTCGCTGTACTACTTGCTGCATCTGGAGTATCACCAGCTTCTAATTCTAACTTAGTATTTATTCTAGCAGAAAGTAATAGTTCTGTACAATTATTTTTATGAAATCTTAACACAGCTAAGAATATTTTTTTTATGTCACAGCCATCACTGCAAAGACTTTCATAACCTGGAATAACCTCAAATGCTATTTTGCCATTTGTACTTCTAATATTAATATCAATATTATTATCAAGCAGAACTTTTGCTATATCTAATCGACACTGATAAAGTGCTAAGTGTAAAGCTGTAAAATTTTGCATTCCTTGAAAGCTAGTGTTGCCGTGAATACAATCAAATACAACTTTCTCCATATCATATGTTACAACAATGGATACGGAAGGAACAATGCACGCATCACTCACAGCATTAACACGAGCACCATTGTTAATCAAAAACTGCAATATCTTTGAGTTAGCTCTGTAAGTAGCAAAATGTATAGGTGACATGCCATATTGCTTACCATTAATAATATCATTTTGTACACCTTTAATCTTTGCCTTTCTAACACATCTTTTAACTTTCTCAAAATCAAGTTTGTTTATAGCAATAAACAATTTATTCCTTAACTCTTCTATTCTGTATTTTCGCATCAAATACCTCCTATAAGACAATGCCCTTGGCTTTGTATCACATGATTTAGTATTTACAAGTAAAATTTACAGAGAAAACAATAGTTAAAAATTAGGTCTTTAGCAATCTATCACGTGCTGCGTTTAACTTTTGTGCAAAATATTCCGAGCCTCCCTTGTCTGGATGGACCAGTTTCATTAAATTTTGGTATGCCTTATTGATTTCATTTTGGCTTGCCTCGGAATTCAGCCCCAGTATTTTTAATGCTTCATCTTTGGACATATTATCACCAGTGTAATTTTTGGTGTAACTTTTACTGCTGTTAAATTCGTTCAAAAACTTACTTAATATAGAGTTCATCATAAAACTTATGTTATTTCTCTTTGCCAAAAAGAGAAAAAATACAACAACGCTAGGTAAAACAAACGTGATTATTGTGAATATCAAAAAAAGGAAGAAGATGAATGACATGTATATTTTTTTATCATTTTATGATTAAATAGTAACAATTATAATTGTCATGGTAAATAACATGTTTATCCAGATTGAAGAAACACCAAACCCAAACACGCTGAAATTTCTTCCTGGTTTTGAAATTCTGAGCGAAGGAGAAACAGCTGATTTTTCAAATGCAGATGAAATAAAGAACTCCAAACTAGCAGTAAATCTTTTTCAAATAGAACATGTTGTAAGAGTATTTTTTGGGCATGATTTTATTTCGGTAACAAAATCAGATAGAATGAATTGGGATATAGTAAAGGTGGAAATTTTAACTACAATTATGGATCACTTTACTTCTGGTGGAAAAGCATTTGATAAAGAAGGAGTAAGTGATAATAAAATGCTAGAGGAAGAATTCTTTAATGAAAATGATATAGAAATTGTAAATAGAATAAAAGAATTGATGGAAAGTTATATTAAACCTGCAGTTGCTCAAGATGGTGGTGATATCAAGTTCCGTGGCTATAAAGACGGAATAGTTTACGTTGAACTGCAAGGAGCTTGCTCTGGGTGCCCAAGTGCTGCAATTACCTTAAAACAAGGAGTGCAGAATATGCTGAGCTACCACATACCAGAGGTTGCAGGTATAGAGACCACACTATGACTAATCAAACAGCTAGAGGAACAAAAGATCTCCTGTTTGATGAATGGTACAAGTTTAAACACATAGAACAAACAGCAAGCAGAATCTCAAGTTTATACGGCTTTTTACCTGTTCAAACTCCGATATTTGAATACACAGAAGTCTTTACAAAGACTTTAGGTGATAGCTCAGATATTATCACTAAAGAGATGTATACTTTTATTGATAAAGGGGGAAAGAGCATAACTCTGCGTCCTGAGTTCACTGCAGCTATTGTTAGGTTACTCATTGAAAAAAAACTGCAAACGCCGATAAAATTATTTTCAATAGGGCCTGCATTTCGCTATGAAAGACCGCAAAAGGGAAGACAAAGGCAATTTCATCAGATAAATTTTGAGGTTTTTGGCATAGAAGATCCAAAAGCTGATATTGAATTGATATCACTCGCTCAGCACTTACTAACTGAATTTGGCATCAATAAAAATGTAAAGCTGGAAATCAACTCTCTGGGTGATAGTGAAACAACAAGTAAGTATAGAGAAGCTTTGATATCGTATTTAAAAAAGTTTCAAAATGACCTATCAGAAGATAGTCAAAATAGATTGATTAAAAACCCACTCAGAATATTAGACTCTAAGGATAAGACAGATAAAGAAATAATCTCTGACGCACCAAAAATCAGTGATTATTATACAAAAGAATCTTCATATTTCTTTGACCAGGTGTTAAATGGACTCCAAGCTCTTGGCATACCTTACACTGTAAATAGCAAATTAGTTCGAGGTCTAGACTATTATTGTCACACAGTATTTGAATTTGTCACAGAAGATTTAGGTGCACAAGGAGCAGTTTTTGCCGGTGGAAGATACGATAATCTAGTATCTTCAGTAGGTGGAAAACACACTCCAGCGATAGGATTTGCAGGAGGTATTGAACGCATAATGGAATTAATCAACTATGCTGAAAAAAAAGAGAGGCCTATTTATATAATTCCAATCGGTGGAGAAGCTGAAGAACATGCTCTAACACTTGCAAGTGAATTACGCAGAAATGGTTTATATGTGATTTACGAATATAGTGGAACTCTAAAAACCCGAATGAAAAAAGCAAATCAAGCAAATGCAAAAGTTGTATTAATCTTTGGTGATGAAGAGCTAAGCAGTAAAACTTTAAAAATTAAAAATATGGACACGGGTGAAGAAAAAATGATTGCTCGCGATAAAACCGTAGAAAATATCTAATCAGAAGCAATAGGAGTGTTAGCTATAGAAGAAAATTCCTCTGCACAAGAATTTTTCATAGCATTTAATATATCATAATCTGTAAAATCTAATTTTATCGGTGTAATAGTAATAAAACCTCCTTTTATTTTATCTACACTACCACTGCCTGAGTGTTCCCGAGACCAATTTAAGCTCAAAGAACCATTTAAGTTTTCAGTAAAAGTTAAATCACCATCAATGTTATATTCACCTTGTTCAGCAAATTCGACCCCTTTGACTTTTTCTGTAGCAGGAAAATTTATACTCATCACTATATCTTTAGGCCAACCAACTTTCATTAGCTTGCTGATAACCTTTGGTGCAAAAACTTTTGTATTGTTCCAGTCTATTTTATCATGATAAACTTGGCTCAGCGCAATAGAAGGTATAGATCTTGCAGCACCTTCCATTGCAGCACCGATTGTGCCTGAATAACAAATATCATCTCCAACATTTGATCCAATATTTACTCCAGATAATATTAAGTCTGGTTTTTTATTCATAATTTTATTTAACGCGATAATGACACAATCTGCGGGAGTACCAGACACACTAAACTCCCTTTCACTATGTTGACTTATTTTAATAAATTGCTTTACTGGATAGTCAAGAGACCTTGCAGCTCCACTCCTATCAGTATCTGGTGCCACTATCCATACTTCCGATGCAAAATTGTGTGCAATTTCTTTAAGTAGTCTTATTCCTTCACTTTCAAAGCCATCATCATTTGTTATCAATATTATCATATGCAGTACTCGACTATCAAAGTATACTGATGAGGTTTTAAGTTTCTTTGCATAACTATGAACTGTAACAAAGAACCTGCTACGAATCAATAAGGAAAAATTAGAGAGTGACCAGTTTGCTATCCTTTAGCTTGCTGTGAGTTAATCGTAAGTACCAATTTTTAGCTTCACACCTAACTCACAATCAAAGCTTAGGCAAGTCTCAGAGCTTTAAGCAGCAGAGAATCTTGTATGCCCTGCAAAAAATGCTTTCATCTTTTCAAAATAAGTAGATGGTTTTTCAGGGATTTCTATATTATCTATTACAGCATTTACTGCTTCCTTGATATCCTCATCTGTAATTAGTTCTTTCAATTTCTGCTTTATAGGACCCCTTCCAACTTCTTGGCCATATCTATTATAGTAATCGACATACAACTTATTAAAGACAAATTGCTTTGCCTCTTCCATCAACTTACCCATACTATCTTTTACTTCAGGATCCATACCATTCTCAGAGTAGAAATTGTTAAAATTATTCTTTAAAATCTTCATCTTTTTGCTTTCATAATGGTTGAGAAACTCTTCCGTAATGCTTGGCATTCTTTCGTATACTTGAGCATTTACCTCAACTGTAAAGTTATTTTTTGCTTCAAGGCAACTAAGCGAATAAATAATACGATTAAACATTCCAAGATGACATGCACCACTTCCTTCTTGTAAACGCATGAGTAACATGCATTTTAGTAAATCTACATCTAACTTTTGATCCTTGGCTGCAGCTAAAACTAAGTTTGCAGCTTGTGTTAGCGTTAATTCAGTTCTTGATTCTCTATAAGTTGCTCCATTGGAACCATTAAAATTAAGATAAAGTTTTAATTGCTCTTTTTGCTCAGTTTTCAGCTCATCTGAATTATTTATGTAATCTTCAAAGTCTTTATTGAGTACATTTGATTGATTCCCAAATTTCTGCTTTAAATCTTGAGCGCATTCTAGAATGCTATACTCAAAACTACTCGTATGGACGCTCTGACCACCAGTGCCTACATCGCTTATATTAAACAAAAAGCTAAGTTGCTTTACACTCAAACCCAAAGGTGAGAAAAGCTTTACCAATGGATACTTTATTAATTCAAGAAGTGCTACTGGAATTAGCAGTATATAATTTAACAATAATAAACCGAAATTGAATATAAAAAATCTACGTAGAGCTGATACCTTTGATGCAATGTACAAAAATGGAAGCTGTAGGTAATATATTAGATGTATATTAAAGAATAAGATTTTGTCCTTTAATTTTATTGTTGGATCTTTGTAAACCTCAAATAACATGCTATTACTATCAATGTTGTCGTTTTTAAATGAGTTATAGTTGTTTATGATTTTGTCTTGTAAAGGAAGGAGCATTTTATTCAAACAAATAAATGCAGCGATAACAATAAAACCTGTAGCAAAAAATGCTAGTACAGGGCTAGAGGTACTTGTAGATAAGTAGGTGTAAAGATTACTAATTAAATCATTACAAGGGCGAACTAGAATTGGATCAAGGATATAGTTAATAAGAAGACTTAAATAATAATAAATGGCAAGTGATAATAAAATAAAAGCACAAGTAATCAGGAGTTTTTTTAACCTTGGATTCATAAACCACCTCTTAATAATTTATTAATATACTTCTCATTATATGCTTAAATTAAAAAAAAATGCAAATTAAAAAGATCAATTGAAATTTTCGAGCTTCAGCTATATTGTTAATATATTCAGATAAAAATTAAACATTGTCGTGTCAAATAAAATAGGCTTTTTGGCTATTTTCGCCTTGGTGATCAGTAGCCAAATCGGCTCTGGAATTTTTATGCTCCCAATTAGCCTTGCACCATACGGCGCTTATAGCCTCATAAGCTGGGTTATATCAGGATTTGGTGCTATATCTCTAGCTTTGGTTTTTGCTTCACTCTGCGCAAAGTTTCCAGAAACGGGGGGACCACACATTTATGTGAAACATGCTTTTGGTTCTACAGCAGCTTTTTTTGTTGGTTGGACATATTGGGTAAGTTCGTGGGTTAGCTCAACTGCTGTAACGATTGCAAGTATCGGTTATTTAGCTCCACTTTTTCATAATGATATACAAGATATACGTTTGCTTTTAGAAATAATATTAATTTTAGCTATTATGCTAATAAACTTAAGAGGAGTAACTACTGCTGGCCGTGTTGAGCTTCTGCTGACCATTGTTAAAATTATTGCACTTCTCGCAATACCTATCGCAGGGTTGTTTTTCTTTGATAAAAATAATTTTATTGTAAGCGAGGAAGTATCAAACTTTACAATATCACAAACTCTTGCTCGTTCTACACTCCTTACTTTATGGTGTTTTATTGGGCTTGAATCAGCAACAGCACCTGCAGGATCTGTCAATAATCCCTCTAAAACAATACCAAGGGCTATAGTGCTTGGAACAGTCTGTGTTGCTGTGATATATTTCATCAATAGTCTTTCAATTATGGGATTGATAAGTGGTAATGACCTAGCTAGTTCAAAAGCACCATATGTTGATGCGATAAAAATTATGTTTCCAGGTAATTGGCATTTAATTATTTCTGTTGTTGCCTTTATCGTTTCTGTAAGTAATTTAAATGCTTGGTTTTTAGCTGATGGACAGGTCACCTTAGGCCTTGCAAAAGACAAGTTAATGCCGCAATTTTTTGGCAAAAAAAATAAGCATGATGCTCCATTATGGGGAATAATACTCAGTACTTTGGGGGTGTTAGTTTTACTTATCCTAACGTCAAACAAAAGTTTTGCTGAGCAAGTAACTTCAATAATTGATATCTCTGTGGTGTCATTTTTGTTTATCTACTTAGCATGTAGCCTTGCTTTTCTCAAAGTTAATATACAAGACAAAAGCTACTGCAAATTTTTAATTGGAGGTGTGGCTGTATCTTTTTGCTGTTGGGTAATATACGAGACTTCTATAAAAACATTGTTAATATCAAGTCTATTCCCTTTAAGCGGAACACTTATTTATCTACTTTGGTATCATAAACTAAAAACTTAACTTAAATTTTTTATTTGCTAAAATTCTTAAGCTATACTACTGGCTTACATTAATAGAATTAAGAGGTATTGTGTCAAATAAAATAGGTTTTTGGGCTGTTTTTGCTTTAGTCATTAGTAGTCAGATCGGCTCTGGGGTTTTTATGCTTCCAATTAGCCTTGCTCCATATGGCGCTTATAGCCTTATAAGTTGGATGATATCAGGAGCTGGTGCTGTGTCTCTTGCGCTAGTTTTTGCTACGCTATGTGCAAAGTTTCCAGAAACAGGAGGTCCTCACGTTTATGTGAAACATACTTTTGGTCCTGCTGCAGCGTTCTTTGTTGGTTGGACATATTGGGTAATCTCATGGGTTAGTACAACAGCTTTAATAGTTGTGGGTGTTGGCTATCTTACACCATTTTTCCATGAAGATATCAAAAGTATGCGTTTATTTTTAGAGCTGTTGTTATTTACAATCATTACATTAATAAATTTAAGGGGAATAGCCACTGCAGGGCGCGTTGAGTTTCTGCTCACGGTTGTGAAGGTTGCTGTATTGCTTGCAATACCTGTAGCAGCGTTGTTTTTTTTCGATAGAAATAATTTTATCATAAGTGAAGAAATATTAAGTCTTACAACATCGCAAATTCTTGCCCGCTCTACACTCCTTACTTTATGGTGTTTTATTGGACTTGAATTGGCAACAGCACCTGCAGGGTCAGTTGATAATCCAGCTAAAACTATACCAAAAGCTGTGGTGCTTGGCACAGTTTGTGTTGCTGTTATATATTTTATCAACAATTTTGCAATTATGGGATTGATCAATGGCAACAATTTAGCAAGTTCAAGAGCACCATATGTTGATGCGATAAAAATTATGTTTTCTGGTAATTGGCATTTAATTGTTTCTATAGTTGCATTCATTTTTTGTGTTGGCAGTCTAAACGCTTGGGTTTTATCTAGTGGACAAGTTGCTTTTGGTCTTGCAGAAGATAGACTAATGCCAAAATTCTTTGCTAAAAGGAACAAGCATGGCTCTCCTTTTTGGGGAATAACAGTTAGTTCAATTGGAACTGCAATTTTACTAATTCTCACTTCAAACAACAATTTTGCCCAGCAGATTACGTCGATTATTGACTTTTCTGTAATTTCATTTTTGTTCGTTTATCTTGCGTGCTGTTTTGCCTTTCTAAAGGTTATTATACAGGAGAGGAGTTGTTATAAGCTTTTAATTGGTAGCATAGCAACAACCTTTTGTTGTTGGGTGATATTAGAAACCCCTGTAGGTACTCTGCTGACTTCGAGCCTGTTCACTGCAAGTGGCATACCCATTTATTTATTTTGGTACTGCAAAACTTCTGTGCAACAAATTCAGTAGTGAGAGATACACTTTAAATGGTTAATATTTATGGGCCAAGATTTTTTTTCTCTTTATCTACTTGTTCAATATTACCATTCTCAAGTTTGCTACCTACTTCTTCTGTGCGTTTATTATCTATGTAGATCTCATTTTTTGCTTTATTAGAAAGACCTATTTGCGATTGCAGTTTTTTATACTCTTCTTTTTCAGGCGTGAAAATTTTCACTAAAGATCTTCCTATTATTGGTATTGAACTTAAAAAATCTCTTAATCCAAAAGATTCTTGCTTCTTGTTTGAAAGATGCTGGTCTATCTTAGAAATTTTCACACCATACTTTTTATCATCAAAATTTATCGCTGGCTTGCTTTTTTTCGAAAGAACATTTTGAATCTCTAATCTATTGATTTTTTCAGGCTTTTGAAATGCAGATACTGCAGGTTTGACCTTAGTGTCATCATGTTTTTTACTCATTTCATTCTACCATGTAATATTACTAGTGTCTTATAATTATAACTAAATTATGGTTAATTGCAAGGTAAAAATATTAAAGTAATTGTAAATTTTATCAGTAAAAATATAATATAGCTTTAAAATCAGAGGTTTATTTATATGGGATGTAAGATTGCAGTTATTGGAGCAACAGGAAGAGTAGGATATGAGGTATTGACCATGCTTGCTGAGTTTCAAAAAGAGGGAAAATTTTCGATAGATTCTGTTGTTGCTTTTGCATCGAAAAAATCAAAGGGAAAAAAGGTGAGTTTTGGTGACAAAGAGTTAACAGTTTTATGCCTTGAGGATTATGACTTCGTTGGAACTAATATAGCCATTTTCTGTGCAGAATCTCATGTTTCTGAGAGATACGTACCAATTGCAACTGAGGCTGGGTGCGTTGTGATAGATAACACTTCCTATTTTAGGATGAAAGAAGGCGTGCCACTAGTTATTCCAGAGATCAACAAAGATAAAATTACGGAATATAAAAACCATAACATAATATCTAATCCAAACTGTACTACAATACAAATGTTGCTGGCATTACATTTATTACACAAAAAAGCAAAAATAAAGAGAATCGTTGCTTCAACTTATCAATCAACTTCTGGTGTAGGTAAAGCAGCAATGGATGAGCTTTACAATCAGACAAAAAAAATCTTTATGAATGAAGCTAAAAAACCTGAAATATTTCCTAAGCAAATAGCATTTAATTGCATTCCTCATATAGGAGAGTTCATGGAAGATGGTTCTACAAAAGAGGAGTGGAAAATGCAAGAGGAGACAAAAAAAATTTTAGAAGAGGATATAAAAGTAACTGCAACTTGTGTCCGAGTACCTGTTCTTGTTGGTCATGCTATAGCAGTAAATGTAGAATTTGATCAGCATATAACTGAAGAAGAAGCTCGTGAAATGCTCAGTGAAGACGATGGAGTTTTAGTGAAAGATAAGCGCGAAGATGGTGGATATATGACTCAGATTGATGTTGTGCAAGAGGATGCCGTATACATATCGCGTATTAGACAAGACGATACCGTTAAACACGGATTAAATATGTGGATAGTAGCTGATAATCTACGCAAAGGTGCAGCACTAAATATAGTGCAGATCTTGGAGATCTTGATCAAAGAGCATTTATAGCTCAATAACTTAAATCTATATTGACATGTCCCATTTTACGCTTGTCCCTAACCTCTTTTTTCCCATATATGGTTAAACTAGCTCTTTCGTTGCTCAAATATTTGTGAGAATTATATATATCATTACCTATTATATTTTTTGTCATGCAAGGAAAGCGTAATACTACTTCCTGCATAGGTAATCCGCATATTACCCTCACCAGCTGCTCGAATTGACTAACGTTGCATGCATCCAAGCTCCAGTGGCAAGAATTGTGGGGTCTTGGGGCCAGTTCATTAACTAGTAATTCATGATTTTGAGTGATGAAAAATTCAATAGCTAGAATTCCTACTACATCAAGCGCAGTTGCTATTTTCTTTGCAGTTTTTTGTACCTCTTGGGCTAATTTATTATCTATTTTAGCTGGTGCTATTGAAGTATTAAGTATTCCGTCAACGTGGTGATTCTCTGCTATAGGAAAAAAAGCTACTTTACCGTTTTTATTTCTTGCAACGACTATTGAAACCTCTTTCAGTAAATCAACACTTGCTTCAAGAATGTACTCTTTATTCCAATCGAAGGAAGCAAATTGCTTCAGTTCAGAATCATTTTCAATCACATATTGTCCTTTTCCATCATAACCCATTTCTGTTGTTTTTAGCCTCACTGGATAGCTAAAAGTTTCACTACTTTCTAGTAGCTGATTATAATTTTGTATACTTTTGTAATCAGCAGTTTTTATGCTTAAATCTCTAATAAAATCTTTCTCTCTCAGCCTATTTTGCGAAATGTGTAACGCCTTTTTGCCTGGATAAAAATCTGCGTGCAGCGACACAATATCAATTGCACTACATGGAATATTTTCAGACTCAATAGTGACTAAATCCACACTCTGTGCAAAAGATTCAAGTGCCCTCTTATCACAGAAGTCTGCTATTGTTAAATCATCAGCAACAGAACAAGCTGGATCGTTTTTAGCACTGGCAAAAATATGCGTTTTGTGCCCAAGTTTTATTGCAGCGATAGCAGTCATTTTACCTAATTGCCCACTTCCTATTATTCCTATCACTTTTTTATCCAGTGGATCTGTTTTGTTCATCATGTAGATTAATATTTCCTAGTTAGAGTACGATAATATGCTTGGAAAATCTATGAAAAAAGTGTATAATTGAAGTGTGTTAAATTTTTATCATGAACACTTTACGATGACCATGAAATACACACTTATTACTAATTCTGTTGAAGTTACAGTTTTGCCAATTTACATTGAAGAGCAATCCATTCCTTATGAAAATTGTTACGTATGGATGTATAATGTTAAGATAAAAAATAAAAGCTCATCAACCATTCAATTATTAAGTCGCTATTGGCGAATAATAGATCATAAGGGCAAAATAAATGAAATTGCTGGAGTTGGTGTTATTGGAGAACAACCTGTAATAAAATCTGGAGAGGTATTCAAATATACAAGTGGAACATACTTAAATACACCATCAGGAATAATGCAGGGTAAATATGAATTTCTGAACGAAGAGAGCATAAAAACCTTTGATGTTATGGTACCACCCTTTTCCTTAGATAGTCCATACGTTAACACTAGACCTCATTGATCATCAAGATAGTGTATTTGTTTAAGTGCATCTGAAACCAGTGCTTCTTGTTTTGTCATTTGAGCTTCCATAATGTCATCCGAGTAGCTGATACTGAGATCCAACTAAGTTGATAAACACGAAAGCACTGACCATTTGCTTCTATAGTTGTCTTTTTTCGTCTATCTTATTTTGTTACTCTCTTATTTTGTTACTCTGCTGAACAGATGCAAAATAGTTTATTTTTGATTCTTATCATCAAGTGTGAATAAGATTATTGTAGAGGTTAAACCTATAATAACTATCATTAACGAAAATGGGGCAGCTTCTCTGTAACGCTCATCGCTGACAAGTTCATATACTCTAGTTGATATAGTTTCAAAATTAAATGGTCTGATAATTAGTGTTGCCGTGAGTTCTTTTACCGTATCCATAAACACGAGCAGAAATCCCGATAGTATGCTTTTCTTGATAAGGGGAATATGAATATTCAGGCACGTGGAAATAGGCCCATGACCCATAGTATATGCAGTCCATTCAATTTCATTTGGTGTTTTTTTGAGTCCCGACTCTATCGCCTTGAAAGATATAGCAAAAAAACGAAATAAATATGAGTAAACTAATGCGCCAATAGTTCCTACCAAGCTAATTTCTACAATATATTGAGTAATTAAAGAAGATATTCTGCTTAAAAACATTATTATGCTAATTGCAATAATTGCATTTGGAATTGCATATCCAAGAGAAATTAGACGTGCTACGTTGCTTATTACCTTGTTTCTACGCGCTGTATATCCAATAATTATTGCAATGCTGATCGAGATTAGCGCGGTAATAAATGATAAACCAACACTATTTGCTATTATATTATAGAATCTTGCTTCGTATATGAAAAAGCCTTTCTCTATGCTCCAATATATAAGTGGAATCATTGGTAAAATAAAGCCTATTAATATCGGCAATAAACACATAAGATAAGAAAAGATCAACGATATAGAACCGTTTATACTACGTTTATTGTGATAATCTGCATTAGTATTGATTGAAGAGTAAGATATTTCTCTTTTTTGTAGTTTTTTCTCGATAACTATTAGTGTTGCAACGAAAATCAGTTCTGCAACTGCCAAAACAGTAGTTGAATATTTGTCATGCAATAAAAACCAAGTACGGTATATTCCTGTCGTGAAAGTATCGATAGCAAGAAACTGTGGTGTGCCGAAATCTGTAATTACTTCCATTAGTACCAAGGATAACCCAGCTATAATTGATGGACGTATGGAGGGTATGATGACAGAAAACAGACTCTGTAATGAGGAGAACCCAAGTGTTGATGCAATAGTGACTGAGTTACTAACGCTCTTTAGACTTGAGCGGACCAACATATAAACGTATGGATATAGACTAAATCCCATTACTAATATTCCACCACCTAGGGATTTGATCTCGGGAAACCAATAGTCACCTTTGCCCAATTGAAAAGTATCTCTTAACAAGCTCTGAATCGGACCTGAAAACTCTAGCGTATTTACATAAACAAACGATACTATATATCCAGGAATTGATATCGGAAAGAATAAGGCAATCTCAAAAATTCTACTTCCGGGAAACGAAAAAAATGTAGTAAGCCAAGCTGGAATTACTCCAAATATAAAGGATATTAACCCTACTCCTACCATCAAAATTAACGTATTGAGTATATATTCAGGAAAAAGTCTACTAATTACCCATCCAGAGTTTGCTGATTCTGTAAATAGAATCGATATTAACGATAGTATAGGGCAGACAAATAATACACTTACTAAAAACAAGAATATATTTTTAAATACTCTCAGAAACATTAACTTGAATCTATATTTGATATTAAAATGTTATATGCAAAAACTAAAGATATCCAGTAATTAACAGCCGTCCTATTGAATATCTTCATAATTTTATATATTATGTTTTAAATCGATAAACTAATTAATTATGAGTTTTGTCATTGCAACTTTCTATCATTTTGTAAAACTCTCTAATTATTATGACATGAAAGATGAAATAAAAGTTGCATGCGACAATGTCGAATTAAAGGGTACTATACTCCTTGCAGAAGAGGGAATTAATGCAACCGTATCTGGTGAAAGAAACGCGATTGATAAAATATTCGATTTTCTACGTTCTGATTATAGACTAAGGGACCTTACATGGAAAGAGAGTGCAGCAGAATATCAACCATTTAGTAAGATGAAAGTGAGATTAAAAAGAGAAATTGTGAATCTTGGTGTAAGTAATCTCGATACTTCCGTTAGAGGTCAGTACATTGATCCAGATTATTGGGATGATTTTATCTCTCAACCTGATGTTTTAGTGATAGACACACGAAATGATTACGAAGTAAAACTAGGCAAGTTTAAAAATGCAATCAATCCACATACTCAGCGTTTTCGAGATTTTCCTCAGTGGGCAGAGTCTTTCTCTGAGAGTAAAGATCTGAAAGTGGCTATGTACTGCACTGGTGGAATCAGATGTGAGAAATCTACAGCATATATGAAAAGCCTTGGATTTAAAGATGTTTACCATCTTAAAGGCGGTATTCTTTCCTATCTTGAAAAAACTGGTAATAAAAGTGGTAATTGGGAAGGCGAGTGTTTTGTTTTTGATGATAGAGTTGCTGTTGATCACTCACTCGCCCCAAGTGATAAAATAAAATGCATATTCTGCTCAAGTAAAGTTTCAACTGATGAGCTGAAATCAGTTCCACGTGGCCAGGTAGTTTGCTCTGATTGTAAATCTTTAAGTATTGAAAGAAAGCTAGAATTCAATACGAACCTCTAAGAAAATCTGCTTATTGCACACTTACTAACCTCAATTTTATCAAGACATTTACCTACTACATAGCTCGCTCCAGCTCCAAGTAACGCACCAACTATAGCAAATGCAATCAACACTACACCAGAACCGCCAATAAGAGCTAAAGTGTCTTGCCATAAACAACATGCTGCAACTAGACCAGCAACTAAACCAATTCCTACACCTATGCACCTAAGTTTCATGTTATTACTAATATTGTAACCTCTTCTATGCTTTAGGCTATGACTAGTATTGTTACTTATCCAATCAAAGATTTTGACATTTGGGTTTTTGTCCATAAAATCGATAAGCTCACCTATTGTTTTGTTACGCAAACTATCTAAAAATATAACTTTATCTTCTACATATTGTTCAAATACATTTTTTTTACGTGTCATTTATTTTTCCATACTATTAGAATATGTTTTTACTACACTGCACATCTTAACAATTGGTAAATTCCCATACAAGAATAAGTAGATAATCTTACCACTATAGGTGGGACTAAAGCGCTATAAGATTAAATTCCTGAAAAATGTTGGTAAGAAGAGCTTTTCCAAAAACAATAAAGTTAAGAGTTGAAGAGATAGTAAAAGAGCGACTTACAGTTAATCCAATTGATTTTGGTGAATCGTTTTGTTACAAACTCAAAGGATACAGAAGACTGAGAACTGGCGATTATCGTATCATGTAAATGCTGCAAAGTATGAAGTGTTTCAATAAAACACAGAAAAGACATTTATGAATCCTAGATTAATATCCTTCCAGTATTAACTTACTGTAACCTTTCCGGTTGATCCACTGCGATTCTTTGCAACGTTTATCTCTAATCCGTTATTAGCATCGATTTTATAGTCTGTAGAATAGTAAAATTATAGGGGTATAGTCAAAAAATGAGTTATTTTTGAGCTGAGCAAAGCCGCCTAAGGTGAAGAGGAAGAAGGGCTGTATAATGTATATTTAATGTTTATATTTATTTTTTATAAATATCACATCTATGTCCTATCTCTGTGATAGTTACTATTTGTTCTAATTGATTTACTCTATAAATTATACGGTATTCACCAACTCTTAGTCTTCTATGTCCTTTTAGGTTATGATGTAATGGTTCACCGAGGTTTATTGGATCAACTGTAAGACGTTCTTTTATAGCCTTTTGGATTCTTAACCTTATTGTTTTTTGAAGGTTTGGTAAATCTCTCTCAACAACACTTTTGAGAGACTTAACTTTATAATGCTCTAATCCCACTTAATATCTTCAAAATCGACTGTTTCTGCACCTTCAACATCACGCTCATCAGAAATTTTAGACACTAAAAAGTCTTCAATTTCAAGCTCGATTGCTTCTTTAAGTAGTTTTTCTGCTAATGCTTGAGCAGGTTGCTTAGTAAGTTCAGATAATTCAGCAAGATGCTGTAAAGTTTCTTTACTGAAAGCTATATTAGCGTTTGCCATAAGTTTTACCAAATTCTACTACTCTATAATTATACAACATTTTTCTGAAATTTTCAATAAAGAAAGCGAAATAATTATATCAGTATTAATATAATATTAATACTGATATGTTAATATTATGTTAGTTTTTTAATTAAGGAGAATATTATGATAGGAAATCTTACAAAGTTTAAAGATGTTAAGTTCAATGCTCCAGAGGAGTCAGATGATCAATCAACACAATATGGAGTTAATCCAGGTCGCTACAATTGCCACAGAGAGTGTGAAAAAAGCTGGGGTAGTTTGGCTCGTGCAATTTGCAAACAAAACTGTAATTATTATTATAAAGAATTTGGCGCTCCTGAACATACCCCACAAGAGTCGGCATCTACTGTCATAAGTAATACATTACAAAATATAGGAGATAATTTCCATGCTCTTGCAGATTCATTGTCTGTTTTGTAGCAGATAAAGTTTAATATCAAAAAAGTGTGAGGCTTCTTTTGTCTTCCGAAATTTTCAATAAAAGCAATCATACTATTGTTAATATAGTATTAATGCTTATATGTTATAACTATGTTAATTTTTTAATTAAGGAGAATGTTATGGTATCTAATTTACAAAGAGGTATTGTTGCTACAAATTCAGGAAGGTGGGGAGATAATATATTCAAAGCTCCAGAACAAGAGTTGAAGGATCAATTAATACAACATGGAGTAACACGGGTACATCTGGGAGAAGTACTGAACCATGATCCATTTGATGGACATTACTGGTGCCATAGAAAGTGTGAAAGTGACTACACTAAATGGTACGAAGGACTCGATAAATCTATGTGCAAGGCCAGATGCAATAGACAATATCAAGCTCCAGAGAAATCTCAGAGTTCTGAATATCCTTCACAAGCTAGTGACATAAAGAGTACATTAGAAAATATTGGAGATAGTTTCTATACTCTCGCAGATTCATTTTCTGTTCTGTAGCAGATACAGTAAAAAGCGTGAGGCTTCTCTTGTTTTCCGGAATTTTCAATAAAAGTAATTATACTATTATTAATATAATATTAATGCTTATATGTTAAAATTATATTAGTTTTTTAATTAAGGAGAATATTATGAGTTTTTGTTATGATTATGTTAAGCAATTAAGAGAATGTATTAATTCGGGAAGATCAGATTGTGTTAAAGTTAATAAGCATCATGATTGTCACAGATGCTGTGAAAGGGCTACTGATAGTCCTGCGTGGAAAGCACTGTGCAAAAGAGATTGTAATTACGAGTATGCATCATTTAGTGATACAAAGGATACACCAGAAGATATTTCCTATTATTCTGCAGATTCATTTTCTGTTCTGTAGAAGGTACAGGTTTAATATCGAAAAAGTGTGAGGCTTCTCTTTTCTCCCGGAATTTTCAATAAAGAATTATATTGACAGATTATGACAGGTTGAGTATATACGGGTATTAGCTTTTGCTGAGGTTAGGGAGAAATGACACAGACTAAGTATAGTATTGCAAGATATTGTTAGGAATAGGGAAGGTATGCTGGCTACTGGATGTATTTCTATGATAACAACTACTCTTCGTCATCAAAAATCAAGAAGGCTCTGCAACTTGATAACTCTATTCTTTTATTGACGTAGATGACTCTGAAAAATTGCGGAGCTGAAGTGCTAATGCTATATGGTTATTACGTTCAAGAACAAAACGGAAAATCCTATTATACTAGAAATAATGTGCGGAAAAGGGGGGATTCGAACCCCCGACATATTTTCATATGTGCACGCTTTCCAAGCGTGTGCTTTAGACCGCTCAGCCACCTTTCCATACTTATTCATAATATTAAAAATTATGCTGCTAAACAACTGGTATATATGGTTCGCCACGGAAATTCACAGTATTGTTAAACTTGTTTTTGCACGTTAAAAACGCTTTATCACAACCTGCAAGTATCGAATATTTATCTCCGGTAGAAATTTGATATGGAGGAGAAGCAAATAATGTAACTACTTTATTTTTGTATTCTTTAACTACAACTTCAAATGTTGCTGAACTAAACACTCCGTGCTTATAATATCCATCGCTTTCGATTAAATTAGTGTCTTCAAATCTTCTTTCATCTATCACTTTAGTAATTGTGCTCATTCTACTAAACTTTTTAGCATCAGCTTTACATCTATCATCGCAAAATTGTGCCCTGCATACAGGAGAATATAGCTCTGTTATGCTTCTCTCAAGCTTTGTCGCAAGACCTCTAATTTCAGCGATAAACCTCCCACTATTTAATGTTACTTTACCAAAAGTTCCTGCATGCAAATTCATAATTCCCTGACTCAAATCTTTATAATTCACAAGAAATATTTCAATATTTGCAAAGTCATGCCTTCCTGATAAAACATCTTTTTCTTTAATATCAGCACTATTTAATATTCCTTCAATTTCTAGATTATCAGTTCTCAAATCGCTATTTAATATTATACTGCTGGCTATAAAACCGCTTGAAGATTTATAGAGTATATTATTGAGATTTAAATCTTTATCATAGTCAGTGAATCCCATTACCTCCCCACTTACAAGTGTTAATTTCCAGCAAGTAGCGATGGTAAGTAATTCTCCAGTTAAATGGTTTTTTAGTTTGGTTTGCATACTGCTTAATTGATTGAATTTGAAAACGTTCGATAGGTAAGGGATTATATCCATTATCTGAGTAGCCATAGGGTGTCATGCCAGCGCCCAGACATTGGCATCCAGTTAAATTTACGAGTATAGAAGTAATGTTAAAATACAACGTTTCTGATGATGATGGAAAAATGGATCCCAGTGTCAAGCACTGGGATGACACCATCTACTATGCAAATTGCCACAATTTTCGTACAGCTGTGACTGGTATGACATTACTTATTGTGTGAATAAAATAAATACTCGTAGAGTTTGTTACGCACTGGCTTATGTTTATTTGATCGATGAGTAAATGCTAACAGATAAGACACACACCACATTCAAGTTGTGGTGTGTATTACTAGAACAAATTAGAAAGAAAACTTCACACCAGTGAGGAGAAGAATTCCTTGGTTAGAAGGTACATCAGCATTATTTTTACCTTTCAGCGCACCTTTTTCATCAGTCATAAAATAATGTAAGGCTGCATAAGGAACAAACTTGCTCTTATTGCAAGAAGATAGATCATACTGAACACCAAGTGCAACATCATGAAGCATATCTTTATCATTCATTGTACTGCCAAAGTATGTCAAGCTTGTATAAACATTCTCATATTGATAACCAGCACCTGCAGTCCAATACATGGTGTCCTTGTCATTAAATTGCTTTAAGCCATTTTTTCTAGCAATATCAGTAGTCTCTTTATATTCTTTTGAAGCAGGGTCGAGTTCCTTGATAATCTTCGGTTGACCAGATTTGCCTAAATATGCAAAAGAAGCAGCGAATTTTATATTTTGACCTTCATCAATCTTATAATCAGCGCTTACACCCAAATTAACACCCATCAGGTCATTGTACTCTACAAATTCCTTATAAAGATGCTTATCTTTACTCGGTTGCTTTGAAACCCCATATTCACCAACTACGGAAGTTTTAACTTTTACATTATGTTTACTAAAGTCATATTCATATGACGCACCAGCACTTATTATATGCTGGTAATCTGGTCCAACATGTCTTAACGTTTCCTCATTCTTTACCCCTGTTACCTTATTACTTGAATCTTTGAGGAAATCTGGAGCTATTTCTTTTACAACGGATAAACCACTATCGTAGCGAGGTGAGTAGCTAAGACCAAATCTTGCACCCATATAATTCGGCGAGTAGTAAGCAGCTCTAAATGGCAATGTGGTCATAACCTCTTTGTTGTATTTTCCTGCCATACGGAAGGAGAGTTTTTCGCTCTCGCTCGAGAAGCTTTCAGTGTAAAGACGTGGTGTTACGTAAAATGGGAAGTTTGCAGCACTTCCTTCTAAGTTTACTTTTCTGAACCAGTCACTATCTGCAGCTCCATCAACAGTTGCAATTCTTGTTGCATCAAGTCTCATCAGAGACTCAGGACCAAACTGATAGCCAAGTTTCAGATCACCATATTGTGAATTTAAGAATACATGCGCACTTCTACCTCTTGCAGCATTCACGCCTTGTGAAGCTCCTTTACCTTCAGTAACTGGAACATGGAATTGTACATCGGCACCATAACGAAGACCAATATCCTCATTTTTATTTTCAGCTCTTAAGTGCAATATTGCATCTGAAATCATGCCCATGTTTTCACTGTAATCACCAATATTCCCTATCCCTTTAGGAAATATTGGATTTGCTCCTTTTATACTATCTGGAGTATTGTTAAAATAATCTGTAGATTTACCTGGCATAACATTATAATGGTTATAGCCACTTAGCCCATGGTTACCATAACCTTGAGAATCAACAACGCCACCGAAAGTTATTCTTAAACCATCCCCTTGATTGGTATTGATAATATCAATACCACCAACTGAAACAACAGGACTTGCCTTACCTTTTTCCTCTGTATTGCTGTTAACAACTTTTACATCCTTTTTTATATCTTTAGCTTCAATTTTAGCATTCTTAGTTTTAGAACCCTTAATTTTTGACTTTTCTACATTAGAATTTTTAGTGCTTAGAGCTTTCGCCTTTGAATCCTCTATAAGCTTTGCTTTTTTCTCTTTTGCTAGCCTAATTTCATCTTTTTTCTTTTGTTTTGCTACTAATTTTAACTCTTCTTTTTTCTTCTTTTGTTCAGTTGCTAATTTTAACTCCTCTTTTTTCTTCTGCTCAGCTGCTAATCTTAGTTCTTCTTTTTTCTTAAGCTCCTCAGCTTTTTTTCTTGGATCAGCATTACATATCCTGTCCATTTTTTCTTTTAGTTTCTTATTTGACGTCTTCATCACTTCCATCTTTCCAGAAGTTTTGATTGACTCGTTACTCTCTTGCTTTTTTACTTCCTTCATACTCTCGTCAGAAAAGTCAGCAGCAAAGCCACTGAAAGAACATAAAGTCAATAGAGAAGCTAGAGCAGTTCTAGTATAAATAGATTTTTTCATGAAGTGCCCCCAAAAAATTTTAAAATCATAACATAAATAGTATAAAGGTGTTGAAAATCCAACTTAAAGCAACCTTATAGCGAAAATAAAAGTAAAATGCAATACTTTAAAAGCAACTTTCTTAATACGCTCAACGTGTATATTAACCAAAATTTAGTACAGAGGTTTGCTTGTTAGTGTATTATAACTCTATACTTATTCTATGGAAGTAAAATTTACTCAAGTGAAAGTACATAAAGATTAAAATATTAATATAACTATTGACAATAATATTAGTTTATATTATAATTAGTGAATTATTGTTTTATTTTTAATAATTAAGGTATTTATGGATTTTAGTTTTTTACGAAATTGGTTTAGCACTACAGGTGCTGCTACAGGCTCAGAGCCAGGTAATACTGAACAGCCAGATTCTATTTCAGTAGATGATGGCAAATACGAGATGAAAGAATATGACGATGAATTTGAGATCATTGAAGATTATGAATTTATAAATCGTGCTGATCCAAATGAGCCATGTTCTTTACCTTCTGACTATAAAATAGATGAAAGTATTGTAAAAATTGCAGGATTTGATCGAGAGAAATTATTAGAAATGGGTAATTTCTGCAAGATAAGCTATGGCGATGATGATGGTAAATTAAGTAAAAAAAGATGTAACAACCTAGCTCAAAGAGTATACAAAACTGAATTTGAAATTGTAGAAGATTTTGAAATTGTTCCATCTACTGAAAAAATGTATAAAACTAGAGCTGAACTCATCAGCGAAGGTTATGAAATTATTCCATTTGGTAATAGCTTTGAAAAAGATGCTGGTCACGTTTTTATAAAAGGTAAAGAAATAACAATAGCTTACCATGGTACTCGTCTGAGCCAGAGTTTTAATGATGGAATTACTGATATAAATGTACTTTTTGCTACTTCGGAATTTTTACCTGAAGGTGGAAGAATTCATTGTGGTTTCTATAATTCATTTATGGATTCATGGCCTAATCTGTATGGCATTTTGAAATCTTATGCTGAAAAACAAGAATCAGAAATCAAAGATTTTAAAATCAATCTCACAGGTCACAGTATGGGAGGAGCTATTGCTAAGATAGCTGCTTTATGCCTCAATAAAACAGAAGGAGCTGAAGATGTTCATGTTGCAACTTTTGGTGATCCACGAGTTTTTGATCTTACTGCTAGTGAATTTTATAATGATGTTCTTCAAGAAAAAACCATTAGAGTAACTCAACATAGACAAGACCCAGTACCAGCGGTATCACCTGGTATTTGTGGTTATGCTCATGTAGGTGCACAATTGAGAATATCAGTACCTGAAGGATATTTTGTTCATCAAATAGATGGTTATCATGAAGCCATTAAAATAATGGATGAAAAGGATTTCCGATCGAACAATAACGTTTCTCTCTTTTATTACCCTTCGAGAATATTAAGTCGAATTAACTGTGCAGTTTTAGGTAATGCTCAATATTATGCTGCTAATTTAGGTAATTATATTCTTGGTGGACAAAATTTTTTCGAGAAAGTAAAAAAGGAATACCAAGATAAAAACTTAGAAAATTTTTCTAAGCTTGAACAAGCAGAAGTTAAGCAAAGGGCACATCAAAATGTCTTTTCTACTACAAGGAGTTTATAACTACTATACAGAGCAATCATTAGATTGCTCTGTAGCATCTATTCATTTAAATTCAATATAAAAATTTTCACCAGAAGTTATTTTCCATTCTTCTTTAAATTTCTTTAGGTGTTCTTTTTTTTCGCATTCTAAAAGCAGTTCTTCTATGCTCTTATTATAGCTTTCTGTAGTAATTCTTCCTTGATGATGCATAAACCTCAAATAAATCAAATAAGTGTTAATCACATCTGTTTCACAATAATCGCGAATCTCTTGTATTTTGCCACTATCATATAAGTCCATAACTTGTGAACCATCAACTCCAATCTTACCGGGAAGATTAAATGCTGCGCAAACTTCGTTCATCTTCATTCTTGCGGAAGCTCCAAAATCAGAGAGAGATTCAAGCAAATCACAATGCCAATCACTACTGTACCTCTGATTGTAACTATTCCACTTATCGCCAGCTTTGTGAAAATATTCTGCTTGAATGCCATGAACCATAGCACGGTACTTCAGTACCGGTATATCAAAAGTGCGTCCATTGAACGAAACTAGTCTTGGCTTTTTCTCTGATATGTAGTTAAAAAATCCCTTTACTAGCTCTTTTTCATTGGAGTTTACTGTGCCTCCAGATCTTATTTCTTGTAGTGTGAACATTTCATAACCGCTCTGGCGTGTTATATTACAAAGTAAAAAACTAATGACTACAACAAGGTGGAAGGGCTGACGCAGAAAAGAGTTTTGCCCGTTTGTTATTTCAAGATGATATTTTGTTAATGCGTTCCTCTTTTCTTCTACACTGCTATCATCACTAATATTTAGTAAATTCTTGCAGGAATTTACATCTGGTATAGTTTCAATATCAAATACTAACAAAGAATTAAGCATTACTTATATATTCCTCAGGGCGATCAGTCCAAGGTCGCACTTTTACGAACAAAAAGAGATGAACTTTACACTCAAATAACTTTTCCAATTCTGTACGTGCCTCGATATTAATTTTTTTTATGCTACTGCCGTCTTTTCCTAGCACTATTTTCTTATGATTATCTTTCAATACAAATATGATCTGTTTTATGACTAAACTCTTATCTTTTTTTTCCTCAAATTGTTCAGTTATAACAGCTGTAGAGTATGGCAATTCTTCACGTAGGTTCAAGAATAACTTTTCTCTCGTAATTTCCGCTGATAAAAAATCAGCTGAGGAATCAGTTATTTGATCTTTTTCATAAAACCAAGGGCCTATCGGTGCAATTTTAGACAAGTAACTAGTCAGATCAGAAAGTCCATCATTCTTCAGTGCCGAGATCGTAAAAATTTTTTCAAACTTATAAAGCAAATTTAGATGCTCATGTGCCATCTTGAGCTCTGATTTCTTTACTAAATCAGTTTTATTGATAACCAAAATGCATCTGCCTTTTGTGCGCTCTAGTCGTGCAAATATCGTTTTTATTCTTTCTATATTTTTTAGGTAATTGTTTACATCAACAAGCAACAAAGTAATGTCACTATCCTTAACTGCTCCCCATGCAGATTTGACTAAAGCTTTTTCAAGATTTGTTTCTGCTGAAAACACTCCTGGAGAGTCAGTAAAAACAATTTGCGCATTGTTGCATATAGCAACACCCCTTACCTGCGTCCTTGTTGTCTGCACTTTAGGGGTGACAATAGCAATTTTCTTGCCTACGATGCTGTTAATCAGCGTTGACTTTCCAGCATTTGGCAAACCAGCTATCGTTACAAATAAGCATCTTTCTTCTTTCACAAAGGAAATTATAAAGAAAACTAAATGCTAACGTCAATTGATTATTTTGCAGGTAGATCGCACTCTTCCTCTTTTGAAGAAAAACGCTCAACTATAGGTGATATAATATACTCATTCACTTTTTCAGCTATTGGTTCAATAACACAAACTGTTACAAATAACCCTGCGATTACTGCTATGGGTGCTATCACCGCACCTGCTAAAGCTGCCGATCCCATTCCAAGCATTGCACCAGGGAAAACAGCAGTTGCAGCTGCAGCAAGACCAACTCCAATTGCAGCACTTGCAAGTGCGAAAATACCAGAATAGATAGGATCATATTTTTCATCCTTTTGAATATGATCTTTTTTGCAAAATTTGTATAGTAGCTTCCCCGCAAACAGAGCTGTAATCAATGCTGGAACTATAGAACCAACAATCCCACCCATTACCAAAGGTGATAAAGCTGTAAAACTGAGTCCCAAACCTGTAAGTGCTCCTATTGATGTAGCTATACCTAAGTCAAATAACATTGGTTTAGTCTTGTTGTCCATATAATCTTCCTAAATAATAATTTTCTAAAAAGCTTTTAGCTACTTTTAGTATAGCTGAACTAGTTGAATAGGGGAAGGAAATTTTTTATGTTAAAATTAAAGAGCGGGAGAAGGGCCTCGACCTCAACCTTGGCAAGGTTGCACCTTACGAACTTCCACAAGCCACTTATAGGCAAAATAAAAAGCAAAAACCTCACTTAAACTCCCTGTTCTTTTGAAGAAAAACGCTCAACTATAGGTGATATAATATACTCATTCACTTTCTGAGCTATTGGTTCAATAATACCAAATGCTACAAGGAACCCTGCAATTACTGCTATGGGTGCTATTATTGCACCTGCTAAAGCTGCCGATCCCATTCCAAGCATTATACTTGGAGAAATAGCAGTTGCAGCTGCAGCAAGACCAACTCCAATTGCAGCACTTGCAACAAATAAACAAGCATGAGCGCAAGCATGAGCATAAGAGAATTGGGATTGTGAGAGTCTCTCACCTGTACAAAGGGCAAAGTGTAAGAGTGCAGGAATTGCAGCAATAATTCCACCCATTACCAAAGGTGATAAAGCTGTAAAACTGAGTCCCAAACCTGTAAGTGCTCCTATTGGTATATCTGTACCTAAGATAAATAACATTGGTTTAGTCTTGTTGTTCATATAATCCTCCTAAATAATAATTTTCTAAAAAGCTTTTAGCTACTTTTAGTATAGCTGAACTAGTTGAATAGGGGAAGGAAATTTTTTATGTTAAAATTAAAGAGCGGGAGAAGGGGTTCGAACCCTCGACCTCAACCTTGGCAAGGTTGCGCTCTACCAACTGAGCTACTCCCGCAGTTAAATTCTGCTTAGATTCTACTTCTAATTATAGGTACATATTACAATTTGTAAACCCTACATGCATGAAAATCATGAGAGCCAATTTTCTATGATCTTTTCGTATACTTAAAACTCATTTTTGATTATTGTATATGTCATAAAACATATTAAATTTATGAGAATATTTATATATAAGGACGACCTGCCAGCCAGTGCAATACCGAATGATATAAAATCTATAGCTGTTGATACAGAGGCAATGGGGCTACTGCATAGCAGAGATAGATTATGCCTTGTTCAGCTCTCTTTCAATGATGGCAACGCTCACTTAGTTCAATTCAAAAACGATTATACAGCTCCAAATTTGAGAAAAATATTAGAGGATAAAAATATAACCAAAATATTTCACTTTGCGCGATTTGATGTGAGTATAATACATTACTACCTGCAAACTTGGGCACTGCCTTGCTATTGCACGAAAATAGCCTCACGTTTAGTTCGCACCTACACAGATAATCATAGCTTAAAAGAGTTGTGCTTAGAACTACTTGATATAAAATTAAATAAGCAACAACAATCTTCTGATTGGGGAAATGAAAATTTAACAGACAAGCAAAAAAGTTATGCTGCATCTGATGTTTTATATCTCCATAAAATAAAGGAAAAGCTAGATTTAATGCTAGAACGTGAAAATAGAAAAGAATTAGCCGAAAAGTGCTTTGAATTTCTTCCTACTCGTATTGAGCTAGATTCAATGGGTTGGGGGAGTGTAGATATCTTTAATCATCATATGTAATCACTTCACTTGAATCCAGAAAAATTTAGTTGATCAGCTGTTAATTGATACGCTATATTTATAAAAATTTAGGTATTTTATGAGTGATGATATTAAAGCGGTAAATGATCAAAATTTCGAATCTGAAGTTGCTAACCACAAAGGATTTGTGCTGGTAGATTTTTGGGCAGAATGGTGTGGACCATGCAAAAGTCTGATGCCACGTATCGAGCAGTTAGCCAAGGATAGAAAAGACAAGATCAAAATCTGTAAGTTTGACATAGATGGAGAAACTGAGGTGCCAAGTAAGTATGGAGTTCAATCTATACCTACTTTAATCATATTTCAAGATGGTAAGGAAATTGCACGCAAAATTGGCGCAATAAATGATTTACACAGTTGGGTTGATAGTGAAATAAGCGAGTAGACAAATTTCCTTTTGCGTGTATTATAGGTGTTGATAAAAGGGATTGTAGCTCAGTCGGTTAGAGCAGTTCGCTCATAACGAATTGGTCGTAGGTTCGAGTCCTACCAATCCCACCACTATTGATACAATTGCAAGGCCTACTCTCTTAGATAAGCTTTTTGCCTTATTAAAGTACTTGGTTGTTAGTGTTTGAAAACTCCATGATATTAGATTCCTTGCATAACTGGAATTCAAAAGTTCCAGCGCGGTTTTCTTATTGGATCTCAGCTGGGATGACGCCTCGTTATGAAAGAAATCTATTGTCAAAAAAAATTACTTCCGCGTATTTTGAATCTGATTATAATGACAATTAGAGATATTTTAAGAGCTCAAAAATTTATCTTTGTCTGCAGACTTTCAATTAACTTTTCAATAAAAAACGTAGCGTATCTTTTTCAGCGTATACACACTTCTGTCATATGTGCGCTGCATTTTTTTCTAATCTTTTTATACAGGAGGATTTTATGTCCAGAATTCCAGATACTTGACCTTTACTTTAGCTAATAAAAACCAACTGGCGCCTTTGGTTTTTATAAAGAAAATCTAGGAAATAACCAAAAACTGTTTCCAGGCATAAATTTGCCATGTATGCCTAAAAAGTAATAATATTAACATAATGTTCATATTTGTATGCTAATATTAGAATTATTTGAATTGGAGAATATTATGCAACAACAAGCATCAAACAGAGAGCAAGGGATTAAATTTAGATATAATCAATGTCAGCAGAAATGCCATTCCTACAAAACAAAACGGACAGACCAAGAATGCCTAGATGAATGCTATGAGAAGTACGTTTCTAAACTTTATCCACAAATTAGTGAGAAATTATTAGCTAGTGAAAACAATCTCTATGATGAAAGCACAAAATTATCACTTATGGCAGATACTCTAGATGCAATGTTTTTTTAATCACAAAAGAAACACTTATTTCAATATTTGCAGAGATGTTAGCTTTTTAGATATATTCTGACTTATTGAATAATTCTTTAAATTGGTAAAATACTGTTTCTTTTCCTCTATTTCTTTTTCACTATTCTTTCCACATATCGCTTCTGTTTTTATCTCTGGTTGTTTCTCTTGATTGAGAGAGCCCTTCTTTTCAAAATAATTATCTGTGAATTCTAAAAAGAGTGAAATCAGCTCAGGAAGATTGTATTTGTGTTCACTTGATGAGCACAATTCTGTAATCGAAGAAAAGTGAATATCATCTGCCTTAATAGGTAGTAACGATAGAAACTTATTCCAGCATTTTTTCATTATTCCAACTTCAGGTTCAAGGTTTTTTATTTTAGCTAAGTTGGCATGCTCCATAAAAAACTCTTTATATTGCTCAAAACCTTCAAAAGTTTCTTTTTTTTGGTAGTTTTTTTTCCTATGACTTTTTTCTATGTCAGCAATTTTAGTACCTATATTTGCCTGCTTACTAATAAAGCCATCGTTCTCTAAGTTAAAACAAATTGTGTATGGAGTAATGTCGTTTACTATTGTGTGTGGCTTAAAGTGCCAACCAAAGCATTTGAGTATGAATTTTATTATAGGAGGAAATAGCCATTTAGGTTTTGATATGTGTAGTAATTTCACTACAAGTTTTTTGAATGAGCTAAAGGATTTATTGATAATGCATCTTAAATGAATATTTTCATCTTTTTTAAACTTTTTATAAACCTCCGCAGCTATTGGTCCTCCAGCACAGCTTCCATACAGTACTATATTGTCTGGGTGAATGCCTTGCTTTAGAAGATCTGAAATGACTCCAATTCCTGCATTTACTCGATTTCGACCGTTTAAAGAATGGCCTTTGCTTTTTCCAGAACCAGGAAAATTAATAAGGTGAACATCCATACCTGCTTCAGCTGCCCAATTCCATTCACTTTTGTCTTCATTTGGCTCTTTTTCAAAAGTATATGTAAGCCCTGGAAAGTAAACTATATGCTTTTTCTTTCTGCTATCTGCACTGCTCTTCGAGTTTGACATCACTATCTTTTGAATTCGCATTCCATTTTGAACTTCTACGAACTCTTCCCTAATTTTTATTGTATTTTCTTCTGTTACTTTCATTTTGCGTTTTTCACTATATTGATTTAATAATACATGAAATTTTAGAAAAAATCAATTTTACTAAAAAATTAACTTATAGCGTATCTATCTTTATATTTATTGGAATTAAAGTAGTAGTGAGAAATGCCTCTTGACATTTGATAAACCTAAACGTAGCCTAAAACAATTTACTGTTTATTTATGACATTTGTTCAATTACTTAATAATCAATTAGATAGTTTACACTTATTAAAACACCCATTTTACGAGTCATGGAATGAAGGTAGCTTAAGCCTGCAGGCTCTGCAAACCTACGCTAAGGAATATTATCACCATGTTGCTGCTTTTCCTCGTTATATCAGCGGTATACATTCCTTGTGTCCGAATTTGAAAATGCGGCAAGTTTTACTTGGTAATTTAATAGAGGAAGAACAAGGCGACGAGAATCACCCAGAATTATGGCAGCGTTTTGCTGAAGGACTGGGAGTAGCACGTTCAGAACTTTGTGAAAATGCACAAATTAAGGAGACACGAGAATTAGTTGATGGTTATTTTGACATTGTAAAATCAGATTTTGCAGCAGGTCTTGGAGCTCTGTACGCTTATGAACGTCAAACTCCAGAGGTTTCTAAGTCTAAAATTGAAGGTCTGAAAAAACACTATTCAATAAATGATGAGCGTTCTCTCAAATTTTTTACCGTTCATATGGAAGCTGATGAGTGGCATTCTGAAGAATGTGCAAACCTTATTGCAGATTTAAACGAAGAAGAACAAGAGAAAGTTATGCAAGGCGCTGAAAAAGGAGCAAAACTCTTATGGGGTTTTCTTGATGGCATGATGAATGTTGATGTTTGTCATTAATTATAAGTAGATACTAAATTCAGTGGTAGCATGTAATCTTCTTATATCTGATTTACGGCTTTGGGTTCATTTGGGATGTAGTGCAGAAGAGAAGTCTTCTCCCCAATTGGTGAGTATTGACGTTGATTTCACTTTTAAATCTCCTCCTTCAGGGCTTACAACTGATCAACTTAAAGATACTATCTGCTATTTGGAAGTAGTGCAAAATATTCAATCTCTTGTTCAGGGCAAGCAATTTAATTTAATCGAGCATTTAACTCATGAGATATACAGAGCCATTAATAACCTTTTGCTGCGAAAGAAGCATATTATTTCTTCTGTCAGGGTGACTACTCACAAAATCGCACCACCAGTTCCTGGTGTGCATGGGGGCGTTTTTTTTACTTACTGTAATGAATTGCAAGAATGATCTATATTTCTATTGGATCAAATATAGGGAATCGCCTTTCCCATTTACAAAGAGCTACTGAGTTACTAAAGAAGCGCTATTTAAAAGGCTTAAAGTCTTCGATCATTCTAGAAACTGAGGCTATTTTACCAAATGGTGCTCCACCTGAGTGGAATAAGCCATTTCTTAACATGATTGTCTATGGAAGTTGTTCTTCTTCTCCTGAGGAGCTACTAAAAGGCTTAAAACAAATTGAATGTGACATTGGTCGTCCACAAGTCTACGAAAAATGGGCACCTCGTGTTATTGATTTAGATATTTTGTTATGGGATGATCTAACGCTTGATACACCTGACCTTAAAATTCCTCATCCAGAATTGGTACACAGACCATTTTTGCTCCACTTGATGGCAATGGTTAACAAAACTTTTGCTTTCAATGTTCAAGAATGTTTTTCAAAGAGTTTTACGCTTTCACCAAAGCTTATGGGTATCGTCAATATTACCCCTGATTCATTTTCAGATGGTGGTCTTTATTATGATGCGAATCGAGCAACCAAGCAGGCATTGCAGTTGGTATCAGATGGTGCAAGCATAGTTGATCTTGGAGCTCAATCAACAAGGCCTGGAGCTTCAATAAAGACACCAGAGGAAGAGTATGAACGTCTAAAACCAGTACTTGATAATCTTAGCGACTATATGAAAAATGGTGATATTGAAGTCAGCATTGATAGTTTTTGGCCAGACATTATTTTAAACGTTTTGAAGCACTACAATATTGCCTGGGTAAATGATCAGAAGGGAGATCTGAGTAGTAATACCTTAAAAGAAGTTGCTAGCAGTGGGTGTAGTGTCGTTATTATGCATTCACTTTCGATACCACCACATAAGGAAAATATTATTCCACATGATATTGACCCAATTGATATCATAAATAATTGGGCAGAGAAGAGCATTAATAGGTTACTTGACCTTGGTTTTGATGAAAATTCAATAATTATTGATCCTGGTATTGGTTTTGGCAAATCTATGTATCAGAATATTCAGATTTTACGCAGTATAGAAACTTTACAAAATTTTGGCTGCAAGGTTTTAGTTGGCCATTCTAGAAAGTCATTTATTTCTTCTTTTTCCACAGAGCCTGCCTCTAATAGAGATTTAGAAACAATTGCTACATCTGCTATACTGCACAATAAGGTTGATTTCCTTAGAGTGCATAATGTACGCGACCACATGAGATTTTTTGTAGCCCAAGCTGTCTTAAAAGGATGAAGATTATTGGAATTATGGCTGTTGACCCTAATGGGGTAATTGGAATAAATAATGATTTGCCCTGGCGTTATCCAAGTGAGTTTAAACATTTTTGTCAAGTGACCGACAAACAAATTATTGTGATGGGAAGAAAGACATTTGAAACCGTGCCTCAAAGCATACTAAAGAATCGTACACCTATTGTTTTCTCCCGTAACAAGTGTTTTAATAGAGGTCCAAAATGTACTGTTGTCTCTTCCATGCAAGAATTTCTGTCAATTCAAAGTAGTTCTCAAGTCTTTGTGATTGGTGGGGCACAAATAGCACACCTTTTTTTAGAGCATAACCTAATCTCAGAATTTATTATAACTGAAATTCACAAGCCCTATAAGGGTGATACATACCTCAATTTAGCATTTTTTGATGGATGGAATAAAACTATTCTCGTCAGAACAGAAGACTATACTATATTCAATTGTATCCGTTCGGCAGAGTAGTAAAATTATTAGCATAAAAGTAATCAACGTTTCTAATGAAAGCTGGATCCCAGTGGGCTTTGTTGCAAATACCCTTTTATGAACCCGACTGTTTGTCTTAAACCAATTCTAAAGAAACTGACGATTATATGCACTAAAATCACAACTTTATCACTATAAATATAGTTGCCACCCTGCATTTTTGGACAATTCTCGTACCAATTTTCTATGGCGTCATTGATATAACAAAAAATGCTTCCTCTTTCTTGGAGAAATTTGTTATATTTATGGCAGTTACTGACTCTCATTTTTTGTGGCATATTTTTTCTTCAACAGTTAAATGGCTGTTTTATAATGAATTTTGTCAGTAACTGCCAGTTCTTTTCACTTGAGCGATGCAACAAAGCCCACTGTGATCCAGCCTTTCTTACCAACAAAAACCTAGCATAACTTTTGTGCTCAAAAGATTTCTGGATTCCAGCATCAAGTGCTAGCCTGAAGCTTTAGCTATAAATATTAAGAAATTTACCAAACGAAGAAAAAAGGCAGAAGAATCCCCGTGTGACGAGTTTTATAATGTAAATTGGCGCTATAATAATGTGCTAACAAGCGCGTTTTGGCTGAATGTAGAAAAAATAAAAAAGGCCGCTATAATTTTTGTGTAATTTGCCAATAAATATTTGAGTTTTTTACTGATTTTGTGATTGAGCCTGCAGGTCAAAAATAAGGATAAATACTCTTAGTATCATAGTAAAGGGAATGACGAAATTTGTAAAGTAGTTTTCACTCAAATGACGCCCAGGCAAAAACTATATGGTTATGCAAAAAATCTATTTTTAAAACTGTTAATATAACATAGAAAAAACCTCACCTTCATTAATAATAGATTACTTACCAATTGGGTAGTCACCAGTGAAACAAGCATCACAATATTGCGGTGTAGCATTGTTACGTTTTTCTGCTTTAACAGCTCTGTATAGCCCATCAATACTCAAAAAGGCTAAGCTATCTACTCCTATACTTTCCTTTATCTCTTCTATAGATTGAGTCGCAGCAATTAAATCTTTGCAATCTGGTGTATCTATTCCATAAAAACAAGAGTGCTTAATTGGTGGACTTGAAATTTTGAGGTGAATCTCTTTTACTTCTGCATCCTTTAGCATAACTATTATATTTCTGAGCGTACTACCACGCACTATACTATCATCTATTAAAATTATGTTTTTGCCTTTCAAAGTGTGCTTATTAGCATTGAATTTTAATTTTATTCTAACTTTACGTACTTCAGCGGTGGGTTGTATAAAAGTTCTTCCTATGTAATGATTACGAATTATCCCCAGTTCCATAGGTAATCCTGAATGCTTTGCATATCCAATAGCTGCAGGTATTCCAGAATCAGGTATTGGTACAACCATATCTACATTGTTTTTTGGTGGGCTCTCTTCTGCAAGTATTCTTCCTATTTCTTTTCTTATATCATATATGGACCTCTTCTCCATTATGCTGTCTGGCCTCGAGAAGTAAACGTATTCAAAAATACAAAAACTTGATTTTTGCTGTGGGAAAGGAAACATTGAGGCTAGCTTACTATCCGAACTGATGGTAACTAATTCGCCTGGTTCTATTTCTCTAATAAACTCTGCATTTATTATATCAAGAGCACAAGTTTCAGATGCAAGAACGTAAGAACCGTTTAACTTTCCTAAAACAAGAGGCCTGATTCCAGATGGATCACGTACTCCAATAACTACTTCTTGATTGATTGCCACAAAAGAATAAGCACCTTGTATTTGCTTTAATGCATATATAAAACTCTCTAAAAAGCTATCTTTTTCACCGCTTGCTGTCAGATGCACTACTACTTCTGTATCAATATCTGACTGAAAAACGCACTCTTGTTTAATTAATTGTTCGCGTATCGGAGAAATATTAATTAAATTACCATTATGTGCTATGGCAAAATCCCCAAATTTGCCACTTTTGCCAAACATGGGCTGCACTCCAAATTTACTACCACTTGTTGAGTATCGAACATGACCTATTGCACAATCTCCAGGTAAGGATTTCTTTATTTCATCTATATCATCAAATACACTGCTCACTTGACCCTGAAAGTGATAAGAGTGCAGCTTATCGTTGTTACTGGTTACTACGCCAAAAGACTCTTGACCTCTATGCTGCAAAGCGTGGAGAGCAAGTATAGAGTTAAAAGCAGCACTTTGGTTGTAACTTATGCCAAATACCCCGCACTCCTCATGTACTTCATCAAGCATGAAAAATATTAAATAAAGCCTGATTGTACTTTAGTAGAGGCAAAGTACAAGAATTTTATTTGTTAATCCCTTTCAAAGTTGAAGTTTTCTACGGTAGTTTTGATGTATACCAGAAAGTAGGTTATATGCAATTAACCAATTTTGAGATTTTTGACAATTTTTTAGCACTGAAGAGAAAAAGATATTTTTATTGACTTATCTATGTATTGAAGTAATCACTAAAAAGTTTTAGTGGTTATGGTATATAATATGTCTAAGCAAGTAGGTAAACAAGGTGAAAGTAATCTTATTTTAGAGCCTGAACAGTTCTCTAACAGCTTCTTCAATAGTCAACAGAGTAGTTCATCAAATCCAAAATTACCGACTATAAGTCGTAAAGATAGGCATATGGATTTAATCAAGAAAAGGTACGCAAAAAACAAAGATGTTGCAGAATATCTAAGAAGTTATGACTTTATTAAAAGAGCAGAAGAATTGTCAATAATTTATCTTTTTGAGCGAGACTCATCTTCTACGAAATTGCAAATACCATTGACTACAGATGAACAAATTCTAGTTAAAAAATTTTGTGATGAGATGATAAAAGGTATAACAGAACACGATGAGCAAGAAAGCGTTTTAAAGTACATGGAACGCATAATAGAGGGTTATTTAAATCAAGGAATAAGATTAAACTCATATTACGGTAAGGATAATAAGACTGTAACAAATTTTATATTTGAAAAAATGGAAGAATTAATTAATCGCTTTCATGCAAATCCACACAATTCAACTACAAAAAATATCATACAAAAGATCACTCGTAATTTAGTGTTAAAAGGTGGGGTAGAAAAAGGATTATCTTTTTATAGCGATATTGAAGGCGGATATTACGGCTCTAATTATTTAAATGATCTTAACGAACAATGTAAGAGTAAGAAAAAAATGCTAGAGGGTCTAGCATATGAAGGTATTGTGAAAGAAAATAACAAGCAAATTGATAAATATGATCTTGAAGTAGAAGTAGATAATAAATATTTTTATATTAAGTATCCACAAGGTAGTATTGTTGAAACTGCGAGAACTTTAAATAATGAAAAAGCTAAGGATTTAGAAGTTGGCATATTTCAGATTGAGGAAAGTATAGTAAAAGTTGAAATTACAGAAGATGGAAAAAGAAATTACACAGATATCTTAAAAGGTGGTATTGAAATATTTTTTACTACTAAAATAGGAGAGATTAGTATTTATCTACGGAAAGATGGTAACAAAATGGTAGTAGAAATTGATGAGAAAAGCAAAATAAGGTTTAGCAAGTTAGAAAACAAATCAAGCTTTGGAGGGAATTGTCTTATACAGGGGAAAAGTGTTTTAGAAGTTATGGGCAAGAGTTTTGAAAATATTCCTGAGGAGTTAACTCAGACTATTAAAAACGTTCCATCTACTAGTCTTATGCAAACATGTTTACAACAACAAGAAAACTCTAATAGGGAATTAAATTAATGTATTTTTAGGATAATAATTAAGAAATTAATTATAAACATTCATACGCATTCGATTGTAGTAGAGGATATGGGGCAGCAATTAGCACAAGAACTAAAGGCAAATGTGGTTGGTTGTCAAATAGTGATTGATTAAATCAATTTAGAGAGGTAAATAGCAGCTTTGCAGCTTGTTTTTATGAACAAAGATAAAACGTTGTAGCCAAGTGCGCTTTCGGCATTGTGCTGAATTGCAATATCTCTGTGCTCTAATTCCTCATCGCGAAATTTACTTATAGTTTCTCTTAATTCCCCATCTTCTAAATGTAAGACTTGCTCCTTGTAGTGCTTTCCGATCACTTCTTCAACTGCAGCAGTGCAAGCCATAGCGGCTTTTTTACCCATCATGGCAGTTACAACACCAAGTGATACCCCTAAAGCACCCCAAACTGGCAACAAAACAGTAGGACGAACTCTTTGCTCCTTGATTTTCTCATTAAAATAGTGGAAATGTTTTTTTTCCTGCTCCTCCATTTCAATTATTTTGTCAATTATGGAAGATTTTTTAAGAATAAATTTTTGACCGGAATAAATGCAAATGGCTCCATATTCGCCAGCATGATTTACTCTAATTGCTTGTTCTAAAAAATTTCCTTTCAATTTTTTTATATTGCTTTCCAATGTCTCCTCCCTTTATTTCTGCATTAGTACTACTATAAACCAACATATTATAGAGTAAATAAAATTCCATGCGTGCATTGCACCAACATTGTGATTACAGGAACTCAAGCAGCTATAGCAACGGCAAGAGTTACTTGACGGACTCCGCCATTCTCCTTAAAATAAGGGTGAAGATATATTATTTATCTTCAGTCTGTGCAGATAAAACGACAAAAAGCTCAATATACTTGATGTTTAATTTTTTGCACTATGTGCACTCTATGTCTTTATAAAACTTTTACCCACATAAGCTAAAATGCGCTTATCAAAGCATTTAATACAATGAAAAACGCCAATTAAAAAAATAGGTAGTAGCTGATAGATTTTCTTTTGCCTTTTTCTCTGTTTAGTAAATTTTTCAATATTTAATGCAATTAGCCGGCACTGGGATGACAACGAGTAGTGAGCTAAACGTCCGTGTGGTTATTGGTATTATCAAGATATTCTCTAATCTTCTTTAAATCTTCCCAAGCTAAGCGTTTTTGTGCTGGTTGACGAAGTAGATAGGCTGGATGAAATATAGCGGCTGTGGTAATTGCATGAGATAAATATTGGTTAGTATAAGTATGAAATTTGCCACGCAAGTTCGATATAGTCTTTGTGTTATCAAGAAGGCTATAACATGCAATTCCTCCAACTAAAATTAGAATCTGCGGTAAAACAAGAGCAATATGCTTCTCAACAAATGGTCTGCACATATCAAGCTCTAGATCAGTTGGTTTTCTATTACCTGGTGGACGCCAAAACACGGTGTTGCTTATATATACCTTAGTGCGGTCCAGATTAATTGCACCGAGCATCTTATCGAGCAGCATTCCGCTTGCACCACAAAATGGTATGCCTTTCAGGTCTTCATTTGCTCCTGGTGCTTCACCAATAAGCATGATTTTTGCATTTGGATTACCATCAGAAAAAACAGTATTAGTTGCAGTTTTTTTTATTTCACAACCCTCAAATGACTTAACTGCACTTCTTAGTTCATCTACACTACCACATTCACTTGCAAGCTTCCTTGCTTCAATGATCCAGTCACTTGGGAACATGGCTTTTTTCTGCTCGATGACAGAAGACTGTGCAGCTCTCTCATTTTCCACTTTTTTTTCCTCTTCACCTTCAGTTAGCGTGCAGTCAACACCCACTTCATGATAGAACTTCAACAATTCTAGATCTTCATTGTTCATAGTGCCTCTTAACCTTTTGAGCTTTTTTCATAGCCATATCGTACTTCAATTTAGACAAATGTCTAACGTATAATATACCATTTAAATGATCTAACTCATGCTGAATACACCTTGCAAGCCAACCACTAGCTTTTAGCGTCTGTTCTTCGTTATTTAAATTTTTATATTTCACAGTTAAATATTTTGGACGCTTAATTTCATGGCTTTGCTCTGGAATTGAAAGGCACCCTTCTTTGAGAATTACTTGTTCACCCGATAATTCTGTAATTTCAGGGTTAATCATGCAAAATTTGCCAGTTGATTCATATCCTGCTGGCCCATCTTCAGCCTTCTCTGGCTGAACGTCCATGATAAAAATTCTCTTCAGCACTCCAACTTGTACTGCAGCAAGACCAAGACCTTCTGCATAGTACATAGTTTCGAACATGTCGTTTACTAATTCTTTAATTTTATCGGTTATATCTATTACTTCACTGGCACGTGTAGTTAACCTTTCATCAGGGGCAATTACAATTGGCAATTTAGACATAAAATTAAAATTTTATGTTTTATTTTTTCCTTTGTACAGTATTTTGGGTATATTAAAATGTTGCTGTATTTTTAATAGAAATATAAATTATTAAAGGAAGCTACAATTTGAATGGAATTGTGTCATAAGGTCAACTAATGTACTCTGCAGTAATAATAAAACCAAAGCGAAATGTTTTTGCCGTTTTAGACGTAGGTACAACAAAAATTATCTGTCTCATTGTTAAGATCAATAGCAACTTCAGCTATAAAATAATAGGAACGGGTTATAAAAGTGCAGAAGGTATAAGCGGTGGATCAATAACTGATGCAAAGCATGCAAGTTACTCTATTTCATCAACTATAGGTTTAGCTGAGCAAGTATCAGAAGAGACTATAGACCAGATATATGTGAATGTAGCCGGATGTGGAGTCTCATCTTTTAACGTATATAACGAAATTATTGCAGCTAATCACGAAATTTCAGACCGAGATATAAAACGTGTAGTCTTTCAGACGTTTGAGAAATATATCGAAGAAAATGTTATCATTCACAATATACCACTGAAATATCACTTGGATGACATGACTGATATAAAAGAGGTTGGTGGATTGTACGGAAAAAGACTATCTGCTGATGTTAATGTCGTCACTGCTTCGCGTCCAGCGCTTACCAACATTGAAAATTGTATAACTAATAATAGCGGGATAAGTATGGCTGGTTGTATTGCTTCCGCATATTCTGCAGGCCTTGCCTGTCTAAGTGAAGATGAAAAAGAGCTAGGAACTGCCATTGTTGACATAGGGGGTGGGTGTACTGCAATTGGAATTTTTAAGAGAGGAAAGCTTATATACACAAGCAGCATTCCAATTGGTGGCATTCACATCACTCGAGATATAGCTTATGGACTATGCACAAGTATAGAGCATGCTGAACGCATAAAAATACTATACGGTAGCACTGTCGTAACTTCAATAGATGAGAACGAATATATTACACTGCAAAACAGTGAAAATGATGAACCGACTCGAGTACCCAAGTCCGAACTTATTGACATCATAAGACCTAGAGTTGAGGAGATATTTGAACTGGTAAGAGAACAATTTCAAGAACAAAAAGATCCAATCAATAAAGTAGTGCTCACAGGTGGAACCAGTCAACTCACAAGCATGAAAGAGATTGCAAGCTATATATTCAACAAACAAGTCCGCATTGGATGCCCTGAGTCTCTCAGTGGCCTTGATGGCGAGTATGATAAAAATCCCGTATTTTCTGCTGCCATAGGCTCTATCAAGCTAATAGTTGACACTTTTTATAAAAATAACTCTGGAATGCTCGGTCAAGATGGTAAAATGAGTAAATTGTATAATTGGGTTAAATCGAAAGTCACGGTTTGATTTTACCAAATAAAGTTTTGATATCCGTCAAAGGAAGTATAAAGAAAATTATTTCAAGATTGATAAATTGATTCGTGATCATACACCTGAAATTATGCGCTCCCATGGAATGATTGTTTATGATATGGTAATGGAAAAAGATGAATATGCTGAACGTCTCATTCTATGATAAAAGATAAAACAGGCTGGATCCCAGTGGGCTTTGTTGCATCGCTCAAGTGAAAAGAACTGGCAGTTACTGACAAAATTCATTATAAATAGCCATTTATAGCTCTTTTCATAATAGTCCGAAAAGCTTATAGAAAAGCGGAATCAACAGCATGACGAAAAGATGTGAATAGAGGACTAGCTCTGTTTTTTATAGCAAACCAATGATGCTCAATTTTGTTAAAATCGGGAGAATAAGGCGGTAGATATAAAATTTCTGCGCCAACTCCTTTAGCAAATCTTATTAGACTTATGAAAAGTAGCATTATCAAGGATAACAGTTTGTCCAGGTTTCAAAATCGGTGTCAGAAACTGCTCAAACCATTTATTAAAGATATCCATATTACAGTGGCCTTCAAATGTTAACGGAACAACTATTTTTCTGCCGTTTAAGGCTGCAATCATACTGATTCGTTGAATTTTTTTACCAGATTTTAGAGCATAAAACCTCTGTCCCTTCTGGCAATATCCATAACTCGGTGTCCAGACTCATCTATATAAACTAAGTTTTGAGGTTCTTTTGTTGCTATAATTTTCAAAAATTCAGCGCGTTTTTCTTCGTTTCTTTCTTTGTATCCATATGTCTTTTTTTGCGTGTGAGTCCAATTTTTTTAAGAGCTCGATGGATCGTTGGGATACTAACATTGCTCCAAAGCTTAGCCATTTCCGATACCACCATATTTTTTAGCAAATTCAGTAAATTTATTCCAGTCAGTAATTTTGTGATTATAACCTCCATTTCCAAGTTTTTTTGACTGAAAATCTCCTGTTTCTTTTCTTCTTTGCTGCCACTCCCATAACGTAGTTCTTCCAATTTTAAATCTTGCTGCCACCGTTTCCCTGCTTTCTCCTTCTTCTAGTGCTTCCATTGCTTTTTTTATAACTATATGCTGCTGGCATCCTTACCTTCACTACTATAAAACCTTATTTTACCTCGTTTGGACTATTATGAAAAGAGCTATACTTTTAGAGTTTATTTCTTGCTCGTTTACAATATAATGAGTTCTTATAAAATCTATGCATGTTTGATACCCTGACCGAGCATTTCTTCCTTCGTCGCCATCTTTAGGAGCTTCTAATAGACAAAGCAAATTATTGAGTGGAAGTTCTAAAATAATATTCTCATCAATATCACTGCTTTCATAAGCTGAATTAAGACTTGCTCTAGGTTCTGGAAGATTTTGCAGTTCTGATGCTAGAGTTTTTGATGAGTATTTTTCTTGTGTAATCCCTGTCACTACTAGTACCTTAGTGTTATTACAGTATACTGTTAAAAAAAGATTTTTGCAACTTAGCACTAATTTTTCTCAATCTAAAATATTTTTCAAAACAAACCTCTCTCTACTGTCAAATTAAATTCTTTTATTGACTTGTTTACTCTATCTAAATTGTTGAAAAATACCCTATATTGTAGAGAAATAGAGAGTATTCTTAATAGATTATGTAAAATATAGAGTTTTTATGGGTAAATATTGACAGTGAGATACCGTGTTTATTTGATTAGTTTTTAGTGTATTTTTGTATTTTAAATTTTGGCTAAAAACTCTCCATTTAATGGGCGATGACAGTGCCACTGCCATTAAGTTAAGGGAAAGAGAAGTTAAGATTGGACAAAAAATTTGAAGTGATTGATAATTATGGTAAATACTAGGGTGAATTTTTAAGAAAAGGGAGTCTGAAAAGTGCAAGTTATTTAAAAAAGTAATAATTGCAGGTTATTTTGCAAAGAATGTACTAATGCAATGATACTGAAAAGATATCTTGAATTTAAAACACATGTTTTCTAGCTCTTTTCTGGTAGTTGAGTGAACGAATATCAGATATCTTATGACGATCAACTCTTCTCCCTTTTCTCACCACTAAAGTGTTCATCAAAAATAACTGTGATAGTCGATACATAATGCAGTCTATGTCTGACTCTGTAGAAAAAATATCAAAGGCTAAGTTTTTAATCGCATTAAATGAGACAGATTTATTGATGCTTTTTTTTAGTTTACTATTCTGTGAGCTCAATGTCTCTTCATCATCTTCTATCATGATACTTTCTAGATTACTGATGAAGATAGTTGACCAAAAATCCTGCTTGATAGTTTCAATACTTTTTCCTGTGAAATTCTCTAAATTTAATCTTCCCTTCAGCCTAGAAAAAAATGTTTCTACTCCCCAGCGCAAGTAATATAATCTCTCAAACTCTTCAACTGTAAAACGTTTCTCATCTAACAGAGATGTTACTAACACTTCAACTTCGCCAGAAGAAAGTATTATTTTGACTAACCTGAATTTCATCTCATCAGGTAATCCTAGCTTTCGTAGCTGTCTTGCTACTTTAATAGGTGCGGTAGACACTACCACCGTACTAGATGGGCTTTCCGGCTTAAACATAGTGTTTATTTCATTGAAAGACGAACTTGAACAGCGAATTATATAATTGATTTTCCTTCCTGTAAGCTCAGCAAGAAATCGATAAGATACGTATCCTCTATCACAGATTAACAAATCGTCTGATTTTATGGATTCAAGCATACCGATTGCTAAATCAACCTCATAGCTGTCACCTCTACTTAGCACAGATTTTATTGCAATATTATTTAGCACATCGTAGCAAACTTCAAAGGTTGCACTTGTATAGTCTTCAAATCTCTGGATTCCATTCCATACTGCTCTTGAGCCAAACTCACCTATTATTTTGTCGCTCTTTGGCAGAATCAGTATTGAAGCATCAAATGCAAGTACTCTGAAGCCATGGTGGGTTTTAAATTCCTGATCTTGGTAGTATAGGGAAACTATATCATCATTTAACTCTGAAAACGCAGTATGTTTTAGCTTCTTTCTTGCTTGAGTAAATGCACTTGCCGTAATTGTATAATCTTTTCTTGTATGCAGAACAAACTCATTAAGCATCACTTGTAATGACTTTACACTCTTTCTAAAAATCAGGAGAAATACATTAACGAAGGGCAGCTTTCTTTTTCGTGAGAAGTCTTTTGAGGATGCTCTGTGTGCGTTTATAAAGTTTAAACTCATCAATTTATTTTTTATAAACATGATTATTCTTTTTTTTACTCATGTCATTACTTCTTTTAATTTGTGAATCTTACCTGATTTTATAATACAGTTCATCACTTTTCCTTAACTTAATGGCAGTGATGACAGTGCCGACCCCCTCGGTGTAAACGAGATGCTCTACCAACTGAGCTAACCGCCCTTTTCTTGTTTGTGGATTGGTGGAGGCAAGCGGGATCGAACCGCTGACCTTCTGCGTGCAAAACAGATGCTCTACCAGCTGAGCTATGCCCCCAACTTTTGCTTAAAGCATAAATCACTCAGGCTGAAATGCAAGAAATATTTATTTGTGAGGCTATTGCTAAATAGTGCACAAATTCTGCATTTATGTATAATTCTCTATCTTTTTAGAGTTGTACGTCAGCTTTACCAAATGAATCTTTGAATTAACAAGAAGTTTTCCTTCAAAAATTTTTAATTAAATTATCACTAATACAGTACATTATATAATTTATTTAACCACACATGAAAATTTTAGTTTGATTAAAATGGATAAAAACTATATTACTGTTTATTATAGCTGAAAAATAAAATGATCCCGTAGCTCAGCCGGTAGAGCAACTGACTTTTAATCAGTGGGTCACGCGTTCGAATCGCGTCGGGATCACTTAGAATCTTAAAAGCATGCTAAAAGAACAGGACAAAATATTCACAAACTTAAATGGTAAAGAAACACCACTACTTGAGGGTGCAAAAAAACGTGGTAGTTGGCAAAAAACAAAGGAATTACTGGATTTAGGATCAGAAAAAATCATTGATGAAGTAAAGAAATCTGGCTTGAGAGGTCGAGGGGGTGCAGGATTTTCTACTGGCCTTAAGTGGAGCTTTATGCCTAAAAATCCTCCAAAAGCATATTTAGTAGTCAATGCAGATGAGTCAGAACCTGGTACATGTAAAGACAGAAACATATTACGATATGAGCCACACAAGCTACTTGAGGGAATTCTTCTGGCTGGCAGAGCGATCAGCGCATCAGCTGCGTATATTTATATCAGGGGTGAATTTTATAATGAACATTTAGTTCTAAAAAAAGCACTTGAGGAAGCCTATAAAGAAAACTTAATTGGAAAAAATGCCTGCAAGTCAGGTTATGATCTTGATGTGTTTATCCATAGGGGTGCAGGAGCTTACATATGTGGGGAAGAAACAGCTCAACTCGAATCCATTGAAGGAAAAAAGGGCTTTCCTCGCATGAAACCTCCATTTCCCGCAGGTGTTGGACTTTTTGGCTGCCCCACTACAATAAACAACGTTGAAACTATATCTATGGTTCCAGATATCCTAAATCGCGGAGGAGAGTGGTTTGCATCTCTTGGTAAACCAAATAATACTGGCACTAAGGTCTTTTGTATTTCAGGGCATGTAAATAATCCATGTAATGTTGAAGAAGAGCTAGGAATTTCACTACGTGAATTAATTGAAAAATATGCAGGTGGAGTGCGAGGAGGTTGGGATAACTTACTTGCTGTAATACCTGGTGGGTCTTCAGTACCATTAATTCCAAAATCTATATGCGATACTATTGAAATGGATTTTGATTCATTGAGAGCTGTACAATCAGGGCTTGGTACTGCTGCTGTGATAGTGATGGATAAATCAACTGACATAATAGCTGCAATAGAAAGATTATCACATTTCTATATGCATGAGTCCTGTGGGCAATGTACACCATGTCGTGAAGGTACTGGATGGATGTGGAGAATTATGAGAAGAATGGTAGCAGGAAATATTAAACCTGGTGAAGTAGATAAGCTACTTGACCTTACAACTCAAATAGAAGGACATACAATTTGTGCGCTTGGCGATGCTGCAGCTTGGCCAGTGCAAGGGCTAATCAGACATTTTCGTCATGTAATTGAAGATAGGGCAGTAACTTAACTTACACTTTTAAGTCGTTTTACTACTTAGCAACCAGAGTTAGAAAATATTGATTTCCTTCCCTTTTAGGCGCTAGCTCTACCTTTGCAATATCTTCAGTGTCTCGAATTAGCCGTTCTAATTTTTCCACTCCAACCTCAGTATTTATAAGCTCTCTACCTCTAAATTTCATTGTGCACTTGATTTTATGCCCAGATATAAGAAAATCTCTTGTTTGACGCAATTTTGTTTCATAGTCATGATTATCAATATTGGGGCCCAGCTTAATTTCCTTTATAGTTAATGCTCTTTGTTTCTTTTTTGCCTCGCTTGCCTTCTTTTTTGCATCATATTTTTGTTTACTGTAGTCGAGTATTTTACATACTGGAGGAGTTGAATCAGGTGCAATTTCTACCAAGTCTAAATTGACACCTTGTGCAACTTCCAAAGCTTGTCTTAATGGCACAATTCCAACCATTTCACCATTATGATCAACTAAGCGTACTTCCTTAGCTGTAATGAATTCATTAATTTTGTTTTTATTATTCTTTTGAACTTGCAAGTTTTTCTCCCTTAACTCAAATTAATACTTTTTAAAAGCAATTCAGTAGCCTTTTCCAAAGGAAAAGACTCTTGTTCTTCTGACCCTAAATTTCTCACTGACACAGTTCTATTGATGATCTCATTTTTACCTATAACCCATAATATAGGTACCTTATTTGAACTATGCAAGCGTATCTTATAACTAATTTTTTCATTGGTCAAATCGGTCTTAATTCTAACACCTTGTTCTTTTAAAATATTGCTGATTTCAGTAGCATAACCATCAGCTTCATTTATAATGGTCAGAATAGCAAGTTGCGTTGGAGCAAGCCAAATTGGAAATTTTCCTGCATAATTTTCTATCAAAATCCCAATAAAACGTTCAAAAGTTCCAAGAATTGCTCTATGTAGCATAACAGGGTGGTGCTTTTGTCCGTCTGCTCCTATATAAAAAGCTCCAAGCCGCTCCGGTAAAATAAAATCAACTTGCAACGTTCCACATTGCCAATTTCTACCTATTGCATCTTTCAAAACAAACTCTAACTTTGGACCATAAAATGCACCTTCACCAGGATTAAGTTCATAACTAAGCCCTGCTTCTTTAACTGCTTCAAGCAGTGCTCTTTCAGCTCTATCCCACACTTCATCATTACCTGATCTAGTATCTGGACGGTCTGAAAATTTCACAGAAATTTCATTGAACCCAAGTTCTGAATATACTTCTTTTAAAAGGTCACAAAACTTTACAGTTTCAGAATTCACTTGTTTTTCCATACAAAAAATATGTGCATCGTCTTGCGTAAAACCACGCACTCGCATCATTCCATGCAATGAGCCTGAGCTTTCATTTCTATGGCATGTGCCAAACTCTGCCATACGTATCGGTAAATCACGATAGCTTCTGGTGTGAGAATTAAAAATCTGCACATGACAAGGGCAATTCATGGGTTTTATTGCTAGCTTTTTACTTTCAGATTCATCAATAATGAACATATTTTCACGAAACTTATCCCAATGTCCCGATTTTTCCCACAGCTCTTTGCTTACTAAAATAGGTGTTTTTACCTCAAAGTAGCCATTGTTCATTAACTTTTTTCTGATGTAAGACTCAAGAACATTATATAAAGTATATCCCTGTTCATGCCAAAAAATCTGCCCAACAGCTTCCTCTTGAATGTGAAATAAGTCCATATCCTTAGCAATTTTGCGGTGGTCGCGTTTTTCTGCTTCCTCCAGACGTTTAAGATAAGTATTTAATTCATCCTTATTTCTCCACGCGGTGCCATATATTCTTTGCAACATTGGGCCCTTAGAATCGCCACGCCAGTATGCACCTGCTACTTTCATAAGTTTAAACGCTTTAACTCTGCCAGTTGATGGTGAGTGCGGACCACGACATAGGTCTACAAAGTTGCCTTGTTTATAAACAGTTAGGTTTTCGTTTTCTGGTATTGATGAGACAATATCAACCTTGTATCTTTCACCTATATCACTAAAGAAATCAATTGCCTGCTTACGAGTCCAAACTTCTCGGACGAATCTGTGGTTACTTTTTATAATTTCCTTCATTTTTTTTTCTATTGCAGTAAGATCGTCCGTGGTAAAGGCACGATCTGTAGCAAAATCATAGTAGAAACCATCTTGAATTGTTGGCCCGATAGTAATCTGAGTATTAGGAAAGAGCTCTTTTACTGCCTGCGCCATTATATGAGCAGCATCATGCCTTATTATATCTAAACCCGCTTCGTCACTCAGTTGTATTACCTCTATCTCTGTATCAGATTCAATTTCACGTGAGAGATCATACAACTCACCATTTACCTTAAAGGCAATTGCTTCTCTCAAAGCATCCGGTTGTAATATATCAAAGCCAGTGACTCTACCACTGTATTCTTTTACTTTTTGTTCGGATAAAAAGGTAACTTTTATCATTCATTAGACCTTTTGTCATCCCAGTGCTTGACACTGGGATCCATGTTTCTTTCTTTTCTAGATTCCAGCGTCACGCGCTGGAATGACACCAAAAGGTGAGCTACTGATCTTTCAGTTAAATAACAGTTGTACAAGAGATCTATTACATACTTGCTGTAAGAAATTTTAATTGTTGACATACCTAGTTAATAATACGGCCTGTTCTTTTTTAACCTGAGTGCAATTGCGTCTTCCCAAACTTCACCATTACGCAATAATTTTTCCTTATTGTACATTAGCTCTTCTCTTGTTTCAGTAGCAAATTCAAAGTTAGGACCCTCCACAATTGCATCAACAGGACATGCTTCCTGGCAAAGCCCACAATATATACATTTTGTCATATCAATATCATAACGTGTAGTGCGACGACTTCCGTCTTCTTTTTCCTCTGCTTCGATAACTATTGCTTGGGCAGGGCAGATAACTTCACATAATTTACAAGCTATGCAGCGCTCTTCACCGTTTGGATACCTACGCAACGCATGCTCACCACGAAACCTTGGACTTAACGGGCCCTTCTCCATAGGATATCTCAAAGTAACCTTTGGCTTAAACATATATTTTAATGTAATAACAAACCCTTTAATCAACTCTATAAATGACCAATACCAAGCTAATTTCTTGAGCATAAAATGTTTAAAACCCGTATTCATGATTATAAATCATATTATCAGTTTTCAAAATAAATATTTTTACCTGACGGTTTTTCTATACAATATATTTACTAATACTGCATTAACATAAATTAGCAAAATAAGTAAAAATTTTTTAGATTAAGTATTTTAAATTGCTAAGTAGTGTATATAAATTAATGACAAACAAAAATGAAACTATCTTTGCCTTATCAACTGTATTTGGTAAGTCAGGAGTTGCAGTAATTAGAATTTCAGGTAACGATGCACTTAAAGCTTTAAATCATTTTAACATTAAGAAAGAAGTTAAACCAAGGCTTGCTACTTTAGTTGACTTATATGATGGTTCCAATCAATTGATAGACAATGGAATAATTATTTATTTTCCTGCCCCAAACAGCTTCACTGGCGAGGATGTTATAGAGTTACAAATGCATGGAAGCAAGGCAATTATAAAAATCATCTTGGAGGAATTATCAAAAATTTTCGTTATGGCCAGGCCTGGGGAATTCTCACTTAGGGCTTTTCTAAATGGTAAATTTGACTTAACGCAAATAGAAGGGATTGCAGACTTAATTGATGCTGAGACGAAAATGCAAGCTAAACAAGCGATTAAGCAGATATCAGGAGAATTGGAGAGACTATACAGCAATTGGAGGCAAAGATTAATAACGATACAATCCAAAATCGAAGCATATATAGACTTTCCAGAAGATATTTTGGCAGAAAAAAATGAGTTGGAAAAAATTAATAATGAAGTGAAAACTCTTGTGCAATCAATACAAGAGCACCTAAATGATAATAGACGAGGCGAAAGGTTGCGTGAGGGTTTACACGTTGTAATAACTGGTAAACCAAATGTTGGTAAATCAACTCTGTTTAATTTCTTAGCCAAGCGTGATATTGCTATTGTTTCTGAATATGCAGGCACAACAAGAGATATACTTGAAGCTCATATTGACATTGGTGGATACCCAATCATTCTCTCTGATACTGCTGGAATTCGTGAGAGTTCAGATCCAATAGAATCAGAAGGTATAAGTCGAGCGAAAAAAAGGTCTTTTGAAGCTGATTTAAGAATAGAACTATTTCCTTTTGAACAGCGTCATAATATCAATTGCAACGTTGTAAATAGCGATACTATTTATGTATTGAGCAAAGCTGACGATGTTATCAATAATCACAATATAAAAATTAATGGCATAGATCTTTTACCCATTTCTATTCTAAAGGGAATAGGTACAAACAAATTGATCTCTCTCATAAAAGAGAAGGCAAAGGAAAAATTTGGGCATGATAGAGATACTCCTGTGATTACTCGGCAAAGACATAGGAATCACATGCAGAAAGCACTGGAACATTTACAGCGTTTTAATATCTATAATCCAATTGAGTTGATATCTGAAGACTTGAGGCTTGCTGCATTTGAACTTGGTGCAGTAATTGGAATTATTAATGTTGAGGAAATATTGGATAGTGTGTTTAGTAGCTTTTGTGTAGGCAAGTAAGATTTTTATAGATTGCTTGAAATTAAATATTGTGGTAAAAAAGAGGTGGACGGATGGCCGAGCGGTTTAAGGCACCAGTCTTGAAAACTGACGTACGTGATGAGCGTACCATGGGTTCGAATCCCATTCCGTCCGCACAGCATCTCGCTATGATAGCTGATTTTTAGAGCTTATTTGGACTATGTGGTTCATAACGCTGGAAATCTTATCTAATCTAGCCACATCTTTTAAAAATACATCCCTTTGTAAATTGACCTTGTTAGCAAAGAAAGCTAATATCTATAAATAGATCACCATCTGAATATGGAAACCGATATCGTAATAATAGGTGCAGGGCCTGTTGGAATATTCACTGCTTTTCAAGCGGGAATGCTTGATATGAGATGTCATGTAATAGATGTTTTGGATCAAGCAGGAGGACAATGTACAGCTCTTTACTCAGAAAAGCCAATATATGATATACCTGGTTATCCTGTAATTACTGCCCAAAAATTAATTGAGCGACTAATGGAGCAAGCTTCACCGTTTGAGCCTGTTTACCATTTAAGTCAAAAAGTGGAAAAGATTTCAAATAACGAAGGTGAAAACTTTACTATCATAACGAACATAGGTACAGAGGTAAAATGCAAAGCCGTTATCATTGCTGCAGGTAACGGAATGTTTGAACCTAACCGTCCACCCTTAAGTGGTATATTAGAATATGAAAATAAATCTGTATTTTATAATGTAAATAAAATTTCTGATTTTCAGGACAAAACTATAGTCATTGCAGGGGGGGGGGATTCTGCGGCTGATTGGACTGTAGAACTTTCTAAAGTTGCAAAGAAAATTTATGTGATACATAGGAGAAAGGAATTTCGCTGCACTCCTGAAACTAGAAATAAATTAGAATCACTTGAAAATAATGGAAAGATAGAACTGGTAGTGCCATATCAATTACACGAACTAGCAGGAGGTAATGGGCAGTTGAGCGCAGTGATAGTAAAAAACATTGCCTCTAAGGAAGAAAAAGAAATATCCACTGATTTTCTGCTGCCATTTTTTGGATTGTCAATGAATCTTTGGCCAATAAACAGTTGGGGTATAGAGTTAGAACATGGCCGCATAACTGTCGACCCAGCTACACTTAGAACCAGTAGAGATAGAATATATGCAATCGGAGATATAGCTACTTATCCAGGCAAACTAAAATTGATACTAAATGGCTTTGCTGAGAGCGCCATGGCTTGTTATCACATATACAAAGTAATTCACAATTCTCCAGTTAATTTTCAATATTCAACTTCAAAGGGAATTCATCGAAATTAAAGAGTAAAGAGATCCATGAACCTGCATGCAGTTATCTCAAGCATAAGGGAATACAAACGAAAAAGATTACTTTACAAATTCCCCCAACTCCCTTGCCATGATAATAAGAGTATTTATCCTTATTTTTGACCTGCAGGCTCAATCAAAAAATCAGTAAAAAACTCAAATATTTATTGGCAAATTACATAAAAATTATAGCGGCTTTTTAAATTTTTTCTACATTCAGCCAAATCACGCTTGTTAGCACATTATCAATTTAAATTATTAAAACTCGTTACACGGGGACTTTTTTGCTTTTTTTTGCTTGGTAAATTTTTTAATATTTGTAGCTAAAGTAATTTTCGAGAGGTGTTATGTAAGTAGCTGACACACAGCTGTACGAGCATTCATTTTTGAAAGTAAATTGCGTAGCAAATGGTGTCATCCGAGTAGCTGACGCTGGGATCCATCTCTTAATACAGCCTCATCAAAAATGTTGTGTTTTAACATAAAATTAACTGCTTCTATGCTCATAAACTTAATATCTAATCAAATTTCCTGGATCCCAGTGTTAAGCACTGGGATGACAAGGGAGGGATTACTAGAATAACACCTTTATGGTGGCTTAAGTCACAAGTTCGTGCAATGATGGTGCTTCTTTAAGAAGCACCATTTGCTAATGTTTTGAAGCTTTAATGCTTATTATGCGCATGTATTTGTTGTTGCATTCCATGTTTTACCATCAGGGCAAGCAGTTGCACCATCTTTACAAATCACACCACCTGGTACTATTTTTGAAACAACTACAGGTGCACCAAAAAACACAGCAGTAAATGCACCAAGTGCAAAGAGCGCCGGCCACGGCATTCTGCCAAATATCGCAAGCAAAGCTGCACCTATTATCACTATTGTAATCATAGGCCCACCTATACCGTGAGTATAGCCTACTATTTTGCATATTGTATTGGTTGTTGCATCATCAGTAACAGTAGCAGCAAAAACATTATCAAATGCAAAGGAAAGAATTAAAGCTACAAGTAGAAGAAAATTTTTCATTATGCCTCCGTATTTAACGCTGGATTATCTATCATTTTGATTAAATTTAAGTAAACGGTGAGGATTTTTTGCTTAAAAGTATGCTTTATTTCATTTAGAATACTTTTCTTAGTTTATTTATATTACAAGTGCTACAGAAATTTTATAGTATCGTTTATTGCCTTTATCGTGCTTTAATTGACACAATTTATAATGATGGAGTGGAGCATGCAGGGTATCTATCATTTTTAATCCTGTTATCAATATTTCCTTTTCTTATTGTTTTAATAGCCATGGCATCAACGTTCGCAAATTTCTTAGATCAATACAATGTCGGCTGGGCATTTATTATTGATAACATGCCACAGGATATTTTATCATCTTTGATGCCACGTATTAGGGAGATAATATCAGGCCCTCCGCAAAGCTTATTAACCTTGGCAATTGTAGGAGCTGTTTGGACTGCCTCATCGACAATTGAAGGATTTAGAACGATATTGAATAAGGCCTATAAAGTTCCGGTTTCATCGCCTTATATATGGAGAAGGGTGCTCAGTATATTACAATTTTTAGTAATTACGCTTGTTACAACTCTGACTATAGTATTTTTTACATTAGTGCCAATGTTAATTGATTTTTCTTACCAAGGGCTAAGTTATACTAGATATTTACTTATTGAGTTTGTGCTTTTTACTATAGTATCTTGGCTATATTTCACATTGCCAAACATAAAACAAAACTTATCAGACGTATTTCCCGGATCTTGTGTGGCTGTTATTCTTTGGACGATCTCTGCTTCAGCTTTCAAGCAATATTTAAAAGCTTCCTTTGACCAACTGAATTTGATATATGGAAGCTTAGGTGGTGTGGTAGTATCGTTACTATTTTTTTATGTGCTAAGTTTAATTTTTATATATGGAGCAAAATTTAATTTTCAGCTAAAATATTTCAATAGATCTTGCTAAGGAGAAAGAAATGGGTGACTTAGAAGGTAAAATAGCTTTAATTACCGGAGCTTCAGGTGGAATAGGTTCTTCTGTTGCAAAAAGATTTGTAAAAGAAGGTGCATGTGTAATTCTGATTTCCAGATCTCTTGATAATCTCAAGCCATTGTATAACGAAATTGAAGAGCTTAAAGAAGGCTCTGTGAAACTAATTCAGCTTGATCTTTTAGACTTTGAAAACGTAGAAAAACTGGCAAATATGATAGAAAGCCCAAAATTATCAGAATCTGGAACACTTGATATACTGATTACATGCACTGAAATTTTAGGTAAGTTGAGCTCTGTTCATGATTGTGAGCTTGAAGATCTACAGAACGTAATGAATACAAATTTTACTGCCAGTTGGTACTTGCTAAAAAATTTGGGTCCAATACTAAAAAAGTCTAATGCTGGAAGAGCGATATTCATGACCTCAGAGATAACACTTTCTCCTTCCTCTTATCCATATTGGGTACCATATGCTGCAAGTAAGGCTGCACTAGAAGTAATGGTGAAGATATATGCATCTGAGACAAAGCATACGAACTTATGCATAAATGCCGTGTATTCGGAAGAGCCTATCGATAGTGAGATGTATAAGCAAGCATTTTCGGGAAAAGATATATCTGAATTAGTATCGCCTGAGAAGTTAACAAATAAATTCGTAGAGTTGGCTTCTGATGACTGCAGTATATCAGGACAAATCTTGCCACTTAGCAAATCTACCGAGTAAATTACCATAGTATCTGCAAAGATACCGTTAAGCCCACAACTGTATGAACATTGTGATTTGAGTCCACTAGGAAGGATGTCATCCCAGTGCCTCTATGGTGTCATTCCAGTCCGGAATCTAGTCTTTATTGTGCGGCCACTTATTTAAAGTTAAGTTTTCTGGATCCCAGACTGGGATGACACCTCTGGGCACTGCCGTCATAAAGGAACCAGTGTCAGCTACTTGAATGACATCATTTGCTGTGCAATTTACCTTCAAAAATGAATGTTTGTACAGCTGTGTGTCAAGCACTGGAATCTGCCACGCAAATTGCAATGTTCGTACAGTTATGCGTCAAGCCTAAAAGTAGTTAGCTAATAGGTTTAATAAAAATTCACATATACAGGAAAGATTGGTAACATTACTTGAATAGAGATCGTTATTGTAATTATGCCAAAACGCACAGATATAGAATCTATATTAGTAATAGGAGCAGGTCCAATAGTTATAGGTCAGGCATGCGAGTTTGATTATTCTGGAACGCAAAGCTGTAAAGTATTAAAAAGTGAAGGTTATAAAGTCATTTTGGTTAACTCCAACCCCGCAACTATAATGACAGATCCTGAATTCTCTGATGCAACTTATATTGAGCCGGTACTGCCTGAAATCATAGAAAAAATTATAATTAAGGAGAGGCCAGATGCAATATTACCAACAATGGGCGGGCAAACAGCACTGAACTGTGCAATAAAACTTGCAGATGATGGAGTGTTAGACAAATACAACGTAGAATTAATAGGGGTAAATAGAGAAGCAATAAAAAAAGCGGAAGATAGAGAATTATTTCGCCAATCCATGGATAAAATAGGGCTAAAATACCCAAAAAGTATCATTATAAAAAATCAAGAACAAATAAAAAAGGCTTTGGATTACATTGGATTACCAGCAATCATCCGTTCATCATTCACTCTTGGTGGCGCAGGTAGTGGCATAGCATACAATAAAGAGGAGTTTTTCAATATCACAGAAAGTGCTCTAAAAATTTCACCAATAAATGAAGTTCAGATAGATGAATCAATTATCGGCTGGAAGGAATATGAAATGGAAGTTATCCGTGACTGCAAGGATAACTGTATAATAGTGTGTTCAATAGAAAATGTTGATCCAATGGGAGTGCACACCGGAGATAGTATCACAGTTGCTCCTGCTTTGACTCTGCGTGATGCTGAATATCAACAAATGAGAAATGCATCTATAGCAGTGCTGAGGGAAATTGATGTTAGTGCCGGTGGTGCAAATGTTCAGTTTGCAGTGAATCCTAAAGAAGATGGAAGCCTCGTTGTAATTGAAATGAATCCAAGGGTTTCTCGCTCTTCTGCACTTGCCTCAAAAGCAACAGGCTATCCTATTGCAAAAGTTGTCACTAAACTTGCTATTGGCTATTCGCTCGATGAAATACGTAACGACTGTGCTCCAATAATACCAGCAGCATTCGAACCAGTGATTGATTATATCGTCACTAAAATTCCTCGATTTGAGTTTGAGAAATTTAAGGGGACAAATTGTGAATTATCAACCTCCATGAAATCAGTGGGAGAAGTGATGTCAATCGGCCGTACTTTTAATGAGTCACTGCAGAAAGCTTTTCGCTCACTTGAAACAGGGCTCACGGGACTTGATGAAGTGTTTTCTGAAGACACAGATATTAAATCTCAGTTAGCAAAATTGCTGCCAAACAGATTACTGATTGCTGCTGACGCAATGCGCCACGGAATTAGCATAGAAGAAATAAATTCGATTACAGGTTATGATTTATGGTTTTTGCAAAATATACAGCAAATTATATTAGCTGAACAAAAAATCAAGGAAAACGGCCTTCCTGAAACTGCATATGAAATATTAGAGCTGAAAAAAATGGGCTTCTCAGATGCAAGGCTCGCAAAGTTAAGTAATAGACCTACCTCTGTCATCCCAGCTGGGATCCAAGAAAAAAATAGGTGGATTCCAGTGTCACGCACTGGAATGACATCAGAGCAAATTGAAGCAATGAGGAAAAAATTTGGTGTTAATCCAGTTTATAAACGTGTAGATACCTGTGCAGCTGAATTTGAATCGAGCACTGCTTATATGTATGGATGTTATGAGGGAGACATTACAAACAGGACAGAATGCGAAGCGGACATTTCTGACCGAGAAAAGGTTGTCATTTTAGGAAGTGGTCCAAATCGCATTGGTCAAGGTATTGAGTTTGATTATGCATGCGTTCATGCAGTTTCTGCCACCAAAGAAATGGGATACGAAACAATAATGATTAACTGCAATCCCGAAACCGTTTCAACTGATTATGATACCGCTGATCGTTTATATTTTGCACCACTCATTGCAGAGGATGTGCTTGAAATACTAAGTAAAGAGCAAGAAAATGGCACACTAGTTGGTGTAATAGTTCAAATAGGTGGTCAAACGCCTTTAAAATTAGCCAAAGTGCTGAACGAAAGAGGTTTTAATATCTTGGGTACATCTTTTGATTCTATTGACCTTGCAGAAGATCGCATGAGATTTAAAAATCTTGCTTTGCAACTTAATTTAAAACAACCTGAAAATTCTATCTGTCATTCAGTGGAAGAAGCGTTAATCAACGCAGAAAAGGTGGGGTTTCCATTAGTAGTGAGGCCATCCTATGTCCTTGGTGGTCAGTCTATGTCAATTTTGCATGATATTGATAGCTTCAAAGAGTACGTCCTGAATCACACTAAAATCTTTGAGCATGGTTCGCTGCTTCTTGATAAATTTTTAGTCAATGCAGTTGAGGTTGACGTTGATGCTGTATGTGATGGGGAAAGAGTTTTCATTGCAGCGGTTATGGAGCATATTGAAGAAGCTGGTATCCACTCTGGCGATTCAACATGTTCAATACCGACAAATACATTGAGTGACGAAGTAATAAAAGAGATCGAGCTCCAAACTGAGAGAATAGCATTAGCATTAAAAGTGAAAGGTCTGATAAACATTCAGTTTGCTGTTCAAGAGAGTGATGTATACATACTTGAAGTAAATTTACGAGCTAGTCGAACCGTTCCTTTTATTTCCAAGGTGATCAACATTCCTATTGCAAAGCTTGCCACTCAGGTTATTTTGGGTAAAAAATTGAATCAGGAAAACAAGCCTTTCAATCATTTTGCAGTTAAAGCTGCTGTTTTTCCATTTACCCGCTTTGCAGGAGTTGATACTTTACTTGGTCCTGAAATGAAATCAACAGGAGAAGTAATGGGAATTGACTCATCTTTCGAAGCTGCACTTGCAAAAGTGCACATGGCTGCAGGATACAAGTTACCAACAGAAGGAACAGCTCTGGTTTCAGTAAAAGATGATGATAAAGAGTATATATTGCCTGTTGCACGAATGTTGAAAGAACTGGGCTTTGAAATATATGCAACTAAAGGTACAGCTTCGTATCTGAACAATAACGGCATTGCTGCAAAAGCTGTAAATAAAGTGAGAGAAGGCAGACCCCACATAGTTGATATGCTCAAAGATGGAAAAATAAACCTAGTGATCAATACCTCAAAAGGTGTAAAGTCAGTTTCAGATAGCAAAGATATTCGCAGAACTGCTATTTTGCAAAATATAGCTTACAGCACCACAGCTTCTGGAAGTAAAGCGTTAGTGCTTGCAATTCAGTATGTAAAGAATAGCACTTTGGAAGTGAAATCATTACAGCAAGTACAAAACGTTTAAATATTAAAACTAATATTACTCTACTTCAATGAGAATTTTGTAACGTAGCAAGTTCAAGTGAGTTAGAAATTCAATTAAAGAGATTTTATTATGGTTGTCGATATATAATTGCCTTGAGAATTTGGTTGCTCGTTGAAATGCTTTGTACTAATTCTCTTGATTCAAACAATATGCTAGATTTTAACTGTAAAAATCTGTGTACTTATAGCATGATTCCTGCTTTATAAGTGATCACGACTGAAAGGTGTTTTCATGCATTTTTTACCTGAGTGCAATAAGTATAATTCATTGAGTTTCTAAAATTGATAATGAAGAAAAGTATTATTCGTCTAGTAAAAGCAATTCAATATTCTTGTGAAGGAATAAAATCAGCTTTTATATCAGAAGTTGCGTTCAGACAGGAGTTACTGCTTTTTATAGTATGTGTTTCAGCTTTATTTGTTTTAGATGTAAGTAATCTAGAACGTGCAGTGATGGTGAGCAGCCTATTTCTAGTGTTAATTGTGGAAATTATTAACACTGCTTTTGAAACAACAATTGAGCGTATTTTCAGTGAACAACACATACTGTCAAAAAAGGTGAAAGATTTAGGTAGTGCAGCAGTTTTTCTCTCATTAATTAACTTCTTGATAACATGGATGATAATATTGATATGAATTTTATTAAGATATATTTTCAAATTCACCGATTAAGACTTGCATGTCTTGTGGTACATCAGAAACAAATTCCATGTATTCCTTACTTTTTGGGTGATATAATCCCAGCGTGTGAGCATGTAGTGCCTGTCTATTGAAATTACGGATAAAGTCAGAATTTTTAGCATATTTTACACTTTTACTACTATTTTTTCCGTAAACTTGATCACCAACTACAGAATGTCCTATGTGGCTCATGTGTACTCGAATTTGGTGTGTTCTGCCTGTCTCTAAAGTACATTTAACCAGGCTTGCTTGCCCTATAATTTTCTTCACTGAGTAATGAGTGATTGCTAATTTGCCTGTTGTTTTTGTTACGCACATCATTTCTTTATTACTGCGTTTTGGAGCAATATTAGTTTTTATAGTTCCTTGCAGATTAGGTAATGTTCCCCAAACTACTGCTAAGTATTCCCGTTTTATTTTACGATTTGATAGCAGCTCAGACAAGAAGCTGTGGGATTGTTCATTTTTTGCAATTACCATTAGTCCACTGGTATCTTTATCGAGTCTATGAACAATTCCTGGTCTTGTATTTGTATATGGGATTTTGCCAAGGTGAGCAATAACTGCGTTCAAAAGTGTATCATTGTTTGTTCCAGCACCTGGGTGCACTGTTAATCCACTTTGTTTACTCAGAACTATAATGTCCTCATCTTCGTAAATGATATCAAGCTTTATATTATGGTTAGGTTCAATTGATGTGGATTCATTTTCACAAGTAAGATGCACCGTGTACTTCTTGCCTATTTTTACTATATGATTGTTGTCGATTACAGGAATGCCAAGCAATGTTACCCGCTCATCTTGTATCAATCTTTGTGCTTTACTGCGTGATATGTTACACTTTTTAGCTATGTAAGTATCTAGCCTTAATTTTTTTTCGTCACTATTAACATTTAAGGTTATATCTATGGTCACTACCCTGCGCAAGCTACTTTGAATGCTGCATGAACATCTGGATTCACAAAATCAACTTTTGTACTAGGTTGAATTTGAAGGCCGTCTTGTTTTTTAATATGGCAAATTGTTTGAGAGCCATCTTTCCAGTAAATTATTATTTTATTATCAAAATCCCGTAGCGTTAACTCCCTCTTTTCTTCTTTTTTATCTTTTTCTTCTAGCTTAATAGACTCTAATAAATAATATAGAAAGTCACTTGCTTTACCGTTAACTTTTTTTCTCCATTCATCCATTTTTTCTTGTTCAGATAATTCTTTTTCCAATTTTGCATTTTCTTGCTCCAGCTCTTTCATCCTTTTTTTTGATTTTAATAATCTATGTTTTTCTATTGCTTTTTTCTCTTCATCTCGCTGTTTTTCAAGAGAAGTAGCAGTAATACTGCCTTCACTGCTATTAGGTTCATTTGATTGAGTCTGTTTATTCTTTAATTCTGCTAGCTCATCTTTTACTTTTTTTAGTTCTTCTTCTAATTCGTTCTTTATCTTTTCCGCTTCTTCTTTTTGTTTTTCCAATGTATCTATGAACTCACGATCATCGCTAATTGTTCTTTCTCCAGATTGAAAAAAGCCAACTAATCTGCTTGGTTCAAATCGCTCAACCTTATCTTCAGCGATTTTAATAGTATTCTCTAAACTAGAAAAAATGCTTTCAATTTTTAGTGAATTTGTTCTTTTTGCCAGCTCTTTAGCTTCGCTTAAAATGACCATCATTTCCTTACGCAACTTATCTAAATCTTTTTTGATGTCTCCTCTAATTCCTTGTAGATGAACAAGTGTTTCTTGAATTTCATCATTTGCAGGTTTTAGAAGTTTGCTATCAAGTAGATCTTTAGCTTCATCTAAGCGCTTATCAAATGAGTCAACAATTTTATCTGTAAAATTAGTCAAGTGCTTATCTAGTAATTTTATTAATCGAGATATTGGATCATTTTCTTCCTCATCTTTTGTCTTTTTTTCCATTACCGATACAAAACCACCTCTTCTGCATGGAAAGAGAATATCTAAATTATTAAATTTTTTAATAATATTATGATTATTGTTTATCTCATTGGTTTTTAGCTTGCTGAATGTTATACATATTCCAACGATAGCAATGATACTAGCCAGTACAACTGGAACCCATTCCAAAGCCTGAATATTGGCAAAGCTCAATCTATTTTGTATTAACGCACCAACTATAATTACAGCACTAATTACATATGGTATGGTAAGAAAAATGGCCTTATTTTTATTCTCTTGTATTTGATTATCTAATATTTTTTTCTGATTTTCAGAAATTGGCAAAACTATTGAAAAGTTTGCTTTTTTGGAATCTATAAGACTTAAATTTGGTTTTATCTCTATTTTCAGAGCATTTTCAGCGATTTCACTCATCTCGTTGTCTTTGCCACCTCTAATTTTATTATTTATTAATTCCTCTATCAACTTTTCTCCTTCTTTTATCTCCTGCTTATGCATATATCTCATAGCAGAAGAGGCTACAAAAGTTGTTAAAAGAATAATAGAAACCAAAGTGTAAATTGGCATGAATGTTGGGTTAAAAATATCTGTAATAAACCTTAGATCATTATGGGTTATTATTATTGCAGCTACATAAGCCAAAGAAAATTGAAGCCAAATATTTACAATCGCTATGGGTAGAGTGTTACTTACAGAATATTTCTTTGTTGCACGCCATAACCTAGGAAAAAAACCAATAGCATCATCTATTTTGGCAAAATTATGATCTTGTATCTTGTAAAAAGCATCTAATGTTTTAAGCTTAAGCATTAGATGGAGAAGAGAAGAACTCTGTCAGTGGTCTTAGATATAAAATCTGTAAGGTAGATAAGAGTTCTCTTCTCAAGAGTACAGGCTGGACGGTATCGTAGAAAAACCTAAATGGTTCTAATTCTGTATTCACAAGACTAGCCTTACTTTTCATTTTTAATGGTAACGCATGGGGTTATATATGATCAACAACTTTTTAGGTATAGATGTATCGAAAGATCGCTTTGATGTTTTTCTCTCGTTCATAAGCAAAAAAGGAAGATGTGAAACTAGAAAAAGGAGTTTTAAAAACGAGGATTCTGGGTTTCAAGGTTTACTTAGCTTTCTACAAAAACATAATGTAGAAGAAGTAAAAGCCTGCATGGAGGCTACTGGTTGTTATAGCGAAGCTTTGGCTGAGTTTCTGCACAACGCTGGACATTCTGTTAGTGTTGTAAATCCTTATTGCATAAAATCTTATGCAAGGAGTAAGCTGATACGACAAAAGAATGATCAGACCGATGCAGAAGTTATTGCTGATTATTGCCAAAGACAGGAACCTTCTAGTTGGACACCACCTTCTCCTGAAATGAAAAAATTAAAACATCTTTATCGTTGCTCAGTTGCGTTAAAAGATGAGTTAACATTAGTAAATAACCACTTAGAAAAAAAAGAGAGACTGCTTAAAGAAGTTGCAAGTGCTTGGGAAGACCTTGCAATGAATATAGCTCAAAAAATAGAAACAATAAAAAACTCCGTACGTGAACTATTAAATCAACATAAAGAATTGTTGGAAAATTTTCAACTTCTATTGACTATTCCAGGAATAGGAGAAGAATCAGCAATAGCTATTTTAGCTGAAGTTCCTGACATAGAGGTTTTTAGAGATGCCAGGCAATTGGCAGCATATACAGGAGTTATACCACGAAATATGACGTCAGGTTCCTCTGTATATGCCAAACCCAGATTAAGTAAATCCGGTTCACAAACATTACGTAAAGCACTTTTCTTTCCTGCTATAGTAGCTAAGAATCACAATCCTATCATTATTAGTTTTTGCCAGAGATTAAAGGAAAAGGGTAAGCATAATATGGCTATCGTTGGTGCTGCAATGCGTAAGCTACTCCATATCATTTTCGGTGTTCTAAAATCCAAAAGTGCTTTTAATCCTGACCATATCAAGAATTACAGGGCAAAGCGGTTGGAGGAGAATTTAGTACTTTAAAATCAAAAAATGCGTACTTTCTATCTTATGTAAAATAGCATTTTACACAAATTTATTTAATGTAGTTGGTTAGTGTATATGTTGATAGAAAGTATTTTTTGATTTCGTAATACAGCTTAAGATTCAATTTCTATAATTTTCTTGTTGACTGACAAGACGGTATCTACCTATTATTCAAATAGTACCACATGATGACAAATTAACTCGATTTCACCGAATTGTCCCAATTATAGAATCTGAGCGGGTTTTTCTCCCTAACCAAGCAGTATGGCTTAGCGACTTTGAGTATGAGATTTTAATGTTTCCAGAAATCCGTCACGACGATCAAGTAGACAGTACCGTGCAATATCTTCAGTGGGTGAGAAATAATATTGCTAGAGTGGTAGCTATACGTTCATTGTAGCTTGAAAAGGTTCCTCGGAATTGTGTATAATTTTTTTAACTGAGCTTATTTAACTTATCCATTTTCTGAATGATATTTTAGGGTTTATTGAAATAAATACTACGCAAAAATTCTATCTCTGGGTGCTTAGATGAATATCTTTATATTAGACGAAAATCCTGTAACTGCAGCACAAATGTTATGCGATAAGCACATAGTAAAAATGCCGCTAGAAACTGCTCAATTGCTTAGCAGTGTTTTTTCAATAGCATTAAAAGAGCCAAATCCTTTAGTCAGCATTACAAACCAGAATATAGAAGTTCCATATAAACTTACTCACAAAAACCATCCTTGTTCTTTATGGGCTAGACAATCAAAAGGAAACTTTGATTGGTTAATAAAATATGGAAAAGAATTGTGTATAGAATATAGCTTGCGATACAAAAGAACGCATAAATCCGAAGAAGTTATAGATTGGTGCGATAATAACAAGGATTTGCTAATATTTCGATCAGCTGATATACAAGCTTTTACACAAGCGTTACCTGATCGATATAAATGTAATAACCCAATAGAAGCATATAGAGAATATTACCTAAAAGAAAAGATGAGATTTGCTAAGTGGGAAAAAGGTAGAGAAGCACCAGATTGGTTGCTAGACAAAATGCTATAGGTTATAAAATTATCCAAACCGATCATAAAAAAGGTAGAATTGAAGTTGCAAAAGCAATGCTGGCTGATAATGTTGATGTTTATCAAGTTTATTGATCTTTCTATTTGTGAGATTAAAGAATTCAGTAAACTGTTATTCCCAGTATATGGTAGGCTACTTGCACTATAGAGTGTCATGTACACATCTGTACTAAAAAGCAGAGGTAAATCTAAGTCAGTTTAGATATAACATTTACTTTAAAAAACTTTATTTTACGCTGATATTCTAGCGCTTTTCTGTGGTATTTTGTTGGGGTATAATTTGCAAAACTATCTTCCTTATAGGTTAAAAAATTACACTGCTTTATATGTAACTCTATCCACTCTGCATAATCCTGATGATCAGTTGCAATAAATATTTCACCTGTGACAAGTATTTTTTTTGCTAATAAATTTAAAAATTCCGTATTAATTAACCGTCTTTTGTTGTGACTTCTTTTTGGCCATGGATCTGGAAAGAGAATAAAGAATTTTTCAACACTGTGGTCAGGAAAATTGACAATTAATTCTCTTGCATCTTCTGTCCATATTAAAATATTTTTTATGCTGTGTGCTTCTATGCTTTTTAGCAAGGAAGAGACCCCCTTTAAATAAGGCTCACATCCTATAAATAATAGATCAGATTCATTGAATGCCTGATGGAGCATATTTTCACCATTACCGAAACCTATTTCTACTCGTATTCTTTTTTGTAAGTCTACGATCTTTTTTATAGATTCCTTGCTGTTTTTAATAGAATACTTCTTCAAAACATTCAACTTCAACCTAGATCTTCTGGAAAATGACCTAATCCAATTATTATTCCTAGATAACATATCTTACATAACTTAATCTTTTATAGCTTAAACAATTCTCGAAATGAATTAATGAGAATTTACTTGTCACTAATTATTAATATTATATAATATATGAGTTCTAATGAAGTTAAAATTAAAAGGTATGGAAAGTACAGTTGCTATCAAGAGGCTATCATCAAATAGGTTCATAGAAGAGATATTTCAAGATCAATTTGATAATCAAGACAATGACTTTTGTGAAGATTCTTTTGCTAACAAAATCAAAGAAGGAGATGTGGTAGAAGGTATAATCACAAGAAGAAATTCTAATGATATTGTGGTTGATGTTGGTTTAAAGTCAGACGGAAGAATTCTGATTAAGGAGCTCAGTTGTAATGATGATATCACTGTTGGCTCGAAAATTAGAGTTTATGTTGAGAGAATTGAAGATTACCATGGTAATGTTGTTCTTAGTCGTGAGAAAGCAATCAGAGACGAAAAATGGAATAAATTGGAAGAAAGCGCAGTTACAAAAGATGAAGTAACAGGAATCATTAAACGCTCAATTAAATGCGGTTTTATTGTTGATCTTGGTGATGGAATAAGTGCGTTTTTACCGCTGAGTCATGTGGATTTGAAGCAAATAAAAGATGCTAATCACCTTATTGAAACTGAACAAAAATTCATCGTGCTTAAAATGGATAAGAAGCAGGGGAATATTGTAGTATCAAGAAAGCTGGTATTAGAGAAATTGCATGCTGGTGAAAAAATTAAGTTTTTAGAATCTTTAAATGAAGGTGATGTAGTAGAAGGCAAAATAAAAAGCATCACTCACTACGGTGCATTTGTTGGCATTCATGAATCAGATACAGTGGGAGTTATAGATGGGCTGCTACATATTACAGATATCTCTTGGAGTAATGTAAGTCATCCATCTGCAATTTTTTCTTATGGTCAGCATATAAAAACTAAAATTATAAAAATAGATAGAGAAAATGGAAAAATCTCCCTGGGTGTAAAACAATTAGGAGACAATCCTTGGCAAGATCTAGAGTCAAAATGTCCAATTAACAGCGTACACAAAGGATGTGTAACGGGTATAAAAGATTGTGGATTCATTGTTGAGATTAAACCTGGGATTGCGGGTTTGGTACACTCATCAGAAATAACTTGGAGCAAGAGTAATTTACCAATCAGTAGTTTTGTAACAATAGGACAAGAAGTGGATGTAAAAATTCTCGGTATTGACATTATTAAAAATAAGATGAGTTTAAGCACAAAAAGGTGCGTAGAGAATCCTTGGCAAGTATTTATTGATAAATATCCTCTTGGTTCTATTGTTTCTGGTAAAGTTAAAAGCAACAATGGTTCACAAATATCTGTGACTTTTGATAATTCTGAGATATCTGAGGACGTAGAAGGAACAATTTATATGCAAAATCTAAGTTGGTCGAAAAACAATTCAGATGAGATAAAAAAGTATAATGTAGGTGATGAAATAGAAGCAAAAGTGATAAGGGCTAACGTAGATCGGACAAGAATTTATCTTGGAGTAAAGCAAATAGAGTATGATCCTCTTGAAGAACTGATAGAGAAAGTTAAAGTAGGGGATAAAATTCAGGTTACTGTAAGTAAGAGAGAGGAAAATGGTCTAATCGTTGAGGTTGAGAACAATGTAACCCTTTTAGTAGATCAAGAGCATTTACCAGAAAATAAAAAGTTTTCTATATCAGAAAAAATACAAGTTGAAGTAGTAGGTGTTGAAAAATATAATATAATATTATCTGCCAAATAACTTCTTGTGCTTCATATAAATGGCAACGAAATCTGATATAATAGCAAAAGTGGCAAAAAAACACCTTTTGTTAGATAAGGTCATTATAGCAGACATAGTTGATAGTTTCTTTCGAGTGTTTTCAAACACGTTGAAATATCATAATAGAGTTGAAATCAGGGGGTTTGGTTCTTTTTCAATTAGAAGCTATAACTTGAAAGAAGCAAGTAATTTGACGTCACAGAAGGTTGCAAAACATCAATACTTTAAAACTTATTTTCGTAGCAGTAAAAAGTTATCCCTCTTGATAAATGAATAAAAATCTATATTGTAAATTTGAAAGTTGTACAATATAGCATCATATGCAAGTAGTAGAAATAGTTATACATAATAACACATATAAAATATCTTGCGAAAGTAAAAAGAAGGACCATTTATTACAACTTGCTAATAGCTTCAACAAGCTAGTTAGCTCCATATCTCAAAGAACTGGAGGTAAGGGCTCAGATGCATTAAATTTCTTACTTGCAGCATTGACTCTCGAAGACAAAATTTTAGAATTAACAAAGCGATTAGACGAAATAAATCAAGAATGCAAAAAGTATAGGGAGGAAAAAAGAGTAGAATATGCTGAAGTATTAGATAGGGTAAACAAGATTATTGGGTGCATAAGTGATTAAAGCAAGCAATCAAATCGACTACCTCACTACTCAAATCAGGGGGGAGAAGTTTCTTACGAGTGATGTAACAATATAATTCGCAATCATCAAGATCAACTATTTTTTCGTATTCAATTAGTTCACTTAAGGAAAATTTATCAAGATATTTCAATGCAAAATGCCCTAAAAGTATATCAGTTTCTTTACAACCCCTATGCCAACTCCTATACATCAGTTTTCTTCTTAATAAGGAGATATCTATCATTGTCATTAAACTTTTTTTTAATTTAAAGACTAAACTAAATACTTGTCAAGCAAGGCGCATTTTAATATACTCAACGTTTGATTAAGATTTAAAACATAGGTGGAATTAATTTCTCATCAACTTAGCGCTGGAATATATTATTTTTTATCGTTTTCTTTAATAATTTCTATCATAGTATTCGTGCATGAATATGGGCATTATATTGTCGCTAAAGCATGCAAGGTTAAAGTTGAATCTTTTTCTATAGGCTTTGGTCCTGAAATTTTTGGTTTTAACGACAAGTCTGGAACTAGATGGAAATTAAGTGCCTTTCCATTGGGTGGCTACGTTAAAATGTTAGGGGATACTAATGCAGCAAGCGTTCCTGTTGATCAACAAAAATTAACTGAAGAAGAAAAATTATACTCATTCCATACAAAACCTCGATATCAAAAAGCAGCAATAGTTTTTGCAGGGCCTTTTGCAAACATGATATTTACCGTTATAGCTTTCACAATATTTTTCAGCGTGGCAGGTTATTATCGTACTCCACCAGTAATTGGTAATGTAATTGAAGAAAGTGCAGCAAAGCAAGCTGGCCTATTACCAGGTGACACTATTACACAGATCAATGAGTACAAAATAAAATACTTTGAAGATATTTCACGCGTGATAATGTCCAATCCTGAAACAAGGATAGAAATTAAGTATAGCAGAAATAACGAAGAGTACAGAACTATTCTAACTCCGTTTACAGTTGAGGATAGAGATGTCTTTGGTAACATAATAGAAAGAAAAACTATAGGAATTACCTCAATTAATATGATAGGGTTAAAACAGTCATCTTTTCTTGGAGCTGCTAGCCTATCAGTGAATGAAACCTACCACACTATGTGTTTAACAATCAAAGCACTCTTTCAAATTGTTGTTGGTAAAAGGAGTATAAATGAAATAGGTGGGCCAATAAAAATTGCAAAATATTCAGGGCAATCAGCTAAAAAGGGACTTATGATGGTTCTATATTTTATGGCAATTATTTCAGCTAATTTAGCTGCAATTAACTTGCTGCCAATACCACTACTAGATGGTGGGCATTTATTTCATTATATTATAGAAGCAGTTATACGTAGAGATTTGAGTTTGAAATATCAAAAATATGCAGTCACTTTTGGTGCTACCATACTGTTTTTGTTGATGGCAGTTGCAATCACAAATGATATTAGGCATCTTTTTTAAGATACATATGAAAAAGTTATTTCACATACTAATAATAATACTTATTTCTTTTCCCACTCTACTTGTTGCTCTAGAAAATAAAGAAAAAGTACAGATAAAAAATATTAAGTATATTGGCAATGAGCGAGTAAGTGATCAAACAATAAGGTTTTATACAAAATTAGAACCAGGTAGTCATATAAATGATGATGATGTAGATTCAGTTATAAAAGATTTATACAAAACAAAGTTATTTGCTAGTATTAACGCCTATATCGATGATGAAAAAAACTTAGTAGTAAAAATTCATGAGAATCCATTGATTAACAAAGTAATATTGAAAGGCAATAAGTTATTTAACAGTAAAGAGTTGCTAAATAACGTTATCCAGTCAAAATCACTAACTATTTTCACTGAAACAAAATTACAAAACGATTTAATAAATCTAGCTACTCTTTATAGGAACAGTGGTAAAATTGGTGTTAAAATTGCATATGAGCTAGATAAGCTTGGTAGCAATAGGATAAACCTAATTTTTAAGATAAAAGAAGGAAGAACGTCTAAAATTAAGGGTTTACGATTCATAGGTAATAAAAACTTTTCAGCAAATGAGCTAGAGCAAGTTATCAAAAGGCATAGCAACGATATATTTAGTAAGTTATTTAGAGCCATTTTTAAAAGCGGAACTCATTATTCACCTCAATATCTACTGATTAACACAGAACTGCTTGATCGCTTCTATTCATCTAAGGGATATATTCAAAATAATATCCAACCAATTGTTGAGGTTGATAATAACAACCAAATAGAGTTAACTTTTTTGATTGATGAAAAGCAGCAATACTTATTTGGAAATAATGAAGTTGATATTGAAACTGAGATTCAGGATTTAAGTTTAAGGGAAGAAATATTAGAATTTATCAAAGAGGAAAATAATCAAATATTTAATAGGGTTAAAATTAACAATACAGCAGAAAAAATAAGTAAACATTTAAACGAAAAAGGATATATATTTGCAAAAGTTAATCCAGAATATACACAACGTAACAATATTGTGGATGTAACTTACAAAGTGCTACCAGGTAAAAAGATTTATATAAACCAAATTACTATTGATGGCAATGACCGCACTTTAGATAAAGTAATTAGAAGAAAACTTAGCATGGCAGAAGGCGACGCATATAACACATCTGAGATTCAAAAATCACGTAGAAAACTTATATATAGCGATTTTTTTGAAACAGTAAAAATAAATAGTTATATAGTGGATGAAAATGCAGTAAATCTTGATTTAAATGTCAAAGAAAAAAGAACTGCCTCGTTATCTTTAACAGGTGGCATGTCTCTTCCTGGTGGAGTATTTGTTAAAACCGATTTCACAGATCGTAATTTATTTGGTAGTGGTAAAGAGGTATCTTTTGCTCTTGAAAAAAGTCAATATGTTCTTTCTACTAGTATAGACGCTGTTGAAAATAATTTTAACGATTCTGATACGTCATTAGGCGTAGGTATATTTTATGAAAAACAAGATAAGCCAAACACCACTTTTGATACTTGTGACTGGGGAGGAACAGTAAAATTATCTTATAAAATTTTAGAAAATCTAACCAACTCTATTCGCTATTCTTATAAATATAACCATATACATATGGACAATAAGAGTGGAAAAGATGAGGATATCTCTGAGATAATAAGAGATCAAAAAGGTGAGTATCAGATCTCATCAGTTGGATACACGTTAGCGTACAATAAATTGGATAATCTATATACTCCAAAGGAGGGGTACTTGTTGCGCTTAAATCAGGATATTTCAGGATTGGGAGGAAATGTAAATTTCCTAAAATCTGAGTTTTTGTCTTTTTATACACGCCCTATACTAAGCAAAATTGATGATGATATAACATTGCGCTTTAAAATAGCAGCAGGTCATATTTTCTCTTATACCGATAAAGAGCTAAATATTGGCCAGCACTTTTTTAAAGGTGGTAATGAAATTAGAGGGTTTGATCTTTCTGGTATTGGACCAAGAGTAAAAGATAAGAAAGGTAAAGAAGGTAAAGAAGGTAAAGAAGGTAAAGAAGATAGAAGCTCATTAGGAGGCAAAACTTATTTTAATTTAACACAGCAAGTAGATTTTCCATTACCTAAATTATACGACTACACTGGTATCAAAGGCTCATTATTTGTTGATTATGCAATGCTTTTTGGCTTAGATGAAAAAGTAGGGTATAAAGGAAAATATTACGACAGTAAGCTTATAAGAGTATCACCAGGTTTTGGCTTTTCAATGCCCTCTCCTTTTGGTAGACTTAGATTAGATTTTGGGTTTCCCTTAGTAAAGGAAACTTATGATATAATACCATCACCAAACGTTAAAATTTCTATTGAAGCGGGGATTTAAATGAAATATATACAGTTATTTACATCAGTTATTGCCTTAATTATTTCCTTATTTGTGGGGTATAAGTTTGTAGGGTATCAACCTCAGAGCACGCTTAATACAAAGGCTGCCATTATTGATAGTGACAAAGTTATCAACGAATCTCTGGCTCTGCAAAATATACAACAACAAATAAAGGAGCAGAATTCTAGATTACAGCAAGAATTTGAAAATGAGTTAGAAAAATTTAAGCCATCGAAAGAAGAATTTGACCTTTTGTCAGAGGAAGCAAAAAAAGAAAAGACAGAACAATTTAGTAAGCATACTGTAAGCGTTAGGGATAATTACGCTAAGAAAATGTCACATTTAGAAGAAAATTATAGAGAAGCAGTAGAAAGTGTCTTTAACAAGATAAAAGAAGTTGCTAAAAGAACGGCAGAAAAAAACAATATAGATTTAGTACTATTTATTTCAAAAAAGAATCAAGTTTTATACTCCATGGATGAAGTCGATTTATCGGATGTGGTATTAAAAAATGTAAACAAGGAAATACCTGAATTTGCTTTGCAAAGCATTGAGTAGGCTTATGCAATGTAATATCAATGATATTATAAAAATACTACCACATTCTTATCCTTTTCTCTTAGTAGATAGGGTTATAGAATGCGAACCTGGTAAAAGTATAAAAGCAATCAAAAATGTGACTTTCAACGAGCAATTTTTTATTGGTCATTTTCCTGGCCATCCGATAATGCCAGGAGTTTTGATAATTGAGTCTTTAGCTCAGGCATCTGCTATATGTGTTCTCGGTAAAGAAACAATAGAAAATAAAGTTGTTTACTTTATGTCTATTGAAAACGCAAAATTCAGAAGACCAGTTATTCCAGGGGACACGTTGGTTCTTCAATCCAATATAAAAAATGCGCGTTTGGGTGCACGCAAATTTGAGTGTGTTGCATATGTTGGGGAAGAAAAAGCTGCAGAAGCAACAATCTTAGCAAGACTGCAAGACAAATAAAATCTTCATCTGTAAGAAACAGTATGTACACTGTATAGTATAACAATGCAACTGAATTTCAAAATCTCATTTTCAAACTTATACACTTGTAGTGGATTAATAAAATTAGATGAGACGTTTTTAGATTATATAAAATCGTGCGATGAAAGCTTGTTTTGTTCATTAATTGAAGCAAGAGAAAAAGCAGCTTCTTCTTTGATGTCATCCCAGTGCTTGACACTGGGATCCATAGAACAACCAATGTTGGCCACTCAAATGACAGATAGTCAGTTAATAATAGACCTCTCATATTTACTTGATGAATTTATTGCAAAACTTTTTAATATTGGAAAAGAAGCAGAGGAGCTAAAGAAAAAGCACAACGACTTTGCTGCAATATATAAGTGTAAAAGGTTATTTGTTCAACGCTATGCATTAAAGAAGTACACTGATATAGCAGATATAGATATTGATTATGTTACCAGCAAATTAAATCGCTTTCTTGCCCTACCAACAACAGAAAAAAATTTTGCTGAGCAGGTGATGCGTTGGTTGGAAAATAAAGAGGATCACAAAGAAGAAATAGAACTTGCAGCGCAATATGCAGCGTGGAGAGTGAAAAATAAACAGAGTATACTTTTTAGTATTCACAGAAAAATTGATCACGAAAATCTCGTATCGTTCTTCAAAAAAGAAGTAGACGAAGTTGAGGTATTGTATTCAAGCAAAACAAAAAGACGACATGGTTTTGATCTGACAAGTGAAAAAGTGAGTTTGAATAAAGCATTGGATAATGCTCATTACTGCATATTTTGTCATAAGCAAAATAAGGACAGTTGTTCAAAGGGGCTAAGTAATAACGACAATACCTTTAAACAGTCCCCACTCAAAGTTGAATTGCACGGCTGTCCACTAGAACAGAAAATATCAGAAATGAATCTGGTGAAAAGCGAAGGGTACAGCATAGCAAGCCTTGCAATTGTGGTAATAGATAACCCATTATGTGCAGCTACTGGGAACAGAATATGCAATGATTGCATGAACTCATGCATATATCAGAAACAAGAACCTGTAAATGTGCCAATGATTGAAACAAGGATTCTAGATGATGTGCTCAGTTTACCGTATGGATTTGAAATATATTCTCTGCTTAGCCGTTGGAATCCTTTAAATTTTCAGCGTCCATTGCCAAAAGGAAACACAGGAAAAAACGTCCTAGTTGTAGGGCTTGGTCCTGCGGGTTTTAATTTAGCTCATCATTTATTAAACGATGGGCATAACGTTATCGCCATTGATGGACTAAAGATTGAACCTTTGATCGATAATTTTCAGCTAATTAAAGATTTCGAGCATGAAAAACTAAGTGAACGCACAGCTGGTGGATTTGGTGGAGTAGCAGAGTATGGCATAACCTCTAGATGGAACAAAAATTATCTAAAAATCATTAGACTTTTGCTGGAAAGACGTGAGAATTTCGCACTTTATGGAGGCATTCGTTTTGGCAGCACGATAACTGTTGATGACGCATTTAACTTGGGTTTTGATCACATTGCCTTGGCACTTGGCTCTGGTAAGCCACGAATGATCAAAATAAAAAACATGCTAGCTCGTGGAGTGCGCATGGCATCTGACTTTCTTATGTCATTACAACTGACTGGCGCTCTTAAATTTGATTCTATAGCAAATCTGCAAGTTCGTATGCCGATAGTTGTTATAGGTGCGGGGCTTACTGCGATTGACACTGCCACTGAAGCTTTAGCGTATTATCCAATTCAAGTAGAAAAATTTCTTCTTCGTTATGAAATATTGGTTGATAAGTACGGAAAAGACTGTGTTGAAAAAGATTGGACAGAGGAAGAACACAAAATTGCAAATGAGCTGATATCGCATGCACAATTGATCCAAAAAGAGCAAGAATTAGCAAAAAAAGAGAATAGAGGAGCAAAAATACTGGAGTTAATGCAGAGCCTTGGGGGAGTGAAAGTTGTATATAGAAAAGAGCTAAAAGACTCACCAAGTTATCGATTAAATAGTGAAGAGGTGCAAAATGCACTGTCAGAAGGGATTTACTTTATTGAAAATTTAGAGCCAGTTGAAGTTGTGACGGATAAATATAACCATGCTGAATCAATAAAACTAATAGACAAAAAATCCGGCGAAATTAAATGCATGAAAGCACGTTCTATTTTTATAGCAGCAGGTACTGAGCCAAATACAGTTATTGCAACAGAAGATAAAAAGCATTTTAAATTAAGTAATGGGTATTTTACTCATTTGAATTCATCAGGAAAAGAAATAGACCCAATATTTTCTCCTAAAATGCAAAATAAAGATAGAATATTAGTGTATAAGCAAGGCAATAAAACAATCAGCTTTTTTGGTGATCTTCACCCTTCGTATAGCGGCAGCGTCGTGAAAGCTATGGCAAGTGCTAAGAACGGCTACCCTATTATTTCTCAGCTTTTGAGTGGAGTGATCCAAACAGCTAATCAGCCAGCGTCACGCGCTGGAGTGACGCTGTTCCGTCAAGCTAACAAAGAATTCTTTAATAGAATCAAAGAGCAATTCACTGCAAAGGTTATAAAAGTTCAATATTTAACAGACAAAGTTGTGGAAATAGTGATCAAAGCACCACTTGCGGCAAAGAATTTTAAACCTGGACAATTCTTTAGGTTGCAAAATTTTGAAACCAATAGCAGAAAAACTCACCTCACTATGGAAGGTATAGCAGTAACCGGCACTGAAGTAGACAAAAAAAAAGGATTTATTTCTACTATTGTGCTTGAAACTGGCGGTTCCACTAATTTATGTAAATGTTTTAAAAAAGGTGAACAAATAATTCTTATGGGTCCAACTGGCAGTCCTACTGAGATTGGTTAAACCTATTTTGTACTAACTATACCATAATGTATATTATTTATTAATAAATCTATACTATAATAATGATTTTTATTAAGGTAGTATTATGACACATCAGTTAATATTCACACTTCCAAAAGAAAGCTACTCTATAGCTATAGGACCATGTTCTGCAAAAAGTAGAAAGTGTAAGGAGTTTATAGCAAAAAACGAAGACGTAGGTATGAAATTTCTTATTTCTACTAAAGATGATACTGGCAAAACAGGAAAAATGTCCCTTTGTAAAGATAATAACGGTCAAGATGAGTGTACAACATCCTACACAGTTCAATCTCCAGTAATTTATAATGATCTTTTTAATGATAGCTTTAGCTACGTAAGTGTTCTTTCGGATCATGATAAAGGACATTTAACTAGGATGCGCAATGAATTCGATAAATATAATATTGATTACAAAGTTATGGATGACGGTAAAACACAGAATGTGCTGTCAGAGGATTTTATGATCTAATTTTCATTATACAGCTACTAAAGAGCTTTCTTGATTCCAGTGTCCGCTACTCGAATGCCGTCATTACAGTACTTGATACAGGGATCTATAGCTAAAACAATTTAAGATTCCGCTACGTGTTAGCGGAATCTATGCTGAGACACCGCGGCGGTATCTAAAAAAAGCGTTAAAGACTAGATTAGCAAAGAATTCTTTAATAGAATCAAATATTGCGAAGAGCATAAAAGTCGAATGAGTGCATTGAAAACTGGCAGCTCCATTAGATTTATGCAGATACTTAAAACAAAGAAAGTAAATCACTCTCAACTAGCAGACTTACTGAAGTTCTGGATATTGAATTGATGCCAAATTTTATTTCAAAAAGTAAATAATTTACTAACGCTCGTGCACAAATTAAAAATAAATTATGCACGAGTGTAGCACTGTGAATTAGGAGTGCTATATTAAAGCTTACCTCACTATTAAAGCTATCGGTCAGATTAGATTAAAAACCTAATCTGACCGGTTTCTCTATAACCTTCTAAACCCTGATATAATTATATGGTAATTAGCTTAACTAGTGGTTAATATGCAAATTGATTTTATTTGTATGTTGAGGTAGCATAAACCATACTGTTTTACATCATTGTGCAACTTTATAAATTTTTATTGCTATTTCTATTGACTACATTAATAGTGATAGTCCTAATATTACCTAAAAATTTAGGTACTACACTGAATTGCTCTCATCCAGTTCTAAATTTTGATTTATCTTTTCGCATCGTACTAATATCTTTTTTATCAGTTGCATTTTTAGCTGTTCTACCAACACAAAATTTGACTTTTTCAGAGATGCTATCTTTTTTTGCTTATACTACCTGCTCACTCTGTGCAATTTTATCCAAGCAGATAATGTTGGTTATAATATTCTTTGAATTAATGACCATCAGTGCATTTTTTATTATCGCAGCTAGCTGTAGAGATAGTGGATCTGCAATAAGGTACGCTTGTGTACACTTTTTGGTTGGAGTTATATTGACAGCAGGATTGGCACTTCAAAGCACTAACCTGATAATTTTGGGTTTATTGATAAACTGCGCTTGTTTTCCTTTTTCGTTTTGGGTTGTTGATGCATATCCTGCTGCATCACTACATGGCACTACATATCTCTCTTTATTTACCACTAAAGTCTCTTTTTTAGTGATGCTTTTACACACTTACACCCTATGGCAAGATTGTACTGAAATATTAGCACTTGTAGGCGCCATCACTGTAATTTACAGCATTATATTTGCTTCTCTTGAGCAAAATATTCGTAGATTTCTATGCTATAATGTTGTAGGACAAATGGGCTTGCTGATTATTGCAGGAGGTTTACTCAGCCCTTCGGAAAAGGCAATACCAATTTTGATGCTACACATAATTTTCTCTCTTGTTTATCAATCATTATTGTTTGTGGTTAGCAATGCGATTATTTCGCGGACAAAAACAATTAGTTTTAATGGAGTGGGTAAATTGATGTCAGTCGAAGGCATGTGTGCTATAATTGCGATATTCACAGTGGCTGCATTTCCTGGAACCGTTGGATTTATTAGCAAATCATACATTACAGCCGAAATTGAAGCAAGTGGTGCTAATTTAGAAGTGTATAAAAATTTATACAAGATTCTAAATTTACTGCTTTATTTAAGCGTGGGACTCAAGTTTTTCTATTACATATTTATCGCTAAAAGCAAGTCCAAACCTTCAGAAGGGAAAGAAGGTAGAATAACAATGATTATTTTAGCATTCATATGTATAATTGCTGGCAACCCTTACTTGCCTATTTACAATAACCCTTCGATTTTCGATTTTGTGTACAACACAAAAAATATTTTGTCGCAATTTAATTTGTTATTATGTACCACTTTATTGTTTATTCCTTTACGCAAGTTATTTTACCCAAGAATAAATTTTAAAATGGATATTGATTGGATTTTTAGAGCTTTCGTACCCTATATTGTCTTGCTGTTCAATCAATTGGTCTTTAAAGTGAGAGAAATGTCTGCCAACGTACTGCAAAACTTGACTAATTCACTTACTAATTTATACTTTAATAATATTACTAAACTTAAAGAAGTGATAAGTTATAACTCAGTAAGTTTTGTTTCAGCTTCTTCTCTCTTTTTAATGAGTATTCTACTAATGCTATTATGTTTAAATCGTTAACTGAAAGTTTAAATTCTGTATTTAGTAAACTGAGAGGAAAGTCGATCATTTCTGAAGATGATTTTAATCTTGCCATGCGTGAAATACGTATAGCTTTAATTGAAGCTGACGTTTCACTTGAAGTTGCAAAAAAATTCATCAACGACATTAAAGATAAAGTGATTGGGGAAAAAGTCATAAAAAGTGTTTCTCCAGCACAAATGATAATTAAAATTGTGCAGGATAATTTAGTTGCAGTTCTCGGATCAGAGAAAAGTGACTTAAATCTAGCAGTTAAACCCCCTGCTGTGATTATGATGGTGGGCTTACAAGGTGCAGGTAAAACAACTACCTCAGGAAAGCTTGCTTTAAAGCTAAAAAAGCAAAAGAAAAAAGTGATGCTTGCCTCTTTAGACATTTATAGGCCGGCTGCCCAGAAACAACTTGAGGTGCTGGGTAAACAGATAGACGTACAAACTTTATCTATAGTAATAAATGAGGAGCCTATTGCAATTACAAAAAGGGCACTGGCAGCAGCAAAGAACGATAATTATGATGTATTAATACTAGACACCGCAGGCAGGCTTCATATTGACAATAATATGATGAATGAGTTGAAAGCCGTAAAGGAAATAGCTTCACCTGCAGAAGTTATTTTAGTAGCCGACGCAATGATAGGCCAGGATGCGGTCAACATTGCCAAATCATTCAATGAGGTAATAGGTGTAACCGGCATTATTCTCACCCGTGTTGATGGTGATGCACGTGGTGGTGCTGCTCTTTCTATGAAAATGATCACCGATTGTCCAATTAAATTTATTGCTTGTGGTGAAAAATTAAGTGACCTCGATGATTTTTATCCCGATAGAATTGCAAAAAGGATACTTAGCATGGGTGATGTTGTATCATTGGTTGAAAAAGCTGCTGAGATTGTTGGTCAGGAAGAAATTGATAAGTTACAAAAGAAAGTAAAAAAGGGTAAATTCGACCTAAACGACCTAGTGGGAATGTTAAAAACTCTGAGTAAAATGGATGGCATTAGCAACATAATGAAATTCATCCCTAGTTCATTCACAAAAAAGCTAAGTAGCAGTGTGCCAGACGACAATAAAGTGAAAAAATATATAGCCATCATAAACTCAATGACCGAAAAAGAAAGGCAAAATCCAGATATTTTAAATGGCAAAAGAAGACTTAGAATTTCTAAGGGGTCCGGAACAAGTGTAACTGACGTTAATCTTCTAATTAAGCAGTATAATCAAATGAGCTCTATGGTGAATAAATTCAGTAAAGTTGATCATAATAAACTCAAAGAATCTGATTTAATGGATATGCTGAGCAGAAAATAAATCAGCAGGTAGTAGAATGAAATAAAATCATCAGTTGTAATTGCTGTTGAGTAGTGAAGTAACAAATTCAATAAATTTCCGCAGTTGGAATTGGCATAATAATAAAAATTGATATAAGTTACTTTAGCTATATTTAATGCGTTGTTTTATAGCTAACACACCATACCACCGTGGCACTACACTAGTAACAGAACGACAATTGTCAGTAGCTCAAGTTAGGCTAGATATGGCATTCACAATATCGTTTGTAAACCTATAGCTATATATAATGAATGAATTTTTTTATATATTCGTTATTAGTATTTTGTATTTCTTGGACAGTTCCGTGGTAGATAATATTCCCTTCGTATAATACTGCTATTTTATCAGCTATTTTAAATGCACTATGAATATCATGTGTAATCGTGATAATTGTAGGGTTAAAGTCTTTAGATAATTTTATTATTATCTCATTTACCATATCTGACATAATTGGGTCCAATCCTGAAGTTGGCTCATCCAATACAATAATTTCTGGATTGTGCGCAATCGCCCTTGCAAGTGCTACTCTTTTTTTCATTCCGCCTGATAGCTCGATTGGAAACATATCTGCTATGCTTTCCTCCAGTCCAACATCATTTAACTTCTCGATTGCTAGCTGTTTTGCCTCCTTTTCGCTGATATTAAAGCGCTTTTTATAATTAAAAGATATATTTTCCCACACTGTAACGTAGTCAAATAAAGCAGAATTTTGAAATAAGACTCCAAACTTATTTTTGCTTTCACTATTTATTTTAATAGACCCTGAGTCTGGTTTTAGCAATCCAATGATTATTTTTGTTAATACAGATTTACCACTTCCTGAGCCGCCAAGTATGACTAATGATTCCCCCTTCGATATATTAAAACTTATGTTGTTTAATATCGTTCTATCATCAAAAGACAAGCTTAGGTTCAATATTGATATTATGGGGCTATACATGTATCAAAGTAATCAAGTAGTTTGCTAAAATGATCAATATGGACGAAAAAACAACAGTTGATGTTGTAGCAACACCTACTCCTCGTGCACCTTCTCTACAATGGTAACCGTAATAACAACTTGAAACAGAAATTATAGCGCCAAAAGCAGTCGCTTTCATTAGCCCAACAACAAAATCGTTTATATTAAAGAATTGAGCTGTATATTTTATGTATATATTTAAATTGTGGTTAAATTCAAAGACTGCGGTGACATACCCTCCAAATATTCCTATTAGATCTGCACATACTGTAAGTATTGGAAATACTATAACTGACGCTAGAATTCTTGGTGCAATTAAATATTTGAAAGGATTGATGTCCAAAGTTGTAAGTGCATCTATTTGTTCAGTGATGCGCATCGTGCCAATTTCTGCTGCAATTGAGGACCCAACCTTTCCTACCATTATTAAGCTAATCAAAACTGGCCCTAACTCTTTAATGATAGTGATCGTAACAAGCTTAGGTACTACTTGTTCTTGATTAATCAATAGACCACTTAAGCTACTTTGTAAAACTATCACCGCTCCTATAAAAACTCCAGTGAGCCCAACAATTGGTAAAGAGAAAAAGCCTATCTCTATAATTTGTTTTGCTACATTGCTAAAATAATACGGTGGCACAAAGCAGTGGTATAGAGATTGAATAAAAAACACAAATGCGTTACCAAGCCTCAACAGAAAGTTGATAAAGCACCTACCGATTATTCTAACACTGTTTACATCAAAGGAACTCACTTTGCATTTATCTTAGCTAAAAATTAGTTTTACTGATTTTATTAAAATTTTTATTAACTCTATCGCAGAGTATAGTCAAGATATATCTTAAGTTCAATATACTTTGATCAAAATGCTTGAGTTTAAGTTTATAAGACTGAATTGTATAAGAAAACCTTACTTATTTCGCTATTTACTTCTTGTAAAAAACATGCTACTAATAAATTGTGTTATATAATTGAATTGGAGTAAGTTTTGGCAGTTCCGAAGAGAAAAAAGTCAAAGTCAAGGCGTAATATGCATCGTTCTCATCATACTATTAAGCCTAAGAATATTGTGGTATGTGCAACAACTGGAGAATTCATGTTGCCTCACAACATAGCAGTTGACAATAGTTACAAAGGAAAACGTGTTTTCATTAAACAAAAGGCGGAGTAACTCATGATATGTTACCCACGGTCAACAACAACATAGTTATCGCACTTGATGCTATGGGAGGGGATTTTGCACCTCTTTCCGTAATTCAGGGTGCTAGTTTTTTCTTGGATAATCTTGTTGATCCAGGTGTTGAAGTTTTTTTTCATATTTATGGAGATCAGAAAGAAATATCTCCTTTGCTTTCAAAATACAAAAAAGTAATCGATAACTCCGAATTTACCCATTGCTCTGATAATGTTCTTCCAAATGATAAACCCTCTTTTGCACTGAAACATCGCAAAGATTCAAGTATGAAGGCAGCTGTTGAAGCAGTGAAAAAAGGTAAAGCTTTTGGAATGGTGTCTTCAGGCAACACTGGAGCATTGATGGCTATCTCCAGATTTATTTTAGGAACATTACCCAATATCTATCGTCCTGCTATTGCATCTGTCTGTCCAACTAAGACAAAAAGCTTTGCATTGCTTGATCTTGGTGCAAATGTTGACTGTAATACTGACTCATTATTTCAATTTGCATTAATGGGGAGTATATTTGCAAAAATAGCATTAAAAGTTGAAAATCCTGAAGTCGCTTTGCTAAACATTGGTACAGAAGAAGTGAAAGGTACTGACTCAGTAAGAGGAGCTTTTGAGTTACTCAAAAATGCTCCAAGTATTAACTTCAAAGGATATATAGAGGCAAGTGAATTTTTAGATGGTAATATAGACGTAATTGTTGCTGATGGTTTTGTTGGTAATGTAATGCTCAAGACAGCTGAGGCAACTGCTGGTACTTTTATCAGTCTAATAAAACAGGAAGTATTTAATTCATGGATGACAAAAATGCTTGTCGGCATATTGTTGAAACCCAAGCTAAATAAAGCATTAGAGCGTTTTAATCCTAAAATTAGAAGTGGAGCTATGTTTTTAGGGCTAAATGGTATCATTATAAAGAGCCACGGAAATTCTGATGCTATTTCTTTTGCTCACGCTATAAAATTTGCAGTAAATGCAATCAGTGAAAATTTAAACCAGAAGATAATTAACGGGGTAAGTCATATTGAATAAAAGTTTCATATTGAGCACTGGTTCTTACCTACCAAAAAAAATTTTGAGTAATAACGAAATTGCATCGATAGTTGAAACAAACGATGAATGGATAAGGCAAAGAACAGGAATAGTTCAAAGACATATAGCAGATGAAGGAGAACTAACGTCAGATTTAGCTGTTAATGCAGCGAAAAATGCTATAGAAAAAGCGAAAATTTCAATAGATGAAATTGGTTTGATCATAGTTGCAACAACAACACCTGACAAAACTTTTCCTAGCTGTGCAACGATTATACAAAGTAAATTAAAGTGTAAAAACGCATTTGCTTTTGATGTACAGGCAGCATGCTCTGGTTTTATATATGCAGTTACAGTTGCTGATTCACTTATAAAGTCTAACGATAGAATTAAATACGCGCTTGTTATTGGTGCTGAAATAATGTCTAGGATTGTTGATTGGGAAGATAGGTCAACTTGTGTACTCTTTGGTGATGGTGCTGGTGCAGTGATAATGAAATCAGAAATGAGTAGCAGTAGCATTATATCAACAAACTTACACTCTGATGGCAATGTGGACTTATTATGTACAAACGGAGGAATATCCTCTACTCGTGATTCTGGAAAGATACTTATGAATGGAAGAGAAGTGTTTAAACATGCAGTAGAGAAATTAACAGCCTCAGTAGAGGAAACTCTAAAATGCAATAGTTTGAAGATTACTGATATTGACTGGTTAATTCCCCATCAAGCAAACATTCGCATTATTGAAGCAGTAGTAAAGAAATTAGATTTTCCTATAGAAAAAGTAATTAATACAGTTGATAAGCATGCAAACACCTCAGCAGCGTCAATTCCACTAGCCTTAGACTATGCAGTACAAGAATCAAAAATAAAGTCAGGAAATCTGATATTGCTGATTTCAATAGGTGCAGGTTTAGCCTGGGGTTCTGTGTTACTGCGCTATTAGACTTCCTATTACCCACGCTTCTTTTTTCTCAATTTTATCGTTACATGCTGTACTGACAAAGTTTTGAGATATTATCACAAACATTATATTCACAAGAAATACTTGACTTCACGTGTACTAAGAAGCATTTTATATATGATGTGTGCCCGTAGCTCAGTTGGATAGAGCAACAGCCTTCTAAGCTGTGGGTCGTAGGTTCGAATCCTACCGGGCACATTCTTCTATCAATGCTTTCTATAAATTTTCAAGTATTCTGGTACCACATTTTCAATTGCTAGTGGTCTAATTTTCATTGTTTCGAGATCATCTGACTTTTCGATTGAACTACTCATCATAACTTTCACCTGATCTCGAGTAAGTATAGGGCTTGCATCTCCAGTTATAGGTTTTAACAGCACAGAAACAACTTTACTTTCTAAGAAAAAGGCTATCAATCTTGCCATTGGAAAAGGTACATTGATCAGTAGACACTTTCTGTTAGTCACATTCAGAATAAACTTTAATAAGCTTTTAAAAGAGTAAACTTTTGATCCACCTATATTATAAATTTTTTTATCTTGCTTATTAAAGCTGATAATACGGTATACCACTTCAGCTAAGTTTGTTACACATATCGGCTGAAACTTCGTTATTCCACTACCGATCAACGGCAAAAAAGGAAGAATTGTTGCTAATCTTGCAAATTTATTAAAGAAATTATCTTCTTTACCAAATACAAGACTGGGCTTAATTATCATTGCTCCTTGAAACGCCGAAGCTACAGCTTTCTCACCTTTCAATTTACTTTGGGCATATTTTGATAACTTATCATTTTCTATTCCCATGGCAGAAAAATGTATCATCATGGATACATTTTTTATTTGCGCAGCTTTTGCTATTCTTTCAGCTATTCCAACATGAACTGTATAGAAATCGTATTTTCTTTTTTCATATAATATTCCTACTAAGTTTATAACAACATCACACCCCTCCATACTTTCTAAAATTGATTTTTCATTAAAAAAATCTCCTTCAAGTATTGATATTTGCCCTAAGTTGCCACATAACTTTAGACAAGCAGCTTTTTCCTGATCACGAGTAAATATTCTTATTAAATACCCCGCCGCTGCCAAGCGTCTTACGATGTGTTTTCCTATAAATCCCGTTCCACCAAAAATAACTATACGTTTTATCACAGTTAAAACTTCCAATAACTTAACTTTAAATTAATACAATAGTTTTATTTAATATTCTATTGTGAATTCCTGCACTATAAGGTCCATTCTCATTCCATGAGAACCTTTAACTAAAATTACATCATTACCTTGAACAATATTAGCTAAATTACTTTTCAATTGGTTAGAATCATCGAAATGCATGCCTTTTATATTCTCCGGTAAAAGTTTATTCAATTCTAACATAAATTTACCAACTGTATGAACTTTATTCACATTTTGTTTTACTATAGAGTCAAGCAATTCTGTATGAAATACTATGCTTTCATTACCAAGTTCTAACATATCGCCGAGTAGTGCCACTTTTCTTAAATTAGAATATGTACCTAAAGTTCTTATTGCAGCCTTCATTGAAGTAGGGTTAGCATTATAGGAGTCGTTAATCAAATGTACTAATTTTCCATTGTATTTAGCTTGATGAACATTACCTCTACCTTCTGTTACAGTAAAATTCTCAAGTGCTAGTGGTAATTTCGATAAATCAAGTCCTAGACTTTGCACAACTGCTGTCACAACTAATGCAGAGTATGTAAAATGCTCACCCCGCAAACGTAAATTACAGTTTATAATTTGACCGTTGTGCGGTTTAATTTTTAAATTTATACCGCTATCGTTTCTTATTAGGTCTAACAAACGAACAGTAGCACTTTCATTCTTACCAAAGCTCACTACATTTCTGTCAGCATTTGATAAAAGATAATCATAATGTTTATTATCCTTGTTCAAAATCAAAGTACCATTATTTTTCATACCACATAGGACTTCTAACTTCGCTTGCGCAATATCAAGTAGAGATGAAAAATTTTCAACATGCGCAGGTTCGATGTTGGTAATAACTGCAATATCCGGATTGCTAATCTTCGATAGCTCTTTTATCTCACCAGCTCTATTCATTCCCATTTCAAGGATTAAGTACTGGCAGTTTTTTGGGACTTTTAGAATAGTAAAAGGTAATCCTATATTATTATTCAAGTTATCTTTGTTTGCATAAGACGCTCCATATTGCGATAGAACAGTGTGCAGCATGTCCTTTGTAGTCGTTTTCCCGACACTACCTGTAATTGTAATAACTTTAGCATTAACAAGAACATTTCTAATGTAATATGATGCCATATTATGCAAAGCTTTTAGAGTATCTTGCACAATAATTAGAGGAAAAGTTCTATATTTATCTTCGCTTACTACCGCAGCAACAGCTCCTTTTAAAAATGCTTCATGTAGAAAATCATGCCCATCAAATTTCTTTCCCTTGAGAGCAATAAATAAATCACCTTTTTTTATGCTTCTTGTATCCGTTGAAATATTTGAGCTATATACCGAATTACAAATACCCTCCCCTCTTCCGCCAGTAGCATCGATAATATTATTTACGTTCCATTTTAACATAATTTATCTTTAAAGGTAATTTGAACAAGAAAAGCAGCAAAAATACTACATACTTTGGTAATGTACAAATAATGATTGCTATCTCTATAATTTCATCTTATAATAGATATACAAGCTTAAATATTTTCGTCTATAATTGGGTGTATTTTACTATCTGATTGTAGAAAGTGACTTGGAGGTATGTATGGCAAAAGATGAGTCAAATAAAAAGTCTATTTTGGCTAAGATAAAAGGCGTGTTTTTTCTTGTGCCTAAAGCACTTATTTATCCTATAAAGAAACCGTTTGCTTCAATTGATGAAATGAAGCATGATGCTAAAGTTTCATTAAAAAAGGCTGTGAGTGATGTAACTAAAGAAGAAGAGAAATATGACCCACCTATAAAAACCACAGAAGCTAGTAAGTACCTTGGCATACAAATAACAAAACAAGAAAAAGGTAAGGTAAGTTTTTTAGCGTCAAGAACTTTAACGGGGGATATACCTTACTTGATTCCAGAGAAATTAGATAAAATAAGGAAAGATCTGCCAAATATAACTATTTTTAGAGAAGAAAACAAAATTGTAATTGAAGTTGATGTTGAGAAGATTATCCAAGAAATAAAAGATAAAAATCCAGGTATAGACGCAAAAGTAATGAAAAAGTACGCTCTTGAAGGAATTTATAATAAAATTGATTATGATCTCAAAAATTTGGCAAAAATTACTGGTGGAGAGTTTAAAGTTCACACAGACCGAAAGTTGCTGTATGATATTGCAGAAAAGTTGTATAGTGGATACGATAGTAAAAAGCAACAGTCACAAGAAGTTATAAGGTCTATAGGTAAAGAAAAGTCATCAGAGAAAATTTTAAATAATTGGCAAAAAGCTATTAAACAAGATTTTGAAAGTTGCGAAAGCATAAGAGGTAGGGGGAAATAAATTATGGAGAGTGTTATGAAAGAAGTTAAAATAGAGGAAAGGTATCATAGCCTAACTGTTCCTGGAGATATGTATCATTTACAACCAGAAGTTATTGCTGCAAGAAGGGCAAAAAGAATAGAAACGTTTTCAAAAAGACACCAAATGGACTATGGGTCAGTTTTGCGTGGACAAGATATACAGCTAAAAGACGTTTCAAGTCTTGAAGATGCTTCTAGCGAAGCAGCAATAAGCCCACCTTCTACACCAAATCATAAGCAAAATAGAAGAGGACCAGGAATTTAATAAAGTATGGGTAGTACAGCTTATGATGACACTAATATTTTTGCTAAGATATTAAGAGGTGAGTTGTCTTATGAGGAAATACATAAAAATGAAAATTTGCTAGCTTTTCGTGATAAGTATCCTGATGCACCAGTTCATATTCTAGTTATACCAAAAGCTCAATACGTTTCATACGATGATTTTGTTCTGAAAGCTTCCGAAGAGGAAATAGTAAGTTTTTTTAAAACTGTTAGAGAAATAGCACATAAATATAACTTAGAAAAAACAGGATATAGATTAGTTACTAATCACGGTAAAGATGGAGAGCAAGTTATACCGCACTTTCACATACATATTTTAGGTGGTAAAAGATTAGGAAAGCATGTAAATTCATAGTGTTATATGTTTTTTAAATGAGTGAATATTTAACCATATTAATTTTTATCTGTGTATCAATTGTAGTATCCTTTACTTTAGGTGTATTACCTATGTTTCTTGCAGTCAGTAACCCAGATGGTGAAAAGCTTTCTACATATGAGTGTGGCTTTAATCCTTTATCAAGAGCCAGAAAAAGTTTCGACATAAAATTTTACTTAGTTGCAATATTGTTCATAATATTCGATTTAGAAATTGCTTTTCTTTTCCCTTGGGCCGTTTCTTTATCTAAAATAAGCTATTGCGGATTTTGGTCTATGATGATATTCCTTGCAATACTTACTATAGGCTTTATTTATGAGTGGTGTAAAGGTGCGTTGGAATGGGAGTAAATTTATCTAATGACGACTGGAATCGTTACAAAAAAGAAGGTTTTCTTATCACTAAATTTGGCGATTTAATAGATTATATAATGAACTGGGCAAGGTCTGGTTCATTGTGGCCAATGACATTTGGTCTTGCATGTTGCGCAGTAGAGATGATGCACACTGCATCCAGTCGTTATGATCTTGATAGATATGGCATAATCTTTCGTGCAAGCCCAAGGCAAGCAGATGTTATGATTGTTGCTGGCACGTTAACTAATAAAATGGCAGCAGCATTGCGTAAAGTTTATGATCAAATGGCAGATCCCAAATACGTCGTTTCTATGGGAAGTTGTGCAAATGGCGGTGGCTATTATCATTATTCTTACTCAGTAGTCCGTGGTTGCGATAGAATTGTGCCAGTTGATGTGTATGTTCCTGGATGCCCTCCAACTGCTGAGGCGTTGCTATATGGAATGCTATGTCTACAAAATAAAATAAAACGAACTAAAAATATATAGCATGGATAAAACTGCAAAATACATACAAAAAAAGACTAAATGTGAATGTACTCAGAAAAATGATGGCACTATTGTAATATATTCAGCTTTGAATGACATTGAAAATCACTTACTCTTTCTACGTGATGATGAAAAGTGTAGGCTTGAATTATTAGTTGACGTTTTTGGAGTTGATTACCCAAATAGAGAAAAACGTTTCGAGCTAATATACAATTTGCTCAGCGTTGTACACAATATCAGAGTGCACATAAAGCTTCAGTTATGTGAAGGTGATATACCTCTAAGTGTAGCAAAGATATTTAACGCAGCTTCGTGGTTTGAGCGTGAAGTATTTGATATGTATGGAATAGAGTTTTCTGATCACCCAGATTTACGTAGGATTTTAACGGATTATGGATTCAAAGGTCATCCAATGTTAAAAGATTTTCCTCTCACTGGCTACGAGGAAGTAAGATACGATATAGAGGCAAAAAAGGTTGTATATAATCCTATAGACTTACCACAAGATTTTCGTATGTTTGACAGCTTATCCCCTTGGGAAGGTAGTAAGGCCACAAAAGTAAATATAAAGGAGTAGAAAATGACAGCACAAAGAAAAAAAATATCTTTGATTGGTGCAGGAAATATCGGTGGGACTCTTGCCCATATGATTGCACTAAGAGAGCTAGGAGATGTTATTTTGCTTGATGTAAGCGATGGAATACCACAAGGTAAAGCACTTGACATTACAGAATCATCTCCTATTGATCGATCTAATGTCAATATTACTGGTACAAATAGGTATGAAGATATAAAAAACTCTGAAGCAATTATAATAACTGCTGGCATTGCCAGAAAACCTGGAATGAGCAGAGATGACCTTCTGCAAACTAATGCTGCAGTAATGAAAGAGGTTGGGGAAAATATTAAAAAACATTCTCCAAACGCATTTGTAATAGTGGTTACCAATCCTTTAGATGCTATGGTTTCAGTAGTATACAAATCTTCAAGTCTGCCAACTAATATGATTGTTGGTATGGCAGGAGTGCTTGACTCTGCTCGTTTTCGTTATTTTCTTGCAAGTGAGTTAAATATTTCTGTCGAAGATGTATCTGCTTTTGTGCTTGGAGGACATGGTGACACTATGGTACCACTAATCAATTATGCTTCAATTGCTGGCATTCCACTTACCCAAATCATTGAGATGGGCTTGATTACGCGAGGAAAAGTTGATGAAATAGTTGAGCGCACTCGTAATGGTGGAAAAGAAATAGTTGATCTACTTAAATCTGGATCTGCATACTATGCTCCTGCATCTTCAGCCATAAGCATGCTAGAATCATACTTAAAAGATAAAAGGCGTATATTACCATGCGCTGCTTATCTTAATGGTGAATATGGTGTGAAAGACTTATTCATTGGTGTTCCTACTATTATTGGCAAAAATGGAGTTGAGAAAATTCTAGAAGTTAAGATGGATAATAGTGAACAAGAGATGTTCAATAAATCTGTAAATGCAGTGGAAGAGCTTTGTCGGCTAAATTAATTGCCCTATAGAATTTCTTTGAGCTCAAGTTTTGTAAACAGCCTAAAAAAATTATTTGTAGTTATTTTTGCTACTTGTTCCGGCGATTCATTCCATAATTCTGCTAAACAATTCACAACATATTTCACCATTGCCGGTTCATTTTTTCTTCCTCTGTAAGGCTCAGGAGATAGATAAGGTGCATCAGTTTCAACTAAAACACGCTCACGTGGCACATTTTGTGCAATTTCTCTTAGTAAGTTCGCATTTTTAAAAGTAATAATTCCAGAAAATGAAATGTATAATCCCAAGTCCATAGCCTTATAAGCAAGCTCTTTAGAAGAAGCAAAGCAATGCATTACTCCACTAAAAGCGTCCTTCTTCATTTCTGAATTTAACATATCAATCATCTCACTATCAGCATTTCTAGTGTGAATAACTAAAGGTAATCCTGTTACTTTTGCCGCTTCTATATGTGATGCAAAACTTTTTTTTTGATTGCTTTTGTTATCAGATTTATAAAAATCTAATCCGGTTTCACCGATACTAATTACCTTTTTGCCCTTAGTAAATTCAATCAATTCATCAGCATTTATACACTCACCTTTTTCCACATTAGTATCAAGCGGATGTATACCAACGGAGCAGTAGACTTGATCATAGGATGAAGAGATTTTTAATAATTTAGGGATATCATTAATGCTTATACATATGTTATGCAAAATTCTCACACCATTTTGCTCTGCTCTTGAAATTACCTTTGGTATTTCATCATCAGAAAAATAAATTAGATGACAATGAGAATCAACTATCATAAATAGATCCTTTTATGATAGAAGAAAACTCTTCTATCACTTTTTTATAAACTTCTTTTTTGAACGGTATGGCACTGGCTACCAAATCATCCACATTTTGCCAACGCCACTCTTTGAACTCTGGATGATCAGTATAGTTAATATTAATATCCTTATCCTTCCCACAAAATTTCATTAAGAACCATCTTTGCTTTTGGCCAGAATATCTCCCATTCCAGCATGTTGGTATAACTTCCTCAGGTAAGTTATAGTGTATCCACTCTTTATTTTTAGCCACAATTTCTGCTTTATCAGTACCAACTTCTTCCAATAGCTCACGTAGCGCTGCCTGCTCTAGCTCTTCACCATCGTCAACTCCCCCTTGCGGCATCTGCCAATAAGAGTCACTATCAAAGCGTTTTCCAATAAAAATATTCCCCTGTTTGTTAAATAGCATTATGCCAACACAAGGGCGATACTCTTTCTCCTGGCTAACCACAAATATTCTCTGTTACTAAATTATCTATCATAGAAGTTCCAACTACTTTTTTACTATTCATTTTTTCAACAATTTTTTTTGCAACTTCTTTTGCGCTTAAGTTTGAGTTATCAATTTCAAGTGAACCTTGAGGCACAAATAGTTTCTTTCCTTTAATTCTTCTCATAGCAAAATCTGAATCAGTAATTTTTCTCTCCTGCTCTCTTTCCTTTAATTGAACGCGCTTTACTAGTTCTCCACTATTACAATATAACACCACAGGGAGAATCTCCACGTTCATTTTTTTACTTAAATTCACCACTGAGTTATATACTTTTTGATCATAGGAATCACCTTTTATCAATTCGTTTGTAAATATATAATGCTTTGATTCTATATGGTATTTTTCCAATATTGCTAACATATTCTCTCTAATCACAAAAATTTCTTCCCATATTTCACTTGTAACCTCAGCGTTTCTGAAATCAATCATATCAAATATAATATTATTAAACAGGTTATTGTCTACTATCACCCCATCAATAATATTACACAGCTCTTTTGCAATCGTAAGTTTGCCACTACCCGGAAATCCGATTAAGTAAATGATCATACCATCAGAAAACTATCATATATTACAAATATATGTATTATAAACGTTACACTAGAAACATATCAAAAATAGTTCATATTCAGAAATTTTGAGTGTATCATTACAGATAAATTATATAATTTAGAATAATGAATGGTGATACAGAATCAATAAAAAATACAATTGTAGATGTAATAGATCAAAACAAAGGTCAAGATATAGTTACTTTTGATGTACAGAATAAAACTGTCATTGCAAAATATATGATCATTGCATCCGGTGATTCGAGCCGCCATGTAAAAGCATTAGCTGAGCAAGTGATGAAAAATCTCAAGCAATATGATAAAATAGATGTAGAAGGTATGGATGAAGGTAACTGGGTGATTGTGAATTTTCAAGGTATAATGGTTCACCTATTCAGGCCAGAAGTAAGAGAATATTATAAGATAGAAGAGTTATGGAATTGATTATCCAGGTAGCTGGTATACACTTGCTCAAATGTTGTAATTTTGAAGGCAACCCTTATGAAGTTGGTGGTGTCATTCCAGTGCTTGACGCTGGAATCTAGAAAACTTAATCATAAACGAGCACACTATACAACATTTTTGATGAAATTTCATAATAAACTGGATTCCAGCGTCAAGCACTGGAATGACACCATCGTTAACAACACCGTTTACACACAAAATAACATATTATGAAACATAAATCCGAGTTTTTAAACTTCATTCAAGAAAGAGGATACCTATATCAATGTACAAACATTGATAGGTTAGACCAGCTATTATCACAAGATAATTATATAATTGCATACATTGGGTTTGATTGTACGGCACCAAGTTTGCATATTGGCAGTCTCATTCAAATCATGATGCTCCGTCACCTACAAAAATTCGGTTATAAGCCAATAGTTCTACTTGGAGGTGGCACAACAAAAATTGGTGACCCATCTGGTAAAGACAAAGCAAGAAGCGTCTTGCCGATAGAAGATATCAATCAAAATATACTTGGTATAAAGAAAACCCTCGAGAAGATGATATCTTTCGATTATGGAAAAACTGGTGCAATCATAGTAAACAACGCAGATTGGTTAGATAACATAAAATATATAGACTTTTTGCGTGATATAGGGACACATTTTTCTGTAAATCGCATGTTAGGCTTTGATAGTGTGAAAATTAGGCTAGATAGGGAGCAAAATCTAAGCTTTCTCGAGTTTAATTACATGTTGTTACAAGCCTATGATTTTGTCGAGTTGAATAAAAAGTATGGCTGTCGTCTCCAGATTGGAGGGTCAGACCAATGGGGAAATATAGTAAACGGAATTGAACTTGGCAAAAAGTTAAATTTACCTGAGCTGTTTGGTCTTACCACACCTCTTTTATTAAACGCACAAGGAAAAAAGATGGGCAAAACTGAAAGTGGAGCAGTATGGCTTGATGGCAGCATGCTAAATTCTTATGACTATTGGCAATATTTTCGCAATGTTGATGATCAAGATGTTGGTCGTTTCTTGAGACTTTTCACTGATTTACCAACTGATGAAATTAAAAAACTAGAGTCCTTGAAGGATCAAGAAATAAATGAAGCAAAAAAGGTCTTGGCAACAGAAGTGACAAAAATATGTCATGGTTGCAAAGAAGCTGAACTTGCACGATCTGCTGCAATCTCTGCTTTTGAAAATGAAGACAGTTCATTGCTTTCTGGTTACACTATCACAAGAGAACAAGTTGCAAATGGCATACTCCTGATAGACTTGCTTCATGACACCGGTTTTGAACCTTCAAAAGGTGCGGCAAAGCGTTTAATACAGGGAAATGGATGTAAAGTTAATGATAATACTATAAACGATGTTAACTATATAATAAATTCTGAGAGCTTCAAAGATCAGTCATTCATAAAATTGTCTGCAGGAAAGAAACGCCATATTAAAATTTTAGTGAGTGAAGTAAGAAAGTGAATTTGTATCTGTTCAGCAGAATAGCAAAATAAGGTAGCCAAGAAAAGATAATTATAGGAACAAATGGATATCATTGAAGCAGCTGACACTGTGGCAGAATCGCTAGGCAAACCTACTATCGCTAGCAGTTTCTTGCTGTCGATTTGCTAAGATTGGTTTATCAACTTGAGTATCAGGCTTTGACAATTTATATATAGCATTGCCAACTATTAGTGCTGTTGCTGTAATTGCAACTACTGCTATAACTATAGGTATTAACTCAGCTGTAATTGCTCCGGCTGTAAAAAGTGCTATAGATATAGCAGTACCTAATAATGCAGTTACTCCACCGGGGCTTTGTTGCATCACTATCTATGAAAGGCTAACTATACAAGCAGCTTATTGAAAATCTTATTTTTTGCAATCAATCTGATTAAATTTAAGAATAGTAATTTATTGTTTGTACTAGTAAATTTAATTCTACTTAAAATAGCTAAAGCATTGAAATTCTTTAATTCTAGCTAGATTAGTGAATGATAGTAAAACTTCTTTTACTTAAATTTAGATATTTACTGACTGTCCTTACTATAAATGCTAGAATAATAAGCTATTGATATTCTACATTTTATCTTTTATTCATCGTAGATAGCGATTCAACAAAGCCCAATAGCGTCAACTTAAGGAAAGATGTTAAGGAGTAAAATACTGTGAAAAATAGGACCTTTGGTTTCTATTTTATTTCAATAAAGAAGATATCAGTAAAGCTTATCTATTAAGGTGTCACATAGAGGAGTGCTATAAAAGACTCAAAGTAGAAGGAGAATTAGAGAATTTTTCTGAGATAAATTTAGAGATAAGAATTTTGTGCAAATTTGGTCATGTGCAATACTTCATATGTGTGATGCACAAGAGCCTTGGAACCCAGATCAAATTGCTAAGTATCGTTTAAATTTTTCAGTTTTATTTGCTATAATGAAACAAAAACTTTATCAGGTGCTTGTTGGAACCAAAAAATTTTCAAGCCCTTTTTAAAATACTCACTAAAGTTAACGTGAAGATTGTATAGCCGCAATAAAGTAGATAAGCCTAAACGCCATAATGTCTTTAGGAGAGCTTGCTAATTTATTCTCTTAAGTTAACGCCATTGCCTGAACAGATACATAAAAAAGTAGTACTTGCAAGAAAGAGTTACTTAAGAAATTAATTAACTTTGCTATTTTCTCTAACATACCTAGAAGAAATAGATACATTATCTAATGCACTACTAATCCTAGTATTCCTTTCATTAATCGCTGCAGTTGGTTGAAAAGTGGCATAGATATATTGTGGTATGTCATTAATTCGTACTATAATAGAATTAATACATTCAATATTACCTTTATGTATAGCGATGCCAAGTGGCGTTAAGCTGTACGTCTGACCAGTTGGAGATATTACAGCATTGTGATTAGCAAGAATATCTTGCAATATACCACTATTTTGAGCATGAGTTAAAATCGAATTAATATGTGCATGATTACCTTCATATATAGCAAAGCCAAGTGGTGTTAAGTTGTACTTCCAACCATTGTAAGTTAAAAATATGATATAAAGGAGATAAGAGGGAAGATAACCCTACTCACTATAGGAATAGAGTTATCACGGGCGTGTGCGACCGACCAACTGTTGGTATTATAACCGTTCGGATCAAGGTACACTAGCCCATCTCTCGATACGTTTGAATAGTTGCATGGGACATATGTATGCACCCGTTTACAATCTTAAATTAATTAAAACTAATCGAGGTTATTATGATTACATCTTATCAAAATTTTATTGGCATTGATATTGGAAAATTTAAAAATGTTGTTGCAGTTCACAAACAGAAGAACGCTGTCGAATTCGACAATGATACTGCTGGCTGGCAACAATTGTTTCAAGATTTTTCAAATATCTTACCTAATTCTTTAGTAACTCTGGAAAACACTGGAAAATATGAGCTTGGCTTAGCACATTTTCTTGTTGATAAAGATATTGCTGTACATCGAGCTAATACTCGCAAAGTAAAAAGCTTTGTTCTATCTCATGGAACTTTAGCAAAGTCTGATCAATCAGATGCAAGAGCCCTTGCTCAGTATGGGTTTGAACGCTATAGTACTCTATCTCTATTTGCACCTATGTCAAAAGAACAAACAACCTTAGTTGCACTTTGTCAACGTCGTGATGACATTACAAAAATGAGAGCTCAAGAGAAATCTAGGCTTGCAGCACCTGAAAACGACCATATAAAAGAAAGCTGTCAGAAAACTATTGAATTCTTTAATAGCCAGATAGATGAGCTCAACAATACCATACAAAAAATTATTGATGAGAATCCAGAGTTACAAAAGCGCCAAAAAATCCTTAAAACAGTTCCAGGAATAGGTGCAAAATTATCTCAAGATTTTCTGTGTCTAATGCCAGAACTTGGTTATGTAAGTAGGGGAGAAATTGCAAGTCTTGCTGGAGTTGCACCTCATCCGAAAGAAAGTGGTAAAACTATTGGTTATCGCAGAATAAGTGGTGGCAGAAGCAACGTTCGTGAAAAGCTTTTTACAGCTGCGATGTCTGCTTCAAGGTCTAAGTCTGCGCTTGGTGCCTTCTATTCAAGGCTTGTTGGTAAAGGTAAAAAGAAGATGGTGGCTATGACAGCTCTAATGCGTAAAATCATAGTAATTGCCAATGCGAGGCTTAAAGAAGCAGTCAATGTGAATTAAAAAAATCTGCATAGAAAATAGGTTAACGAATATGTGGATAAATACGTCTACACACATTTAAAGTATTTATACACATATTCGTTAACCATAAGATCTAAGCAGTAACTGTTGTTTGATACAAAATTTTTCTATGATTAAGTTAGGGTTTTTATTGTCAAAAATGCACTTTTTACTCGAATAAAAAACAAAATTACAAACAAAAGTTGTAATGAAACTAAATTCAAAAAATTTTAAAAAACATAGTTGATCTGAAGAATACAAAGTATTTTTAGCAGTAAGAACTTCTTGCAGCTTACCATTATTTTGAGCTTGTCTTAAAATAGAATTAACATATTCATTGTTATTTCTATATATAGCAAGGCCAAGCAATGTTAAAATGTATGTCCAATTATTCAGAATATCTTGCGATACAACATTATTTTGAATCATTGTTGAAATGTAGTTACAACATTCCTTATTATTTTCATATATGGCAAAGCTAATTGGTGTTAAAATATGCGTCAGACCATCTGAAAACTGTAAAATATTTTCAGCAATAAAAACGCCTTGCAGCATATCATTATTTTGAGCTTTTTCTAAAATAGAACTGATACATTCTTTATTACCTTTATATATAGAGAAACTGAGTGGTGTTAAAGCATACTCCTTAGTATTGAAATACTGTACAATATTTCTAGCAGCAAGAATATCTTGTAGTATTCCACTGTCCTGGGCTTTTGTTAAAATATCATTAATATATCTTGGCTTATTGTAATGTATAGCAAAGCCAAGCGATGTTAAGGTGTACATCAGACCATCTTGATAGTTTATAATATTTTCAGTATTAATAATCTCTTGCAGTGTACCGTTATTTTGAGAATGTATTAAAATAGAATTAACGCATTCGTTATTACATTTGAATATGGCGAGGCTAAGTAGTGTTAAAGTGCGTTCCCCACCTCTTGGAAATCGTTTAGTATATCCTATTGTAAGAACTTTTAGTAAATCATTCTCTGAGGCTCTTTTCAAGATATTACCAATTTCCTCACCATTTGATATTACCTTTTTCAACTTTAAATGCAAATTTCGTTGTGCTTGTGTTAAGTTGTTATCATTTAGCATATTCTTGTAACCTCGCTTTAAAGTCAGTGCAGTTTAATTATTCTATGTTAGTATACACCAATAGAAAAAATTTCATCATATGTTCTGGAAAAAATTTACACAGGTTAATGAGGAAATCGTAAGAGAGAGCCTAAAAAAGGTTATAGAGAAGAAAAGTGGTAAGAATGTTGGTGTAGTATCCTCAATTGTTATTAAGGGTAAAGATGTTGCTTTTGCTCTTGAAGTTACTGAGCCAAATGAAGAATTAAGAAAAAATTGTGAGCAAGCTGTTAAGGCGATACCGGGAGTAGGAAAGGTTACTGTAGTTGCTACTGGTCAAAAACAAGCTAGGCAACAAAAAGCTAAACTTCATATCGAAGGAGTGAAAAATATAATTGTCGTTGCTTCTGGTAAAGGAGGTGTGGGTAAGTCGACAGTTGCACTAAATCTAGCTCTTTCGTTAGCAGAATTAAAACATAAAGTTGCTCTAGTTGATGCAGATATATATGGTCCTTCGATTCCTAAAATGTTGGGCACTGAGAAATTAAAACCAGAAATACAGAGTGGTAAAGCAATGCCTATAGAGAAACATGGTCTCTATACTATTTCAATTGGCTATTTTATTGATAAGGACCGCGCAGTAATATGGCGTGGACCTATGATCACAAAAGCACTTTACAATTTGCTAATGGGAACAAGGTGGTCTGATATAGAATATTTAATCATTGATACACCGCCTGGCACTGGCGATGTACATTTAAGTCTGATGGAGAATTTTAGTTTAACTGGAGCAATAATAGTTTCAACTCCACAGGAGCTTGCTTTAGTCGATGCACAAAAAATTTATGATATGTTCACAAAGCTCAGCGTGCCAATTATCGGCATTGTGGAAAATATGAGCTATTTTGTTCAAGATAATTCAAAAATACACATATTTGGAAAAGGTGGTGCAAAAAAAATGTCTGAAGAGCTGGGAGTCAAACTCTTGAGCAGAGTTCCTCTAGATCCGCAAATATGTAGTGCTTCTGATTGTGGAAATCCTTCAATACTAAGTGAGGATTTAGTAAGGATTTATGAAGGCATTGCTAAAGATGTTAGGTCTTTTGTATGCAGTCTATAAAGTTTTTTTAAACTACTTTTAAAATAGGTAGAATGTAATTTTAGGTGAATAAAATATTTCAAATGGCAGCAGCTACCTCGTATCTGAACAGACAATAGACTTCTTGGATAACTTAAGAAACAAGTAGTAGAAGCAATATTAGGGAAGGTATAAATTTTGAGCAGATAAGTAAACTTGATGAAGAGAAGCTTCGAAGACTAAGAGGAGTAAAAAGAAAAACATTGGAAAAATAATAGAAATTTTAATAGAGGAAGAGGCCAAGAAAAAGGCAAGAGGAGGAAAACCAAATATATTTATTAATAGCACTCGAATATTTGTGTAAATACCGTACATATTTCCATATAGTGCAAAGCTATGGAATAAGTGAAAGTTCTTGCTAACGGCTGAATAGAAGATGCATTGATAAAACATCCAGATTTCAGGAAGATAAAGAGCTATTAAAGTTAAATAGGAGTATGCAAAAGTTTTATAAAAAGGGAATGTTCAACTCCCCCATAGAAGATCAAAAAATATCCTTAGGTTATCCAAGAAGTCTATTGTTGGTAAACATAAAAGGCTATTTGCCTTTTTATCTAGTTTATGCAGGAGGTCTAATATTTATTGTTGAGTGTGATTTTAGGCATGTCTGCTAAAACGCAACTTTTAAATCGCCAAAATTTCTCCTTGCCTTTACTAATTCCGATTCTTGGAGTGCACACATAATCTGGTTTGAGGTGATATTCATAGAGACAAAATTCATGACTTATAGTAAGGTCTTGTTTATTATGTTCTTTTGTAATGTTTAATTTTTTGCACAGTATGCCTGGCCCGCCTAAATTTGCTTCAAGCGGTTCAGTGAGCTTTAATCCTCGTATTAACACTGCTGCTGGGAATCCTTCTGCTTCTGTTACAATATTTAGACAATAGTACATTCCATATATAAAATATACGTACGAAAACCCTGGCGTACCAAACATTACTGAGGTTCGATTAGTATAGCCTCTTGCTGCATGACAAGCTGGGTCATCCATTCCTATATACGCTTCAACTTCAGTTATTATTCCACTAAAATTAGAAAATTTCAGCATCTTCCCTAGCAGCTCCCCAGCTACGGTTAAAGTTGGCCGTTCATAGAAATTTCTTGGTAATATTGTGTTATTCATCATAGAAGTACAAGTTACTTACATTTGCAAGCAACTCATACTATTTTCGCTTTTCCTTATTTAGATAAGAGGATACCTACATCTCTGAGAAGTAGAAGTTGGTGTTGTTGTCACATTTGTTACATCTGTTGAAGGCTGCTGTAAAACCTTGACTGATTCAGAGCTCTTTTGTTGCAATTGCGGTACTAACGCTTCATATAAAGATTTTGGTTCACGTCTCTTACCTATTTTGACTTCTTTATTTGCACGCAACTGCTCTGCAGTAACACCGTTGCCTTCAAGGAGAGTTACACCATTATTACCATCAATGTTAACTTTAATTTTGCATTCTCTTCCATCAACATACCACTTTAAAGTCATTTCATATAACCCACTAATTATTTCATAAACTCTTTCCTCATTATCACTATCATTATTAATATAGCAACATGCCCCTCTCTTTTTTTCTTGATTAGGATGACAAAATGTAATTGTTCTTACACCATACTCTTTACATATACTACCGCCTAGAAGTTTAGCTATATCTACTCCTTCTTTATTGGCATGTAGCACAACTCTCACGGTGGGGTAAACAATATTACCTTCCCTTTTGCCTTCTTTTATCATTTATGGACTCTATGGTATATACCTTCGATATCTCTGCCTTAATTTGGTCAGCAATCTTGCCTACAATCTCTTTACCATGATAGTGAGATTCTCCTTTCTTCGGAGAAAAAGGTTCTTTGTTTGTAGTATTAGTGTCTGGATCATTCTGTAACTTAAAGAATTTATCCCATTCTTCATCACTGTCTAATTTAATATATTCACGCTTGTTCTTGCCTGATACTGCATTCTGAATACTAGACGATCCTTCTGTTACAGTTGTACCAGAGCTATTGCCTTTACCTTTTAGAAGAACAAGATGCTCTTCTGACCTTTCTTCCTTACTCAACTTTGAAGCTGCATCACCAAAAGAAGGTTTCTCTACTATATGCGTGTAAGAACTTTTAACTCTACTCTCATTATCAGGTACTGTATTAGCCCACAAAAGCTTTTTAATATAATCTAACATATGCCACCTCTTACCATTAACTAAATATCAGTATGCAAACTTTGCTATAACTAATCAATAACTAAATTTACTCCAAATAAAATAAGCTGATAAAAAGGTATAAATTGAGATTAGGTAAAGCTTTTGGTATAATATCTAGTTAATTTTGAATAGGCAGGTGATCTCAGCTACAAAGACGTTTTTTATCTCATTTATTTTTGGGTTTATTCTCTTTCCCTATTTTATAAAACTTCTAAAAAAGATAAGTAAAGATGGACAACCAATCAGATCATATGGACCAGAAAGTCATTTAATAACAAAAAAGAATATACCACCTATGGGTGGAATAATAATACTAACTTCTGCTTTATTACCAATCCTGCTTTGGACTCAATTAACACCAGAAATTTCATTGCTGGTATTTATAACTCTATTTTTTGCTCTACTTGGATTTATTGATGACTATTTAAAATTGAAGACAAATCACCACCGAGGTTTAAGTGCAAAAACCAAAATACTTATTCAGTTTGTCGTTACTCTGGTCTGTATGTTTATACTTAAGCTACAATCTGCTGAAGGTTTTACAAAAATTTCTCTATTTAGAGAAGTAGCAATCGACCTTGGCTATCTATATCTTCCGTTTGCTGCATTTGTAATTGTCGGCTCTTCTAATGCTGTGAATCTTACAGATGGCCTAGATGGCCTTGCTGCAACTCAAGCCATTACTTCCTTTGCTTTTTTGGGGCTAATTGCATACATCACTCAGACAGATGTAAACATTACTTTATTCTGCATTGCATTTATAGGAGCTATTTTAAGTTTCTTGTGGTTTAACACACATCCAGCAAAAATATTTATGGGTGATGTTGGAAGCCTATCAATCGGTGCAGCTTTAGGACTCACTAGTGTTCTAATTAAAAAAGAAATGCTTTTTGCCGTTATTGGAATAATCTTTGTAATAGAGACTTTATCTGTGATTATTCAGGTATCATATTTTAAATATACAAAATTTAGATATGGAGCAGGAAGAAGAATTTTCCTTATGACACCAATACATCATCACTTTGAAAAGAAAGGGTGGTCAGAAAATACAATAGTTATAAAATTTTGGATAATTTCTATTGCTTGTTCGATTTTTGCTTTAACTTTCTTATTATAGGAATTATGAAATATCCAGACTTTTCATTAGAAAATACATTATCAGGAATTATAGCAGGAGTAGATGAAGTAGGAAGAGGTCCGCTTGCCGGTCCAGTGATATCTGCAGCTGTAATATTTACTGATAGAGATACGGTTATTGATGGAATAAACGACTCAAAAAAGCTAACCCCTAAGTGTAGGCAAGTTCTATACGAAAAAATAACGTCTGTTGCAAAATTTGGTATAGGAATGGCAAGCGTAGAAGAAATAAACTCATACAATATTTTGCAAGCAACAAAGCTTTCAATGAAACGTGCGTTGGCAAACTTGAATCTAGAACTAGATTATGTGCTAGTTGATGGTAATCAACCACCTGAAGTAAAATGGCAAGTAAAATCTATAGTGAATGGTGATAGCTTAAGTATATCAATCGCAGCTGCTTCAATCGTTGCAAAAGTTACAAGAGATCGGCTTATGGAAGAATTGCATAATAAACATCCTCAATATAATTGGTATAAAAATAAAGGATATGGAACAAAAGAACACCTCAGCGCTATTGGCCTTCATGGAATTACGAAGCACCATAGAAAGAATTTTGCACCTATAAGAATACTATAGCCTTTAATCACTTACCTTTTTTGAAAGGTATGTTTTCATTAAACAGGCAGATTGTACTTGATCCGTTTCTTAAGGTAAATACCGAGCTTACTCTTTCAATTATCAGGTAGTCATCAACTGTACGAAAATTTATCAAGGATTCATATCCTGCAGAATCAACCATAAAAACTGCCGGGAAATCAGAGTTTATTTTATTAAATTGTAGATATGTAAATTTTCCGTCATCAAAAACCTTAATTGGTATTATTGATTGACTGCCTTTAACGTGCGAGATGGAATAGTTAAAATTCAAGCCTTTCTTTATAACCTCAATATCACTTATATCAGGGATAGTGGTATGACTAGCTTGCTCTAGAATATCACCGTTACTCGTTGAATAAATTTCATCACTGTTGAACAGTGGATAAAGAAACCTTACTTCATATGCTAACCTTGGATCATCTAGCCCGTTTGCTTCTTCAGCATGAAACTCGAAATAATAAACTCTTTTATTGGTAATTATAGTTGCATTAGTATCGGCAATATCATCTATAGGCTTAATAAATAATCTATTACCTTGAGGAAGGAGCTGCCAACCGGTTGCATCACCCATTGAAAGACTCTCTATTACCTCCCCTGGCTCAAACAATATGCTGGATTGATAACCATAAAAGCCCGTGTACTTATGTATAGCCTGTGGATTATAATTCATTACCTTTATGTGGTTATCACCAGCTATTGGTCTTGGTTCCTGTTTTGCAAGTGCATGACCACCACAAAAAAATAATAGTGCAACAAAGAGTACCCTAATCATAGTATCAAAATAAACTGATCTTTATTTTATCATTGATAGACATGTACTGCAACTATCAAACTATCCCAGTAGTAAGCGACAGAAAATGCAAGCTTCATAATAATTCATTACTGCAGGAAAAAGGGGAGTGTTAAATAAACTACAGATTTTATGTCTAAGTTACTCCACAAAATTTTTCCTTTCCTTATCCAAGATTCAAATTTATAGTATCGATTCCTTTTTATGAAATATGAAGCCACCTCAAGTTATAGTTAAGCCTATATTCAGTGAATTACTTTCACAAGTGCAATTGATTTTAGTGTTATACTGTTCTAACAGTAAAGAAGTCATATAGATAATAATGTCTTTTGTATCCAAACGAATATCATTTTTTTTTGTTAATTTGCTCACTAATAATGTACTTATTGATTTATGTTCATTTACTACTTTTATAGTGAGTAGTGTTTTATCTTCTGTTTTAGTCAGTAAAATAGACACTAATTCAATTTGTGCCACTGCACTGATTATAGTTATCACCATATTGGAAATTATCTTATTTATTTTTTCAATTAAGTTTTCTGTAGGACATTCACTTACTCTCCACTGAAGCTTTACTTTTTTTTTTAATAAATAATTTTCTATATTGGATTTAGTCTTAACAAAGCTGCAATTATCTGATGAATGAGAATACGCTTGCTTCATAACTTTATATTTATATATTAAATCATCGGAGCTTTCTTTAAGCAATGACAATGCTTCGTTTTGCATATTAGGGTTGTTTTCTTCAAGCTCTTCCAATCCACCCACTATTCCTTGCATAGAACTAGCAAAATCATGAAGAATTCGTCCTGATAGGCACTCTGTTATTAACATTATGTTTTTATTCATTGGATAAAAGTATAAATGATTTAAGTTAACCCTATATTGGTAGGCATGTAGTAGTCAATTTAAGAGAAAGTTTCGTTGCGCTTTTTGTGTCAAAGCATTAATGTAGTATTAATAATTATAAGATTTATGAAGGCGTTATGAATACTTATGCTAAATCTGGAATAGACCTTAAACTATATAATGAACTAATAAAAAAAGTTAAACCTATTATTGAAAAGACTAAAGGAGAAGAAGTAATTAGTGAAGTAGGATCATTTTCTGCATTGTTTGACTTTTCTTCGCTGAGTAAGAAATACGACCATCCAGTACTTGTTTCCTCAACTGATGGAGTGGGCACAAAACTATTAATAGCTCAAGAGGTGAATAAGCATGATACTATAGGTATAGACTTAGTTGCAATGTGTGTAAATGATCTACTTGCACAAGGAGCAACACCTTTATTTTTCCTTGATTACTTTGCAACAGGCGTTTTAAACAAAAACGTTTTATTGTCTGTAATCCAGGGCATTGCAGAAGGGTGCAAGGAATCTAAAATAGCATTAGTTGGTGGAGAAACTGCAGAAATGCCTGGAATGTATGGTAACAATCACTATGACCTTGCAGGGTTTGTGGTTGGTGTTGTTGATCGAAAGCAAATTCTTCCAAACTGTAGTATAATGAAAGCAGGTGACTGTGTAGTTGGTTTAGAATCAAATGGAATTCACTCAAATGGATTTTCTTTGGTGCGCCATATTTTTAAAAGCTTAGGTATAAATTATAATGATATATCTCCATGGAATAATAAATCTTGGGGTGAAATATTACTTAAGCCAACAAAGATATATGTTGATTCTTTGTTGCCTATTATGCCAAAGGTAAAAGGCATTGCGCATATAACAGGTGGCGGGTTAATAGACAATATTCCAAGAATTCTCTCAGGAAATTTATTTGTAGACATAAATATTAATTCTTGGAAATGGCCAGATATATTTTTATGGCTGAAAGAAGAAGGCAAAATAGAAAAGAGAGAAATGTTAAAAACATTTAATTGCGGCATAGGTATAGTACTGATTGTAGATCCCGATAATATGAAGGATGTGGAAAGCCATTTCCAAAAGCGTGGAGAAAAAATTGAGATTATTGGAAAACTTGATGAGGCATGTAACCCTCCACTTGATAGAGTAGTATTTAGTTAGTCTAACTTTACTGACAGTCTTTTTGCAACTTCTGAGTATGCTTCCTTTAAGTTTCCTAGATTTAAACGGAAAACATCTTTGTCTAGCTTTTTATGCGTATTTTTATCCCATAGCCTACAATTATCAGGGCTGATTTCATCGGCTAAAATGATTTTAGTGCTGTTGTTTATCAATTTGCCAAATTCTAACTTGAGATCAACTAAATATATATTTGCATTTGAAAATAGGTCGACTAAGATTTTGTTGATCTTTAAAGTTGTAGTTTTAACTTCTTCCATTTCTTTATGGGATAACCAACCAAAATATAGTATGTGATTTTCATTCACCATTGGGTCGGCTAGGTCATCATTTTTGTAAAAAAACTCGATTATAGGAGATGTAAGTGTCTCACCTTCTTTGATATTAAAACGTTTGCAAAAGCTGCCAGCTGCAATGTTTCTAACCACTATCTCAAGAGGTATTATCTTGAGTTTTTTGACTAGCTGTTCTCTTTCGTTTAAAGTGTTTATAAAGTGCGTGCTAATTCCTGCTTCTTCAAGCTTTTCCATGATAAAAGCACTAACATGATTATTAATTATTCCTTTGCCCTCAATAATTTCATATTTTTCCTTGTTGAACGCTGTAACATCATCTTTAAAGTACTGTATAACAGTTGATGAGTCTTCAGTTTCAATAATGACTTTGGCTTTACCTTCGTATATCGTTTTATTCAGTGACATGATTGATTTAGCTGTATACTATAAGATAATATCAAATTGCTGCTTAGTTTACTACAAATTTGCTAATGACGTTTAGTGTTACAGTGTTAACCATATTTCCAGAAATGTTCCCCGGGTTTTTGAACTATTCTCTTGCCGGAAAAGCGTTAGAAAAAAAAATATGGAACCTTGAAGTAATAAATATTCGTTCTTTTGCAAAAGATAAACATTCAACTGTGGATGATGTTCCATACGGAGGTGGGGCAGGGATGGTTATGCGCCCAGATGTGATTGGTAATGCAGTTGATAATGTGCTTTCTGCTCATAAAAATACTAGATTTATTTATATGACTCCATCTGGTACAAAATTTAATCAGAGCATTGCAAAGGAGTTAACAGAAATTCCTCATGTAACAATATTGTGTGGTCGATTTGAAGGTGTTGACCAAAGAGTAATTGATGTGTATACTCCTTATGAGTTAAGTATTGGAGATTATATACTTTCGGGAGGTGAGCCAGCTGCAATGGTGGTTCTTGATGCATGTATTAGGCTTCTTCCAGGTGTAGTAAATAATTTCGATAGCGTTGCTGAAGAAAGTTTTAGTTATAGTGGTGGTATGCTTGAATATCCTCAATATACTAGGCCTGAGCAGTGGAGTAGGTACAAAGTTCCTGAGGTTCTGTTGTCTGGCAATCACAGAAAAATAAGTGATTGGAGAAGGGAACAGTCATATGTTAGAACAAAGGAACGTCGACCTGAATTGTTGAATGGAGATGATAAATGACAAACTTACTTGAAAAATTTAACGAACAACAAATACAAAGGTTAGCCAAAGAGATGCCAGCTTTTTGTCCTGGCGATGATTTGAAGGTCACTTTTAAGGTAGTTGATAGTACGGGTGAGCGTATACAGATATTTGAGGGCGTATGTATATCAAAAAGAAATCGTGGATTACACTCTTCTTTTTCAGTTAGAAAGGTAAGTCATGGAGAAAGTATAGTATCACAATTTTTTGTTTACTCTCCTGCATTAATTTCAGTACAAGTGATAAGAAAGGGAAAGGTCCGTAGAGCAAAATTATATTATCTGTGCAAGCTATTTGGGAAAGCTGCAAGGATCAAAGAACGTACTACTTATGTTAAAAAAAAATCTAAGTAGATACAATAGGGAGTGATGTCAATTGTATCATCTCAAAACTCTCTCTTATTATCCCAGTGTGTGGCGCACAACTGTACTTTGCCTCCTGCTGTGGTGTCATCCCAATGTTTGACACTGGGATCCAGATTCTCCTTTTGGTTTGTGCTTTCATGGAAAATATAAAAATTATTTGCAGGCAAAGCCTGTTAGATCTCAGTGTCAAGCACTGGAAAAAGGGGAAAGTCTTTTCAAATCCTCATGTAAAGAAAAGTAAATGGGTATAATAAAGAAAAACTTCCTTAAGTTACTTCAATCTAAGCGCGTACATGCTCGTGTAAAAAGAAAAAATAAAAAGAACAGCATTTTATGCTTTTGCTCTTTTACAGCACTGATTGTCTCAATTGGGTGTCCTATATGTATATTACTAAGTATATTAGTTAACTCTTACAGTGCTTTAACAGTAACGAAAATTTTATTGCCAGTTGAAATAAATGCTGATCTTATTTTAACTAATAATCCTGGTGATTTACGATATAAGTCCATTGGCTTACTCAACAATTCTTTACGTAAGGTGTTTGAAGGAACTGATTTTAAAGACGGTGACGAAATTTTAAGTCGTAATTCTTACAAAGAACTAGAGAAATTTTTTCGTAAGAGAGTAAAAAATAGTGGTGAATATGAGATCTGGTTTACCGCATCGAGTGTGATCAATTCACTATATAAAAATAAATGTTTGAATGATCATTATGCTAAATTACTTGATTGGTTAAAGGAGAAGGGAAGAGTAAGAAAATTTTTTAATAAGTCTCTGTTTCTTAAGTCTGATTCTCGTGAGCCTGAGAATGCAGGGATTTTAGGGGCATTTATCGGTTCATTAATGACAATTATAGTATGCTTAGCGTTGGCATTGCCAATAGGAATTATGTCAGGTATCTGTCTTTATGAATTTATGCCTAGAAATAGGCTAATAACCAGTATTGTAGAAATTAGCATGAATAACCTTGCTGCAGTGCCTTCGATAATATTTGGTGTGGTAGGACTGACTCTCTACTTGGGCATATTTGGTTTACCCCGTTCTTCACCGCTTGTTGGCGGGATGACTCTTTCATTTATGATGCTGCCTAATATTATTATTGCAACAAAAAATGCCTTTACAAACGTTCCTATTGCAATAAAAGATGCAGCGTTTGCGCTAGGTGCACCTCACATCAAGGTGATATTGGATCACTCTTTACCGATTGCGTTGCCACGGATAATACATGGTGCAGTGCTTGCAATTGCAAGGATTTTAGGCGAATCTTCCCCTTTACTTATGATAGGCATGGTAGCATTTATTGCTGATACACCTACATCCTTCTTCGATCCGGCAACTGTTTTACCTGTACAAATATACATATGGTCAAGTAGTCCTGAAATTTCATTTATTGAGCTTGCTGCCATTGCAATTATAGCTTTATTGTTAATGCTATTTGCTTTGAATTTAATAGCAAATTTTGTAAAAAGAAAGTTCGAGTTTTTTGATTCATGAAAATTACAATCCTATCTGGTTATGGCTTAAATTGCGAAAAAGAAACTGCATTTGCATTTATGGAATGCAGCAGAAAGCTTGGTATTAATAATATTGAAGTAAAAATCGTTCACATTAATGATATTATAGATAATCCAAGTGAACTGAAATTAAGCAATATACTTGCAATTCCAGGAGGTTTTTCCTATGGTGATGATACTGGTGCTGGTAATGCATTTGCTTTACGTATAAAAAACAACTTGTTAGACGAATTTCAAAATTTCTTATCTCAGGATAAGCTTATTATAGGGATATGTAATGGTTGCCAGATATTAGTAAAATTAGTTCCAGAATTCTCTAATCTAGCTTTAACCTCTAATGATATAGGTAATTACCAATGTCGTTGGATTAGAGTGAGAGTTAATCCGCAGAGTAGTTCTGTTTGGCTACGGGGCCTGAGTGAGCTATATCTTCCTGTTGCTCATGGAGAAGGCAGGTTTTTTATGGATCAAGATATTTTAAATCAATTGATTGAAAATAATTCCGTTGCACTGCGTTACGTTGATGAAAATGGTGACTATGCAAATTTACAATTTCCTTACAATCCAAACGGATCTATATACGACCTGGCAGCTTTGTCAGACAAAAGTGGTAGAGTTTTAGCTTTAATGCCTCACCCAGAGAGAGGAATATTTTTTACTCAGCAGGACAACTGGCCTCTTGAAAAAGAAAAATGTAAACGTTCAGGAGTGGCTATGCCAAAATATGGTGATGGAATGCTCATATTTGAGAATGCACTAAAATATTTTGCGTAACGTTACATACAACAAGCCATAAAAAGTTACTTTCCTTGTTATGACAATAAATCCTTATTTTTGATCTGCAGAGTAGCTTTCTCTAACGTTAGGGATATAATTGTTCCACTTTCCAATTGCTTTTCTCAACAAGAGTATATCTAAATCTAGTGTGTCTCCTATATTCACCTTCTTGCCAAAATTCAATTACCTTTGGGATTACGCAAAATCCCACCCAAAAGTCAGGACGAGAAACTTGTGTATTGTGAAATTCTTTCTCTTTCAATTCTATAGCCTGCTCAAAATCTTGCCAATTTTTCAGAACTCTTGATTGTTTTGAGCACCACGCGCTAATTTGACTATCACGTGCTCGAGAAGAGAAATATTCGTCAGCCTTTTTGCCGCTTAGAAGCCTAACTTCTCCTTCAATTCGTACTTGTCTAGAAAATTCTGTCCAATGAAATACGAGTGCAGCTTTGGGGTTCTCAGTCAATTCTTTTCCTTTTCTACTGTTTACGTTAGTAAAGAACACAAAACCTTCTTTACTATATTCCTTTAGTAATACCACTCTTGCAGATGGAATGCAGTCTTTGCTACACGTTGCTAGCGTCATTGCAGTTGACTCTTTACACGGAAAATTAAGTACTTCTTGATACCACTTTGAGAACAAATCAAAAGGATCTTTTTCAGGTAAGAGTGTCATATGCAAAAATAAAATTTAATTCTGACATGCATTGCAAAAATAAGTGCTACGACCATTTTGTCGTATAAGTGTTATGATATTGTTGCAGATTCTGCAAGGTTTTTGCACTTTACCATATACGTAAAAGTTATTTTGAAAGTATCCAGCAGATCCAGATGGTTGTGCATAATCTTTCAGTGTTGAACCACCAGCAGCAATTGCATCACTCAGAGTATTTTTTATTTCGATAGCAAGTTTTTCGCACTCTATATATGTTAAATCTTGTGCTAGCCTAAGTGGTGATATGCGAGCTCTAAATAAGCTCTCAGAAGCATATATGTTACCTACGCCAACTATTAGCTTATTATTCATTAATACTGATTTGATATTTGCTTTTCTGTTCTTTAGCAACTTCTGTAAATAATGTCCGTCAAATTCATTCGTGAGGGGTTCTATTCCTAGGTTATTAAAAAAATTTAGTTCTTGCTCTCTGTTTAAAACAATCACTAATCCAAACCTTCTTGGGTCATTAAAGATTAGTGAAGTGTTGTCAGAAAATAAGAATATCACATGATCATGTTTGTTCTGTGCTTGATTGTCTTCAGCATATATAAGCTTTCCGCTCATGCCAAGGTGTATGATGACAGCCATACTAGCATCTATATTCGAGATTATATATTTACCTCTACGCTTGATATCATTTATAACTTTGCCCTTTAGCAAATCATCAATATTTTTTGTTATTGGTACACGCAAATTACAATTATTGACTGTCACATTGCTTATTTTCTTATTTTTGATTTTATCAAATAAGAAGTTAGAGATGACTTCCACTTCTGGCAGCTCTGGCATGATACCTCCTTCAAAACTTAAGTTTCTGATGGTAATTTTGTTGTTAAAGCTTCCTCAAATACGTTTGGGTATTCTGCGGCGCTTTCTCCTAAAAATTCCTCACCACAAACAAATTTTGAAAGGGGTCTGCTTTGTCTACTCTGTTGCTGTTTTTTTCTTTTTAGAATATTTTGCTTTAAAGCTTTTGCCAATCTTTTTCTCTCTTCTTCTTTTTCCTTATTTTTTTTTATGTTATTCATTATCATAATACGTGAACTTGCCGTTGTAGCTCAGGTGGTAGAGTACGTCATTGGTAATGACGAGGTCCCAAGTTCGAATCTTGGTAACGGCACACTGAATTATATTCATGTTATTGTAGACGTAAAGTAATTAATAAGATTTAAGGTAGGAGCAATAAATGGTAGAAAATGTAATTATAGACTTATCGCACTGGGAGCAAGATGTAGATTTTAAATTAGCAAAAGAAGATGGGATATTAGCCCTAAAAGACAGGAAAAACGACTTATTGGATAAGCTTTTTGCTAATTGGCAAAGTAAACAAAGACAACTTTTGTATATCTTTGTTAGTAGTCAGTGCCTTACTTATATACTCTCACTTGAAGTCTTTTTCATAATTAGCTGATGAGTATCTTTACTTAAAATCAACTACAAAGTTTAAAAGAACAAAGGTTATAGAGGTTTTCTATGTTCTTATCATCATAGCGCTGTTACTACAGTAATAACACTAAGAATAACTATAAGTTTCTTTGAATGATAGTTGAAGCTTGATTGAAATTTTGAGGCTATAAAAACCGCAGGTACCAGTTGGTTTTTATTAGCTAAAGTAAACGTCAAATATCTGGAATTCTGGACATAAAATCCTCCTTTGAAAAAAAGATTAGAAAAAAATGCAATGCACATACGACAGAAATTAAGTATGTGTGTATGCACCCACATACGCTGAAGAGGATACGCTACATTTTTTTATGAGTTTAATAAAAAAAGTCTGCAGACAAAGATAAATTTTTGAGCTCTAAAAGTATCTCTAATTGTAGTTATAATCAGATTTAAAATGTGCGGAAGTAATTTTTAGCTAAAGTAAGAATATATTGTAGAAAAAAGAATCCAAAAGTTAGCGTTATTGGTAATCCAACTTGGTGTAACGGCACTGTAGACCTTACAATAAAGACTGAGAGGAAAGTTACAAAGGAAGATTATCATGCTTCTTCCATATTCTTTCTACTTTCTTGTTTTTAAGTAGCTCTAATGCTTTGTGAAAGTGATGCCTTGTTTTGCTTGGCACTATTATATCATCAATATATCCATACGATGCAGCAAAAAATGGATTAGCAAATTTCTCTTTATATTCTTTGATTAACGTTTGCTGGTCTTTTTCATGCCTAAATATAATTTCAACTGCACTTTCAGGGCCCATTACAGCTATCTCAGCGGTTGGCCAAGCATAATTTATATCACCTTTTAAATGCTTTGAGTTCATAACAATATATGCACCACCATACGCTTTTCTAGTGATAAGGCTAATTTTCGGCACGGTCGCTTCAGCGTAAGCGTAAAGCAGTTTCGCTCCGTGTTGTATTATATTATTGTATTCTTGATTCGTGCCAGGTAAAAACCCTGGAACATCAATAAGTGTGATGATGGGAATGTTAAATGCGTCACAAAATCTTACAAACCTTGCAGCTTTTCTTGAAGAGTCAATATCCAAGCATCCTGCAAGGTGCATAGGTTGATTTGCAACAACACCAATAGTATTTCCTCCAATTCTGCCAAAGCCAATTATGATGTTACGAGCAAAATCGGGTTTTAGTTCAAAAAATTTCCTTTCATCACACACCTTTTCAATGAGTTCATACATATCATAAGGAGTATTAGGATTATTAGGAACTAGAGTGTTCAAAGATTCATCAACATCATCAATTAAGTCGCAGATTGGTACAGTTTTTGGCAACTCTTGATTATTTGCTGGCAAAAAGGTGAAGAATTTTCGCATTTCTAGTAGCATTTCAACTTCATTATTGAATGCAAAATCTGCTACTCCTGTTTTGCTCGTATGAATTTTTGCTCCACCGAGATCTTCGTGGCTTACGTTCTCGTATGTAACTTTTTTCACTACATCTGGTCCGGTTATAAACATGTATGAGCTATTTTTTACCATGAAAATAAAATCGGTTAGCGCTGGAGAGTAAACTGCACCGCCAGCACATGGGCCCATGATTAGAGAGATTTGTGGTATAACGCCTGATGCATTTACATTCCTTTGAAAAATTTCTCCGTAACCAGCAAGGGAATTTACTCCTTCTTGGATTCTGGCTCCACCAGAATCGTTTAGTCCGATAATTGGAATTCTGGCATTAATTGCCATATCCATAATTTTGCATATTTTTTTTGCATGTGATGCACCAAGTGATCCACCAAAGACAGTGAAATCCTGAGAATAAACAAAAACTTTTCTGCCATAAATAGTACCATGGCCAATTACAACTCCATCACCTAAAAAATCAGCATTTTGCATGCCAAAATCAGTTGCGTGATGCTTCACAAACTTATCATACTCTTGAAATGAATTTTCATCGAGCAATATACTCAGCCTTTCTCTAGCGGTTATCTTTCCTTTTTCATGTTGCTTGTTAACTCTATCAGGACCTCCTCCTTTTTCGGCTTCTAATGTTTTGATCTTTAGAGTTTCTAGTATTTCAGAGTCTTGCATGTAGTAAAATAACTTTCAAATTGGTTGTAAACTTTATTGAGCTTACAAATCCTATTGATTATACACATACACCGTTGCTGCATGCAACGGTGTATGTGTACGATAATTAATGCGCTAGCAATTTCTATTTAATATTTTGAGAATGCTGAGACTCACTAACATTCTGTGCACTTGCACTTGTTACACCTGTTGATGGATTAATTGTTATAACTTCTCTTTCAATTCCTTGTAAGTTTGAAGCCAATGAGACCAATTTTGCTAGAGTCATGTCATTATATTTATCCATCTTCTTATTCTCATAATAGCCAATTTTTATTTTTACAGCTTTGTTTTCCTCGAAGTCCTCAGGACTTATATTATCACTTAAATCAGTACAAAATACGTTACCATTTCCACTAATATTTAAAGCAATACTGCAATCTCTATCACCCACTTTCCAGTTAAATTTAATTATACAAGACTCATTTAGTATTTGATAAAGCCTTACACCATCATCACTTTGTGAAACACGCACCAACCTTTTATCTTCTGGAGATACCAATGTAAAAGCTCCAATTTTTGGATTACTATCCTTTAAGACTTTACCAGGAAATGAGTTATCAAATTTTAACTCACCTCTGCCTTCTTTTAACGATACCCATGCAGTAAATGATTTATCTTCTTTTCCTCTCAACCTCACATCTACAGAATCATTACCTGTATATTCAGCAATTCCTTTTCGAATTACACTCAGAAATTTCTTAGTTTCTTCATCATTGTCACTCAAAAAAAGCTCCTTATTTGCATGTGACCGGGATGGATCATTGAGATTCTCCAATGCTTTAGCTAAAGTTATATAGTTATATATACGTGTCCTGTTGTTATAAGGTGTCCCTAATTTATAAATTTGAGGAGTTAATTGAGCAACTTGATCGAAATTCATTATTAAAGTTTCATTTGCATTATGCATAGCGCCTCCAATTCTACATAATAAACTTAAGATAAAATATACTAATTTTAGGATAGATATATAATCTATCAAGTCAATAGTTAAAATGAAAAATTTTGATTATAATCTATTATGTACAAAACATGCTCTTAAACTATGCTGAAAATAGTCATAATAGGCCTTCCAAATGCAGGCAAGTCAACTCTATTTAATAGGCTAGTAAGAAGAAAAGCAGCGGTAGTTAGTGACATTCCAGGAGTAACGAGAGATAGGCGTGAAGGAATTGGAAGAATTAGTGATTTAGAGTTTAAAGTTATAGATACAGGAGGATGGAATGACCAAACCAGTTTTTCACTACAAGTTATTGAACAAATAGAGTTTTCTTTATTAAGCGCAGATGTAATTTTTTTTCTTGTTGATGCAAAAGTGCAAAACGAGCAGAACAAAGAGTTTGCAAAGTGGCTGAAGAGAAAAACGAACAAACCTGTAATACTAATAGCAAACAAATGCGAAAGTCATAAATCGGAAAATGTTGATTATTTGCAGTTCTTCAACTTCATAGGTCCGATGTATATCTCAGCCGAACATAATCTTGGTATGATTGATCTTTATGATGTATTAGCTGGTGTTATTGAAGATTTTAACAAAAAAACTGAGCTGCCTGAAAGTGAGTCCATTAGACTGAGGATTGCAATCATCGGTCGCCCAAACGTTGGAAAATCAACTTTTTTAAACAGTTTACTTGCAGAAAATAGACTAATAGTAAGCTCAAAACCTGGTACCACGCGTGACTCTGTGGATATTTCATACGACCATAATGGAAAATTAATCACTCTCATCGATACTGCGGGAATCCGCAGAAAGGCAAATGTTGTTGATAACTTAGAATCAAGATTTGTTGAAAAAAGTATAGAGTCAATAAAGCGCTCTCATGTAGTGATCTTAATGCTAGATTCCTTGCTTGGCGTTGAGCAGCAGGATTTATCAATTGCTGAAGCTGCAATTAAAGGGGGGAAGGGAATTATCATTGTTTTAAATAAGTGGGATTTAATAGGTAAGGATGACAGAAGTAAGTTAATAAAATTTGTCAAACAACAGGAAGTGACTCGGTTATTTTTGGAAGTGCCAACTGTAACAATTTCTGCATTGAAAGGTATGCGCTGTGGTGATGTGATAGATAAGTGTCTTGAAGTGAGTGAATCCTTAAACAAGAAGATCAGCACTGCAAAACTGAATAATTGGCTAATAGATGCTGTGGAAAAACATTCTCACCCACTTATAAAAGGTAGAGCAATTAAAATGAAGTATATTGCTCAAATTGGCACCAAACCTCCAGCTTTTTCTTTGGTATGCAACGTCCCGGAAAGTGTTGATGAGAGTTATAAACGTTATTTGACTAATGGTCTTAGAAAAAACTTCTTTGTTGAAGGCGTACCAGTCAGATTGCTTTTGAAAAAGAATAAGAATCCCTATGTAAAGTAGGTAATCTTGTTTTATTAATAATATAGTTTTTTATCTTATTAATATTCTTAATAAGTAAATAATATTACTTAAATAAGTAGTTGATAAATTAATATTATATAGTAAAGTATTAACTTGTTTAGTACTTTTGCTATGAATTATAAAGGACAAGATTTAAGGCCTGGATCTCCACATACTTTCACGGTTGATACACCTTTAGTATTTCAGTGGCTTCCAAGGCGATATGGATATCCGATCCCAGAAAAATATTTGGAGAGATTGAGCGAATGGGCAAAAAGAAAAGATACGCGTGTAGTGAAGTTAGTAATAAATGGATCTGGTTTTACTCCTACGCAACGTAAAGAGTTGGAGAATAAAATATCAAACAGAGAGTTTAACCCAAACAAAAACATAGAGCTTATAGACTTTAATGAGCTGGATTTAGGAGAGTATGAATTCAGCTTTCACTTACAACCAAATAAGAAAACAGAACTATCTAAATGTCCTTTATACAATGTATCTCAATATTTCAAAGATCTATACTCTATTCCAGAAAGTAAAAGATTATCTTTTGGTGTTGAGATAGACAGTATGCGTATATTTATGTTGTTAGCACTGAAGTCTCCTATGATCTATTTTGATTTTGATATCTTACCTAAAGAAGATAAGAAAGTTGGTGAGATTCAGGCTGTGCATGGCTTTTTGGTTGCTGAAAATGACAGAAAAGGTTATGACTATGATGGTATAGCAAGTATTGAAAATGCTATCATTGCTCTAAGCGATGCTGGTAGAGTAAAAATTATGGAAATTTACAATGAAGTAAAGAATAAGTTTCAAAAAGATTATCCTTTGTTTAAGTTATCAGAACATGAGATTTACAAAATTATGGAAGAGATAGTATATTTCACTCTTTCTAATGACGTTCTTCTTCTTATATCTAGCTATCAAGATTCTAACAAACGTTACAATAGACGTTTGGAAGAAGCAAGATTGCTTATGCAAGAAACATTTGGGTTTAAAACCAATGGAGGAGAAGTTGATATTCAATATGACAATAGCTGGACGAAAAACAAGGATGAATTGTATACCAAAGAAGAAATTGCAAAAATAGATAGTGATACTAGGGTTGTAACTAGTATGCAAACTAAATCAGTATCTAGCTGTGAATACATGCATAGAGGCTAGATAAAAAAGTTATAGAGTGATATGTGTCGCTTTATAATTATATAGAACATTATTAAACAAAAGTTGACTTTTTCGGTTGTTGTGGTAATTCGTTAATTATGTCAGATATAAATAACAGTTCTACAATCTTTTTGCTGTCAAGTGCCGCTGCTCTGATTTTTGCATATGTGCTAGAGTATTTCTTCAATATGCTACCATGCAAGTTATGCATATACGAGCGAGTAGTTTACTATGTTACAGGGCTACTTGCAGTTGCGTACATGTTCAAAGACAACAAAATCCTAATCTATGCAATGTTTTGCAGCTATCTCATTGGTGCAATAATATCTTTTTATCATGTAGGTCTTGAACTCCACTTATTTCATGATGTTTTAGGCTGTACAGAGCAAGCAAGTGGTAACGTTAGCATAGAAGAGCTAAGAAATAATCTATTAAACCCTAACTACTCTCCGTCTTGTGACAGACCTCATTATATTTTTGGTGTTTCGTTAGCAACATGGAATCTTATTTATCTTATAGTAGCTCTATTCTTATCAGGTAAAATGTATTGTGGAGAAAGAAATAAGGTACAACAGTAACTGGTATAGACGCTGTACTTGTTCGTTACTTGGTGCTGTCCGTAATTTAAAAATTTGGCAAGTCACACCCACTGATTCTTGCACAGCTGTACGAACATTATGGTTCAGCATGCCAGTGCCCTCTTTCTTGTCATCCGAGTAGCTGAAACTGGAAGTGCAGCTATCATCCAAATAACCTTTCATTGTTATGAAAGCAGCCTATTTCTTGTCATCCCAGTGCCCAGATACTGGGATTCAGTTTGTCCATAGTCTCACCAAAAACGTTGTATTTTAGCATAATTTTGTGCTCAATATGCTTATTTGTAGTAAAGATTTCAGCATCAAGTGCTGGCCTGAAGCTTTAGCTATAAATATTAATAAATTTACTAAGTAAAAAAAGGCAAAAGAATCCCTATATAGCGAGTTTTAATAATGTAAATTGATAATGTGCTAACAAGCGTGTTTTGGCTGAAGTAGAAAAAATTTAAAAAACATGTAGCCGCTATAATTTTTATGTAATCTGCCAATAAATATCTGAGTTTTGTTGTTAAACCCGCGGAGATTAAAAATAAGGATAAATACTCTTATTGATATAAGAAGAAAAGTGGGAAGGTTTGTCAAGCCGCTTCTATGCACCTGAGCATTGATCATACGGGTTCCATCTGTTATATATAGTCTTTTGCATACGAAGAAAACTGATGAATGAGTATGATATTACAGTTATAGGCAGCGGTCCTGGTGGTTATATAGCAGCAATTAGAGCGGCGCAGCTTGGACTTAAAACTGCAATTGTTGAAAAGGAGGAAAATTTGGGTGGTATATGCTTAAATTGGGGATGTATACCAACAAAATCGCTACTTAGAGCGTCTGAAGTTTATAGATTAATAAGAAGATCAGAAGAATTTGGCATAAAAGTAAAGGATACAAGTTTTGATATACAATCAATAGTGAAATATTCAAGGAACGTTGTTGATAAGCTATCAAGTGGTGTTGAGTATTTGATGAAAAAAAATAACATCAAAGTTCATCAAGGCTTTGGTAAACTTGCAGGTAACTATGTTGTAAAAATTCTTAATGATAAGAAGGAGGAGGAAATTTCTTCTAAGCATATCATTTTAGCAACAGGTGTAAGGGCAAGAAATCTTCCTGGAATCGAAGTAGATGGAGATTTAATATGGAATGCGCAGCACGCTATGACTCCAAAGAAGTTACCAAAATCTCTACTAATCATAGGTTCTGGTGCGATAGGAATAGAGTTTGCAAGTTTTTATAGTACTTTGGGAGTTGATGTAACAATTATAGAAGTAAAAGACACTATTTTGCCGCTGGAAGATAAAGATATTTCAAATTTAGCACAAGAAATATTCACAAAACAAAGGATAAAAATATATACAAACAGTAGCGTAAAAGCTTTGACTAAAAATAAAGACTTTGCTCAAGTGTTACTAAGTAGTGGTGAGAGCAAAGAATTTGATAGGGTGATTGTTGCAGTTGGCGTGCAAGCAAACACTGAAAATATAGGTTTAGAAAATACAAAAATTAAGTTGAGTCCTTCTGGTTTCATTGAAACGAATGAGTGGTATGAAACAAGTGAATCAAGTGTGTATGCAATAGGTGATGTAGCTGGTCCCCCATGTTTAGCGCATAAAGCAAGTCATGAAGCTGTAATCTGTGTTGAGAAAATTGCCGGTAAAAATGCTCATAAGTTAAAAAAAGAGTGCATACCAAATTGCACTTACTCTCATCCGCAAGTAGCAAGCGTTGGCCTTACTGAGGAACAGGCAATAAAAAGTGGATACGATATAAAAGTAGGAAAATTTCACTCCAACTTTAATGGTAAATCTATTGCACTAAGTGAAACTGAAGGTTTAGTGAAAACAATTATAGACAAAAAAACAGGCGAACTTCTTGGAGCTCACATGATAGGAGCGGAAGTAACAGAGTTAATTAGCAATTTCGCTCTTGCAAAGCAACTAGAGGGAACAGACTGCGACATAAAATCTACGATTTTTCCTCATCCAACTATTTCGGAAATTATACACGAATCAGTACTTGCTGCAGATGATGAATCGTTAAATAGTTAAGCTAACGATCCATTGTTTTAGAGCTACAATTATCCTGATTAGGCGATTCAATTCTAATAGATTGATTACCAATATCAGATTTTTCTAACTTTTCTTTTAACCCTTCAGCTGCTTCTTCCACTTCAAGCTTTTTTTCCTGATTAAGATCCTCTGGGCTTTTTCTTTTACTGTCTAAACCTTGTTGTCTATCAATATTTTTATTGAGTTGTTCTTGCTGAGGTAGATCAACAACTGAGTTAAAAAGAGCTTTTATTATGTTTTTTAATAAACCTCCGCTTCTGCTTTGCTCTTGAGGCTTATTTTTTACTGTCACTATTTTTAGGCATTTTTAACTCAACTATCATAAAGCTTGATAAAATTTTACATGCAAAGTATTAAAAAATAATTAACAATCTATTATCAAATTACTACTTACAGATGACTATTATTCTAGCAACAGGCGGTACAGGTGGGCATGTTTTTCCAGCTATAACCTTAGCAAAAGCACTAAAGGTACAAGGGCACAATTGTATATTATTCAATGATCAAAAAACCATCAATATAGAAAGTTATATTTTACCATTGTGCAAGCCAAGTGGCAACAAATTGAAGTTTCTCTTTTTGTTAATGTATAGTTGTGTATTAGCACTGTATCAAACGAGAAAATTAAAACCAAAGCTAATCATTGGTTTTGGTAGCTACGCTTCTTTTCCAACTCTTCTTGCAGCAAAGATTCTTTCTATACCTATAGTTTTACATGAACAAAACACAGTTTTAGGGAGAGTAAATAGATTCTTTTTCAAGAGTGCAAAATTAATTGCAACTAGCTTTCCAGAGACTAAGTATGCAGAAGGTAGTAAATGCGTTTTTACAGGAAATTTTGTCGATATAGAAGCACAAGGCTATTCTAGAGCTGAAACAGTTTTAAACGTGTTAATAATAGCAGGCAGTCAGGGTGCAAATTTTTTTGATGATGTAGTGAGCAGCGTAATTTGTGATCTACCTGTTGAAGTAAAAGAGAGGATGAGAGTAACGCAGCAATGTACGAAGAAAAATATAAACAAGGTCAAGAGTCTATACAAAAGTGAAGGAATTGATTGTGAGTTAAGTGAGTTTTTCGATGATATGGAAAATAAACTGGCCAATGCTCATTTGGTAATTAGCAGAGCGGGGGCAACTTCAATAGCAGAGATTACTCTTGCTGAGCGTCCTGCTGTATATATTCCTTATCCTCACTCAAAAGATAACCATCAATTTTATAATGCAAAACATATTGAAGATTCGGGAGCAGCTGTAATTGTTGAGCAAAATAGTAACGCGAAAAAGAATCTAGGAGAGTTGCTAGTTGATTTATTGCAAAATTGTCAAAAATTGCGTGATATGGCTAATAATACTAAGAAAACAAGAATAAGGAATGGAGTTACTGAATTTATTAAGGCAATAGCTCAAGAACTTAGTTGACGAATTGCTTTTTTTCAAATGCATCCCATAGTTCTTTTTCTAGTGATTTACTATACAATTTATTGATATAAACTACTCCCGTAGGCGAAGTTGTGTTAATTTCAAGAAGGAAGTCATCTATAATATCAATGCCAACGAATATTAGCCCTCTTTTCTTTAGCTCAGGACCAATTTTATTACATATTTCAGTGTCTCTATCATTCATTTGGGCAGGCTCAAAACTTGCTCCGAGTCTCAAATTTGTTCTGATTTCTCCGCTAGACTTTGGAACTCGCTTCATTACTCCTATTTGCTTTCCATCCAGTAGCAGTATTCTTTTATCTGTATTTATCTTTTTACAAAATGCTTGTGCAATTACAGGACATTCATATTTTGCAATCATGAGATCGACTACCACTTGAATGCTATTTTGGTCTTGTATTCTTATTACGTCATTTCCTCCATAGCTATATAGTGGTTTCAAGATGATATCTTGATAGTCGTGACAAAAATTTCTAATCATCGATATATTTTCAGTGATCAAAGTTGGAGGAATTAGCTCTGGAAATAGTGAAGTAATTAATTTTTCAGGACAGTTTCTTATTTCTGTTGGATTATTTATTACTAACGCAGTAGTCTTTTCTAAGATATAGGTTGTTGTAATGTACCGCATATCAAATGGTGGATTCTGTCTGATAAATATGATATCCATTTCATTTAGGTTGATTACTACATCCTCTTTTGAAATGAAGCTACAATCATCAACGCTGACTTTCTGAGCAAGGGCAATTGGCTGATTTAACTTGAGTGCTAAATTATTAGGTACATAAACAAAAATTTCGTACTTTCTCCTCTGCGCTTCTTTTATTAATGCAAATGTAGTATCAGTTTCAAAATTTATATTTTCATCCATTTGAAAAGCTACTTTCATTTATCCTCCCTTCCTATTACAATATACTATAGTACCATAAAAGTGTTAATAATGGAGCAAAGTATGGAATTAACAATAGGAAATAATGCACCTGATTTTAGCTTGCCAACAGATTCTGGTGAGATTTTATCACTGAGTGAATTTTTTGATAAAAAAAATGTAGTTCTTTATTTTTATCCTAAAGACGATACTCCGGGCTGCACAATGGAGGCAAAAGGCTTTAGAGACAATATAGAAAATTTCTCTTCTTTTGACACAGTGATAATTGGTGTATCAAAAGATAGCGTTAAGTGCCACGCTAACTTCAAAGCAAAATATTCTCTGCCATTTTCTTTAGTTTCTGATGAAAATGCTGAAATGTTGGAAAAGTATGGTGTTTGGGTAGAGAAAAGTATGTTTGGCAAAAAGTATATGGGAATAGAGCGCACTACTTTTTTAATAGATAAAAAAGGTAAAGTAGTGAAGATCTGGAAAAACGTAAAAGTTAGTGGACATGTTGATGAGGTTCTAGAAGAAGTAAGGAGAATATAAATTAAAGAATGACTACCCATTGCTATATAAAAAAACTGAAATTATATAACTTTCGTAGTCATTCAAACTTTGAACTGGATTTAGATGATAGACCAGTTGTAGTAACTGGCAAAAATGGTATTGGAAAAACTAATATACTTGAAGCAATCTCATTGCTTGCTAAAAGCAACGGAATGAAAAAAGCAAAAATCAATGAGATGCAAAATAGGCGCAGTAATGAAAGTTGGGTAGTGTATTATGATTTTTTCAATGGAGCAGAGCTTAACTCAATTGGTATAGGAAAGAATCTTAATAAGAAATTAATACAAATTGATGGGAAAACGCAGTCAAGCTACTCATCTTTGTATAGAATATCTAATGTAATATGGCTAATTCCACAAATGGACTATATTCTTCTTAATTCTCCAAGCGACAGGTTAAAATTTTTAGACCGTATAGTTTCACTATTTGAAGAAAATTACACCTATTGCTACATGAAATATAGAAAAGCTAAGCATGAGCGAAGTAAATTGCTTAGAGAGAATATTTTGGACGAAAGTTGGCTCTCTAGTCTTGAAAACGTCATGGCTACCAATGCAATTGATATTTTACGTATGCGATCATCTGTTTTAAAGATATTACAAGACACAATTGATAACCATTCTTGTGAGTTTTTTCCAAAGGCAAGTTTGAAATTTAGCAGTCAGCTAACTTTGAACGATACTGCAGAATATTTTCAGAATCGTCTAAAGGAAAACAGAGAAAAAGACTCATTAACTGGTAGAGTAACCTTTTCTGTACATAATGATAATTTTTGGGTTTTTTGCCAAAAAGGGGACATGCCAATAAATCTTTGTTCTACTGGAGAGCAAAAGCTATTACTGCTTTCTATCATCTTATCTAGTGTAAAAGCAAGGTGTATTCATTACAATAAAGCACCTCTTCTTCTGCTTGACGATATAATGTCGCATCTGGATAAAGATTACAGAAAGGTGTTAATGGAGGAGGTGTTAAGTATTCAATGTCAAACTTGGATAACCGATGTAAATCAAGATAATTTCAATAACTATCTTTGCTCTTTCAAGTTTTTTGAATTATCAAGTAAATAAATTTCAAGCGTGCTGTCATACATCAAGCTCATATTCGGTATGTAAATCTCTAATTAAAGCCTCAGCGTGTTTTTTTTGAACAACTATACTGATCTTGATTTCGGACATTGTGACAGCAAGTATTTCTATCTTTTTTTCGCTTAAAACCTTGAGTGTGCAGTGCATCACAGACATAACACCAATACCAATTATTGAAATTTTAGCTATATTATTGTTTACGACATAATTTTCATTTTTGTTCAGCAGCTTTCTCATTGAGTCAACATCAAACTCGGAAATCACAAAGCTTGATCCATGTATCATGTTAATTTTAATATTTGCCCCTGCAATATCTTTTAGAATACACAACATATCTGCAAGGTTAGTGAAAGTTACAAGAGCTTCGTTAGTGCTATAAGTTATTCCAGTAATTAAGTATCTTTCCAGTACATCTTTTTCGTGTAGTACTGTAGTGCCTTCTACTTCCTCAAAAGTGGATAACACCTGCACCTTAATATTATGCTTCATTGCAAGTTGTACTGAACGATTATGCAATATTTTAGCACCAGATGACGACATCTCCAATATTTCATTGTAAGAGATAGATTTAAGCTTGCGTGCCCTTGGAACAATTTTTGGGTCTGCTGTATATATTCCGTCAATATCAGTAAAAATTTCACAAGTCCTAATACCAAAGACTACAGCAAAGGCAATTGCTGAGATATCAGATCCTCCTCTACCAAAAGTAGTGATTCTATCATCGTGTATACCCTGAAAACCAGCAATGATTGCAGCAGTATAACCCTCAGCAAAAGATCTTTTTACATGGTCAATTTTTATCTTTTTTATTTTAGACTCAGAATAAAAATTATCCGTTACAATTGGTAACTGCCAGGCGAGCCATGATTTAGCATTAACTCCAACAGACAGAAGAGTGATAGCTAATAACCCGCAAGAGATTTGTTCTCCTGCTGAAAGCAGGACATCATACTCTGATAACTCTTGTCTACAATTTAAATTTGAAATTTGCCTGGCTTGAAAAGCCATTTGGTCAGTGAATCCTGCAGCAGCAGATACAACAGCAATTACATTATAACCTTTTTCAATATCGTTTTTTATTAGATTTGCAACTCGATTTAAGTCAGTTAGCGAAGTACCACCAAATTTTTTTATTATTATTTTGTTCATAGTTACAATAAGGTCAATTTCACCTTTCTAGAGAGTATAGTTGCTTAATTAAATGTGTTTTTCTGGTCACTAATTAAAGTGATAGAGGATTATTCATCTTTATCACTACCAAGGTCTTTTAACATACTGTAGTTGCCTTTTCTAAATTTACCTTTTAAAGATGTAACTCCGCTTTCGCTAATTCCACTTAAGCTTAATGCTGCTCCACCTAGCTGCAATCCAATCTCAGACGTCTCGGGAATAATTTTACTAGCCCCTAGATCTTTATAAACCTCCACATTATTCAAATCTGGTAAACGTATTATAATATTTACATGCGGGAAGTTTGTTGCAACTAGAGAAACTATTTTCTTTATAGTGACTTCGTTCTTTATTGAAACCACAAGAGCTTGAGCTCTTTCTATTCCTACTGATTTTAAAATTTCATATCTTGTAGCATCTCCAAGATATATAGGGAAACTGTCATTTTTTCCTTCTTTCACTATTTTTGATTGAATATCTACAACAACATAACTTAAATGCTCTGCAGTAAGCATTTTCGTTACCATATATCCCACTCTACCAAACCCAGCAACTATTACGTGATTATAAAGGTCTTGTGTGTCTGTTTCGATTGCTTCATCGTCTAGTATTATTTTTTCAGTGCTAAATGAATTTGCTATCCAGTCTCCAATTCCCGATAAAAGAGGAGTAAAAGCCATAGTTACTGTAGTTACCATCATAAGCACTTGAGCGATTTCACTTGATAGTACATCTAATTCATCTGCTAAACGGAATAAAATAAATGCAAATTCACCGCCTTGTGCAAGCAGTAATCCAGCTTGTATTGCAGGTGCACTTCTAAATCCAAAAAATCTACACAATGTATATATAATGGACGTCTTTAAAACGATAAGGATAATTGATAATAAAGTAACGAGTGGTAACTTATTGAGTAAAAGGTCAATATCAATAGACATGCCAACAGTCATAAAGAATAAACCAAGAAATAAGTCTTTAAATGGCAATACTGCATGTTCTACCGAATTCCTGTGTTCTGTTTCTGCAACTAGTAACCCAGCAACAAATGCGCCTAATGCCATTGATAAATGAAATTGTTCAGTAATAAATGCTGATCCTAATATTATCAGAAGTGTTGTTGATATAAAGATTTCATTACTCTCCATTTTGGCAATAACCGAAAACAATGGCCTCAGTAATAACCTACCAGTTACAAATATCAACACCAATGCAATAGCTGCTTGCACTAATGAGCCTGCCAACGAGCTTATTAAGCTGTGTTCAGAATTGCCAGTAAGCAGGGGCACTAGTACTATTAGAGGTACCACTGCAAAGTCCTGCATTAGTAGCACTGCTATTGACAATCTACCAACTTGGCTTGCTTGAGAACCCTTTTCTTGCAGAACCTGCAACACTATTGCTGTTGAGGATAGTGCAAGTCCACCACCAATAACTGCTGCCATGTTTGTATTTACTCCAAAGGCAAGAGCAATGCACCATATTGCTATCATGGTAACTATAACTTGAAGGGAACCAAACCCAAACACATGCCTACGCATAGCGATAAGGCGTTCAAATGTCAATTCAAGACCTATAATGAACAATAGGAAAACTACGCCAAACTCTGCAAAGTTATCCATTACTTCAACTGAATGTATCAGATTAAATCCATGAGAACCAATCAATGCACCTGCAACAAAGTAACCAAGTACTGGGCTAATATTCATTTTCCAAAACGCTATGACTATAAACACAGCAGCAGAGAGTAAAATTATAATATCAAACAAATGCTGAGAGCCGCTGTGCATAATATTTAACCTGTAGAATTAGACCATTTTATTGAACAACCAATGCTTGATTTTTGGTCAACTGGAGGATTGCTAGTTTCTGCAATAAATTTCATGGCTTGAAATAAATCACTACTTCCTACTTCGTAATTTTGAACTTTCTCTTTTTTTGTGTTGTTAAAACGCCCGCGATAGCAGAGGGCTAGTTTGGAATTAAAGCCAAAAAAATCAGGGGTACAAACAGCACCATACTCTTTAGCTACTTCTTGGTTGTTGTCAATCAAATATGGAAATGTAAACTGATTTTCCTTGGCAAAATTAATCATGTTTTCAAAGGAGTCTTCTGGGTACTCATTTACATCATTTGGCATGATTGCAACGGTGTTTACCTGATAATCTTTTTTCAACAAATTAACATCTCTTACTAGATTGCTAATAATTGATTGAACGTAAGGACAGTGATTGCATATAAACATTACAATGAGACCATTTTCCCCATAGCAGTCACTTAATGTATAATATTTGTTATCCACTCCCAGGAGATTGAAATTCTTTGCAGTAAAGTCTAAATCTATCTTAGGAGTGTCTAGCGTAACCATAGCTCATAGAGAATTGTATACCATAATTTATGATCTTATTGCTTAAATGTCAAATGGTTTCTATGTACACTGCTTGCATTTAGCATTGTAATTATAAAATTTATGTTCATAACCTTCGAAGGAATAGATGGTTCTGGTAAAACAACACAGTCTGAGTTACTTGCAAATTATTTCAAGCAAATTCACGGTGAAAATAATGTCGTATTGACTAGAGAACCAGGTGGTACTGATTTTGCAGAAAAAATAAGAGGATTACTACTTAAGGATAATATTGATCCTATTTCTGAACTCTTGCTGCTTATCTCGATGAGGCACGAACATATGAAAAAATTAATATTGCCAGCTCTTAAAGAGGGAAAGACAGTTATTTGTGATCGATTTATCGATTCAACTATTGCGTATCAAGGGTATGGACTAGGTGTTGACTTGAGTCTAATAAGAGACTTACACAAATTAGTGGAAATTAAATATCCAGATATCACATTTATTTTAGATATTGATGTTCAAGTTGGACTCAGCAGAGCAAAGGATAAAAATAAGTATGAAGAAATGAGCATTGATTTCTATCATAAAATTCGAAAAGGATTTCAAGAAATAGCTATAAAAGAATCTAATAGATGTAATGTTATTACTGGAATTGAAAAAAAAAGTGATAATCATGTACACAATGAAATTATTGATATTGCAAAGACTTAGCTATACGTATTGAACTTTTGCTAACCTAAACAGTTACTGCATTAACCTGTGGTAAAAAATTATCAATTTTAGGTGACGTTATTTCATACGAAAGACTCTCTTTTTGATTAGCTAAAAAACTTTGTATTTCATTTTTAGGTTTTTCACTTATTGTTCTATATATTCTTGCGCGATTAATTAGCTCATTTCTACTATTCTTATTGCTTACTTCAGTTATGGTAAAAAATTGATCAAAGTGATTTAACAGATCCTCGTCTTTTATCGAGGATGCAACGCTATCAATTTCTCTTACATATAAAGCAAGTTTGTGCGCTTTGATACGATCCTCAAAACAAAGATTAATCAGTATGTTACAAAACTTATTTTTTGTGATATCTCTTGTTTTTGCTAGCAAAGATTCGATCTCGTCTTGGCAACGCACTCTCTTAACTGACTCAGCAGGTTCAACCATACCTAGAACATTTTCTACTACAGATTTTTTCTCACAACCAAAAAGAAACGTATAATATCCCATAGACAGAGTCAAGAGAAGGAATATAGCTGGAAGCAAGAATGGAGCAAGTACATTTTGCGATCCAGGAAAGATAAACCAGATAGCAGTTGCTGCTGATACAGCTAAAAATAACCCTGACATAACGAGTTTTATTTTTCTTCTGTATCCGTTATCAATAACCGTATTTACGCCAATAAAAGCCACATCAACCATTGCTCATACCTCACTAAAAGTAATATTAGCTTAATAATAGCATTGTTGTGATAAGAAATCAATATTATGAATATTTTAATTAATTTATAAAATCATCCAACCAAATAGAAAAAAGGCAAAAGAAGTCCCGAATAGCGAGTTTTAATAATTTAAATTGATAATGTACTAACAAGCGTGATTTGGCTAAATGTAGAAAAAATAAAAAAGACATGCAGCCACTATAATTTAATGTAATTCACCAATAAATACCTTAAGTTTTTTACTGAATGTTGCGATTGAGCCTACAGGTCAAAAACAAGCTTTGAGTCAGAAATACCATTGCTATTATAATAAGAGAAATCGCGATGTTTGTACAATTGAAAGATGGTTGCGGGAGTAGGATTTGAACCTACGACCTTCAGGTTATGAGCCTGACGAGCTACCGAGCTGCTCCATCCCGCGTCGTTGCTTATTTATTATTATATGCGTAATAATAATAAATAAAAGAATAAAATCACACTATTAGATATATTTATATATCTATTAACCTTTCTTAACATGATAGTAAATTATATACATAACAATCTGTGCAATGAAAAATATAACTTGATATTGTGGTTCCCTGTTTTTCAGTGTGCAGGAATTTTAACCTATTTCTCATTAAATTTTGAACCAAGCTGTGCTTTCACTATATCTATTTTTCTCTTGCTTTCACCTATACTAATTCTGATTGCAATATTATACAGGAAATACGCAATATTATGCATTTCTTTAATTGCAGTGCTCATAGGATTTACAGCCAGCAAATTCAGAACAGATTCAGTTAATACTCACATTCTTGATAAGGAAAGGTATGTGAAAGATATTGTTGCTACAGTGAAGGATATTAACGATAGGGGCTCATATAAACAATTTTTGCTTTATGAAATAAAAAACACGAAGTTCAAGCTGGATAACATCAGAATATCAGTTAAAACCAAAGCGGAAGAAGGCATTAAAATAGGGGATCAAGTAAAATTATCAGCAAAACTCTTTCCTCCAAAAATTGCGCCTTCGGAATATGCATATGATTTTGCAAGAATAGCATATTATCAGAAAATAAGTGCAACAGGCTTTGCAACAAGCAAAATAGTCCTGTACAAAAAGGCTGAAGCAAGAAAATTTCAAGAGTATATAGAATCTTTCCGTCAATATATCTATGAAAACCTACAGCAAAATACCAAAAAGCCACACGCGGACATAATCTCTGCATTATTAATTGGCAAAAAAGACGGGATAGATCAAAAAACTATGAATGCGATACGAGATTCAGGTATAGCACATTTATTCGCTATATCTGGTTTACATTTATCGTTTGTTGCTGGTCTATTTTTTATAGTATTCCGTAATTTATTTGCAATATCTGAAACTTTGACTCTTAAATATAACACTAAAAAAATATCTGCATTCTTTACTATCTTGCCAACTACCTTTTATTTGTTGATTACCGGTATGCAAATTTCTGCTCAGCGTGCCTACATCATGGTGATCTTGGTACTTGTTGCAATAATCATAGAAAGGAAATATCGAGGATTAATAGCAATTGCGTTTGCTGCTTCGGTGATACTCATAGTGGAGCCAGAAGCAATCTTAAAGCCAGGTTTTCAAATGTCATTTTCTGCTGTTTTGGCACTAGTTGCCAGCTATCAGATCAATGCCAACAAATTTTTAAAAATAATAAAATATTTTGTGTCGATAATGATCAGCTCAATAATAGCAAGTTTAGCAACGGTTCCGTACACAATATACAACTTTAATTATTTTTCAATCAGCGGCATTATCACAAATTTAGTTGCTATACCAATAGTTACACTCATTATTATTCCACTTGGAATAATCTATGTTTTATTGATTCCTTTAGGTACTCAGTGGATTATAACGCCTCTCATGGAACGCCCAATTGACAGCGTTTTATATATAACAAATGCAATAGCTAATCTTCAGTATCTGGTTATTCCTATTCGCACTTTTCCTGCATCATCGATCATTATAATAACGCTTGGGTTATTGTGGCTGTGCCTGTGGGAAAGGAATTGGCGTTTCTTTGGAATTTTCTTTATTCTGCTAGGTATTTTCTCTAGCGCTATGTATAGAACTCCTGATATTCTAGTCAGTGCTGATAATCTTGCTGTAAAAGAAGGTGACAATTTACTATATTCTCTTACTAGAAAAAACAGAAATTTTGTTGTCAAAACGTGGGCAAAGCAAAACGGGCAGAATCAAATTGTGAATCATACTAAATTCAGTGATTCAAACAAAAGGCTAAAATGTAATGATTATGGCTGTATATATAATAAAGGAAATAATAAGTCAGTGTTGCTAGCTCACAAAAGAGAAGATATTTTAGAAAATTGTAACAATGTCGATCTAGTAATTCAGCTAAGCAAATTCAATCACCCAGCTTGCAATACTAAAATCATCAAGTATTCTGATTTAGAAGTATATGGTACACATTCTATTTGGCTAACAAATAGTGGCGTAAACGTTAGTAAAGTGCGTTCTAATCGTCCTTGGCATAAGCCAAAAACTTGTTTTTAAAGTATCATTTATATATAATTACTTAATTAGGATGTAAGGAAATTTATGCCTTTAGATACAACAAATCCTTTCAATGTTAAAGTAGATACCGTCTTGTCAGTCAACAAGAAAATTATAGAAATTGAATCTTAAGCTGTATTACGAAATCAAAAAATACTTTCTATCAACATATACACTAACCAACTACATTAAATAAATTTGTGTAAAATGCTATTTTACATAAGATAGAAAGTACGCATTTTTTGATTTTAAAGTACTAAATTCTCCTCCAACCGCTTTGCCCTGTAATTCTTGATATGGTCAGGATTAAAAGCACTTTTGGATTTTAGAACACCGAAAATGATATGGAGTAGCTTACGCATTGCAGCACCAACGATAGCCATATTATGCTTACCCTTTTCCTTTAATCTCTGGCAAAAACTAATAATGATAGGATTGTGATTCTTAGCTACTATAGCAGGAAAGAAAAGTGCTTTACGTAATGTTTGTGAACCGGATTTACTTAATCTGGGTTTGGCATATACAGAGGAACCTGACGTCATATTTCGTGGTATAACTCCTGTATATGCTGCCAATTGCCTGGCATCTCTAAAAACCTCTATGTCAGGAACTTCAGCTAAAATAGCTATTGCTGATTCTTCTCCTATTCCTGGAATAGTCAATAGAAGTTGAAAATTTTCCAACAATTCTTTATGTTGATTTAATAGTTCACGTACGGAGTTTTTTATTGTTTCTATTTTTTGAGCTATATTCATTGCAAGGTCTTCCCAAGCACTTGCAACTTCTTTAAGCAGTCTCTCTTTTTTTTCTAAGTGGTTATTTACTAATGTTAACTCATCTTTTAACGCAACTGAGCAACGATAAAGATGTTTTAATTTTTTCATTTCAGGAGAAGGTGGTGTCCAACTAGAAGGTTCCTGTCTTTGGCAATAATCAGCAATAACTTCTGCATCGGTCTGATCATTCTTTTGTCGTATCAGCTTACTCCTTGCATAAGATTTTATGCAATAAGGATTTACAACACTAACAGAATGTCCAGCGTTGTGCAGAAACTCAGCCAAAGCTTCGCTATAACAACCAGTAGCCTCCATGCAGGCTTTTACTTCTTCTACATTATGTTTTTGTAGAAAGCTAAGTAAACCTTGAAACCCAGAATCCTCGTTTTTAAAACTCCTTTTTCTAGTTTCACATCTTCCTTTTTTGCTTATGAACGAGAGAAAAACATCAAAGCGATCTTTCGATACATCTATACCTAAAAAGTTGTTGATCATATATAACCCCATGCGTTACCATTAAAAATGAAAAGTAAGGCTAGTCTTGTGAATACAGAATTAGAACCATTTAGGTTTTTCTACGATACCGTCCAGCCTGTACTCTTGAGAAGAGAACTCTTATCTACCTTACAGATTTTATATCTAAGACCACTGACAGAGTTCTTCTCTTCTCCATCTAATGCTTAAGCTTAAAACATTAGATGCTTTTTACAAGATACAAAATCACTGTTTTTCCTGAGCTCCTGAACCAATTGCTGACCGCTTGCTTTTGCTTCGATTAAAATTGCGTGTGGCTTCCACCTTGCAGCCAGCGATAGAACTTTCTCTTTAAGTTTTGGATATTCAAGTTTTGCGCGATATACATCGAGTAAATAGAATGTATTATCTACTTTTGTCCAGGTAGTGCAGACACTAAAGTCACTTGTATTGTTTGTTGAAATTGCAGTATCCCAACTTTGTGTTACATGCAAGAGGCTATCAGGAAAATTTTTATAGCGCTTCAACCACTCTCGTTTAATTATAGCACTTGAAAGTGGTAGAGGGTTTTGTTGGTATTGAGCAGCAAAACCATAACTCCCAAGTTCAGCTTTTATCATCTCAATTTCTTCTTTTCCTTCAGTTAGGGAATACAACAATTGACCTTCTTTTCTTGAGTATATTTCCTGTTCATGCTCTGGAATATGATTATTAACTGAATAAATAATCTCCTTATCTTCAGCTATTATTGGTAAACAGACATGATGCCATATGTTTCTTGGTTTACAGAGGAGGTGACCAGTTAAATCTTCTAAATGGAGTCTGTGCATCACAAGAACGATAACTCCTTTTTTTCTGTCGTTGAGCCTGGTTACTAAAGCCTGATCAAACCAGTTTGCAGCACGCTTTCTAAATGTTTCGCTCAAAGCTTGTGCGGGACTTAGTGGATCATCCACGATAATGAAATCTCCACCTTCACCGGTTAATGTTCCTCCAACTGATGTTGCAATTCGACATCCTCTCTGCACTGTTTGAAATTTATATTTAGTGTTTTGATCTTTGCATAATTCTACTTTCGGAAATAGCTCTCTATACCAATCAGATTGCATTATGCACCTTGTATCGAGTGAGTGCTTTTCGCTGAGGAGCCGAGAATAACTTGCAACTATTATTCTTGCAGTTGGCTGATTTCCGAGTATCCATGCGGGCCATGCAACACTTACACAAATAGACTTCATTGAACGCGGAGGCATATTGAATATTATTCTTTTCACTTCACCTGAACTTGCCGCTTCAAGCCTATCCGCTATGACTTTTATATATTGATAATCATTATACTCACACCCCGGCACTACCGTTTGAAAGCATAATTCAATGAATTTTAAAAAGTTTATATTGTTCATAAAATTGAGATTTTGTTGATTTTTTAAGATTTTTTTGTATAATTATAGTGAGAGTTAAAATATGAAAGAAATAAGAGAGCAAACTGAGAGAGAATTTATAAAAACTCAAAACGGGATGAAAATAGAGACAATTACGCTTCTTGGTAAAAATCAAAACAATAATCAAGGTGAAAAACATCTGGTATACTTTATTGGCGGAGATAAAGCATTAAGTCCTAGCAAAGATTATTTCCAAAACTTCGATTGGGCTACAGATCAAGGTATTACTGTATACCTTTTTAATTATCCTGGATTTGGTTTAAGTAAAAATAACTCACTGATACGTAGCAATAGAGTTAAATCTGGTATATCAGTTGTAACTAACTTGTTGGAAAAAGGTATAAAACCAGATGATATTATATTGTTCGGAAACTGCTTAGGTGGACATGTAGCAGCAGAGGTTCATAAAAATTTTAAAGATAAGGATATACATCTAAGATGTATAGTTAATAAGGCTGCTAGTTCACTCAAACAAGCTTCTCTTTATTATTTTGGATTCATAGCGAAATTAAAAATTTTTCTTGCTCCAATAATCAAATTAGTACTAAAGGTTTTTGGTTGCCATTGGAAAACACACAAAATTATTAATGCAATTACCCCTTACACCTTATACTTTAATCAAGAAGGAGACAAGACGATAAAACAACCAGCACAACTTGCAACAAAAATAGAAAAAATAGATCAAAGCGGTAGAAACCAAGAAAAAGAAGTGTTTGAAGGTTTTGAGGAATATGAAGAATTTTTCAAGCAGCATATAATATTAAGAAAGAATGATAAATGTATTGATTCTAAAAAAGCTGATAAAGATATACATAAATTGCCAATTACGTGTTTAAAGTCTTCCAACAAAACTGACTACACTTTTCCTGAGCTGATTAGTTTATATATTCAAATAACAGATGAGTATTTTTCTAAACATGGCTCACTAAACAATGAAGAGAAAGTTAAAGTGTTTAAAGAAAGTAAATTTTATAAAGATTTTTCAAGCTGTAAAAATTCAAAGGGCTTTTTGCATAATCACATGAAGAAGCAAGAGATGTCATTTCAGCATGTGATAATAGAATCTGGGGAAAAAAGACCTTTCTTGACAAGTCAAAGAAGGTAGTTGCTCTTAACTTGACGCGTATACTTTTTTTAACATTTGAGCCATCTGTATCTGTTCAGATGCATGCAAATATTGAAACCAGTGTTTCTTTTCTTGTCATCCGAGTACTGGGATTCAGAAGACTCAGGTAATAAGAACTAGATTCCAGCGTCACGCGCTGGAATGACACCGTCATAAACTGCTAGGCCTTCATAATGTCATCCCAGTACTGGGATCCAACTAAATTGGTGAACACTTTACAGCATTTTTGATAGAAAGAACTAGATGCCAGTGTCAAGCACTGACCATTTTTTCCTTAAGTTTTTGCAGCTTGTGTTCTATTACAAAACCACTGCGGTACTAACGAGCGGCAAAATGGTAGCGAATCTAAACTAAAAAGAATACATTTTTACACTGCTTGAAAGTCTACTCGATTCAATTTTAAAAACAATTATTGAAACAATTATAATATACTTTGTGCGTGGTTAAGATAGCTCTGGAATAGTATAAAGAACTATGTCATCATTGAAGAGAAACTCATCTGTTGCTGTGTACTCTTTATTAATTTTATAAGAATCATAAACATCGTAATCTGCTTTTGTATGGTAATCACAATATTGAAACTTACCCTCTTTATTGAAAAAGCCAAATTGATCAATTAATGTAGCCATTTTCTCACGTTTTGCTAATTCAAATACATCAGCTGGGAAGTGGCCTGAAGAATCTTGATTAGTAGTTCCTTTTGCAATAAAAAAAGATGGTTTATCGTTAAGTAACTTGCAGAAATTTGGCTTATATTCCTTTTTCATACAGTTTAAACTTATATATTGATATTTATCTGGAATATTTGAGTATTGAGAATCGTATTTTTTATGTTCAAAAAACTCATTACCTAAGAAATTACAAAACGTTAATTGATAATCATCATTACTACTGGACTTGACTACTTTAAGATAATGAAAGTCTCTAGGAATTTTTATCTCTTCTTCTGTAACGTGATTATGTATGACCAATTGGTCATCAAGCATGCAGTAACCTATTTTTGGTAAAGTAGCTACAAGCTTACCGTTTAACATGATATCTGCTTGATAGATATTATCCGATAATTCTTTTCCCTTTTGCAAAGTAAAATTCTGCCATGCCTTAGCTGGCGCACTGCATTGCTCAGTTTTAGTTAAGTTTTTTATTATTGTTGATATCTCACTAATTTCTAATATATCATGTTCATTTTTTGTGTATTGATACTTATAGCAACTACCATCTTCACATACTGGAAGACATTTTCCTTCTTCATCTGATATATAGATATAATCACCTTCTATTGTAAAATAAAGTCCACCTTTTTCTTCTTGAATTTTTTGTAGTACTGGGTCATTTTCATCGTTAAAATTGATAAAATTGAGTACTCCAGTTATATCTCTACCAGACAATTTGAGGCCAAAGTTAGGACTATCTTTTATGTTGTAAAGCGAAATCAAGATAGGTTTTGATTCAAGCTTTTCTATAATATTGTTTCTATTTGTACTTATTATAGCTTCTTGTTCTACAATAAGATCCTCTTTAATAGAGTTTCCACTTTCATCAGATCTTTCTGCCTGCAGGGGTAAGTTTCCTTCATATAAAGATATTTTATCTCCCTGCTTCTTTAACTTTAAACTATTAATATTCTCTACTTTAATTGTACCAATATGTGAATGGATAACCTTACTATTTTTGTTTAATATATAATATTCAGCAGGAAGTTTAATCAATTTTTTATAGAGCGGGTTTTTATCCTCTATTTTAAATATATGTTTTTCCATGATATTACCTTAAATAACCGACAACTTGCTGATTAATAGCACTGAGGCTACTAGGAGGAGAGACATAACTCATAAAACTCCTTGGCTGCTCATTATTTGCCACTATTTTTTCAGTATTAACGAAAGCTCTTTGCTGCTCATTGTCTTTTAATCTTTTTTCCATATGATCTTTAAAAGTAAACAAACATTTACTAGTTTGTTTGTAATTAGGGAGTGATTTTTTTGCAGTTACACACAAGAACTTCAACAACTCATTATGATTTTCATCATTAAGTAATGACTTATTGATAATGGTTGACTGCAGTTCCACTGGATCAAAATTTAGACTTTTCTTTGAAATGCCACATTTCACAGCTGTTGCTCCCAATACTTCTTCAAATTTTGTTACAACATCTGCTGCATCTATTATTTTTGCCACTTCCTGTATTTCATTTTTTACTTTATATTCGTCCTGTCCTACCGCAGGGTAAAAGAAATTTATGACTTGAGATATAAATGAAGTTGGTCTGCTTGCTCCGCTTGTCACTGATGATTTTTTAGTTTCCCTCCTTCTTCTGCGTGCACTACAAACTTGATCTGCAGGATTTGTTGTACAAAACATATCTCTTACGCTACTATGCAATGCTTCCGCATTTTCTGCGGATTGAAGTGCTTGATCAGCAGAATCTTCAGCTTCTCCTGTAAGATTCACTGTTTGATTGTGTAGTATTTTAACCTTATCTTCCGTATCTTTAGCTTGTTTGGCAAAACCTTCTGAAGCATTTTTAGCTGCCTCTGCTGCTTTTTTAGCATCCAGAGTTTCATTTTTTGCTTTTCTTATCTCACGTAAAAACTGATCAGCTAATGTAGCACCTATTCCATCTTCTCCCTTGGAACCTGGCAATCCATTCGCACCTGGAGCTCCGGTATCTCCTTTTGGACCTTGTGGACCTGGCATACCCTTAAGACCAGATCTACCAACTTGACCTTTAGGTCCTTGCAAACCTATCTCTCCCTTAGGTCCTTGCAACCCATTCGCACCTGGTTCTCCTTTGTCACCTTTAGAACCTATCTCTCCTTTCTCACCCATATCACCTTTTATTCCCATGGCTCCGTCTAATCCTTTAGGACCAATATCTCCCTTTGTTCCATTTATACCTGGCTCACCTTTTATACCTTGAGGTCCTATATCTCCTTTTAATCCTTCTATACCCGGCTCACCCTTGTTACCTGTAAGACCTTGTGTACCATTGAAGCCCCTCAGACCTGGCTCTCCCTTAGGACCTTCTGGACCTTGCAATCCATTTGCACCTGGTTCTCCTTTCTCACCCATATCACCTTTTATTCCCATGGCTCCGTCTAATCCTTTAGGACCAATATCTCCCTTTGTTCCATTTATACCTGGCTCACCTTTTATACCTTGAGGTCCTATATCTCCTTTTAATCCTTCTATACCCGGCTCACCCTTGTTACCTGTAAGACCTTGTGTACCATTGAAGCCCCTCAGACCTGGCTCTCCCTTAGGACCTTCTGGACCTTGCAATCCATTTGCACCTGGTTCTCCTTTCTCACCCATATCACCTTTTATTCCCATGGCTCCGTCTAATCCTTTAGGACCAATATCTCCCTTTGTTCCATTTATACCTGGCTCACCTTTTATACCTTGAGGTCCTATATCTCCTTTTAATCCTTCTATACCCGGCTCACCCTTGTTACCTGTAAGACCTTGTGTACCATTGAAGCCCCTCAGACCTGGCTCTCCTTTTGAACCTGGCAACCCATCTGATCCTTTAGGACCTTCTGGACCTTGCAATCCATTTGCACCTGGTTCTCCTTTCTCACCCATATCACCTTTTATTCCCATGGCTCCGTCTAATCCTTTAGGACCAATATCTCCCTTTGTTCCATTTATACCTGGCTCACCTTTTATACCTTGAGGTCCTATATCTCCTTTTAATCCTTCTATACCCGGCTCACCCTTGTTACCTGTAAGACCTTGTGTACCATTGAAGCCCCTCAGACCTGGCTCTCCTTTTGAACCTGGCAACCCATCTGATCCTTTAGGACCTTCTGGACCTTGCAACCCATTCGCACCTGGTTCTCCTTTGTCACCTTTAGAACCTATCTCTCCTTTCTCACCCATATCACCTTTTATTCCCATGGCTCCATCTAATCCTTTAGGACCAATATCTCCTTTTTCTCCCTTTGGACCTTGGACTTCTCCTGGATTTTTCCTTAGTTCTTCTGCAATGCTTTGTGTTAGCTCGGTATTATTTGCAAGGTTTTCTACTAATGTATGATTAGCATCACTTAGTAACACATCTGCTAGCTCTTCCATTCTGTTATCAGCTAATGCAATGGCTATTCCTGTTTGAATATCTTGATTACTAATAATTCTTCCTGCAACTTGCTTCTCTAATACTAAATCTCCGCCTTGGTCACGATATTCAAGCACCTGATTAGCAATAGTGCCATTATTAATTAATTTTTGTGCAACTTCTTCAGGACTTGCATCTCTACCTTTATCACCTTTAGAACCAGTATCTCCTTTGGGACCTTTAGAACCTATCTTTCCTTTCTCACCCATATCACCTTTTATTCCCATGGCTCCGTCTAATCCTTTAGGACCAATATCTCCCTTTGTTCCATTTATACCTGGCTCACCTTTTATGCCTGGCTCTCCCTTAGGACCTTGTGCACCTGGCAATCCATCTGTTCCGGTATCTCCTTTATCACCTTTAGAACCAGTATCTCCTCTCTCACCTTTTAGACCTTGAGAACCAGGCTCACCTTTCCAACCCCTTGGCCCACTCGTTCCACTTTCACCTCGCACACCTCTATCACCCTTTATACCTTTTGTTCCATCTATACCTGGCTTACCCTGAGAACCAGATTCTCCCTTGTTGCCTTTTGGACCCAAATGGCCTGGTTCACCTTTAGGACCACGTGCTCCAGTGCTACCTACAGAACCTTCTGGACCAGGAAAACCTCGGTCACCCTTATCACCTCTGGAACCTTGGTTGCCGTTGAACCCCGGTTCACCGGGTGCACCGGTATAACCTAGTTCGCCCTTTTGTCCTGGAGGACCTTGAGGACCAGGCGCTCCATCGAAGCCTCTATCACCTTTTTGTCCCCTTTCACCTGGCTCACCTTTAGGACCTTGTACACCAGTACGTTCTAATCTGTCTATTCTGCGTTTTAAAAGTTCAATTTCTGTTTCTAAATTTATATGTTCTTGAATATTCACATCAACCTCCAAAAAGTTATCAAAATTTTCTAAGTTATAATAATAAGGATATGGACCTGGTCTATTGTCGTGCTCATACCCAAAAGAATTAGGGTTAAAATTATAAAAATTTTTGCATGTGCTATTTTCATACGATATGCAACCAACATAACTATTGCCTAACTTTTTTACTGCGAAATAGGTATCTTGTGCTTTCAAGCTCTCCATTTCATGAAAAGGGAATAGCTGGAATATATTGTCTATACGAGTAAATGCTGAAAGGATATTATTCAATATGCCAACTTTTCCACCAGTTAAATTATATACCTGAGCGCTCCTATATAATTTGTATATATTTCTTGATTCTTTAAACAAATAGTCTCCTATTTTTATTTTGAGTCTTTTATCAGGTGAACTTTTAAGATCTTCCAAAATAAGACTGACATTTTTGCTACTAATTATGTCTTTTGGATCTATTAAAACCTTCCTGTTTTCTAGCAGTTCATAATAAATACTACAGCTTTCACGATTATATGCGTTAACATAGAAACCATCTGTGTAACCATGAGGTATACGATCAATAGTATCTATCATAGTATTTTTGCCATCATAGTAATAATAATAAGGTTGATCAGAGGTAGTAACTAAAGCGAATTTGTAATCATTTCCTACCCTTTCTAGCTTTAATTGTGGCCATTCAGATAAGTCGTTTAGTATACTTGCCACGTCATGCTTCAAATCCCAAATTTGAAAGTGCAGACCAATATTGTTGTCGATGATAATGTAAGATACACTAGGCAGGCTAAATGTTGTTTTGTTATTTAATCTTATTTGTGCAGGTACCCTACGACCAATTCTATTATTACAATCGTTTTGTGGAATATCTTCTTTTTCTAGTTTAAAACGCATCTCCACCTCCCTTTGCGATTAGATATAGTTAATTTATGGGTATTAATTATTGATTAATAATGATGATAAGTAAATATGATTATGCTTTATACTAATTTAGTTATAAACTAATTTGTGAAAGAAAGTTATTTTTTTACAACTGAGCATAAAAATGCTTTATATTATCGAATTTCTTACCACTCCAGCTCTTTCATCTTATAGATGATGATGTTCCAGTGCTTGATACTGAAATCTAGTTCTTCCATAATCTCGTTGGAAACGTTTTCAGTATAGGGATAAATTTTATTAATCTAGAGAAAAGCCCTCACCCTTAGGGTAAAGAAGCTAGTTAAATTTGTCAAGCAATTTTTTCATGACCAGCTAGATAAATAGCTACTTCTTCAATTTGATTGAAGTAAAAAACTGGTTTCCATTGCGGTAAATAAGCAACATTACTGAATCTTTGCCGTCTTTCTTTACTGCTGAATCAATTTGTTTTTGAAAATCATTAGTATTTTCAATATCGATTCCATCTAGTTGGATAATTATATCACCTTTCTTAATAACACGTAGTGTAGAATTACTACTACTATCTACACTAGTAACTACTACACCCTTTGTGGGTGCATTTTTTTTTAGTTCTTTTGGCAAATTTGAAACGGTTAAACCACTTATATAACTAGATGTTGATTTATTTTCTTCTTGATTATTACCTGAATCATCATTTGTAGATTCCTCGATTGCAACCTTGATATTGACTTCTTTACCTTTTCTAAGTAACTTAACCTGTACTTTCTTTCCGGGCTCAGTTCGTGAAACCATATGAGGTAATTGCGTCATTCTATCAATTTTTTTGCCGTCAAACTCTAATAGTATATCACCTACTTTGATTCCTCCTTTCTCTGCAGGACTGCCCTTTACTACGCTTGCAACTAATGCACCTTTGATATCTTTTAAACTCAAGGATTCAGCAAATTCTTTTGTTATAGGCTGAACTTGCACGCCAAGCCAACCATGTTTTATTTTTTTACCACTTTTTAATGTGTCAATAATTGAAATAGCTAGATTAGATGGTATAGCAAAGCCTATACCCACGTTACCGCCAGACTCAGATGGGGAATAAATAGCAGTATTAATACCTATAACTTTTCCATTTAGATGAAATAGTGGTCCCCCTGAGTTACCTCTATTAATTGCAGCATCAGTTTGAATAAATTCATTCATAGTACCAATACTAATGTCTCTAGATCTTGCAGACACAATTCCTGTACTTACAGAGCCACCCAAACCAAAAGGGTTGCCTATTGCAATAACTGTATCACCAACTCTTGCTTTATCAGAGTTACCAAATTCAACAAAAGGAAGATCTTTATCAGAATTAATCTTAAGCACAGCAAGATCAGTTTTTGCATCATAGCCTAAAACTTCTGCTTTGAAATAAGTATTATCGTTCATAGTAACTGTAATATCTTGGGCATTTTTAATAACGTGATAGTTGGTTACTATGGTTCCACTTTTATCTATAATAAATCCAGACCCAAGTAACGTCACTTCTCTATTAATGCTAGGAGCTCTATCGAAAAATTGATCAAAATGCTCGAAAAATTCTCTAAAGTCATCAAAGAGATTATTTCTTGGCGTAAAGGGAATTTTAGTTCTACTGTTATTTTCTTGCTTAACTATTTGCTCACTTGAAATATTTACAACTGCGGGAATAAGTTCTTCCACTATATCAGCAAGCCCTTTATTACAACTACATACAGGATCTGCAACTGTTTTTGCAAACAGATTAGCATATGAAGAAAATGAAATTAAAAAATATGCAAATATAGATAAAATAAATGCTTTACTTTTCATAAACTATTTCCATCCCTTGTTCAAAATATCTAAGAAATTATTATTTGGTGAAAGCACAAATTTAGTATTACCCTCAGCAAATGATTTACTGTAAGCTTTCATAGAGCGATAAAAGTTAAAAAACTCTTCATCAACCTTGAATGCCTCATTATAGATTCTAGTTGCTTCAGCATAACCACGGCCTCTTATTTCATGTGATTCTTTTACTGCACTAGAGACAATTCCCCTTTTTAATTTATCAGCTTTTGATCTAATTTCTTGTCCAGCTTGTTCTCCTTCTGCTCTAATTTCTTTTGCTTCCTTTTCTCTTTCAGTTTGCATGCGGCGGAATATTGCAGAACTATTTTCTTCTGGTAGATCTGCTCTCTTAATTCTTACATCTATTATCTCTATGCCAAATTTTCCAGCTTCAGAATAAACTCCACGTTGAATTAATTGCATAACTTCTGATCTCTTTTCATTCAACAAACTAATTAATGAAAATCTTCCTATATTCTCCCTTATGTGAGCTTCTATGACAGGATATAATCTTCTAACTAGCCCTGATTCATTTTTCACAGTTTGATAAAAAGTAATAGGATCTATTATTTTATATTTTGCATAAGCATCTACTATAATACGCTTTTGATCTGCAGTTATCACTTCCCTTGGAGTTTTATCAGGACTTAAATCTAAAATTCTCTTATCAAGAAATTCTACGTTATTTATAAATGGCAATTTAAAATATAAACCACTGTCCCTAACATCTTTTACGACTTTACCGAGTTGTATAACTATTGCTTGTTTTGTTTCTTGAACAACGAAGATTGAATTAGATAAGGCAATCAATAATACAACAAATATAAAAGCAAAAACAATTTTTATATTACTACTCATGGCTATTTTCTTAAATTTGTAAGAGGTAAATAAGAGAACATACCTTTCAGATCGTCTGTTATAACAAACTTATCTACCTTGCTGAAAATATTTTCCATAGTTTCAAGATAAATACGATTCTTAACAAGAGAAGGATTTTGTCTATATTCTTTGTAAAGAGATAAAAAGCGATTTGCATTACCTTTTGCTTCATTTATTATTTCATTCTCGTATGCTTCTGCATCTAATTTTATCTTTATTGCTTCACCTTTTGCACGAGGTATAATATCATTACTGTAAGCGTATGCTTCGTTTATGGTACGCTCCTTATCTGCGCGAGCACTTTGTACATCCCTAAATGAGCTAATCACCTTTTCTGGTGGATCAATTTTTTTCATTTGAACGGATAAAATCTCTATACCCATTTGATATCCATCAAGAATCTGTTGCAATAAAATTATAGTATCTCTGGAAATTTCAGCCCTGCCTTGACCTTCGAGTGCAAAAGAGATCGTATTCTTACCTATTATTTCTCTCATAGCACTTTCAGCAGCATTTTTAACGCTAAAACCAGGTTTATAATCCCGCACTTTGAATAAATAATCTTTAGCATCCCTGACTCTCCATTGGACCTCAAAGTTAACGTTGACTATGTTCTCATCTCCGGTAAGCATCACTCCTTCACCACGATCTGTATCTCGCCCATAAGAGCTGCTTATCCCAATTTCTTCACGATTTACTTCTTTAACATTTACTTTAAAAACCTTACCAATAGGGTAGGGAAAGTGATAACGCAAACCAGATGTTTCTGTATTGGAATATTTGCCAAAAGTAAGTTCTATACCTTCCTCACTCGGATGGACAATATAGAAACCAGTACAAAGATAAAACAACAAAACAATAAAAATGATGAAATAAGGTTTTTTCCCTCTATTTCTGGTTAAGCCATTAAAAAAGCATCTTATATCAGACACAGCTTTACTTAAAATATCTTCATTACTTGAACCTGACGGTTTCTTTCCAAGATTCCAAGGATTACGCTCATCCATAAAAATTATTAATTGTATAACTAATACGCTGATATTACTTAATCTTATCAAAAAATGCAAAACTATTTTGTTTGCAGATTAATGATCGGAGTGAAGGATGTGATCATACACTTCCTTTTTCTCTATATGATATGGTCAATTCTACAGAATTTCTGGCTTTTTTTGAATTCTTTATTGTCGTTTTTGATAAGTATCTTTAGTTGTATATTAATTATTAACATAAAAGACAATGCCTGGGATTTAGGAAACTTAATTTTAATCAAGTAGCTGCATAATAAATCATCGTCAAGTAATAGAATGACATTATCTACTATACAAATTACCTGCAAATTGCAATGTTCGAACAATTGTGTATCTGAGTTTTGAGATGACGAAACTAGGGTTGTATAATCTATACACATTTGTGACAATTTCTTACCTTCGCTCAAATAACTTTTCAATATCGCTTAATTTCATTTCTATATAGGTTGGTCTTCCGTGATTGCATTGTCCAGAATATGGTGTTTTTTCTATTTGCCTCAACAACTCATTCATCTCCTCTAATTTCATCTTTCTACCTGCTCTAATTGATCCATGGCAAGCAATTGTAGCTAGTATTTTATTTATTTTATCCTCTATAGGTAGAGTATCTTCTATTTCTATTAATCTATCCACTATATCAATTAGCATTTCCTTCACATCTATTGACCCTAAGATTGCAGGTATTTCTTTTACTATGATCGCATTTTCTGATTTAATTTCGATATCAAAGCCCATTTCGAAAAGCTTATCCTTATAAACTTCTATCATTTCCATACCGGCTTGACTTTTGATTTCAACCATTTCAGGCAAAAGAAGTTTTTGTCTTTTTATACTTGATTTCTCCTTTAAGCACTCGTATACTAGTCTTTCATGGGCTGCATGCTGATCTACTATAATTAGTTTGTCTCTTACCTCGGCAATAATATAAGTATTGTAGATTTGACAGTGTGCAAACCCAAGTGGATAGTCCCTTATTAGATCGGTTTGTTTCCTTTCCAAAATTGTAGTTTCTGCTCGTGGAGGAGATTTTTGCATACCAGTATAATCAAACGATTTTGAATGTTCTGATAAGCTTTTTGTCTCTATATTTGGAGAAGTAAATTCTCTCATTAACTGGTTTTCAAAAGGATCCGACCTTCTTCCATAAAATTCATTTTTAAGACTAGACCTACTAAAAGGATCTGATGATAGATGATTCGTTGTTGTTCCACTCTGGGCCAATACAGTTTCTGCAAGATCTATTCTCTTTGATAGCACTTTTATTAGCCCTCTTCTCACTATTTCATATATTAGCCTCTTGTTCTGAAACCTTACCTCTGATTTATTTGGATGCACATTTACATCAACTTGATCATACGGTATCTCTAAGTGCAGCGCTGCAAAAGGATATCTATTGCTTGGAATAAGGTCGTGATACGCATAACGAATTGCACCAATAAGTAGATTATCTTTAATTGGTCTACCATTAACAAATGTATAGATCTGAGTTGAATTGCTACGATTGACAGTAGGTTTACAGATGTATCCTGTAAGTCTAATGCCATCTTCTTCTTCACTAATTTGCAAAGAGTTTTCATGAAATTCTTCTTCTACTTCGCATAGCCTGCTAAATAATGAGTTCTGCTTAGCATACTTAAGAAGCTTCTTATTATCGGAGATAAGAGTAAACTCAATTCCATAATTGATCATTGCTAAGTTGTTTACAATATCAACAATGCTTTGTGTTTCTGCCCTTTCGGTTTTGAGAAATTTTAGTCTATTTGGTGTGGCAAAAAATAAATCTCGTACTTCAATATATGTTCCTATCGATAAAGGATAAGGAACAAGCTCTCCTATTTTTTCTCCCCCCTCATACCTTATAGACCATGCTTGATCTGCTTTGCTTGCCTTAGATGATAATTTTATTCTGCTTACTGCTGCAATTGAAGGCAAAGCTTCTCCTCTAAAGCCAAGATGCTTGATCTCTATCAATTCACTGTCACTCAATTTTGAAGTAGCATGGCGCATAAACGCAAGTTCTAAATCATCCTTTTTTACTCCGCTACCATCATCGATTACAGTAATGAGGTTACGCCCACCACTTTCTATCTTAATTTCTATCTCTGAGCTTCTGGCATCTATTGCATTTTCGACTAATTCCTTTACCACACTTGCAGGCCTTTCTATTACCTCTCCTGCTGCTATACGATTTATGGTTTTTGTATCTAAAAGAACTATTGCCATTATAATGTTGGTTTTTCTTTTACTGCTTTAGTTTGCCCCTCTCTCCATTTTTTTAATCTATCTGCAATTTCACTATTAGAAATCGACAATATAGATGCAGCAGTAATAGCGGCATTGCATGCTCCACTCTCTCCTATAGACATTGTTGCAACTGGAACACCTTTTGGCATCTGCACTATAGATAATAGACTATCTAGCCCATTTAATTGCTTGCTATGCACAGGAATACCGATAACAGGTAAATAAGTAAGCGATGCAGTCATACCAGGTAAATGAGCCGCTCCTCCTGCACCAGCTATAATAACCTTAAAGCCTTTTTCTTGAGCAGACTTAGTAAAATTAAAGAGTCTCTCTGGTGTTCTGTGTGCGGATATTATAAATACATCATGTGAAATTTCCAATTCTTTTAATAGGTTAATAGCATGCACCATAGTGCCATAATCCGACTCGCTTCCCATAATTACAGCAACATCCTTTTTCATTTTTTCTGTATTAGACATGATTTTATTTACTAACCAAATAGTATTTCAGAAGCAACAGATATTTAAATTAAATTACGAATATGATATAGCATTCTTATTAAATAGAAACTTTAAAAATTGAAATGAATCCCTATATTAAAATATAGAGGTATAAATTTCGGATATAAGGGTCTATTCATAATCTTTTTAGAAGCAAAGCGGTGGAAGCAAGAAGACGATTTGTAAGCTAGTATTGAATTTTGCTTATCACAATTGTCTACACTTTTCTATAAGAGTATTAGAGACTTACCTTTTGACAATACGGCAAAGATTTCTACAGTTACATCCTTTTATTTGTTTCTTTGCAATTACTTTTTTATATATGTTTCAAAACACTTTCTTTACTTCCGCTATGTTTTTTACTTCATTTATTAAAATAATCTTGCCATTTTGAAAACATTGTTGATTCACTGAAGCCACTTTTTAGGACCTGTAACACTATGTAAAATATATCCTAAATCTTCTTGATTTTGTTTCTTTCTACAGAACTCTACTCAGTTTTTCTCCTACTCATCTTGCTCTGTTTTCATAATTTACATACTCTATCTCCCGCTTTATTCCTTTCTTGAGATCATGTACAGTCTCTAAAACGAGTTTGTAAAATGATTATTTCTGTATTTTAAACTTTGCAATTTCAACTTATTCTCTTTAATAGTAAGTTTTTTACAAAATAATAGTTTGAAATTACTAGTATTTTGATAAAAATTATAGTCAATTTAAAATTTTGAGTATCAGTATATCATTATAGTTATTGACAAATTATATAATATTAATATATTGGTATATTAAATATTATGATATAATATTTAATAAAGCTAGTTGGTATGTGAGAGTAAAAATTATGGAAACAATATCATTAAACAATCTGGATAGTGAAGCAATAAAAAAAAAATTGCTGAGCATAATAAGTAAAATTATAGGAAAAAATACTTGGACTCAAGCTTGTGCGGCTGAGAAACTTGGTATTGATCAACCAAAGGTGTCACAAATTAAAAGTGGTAAGACAAGTGGTTTTTCTTTAGAGAGACTGTTAGGTTTTTTGAAAAAGCTTGATCATGAAATAACAATTACAATAACAGAAAATCAATCAGTAAAAGCTAAAGAAGAAAAAGTAGAATGTAGAATTGGATCTCAATAGATCCGAAGTTGACATCTTATTTTTTGTGATATAGTATAAAGTTTATCAAGGTAGTATTTTATGATTGAGTCTATTGTAGAAAAGTGTGTAGAACAGGTACACAACCGTTTTAAATTGGTTCTGCTAGCAAGTCAAAGAACGCATGATTTGAGTACAGGGGCAAGCGATCCCGTTGAAATGGTTAAGTTTAAAGATCATAAGGATACGATAGTTTCTTTATATGAAATAGCAGAAAAGAAGGTGAATACTCATGAGTTGTTTAACCTTTTGGTGAAAAGGTGCAAGGAGCACATGAAAGGAAACACAGATAATACTTATATTAATAGTCCAAGTAAGCTAGCAAATTTGTTAAATTTTTCTGATCATCAACTTAACACAAGTCTGGATGTAAGTCAAGAAAGCCACGATGATGAAATAGATGATCAAGATAGTGGTGAAGAAGTACCGATTTAGAAATCTGCAGAGGTTATAATAGCTTATAAATGATTAGTATTGCTATCTATGCGCTTTTGTTCTGTATGAGTGTAATGTTATGTTGTATAGTATTTAGGTCAAGTGATGTGTACAATAAGATTTTAGCATTCAATAGTTTATCAACACAAGTAGTTTTACTCATAACAGCAATATCGATTACTCTGAATGATTTTTTTTTAATTGATATAGCATTACTATATGCTAGCATCAGCTTTATATCAACTATAGCGCTAATGAGATTAATGTTGTTTTGATAATTTATGGTAGCATCCATTCTCATATTTTTAGGTGTTTGTTTAATAGTCATTTCAAGCGTAGGAGTAGTAGTATTTCCTGATTTCTATACTAGACTACATGCTGCAGGTATTGCAGATTCTAGTGGCGCAATGTTGTTGTTGATTGGTTTTGCTTGGCAAAATGAATTTTCAATCAATACTATTAAAGTTATATTATTGATTTTTATAATATGGATAGCCAATTCAACTAACAGTTATATTTTAGCGCTTACTTATTATAAAAGTAAAGACTATTAAAGAAGGTTAAGATGCTAGAAATACTGAATCTAATATTACTTTTGCTGTTACTCACGGTTACAGTTTTTATAGTTCTTTCGAAACATTTGGTTGTAAGTGCTGTTCTAATGTGTGTATTTAGTTCACTTATTGCACTTATGTACTTGATTATGAATGCGCCAGATGTTGCAATTACTGAAGCTTCTGTTGGTGCAGGATTGAGCACAGTCTTTACGTTTGCAGCACTCTCTTTGGTAAAGAATTACAAAGCAAATTTATCTCATAGCCCCACAACACTTTTTTTTATGTTATTTTTGACTGCATGTTTATCATACTTTATGATTCAATTACCAGATTTTGGCAGTCATAATGCTCCAGTTCACTTGCACGTTGCTCCTTATTATGTAGAAAATACTGAAAAAGCTATTGGTATTCCTAATATAGTGACAGCTGTTTTAGCAAGCTTTCGTGGCTATGACACATTTGGAGAAACTATAGTAGTTTTTACTGCTGCACTTTGTATAATGTTAATATTAGAAGAGAAAGAAAGTGATTAAAGATCCGGTATTAAGTGCAGTAACATTTTTGATGATACCTTTTATCATTTTGTTTGGTTTATACATACAGTTTCATGGTGACTATACTCCAGGTGGAGGTTTTCAGGCGGGAATAATTATTGCTTCTGGGATAATATTATATTCTATGTTATTTGATATACCTACAACTTTAAAAGCAATACCTTACTCTATTATCAAATTTACTAACGTACTAGGTATTTTAACCTATGGAGGAGCTGGTATTATAACAGTTTTATTTGGCCAAAATTTTTTATCCTATAGTATATTGTCAGCTGATAGTAGAACAGGTCAAAAATTGGGTATTTTCTTAGTGGAGCTGGGTGTATTGCTTACCGTCTCTTCTTCCATGTTAATCATATATATAAATTTTGCTCGCAAGAAAAAACAATGACTCTATATAATTATGTAGGCATTACTATATTAATGGTGCTAGGTTTCTATATCATTGTAAATGATAAAAACTTAATCAAAAAAATGATGGGATTAAGTGTCTTACAAGCATCTGTTTTATTGTTTTACATATCTTTAGGGTATGTAAAAAGTTCTTTACCTCCTATATTGACTTCAAATTTTCACTTATATACCAATCCTATACCTCACGTCTTAATGCTTACTGCTATAGTGGTTGGAATTGCAACATTTTCAGTTGGATTGTCCATAGTAGTAAGAATGGAGAGATTAGTTGATTAAGAAGAGTGTGAATAAATTGACAGTATCTTAAACTATATGAAGTAGCAAGTAACTATAAATTAAGAATAAAACTATAAGCTTGCTAATTGTAAGTTTATTTGATAAATAAGAAATAAAATTATAAACTGTAAAGGTAATGATGTCAACTATTAATGGTACGGAAGATAGGAAAAAGATCATCAAAGATCTTGTAACCAAAAGTATAAGAAAGGGCGGTTTTATCACTTTTGATGATATAAATGATAAGTTGTCAGATGAAAGTTTTCCACCTGATTTTATAGATGATACTATAGCTTTATTGCAAGACTCTGGAATTAACATACTCGAAAGTAGTGAAGATGAGGAAGAAGCTCCTTCTAATGATGATGGTAATAAGCTTGATGATGATGAGACATCGTTGAATACTACTACAACTTTAGTGCAAAATGATGATCCAGTAAGGATTTATTTACAAGATATGAGCTCTGTAAAGCTTTTGTCACGAGCAGATGAAATTAAGATAGCAAAAAAAATTGAATCTGAAAAGCATAACATGTTACGTGCAATAATTGAAACATCAGTGGCATTCAACATGATCAAAACATGGCGTGATGATTTAAGTGGGGGAACTTTTTTGCTGAGAGAAATGATAAATCTAGATGCAATTTATAACTCTGATTTCAATATGGTAGCCAAAGAAGAAAGTGAAGCTGAAGATGTTAAAGATTATGTTGATGATGAGGAAAAAGGCAACGATGAAAAGGGAAATGAGAGTGAAGATATAAGTTCAGCGAATTTAAACATTTCTGTTCTTGAAATGGAAAGTGATTTATTGCCAAAGGTTATCACAGCATTGGATGAGATCATTACTTTAACAAATGAAGCATTGGTATTGAAAAAAAATTCTAAAGATTTCTCTAATGAGCTAGAAAATTTATATAATCAAATATGGTCTGTAGCATTACAAATTCAGTTTAGTGATGCTGCTATTGCCAGAATTACACAAAAACTTTACGAAATAAATAGATTAATCACGTTTGAAGAAGCTAATCTTATTACTGAGGCTAGAAAGTACGATATTGATAGAGAAAGTTTCTATAATATTTATTGTGCTGTGCTTTTAGAGCACGAATTGAGCGAAATCAGTCTTTTAAAGAAGAATGAAAATCAGTCCCTTTTTACAGGTGAATTAAAAAATAAATTCTTAAGGTTTATAAACGATAACTATGAATATATAGCTAGTGCCTTAAGAAATATTAAGAGTTATGTACAAGGAGATAAAGTACAAGAGTTTAAGGAGCTAATCAAGAGAATACAAAAACACGAACGAGAAGTCTCTGAAGCAAAGCAAGAGATGATAAAGGCTAATTTAAGGCTAGTGGTTTCAATTGCTAAAAAGTATTCAAAAAGAGGGCTTGATCTACTTGACTTGATACAAGAAGGCAATATTGGTCTTATGAAGGCTGTAGATAAGTTTGATTACAAACGTGGATATAAATTTTCGACTTATGGTACTTGGTGGGTAAAACAATCAATAACTAGGGCAATACCTGAACAGTCTAAAGTAGTTAGAATACCAGTTCATATGGTGGAAATTATCAGTAAAATCAATAAAGCATTAAGAAAGATGACTCATGGAATGGGTAGAGAGCCAACATTAGAGGAATTAAGTATAGAATTGGCAATGCCGATAGAAAGAATACGTAAAGTTATGAAAATAGCAAGAGATCCAGTAAGTCTTGAAGCTCCAACAGGAAAGGATGATAGTAGTACCTTCGGTGATTGTATAGAAGATAAGCGAGTTTCTAAACCAGAGGATGCTGCAATACTTGCCGACTTGCGCGGTATTACGACCAATGTTCTTGCAACTTTAACACCAAAAGAAGAAAGAATTCTAAGGATGCGCTTTGGCCTTGGTAAAGATGGAAAGGAGCATACCTTAGAAGAAGTAGGAAAAATTTTTAATGTTACACGTGAAAGAATTAGGCAAATAGAGGCAAAAGCACTACGTAAGTTGAAACATCCAAGCCGTGCTAAAAAACTTAGAGGTTTCTTTTAAGGCAGAAGGGCTGCTCAAAAAATAGGTAAAATTCAGCCAAAGTTCTATAATTTTACCCTATTTTTCTTTTTTTATAGGCTTCATAGAGCAGTATGATTAGATATTGAATGTTATGGCAAATGAAAAGAATAACTCTAATTCAAAGTGTAAAAATTTTTGTGTTCTGGGTGATAGTTTATCTGATAATGGTGTAATTATTGAAATTTTAATAACTTATCCTTTGTAAGAAACGTGAAACTTAATGCCCCTTTTTATTAAGGAGGATTTTTAGCAATTGCCTTACTGTTGTTGAATATGTAGCAAGGTATTTAGGTTTAGAAGAATTTAAGTCATCATGGAGATGCTCATTTTTTGATCGATACTATGAACAGTAAGGTCATAACTATGCGATTTTATATGCAACAGCATCTGAAATTCTTAACCCTATTTTTTCTTATTTCCTCAATAAATTTCGTTTAGTTAATCAGCTAAACGCAGTAATTAAACATCATCCAGACGTAGGTAAAGGAGATTTTATTTTTCATTATAATCGAGGAAATAATATTATGGGTGCCACTGCTTATAACAATGTTAAAGCAGAAAAAGTATTGAAATAAAGCGGTTAGTGAAATATGTAATGCATTTGGTTCTAAATGAATATGGTGTAAAGCATGTGATTGTTGCAAATGTGACTGAGGTTGGTTTGATACTAGCTTTAATAAAGACGAAAAGCAAGAGAGCTGGCTGCAAAGCTTACACAGAGTTTCAATACAAAATTAGCTAATGATTTAGATTATATGAAGAAAGGTGCAGATCTTGAAATAAAAGCATTCGATCTTAATTCTAAAATGAAAAGTATGCTTGGTAAATATAAGAGCAAAGGGTTAAATGATCGAGATGCATACCTATCAAACATCGTAGACCAGTTTGGGGGAGGGTGATTTGGAAAAAGTATAAAGATACTCTTGTTGATATTTAAAGGAAGGCTTGATACTTACTATAATTCTGGATGCAGCACAGAAATACTAAAGGATTATTTCTTTTTTGATTATTTTTATCCAACTGCAGAACCTTATTGTGAAGTTGGTAATGAAATGTATGAGTTGATAAAAAATTAGATTTCTTTTAAACATCTTTACGGTTTGTAGTAACTATCTGCGTAGCTGAATGATAAAGGGAGGGGGGTAAACAAAGTAATCTAAAATATAGAGAAAATACAACGGTGCTTGATACATAGCTATTGCGATTTTATCCTCTTTTTGTCATTTTAGTGCTACAATGACATTCTGCGAGTGAAGTTTATTCTTTGATATATTAACTATAAATATAGAGAAGTCTTACTAAATAAAAAGGTAAAAGGAACCTCTGAGTAGTGAAATTTTGACTCTATATTACTGTAAGTGGTGCTGTAATAATGTTCTAACAAGCGCGACTTGGCTGAGTATAGAAAAAATTTAAAAAACCGCTATAATTTTACGTAATCTACCAATAAACACCTAAGTTTTTACTGGATTTTGTGATTGATCCTACAGTCAAAAACAAATTTTGAGTCATAAATACTTTTAGTGCCATAATAAAATAGGGAGGTTTGTCAAGTAAAGTTCTTTATTTCATCAGATGCGCTGCCAAATTGTTATGCAAGCAAGTTTTTTAGTTTTCGTATATCCGAAGTAATTCTTGTGCATTGGCCTTGATTAGAGTCGGACATTCTCTATCATTTAATAATGAATGCAATATTTCAATTGCACCTTTAATGTCGTTACTGTGTATCTTTACTATAGCGATAGCTTCTTGGCTTGAATAAGGGTACACTGCATTTGATTCTAAATTACTAATTTTATCTCTATTTGTTTTTTCACCGCTGGAGTGAAGTAAGCTCATTACTTCTAAGTATTGTGCTAACTCACGCAAAACATCAGGAGCATCTTTATCGTCTGCCAAAGCATTATAAATAATAGATGCTGTGTCTGTTGGCATTGAATCTGAGATATGATTGAATGCGCGTTCAAAATTTGCTAAATACTCCCAATTTGAATCTATTTCTTCTAGCAGTGACTTATTATCTTTTTTTAAGAATAATACTTCGTAAAACTTGTCACCTGCAGTTATAGATTGTTTTGTGTTATCAATGTTGCGCAATAAGTATAATGTGATGCCAACTAACATTGGCGCGAGTGCAAGCAGAAAGATGTATTTTTTCATGGTAATATTCCAAATAGTTATATATTTATACATTAATGCTTTTGATTTGCAAAAACATATTGACATAGTGATTATATCACATAATAATATTCTTAGAGTTGTTTGAATAGTTGGAGATTAAAATATTTCTAAAGTAGAAATAAAGACAGCAGTATTAAGCTAAATTATTTTTTGTCGGATTTATCCGATGTACCCTCAACCTTTTATAGGTTGAAGTCTAAATTTGAGAGTTTGATCCTGGCTCAGAATGAACGCTGGCGGCAGGCCTAACACATGCAAGTCGAACGGAGTTATATTGTAGCTTGCTATGGTATAACTTAGTGGCAGACGGGTGAGTAATGTATAGGAATCTACCTAGTAGTACGGAATAATTGTTGGAAACGGCAACTAATACCGTATACGCCCTACGGGGGGAAAATTTATTGCTATTAGATGAGCCTATATTAGATTAGCTAGTTGGTGGAGTAATAGCCTACCAAGGCAATGATCTATAGCTGATCTGAGAGGATGATCAGCCACACTGGAACTGAGATACGGTCCAGACTCCTACGGGAGGCAGCAGTGGGGAATATTGGACAATGGGCGAAAGCCTGATCCAGCCATGCCGCATGAGTGAAGAAGGCCTTTGGGTTGTAAAGCTCTTTTAGTGAGGAAGATAATGACGGTACTCACAGAAGAAGTCCTGGCTAACTCCGTGCCAGCAGCCGCGGTAATACGGAGAGGGCTAGCGTTATTCGGAATTATTGGGCGTAAAGGGCGCGTAGGCTGGTTAATAAGTTAAAAGTGAAATCCCGAGGCTTAACCTTGGAATTGCTTTTAAAACTATTAATCTAGAGATTGAAAGAGGATAGAGGAATTCCTGATGTAGAGGTAAAATTCGTAAATATTAGGAGGAACACCAGTGGCGAAGGCGTCTATCTGGTTCAAATCTGACGCTGAAGCGCGAAGGCGTGGGGAGCAAACAGGATTAGATACCCTGGTAGTCCACGCTGTAAACGATGAATGTTAAATATGGGAAGTTTACTTTCTGTATTACAGCTAACGCGTTAAACATTCCGCCTGGGGACTACGGTCGCAAGATTAAAACTCAAAGGAATTGACGGGGACCCGCACAAGCGGTGGAGCATGTGGTTTAATTCGATGCAACGCGAAAAACCTTACCACTTCTTGACATGGAAATCATACCTATTCGAAGGGATAGGGTCGGTTCGGCCGGATTTTACACAAGTGTTGCATGGCTGTCGTCAGCTCGTGTCGTGAGATGTTGGGTTAAGTCCCGCAACGAGCGCAACCCTCATCCTTAGTTGCTATCAGGTAATGCTGAGTACTTTAAGGAAACTGCCAGTGATAAGCTGGAGGAAGGTGGGGATGATGTCAAGTCATCATGGCCTTTATGGAGTGGGCTACACACGTGCTACAATGGTGTCTACAATGGGCTGCAAGGTGCGCAAGCCTAAGCTAATCCCTAAAAGACATCTCAGTTCGGATTGTACTCTGCAACTCGAGTACATGAAGTTGGAATCGCTAGTAATCGTGGATCAGCATGCCACGGTGAATACGTTCTCGGGTCTTGTACACACTGCCCGTCACGCCATGGGAATTGGTTTCACTCGAAGCTAATGGCCTAACCGCAAGGAAGGAGTTATTTAAAGTGGGATCAGTGACTGGGGTGAAGTCGTAACAAGGTAGCAGTAGGGGAATCTGCAGCTGGATTACCTCCTTAGGCTTTGTACGTAATTCACCATTTCAAATAATAGTGTCATTATGTACTATACTGCTGTCTTTACTTCTACTTTATTTTTTAATTTCTCGATAACGAAATTTTATGAGTAACAGGCCTCTTTCCCCACATTTACAAATATATAAAGTACAAGTTACTAGTTTTTTTTCTATTATGCATAGATTGACTGGTATCTTGCTATTTCTTTTATTAATCATACTTTCTTGGTATTTTATATTATATGTTTACTCCCCTAAGTTAATTATAGTAAGGTGCTTAAATGCATTATTGTTCACTCCTGTTGCTAAATTAGCTTATATCTTATGCTTTGTAAGCTTTATGTATCATTTTCTTAATGGTATTCGTCATTTATTGTGGGATGCTGGGCTTAATTTACAAATTGCTAGTGTTTTAAAAAGTGCTATATTACTAACAATAATGCTATTTCTTTCTACTATGGCTTTTTTATTTATATTTATATGAGTCAATCTGTAAATTCAGTACATCATTGGTGGATCCAGCGTGTTTCTGCGGTGATTTTGTTATTTTTATTTCCTTGGTTTATTTACTCATTTTCTTGCACATTTTATGTTGATAGCCCTTTATCTTTTAATGAAAAATTATTTCAGGCTATTAATCATCCACTAGAGCTTTTGTTTTTTGTTATACTGGTGTTTTGCATTTTTTGGCATGCAGTTCTTGGAATGCAGGTAGTGTGTGAAGATTATATAGACAGAGTACCTCTAAGGATTTTTACAATTACATGCATGAAATACTTATCAAGCATTACTTATATAGTCCTTGCTTTTACGACTTTTTTCTTTTATAGGCATATTTTCTTGTAAAGTTGCCAGTTCTATGTTAATATATTATTAGTGTACTAGTTTTATTATTGAACTATAGCGATTTTGGTTTAGCAATATGTTAGAGACATTGAAAAAGCGGGGAATAGACCTTACGCTAAAGGTGAAGGATCTATTTAGTTCATCTGAGTCTCAAGTTTATGTCAAAGACCTTAGAAAGGTAATGATATATGAGGATGGACGAAAGTGTCAATATCCAAAAAATTATGATCAGATTGTAGATTCTGGGAGAGTTGTAAAAAAAAATGACAAGCTTGTAAAAGATAAAGACGGAAATCCAGAGTACCAGCTTATATATAATGAATACAAATTTGATCTAGCCTTGGTTAAGGAAATTGATAAAAAATCTTACTTTACTATTGACTTTTTAGTTAGTAAAGGTAGGCGTGAGGTTAATGATTATAGTAAATTTTATAAGCCATTTAAGTTTTCAAAAATAGATCTTGAAAAACACTTGCCGGTCTTTGAGGTTGATACTAAGTTACTTAGATTAACTAATTCTTCTTTTCTTGCTAAAAAAGGTTGCTTCATCAATGATGACACGGGAGAAGTTGATGAGAAAGATAGAGATGAAAAAGGAAGAAATGGAAAATTACTATACGCTAGTGATTACAAGAAGCTAAGCACCCATTTTTCAGAAATTAGAGATCAGGATGGTAATCTAGAGCTAGATAAAAGTCTTATATCTGTTTCTATCGTTTTTGCTACAAGCTTGGCTAAAGTTTGTACTAAATTGTTGACCTCTCTTCCTATAAAGTTAGGGGAGTATTTAATAAGCGAACAAAACCCAATTGCAAAGTCTTTTGGCTATCTTTTGTTCACCCCTGCAATGGCAGTAAAAAATTTAGTGAATATGGGAGCTACCATACTTAAGGCTCCAATTTTATTGTTTGTAGCAAATGAGAAAAAGTATGGTGATGCTTATCTTACTATGTGGAAACACCAATTGAAAGAATGTTGGAAAGAAGTAAAAAGCGACTTTAATGTTGTTACAAATGGGGAAAGGCCAAAGCCGAAGCAGAAGGATCATAAGCCACTTAGCATAGCGGGTACATGGAAAGAGCTTAACGCTAGAAAATCAGATATTGAAAAAAACTTAGAGAAGGGGTTGAGCAAAAATAGTGAAAGTATAGATAAATCTAGAGAACTAGTTGTTGGAGAAAGCTTAAAGGAAAAGTTGCAAAACAAAACTGATGAAAAAGTAGCTGCAGCCGTTAATCAAAAAAGCAACACTCCTCATATTGATAGAGAGATAGAAAGAAGACAAGACTCATCACGAAATGTAGGGACTCCATCACGCTCGTAGTCAACCATCACTTTAAATTACTTTTTACTTTAATCATCTCACAATAAAAACTTGCATGCATTTTGCCGTTAGTATAAGATATTAATCAAATAATTAATATCTTAATTAAATGCGCCCTGTAATACTGTGTGGTGGTAGTGGCAGCAGACTTTGGCCTCTATCTAAGCCAAAGCAATTTCAGAAAATATTTAGTCAGAATACTATGTTTCACAACACTTTGTTGAGGCTAAAAGGCGATTATATGCCACCCATCATTACCACAAATATACAATATGAGTCATTATTGATGCAGGAATTACATGCATTACAGGAATGTAAAGTAGTTTTTGAACCAGTTAAAATTGGGACAGCGGCAGCAATACTAATTGCTGTGCTTCTCTGCGATAGGAACGAGACAATCTTAGTTCTGCCTTCAGACCATTTTATAGGTGATTTGAATAGTTTTTATGTTTCTATTGAGAAAGCGTCTAAGCTAGCCTCTGAAACTGACTCTATAGTCACTTTTGGGATAAAGCCTCATGAATTCAATTCGGAATACGGCTATATAAATGCAGTATATGGTCAGAAAGAAAAATGTCATATAGTAAAAGATTTTACAGAAAAACCCGAGCGTAAGGTAAGTAACGATCATTATTGGAACTCTGGAATATTTGTGTTTAGAGCAAAACGCTATATAGATGAGATAAAAAAAATTGCTCCGACTCTCTATAATTTATGTTGTGAAAGTATGAAGCATTTTGTACCACGAGAGAGATTTCTGTATTTAGAACAGCAAAATTGTGCAGGAATGGGTGATACATCTATTGATCACCTAGTGATAGAAAAAGCAGAAAATATTGCAATGGTAGAAGCTAATTTTGATTGGATGGATATTGGTACTTGGAGTTCAGTTTTAGAACTGAGTAAGAGATTTAGTGAGAATTTAGTTTCATTTCAGCATGTAACAAAAGGAAGAGAGCCAGTTTTGATGACAGAAAATGATGAAAAGATTTTATTAGGTAGAGTTTATAAACGGCAAAATAAGAGCCTAATGTTGTTCATTAATAAAGTTAAAGAAGCAAAGCCAACAAGGAAAGAGATTAAGCCATGGGGATTTTATAGTGTGATTTTAATGGGTAAGGATTTTCTTATAAAATACCTTTTTATAAATCCACTGAGCTGCACTTCTAAGCAATTTCACCACTATAGAGATGAGTACCATATAATACTATCAGGGGTTGGATGTGTGAGTTTAGATGACAAAACATATGCTATAACAAAAAATCATGTAGTAGAGATTCCAAGGAAGGTGTTTCATAAAATTGAGAATAAAAGTACAAGATTTCCTCTTGAGATAGTTGAGTTTCAGGTAGGAAAGTTTTTATCTGATAATGATATAGTAAGATCGGACGATATATATGGAAGGTCTTAATATAGAATATTGAATATATTCTATAAGCTTGCTAAATTTAGACAACCTAATTTGAGGTAAAGGAAAAATTACAGTTATATGAAGCATAAAAAGTATGATATTTAAATCTTAGTATAATGTCTATTGCCTTTGAATTTACTATGGCTATTCGCTATTTGCGAGCAAAGAATTCTAGATTTTGCTCTATAATGGCCTTGTTTTCTATTATTGGTATTGCTCTTGGAGTTGCAACGCTAATAGTAGTAATGTCTGTAATGAATGGGTTCAGAGCAAAGCTGCTCGACTCTGTACTTGGCATTAATGGCCATATTAATGTTTACTTTGATAGAAGCATAAATTCAGATTACCACGCAGTGTTAAAATCTATTGAGAAAATACCAGGTGTATTAAAAGCTACTTCTATGACCAATGATCAAGTGATCGTTGCATCAAATGGTGGAATTGTGGGTAGCGTAGTTCGTGGTGTATCAGCTAAAGACTTATTTAATAACACTACCGTTAAGAATAATGTAATTATGGGTAACGTGGAAAAATTCGATGAAGGTATCATAATAGGGGCAAGATTAGCAGAAGCTTTGAATATTGATTATGGTGATAACATTATGCTTATATCAACTGAAGGATTTGACGCACTGTCTGGTGAAATACCAAAAATGAAAGAATATAAAGTTGTAGCAATATTTGATATGGGTATGTTTGAGTACGACAATACCTTGATGTATATGCCCATGAAATCAGCTCAGGCTTTTTTTAATTATAAAGATAGTGTGAGAAATATAGAAGTGTTCATAGACGATATTGCTGCGGCTAATAAGCTAGCAAATGCTATAGTAGAAGAAACAGGAATGAAAGCTGAAAGTTGGCAATCTCAGCAAAGCCATTATGTTAATGCTTTAAAAACTGAAAGAAATGTGATGTTTTTAATTCTTACTTTGATTATAGTTGTGGCAGCATTCAATATTGTTTCAAGTTTGATGATGATAGTGCAAGAAAAGAAATCCGCAATTGCAATTATGCGTACGTTTGGTGCAACAAGTGGAAGCATTATGCGCATATTTTGTGCTTGTGGGCTGTTAATTGGTTTTACAGGAACTTGTCTTGGCTCTGTTATAGGAGTTATTTTTTCTCTCAACATTGAAAATATTAGAGTGTTTTTAGAAAACATTACCAACATCAAGCTATTTGATCCTATGATATACTTTTTTTCAAGTTTGCCAGTGATATTAGTTTCTCAAGATGTAGTGAACATTTCTGCACTTGCATTGTTCTTGTCATTTTTAGCAACAATTCCTCCTGCATTGCAGGCAGCTGCACAAGACCCAGCGGAGATATTACGTTATGAATGATACTCGAAAAAAATGCATAGGTTGGTTCTTAATTATATTGTTATTTGTTAGCCATATTGCAATAAATAACATAATATTTTTCAAAATAAATCAGCAAGAAAGTGAAAATAGTATAAATGGTTTAACGGAAAAGATGGATGAACTTAGAGTATTGCTTGAAGTGAATCAATCTAGGGTAGAGAAAAGGATATTTGACTTAAAGAGAAATCTGCACACTCAATGTGAGCAAGGTGATGGTAGTTTAAGGCATAAGAACCTCGCAAAGTTGCTGCTACTTGTGATTAAGATGAAGAATTCGTTATTGCGAGAAGCCAAGTTTGATAATCATATAAATTCAATAAAGCCTTTGATATCAGAGCTTGACGATCCAGAGATAGAAAATGCAGTAAATGAATTGGAAAATTTGAAAGAGGTAGATACTTTACGCGGGTTGAAATTGTCTTTTGAGAAGAACATGACTGTTATTAACTACAATAAAAGTAACTTGTTTAAAAAAATCATTTCAAATTGGATAAAGATAGATGATCGTAGTGATCCACTCAGGTTAAAGCTTGCGGAAATTGAAGAATTAATAAGCGATAATGATTGGCAGAGCATAGCCACCGCAATAAGTGACTTAACATACCCAGAATTCAAACCATGGCTTAATAAATTGAATGATTTTATTGTAGCTTTCAAGAATACTTCAATAATATATCGTCACTTATTACAATACATCTCATGATTTATTTTATAATTTTTGCTTTTTCGTTTTTATTTGGCATATGGATCAAGGTAAGTGGTGAAGTAATAAAATTGGAATTAGGCAATTACACTATAAGTATTGATCTATATTTCGTTATTCTTGCTTGCGTAGTCTTATTATTTTTATTGATTGCAGTTGCACGTTTTTGTTCTTCTATTTCATCAACATTTGCTAACATAAAAAATAGAAGAAGAAGTAGGGAAGAATTGCTTCTCTTTGAAGCTTTCTTTAGCTTAGACTTAGGTAATATAGAGAACACCAATAAGCTAATTAAAAATCTAAATGAAGAAAGTGGTAAATTATCTTTAGTAAAGCTCTTTAATTCAGGTAAAACGGGAAATTACAGCTTTTTCAGCCATAATTTAACGAGTATTGCAAGTAAAAATCGCAACTTAGCTCTACTTCTGATCAATAAACTGATTATTCACCTAAAGCAAGAAAGGTTAGTCTTTCAAAAATTTATAGAATATTGCTCTAGTTCAATTAATGATAAAATTTTGTCTATTCCCTTTCAAATAGAGCATTGTATATTGCAAGAAGATTGGATAAATGCAATTTCAAAGTTAAAGGAAGCTATCAAATTCAATATTTTTCTTCCCTTTGATCGTAAAAAGATGTTAGCGGTTTTTTATTGCGCTTTAGCAAAGCAATACGAAAGTAAAGGAAGTTTTTACAAAGCTATAGATTATTTAGCTAAAGCACAAAGTTATTATGCAAATTTTCAGCCCATCAATTATTTAAAGGCAGAATTATATATCAAGCTTGAAAAAATCAAAAAAGCTTCCACAGTATTAGAGGAAGAGTATAGAGTAAATCCTACTCCTCAATCAGCTAGAATGTATATCAAGTTAAATAATAAAGGCGCTGAAAGACTATATAACTTACGCCCTGATTATTATTTTAGTTATTGCTTGCTTGCTTTGTCTTCAATTAGCTTGGGGAAATATGATCTTGCAAGTCAGCATTTAGATATTGCTATGAAAAAAGCTAATTACATATCAATCTACCTTGTTATGGTACAGCTCAAGATTATGTTGCAAGAGTATGATCAAGCAATTTATTGGTTAAACAGGATGGACTCAGAAGCTGTGCCTGATCCAGGTTGGAAATGTGCTGATTGTAATAAAGAGCTAAAGCAATGGGATTATAAGTGCTCAAGTTGTAATAGTCTTAATTGTATTTACCTTATATTATAAGACTCCATAAGGTGTGATACTTTTACATCGAGATTGCTTTAATATAATCTTTATCTCAAAACAGTAAATCTGTGAGTTTCTTAGTTAGGTTTGACTCCAATGTCAAAAAAACTTGTTTTTAGACATTACCAGTTATATATTTTAATAAATTAGAATTATATACAAAATGAAGAGCTTAAAGGAATTATCCTTAAGAATTAAAAATATTAAGTCTGTGCAGAAAACCACGAAAATAATGCAAATGGTTTCTGCAGCAAAATTATTACAAAGCCAAAAGAAATTATCAAATTCAAAATTGCATATATCTAAGCTGCATAGCATTATTTCTTCACTAGCGCTATCAGCGGATCAAGAGTTACTAGCAAGAATTCTAAATATCAATAATGAAGATTCTTTCCTAGTATTTATTATTGCATCTGATCGTGGTTTATGTGGCAGCTTTAACTCCTCTGTTGTTAAATTCAGTCAGGAGCATATAAACAAATTAATTGCAAATGATAAGAAAGTAGAAATTGTTTTTTTTGGTAAGAAAGCTTTTGAGACAGGCAAAAATAGATTTAATTCTAAAAATATCTTGAAGGTTGAAAATAGTAAGGGAATCACACTAAAGCGTGTGGAAGCCTTGGTTAGTGATATAGATCTAAGTAAATACAATAAAGTTAAGGTTTTTTACAGTAAATTCTATAATACCTTCATGCAAAAGCCAATATTAGAAACAATAAAACCATGGAGTAAAGACTCATTATTAATTGATAATTCTGTAGTTAGTCCTCTAACAGATTACAGCTATGAGTATGAACCACAAAATATTGAGTTTATTTTAAAATCTTTGACTCAAGATTATGTTACAGCTGCTCTTTATTCTGCTTTACTTGAAAGTGCAGCAAGTGAAAACAGTGCTAGGATGGTTGCTATGGAATCAGCAAACAGAAATACAAAAGAAATGCTAAATAAACTAGCATTACTTTATAATCGTTCTCGTCAAGCAGCAATTACAACTGATTTGATTGAAGTTATAGGTGGTGCAGAATCTTTATAGAAACTCAAGGAATGAAAAATGAATATATTAAATATTGCAGCAGATATCACTAAACTAATAAAAAAGCAGAATCAAGACGCAGAAGTTACAATATATGAAACTAATAAGACCTCGGTTTCTCAGCGTCTATCAAAAATTGAACAAATATCACAATCTAGAAACTGTACTGTCGGAATTAGAGCTATAGCAGGTAAGAACAAAGCTGCGTATATTTCCACAAACGATTTGAATAATCTTAGTAGTGCAGTGAGCCAAGTGGTGGAAATGGCAAAGAATGCCCAGGAAGATCCTTATATTAGTTTTGCTGTAGATGGCAGTAATTATATCTCTTCTGCAGATTTAAATATCTCAGATAATAATGTTGTAACAATTGATAAATTAAAAGAAATTACTGAAGCTACAGAAAATTCAGCTCTTGCACATAAAAATATTATTAATTCCGAAGGAGCTTCATCTTCACATACTTCAGTAAATACAGTATTATCAACCGTTTCTGGTTTTGTTGGTTCATTTAGTAAGTCAACTTTTGTTAATCAGGTTTCTGTTGTTGCTGGAGAAAAGAGTGAAATGAAAATAGGCTACGATTACGATGTAGCATGCAACTTCAGTGATTTAAAAACACCGGAGTCAATAGGGAAAGGAGCAGCAAAAAGAGCAATAGATCAATTGGGTTCATGTACAATCAGGACAGGCAAATTTCCGGTTGTTTTTGAAAAAAGAGCAGCAAAAGAGCTAGTAAAGAGCTTTGCTTCTGCCATAAATGGTAGCAATATTGTAAATAATAGCTCTTTTTTGAGAAATAGTTTAAATAATCAAATTTTTAATACTGAGATTAGCATTATTGATGACCCATTGTTACCAAGGGGTATAACATCAAGACCGTTTGACGGGGAAGGAATAATGAGCAGAAGAAATGAATTTGTAAAAAATGGAGTACTGCAAAACTGGATTTTAGATCTATATTCGGCTAGGAAATTAAACTTGGAAACGACCGCAAATGCAACTCGTGCAAGTAATGCTGCAATTATTCCTTCAGCTAGTAATTTCTATTTCAAAAATGGTAATAGATCGTTTAAGGAATTAATTGACGAAGTAAAAGAAGGAATATATGTAACTGATTTATTTGGTTTTGGTGTTAATTTAATCAATGGCGATTATAGTCAAGGTGCATGCGGATTTTTTATAGAAAATGGTAAAATAACGTATCCAATACACGAGATTACTGTTGCCGACAATTTGAAAAATATGTTTAGCAATTTAGTTGTTGCAAATGACCTAACTTTCTGTGGGCAGTTTAATTCACCAACGATTAAAGTTAGCGAAATGACAGTAGCAGGTTCACTTAGTGATTAAAAATTTTAGTTGCATTAAGTACAATAATTGTGTACTATTACTATGTAATGTTAAGAATAGACTATGGAGTATAGAAGTTTAGTTGCAGTAACTAAGCTTAAAGCATTCTAAATCGTAATTTCAAAGTTTTTCATCACATTAATAATATTAGTTAGTAGTTTAGGAGTTATCCATATGGAATTTGGTAATATAAAATGGTTTAATGTTGAAAAAGGCTATGGTTTCATCAAGCCAGAAGGTAAAGGTGAGGACGTTTTTTTACATGTTAGTACATTAGAACGTTCAGGAATAAGACCTGATGCACTTCGAGGAGAGGATAAAAAGGGAGGAATGAAAGGGGAAAGAGTAAGTTATGAGCTTAAAGAAGAGCGTGGTAGGAACGGAGAAAATAAAAAGTCTGCAATAAATTTAAGATTGGAAGATTAGTCTATCGTGAAGCTTTTTAATAGGGTAATGTATTGTGAGTAATTTTCATGAAATGGGGCTTCCAACTTTGCTTAGGCAAGCTCTAAGTAAAAATAATCTTTGTGTTCCAACCCCGATTCAGGTGCAAGCGATTCCTCTAGCTCTTCAGGGCAAAGATATTCTTGGGTCTGCTCAAACGGGAACTGGAAAAACCTTAGCGTTTGCTATTCCACTGGTTGCTAAATTGATGAATGAGCCAAGCATTGGTTCAGCTTTAGTCATCGTGCCAACCAGAGAGCTTGCTCATCAGGTAACAAGTGAGATAAGAAAACTCTTATCTCAAAGTTCTTTACTAAGAGTTGCTTTGTTGATCGGAGGCGAGCCTATTTTTAGGCAGCTAAATCAGCTTCAGAAAAAACCACAAATTATAATAGGTACTCCTGGTCGTATTATAGACCATATTGAGCGTAAAACTTTAGTTACTCGGAATGTTGGTATTCTTGTGCTTGATGAGACGGATCGTATGTTTGATATGGGCTTTGGAATTCAGATTGAAGAAATTATGAAGCATTTGCCTAAAATAAGGCAAAATCTTATGTTTTCTGCAACTCTTCCTGGAGAAATAGTAAAACTTACTGAAAAATATCTTAATCAACCAGAGCGTGTTTCTGTTGATTGCCAGGCTACAACTTCTGTAAAAATTAAACAAGAAGTTGTTTATGCATCAGAATCAGAAAAATATGGCAAGCTTGTTACACAATTATGTCAGCGCAAAGGATCGATCATTATTTTTGTCAAAACAAAGCGAGGAGCGGATCAGCTAGCTGACAAATTGCACAAAGATGACTATAGCGCTTTGGCAATTCATGGTGATTTAAGGCAGCACAAGCGTGAAAGAGTCATTGATTCTTTTCGTCGTGGCCGCAATCAAATCATGGTTGCAACAGATGTTGCTTCTCGCGGCCTTGATATTCCGCACATTCAACATGTTATCAATTATGATGTACCACAATCGCAAGCTGATTATGTTCATCGTATAGGTAGAACTGCACGTGCGGGAGCTGAAGGATTTGCATTATCTTTTGTTACACCTCAAGATAAGAGAAGACTGCCTGCACTAGCAGATAAAGAAGGAGAGCCAAATTTTGATTGTAGTATGCAATCTCAAAAACGTAACAGCAAAAAGATCTTTAAAAGGCCAAGTACGTTAAAGGCTAAATACGGTAGAAAAAAGATCAATGTATTTAAGAAGAAAAGCAGAGTACTAGAAAAAGCGTATTAATGTACTTAACTATTCTTCTATTCTTTAAAAGCTCCAGTAAACTTGCTGCAAAGTGAAGTGATTGGAGGATGGTAGAAAGAATATATAGCTAGCCCAAATTAGATTTACCTACAATTTGATAATCTTAATTCTGCTGCTTATAACGTTTTGAGATTATCACAACGGTATAATGTTAGGCTGTGTGGACTATAATCTGTAGCTTAATTTAATTTGGCTACAACGAGCTGCTAGATTTCAGTTTTTTTAATAATTGTGTGCTACTAATTATATATAAATTTACACTTTTAAAGAGAATAGATGATTTCTAAAAATTTAGAGGCAAGTTTAAATAGAGCGTTACAGATTGCTTCTAATTGTAAGCTTAAATATGCAAAAGTGGAACATTTGTTGCTAGCATTAACCAAAGATGTGGATGTAAATTATGTTTTATCAAGATGTAACATCAGAGCTGGTGAAATCATAAATATAGATAATATTATATTAAGGAATGATCGTGGTAATAATACAAAAGGTTTTTTACAAGACAACTCCGAATTAACTGTCAATAAAGTTGAGCCTGATGTGCTATTTCAACGCATAATACATAAAGCCATGATACGAGCTCATCGTCTGGGAAGAAAAGAAATAAATGGAGCAAGTATTCTATTAGAGATTCTGTCTGAGCAAGATTTATACATTGAAGAGCTATTACGCAAACAGAATGCAAAGGATTCTAATTTGATTTATAACATATCCAATATAAAATATTCAGGTGATATAGAAGAATATGTAACTAATCGCAAGATAAAACTTGATAAGAATAACGATATCTCTACTGTAGCAAATAAAGGTGAATTATTAAAAGATGAAGAAGTTCTACAAAATTATTGTAGAAATTTAAATGATTATGCAAGAAGCAAAAAAATAGATTATGTCATTGGTCGTGATTATGAATTAAATCGCACTATAGAAATCTTGCTAAGACGCAGAAAAAATAACCCTTTATATGTCGGAGAACCAGGTGTTGGTAAAACAACAATAGTTGAAGGCTTGGTATTGAAAATTATTGAAGGTAGTGTTCCGAGTGCACTGAGATCCAGCATAATTTATGCTTTGGATTTAGGATCACTTCTTGCAGGAACACGCTATAGAGGTGACTTCGAAGAGAGAATAAAATCTATAATAAAAGTAATTGAGGCAAAACCTGGCGCTATTCTTTTCATTGATGAAATACACACTATTATTGGAGCGGGTTCAACAAGTGGCAGCTTTCTTGATGCTGGCAATCTGCTCAAACCTGCACTTGCAAGAGGTGCATTGCGTTGTATAGGTGCAACTACATATAGAGAATATAGCAATAGCTTTGAAAAGGATAAAGCATTAGCAAGGAGGTTTCAAAAAATTAATGTAAAAGAGTCTTCTATTAATGATACAGTAAAGATACTAGATGGTATAAAGCATTACTATGAAAGGTATCATGGAGTGTATTACACGAAACATGCCATTAAATCTGCAGCTGAACTTTCACACAAGTATATTACTGGGCGAATATTACCTGATAAAGCAGTTGATGTTATAGATGAAGCAGGGGCATATTGTAAGTTACAAAAAAACAGGCGAAAAATTATAAACAGTAGAGATATTAAGAATACTATCACTAGGATTACAAACGTACCTTGCGAGCTTGATGATGTGCAAAGAGTAAAATCTTTGAAAGAAAATCTCAAGAAAGCCATTTTTGGTCAAGAGCAAGCGATAGAGTCTCTTGTTAATTCTATTAAAATTGCTAAATCTGGTCTGAGAAGTTACAGTAAACCCTTGGCAAATTATCTTTTTGCAGGACCAACTGGCGTAGGTAAGACTGAGCTTGCAAAGAAATTAGCACAGAATATGGGTATGAACCTTATACGATTTGATATGTCCGAGTATATGGAACCTCACACAATATCTAGAATGATTGGTTCCCCTCCTGGATATGTGGGTTACGACCAAGGTGGATTGCTTACAGAATCTGTATCTAACAATCAATATAGTGTGGTACTTCTTGATGAAATTGAGAAAGCTCATAGTGATATTTACAATATATTACTACAAGTCATGGATTATGGTTATGTTACAGATACTTACGGGCGTAAAGTTAATTTTTCCAATACAATTTTAATTATGACAACCAATGCAGGTGCATTTGAGCGTAGCAAAAGTTCTATTGGCTTTGGGTATAAGGACTTTAATATTGGTGATAGCGAAAAAGCAGTAGAACGGATTTTTAGCCCTGAATTTCGTAATCGCTTGGATGCAGTCATTTCTTTTTCTGACCTCAATTTAGATGTCATTTTGTATATTGTGGATAAATTTGTTCAAGAATTGAAAAAGCAACTTATGCAAAAGGGCATAAGTTGCTCAGTCGAAGAGGAAGTAAAGTTTTATCTTGCACAAACTGGCTACAGCAAAGAAATGGGAGCACGTCCGATAGAGAGGTTGATTGAAAAAGAGATAAAAAGTCATTTGGCTGAAGAAATGCTGAATCGTCAATTAATCAAAGGAAAGAAATTAAGGATTTATATGGATAAACAAGAAATTGCTTTTAATATAGTTTAAATTCTTGCTTGAGTATTAAATTTGTAGTATAGTCACTATTTTTTAATGAGGCTATAGTGGCAAGTTTAACTAGAAATCAATATTACAGTAATCAAGATTTACAGAACTTATTTTCAAGGCTGGGAATAAAAGCAGAAGAAGTAATAAGCCAGGAGTTTGATGATGTACTTAAGTTAGTTGAGCGGCACTTTAGAAGAGCTTCATTAAAATGTCACCCTGATAAAGTAGTAGGAGAGAAAGAGAAAAAAATAGCTGAAGAAAAGTTTAAAAAACTTAGTGCAGATAAAGATAAGCTAGAGAAATATCTTAACGACTTAAAAGCAGCTGGCATATCTATAACATTACAGCGAGAAGTGCAGGAAAAACAAAGGAGAATCAATGAGATTCTATTGCGTAGAGAGAAAGCTGTGAATAGAGCATGTTTATTTTTTATATTAGCAAATGTGGTACTTGGTCCGTCGCCTCAAGTCAAATATTGCTTATCACAACTTGCTAACAGTGGCAAAGTGCAAAATATTGCTTATAAATTTTATGCATTCAGCATCGGAGTTTGGCCATGGTTATTTATTATATCCTTTTGTAGTATTATCTATGCAGCAAGTAAACAAAGAGGCTCACAAGAAGGAAATATGGATAGATTCAACCGAAGGTTTAATTTACTTATTGCTGCTGATAATTATGTGATATGTATTGCAGTAGCGTTTGCTGTGTGCAGTTTAGCATCGGAAATTGCACAAAATGGCTGGCCTGTTCAATATGGAACAATGCTGATAGTTAATTTGGCATTGGATTTATTACTTATTGCTTTACTTAGAACTTTTACGAAAGCTTCTGAATTATATAGCGAACACTGCATTCAGCGTTTATATGAAGAAGACACAGAATTTAGCTACAAGGAAAAATTTGCATGGTATGACTACAAATTAGTGCTTATGCCACTCATTCTTCCTATTGTTAAAATGTATTTTGAAGATTTAATTCAAGAAAAACCACAACAGCACACCACCGATCCTAAAGTTACACCTTTAAATATAGGTGTAGGAGCAAGAGTATAAAAAGGTCTTTGCTTCAACTATAGTTTTTGCTACACTTTAAGTAAATTTGAAGATATTAATGAGTGAAGAAGTAAAACAAATCCTAAGTTATTACGAAAGTGAAAATCCTGGAGTAAAAGCAAATCTTGCTCGTATTCTTATGCATGGAAAACTTAGTGGAATTGGCAAGTTAGTAATTCTTCCTGTAGATCAAGGATTTGAGCATGGGCCAATAAAAAGTTTTGAAGTTAATCCTGATGCTTACGATCCGCATTATCATTTTCAGCTTGCAGTTGATTCGGGAGTAAGCGCATATGCTGCTCCGCTTGGTATGATCGAAGCTGGTGCTTCAACTTATGCTGGAATGCTACCACTTATTTTGAAGCTTAATAGTGCTAACTCCTTGCACTCGAAAAACTTAACTTCTGATCAAGCAATAACTGCTTCTGTAAAAGATGCGCTGCGTTTGGGTTGCGTAGCTGTTGGGTTTACTATATATCCTGGTTCTGCTAAGTGCTTCGATATGATTGAAGAAGCTCGCGAAATTATAGCTGAGGCTAAGTCTTGCGGCCTTGCCGTAGTGCTATGGTCTTATCCACGCGGTGAAGGAATTTCCAAAGAAGGCGAAACAGCAGTTGATGTTATTGCCTATGCTGCGCACATAGCAGCTTTACTTGGCGCTAATATAATCAAAGTAAAACTTCCAATTAACTATTTGGAAAGGGAGAAAATAGAAACAGAAAATATTGAGTCATTATCTAAAAGAATTGAATATGTTAAAAGATCTTGTTTTGCAGGGAAAAGAATAGTAGTTTTTTCTGGTGGCGAGTCGAAATCAGTGAATGACATATGCAATGAAGCGAAAGAAATTAAGCAAGGCGGTGGTAATGGTTCAATTATCGGGCGTAACACTTTTCAAAGAAAAAGAGAGGATGCTTTATCTATGCTAAAAGATATAATGGATATCTATGCATAAAAAACGGCTGGGTGGCAGAATGGCTTATGCGGAGGACTGCAAATCCTTTTATACCGGTTCAATTCCGGTCCCGGCCTCTTACTCCAATTAGATCGTTTTTTCTTCTGAAATTTTAACAAGAAGTGTGGCTTTTAATGAAATATTTAAAAAAATAAGATACTATATTCAAAATATAAGCAGTAAAATGCCAAAGAGATTAACAGAAGTTTTATTATTGATTGGTTTGCCCTTCTTGCTTACCAGTTGCACTTTTCACTATTTATTAAAGAGCTCGTATACTCATCTTGCACCAGAAAAGTACCCTTCATCCAACAAACAGCCGGTTTACGTCGGTACAGCTTACAGTGCACAGACTATATATAATGCGTTATTTAATGACTTTCTGTTAATAGGTAAGTCATCATTCACAGCCAAACATGGGCGTGCTAGTCAATATGTTAACTATGGAAGAGAAGTTGGAGCAGATGTGATAATCGTATCATTTCAAAATATGCAAAAGGATAAAGAGCATTTTAGCATCACAGAAAAACTATTATGGGACACAAGCTTAACAACATTTCATACAAGGACCATTATAAACTTTGATCAGGACGTACTCTTTCTAAAAAAGGTAGGTGATGCAAAAGCTCCATGGGAATATGTCAAAGGAGAGTTCAAGCTTCACGAAAAAGACGATACTGATCCATATCTAGGGAATTGGGTAGGGTATAGAATATGCAAGATTGCAATATCTTCTTCAGAAGATGAATACTTAGGATTTGTAAATGAAGATAATTGTAAAGAAAAATCTGGAATAAATAAGATGCTTGCTTGGAAAAATGGGGATGTAAGGTTGCGGATTAATAAACAATCAAAACAGGGATTTTATTTAAATCGCAATAAGATTCCTATACTAATAAAATCTCAAATTAACAAATTTGGCTACCTCGAATTAGTAGATAAAAATACTGATCAAGTTCTGGTTTCCCTTCAGAAAAATTAGTTTTTACTACTCATAGAAACTATATACTTACTATTTTGATAAACCTCAAGCTTTCTAAGTTATTCTTGTTGCATGGTAAAAAATAAACTAAAAATAAGCAAAGTGTTTTACAAAATGATATTACGTAATTTATTGTTTTTACTGCCGCCTGAAATTGCTCACTCCTTGGTAATAACGGCGTTAAAAAAGATGCCCTGTAGGAAACCTATAGAACTACCTAAGTCTTTAAATGTAAACTTTTTTGGTAATAAAATTAGGAGTCCTGTAGGTCTTGCTGCAGGTTTTGATAAAAATGCGGAAGTTGTAAAGCCGATGCTCTCATTTGGTTTTGGATTTATTGAGGCTGGTACTGTAACTAAACATCCCCAATATGGAAACAAAAAACCGAGAATTTTTCGATTAATTAAAGATGAAGGAATAATTAATAGATTGGGATTTAATAATAAAGGAGTAGACTATTTTCTTAAACAGATAAGTGAAACTAAACTTGGTGATTGTATTTTTGGTATAAATATAGGAAGAAACAGTACATCAAAGGACCAAATCAGCGATTATGTTGACTTAATAAAGATAGTATATGGAAAGAGCAATTATATAGTACTGAACATCTCATCTCCAAACACACCTAACTTGCGCAATTTGCACAATAAACAAGAATTATCCAAATTGTTGAAATCTATCACTCTAACCCGAAAATCAATCGATAGCTCTGAATCCATACCGATAATATTAAAAATTTCTCCAGATATAGATCAGCAAACAAAAGAAAATATCGCTGAGCTTACACTAGAATATAAAATTGACGGCTTAATAGTAAGCAACACTACGATAAGTCGAGATTCTTACTATAATGAGAGCGGTGGGTTGAGTGGCAGACCATTGTTTCAACTTTCAACTGAGTTATTGAGTGATATGTACAAGCTTACTAAGAGCAGAATTTTATTGATAGGATGTGGGGGAGTTTCAAGTGGTGTTGACGCATATGAAAAAATAAAGGCAGGAGCTTCTTTAGTCCAGCTATACACTGCTCTTGTATACCAGGGGCATCAAGTTGTGAACAAAATTAACCTGGAGCTTGCGGAACTAGTAAGAAGGGATGGATTTAGTAACGTTACTGAAGCGGTGGGTTGTATACATTAATTTTGGAAGTGGTGGTATTATTTTAATAAAATAAAACTAATTCTCTGGTATAAAGGTGGTAGAAAGCGTTTTTCTTTTGAATGATGAACATGAAAGTTTTGAACGATATAATATCTAAAGTTATTAATTATCAATTTACAGATCATGCAATATTAGAAGAGGCATTAACCCATCCAAGCGTAAATAAAAGGAATAGCGAAGACCAGATCGTAAGCTACGAAAGGCTAGAGTTTTTGGGCGATAGTATTTTGAACATGGTTGTATCTGCTATGCTGTTTAAAATGTTTCCTGAAGAAAAAGAAGGAGCATTGGCAAAAAGAAAAACGGATTTAGTTTGTGGTAGTACCATTGCTAATGTTGCTAAAGAAATAGAGTTAGGTAACTTTATTATCATTAATAATAGTGAACGTTGCAACGGAGGGAAATGTAACTTAAAAAATTTAGAAAATTCGCTTGAGGCACTAATAGGTGCAATTTATATTGACGGTGGACTTGAGAGTGTTGAAAAATTTATTATCCGACATTGGGAAAAGCTAGCTAAAGACATCCTCGATCCTCCTCAAGATCCTAAAACTTCACTGCAAGAGTGGACTCAGAAAAACAAATTACCTTTACCAGAGTATGAACTTGTAAAACAAACTGGACCAGCACACAATCCTGAGTTTACTATATCAATTTTCATAGAGAATTATGGCAAAGTTTCTGCATGCGCTTCTAGTAAGAAAATTGCTGAACAAAAAGCTGCTGAGTTGATCCTAGAAAAAATTAAAAAAACGACTTAGTTTAATCAAAATAGCTGTTAGCATAAATTTAAAGTAAGCTAAGCTCTTTAGTTCAGCTTACATATTTTTTTATCTCAGCCAGAATCTTATCAGATTGACTTTCATCTGAATTTAAATCAGCTACAAAGTGTGTGACATATTTTCCTTCAGGGCTAATAAGGTATATCATTGAAGAATGGTTAATTTCCTCTTCTCCATCTACTTTACTTGCATATACTTTATACTTTGCAACTACTTCATCTATTTTTTGTCTTTCACCAGTTAGCATTTGTATTCTATGGTCAAATTGCTGCTGAAATTCTTTAAGCCTTTCTGTGTTATCGCGCTCAGGATCAACTGTGATAAAAAATGTTTGTAGCTTATTGTCAGTTTTCTTATCTAACTTTGCAAGTGTTTCTGAAATTATGCCGAGATTCATAGGGCAAATTCTTTTGCATGAGGAAAATCCGAAAAAAATCATCATATACTTATTTTTAAAATCACTACTGCGTACTGTTTGTCCGTCTTGATTGATCAAAGAAAAATCTCCACCTACCTTAATTTCTGTATTTTGTGAAACAAATATGCCTTGCTTGGTAAAATAACAATAACCTAAGAAGATAGCTGCTACTGTTATTAGCAAACTAGACAATAACCTTATAAACTTTATCATTAAAGCGTTTCCAATAAAGTTAAATCATATATTGATTAGTTGATTGATTCAATATATTCCTTCCAAAGTGGGTTGTTAATTTTATCTAACAATTTCTTATGCTCATCAATTTCTTTAATACTTGGTGAATGTTCTCTGCGAGCTAAATTACGCACTTTATGCTGAATAAACGTAGAGTTATTGTCCTGAGCACATTCATTATTAAATAAAAAGGTTTGCAATCCTCCTGTAAGCTCAACATAGACCTTTGCAAGCAATTGAGCATCAACTAATGCTCCGTGTAACTCTCTACCTTCTAGCGATATATCAAAACGCTTGCATAATGCATTTAAAGAAGCAGGTGATCCTACAAACTTTTTTCTTGCAAGTGGTAATGTATCTAGCACTCTATCTGAGGAAATTAACCCGGCATTCAACTTGTTTAACTCCATATTAAGGAACTTAATATCAAACTCAGCATTATGAATTACCAAGATGTCATTAGATATGAAGTCAAGAAATTCAAGTGCAACATCTGAAAATAGTGGCTTATCTTCCAAAAACTCCTCACTAATACCATGAATCTTAAATGAGTGGTAAGGTATATCTCTCTCTGGATTAAGATATCGATGAAATGTTTTACCTGTTGGAATACGGTTAATTAGTTCTACACATCCTATCTCAATAATTCGATGGCCAGACTCAGTGTCAAGACCTGTAGTTTCAGTATCAAGTACTATTTCTCGTAGCCTACTTTCCATCGGTTTAACTAATCTTACTTGTCATTTGCTGTTAAATTTTTATCGGTACTTGCCTTCTTGTAGTTAATGGAAACAAGCAACCAGGTTGGATCTGATGAATTAATATTTTTTTTGAATTGCCATACATCCTCAACTTTGTTAATAGTAGACATACTACCTGATATGATATCTCCTTCATTATTCTTAACGAAGTTAATTTGCTCTGAAAGGAAATATACTGCAATAAATATTACGTTTTTTACTAGCTTTATTTCTAAGATCTTTTGTGAAACGATAGAAACAATTATAGACTCGTGTATCTCTTTACGATGCTTAATCTTATCCACAAAGCTGTTATACAAATCTTTGTCCAGAAGGGATTTTAATTGAGGTAAATTCCCTTGGTTAAAATATTTAATTATTAATTCAAAAGCTATGCTTGAACCTTCTATAAAATTGGAAATAGAGAACTCTCTGTTTTTTTGTAATATTTGTTTATAAGTAGCTTCTATTGAACTTTTGTCGTTGCTATAAATATAATCTTCGATATTTTCTACCACATCCTCTTTACTTTGACTTGCATCCAATACAACTGTTAGCTTTTTTAGGTTGAGACTGGCTGATCTTCCTAAAGAATTGTATAAGCGTGAAAAAATAAACGCCGCTAGTAAAGCATATATTACAAGCTCTATCATGGTAACTTAACCCCTTGGTATATAAAGTATCTAAATATTATTAATTATTGATAAAAATATGTTTTGCATATTAGCCTATAGTTAGGTTTGCTATTCGTTTATAAATGAATATATTATATAAGAAAGTATTAAATATCTCAACTTAATTAAAGGAGAAGTAAGAAATGTTACAACACAAAATGAAAATTCATGGTCAGTATGTCAAAGATCTTTCGTTTGAGAATCCAAATTCGCCATTCCTTCCTTCTAGTAAAGCTCCCGATATTAATGTAACGGTTAATATTAATTCAGCAAAATTAGAAGGAACGGAAAGCAAAGAAGGAATAAATGAAGAAAAACCTTTTCATGAAATTACTTTGCATATAGAAGTCAAAGCGACGGTAAAAGATGAAGATATAAAAAATGGTATAGCTTTCATTTGTGAGATAAAGTATTGTGGTATTTTTTCAATAGAAAATTTGAAAGAGTTGAGTGAAGAGGAAGTAAGACAAGCTTTGTTTATTGGCGGGCCTACTTTTCTTTTTCCTTTTGCAAGAGAAGTAATTGCAAGAACTACAAGTAGTGGTGGGTTTCCTCCACTTATGCTAGATCCTATAGATTTTGAAACTATGTATCAGCAGCAAAGTCAACAACAAAAAAGTAGCGCTAGTAATTCCAATTTTAACTAATACAGGATGAACAATTCTTTAAATGCAAAGACGACTTTAAATATTGATGGAAGGTTATATAACTACTTTAACCTAAGTAACGCTGGTAAATTCTTAGGAGTAAATTTAACCAAATTGCCTTGTTCACTCAAGGTATTGCTTGAAAATTTATTGCGCAACGAAGATGGAGTAAGCGTTAAATTAGATGACATAAAGATATTAGCAAATTGCGTCAAGAAACACATTAATCACGAAATTAGCTACAAGCCAGCAAGGGTTTTGATGCAGGATTTCACAGGAGTTCCTGCTGTCGTTGACTTAGCTTCAATGCGTAATTATGTGAAGAAAAACGGAGGTAACCCAAGCAAAATAAATCCATCTGTAACTGTTGATCTTGTGATCGATCACTCTGTTCAAGTAGATAGTTATGGAAGCACTTCCGCATTCAGTAAAAATGTTGAGCTAGAAGTAAAAAGAAATTTGGAGAGATATCAATTTTTAAAGTGGGGAGAGTCGTCCTTCACAAATTTTAGAGTAGTACCACCAGGTACTGGAATTTGCCATCAAGTAAACCTTGAGTATTTAGCGCAAGTTGTGTGTAATAATGATGGGGTCATATATCCTGACACTTTAGTTGGTACTGACAGTCACACTACAATGATTAACGGGTTATCAGTCCTTGGTTGGGGTGTTGGAGGCATAGAAGCTGAGTCTGTGATGCTTGGTCAACCAATTAGTATGGTGATTCCAGAAGTAGTTGGATTTAAATTAATTGGCAGACTACCGGAAGGAGTAACTGCGACTGATTTAGTGCTGACGGTTACCAGTATCCTAAGAACAAAAGGTGTTGTTGGTAAATTTGTAGAATTTTATGGTGATGGTTTAGATTATTTATCTCTAGCAGACAGGGCCACTATAGCTAACATGGCCCCAGAGTATGGTGCAACTTGTGGGTTTTTTCCAATTGATCAGAAAACACTCGATTATTTACATTTAACAGGGCGACCAGAAGAGCTGATCAAATTAGTTGAAGTCTATTCAAAAGAGCAGGGATTGTGGCGTAGCAGTAATGAGTTAGCATTTTTTGACACACTAGAGCTTGATTTATCAAGCGTAAAGCCAGTGATGGCTGGTCCTAAAAGACCACAGGATAAGATTTTCCTTTCAGAAGTAGCGGAATCTTTTTCTACATCTTTTCCTATTAATGAGACAAACAGACCTCCGTTGGAACCTATCTATGGCGATCAGCTCCAGAGTGGCAGCGTAGTGATTGCAGCAATAACAAGCTGCACTAACACCTCAAATCCAAGTGTGATGATTGCTGCAGGTCTTGTAGCTCGTAATGCAATTAAACTTGGATTAAAATCAAAGCCTTGGGTTAAAACTTCTCTTGCTCCAGGGTCACAAGTTGTGACAGAATATTTAGAAAAGTCTGGATTGCAGGTAGATCTAAATGCTTTGGGTTTTAATCTAGTTGGATATGGCTGCACAACTTGCATTGGAAATTCTGGTCCACTTAATAAGGATATAGAGGATGATATAAAAAACAAAAACTTAACTGTTGCTGCAGTTTTGTCTGGCAATCGTAACTTTGAAGGAAGAATTCATCCGTTAGTCAAAGCTAATTACTTGGCATCTCCGCCACTTATTGTTGCATATGCACTTGCAGGCACTGTGCAAATTGATTTGACAAAAGATTCAATATGCAAAGATAAGAATGGAAATGATGTCTATCTCAAAGATATATGGCCAACAAATAATGAAGTTGAGAGCTGTGTTAAAAGTGTTGTGACGCGTGAAATGTTCATACAAAAGTATAAGGATGTTTTTTCTGGTGATGAGCATTGGCAAAAGATAAAGTGTGAGAAAGGTGAAATCTATGATTGGGACGCGAAAAGCACTTATATACAAAACCCTCCCTATTTTGATAATTTATCGACTAAGAACAATGGAAGCAACATAGTTGATATAAAGAATGCGCAAATACTAGCGATGTTTGGCGATAGCGTCACTACCGACCACATTTCCCCTGCTGGAAATATTGCCTCAAATAGTCCTGCAGGCATATATTTAAAAGGTCTTGGAGTTGAACCGCAAGATTTCAATTCATATGGATCTCGCCGCGGTAACCACAACGTAATGATGCGTGGAACCTTTGCTAATATCAGAATAAGAAATAAAATGGTGAGCGCTGAGGGTGGCTATACAAAACATATTCCTTCTCAAGAAACTATGTCAATTTTTGATGCAGCAATGCAATATAAAAGAGAAGCTGTTCCATTAGTTGTCATTGCAGGAAAAGAATATGGTACAGGTTCAAGTAGGGATTGGGCAGCAAAGGGTACTGCATTACTGGGAATTAAAGCTGTGATTGCAGAAAGTTTTGAACGCATACATAGGTCCAACTTGGTCGGCATGGGTGTTCTTCCACTTATATTCCAAAATGGAATAACCAGAAAGATATTTGATGGTAGTGAGATAATAAGCATAAAAGGTGAAATAGTATCAAATGGAAATCTAGAATGTATCATTAAAAGACAGGATAATTCAAAGCAATCAATACAACTCAAATGCTGTGTACAAACCGCAACTGAGATTAAATACTTAATGAGTGGTGGAGTGTTAAGCTACATACTTCTTTCGACTTAGTAAAAGTAAGTACTAGACTTCTTTTAGCTCCAGCCCTGGTCCTTTTAAATAATGATTTGTTCTATGCGAAGTTATGATATAATTTTACCTTACATATAGTAAAGGTGTTTTATAGATAATTATGATTAGCTCTATACAAGAACCTAATGAACTCAGAAAACGTTTACAAGGATTTTATCGTACTGATGAAAAAAGCTGTGTACGTTATCTTGTAGAAAAAGTAGAACTTTCGGTTGATTCGAAAAACAGAATTTACAATATTGCAAAACAAGTTATTGAAAAAATCAAACACAATAAATTAAGTATTGTAGATTCCTTTATGCAGCAATATTCGCTTTCCAATGATGAAGGAATAGCATTGATGTGCCTTGCTGAATCGCTACTTAGAATACCAGATGATTACACAATAGACGAATTGATCAAAGATAAAATTACCAACCAAGAATGGAATAAACACTTGGGGCGTTCCTCTTCATTGTTTGTTAATGCTTCCACATGGAGCTTGATGATAGGTAGCAGTATATTGAGAGATAATGAAGGCGATTCGAAGTTCTATTACGCAATTTCTAAGTTACTTAAGAATTTAGGGGAACCGATCATTCGCAAAGCAGTAAAACAAGCAATGTCTATGCTTGCTAATCATTTTGTTGTTGGAGAAACCATAGAAGAAGCTTTAAGATATGCAAAACTAGATGACAATAGTAAGTTTTTATACTCTTTTGATATGCTTGGCGAAGCTGCTCACACAGCTGAAGATGCAGAAGAGTGTTTTGATTCATACATGCACTCAATAAAAGCTATAGGTGCAACTACTGAAGTGAATGATTGTTTTAAATCCCATGGAATTTCAATAAAACTTTCTGCTTTGCACCCACGTTATGAATTTGGTCAATTTGACCGAATTGCTGGTGAGATATTTACTAGGGTTTTAGAGCTCTGTCGTGAAGCAAAAAAATACAACATTTCACTATGCATAGATGCAGAAGAATCAGAAAGACTTGAGATGTCATTAGTTTTATTCGAGCAACTGCGTCTTGATGAGTCACTTTCTCAGTGGGGAGGGCTTGGCTTGGCTGTACAAGCATATCAAAAACGTGCTTTATCTGTGCTTGATTTTGTTGAGGATGTTGCTATCCGATCAAAGCATAAAATTATGGTGAGGCTTGTGAAAGGTGCATATTGGGACTCAGAAATCAAGTGTGCACAAGAGCTAGGGTTAAGTGGTTATTCAATATTTACAAGAAAAAGCTATACTGATGTATGCTACCTTGCGTGTGCACAGAAGCTTTTAAGCAAAGTAAATCACTTTTACCCATGCTTTGGAACTCATAATGCCTATACTTTTGCTACTATAATAGAGCTTGCTGACAAAGATCATCCTGGATTTGAGTTTCAGCGTTTACACGGAATGGGTGAGGATTTATATGATTATGCAATGTCAGAACTTGCAACAAGCATCAGCTGTCGTATATATGCACCAGTTGGTAAACGTAGTGATTTATTACCATATCTTGTTAAGCGTCTTCTTGAAAATGGAGCTAATAGTTCGTTCGTCAATCAAATAAATGATCCTAACGTTAAAATTGAAGAATTAGTCTCGGATCCATTAGAAAAAGCTAAAAGTTTAGAATATGAACCTCATCAAAACATTCCATTGCCACAAGATATTTTTGGAGAGGAAAGAAAAAACTCCTTGGGGATGGATATTAGTGATTCAATTACAGTTTCGCAATTTGCAAATGATATAAAAAAATTTAGTGAAAAGAAATGGCAAGTTGGGCCAATAATTGATGGAAAGGCACTACTTGATAGTGCTGAATTTATCGAAGTAGTGAATCCTGCACATTTGGAAAATGTAATTGGAGAAGTGTCAAGTACAACAAGCGCTCAGGCTTTAAATGCTCTTGAAATAGCACATAGTGCTTTTACTAAGTGGCAGAATATTTCAGCAGAAGAGCGCGCTAAATGCCTTGAAAAAGCTGCAGATTTGCTTGAGGAAAGGATGAAAGAGTTGGTTTACATTCTCATCTTGGAAGCAGGAAAAATTTTATCCGATGCAATAGCAGAAGTAAGAGAGGCAATCGACTTTTTGCGTTATTATGCAATGATAGCAAAAAACGAACTGAATGACTGGAAAAAATTGCCAGGTCCAACAGGTGAAGATAACTTTATCTTTTTTGAGGGCAGAGGAGTTTTCTTATGCATATCACCGTGGAATTTTCCACTCGCTATCTTCATTGGACAGGTTTCAGCTGCACTTGCAGCAGGTAATGCAGTGCTGGCAAAACCGGCAGAGCAAACGCCGATTATTGCCTGTGAAGCCGTTAAGATACTACACGAAGCTGGAATACCAAAAAATGTGCTACACCTTATTCCAGGGGATGGTTGGTATTTAGGTAAAACATTAGTGCCAGATAATAGAATTTCCGGTGTAGCTTTTACTGGTTCAACACAAACTGCTCAAATAATTAATCGAATGCTTGCTAGTAGAGATGGTCCTATTGTGCCACTTATCGCTGAGACTGGTGGATTAAATGCTATGATTGTTGATAGTTCTGCTCTTTTAGAGCAGGTAACTAAGGATGTTTTAATTTCTGCATTTCGCAGTGGCGGTCAACGTTGTTCTGCTCTCAGAGTGCTATTTATTCAAGAAGATATAGCAGAAAAACAAATAAAAATGATATGCAATGCAGCTCAAGAACTAAAGATAGGTGACCCAATACAACTGAGCACAGATATTGGTCCAATAATTGACAAAGCATCTATTGATATGCTCACTAAACATACGGAAAAAATATCAAGGGATGAAGATTCAAACCTTTTGTCCAAGGTACCCATGGATACAAATTCTTATAATGGTTATTTCTTTCCTCCGTACATTTATGAGATACAAAAAATTTCGCAATTAAAGCAAGAAGTGTTTGGGCCTATTTTACATATCATACGTTTTAATAAGTCGCAGTTAAATGAAGTTATAAGTGATATAAACAATACAGGATATGGACTTACGTTTTCTTTGCAAAGCCGTGTACAAAGTCAGATCGATTTAATAAGCAAGAAAATATCAGTTGGAAATGTATACATCAATCGCAATCAAATAGGTGCAGCAGTTGGAATGCAACCATTTGGCGGTAGAGGACTGTCAGGTACCGGACCAAAAGCTGGTGGTCCTAATTATCTGCAACGTTTTTCTATAGAAAAGGTTGTAAGTGTCAACACTACAGCATGTGGCGGTAACATTACACTTGCGTGTTTGGATTGATTTGCAATTTCTAAATTGGAAGTCCGTGCAGTTGTGTATGCAGTACTAAAACCTAAAACTCATACACTGAAAGGATAGTTGTGATTCTAAGGAGGCTTCAAAGAAAGTCTTGTCTTTAATAAAAGAAAAAGGTTGCTATAATTCTGATAAAAGCACTATAAACAAAATGAATGTAAAAAATATCTTATTAGCGTTTTTAGTACAGTTTATATTCGATTTGTCATTATTTGCAGCTGATCCTATTTTGCTTAATTGTATTGAAACTCCAGGGATTTATGATCTTGAAACAAGGCCAAAAAGCTTTAACTCTTCAAATAATTTAAGAAGAAAACCTGGCTCTCCAAATAATGCAGCAGGAGAATTAATAAATGTAGTGGGTAGAGTTACTGATGTAAATTGCTTACCGATACAAAATGCTGTGGTTTCTATATGGCACGCAGACTCAATTGGCATGAGCTATTATGATGAAAATGTGGAGCTTGATCCAAATTTTGCTGGATCAGGAAGATTTGTAGTAAATAACCTTGGCTATTATAATTTTATTACAATAGTACCAGGTAAAATTGGTGATAGGGCTCCACACATCAACTTTTTGGTCCAACATCCAGATTTTCCAGAATTCACAACACAAATGTTTTTTGCTGATCATAATTGCGATAACTGTGATGATCTTCTTCTTGGTAATCTTATTGAGAGTGGACTTGCAAGCCTTCTGATAGCACCATTTACTTATAACAATCAGGCCATGAAGACCTACACATTTAATATAACCCTAGGTGGGCATAACAAATTTTCTGATAAAAGATAAAGCCCTTGCATATCAGGGGAGTTCATAGTAGTCTTAAGCGCTATTGTACTTAAAATGTATATGAAAAATATCTTACTAATGTTTTTACTATATTTTATGTGCAGCTTACAATTATTTGCAACGGAGATGTCAACGATGAAGATAACAATTTCTAAAGCTTTACCCGATTTTGAGACGCTAGTGGTAGGTTTGTTTGAGGGTGATAAGCTCATAACTAATGTTCTACAAGATAAGCAAGCTATAGATAACATCAAGAAATTTAGTGGTTTTAATGGAGGTTTTGGTGAATTTTTCTCCGTTACTTCATCAGAGGGAAAAAATATTATAGTTGCTGGTCTTGGAATGAGAGATGAATGGGATGAAAGCAAAGGATTAAATATTGGTGGTAAAATATATTGTGAGCTAAGCAGATTAAGAATCAAGCGAGCAGCTATTTCAATCGAGGGCAGTACAGCAAATGTTGCATATGGAGCATTTCTGCGCAGTTTCAAGTTTAATAAGTATAAAACTAAAAAGGATGAAAAAATTACAGAAGTAGAGGAAATTACATTATTAGTAAAAGATGAACAGTTAAGTAGCATTGAAAAATCATTTGAGCGTTTAAAACACGAAGGTGAAGGTATCTTTCTTGCACGTGCTTTTACTACTGAGCCACCTAATATTTTATATCCAGAGTCTTACGCTAATCGTATAAAAGCTGAACTTACTAAACTTGGTCTTGAGGTTGAAGTGCTTGATAAAAAGCAAATGGAAGAGAAAAAAATGGGAGCCCTGCTTGGAGTAGCACAAGGAAGTAGTAAAGAGCCAAAGTTAGTGGTGATAAAATGGAATGGGGCTTCTCAAGAACAAAAACCAATAGCTTTTATAGGCAAGGGTATAACGTTTGACACTGGTGGAGTGTCACTCAAGCCTTCGCGTGGCATGGAGTCAATGAAATATGACATGGCGGGTTCTGCTACTGTGGTTGGGGTGATGCGTACTCTAGCTGGACGAAAAGCAAAGGTAAATGCAGTTGGTGTAGTTGCACTTGCAGAAAATGCAGTGGACGGTAATGCTCAAAGACCAAGTGATGTAGTAACTTCGATGTCTGGACAGACGATAGAAGTGTTGAACACTGATGCAGAAGGAAGGCTCATACTTGCAGATGCTTTGTGGTATACGCAAGACAGATTCTCACCTAAATTTATGGTTGATCTTGCAACTTTAACTGGTGCTATAGTGGTTGCGCTTGGAAATAATGAATATGCTGGTCTTTTTTCAAATAACGATGAATTAGCAAATCATCTGATTGATGCAGGAAATGAAGTAAATGAAAAATTATGGCGCTTTCCTATGAATGAAACTTATAACAAAATTATTGATTCGCCGATTGCTGATGTGCAAAATATAGCTCCTGCAGGTTCTGGTGGAGATAGTATAATGGCTGCACAGTTTCTACAGCGTTTTGTAAACGACACTTGTTGGGCACATTTAGACATTGCAGGCACTGCTTGGCACGAAAAAGGCACTGATATTTCTCCAAGAGGGGCAGTAGGTTTCGGTGTAAGGTTGCTAAATAAGTTGGTTGAGAAGTACTATGAGATTAATAATTAAGGATCTTTGTATTGAGTTTATAGCTTAATTTACGGCTACATGAATGTCTATTTATAAGACGTAGAAAATGATATCATCAAAGTAACTTACATTTTCTTTTTTGGGGATTCTAAAGTTACACACTTGAGCAGCATCAAGAGAAAGTATTTTGTTCAAATGATGATTGTAATGATGGACTATTAAAACTTTAAAGCTATTTAGCATTGACGGTGTATACTTAAGTGTTAAAATAAAATAAGAAGTTTTTAGGAGTTTATATGGCAGCAGGTGGGAAAGCAAAGACAGCTAGTAAAAATAACCCTACTCAGCGTAAGAAAGCCGAGCAAAAAATGTATAAAGATAAACCGGTAAAACCTGTTAGATATATAGATCGTGATTCGCGCATGAATTATATGTCTGCTCAATATGACAACGGCAATCTGGTTGAAGATGAGGTGAGCGGCAATCCTATAAAGTGGGAAGCTGTATAATAGTTGTGGTTAAAGTTACTATTAATTCTAAGGAATGTGAAGTAGAGCATGGGCTCACTATAATTCAAGCTTGTGAAGTTGTGGGCGTTGAAATTCCACGTTTTTGTTATCATGAGCGTTTAGCAATTGCTGGTAACTGTAGAATGTGTTTGGTTGAAGTGGAGGGTGGACCTCCAAAACCAGTAGCCTCTTGTGCAATGCCAGTTGCAGAAGGGATGGTTATTCACACTGATACCCCTAAGGTTAAAAAAGCACGTGAAGGTGTGCTTGAGTTTTTGCTAATTAACCACCCGCTTGATTGCCCAATTTGCGATCAAGGTGGTGAATGCGATTTGCAAGATATCACGATGGCTTATGGGAAAGGAACCAGCAGACTTGATGAGCATAAAAGAGCTGTGCCAAAAAAACATTTTGGTCCACTGATTGGAACTGCAATGAATAGATGCATTCATTGTACTCGATGTGTTAGATTTTTGTCTGATGTTGCAGGTACAAATGAACTTGGAGGAATCGGAAGGGGAGAAAATGTAGAGATTAGCACTTACATAAAAAGGCATATTAGTTCTGAATTATCTGGAAATATCATAGATCTCTGCCCGGTAGGGGCTTTAACTTCAAAGCCTTACTCCTTTACAGCGCGTCCATGGGAGCTATCACATTGTGAGACTATAGATGTGCTAGATGCTGTGGGAAGTAATATTAGAGTTGATTGTCGTGGTCCTGAAGTTATGCGAATATTGCCAAGACTCAATGAAGAAGTGAACGAAGAATGGATATCAGACAAAACTCGTTTTGCTTACGATGGACTCAAAGTACAACGCCTCGATCGACCTTATATAAAAAAAGAGGGCAAATTAATTCCAGTTGATTGGAATGAAGCATTGGCTTTTGCTGCAAAGAAATTAAAGAATACAAAATCAAATAAAATAGCTGCAATTGCAGGTGATTTAGCAGATTGTGAGTCTATGCTTCTACTCAAAGAAGTGATGCAGAAGCTTGGTTCGGGGAATATAGACTGCAGGCAAGATGGTGCAAATCTTATATCAAGTAATCGTGGATCTTATGTGTTCAATACCACTATTCAAGGTATAGAAAGTGCAGATTTATGCTTGCTAATCAATACGAATCCAAGGATAGAAGCACCAATAATTAACGCAAGATTGAGAAAGAGATATTTACAAGGTAATTTCACTATTGCAAATATTGGTCCTAATCTTGAATATCTATATAATGTTGAAAGATTAGGTGATGGTCCAAACGTTCTAAAAGAAATAGAAGAGGGAAATCACAAATTCTGCGAGTTACTGAGTGCGGCTCAGAACCCTATGCTAATTATCGGTCAAGATGCATTAATAAGAGATGATTCTGAATCAGTTTTAGCTCTAGCTGGCAAAATTGCAGAAAAATTTAACATGATCAGAGATGACTGGAATGGCTTTAACGTACTGCATAAGGCTGCAGCAAGGGTTGGTGGACTCGATATTGGATTCGTTCCTAGCAAAGGTGGAAAAGACATTAATCAGATGCTAAAACAGGCAGAAAGTGGTGAGATAGAAGTAGTCTATCTTCTTGGCGCAGATGAAATTGATATATCAAAGTTAGAAAGTACATTTGTAATTTATCAAGGTCATCATGGTGATAGTGGAGCACACATAGCAGATGTTATTCTACCTGGAGCTGCTTACACAGAGAAATATGCAACTTATGTAAATACTGAAGGGCGAGTACAGAGAACAAATTTAGCTGTTTTTCCTCCTGGTGAAGCAAAGGAAGATTGGTTGATTATAAAAAATTTATCCCAATATTTGGGCCTTTCCTTACTATACGATAATTTATTTGATGTGAGGAAGAAATTATACACTATTGGTCCACAGTTTAGAGATGCTGACCAAGTGGTGAAAAACAAATGGGTACCAATTACCTGTGATGAAATAAAATTAAGTAATATCTCTTTCACTCTAAAAAAGTGTAATTTTTATATGACAGACTCAATAAGTCGCGCTTCAAAAATAATGGCAGATTGTACTAAGGATTTTTATGAACACTCTACTTAATATTTTATTTATTCTAACACCATTATTACTAATAACTCTGGTATATTTTCAACGAAAATTAAACTCTATATTTTTGTGTAAAGAACAAAATACATTAGAAAAACAGTTCGTTTATAAGCTAGTTGATTTTATCAATGATATTATTGCACTATTTACGGAAGGATATGTATGGATGGCAATAACATTTATTATAGTTACCGAGGGAAGAGGGAATTATTTGCCTCTTACAATGATCTTAATTATGATGTCACTAGTGTCATTCATATGCATATCATTTTACTATTCTATTAAGCTAAATGCTGTACAGAAAAGTGTTGTCCTATTGATTTCAATAGGGACATTGTCTTTTGTGTCTAGAGCATTTGCTGTATTTTTTATTGCCACAATTATGAACTATTTTTTTGATTTAGGGTTGCATGTACTTGATATTTGATATTCTTTTTCTTCTTATTCCACTTTTGCTTTCAGTAGCATATTTAGTGTACTTTGAGCGTAAAGTTATTGGTGCAATTCAACTAAGGCATGGTCCAAGTGTAGTAGGGCCATTTGGGCTACTACAGCCATTTGCAGATGCTATCAAATTGATAATTAAAGAGCCGATAATACCATTTAGAGCAAACACCATACTGTTTATTATGGCTCCAATGCTCACCTTTATTTTAGCATTAATTTCCTGGGCAGTTATACCATTTGGAGCTGAAATAATTACAGAAAATGGACAGCAGGTAATAATCCCTAAGGTAATAGCAAATATTAATGTTGGAGTGCTTTATGTGCTAGCTATATCCTCTTTGGGAATATATGGCATTATTATTGCAGGCTGGTCTAGTAATTCTAATTATGCATTTCTTGGCGCTATAAGGTCAGCTGCTCAAATGATTTCATATGAAGTTTCAATAGGTCTAATAGTTGCTACAGTTGTTATTACAACTGGCACATTAAATCTTGGAGAGATGGTGGTAGCGAAACATAATATGCCATTTTGGATTGATTTATTACTAATTCCTATAGGAATAATATTTTTTATTTCTTTGCTTGCCGAAACTAATCGTCACCCATTTGACTTACCAGAAGCTGAAGCAGAGCTCGTCTCTGGGTATAACGTCGAGTATTCATCAATGCCTTTTGCTCTCTTTTTCTTGGGAGAATATGCAAATATGATTTTAGCAAGCGCTATGATGACAATATTCTTTCTAGGAGGGTGGTATCCTCCATTAGAGCTTAGTTTGCTGTATAAAATTCCTAGTTTAATCTGGTTTGTTTTGAAGATAGTTGTACTTTTGTTTATATTTGTTTGGATTAGAGCTACAATACCTCGTTATCGTTATGATCAATTAATGCGTCTTGGTTGGAAAGTATTTTTGCCAATATCGGTACTTTGGGTAATACTCATTTCAGGAGTGTTGCTTTTTACTGGGAATTTGCCTGGATCCAATGTTTAATTTCCCAAATACAAGGTTAAGGCGTAGGCGCTCAGGCAAGTGGATTCGCAATTTAACAAGTGAAAGCACTTTATCAGTAAATGATTTGATTTTTCCCTTATTTGTTCATGACGGAGAAGAAACAATTGAGCCAATTTCTGGCTTACCTGATATCAAATGTTATTCAATAGATGGATTAATTTCTATAATTCAGAAAGCTAAGGACTCGGGGATTAATGCTGTTGCAATTTTTCCTGTAGTTGATAGTAAACTAAAATCTGAAAACGCCGAGGAAGCGTACAATCCTGACAATTTAATCTGTAAAGCAATTTGTGCTGTAAAATCAAATGTACCGGATATTGGCATTATTGCAGACATTGCACTAGACCCATACACTACTCACGGTCATGATGGCATTTTAAAAAGCAGTAGGATAGATGTAGAAAATGACGAGACTGTGTCAGCATTATGTAAGCAAGCACTTGTTTTAGCAAAAGCAGGATGCGATATAGTTGCTCCTTCTGATATGATGGATGGCAGGATAGGAAAAATAAGAAAAACATTGGATGATAATAACTTTCAGAATGTGTCAATATTGTCCTATGCAGTAAAGTACTGTTCTAGCTTCTATGCGCCGTTCAGGCAAGTTGTCGGTTCGTGCGCATCATCAAATTTCATCGACAAAAGTGGTTATCAAATGGATTATAGAAATGCACGTGAAGCAATCTGCGAAATCGAAATGGATATAGATGAAGGTGCAGATTTTATTATGATAAAGCCGGGTATGCCATACTTAGATGTAATAAAAACAGCAAGTGAAAAGTTTAATTTTCCGATTTTTGCTTACCAAGTAAGCGGTGAATACGCAATGATAAAAGCTGCAGCAAATAATGACTGGCTGGATTATAACAGAGTGATTTATGAGTCCTTAATTGGTTTTAAACGTGCAGGTGCAAGTGCAATATTTACCTATGCTGCACTTGATGTTGCAAAAATTTGGTATCTACTTAGCAGTGTGGAACATCTAAGTAGGTAGCTGGCCGAAGTGACTTGACAAACCTTCCCACTTTCCTTATCATATCAATAAGAGTATTTATCCTTGTTTTTAATCTCTGCAGATTTAACAACAAAAATTCAGTAAAAAACTCAGGTATATATTGGCAGATTACATAAAATTATAGCGGCTTTTTTTATTTTTTCTACGTTCAGCCAAATCGCGCTTGTTAGCACATTATTACAACGCCAATTTAAATTATAAAACTCACTACTGGGGGATTCTTTTGCCTTTTTTTTCGCCTGGTAAATTTTTTAATATTTTGAATTAGCTATACATACTGACATCATATCACAGTGCGTGACACTGTGATCCAGAAAAACTAACCGCAAATTGAATCATAATAAAGACTAGATTCCAGCGTCATGAGCTGGAATGACATCAACTTTTGAATTCCAGTTATGCAAGAGATCTAATGACGCAAAGGGGCTACTTGAATGACAGGAAAAGGAGCACTGGGATAGAGGCACTAATATGAAGAAAGAAGGGATAACGGTTATTGGTAAATTTAGATCGTTTTTAACTATTTGCCTTTTTTCTATGCAAGAAGTGTATTGATAAGTCCATTACAATTCAGTATTGTGAAAAATATAAGTCAAGTGTTAGTTAGGACATGGGGATTTTTTTTAAATTTTTGGGTAAGGTGCTAGGCAAGGTTTTTCCTGCCAAAATAGTAAGCTCTTTTTTAGGAGTAGGATATTTACCGGGTTGGCAGCATTATTGGTCTTCTTTTCTAATATTATTTATTACCGACATTATATTAATGCTTACATACGGAGGTGATTTTATACTATATAAAATGCCGAATTCAGGCATAGTTGTAGCTGCTATTTTTACCAAGCTAGCAATAGTTATGTTAGTGCTGCAATTAGTTGGCATATCTATTTTTCACACTCAAGATCCTTCAGCTAGCAGTGATGAGAATATAGTAATACAAATAGCATCAGGACAGGTGCTGACTGTTGCGCTTTCGATGCCGGCAATAATGTCAATTTATTATATTGTAAGTAAATTCTATCTAAGTATATGTAAAGCAATACTTCAATGTCCATTTTGGTTTAATGATCTTATGCATTTGTTCTTTTTCTTTATAATACCTTATTTATTTTTTAATATTGTAGAAGTAATAAAACCATGGCCGATAAGTACGATACAGCTTAGTTATAACAATGCAATATCAATCACATTTGAAGGGATTTTTCATGTGTTTTATGCAGTGATTTTATTGTACTTGACTGCATTTATATTCTGCGATCTGACTATGCATGATGCGATTGTTTTAAATAAAAGCATATTTGAGTATGTAAAAGAAAGTTCAATAGCCTTAAGTGACTATTTCCATGGCACTATTAAAAAAATAAGTATAGAATAGTACTTATTTGCTTATATATTCAGTTTAAAAGATATACAGTTTGCGTGAATCTACAGGATATAATAAAGGGATTACAAGATTTTTGGGCAGATGAAGGGTGTACTATACTTCATCCATATACGTCTGAAGTTGGAGCTGGAACACTACATCCCGCAACAATCATGTCAGCGATTGACGAAAAATCAACAAAAATTGCGTATCTACAGCCAGTAATCAGACCTGCAGACGGACGCTATGGCGACAACCCTAATCGTTTATATCAGCATCATCAATACCAAGTTATAATAAAACCATCTGGCAGCAATTTGCAAGATATTTACTTAAATAGCTTAAAAGCTCTTGGTGTATCGACAAAAGAATATGATATTAAGTTTATTGAAGATGATTGGGAAAACCCAAGTGTTGGTGCATCCGGTCTTGGTTGGGAGGTTACATGCAACGGAATGGAAGTAACACAACTTACTTATATACAGCAAGTGGGAGGTATTGACTGCAGAATAATTCCTGGTGAAGTAGCATATGGGTTAGAGCGTTTAGCAATGTGCATACAGGGTGTAGATAATGTTTACGACATAATGTGGAACGGTAGCGGTGCAACTTATGGAGATATTTTTAAACAAAGAGAGCGAGAGTTTTCTTACCTGGCACTTGATTATTATGATACTAAAGTAGTACAACAGCAGTTTGAGGATACAGAAAAACTGTGTAAATTCCTTGTTGAAAAAGAATTGCCGATAGCAGCTTATGACCAATGTATTAAAACGAGCCATCTACTTAATCTACTTGATGCAAGAGGTGTGCTTGGTGTGAATGAACGTACAGCCTATATTGGTAGAGTGAGAGAGTTAACAAAAAAATGCTGTGAATTATATAGAGCAAAGTAGAATATGTTGTCACAATTATTGTTTGAATGTCTTTCAGAAGAAATTCCATCAAGAATGCAGAATTCATCTGCAGCTCAGGTTAAGAGCTATATCACTAATGCTTTTAGTAAAAATAATGTGAAATTTGCATCTATAGAAGTTTATGTGACTGCACGTCGCATTGCTCTTTTTATTGATGGTATAAGTGCTTTGGAGCTAAAAGATTCTAACAATGAGATTAAAGGACCAAGAGTTAATGCACCGAAAAGTGCTATCGAAGGTTTTTTGAGAAAAAATCGGAAAGGTGAAGAAGATTTACTCATTCGCAAAGTAAATGATGAAGATTTTTACTTCATTAAGAGAGAAAGCTGCTTATTTAACATCAACGGGTTTCTCAAAAATCAACTGGAGGAAATGCTAAAAAACTTTTATTGGCCAAAGAGTATGAGATGGAGTGAAAGAAAAGAGAGATGGGTTAGGCCAATTAAAAATATTCTATGTATTTTAAATGACGAAATAATACCTATATCTTTTGCAGGGGTTACAGCATGCAACGTGACGTATGGTCATAGGTTTCTCTCAGGTGATGCAGTACTTACTGTTAAAACACCCAAAGACTATTTTGAATTGTTAGAAAAAAATAATGTCATTCTCCAGTTGGACAAAAGAAAGCAATTTATACTAGATCAGATTAATAAGTTTACAAAAGAGGAGAACTTACAACTTGAAAAAAATGATTATTTACTTAATGAATTGGCAGGGCTTATAGAGTGGCCAATAGTATTATTTGGTAAAGTAAAATCATCAGAATTACCGAAGGAAGTAATACTTAGTATAATTAATACGCAGCAAAAGTATCTTGCTTTAAGTGATGGACAGAAAATATCACATTTTGTTACTGTTGTAAATGTTAACAATAATGAAGTTGTCAAAGGTCATGAAAGAATATTAGAAGCACGTCTTGCTGATGCCCAGTTTTTGATATCTCAAGACAAGAAGGAAAACCTAGATTACTATGTCAAAAAATTGAGCTCTATTTCATTTCATGCTTCGCTCGGTAGCGTAGAAGAAAAAGTGAAGCGTATTATCGCTCTTTCAAAGTATATAGCGATATTTATTCCACATGCTTCATTAATTAAAGTTGAACGTGCTGCATATTTAGCAAAGGCAGATCTTGCAACGTTGATAGTGAAAGAATTTCCGGGATTGCAAGGAGTAATGAGTGGATACTACGCTTCTTATTTTCAAGAAGATAAAGAAGTAGTAGAAGCTATAACTGAGCACTATAAGCCAATTGGATCGGAGCAAGAATGTCCTAAATCTCCTACTGCGATTGCTGTAGCTATTGCAGACAAAATGGATAGTTTGGTTGGCTTAATTGCAGCAGGTGAGAAAATCTCTGGTTCGTATGATCAGTTTGGTTTGCGGAGAATGACAATTGGTATAATTAGAACAATACTTGAAAATAATTTGCATATTCCAATTAGATTGCTGATAGATAAGTCAGTATCTTTATGTTCAAGGCTTCTATTGAATAAAAATATAACTCCAGTTGATAAGCCAAGTGAAAAACAAATTTTAGAACTAGTATTTAAATTCTGCTTAGAAAGGTTCAAGATTATTTTAAAAAATAGAAATATAAGGCAAGATGTTGTAGATTCAATACTATATAAAGTCGATATTAATGATCTGCTGAAAGCGGAAAAGCAAACTGTGATATTGGATCGTTATCTTAGTACAAAAGAAGGTGAACAGGTTCTAAGCACTTATAAAAGAGCCAGTAACATGATGAGCAAAGTGAGAAAAAGTGATGGCACTACTTATAATGCATCTTACAGTAAGAAGTTTTTGATTGAAGATGAGGAGATTGCGCTATCAAATTGTGCTATAGCTGCTTGTAAAAACATCAAACAAGCGATAGAAAATAACGACTTTAATACAGCGCTTGATGAACTTGCTCGTTTTGCTCCGTTTATCAATCAATTTATGGACAGTGTAAAGATTAACTGTGATTCTAATGAGCTTAGAATAAACAGGTTATCTTTGCTTGCAAATGTTGTTTCTACCTTTCATTTAGTAGCAGAGTTTAACCTTATACAGGTTAAACAATTGATAAATGCTCAGGCAATATAAGGAACAAATCAAATCATCTCCACAATCCTGTGGCGTTTATAAGATGATTGGAGATAAGAGTAAGGTTTTATACATTGGTAAAGCAAAAAACTTGAAGTCAAGATTATCCGACTACCTTCAATTCGAAAACCTTTCTGAACGAATCAGAGTAATGATCTCACAGGTTATTAAGGTTGAAATATTCATCACTGAGAATGAAATCGAAGCATTGCTTCTTGAAGCACAGTTAATAAAATCGTTAAAACCATCTTATAATATTTTGCTTAGGGATGGAAAATCTTATCCTTATATAACAATTTCTAAGCATGATTATCCAAGAATAGCGAAATATAGAGGTAAGTTTAAGAAGAATGAGTTTCATTACTACGGCCCTTTTCCATCTGCCGCTGCTGTTAAGAACACTATATTATCATTGCAAAAAGCTTTTCTCTTAAGAGTATGTTCAGATCAATATTTCTCTTCAACAAAAAGACCATGTCTTGAGTATCAAGTTAAGCGCTGTTCAGCACCATGCGTAGATAAAATTACAAAAGATGATTACTGCAAATCAGTAAAACAAGCACAAGATACTCTGCTAGGAAGGAATAAAGAAGTGCAAAGACAGCTATTTTCTACAATGGAAAAGTGCAGTAGGGAGATGAACTACGAGCTTGCTGCTGTCTATAGAGATCGATTGAAATTTCTTCAGCAAATTCAAATGCAGCCAATGGATTTTTCTTTTGAAGAAGATGCAGATTTCTTCAGCATTGTACTTGAGGCAGACTTAGCATGCATTGGTGTACTATCTTTCAGAGATAAAGGTAACTATGGAAGCATTCCTTACTTCATTGAGAATTGTAGTGATCATCCAAATAATGAAATTTTATCCACCTTTTTGGTCAATTTGTATAATCCAGTTAATACACCACCAGCACAAATTTACGTTCCCGATTTTATTAAGGATAAGGAAATTATAGAACAAGCACTTTATGCTCTTACTCAAAAATCAATAAAAGTTTTGTATGCGAAAAATAGTAAAGAGCGTGATTTGTTGAATTTTATTTACAATAATTCTAAGCATAGCCTAGAGCAGAAGCTTACTGATTATAGAAATAACCTAGAAAAGCTCGAAGAGCTTAGGAAGATTTTCTTGTTACCAAATATTCCAAAGCGTATCGAAGTTTATGACAATAGCCATATATCTGGAAATCAACAGATTGGTGTGATGATTGTTGCAGGGCAGGAAGGTTTTTTAAAAAGTGAATACAAAAAATTTACTATAAAAGAAGAAATTTCAGGTGATGACTATAAAATGATGAGAGAAGTGCTGACTAGACGTTTCTCTGGCAATATAAAAGATATAATCCCTGATTTTTTACTGATTGATGGCGGTCCAGGACATGTTTCCATAGTGCAGAATGTATTGGAAATATTGAATATAAAAGTTCCTTTTGCTTGTATGGCAAAAGGTCATGATCGTAATGCAGGAAATGAAAGATTTTATGTGCCGAGCAGAGAAGAATTTACTCTAGCAAGTGACAGCAAGGTCATGCTTTATTTACAATTGCTGCGTAATGAAGCTCACCGTTTTGCGATAACTTCGCATAGAAAAAAACGCGATAAACAGTTTTTTGCTTCACAATTAAGTAAAATATCTGGTGTTGGCAGTAAAAGAAAGAAGGCACTCATGTCTCATTTTGGTTCGGTAGAAAACATAAGCAAAGCTTCTCTAGCTGAAATTCAAAACGTACCTGGAATTAGTAAAGGTTTAGCAGAAATCATTCTTCAACACGTGAATTCTAAGAAAGGTACTCCTAAATAGGTACTCTAAAATTAACCTTTATTTCTTCTTAATAAGACATAAAAAGCTCCTTTGCCACCATGTTTTTTTATGGCTTGCTGATAGTATAAGATCATATTTCGAACTTTTGTGTCATTCAACCACTTATTTAAGCTATTCTTTATAGTGTCTATTTTATCTGTACTATTACCATGCCCCGTAATTACCAATAAGCACCTATTCCTTGCTTGATAATTTTTGATAATAAAATCTATCAATTTACAATAAGCATTATCTATACTATAGCCATGCAAATCGAGTTTATCGCTTATAAAATATTTGCCTCTATCGATCTTTAATTTTGTATTGTAGTCAAGACAAAATGATGAATCACCATTATCGGTATTAAGAAAATTTTCTTGTAAGCCAGAGATACCTTTATCAATCATAGATTTTATATTTACTTTGTGATCAACTTTCAAAGTAACTTTGCCACATTCTATTGGCTTAACATTTTTTTGCCAATCTAACTCATCGTCTGACATAAATTCATTAATTGAACTGCATAATTTTACAATAATATATAAACACAGTAAAATATTGCTTACTCTATAAAAATCTGATTTTTAATAATGAGATGAAATCATCAAAAGCTAATGAAAACTGTTGGATATATGGAAAGCACACTTGTATTTCAGCATTAAGAAACAAAAATAGGCGGTGTATAGAACTGTTAGTAACAGAAAATTTCTACAGAGAATTTGAGAAAGAAATTAAACAATGTGCAGATAGTAAGGGCATTAAAGCTCGACTGGTAGAGAACAAAATGTTCAATGATGTTTTACCCAAAGGTGTAAATCACCAAGGAATTGCTTTAAAAGTTACTCCTATTTTTCACAGCTTAAATATTGAAGAAATAGCTGAAGGTTCAGGTGAAAACTCTACTATAGTCATTTTAGATCAAATTACTGATACACACAATATAGGTTCGATTTTAAGAACCTCAGCTTGTTTCAACATTGATGCATTGGTTTTACCACATCACCATTCGCCGGGCGAAAATGCATCTATCGCAAAAGCAGCAAGTGGAGCACTGGATATTGTCCCTCTAATATACGTTACAAACATAGTAAAGACGATGGAGTCTTTAAAAAAGATAGGCTACTGGTGTTATGGGTTTGATTGCAATGCAAAGGAAAATATAGATGAAATAAAGAATTTTGGGCAAAAAAGAGTAATTGTTTTTGGTTCTGAAGAGAAAGGAATGCGGAGACTAGTTAAAGAAAATTGTGATTATCTTTTAAAAATCCCAATGTCAAACGTAATTAACAGTCTAAATGTTTCAAACGCAGCAGCAATAGGACTATATTCCATTTACATTAAAACAAAAATCACTGCAAATTAGTTGCAATGAAAAATATACTTCTTGCCTGTTATCAAGACCGTTGGAATCTAGAAAAAAGAATGCCAGTATCCGTTCAGAGGTGTGGTTTAAGAAACAACAGCTAGCAGGTTTTGAAAAGGGTTTAATTCCTTTTGTTTCCAAGTCAGATACAACGAAATTATCCGCTCAAGAAATCTATTCCCTCGCTCTGACTGTGCAAAATATGAATTCTTACGATAGACAACATAATGCCGTATCTGTCGCTCAACATGGTTATTCGTTAATGGAATATTCTCTGGGTCATCCAAAAATGTCCACATCATTGACTCGGATTTTATAATACCCTTTACCGTTCGTGAAGCTCCTTTTGCTTCAAGTATATAAGATATTTTTATCATGCAGTACTGTATGTATCTTCGTAATTCTTTAGCTTGCTTAGTGAACTTTGAAATACTAATTTCATTTTCTGACAAAGCGTTTTTTAATACAAACAATCCATTAGCTGCGTCTTTTAAACAATGGCTAAGTCTCATTACTTCACTATTCCAACTATGAGATAACCTCTCGAAATTTCTCAATAAGTGAGCCCAACAAATTTGTCGTTTTTCATCACTGAAGTGGTTGTAAACTGCATATCTGTCAGTAATTACCAGGTTTTTGTAATCACAAAATGCACTATTCTTTAAAAATTTCATTCCTCTTGTATCTGCTAACTTCATAAGACTTGCTTTATTGTTGGCAAACATCCAGCACCATCCCAATTTGCCTTTGTTGTAGTGACTGGTTTCATCAATATGCAAAATTTCGCTTGCTTTTATTTCTTCCTCTATTTGTTCATAGGCTTCTTTACATTTTGACGAAACCCTTGCTTCACTATTGGACACACTACCAACACTTATACTCATGTTAAAGATGTCTTTCATAATATTCGCTATTTCTCGCTTTGAATTCTTATAAAACCCACTTAGTGATGCAACTACTGACTTAACTCTAGGACCAAAGGTATCCGGTGTAACTCCTTCTGGTAATTTGCTACTCCTTCTTTTTCCGCATTTACGACAGCGACCATGTTCTAATTGATACTCAACTACGTAAGGCTTAATTTCTGGTAAATCAACTTTTTGATAGACATATGGTTTTTCCGATATTGCGATTTCTTCACCACACTCGCATCTATTTGGTAACTCTACCTTCACCACCTCATCTGCTTCCATTTTAGCTCGGCAATTCCCCTTATGTCCAACTTGACCACCTATCTTCCTGCCGCCCTCTGACTTATCTTCTGGTGTGTCTTTTTTTATTTTGTACAGCTCTTTTGAACTTGGTAAAGATGAATTCCTTGAGTTTAAGCCGAGTCTCTCTCTTAGTTCAGCATTCTCTATTTCTAAGATTTTATTTTTTTCTTCAAGCTTTGCTACTTTCTGCTCTAAGTTTTTACATAACTCTACAATACTGATCAACAATTGAAGCATCTAGCCTTACTTTACTATCAACATTTTGTGTTATTACTACTTTAATATATTATGTCAATTGTTTTTTATCCTTGCCACACCTCTGAACGGATACGAATGCCATTTTAGCTTCACATGCACAGCTGGAAGATGTCATCCCAGTGCGTGACACTGGGATCCAGTTAAATTTGCGAGTATAAAAGTAATGTTAAAATATAACGTTTCTTATGATGATGGGAAAATGGATGCCAGTGTCTGGGCACTGGCATGACATCTTCCTACAGAATAATGTTCGTACAGCTGTGTATCACATGCTGTAATGACAACAGTAAATGACATAGCGAGATATCATCTACTGGCACTTACATTACCAATCCCAAGAAAGAGGTGAACTTGAATCTGTTGGAATCTCGAAGGATGGCTGTGACACTATCTCTTTTATCTCATTTTTAGTATCCGTTCAGAGGTGTGGCAAGGATAAAAAACAATTGACATAATATATTAAAGTAGTAATAACACAAAATGTTGATAGTAAAGTAAGGCTAGATGCTTCAATTGTTGATCAGTATTGTAGAGTTATGTAAAAACTTAGAGCAGAAAGTAGCAAAGCTTGAAGAAAAAAATAAAATCTTAGAAATAGAGAATGCTGAACTAAGAGAGAGACTCGGCTTAAACTCAAGGAATTCATCTTTACCAAGTTCAAAAGAGCTGTACAAAATAAAAAAAGACACACCAGAAGATAAGTCAGAGGGCGGCAGGAAGATAGGTGGTCAAGTTGGACATAAGGGGAATTGCCGAGCTAAAATGGAAGCAGATGAGGTGGTGAAGGTAGAGTTACCAAATAGATGCGAGTGTGGTGAAGAAATCGCAATATCGGAAAAACCATATGTCTATCAAAAAGTTGATTTACCAGAAATTAAGCCTTACGTAGTTGAGTATCAATTAGAACATGGTCGCTGTCGTAAATGCGGAAAAAGAAGGAGTAGCAAATTACCAGAAGGAGTTACACCGGATACCTTTGGTCCTAGAGTTAAGTCAGTAGTTGCATCACTAAGTGGGTTTTATAAGAATTCAAAGCGAGAAATAGCGAATATTATGAAAGACATCTTTAACATGAGTATAAGTGTTGGTAGTGTGTCCAATAGTGAAGCAAGGGTTTCGTCAAAATGTAAAGAAGCCTATGAACAAATAGAGGAAGAAATAAAAGCAAGCGAAATTTTGCATATTGATGAAACCAGTCACTACAACAAAGGCAAATTGGGATGGTGCTGGATGTTTGCCAACAATAAAGCAAGTCTTATGAAGTTAGCAGATACAAGAGGAATGAAATTTTTAAAGAATAGTGCATTTTGTGATTACAAAAACCTGGTAATTACTGACAGATATGCAGTTTACAACCACTTCAGTGATGAAAAACGACAAATTTGTTGGGCTCACTTATTGAGAAATTTCGAGAGGTTATCTCATAGTTGGAATAGTGAAGTAATGAGACTTGGCCATTGTTTAAAAGACGCAGCTAATGGATTGTTTGTATTAAAAAACGCTTTGTCAGAAAATGAAATTAGTATTTCAAAGTTCACTAAGCAAGCTAAAGAATTACGAAGATACATACAGTACTGCATGATAAAAATATCTTATATACTTGAAGCAAAAGGAGCTTCACGAACGGTAAAGGGTATTATAAAATCCGAGTCAATGATGTGGACATTTTTGGATGACCCAGAGAATATTCCATTAACGAATAACCATGTTGAGCGACAGATACGGCATTATGTTGTCTATCGTAAGAATTCATATTTTGCACAGTCAGAGCGAGGGAATAGATTTCTTGAGCGGATAATTTCGTTGTATCTGACTTGGAAACAAAAGGAATTAAACCCTTTTCAAAACCTGCTAGCTGTTGTTTCTTAAACCACACCTCTGAACGGATACAGTTTTCTTCTCTATGCAACTGCACCTCAAGCTAATAATGGACCATCAGGCGTATTACCAATTACATTGATCTGGTTTAATATTTTATTAGTGGGGTAAAAATAATTTTTTATAAACTCCTTATATATAGCTGTTAATTTATGTATATCGTCTATTGATACGCATTCATTTACCTGATGTGCGGTTTTGTTGATCATACCAAATTCAATTACTGGACAAATATCCTTAATAAACGCAGCATCAGATGTGCCACCATTTGTACTCAGCACAGCATCAATGCCGGTAATTTTATTTATCGCATCAAGCATAATATCAGTATTTCTATCAGGAATAGAGAGAAAAACGTTTCTGCTGCTCTGCATAGACAGTTTATAATCGTTAGTTACACTAGAGCATATTTCATCAATCAGCTTATATAAGCCGTCAAGCGTCTGTATGTTGTTATATCGAATATTGAAACCTGCTGCTATTGAGCTAGGTATTAGATTATTAGTATTATTTCCAACGTCGATAGTAGTAATTTCGCAATGTGAAGGCTGAAAATATTTATTACCAGTATCAAAAGTGGTATCTTTTATCTTACTTAGTATCGATACCATTTTATATATTGGATTATCTGCTAGATCTGGGTAGGCAACGTGCCCTTGTTTACCATGGCAAATCAATTTAAATGTTGCAGAACCTCTTCTACCTATTTTTATGGTATCACCTAATTTCTCACTACTCGTTGGTTCTCCAACTATACAAAAATCTATCTTTTTTTGCTTACTTTTCATCCATTCCAAAACTTCCTTTGTTCCATGTTCTTCCGCGCTTTCTTCAGCACTGGTAATCAATGCACTGATTGAACCACTGAATCGAAACTTACCTGCAACTGAATCTACCATAGCAGCAATAAATGCAGCTACTCCGCCTTTCATATCAGCTGCTCCTCTTCCGTATAGCATTCCATCTCTAACTTCTGGCTTAAATGGATCAGATATCCAATCTTTTAACTCACCTGGTGGTACAACATCAACATGTCCAGCAAAACACAAGTTTGGTACTCCATTTATATATTTCGCATAAAGATTTTTAACTTTATCACCAAACTCTAAAATCTCACATTCAAAACCACTTTTCTTGAGAATGGCTGCTATATGCTCTATTGCCCCATCGTCTTTTGGTGTTATACTTTTAAAAGAAATTAATTTCTTAGTTAGTTCTACAGGGTCAATCTTCATACCAATCTTGAAATACTAACATTACCGTATTGTAAACATTCTATGCGATATTTAAAACAAATATTACAGCACACAGAACAAGTTCTTATTAGGGAAGTTGCTGATAATATCTATGAAATATGTAGACAATATGGAAATGACATTTTTCTGATTGCAGATGAAAATACAGCAAAACTTTTAAACAAAAACATACTTAATAAAGTTTCTCATTTAATTATTCCAGCCACACCTGTCATTCCAGCGCGTGACTATGATGGATCGCAGTGTCACGCTACTTGGATGACACCAAATAGACTGAACAGAGCTGCTTCTCTCCAAGCTGTAAACCTAGTTAGAAATAAAGCAAAAGATAGTGACTTAATGGTTGCATTTGGCAGTGGCACTGTTAATGATATCTGTAAGTACGCAAGCTATTTAGAAGGCAAAGACTACATATCCTTTCCAACAGCTGCTTCCATGAATGGATATAGCTCTGCAAACGCTTCAATATTAGTTGATGGATATAAAAAATCGTTCGGAGCACATCTTCCAAAGGCAATATACATTGATACCGATATAATTGCCAACGCACCACTACGCCTCACATTAAGTGGATTTGCAGATTTCATCTGCCGTTCAACAGTACAAGCCGATTGGCTATTATCTCATCTATTACTTGGCACAGAATATAATGAACTCCCCTTTAAACTTGTTCGCAATCTGGAGGAAATTTTGCTCAGAGAACACTTGGCACTTGCTAAAAAAGATAAAAGAGTAGTTTTATTACTTATGGAAGCCTTATTGATTTCAGGACTCGGAATGGTGATGTCAAAAGGCAGTTACTCTGCAAGTCAAGGAGAACATATGATAGCTCATGCAATTGAGATGGTAACACAGGATTATTCCTCCTCGTTACATGGGGAAAAAATTGCTGTGACAACGATTACCATGGCTAACTTGCAAGAGGAGATATTGTCAATACGAAACCCGATTACCAAACCGATCACTTTAGATGTAAAACATATAACTCAGTGCTTTGGTAATACCGAATTTATAAAAATTCTAAAGCAGAAGCAAATGATGCAGCAAAAAATTCAAGAGATTATTTGCAAAGAATGGAGTAATATTTCTAGTTTAATTAAGCAAAATTTACTATCTGCAAAACACCTGCAGAAAGTATTTGAAGATCTATCAATTCCGTACTTACCGGAGCATCTTAATTGGAACAAAGAGCAATATTGCAAGGTAGTCAATCTTACATTTGCAACAAGAGATAGATTCACCTTTCTTGACCTGGCTGGTTGTATAGAAAAAAGTTAGATTTTGTGTATTCGTTCAGTAGGGTAGCAAAATAAGATAGACAAAAACACAGTAACAAATGGTGTCATGCAAGTAGCTATCCAGCCTTTCTTAACAACAAAAACTTAGCATGACTTTTGTGCTCAAAAAACTTCTGGATTCCAGCATCAAGTGCTGGAATGACATGGTAAAATATTATTCAAGTAGCCTCTGTCCCAGTACCTATTCGGTGTCATTCAAGTCAACTCTTTTCTTGTTATCCCAGTGCCTAGACACTGGGATCCAGAAAACTTCACTTTAAATGAGTGCATTAGATTGTCTTTATATAGATGCCAGTGTCAGCTACTCGGATGAAATTCATTTAGTTGTCTTTTCTCATCTACCTTACCACTTTCTTGAACGGATACCATTAGCCATTCCCCTGAATAGATACAACAAATGTTGTATCTTTATCGCTTCACATACATTATTCCATATACTATATGAACAACTGAAAAAAAACTTCAGTTAATTGACAATGAATCACGTTATTTTGTCAAGTGCGCTGCTATCGCCAAACCATAGCTTAGCTTGAGTGGCTGAGGAGGGATTTGAACCCCCGACCAAGAGATTATGATCCTCCTGCTCTACCACTGAGCTACTCAGCCTAATTAAAAACCTTGCTATATATGTAATCTATATGTTTCATATAATACTTCAAATCAAACAAAGACTCAAGTTTTTCAGAGTCAATAATTCCATGCAAGGATTTATCTTGTTTCAATTCGAACAGAAAATCACTGTTATCTTGCTTTACTTTCATTGCATTATTCTGAACAATTTTATATGCCTCTTCCCTCGCCAAACCAATATTTACCAACTCGAGTAATACTCGTTGTGAAAAAACCAAGCCTTTTGAAGAATTTAAGTTCTTTTTAATGTTTTCCTTATTGATCACCAATTTATCTATCAAATCTGTTAATCGTACTAAAGCAAAATCCATTGCTATACAAGCATCAGGAGCAATGCATCTTTCCACAGACGAGTGCGATATATCTCGTTCGTGCCATAATGCAACATTTTCTAATGCAGGAAAAACATAGCTGCGTATTAAGCGTGAGAGCCCAGTCAAATTCTCACTTAAAATAGGATTACACTTATGCGGCATAGCAGAACTTCCCTTCTGACCAGTGGAAAAATACTCAGAAATTTCTCCAACTTCAGTTCTTTGCAAGTGACGTATTTCAACGGCAATATTCTCTATTGAACTTGCAATCACTCCTAAAACTGAAAAGAATATTGCGTGTCTATCACGAGGAATGACTTGAGACGATATGGTTTCAGGTATAAGTCCCATTTCTTTCGCTACATACTCTTCAACAAACGGATCAACATTTGAAAAATTACCTACTGCACCTGATATTTTACAAATCGAGATCTCTGTTTTCGCGCTAATTAATCTCTGATAATTGCGTTTAAATTCAGCATAAAATCTAGCAAATTTTAATCCAAGAGTTGTTGATTCTGCATGCATTCCATGACTGCGCCCAACACAAACAATATTTTTATAGTCCTCAGCCTTTTTTTTCAGTGCTGCAAGTATATTTTTTAAATTTTCGAGCAAAATATCACATGATTCCTTTAACTGAACCGCAAGGCATGTATCTAAAACGTCAGAACTTGTCATTCCATAATGAAGATAACGAACATCAACTCCCGCTTCTTCAGCAACATATGTTAAAAAAGCTATAACATCATGTTTTACAATGGATTCAATTTCGTTAATACGTTCAATATCAAATTCAATAACATCAGAGAGCTTCTGAGCAACACTATTTGGAATCACTCCTAACTCTGCTTGAGCTTCACACGCTAATTTTTCTATTTTGAGCCATATATTAAACTTATTTTTTTCTTCCCAAATGGAAGACATTTCTTTGCGGCTATAGCGTGGGATCATTTTTGATTTATTCCAATAATGGTGTCATTCCAGTGCATGACACTGGAATCCAGATATAAAAGTATTTGCAAATTATTCAATGGACAACGGATTCTAGAAGCATAAAATAATGTCCATGATGAAATAAACTGGATCCCAGTGTCACGCACTGGGATGACATGAGGGGAGCACTGGGATGATACCAGCTTAGCAATGGAAGACATTTCTTTACGACTATAACAAGGGATCATCTTTGATCAGCTATCATCACCATCAGTAGCTTCTTTACTCGCATCTTGCTCTGCCTCTTGTTGCTCAGATTTCTGATTTTGCAACTTTACTTGCCTCAATTCATGTGCATCTTTTTCAGATCTTACAACGTATATAGTAATTGGAACTATCACTTTACTATGTAATTCTATATTTACTTGATACTCGCCCAAATTTTTGATACTTATTCCACCAAAAGATAAACTATGATGACTTATATCATATCCTTCTTGTAATAAAGTTTTTGCAATTTCACGTGTGGTTACAGAGCCAAAAATCTTTCCATCCTCTGAAGCTTGCTTTATTAATATAATAAATTTATCATGCAGTGATGATGCAAGCACTTTTGCTGCATTTAATTTTTTGATATTTTCTTCTTCCAATAATAAACGCTGTTCCTCTAACTTTATTAAATTTTCCTTAGTGGCTTTCATCGCCTTTTTTTGTGGAAAAAGAAAATTACGTGCATAACCTGGCTTAACTTTGACAACTTCACCAAGCTTACCTAAAGTTGTTATATTTTCCTTTAAAATTATTAACATAAATTACCTAACTTTTTTAGTACAGTAAGGAGCAAGAGCTAAAAAGCGTGCTCTTATAATTGCTAAGCGCAACTTTCTTTGTTTTCTTGCGCACACACCTGTTAACCTTCTAGGTAATATTCTACCATAGTCAGAGGTGAATTTGGACAATAAATCTATATTCTTATAGTCTATGTCCTCATCTTTAGATGCAGTAAGAGGACAGACCTTAGGACGCCTAAAGCCAGTTCTGTTATTTACAGACACGTAAGAATTATTAAAACTATTTCGTCTTTTCATCATTATGCACTTTTCTCCTCAATTTGTTTATCCAGCATGTAAGATTTACCTTTAAAAAACTCATTAACCCGTACAGACAAGTGGCGAATAATATTCTCATTCAGTTTTACTCTACGCTCAAATTCATCCATAATGCTTGAAGTAAAACTTATACACATCATACAGTAATGACCACTTTTCATCTTATTTATTGGGTATGCAAAATCCAATAGACCCCAATATTCATATTTTATCAATCCTGAAGCTTCAATATTTTTCAAAAGCACTTCCAGCGTTTTACTCAATTGATTTGAGTCTACTATTTTAAAACTTTTTAAAACCTCTTGAAGGGGCTTTATTAGATGTTGTGAAATATTTTCCTTAAAAGCATTTACTACATTATAGATAAATGCACTTTTAGTGTTAGCTCCTGGAAGGTCCATAAAATTTTGTTTTATTCCCGTATCACTTAGTTCATTTTTCAATTCTTTATCGATTCTTGACTTTATTTCTTTTAAATTTGAAAAATCTTCTTCCAATTCAACCCATAAAATTTTTGTCAGAGTTTCCAAAAAATCAGAGTAAACAATCAGACTTTTTTTAATGCTTTCAGTACTTGCCTCTAGCTCTTGTTTTGTAACTGTGCTATGTTCTCTTTCTATGAGACCTTTAACCTCCTGAGAAATAACATCTGCTTTAATATTTTTCAACAAAATAGCCAATTCTTGGACCATTTCTTCTACTTCTTGCTGCAATAAGTTCGGTTGTGCTATAAAAGTAAATTCATAGAGATTCACTATATCTTCCTTTAATATCAATTAAACACTTTATTATATAAAACTTTTTTATATAAGCAAGTTATTTGTATTAATTTCTACGCCTTCAATCCAACTTAAGTGAGATATTTCATAAATAGCTTGGGGGGTGATTGAATATGTACCTGGCAACAAGATGCTGACTTTATGTTTTTTGAGAAGAAACTTTAGCATTATTTTGGTTTTGCCTCCATTTTTCAACACTGAATTCAACTCCTCAGCAACTTTTTGCGAGTCTGCACATACAGCAGTTAAAACTAATCCTTTCATTAGAGAAGTAACCTTTTCTGTAAATTCAGATATGTCCTTTCCTGATAGTCTCGTTGTGTTTTCTGAAATTTCAAGATCAATTATCACAAATGCTCCAGGTGAAAATAGATTCCTTTTTTCTTCTATTATTTCATTATTGTAGAATGCTATTTCAGAAACATTGTGGGGATCAGAAAGTGTTAGGATAACAAATCTTCCACGTTCTGAGGTTCTCATACGCACATTTAATATTACACCAGCAGTTTTTATCGTCTTACTCTCTCCGATAAACCCAATATTTAATTTTTTCAAGAGAGTTCTAAACTTTTCAAGTGGATGATTAGTTAAGTAAAATCCCAATGAAAATAACTCATGCTCTAATTTTTCCTCTTCATTAAAATCTTCCACGTTCTCAAGTTTTGGCTTCAGAATATCAAGATTACCAAATAAAGCAGCTTGATTTGACTGCCTATTTTTATTTGCAAAGTAAATCAATGTGTCTATTGACTCGTATAACTGCTTTCTATTTTTGTGCACACTATCGAAAGCTCCAGATTTAATTAAGCTTTCTAGCGCCCTCTTATTTATCATATGACCAGAATTTTGAATAAATTCCCATATGTCCTTATAAGGTGCATTTACTATTCCTTCTGCTGTAGCAAAACCAACATTACGCAAAGCAGCAATTCCGTAGCGTATGTGCTCACCCTCTATTGAAAATTCAGCCTTAGATTTGCTGATATCAGGCGAAAGAACAGCAACTCCACTGAATTTTGCAGCATGATAAAACAAATTCAGTTTGTCTCTATCATCAATGTTGAGATTCATCAAGGCCGTAAAAAATTCTAGCGGGTAGTTAGCCTTAAGGTAAGCTGTTTGGTAAGATATAATCGCATATGCTGCAGCGTGGGATTTATTAAATCCATAACCAGCAAATTTTGCAACAAGATCAAAAATATAACTTGCCCTGTCGTAATCAACACCGTTTTTTGTTGCTCCTTGAACAAAAAGTTCACGTTGTTTATCCATCTCTGCCTTAATTTTCTTACCCATGGCACGTCTGAGTAAATCCGCCTCTGCTAAGCTATATCCAGAGAGAATACGCGCTATTTCCATTACCTGTTCTTGGTAGATTATTACTCCGAATGTTTCTTTTAACACCTCCTCAAGCAATGGATGAATGTAATCTGGCTTTTCAAGTCCATGCTTTCTTGCAACATAAGTTGGAATGTTATCCATAGGCCCTGGGCGATAAAGAGAAATTAAAGCGATGATATCTTCAATGCAGTCTGGCTTTAGTTTGATTAAAGCTTCTCTCATTCCCGAACTTTCAAGCTGAAACACTCCGATTGAATCACCTCTTGAGAGCATTTCATAGGTTCTTTGATCAATCAAAGAAACCGAGGAAATATCAAATTTTTTTTCATCACGATTAATTAAACGACATACATGATCTATTAGTGTTAGCGTACCAAGTCCAAGAAAATCAAATTTTATTAACCCAGCTTTCTCTACATATTTCATGCTGTATTGAGTGATTGGCAGAGCCGAATTTGGATCATAATAGACGGGAACAAAATTTTCTAATTTTTGATCGCATATTACAATTCCAGCAGCATGAGTTGAAACGTGACGATATATTCCTTCGAGCTTTAGTGATATATCAAGAAGCTTTGCAATTACCTCATCACTATCTCGTTCTTTCTGTAGGTTTTGATCAAGCTCTATCGCTTGCGATAAAGTTACAGGATTTACTGGATTAAATGGAACCATTTTAGATATTTTATCCACTTGAGAGTAAGGCATTTGCAATACTCTACCAACATCACGCAATACTGCCCTTGCTTGCAATTTTCCAAAAGTGATTATTTGAGCAACATAACCGTACTTTTTCTGAACATAATCAATAACCAGGTCCCTTTTCTCTTGGCAGAAATCGATATCAAAGTCAGGCATCGATACACGATCAGGATTTAAAAATCTTTCAAAGATCAGACCAAACTTTATTGGATCAAGATCTGTAATTTGTAAGCTCCAAGCAACAATCGATCCAGCACCAGAACCTCTTCCCGGTCCAACTGGAATGCCATTTGCTTTGCTCCAACGAATGAAATCAGAAACTATCAAAAAGTAGCCAGCGTAGTTCATCGAAGTTATTACGCTTAGTTCGTAATTCAGCCGATCGTAGTATTGTTTAAGGTCTATGTCCGTTTCATTTGCAATGCGGAATTCTAATCCTGCAACTGCCTGCTCCCTCAGTTCTTCATTCTCAGTTTTATTTTCTCGACAAGGAAATTTAGGCAAGATAGGCTGCCTGCTTCTTGGCATGTAAGAGCACCGCTTAGCTATCACTGAAGTGTTATGAATTGCTTCGGGAATGTCGCTGAACAGTTCCTCCATTTCTGCCACAGATTTGAAGTAATGCTCGGTAGTTAACTTCTTTCTGTTATTCTCCAGGGCATAACTGCCCTCTGATATGCACGTTAATATGTCATAAGCCTCATAGTCAGACTTATTTGGAAAAAACACATCATTCGTTGCAACTAGTGGTATATTGCGCTGATAAGCAAAATCTATTAAAGCTTCTTCAAGCTCTAGCTCTTTATTCAGCCCATGACGCTGCAATTCAACATATAAATGACCATCGAATGCTGAGAGCAGTCTTTTTATCGTTTCTTTATCTTGCTTCAATAACAGTTGAGCCAATATGCCGTCATATCCACCAGTTAAGGCGATTAGGCCTGAACTTAAATTTAATAGCTCATCAAAATCAACGTAAGGAATATCGCTGTTATTCTTGCACTTTTTAAAAGACTCACTCACCAAGGTGACTAAATTAGTGTACCCTTGTTCATTTTTTGCAAGTAGCAGTATTGATAAATTTTGTTCTAAGTGTCGAACGATAATATTGCATCCTATTATTAGCTGTATTCCCCTACTTGCTGCATATTCTGCAAATTCAAGTGAGCCAAATAAGTTACCTGAGTCAGTAACTGCAACTGCCGGCATTTTGTTCTGCAAACAAAGACCAATCAGCTCCTCAATTTTAACCGAACTCTCAAGCAGAGAATAAACGCTATGAACACGCAAGTGTATGAACATAAAAAACTTTAGATTAGCAATAAAAGGATAACATTAATTTGCTCGTAGGGATATGAAAAGGTCTAACACTGAAATAACACCAAAGAGGCTATTTGAATCTAATTTACTATTCACAATCCCGGTTATTAGCTTGTTTTAATTGACTTTTTATCATAATCATGTAATAATTAAACATATCGTTTAATATTGAAGGTAAAATCATGACAGGAGAATATGAATTACTGAAAAAAGTACTGAGGACGATTGAGGTTAAGGAAGGCTTAAATACAGATAATATAATTGAGGAAATACAAGAAGAACTAAAGAAACAGGATCAAGGTCTATATCAAGAGTGGGAGAAAGATGAATTTGATGTAAATGATGCATTTGATATTCTCCTACGCAGAAATCAGAAGTTATTAATTATAGCTGCTCAGAATGGTTACACAAAGACAGTAGGGGTTTTACTCGAAGCAGGAGCAGATGTTAATGCGAAAGATATGTTGAATCGCACTGTTTTGCACTATGCTGCTTTGTGTGGTCGCAAAGAGATAGTAGAGTTTTTAATCTCAAAAGAAGCAGATGTTAATGCGAAAGATATGTTGAATAGCACTGCTTTGCACCATGCTGCTTTGTATGGTCGCAAAGAGGTAGTAGAGTTTTTAATCTCAAAAGGAGCAGATGTTAATGTGAAAGATAGTGCGAATCGCACTGCTTTGCACTATGCTGCTTTGTATGGTCACAAAAAGATAACAGAGTTTTTTTTCGGAAGAGGAGTAGATTTTGGTTTAAAAGAACCTCTTTTTTTACATAATGATGCTAAGAATGGTCTCGTAGGTATAGTAGGGATTTTATTACAAGAAGGAACAAATGTTAATGCAGTAGATTTATATGGAAAGACTCCTTTAGATTATGCTAAGAATCAAGACTTAGTAAAAGCTCTATTAGACGCAGGAGGACGTTCTTTTGTGGAAGAACATAATAATAAGGCAATGATTGTGAAAGCACGTAATAAATCAATGATTGCCGGTGGAGTAACTACATTATTAGGCACTGCCATAGCAGTGGCACTTTTTACAACTGGAACAATTACAGCTCAGTTGATACCTATAGTTATAGCAGTGGTTGCAGTTACAGCAGCAGCACTGGTAGTTGGTTGTGCTACATATGAATTACTAAAGCCTAGTACTAAAGTTGATGGAGCAGAAAAACCAATTGTCAACTCAATAAATGAACAGCAGGGAGTTACTGGCATTCCTTCATAGTAGAGCGCGTGACGCAGGTTCCTGGATCCCAGTGTCTGGGCACTGGGATGACAATGAAGGGGCTGCTTGAATAACAACGAAGGGTTATTTGGATAATAGCCGTACTTGATCTGGATTCCAGTGTCTAGGCACTGGGATGACAAGAAGGAGGGCTACTTGAATGGTTGAAGGGAAAGTGCTGGAATGAAAGGAGTGTGAGATAAAGCTACTTGTATAACTGTTGCACATCCATAAACTCCTTCTCGTTTTGAATGCTGATGATAGTGTGAGTGTTGAGAGGTAAAGGGTCATTTATATGTCCATGGCCTACTCCTTTCATTGTAAATACTGGAAAGTTAACACTTTTTGCAAACCTTTCTTTTACAATTTCAACAAGATTATCATTATAACAGTTAACAAAGTCACCAAAGATTACTGCATGTACTCCATCAAAAATATGAGCTTGTTTTAGGTGATCTAAACTGCGTTCAATTGAATATGGATAAACTCTTATGTCTTCTAAAAATAGAATTTTGTTTTTTGCGTTTATTTGCCAAGCAGTTCCTATACTGTTTTCAACCAAAGTCATATTACCACCGATGATTTTAGACTCTAATCTGCCATTTTTTAGTCTAACTCCATTATTTATCATCTTTAAGTTGTCAAATCTGATAGAGTTGCGTTGGTTAAGAATTAATTCTTTTAATTTTTCAACAGAGCTTTCAGCAACAGAGTTATTTACTATCATTTCCAACATGGTGCCGTGGAGGGTTTGCCAGTCGTATTTAACTTGCAGATAAATATGTAAAGCAGTGATATCACTATAGCCTATAAGAATTTTTTTGTTTTGAGCAATTCTTTCTTTTTTATCATTGGGCAGCTTTTCTAGGTAAGGAATTAGCCGAGAAGCCCCTTCTCCTCCTCTGATACACCAAATTATTTTGCTATCATCAGTGAGCGCATTAACCAAATCATTCGCTCTAAACTCATCAGAGTTAGAATAAAATGGGTTGTCATTACTGTATATTTTCTCCGAAATGTGAGGATTAAAATCCAAAGTTTTTACGTATTCTCTTATAGTAGGCAGATCTGATCCTTTTCCTTTCGAAGAAGGAGCAATAATATCAACTTGATTTGCAGGATTAGTGAGTAAAAGGCATAGAAAATAAAGAATAGAAAAATACATTAAAATATCTTATGAAACTCTTGCTTTAATATATCATCTAATTCGCAAAGAGAAACTTTTACTCCTAGTTTTTCCATTGATGTAACGCCGTAATCTTTTAGTCCACAAGGAATAATACCCTTATAGTGGGAAAGATTCGGAGAGAAATTAAGCGCTATGCCATGATAAGTTACCCATTTTCTCAAGCGAATGCCAAAAGCTGCTATTTTTTCTTCTACTCCGTTGTTGTTCACCCAAATGCCTATTCTATCTTCCTTAAATTCCCCAAGTATATTAAAGTGTTTTAAAACATTTATGATCCAATTACTTAGGTCTCTGATATATAGTTTTATGTCACATTTGTTTCTTTTTTTAAGATTTAGCATTAAATATATAATGCGCTGCCCTGGTCCGTGATATGTATATTTACCGCCCCTGCCTGTTTTATAGACAGGAAACAATTTTTCAATAATGTCATCATCTGTTGCACCGATTCCTGCAGTATAAAGTGGAGGGTGCTGGAGCAGCCATACTAGCTCGTCAGATAAATTATTGTAAATTTGTTGAATTTTTGCTTCCATGAATTCTACAGCATTGTTATAATCAATAAGTTGGTTAGATATTAGCCATTCTGTCATATTCTATTTCTTTAGGTCTATCAATGTCATTCCAGTCTGGAATCCAGAAATTTGATTGTAGATAGCACACTGAACTGGTAAGCATAGCTGTTTTACGCTAAAAGGAACGTATTTGACTAAATTGTATAAAAAGATGGATCCTAGTGTCAAGCTACTTGGATGACAAATATGGGCTACTTGAATGGCACTATCGCAAACGAACTAGTGTCAGCTACTCAGATGATATCATTCTTGTAACACCAATTGATATAATTCAACTATAATTTTAATCTTTTAACAAATTTAATTTTTCAGGAGGCACATATGAATTTTAACATTTTTCAAAGAAAGAAAAGCAGTGAATACTCTGCTTTGCAACTAATGATGGAACCAAGTTGGAGTAGGCGTGATTATGTAAGTTTTGCTGAGGAAGGCTACATAAAAAATGTTATTGCCTTTCGAGCAATTAATATGATCGCAAGTGCTTCATCTTCGGTACCTTTTACTCTCTGCCAGCTTACTGACCAGGGAAAATCACAACTAAAAGCGCATCCATTACTGAAGTTACTTTATTCTCCTAATCCAATGACATCAAAATCGGAATTTATTGAAGGGATTGTGACTTATCGATTAGTTAATGGCAATTCTTATGTATTGATGATTGAGGCGCAGAATAAACCAACAGAGCTTTATCTTCTGCGCCCTGATAGGGTTGAAATTATTCCAGGGAGAAGTAACGTTCCTTATGCCTATCGTTATACCGTAAATAACAACAGTTATGACTTTAGAGTTGATAAATTAACCGGGCGTTCAACAGTACTGCATCTTAAAACCTTTAACCCTTTGAATGATTGGTATGGACTTTCACCAATTGAGGCAGCTGCATATAGTATAGATCAGCATAATCAGGCTGGTGCTTGGAATCAGGCAATGCTGCAAAATGGAGCAAGACCAAGTGGTGCAATAGTTGTAAAATCAGAAAAGGATGGAAGTGGTGGAAACTTAAGTCAAGAGCAGTACCAACGCTTAAAAGCACAGATAAATGATCATTATTCAGGTCCTGTCAACGCTGGAAGACCAATATTACTTGAAGGGGGCTTAGAGTGGAAGGAGATGAGCTTATCACCAAGGGATATGGATTTTATTGAATCCAAGCATAGCTCAGCTCGTGATATTGCGCTAGCTTTTGGCGTTCCGCCGCAGTTGCTTGGCATACCAGGTGATAATACTTATAGCAATTTGATCGAAGCACGTCTTTCCCTTTGGGAACAGACGATTTTACCAACGCTAGAAAATATTATTTGTCACTTAAATTCTTGGCTAGTGCCCAAGTTTGGCAAAGATTTATGTTTGTCATATGATAAAGACGCGATAGAAATTCTAATGGAGAAAAGACAAAAGATGTGGAAATACGTGCAAAACGCAAGCTTCATGACGCTCAATGAAAAAAGAGAAGCTTTTGGCTTGCCACCGTTACCCGGTGGTGATAAGTTGAATTGATATTTATATAGTGTAGATATTTATACTAAGCTGTAATAAACTGGGGGTATTTTATGTATCAAGAACAAGGAAATTCAGTAAGTAATTCTCGATTTACTCTTCCTCATATAGAATTGTTATCGACATGCAAAGCGAATGTTAATGCAGCAGATCATAAGGGTGCTACTCCCTTACATTATGCTGCTTGCGGAAACCGCTTAGAGGAAATGAAATTATTGCTTAAAAACGGAGCGAGTGTTAATGCAGTAGATTATAATGGCGCTACTCCCTTACATTATGCTGCTTGCGGAAACCGCTTAGAGGAAATGAAATTATTGCTTAAAAACGGAGCAAATGTTAATGCAGTGGACAATTCTGGTTTTACTCCTTTGCATTTGTCTGTTTGTGAAGGCTACAGGGAGATAACACGTTTATTGCTTGGAGAGACAGAGAGTCCAAGCACAAGCTGCAGCGACGCAAGCATTGAGAATGTACAAACAATCAATCAGTTTTATCATTGGTGAGAGTAGAACATCTTTTACTAAGGTCTAACTTAAAGATAGATGGTCCCTTAAATCCTACATCTAAATGAGTTAACTATTTTTCTTGCTAACTAAGGTGTTGTAAATTTGGTCTACATCAAAACTCATCTTAGGGCACCAAATAGGGCCATCTAAGTGTGCCTCGATATAAAGAGGACTATTATGATTTGGTAGTATGAAAAAGAGTCTGAATATAGAAGTTAAGGAGAAATTAGATAAGATTAAATTAGAAGAGATAGAACCTGATGCTTGATCGGTACTAAACTGTGAACTAGTTGAACATACACCACTGTTAATACTTACTTTTCCATTAATATTTTCAAAAAGCGTACTGCCATTATATATATCAACGTAAGCAAGCTTGGAAATTTCAGGTTTATTCTTACTGCTTAACAACTTAGTGATGAATGAATTAAAATCCACATTTGTAAACTCTATTTTCTGTGCTTGAAAGTTTACATTTCCTGATAAGTTACTAGCCCAATCATCAAAGCTTGTCCCTTGAGTTTTGATTTCACCACTTAAGCTTATCTTGCCATTTATGTTATTAACTCCTATAACTTCCTTGGTGTCCAAATTTGCAATAGAAAATTTTGTGTGAATTGAGCCTGCTTTTAGATAACCCTGAAAAAACATTTGTCCATGTTCTAGTATGTAACTTATCTGTTTGATAGTGATAGTGTTGTTTCTTATCACTGTATCCAAGTTAAAATCTTTTAAGACGTTTTGCCCAATTTTAAATTCTGTAGTTTTGATTTGCACGTTTGCATCAAAATCTCCTTTCTCATCTAAAAAATTAAGCTGCTTTGTTGACCATTGAATTTGATTTATTTCATTTCTTGAGTTTCTTTTTACCTCTAATAGTTTTGGTAATTTAAAGATATTTCCATTAAATTTATTACCTGTAAGGTTTACGTCTAATAAAGGCTTAGTGTATTTTTGATCCACTAATATTTTTACACTACCGGTAATGTCGAAATTTTCTCCGAATAACTTTATTTTATCTGCAACTAGCTTGTTCTCTTGTATTTTTAATGAAAAATCCAAATCTTCAATTTTTGTACCATTGAATATAGAATCTTTAACACTAGTTCTTATATTTACATCATATTTAAGATTTTTCAGCCATTGCACTTTGCTGAATAATGAATAATCATATTTATCTATATTAATGTTATGTATGCTAAATTTACTATCGATCATATTGTGTTTTTTTGTGTGATTTACCTTAATTGATCCTTGCCAAGATTCTTTGTTATTTAGCAATCTGATATCTGAAAGAGATAATATTCTAGGTGCTAAATATAGTTTAGAACTTGCTGTAAATTGACTTTTCTCTCTTTCTTGCATCTTGATAGAAGGTAAAATATGTGAGATGAACGACTCACCCTTTATCAATATATCACCATTAAATTCAGACAAGTTGCCATTGTTTGAAACTCTTCCTGATAAGCGAGATATATTATTGGTTCCAGGAAATTGAAGAAGAGTATCAACGTTTATTTCGCCATTAGCAAATTTTAGCGTAGCATGAAATTTGTCCAATATCCTGTTTTGATATTGAATATTTGAAGCTTCCATATTAAAATCCAAGCTCAGGTTCTTTGGCACAACCTCTCTAAAAGATTCTAAAAGACCCTTCATATCTGTTGTTTTGTGTGAGCCGTTTTTTAGGTCGACTTTACTAAAACTAATATTGATATTAGTATGATCACTTTTTCTATCATTTTGTATTATACCAGTGCCTTGCATGCTTTTGGACTCAATTTTTAAATCAGTTGCCGTAAACTCGCTTTCATTGAGATTGATATTGGATGATATCTCAATATTTTCGCTGGGAATCACATAAGAAAGGAAGCTAAGATTAATGATTTTTGCTAAATTGCTCACAGAACCGGAACTGTTATTGATTGTCAGTGTTAAATTACCCTGTTGATTTCTATTACCTTTAAATAGCAAATTTGCAAAATTTGAATCAACACTAATGTATACATTATTTTTTGTGACATTAACCTTTCCAGAAAAATCGTAATTGTTGTCACCAATCTGTACTTCACCAAAAAACTGCTTATTTTTTTTTATAGCAACTTCCTTGATGTTAATAGTATCGGCGTTAAAACTTATTTGGCTGTCCTTTATTAATATATCAACTATATTATCATTGGCTTTCGTATTTATAATATTAAGTAAATTTTCTTTGTTGCTTTTCATGCCCAAAAATGAGATTGACTTTGGTTGCAATGAAAATGAAAACAACGATGGCCTTATTTCAATTTTTTTTGCACTAATTAAATCTGATAATTTTTGTTCCTTGTTTTTGTTATATTGTACATATACATTGTAAATAGTAAGTTTTGGAGTAATGAGCGAAACTTCAATTTTTCCTCCAACATGTACTTTAGCATCATACGTCTTCTCTAACTCTTTTACGATATATTCTCTGTAGCCACTCCAATCCTTAAAAGTTGCAGCAACGTGCATGAGAATTAATAGCAACGAGATTGATGATATGGCGTATAAAGAAAGTTTCATAATAGACCTCTCATTCCAGCATCCCTTCTCTTCTTGTCATCCCAGTCTGGGATCCAGGAAATTTGATTAGACATTAAGTTAATTAGCAAAAAAGTAGCTATTCTTATGTTAAAACACAGCATTTTTACATGAGAAGCTGGTCTGATGAGCACTGGGTTCCCAGTGGAAATTGCTCTCAAACCACAACACTCATACAGTTGTGTGTGTGACACTGTGATCCAGTGTGACTTAAATAAGGTTTTCCAGATTATATAATCAACAAAATTTCTGGATCCCAGTGTCAAGCACTGGGATGACAGGAATAGGTGCTGGGATGACAGGAATAGGTGCTGGAATGACAGGAATAGGTTATGGGATGAAAGGAGTGGATATTGGAATAGTAGCTGAAATGACATATAGCAATACAAAGGGTGTAATTTATACATATTTCAAATTATTCAAATTTCCTCTAAAAATTAGGTAAAGAGTGCTAGAATAAATAATAACACTCAAAGCTATTAAAGTTACTAAATAAACAATACGAGCTAGCCCTCTATCGAAAAACAACCCTGCTGATAAGTAATTAGAGAGATAAAGAACTATTGACATAACCAATGTTGCAGTGAGAATTTTTACAATATTTAGTAATAATGCTTGGCTAATCTTATACATCTTATTTATTGTTAAATAATTAATCAATAAAATAGAATTTATCCAAGTGGAAATGGAAGTAGCAATAGCAATTCCTATATGTTGGTATTTGTTCATTAATATGAGATTTAGTATTACATTAATTCCAAGGCACGTTAATGAGAACATAGTTGGTATTTTTAGCTTTCCCCTAGCAAAGAATGTGGGTAGCAATACTTTATTTATAATAAATGCGGGTAAAGAAAGAGAAAATGCTACTAATGTAGGAACAGTTTGCTGCACTGCATAATAATCAAATCGGCCGTAAGAAAAAAGCGTAAGTAAAATTATGTCAGGAATAATGATAAAAGCAGCAGTTATTGGCATAATTAATATTAACCCTATATTAAGGGCCTTGTTCTGTATTTTGACTATATTCTCAGTATCATTTATTCGTTTTGAAATCAGAGGAAGAAGTACTGTACCAATTGCAGTGCCAATTACTCCTTGCGGTAGTTGATTTAGTCTATCGGCATAATATATATAAGAAACTGCATTTGGTATAAAACTCGCCATGATTGTGTCAATCCATACACTTATTTGTATTACACAATTGTTGATAATTGCAGGTATCACACGTTTAAAAAATAATTTTACTTCGTTACTTAATTCTAAACTAAAAGAAAAGAAAGCCTTTAATTTGTATGCACTAAATATTATTAAAAGTAGCTGCAAAATCCCTCCAATCAGGACAGCTATAGAAAGGTTATGAGCCGGTGTTTCAATGTAAGGTAAAAACAAACTGATGATTAAACAGAGGTTCAAAATGATTGGTGAAATAGCTGTTGAAGCAAAATGCTGTTTTACTTGCAACATTCCACCAATAAGTGATGCGATTGACACGAAGATTATGTAGGGCATCATAATTTTCGACAAAGTTACAGTAAAGGTAAATTTATTTTGGTCAAATCCAGGAGTGAAGATTTTGATCATGTAAGGGAAGAAGGTTTGTGTGATAAGGCAAAAAATTACTAGAATAATAAACGTAATGGATATTACACTACTTGCGAAATTAAATGCCTTTTTATTATCATATGACTCTGCAGAGTATAATGGTATGAATGAGGTAGTAAATGCTCCCTCTGCAAAAAACGATCGAAATAAATTAGCAAAGCGAAACGAGGAAAAGAATATATCTGCAAGAGAAGTTGCACCAATAACTGTAGCAATCAATACATCTCTTATTAGCCCTAAAATTCTTGAAATAGCTGTAAAAAAACTAAATGTGAAAATACTTTTAAACATATCACGATTTCAATACGATTAACTATAATGCTAAAAGCATAAATGAAAATGTTTATTCGCTAAACTTAAAACTCTATGCAAAAGTAGGTAGCTTAAATAATTAATTGACTATTTATGCTTGTGTGTTAGAAATTTTATACCTTGGCGGGCGTAGCTCAGTTGGTAGAGCGTCAGTTTGTGGTACTGAATGTCGCCAGTTCAATCCTGGTCGCTCGCCCCACTAAAAATTTCCACTTTACATAAATATAAACATTAGATATTTTTGCACGTCCGTTAGCATTCCTTGTTGCTTTAGTATTTAGATGGCGGAGGGGAAGTTTGCGATTTAGAGTAAAAATGATGCCTATTAATTAGTGAGAGGGATTGTATGTATATTTGTTTGTTAGCTTATAGTATAGTGTCAGCACTAGGAGTATTATCTTGGTGGTTAAGTTTTGACACTTCATCACCTTTAGCCATAGGTGGAATTGCTGGTTGTATAGCTCCAGCATTGATTGCGGTTTTTCACGTAGGATGTTTGCTATATAAGTTTTGCAAAAGAGATCCTGTTGGGGAAAAGCATGAAAAAGCAGCAATTCTTTTGAGTATTACTATATCTGCAAGTGCTATAATTGGAATTACACTTACTGCAGGTGCAGCTTCTATTTTTCCTAATCCAATAATAGGATTTACATTTATAGGTACAATAATAGGTCTAATAGCACCGATTTTAGGGCTTTTTACAACTGTAGCTATAATGCATTGTGTAGATAAAACAGCAATTACATCTGCAGTAAGTGCAATTTCTATTACAGATTCTACATATGTCAAAATATCTCAGGAAGAAGAAGTAGATGAATGTATTACCTTTCCGGAAGAAGAAGTTAATAAAAGTATCATCTTTCCCAAAGTTGAAAAAGTTTTTTCTGCGAGAGAGACGGCAGTTTGAGCTAAGTTAGTGTGCAATGTTGTAATCTGTAAAATTTGACATCAATCACTGATAGTTGGAATATTATAGAGTAGGAATTACTCAAGAAGATGCATAAGTACGATGTAGTGGTAGTAGGTGGCGGTCATGCCGGGTGTGAAGCAGCCGCAGCTTCAGCTCGTCTTGGTGCAAACACGCTACTTATAACTCATAAAATTTCAACTATAGGAGAGATGTCCTGTAATCCAGCAATTGGAGGAGTTGCAAAGGGTGTTGTGGTGAGGGAAGTTGATGCTCTTGATGGAATAATGGGAAGAGCTATCGACCGAGCAAGCATACACTCAGTCATTTTAAATAGCAGCAGAGGTGCAGCAGTATGGGGACCACGTGCACAGGCAGACCGAAAATTATACAAAAAAGCAATACAGGAAATTATTCTAAATTATAACAACTTGACAGTAAAAGAAGAGTCAGTTGACGATTTTCTTATCGAAAGTGATAGCAATGGAGAATCTTATATAAAAGCTGTAATAACAGACTCAGGTGAACGTATACTGACAAGCAGAGTTGTTTTGACTACAGGGACTTTTTTACGTGGTGTGATTCATATAGGAGAGCAAACAACTCCTTCTGGAAGAATGGGAGATAAACCTGCAATAGAGCTTGCAAATACGCTAAAGAAGTATGATTTTAAACTGGGCAGATTACGTACCGGAACTCCACCGAGGCTTGATCGTGGCACTATAAACTGGTCGGTATTACAAGAACAAGTGGGTGACAATCCACCTACACCATTTTCTTATCTTACAGAGAAAATTAACCAGCCTCAGGTTTCATGTTTTATTACTCATACTAATGAACATACACACAAAGTAATTCGAGAGAATCTTCACAGATCAGCTTCTTCATATTTAGATAACGTTATTGCACCAAGATACTGCCCATCAATTGAAACTAAAGTTAAAAAATTTGCAGAAAAAAATAATCACCAAATATTTCTAGAACCAGAAGGGATTGATGATAACACTATATATCCAAATGGAATTTCAAATTCATTGCCCATCGAAGTGCAGTATGAAATGATAAAGAGTATAAAAGGGCTTGAAAATGCAGAAATATTAAGACCTGGATATGCAGTTGAATACGATTATATCGATCCACGAGAGCTATTTCATACTCTCGAAACTAAGAAAGTTAAAGGACTATATTTTGCTGGTCAAATTAATGGTACCACTGGATATGAAGAAGCAGCCGGGCAGGGAATTATTGCCGGAATCAATGCAGCATTCTCTTTATCTCAAAAAAGTTTTGTTCTTCATCGTACAGACTCATATATCGGTGTAATGATAGACGACTTGGTCACTAAGGGAATTGCTGAGCCTTACAGATTATTCACCTCGCGTGCAGAATATAGACTGGCAATCAGGTCAGATAATGCAGATAGAAGATTGACACAAAAAGGTTATGACATCTCTCTTGTGTCGCATGAGAGATACTCTGTTTTGCAGGGTAAACTTAAATCCATTAAGCAACTTGAGGAGAAATTAGAGAGCCTAACAATTACTCCTGAGCAGCTCAGGTCCTATGGCATTAAAATATCTTATGATGGAATAAGAAAAACAGCATTAGATTTGCTCGGTTATCCAAATATTGACTGGAATAAATTACGAGAAATATGGCCAGAGTTAAACATGGATTCCAGTGTCAGCTACTTGCATAACACCAAAGCACCTCTTCCTGTCATCCAAGTAGCTGACACTGGGATCCAGTACTTGAATGATGATAGAATGGATGCAGTTGACACTGAAAAAAATGTAGATTCCAGCGTCATGTGCTGGAATAACACTATAACTGATAGCATAGCCAAGAATGAAATATATGAAGCAGTTGCAATTGAAGCAAAATACAAGCCTTATTTAGTAAGACAAGAAGCCGATATGAAGTTTCTACAAGAGGAAGTTAATACTCAAATTCCAACTAATTTCAACTACTCACAGATTAAAGGCTTGTCAACTGAAGTGATAGAGAAGTTGCAATCAATAAAACCAGCAACAATTGGCATTGCAAAGCAAATACAGGGCATCACTCCAGCAGCAATAGTTAGCATATTAGTGTACCTTAGGAATAAGAAAACGAAAATAGCTGCTAATTCTGCGTAACATGTCAAAAATCGAAGAATTTCGCTCTTTTATGCACGAAATAAATGTTGATGCATTTATGTTGCATACTAAAGACGAGTATTTAAATGAATATTCAAAAGAGTTAGCAGAGTTATGTGGCTTCACGGGAACAAATGGGCTACTTATCGTTACAAAGAGTAATAAGTGCCCATTTTTTACAGATGGACGCTATATCACACAAGCTCGCAGTCAGCTCGATCAGGGCAGTTTTCGAGTATATAATATACAAGAAGAGGATCCACACAAATGGGTAAAAGCAAACTTAACATTGACTACCTCACTGGGTTACTATCCGCAATATTTTACTATGAAGGACATAAGAAAATATGAAGGCATTTGTAAACTAGTACCATACTTAATTAAAAAAGATAGTAGTCATAAAGCACAAACAATAGTCTCACATGTATCTGGTGAGAGTGGTAAGGATAAATGTGAAAGAGTAGCTAAAAACATAGAGGCTGAAGCAGTGCTTCTGACTGATCCAAATTCAATTTCGTGGTTATTAAATTTAAGAAATGAAAGTGCTGAATATACTCCTTGTATATTGGGTCGTGCTATATTGTATAAAAATGCCAATGTTGATTTATTTATTCAAGATAAAGAACATTCAACTATAGAAGCAAATTTTGATAACCATATAAATGTTTTTGATATTAGTGAGCTAGAAAATTCACTACATAAGTTAAATTTGGTGGTGATAGATCCAAGCACGACTCCAATGAGCATTATGAATGCAATAGATCCCTTGTATAACCATTATTTAAATGAAAAATCAGCTTCGGTGTCATTCCAGTGCTTGACCAGAAATAAAAAAGCATGGATCCCAGTGTCAAGCACTGGGATGACAATAAGTAATGAAAGAGGTCTAATAGAAAATAAGCAGATAATTGAGAAGGAGGATCCTTGTTTGATTCACAAAGCAGTAAAAAATCAAACTGAAATAACTGGAGCTATAAGTGCGCACATCAAAGATGGAGTAGCAGTTATAAATTTTCTATATTGGCTTGAAAACAATATTGACAGTGAAATTACTGAGCTTGAAGCTGAAGAAAAAGTTTTAGAATACAGAAAAGAGCAGAATTTGTTTAAGCAATCGAGTTTTCCAACAATTTCAGCATTCAACGAGAATGGAGCAATCATTCATTACCGTGCAAGCAATAAGACAAATAAAGTCATTCAAGAAGATGGGCTGTATTTAATTGACTCTGGTGGTCAGTACCTTGATGGCACAACCGATGTTACAAGAACTATAGCAATTGGTAGTCCAACCAATGAGCAACGAGCTCACTACACAATAGTATTAAAAGCTCACATTGCGATAGCAAGTGCGGTCTTTCCTTCTGGCACTACTGGTGGAGAATTGGACATATTAGCGCGTATACATTTATGGAAATTTGGAATGGATTACATGCACGGTACAGGACATGGAGTAGGAAGTTACCTTTCGGTACACGAAGGACCGCAAGCAATATCAAGAGGAAATAAAGTGGAACTCATTCCAGGCATGATACTTTCTAACGAGCCTGGTTATTATATTCCAGGAAAGTATGGAATAAGAATTGAGAATCTGATGTATATTGAAAGGCGAGAAAACGTCTTTTTAAGCTTTAAACAATTGACCTCTGTTCCTTATGATAAAAAGCTAATAGATATACAAATGCTTACTGAAGATGAAGTTAAATGGATAAATAGCTATCACCAATTTGTTTATAAAAATATAGAAAATGGCATAAAAGATAAGGAATGGTTAAAGAGAGTATGTGAACCTTTAAAATAGTTAATTTGTCATTTAATCAAGTATTAATATAGTTGTTCTTGTATTGTTTTTAATTAAAAACAATATATAATATTAGTTTCAAATAGGTGTAATTATGACAGATAAAATGCAAGATGATGAATTTATGAAGCAGTACATGGATACTTGCAAAGAGCAAATAGAAAAATTGGCAAGCGACCCTAATTTGCTTCAACAGACCTTAAAGCCATTCATGCAAATGTCTCAGCAACTTATGGCTGGCGGTATGCTAGAAGGAAATATGCCTAGCATGATACCTGATATGGGTGGTATGGATATCAACAAGATGATTGCTCAGATGAAGGAAATGTATGATTACATAAAGAGTAATCACAAAGAGCTCATGAGAAAAGATGCTTCACAAATTCAAGAGCTTGATGATTCCAGCAGAAGATTGAGAGGCTTGGTCAAGAAATTGATAGAGAAAGTTGAAGCTAAGTAGTATTTATTCATATCAAAGAGCTATAGCAGTAGTGAGGTCTTGTTCCTCAAATTTAGTATTACCATAAAGTTAAATATAAACATAAAGGGATGAAGAGATGATTGAACTACAAAGCCAAGAAATTTGTCCAAATGGAAATAAGAAAAATTTGATTATTTTTTTTCATGGTTGGGGTTCAAGTGGCGATAATTTCGCTCACCTTGCTAAAGTTATGAGCAAATTTTTACCCGATTCATGTTTTGTGGTACCGAATGCTCCGTTTGAGAGGGAAATAGGTGATGGTTATCAGTGGTTTAGTTTAGAGGATCGTAGTGAAGAAGCACTATATAATGGGGTGAAAAATGCTGCATCAATTGTAAATCATTTTATTGATACAAAATTAAAGGAGCTTAATTTAAAAGATACTCAGCTTTCTTTAGTTGGATTTTCTCAAGGGGCAATGCTTGCAATACATGTGGCTCTTACCCGGCTTCAGTCTTGTGCGTCAGTTGTTGCGTATTCTGGTAGATTTCTTTCGCCTTCAAAAACTGCACCGCAGATAAAATCAAAACCTAACATATGTATTATTCATGGTGACGCTGATGATGTGGTACCTTTTTCTTCACTTGATTTAGCGGTTAAAGCTCTGAAAGAAAATGGAGTAAACGCTCAAGGATACCAAATTCATGGACTAGGCCATATTATTAATGAAGAAGGAATAAGGTTAGGGGTTGAGTTTATCAAGAAGAATTTTGGAAATTAATTTCCATGCACTTGTTTTGCTTTGGTTACGGATATGTAGCTAAATTTCTATCGAAAAAATTGCTAAATTTAGGCTGGAAAGTTAACGGTACATCAAGAAATAAAGATATACAACTTTTTGATTATGAAAAGGTTGATCAAGATCTGCTTAAAAGCGTAACGCATGTTTTAGTTTCTATTCCTCCAGACGGCGATGATGTTATGGAGAGATACGGTCATTGTCTGGAGAATATTAAATGGCTTGGTTATCTGTCTGCAACTAATGTTTATGGTGACCACTGTGGTAATTGGGTGAATGAGGAATCTGAAACAAAGCCTATAGAAATTAGAGGAGAAAAGCGCCTTGAGTCTGAAAAGAAGTGGCTAAGTAGCAAATTGCCTGTACATATTTTTCGTTTGGCTGGGATATATGGTCCTGGTAGAAATGCGCTAATTGACCTGCAGCTTGGCAAAGCAAGAAATGTGAAAAAAATTTTTTCTCGTGTTCATGTTGAAGATATATCGAATATTTTATTTTCTTCCATGCAAAATATAAAGCCTTATGAGATATACAATTGTGCAGATGATTTACCTGCTACGCAATCTGAAGTGGTCACGTATGCAGCCGAGCTTCTCAATATTAGCCCTCCAGAGCCAGTTGAGATCTCTTCCGTACCAAATTACGCACGGGGTTTTTATTTAGGGTCAAAAAAAGTAAGCAATACTAAAATTAAAAAAGACCTTGGTGTCTCTCTAGTTTATCCTGATTACAAGTTGGGTTTAAAGAGTTTGTATATATTAGAATAGAGAAAATAGATTGCCAGATGCAAAAAATTTTTCTTGAATGTTCCTTGTTTTGATGTAGTACCACTAGGCATACTATTATATAGAGGTAAATATGTTCAGCACTCAATCGCTCCCGGTTGAAAATATTCTATTACATCAAGCCGCTTATAATGGTAACATAAATGAAGTTAGGTTATTACTTAATGTAAAAACTGATATCAATATCAAGGATAAAAAAGGATTTACAGCCTTGCATTTTGCTGTTTATTCAGGACATTTAGACTTAGTAAAGTTACTAATCAGTAAAGAAGCTAATATTCATGCAAGAACTACTAAAGGCAGTACAGTTTTACACTTTGCTGTTGTAGCTGAAAGCAAAGCTATAGTAGAGGAGTTAATTAAAGCGGGAGCTGATCCCAATATAAAAGACTGTACTGATGGTAAGACACCTTTACATATTGCTGCTCAAAATGGACTTGTAGAAGTTGTAAAGGTGTTACTTAATACTCAAGAAATTAAGATTGATGCTAAAGACAATGAATTTGGTATAACAGCTCTGTACTTAGCCTCTCAGAACGGACATACTGAAATAGTTGAACTATTAATTAGCACAAAAAATGCTGATGTTAACATAGTAGATAAAAAAAATAATGTCACACCCTTGTATCTAGCTGCTCAGAATGGGCATGAAGCAGTAGTCAAGTTGCTTCTTGATAATGGTGCTAAGGTCAATGGCTGTAATGTCGATAGAGATCCTTTAAGTGTAGCTATCAAGAATGGCCATAAGAAAATAGTTGAGTTATTACTTAGTATAGAAGGAATAAATGTCAATATTGGCGATAAGATTGGCAATACACCTCTACATATAGCAGCTATAACAGGCCGCAAAGAAATAGCAAGATTACTATTAGCAAAAGGAGCTGATGCTAATATTAAAAACCATTCAGGAGATACTCCTTTACAAATAGCTGAGATAATTGAAAACTCTACAGTTTTTATGCTTGAAAAGGATACAAATTCAGTACTTCTTGTGAAAAAAGGAGTTAAGGAGCTTTTGTCACAACATGTGAAGAACAACAAACCTAGCTCATCAGTAGATAAAATTGACGTATCTGTTCAGCAGAGTAGCAAAATAAGATAGATGAGAAAACTAGTTTGTGACATTGGCGTCCAGTTAAATTTACATGGATTCCAGTGTCAAGCACTGGAATGACATTATGGAAGCTGTGATGACAAGGAAGGAAGCACTAGAAAGAAATGGGTGTCACGCACTGGGATGACATTATGGGAACTGAGATACAAGAAAAGAAACACTGGTTTGACATGCACCTGAACAGATACTCTCAGTGATGTAAATTCAACTTTACCCCATTTGCAACCATCAGGGTCCTTTGACTATAATCCTAACAATTCTTTTCTAATTTCTTCTTTAATTGTATCAATAATCTTTTGATCAAGTTTATTTATTAAGGAATCATCAATACCTGTGATATCATCTGGATTTTGTATCATTTTTTCAATAGCATCATCTATTTTTTTTACTCTTTTTTCATTAATTTCCTCAAATATAGGTTTAATGTTTGCGTAACCAGGAGCGCCCTTGCTATAACTTTTGCTGCTTTCGTTGATACAACCACCAGCACCATATGTTTTATTCACGTAGTTTTTACTACATTTTGTTACATCTTTATACCCAATCTCACCATTTTCTATATATGCTATTTTATTATCTTTACTAGAGTTTAGCTTGTCACCTTTCTTAATTTCTTCTTTTAATTTTAAACTTTGTTCATGAATTATTGTATCTTTGTAATTCTTTCCCCCATAGGTTCTGTATGTACCTCCGCCTGCAACAGTAATTAAATCTTTACAAATTGTTTCTGAAGAGTCTCTGCACATTTTTATTAAAGTTGGTCCCCCATCCTTGTTAGATTCATCATCTTCTTGTCCACCACCTCCTTCTGTCACTTTTACTTTAATATAGGGATAATTGGGGTTGATTTTTAGTTTAGCTTTAATGTAATCACCTGGCATTCCTAGTCTACTTATAGTAGACTGAGCTTTATCAGCTATATGACCAGCTTCACCACCTCCCCATGCTTCTATTTCAACGTAATCATACATTGACAGATCATCTGTATAGCCATCTCCAAGCTCATAAAGTTTTTGATCCCTGTTTTCAATAATCTGCTTCTTATGTTTCAATTGTGCTATTATTATTTCACGTAATCTCTTTTTTAAACCCTCTAAATCGAACCTACACAATGTATCAGCATAAAAGACTTCTGTTCTATTTGCTTTAATCGGTTGATTTTTTAATTGTGTGCACTTTTGTATTTCACCTTTCTCGTTTTTTACTGTTTTACCATCCTTATCCTTGCAATCCACTTCCTCATATCTTAAGTAAAATAGTTTATCATTCTTATCTAAATACTGTGTTGAGCGACTACATACTCCATCAAAGCAGAGGCAACCATCATCACCGTGATTACAGTTTTTTTCTTCATACTTTCCATCTGTTAACTCATATACTATTTTGCATTTGTCACAATTTTGTTTTGTATCTACCTCTTTATCCTCTTTTGCCATGCAATTGTCTCTAGGCTTATTTTCTTCAGGAATAGAAATATATCCTTTCTTATTGAATATTATTTTATTTAGTGCATCTTGTGGCTTTGCTAAAACATCAACTAATTCAATAATTCCCCCTTTTTTGCAAGGAAAATAATAAGATTGATTTGATTCTTTCGAGTAAACAGTATTGTGTTTAGCATAGCTTGCTCTCATTGACTTCAGTGATATTAGCTCACTTCCTTTTTCAAGAACGAATTCCTCCGGTTCTGGCTGCCAACCAGAAAGGCATAGCATTTTACTTTTAGGATTTTCTTTATATTTTATTTCTACTTTTGGATATCCTGAGCCATCTAGTTTGCACTTACCATTCTGAAGCTCTTTACATTCTGCTTCGATATCGGGAACATACCCATATTTTTCTAGAACTTCAAATTGCGAATTATTTTTTAATATACCTTCTATTACGCTATCGATGTCGCTTTTACTGTTACTGCTATCAGTTGTTTTTGCCACTATTGCTGGCTTTACTACTTTTAAAGGTAGATGGCCAACATATGTAGGAGAATTTTTACTAACATAAAAAGTACAGATGCCATTACTGTGAGTTCCACGTGCGTCATAAGTACAAACGTTCTCACTCATCTTCATTTTTACTTTTAGCGTATTTTCGCCTTTACCCTCATTAGGCTTTGGTATGCTCACTTCTTCAATCTTTGGAGCAGGTGGCGCTGGGAAGCAGCGAGCAGGAAATTGTAATTTTCTTTTTGATTCTTCTTTTTCAGTACCATAATATTCAGCGCAGAGCTGATCTTTCTTTCTATAGGTTTTGAAATAATGGATAGTATCTTTATCTGGAATAGGATATGTCCAACTTGGAATATTCTTGTGATTTGAAACAGCAGATGGAACATATATCTCCCTTCTTTCTTTCAGCTCACCAATAATGACTCCAACTCTTGGATGGAAATAATCATTTTCTTCATTTGTTATAGGAACAATTCTAACTTGTGGTGGTGACATTGCAAGTTGTTCACAAAATGGAGGTGGACCAGGTGCAAGTTGCACAGGGGCACACTTTACTTTTGTTTGATAGCATGTATCACAAGCTTTTTCCATCTCTCCAGGACGAAAAATATTTTCCCCAGAAAATACTCTAGAGCCCCATGAAGAAATTCCTGACATACAAGCCCCCTTTTGACTACAAGCGCATATTTTAGGGGCATTAACAAATTTTACTTTTTCTTCATCAGTAACACCATCTGCCCATTCCCATTCAAGGCGTTTCGCAATTCCTTCTTTGATTTCTTTACTGTTATCTGTCTTAATTGTTCCATCAGCTAACATTTTATCTCCTTCCCAATCGATAAAAGCTGCTGCAGAAACTCCAGCACCTGTGGCTTGTGTGCCATATATTTTGTGGCAAGATGTTCCACTGGATAATATATAACAGTTGTCGTTCCCTTCGTAATTGCAGACCTTAATCTTTGGATCGAAGTAACCTTCTGGTCCCTGATTATTTACTGCTGTAACTTTAATAAATTGCAATAATTTTTTGTCAAAGTCTAAATCGCTCCACTTGCCTTTAAAAAAATTTGCAATACCTTTTCCTGTTTTATTTCCTACAACCTCAAGTTCAGTATTGCTCTTTACAAAATACGGACAATCAGCATATCCTTGATAAGAAAGACAAAATATCAAGGAGAATATCAATAAAAAATTAAGCTTTACATTTTTCATAGAACGCCGGTAACCACTTACTCACTTTTTCGCCTTTTTCCTTTATTGCTTCATACATATACTTTATAGTCTCTTTATTAGCTGAAAGTACATGTATTTCTTTCATATTCTTCAAATCTAGATTTAAAGTTACTAAACCTTTGTATTGCTTTATCAAAAATAAACCTTCCTGTGTTGGTGTTTGCAAAATGACATTCAGTTCCTCTTTCGACAGAGAAAATGCTTTCATGTATAACCTGTTTGCATTTATGTTCGGCATCAGGATTCTCGTATCGACATGCTTATCTAAATATTGAGTAAACTTGCTAGCAAATGCTAGGTTTAAGTTTTCAGTACTTAGAATTACTACAACATTTAACTTTGTCATTCTTTGCATCCAGTCGTCAAACTCTCCCTCTGTAGGAAAAATATTACTTATCTCCCATGCTTCATCCAAAACAAGTATTGCAGGTGAGCTATCACATTTTGCTTCGAAAGAGTATAAGAAATAGTAAAGTATCACGGACATACATTCTTTTTGCTTAGTGAGATTTGCAGTATTGAGGGATATAGTTTTTGTTCCCCAGTCAATATCTGACTCATCACCATCTTGGAATAAGTAAGCAAATTCACCTTCACCACACCATTTACTTATTTTGCCTCCAAGAAGTAAAAGCACTTCAGAAATTTGAGAAATAGATCGCGATTCTCTTGGTATAGCAAATATAGAATCTACAATTTTTTTTGTCTTTTCTTCTACGTCTACCAAACTTGCATCTGCAACCATCCTTTTGATCAATTCAACAAGCATATTGCGATTAGAAGCACTATCTTCAATGTTCAGTGGGTTAAATTTTAGACTTTTATCTTTATATTTTGGATCAATTATGTAATATTGGCCGCTTACTGCTTTAGTAAATATTATTGATTTTCCAGTATTATCCAATATAACAATCCTAGGGTTAAATTTTCTTGATTCCGAAAGTAAGAAATTGATCAGTGAGGTTCTACCTGAATTTGGAGCTCCAAGTATTGTGGTATGACCATTATTTTTCTTTCCATGAAAGTTAAAAAAGTAAGGACTGCCTTTTTTTGAAAAAAAAACTGTTACTGCTTCTTTCCATCTTCCTCCTTTTAACGTACCTGATGTAAAATCATGCAACATAGCAAAGCTGCAAGCATATTTTTCTAATATATTTTTTGGTTGTGTAACAAAAGCAAAGTTTCCAGGAAGCTGTGCCCAAAAATGATTTTCCATGTGCAGATCAGTTCTAAACATCATCAACCCGATTAACGACATTACAGAGGATAAATCGCTGATATTTTTAGCTAACCTATTCTTATCATCTGCAAAGATTGTAACAATAATTTTCTGTTGACAAAAATCCATAGCAGAAATTTTTTCAAGCTCTATTATTTCATTTATTCCTGAGTTTTGAAGTAAGGTATTGTCCTCACTGATTTGCAGTATATTAATTTGTTTTTTGAATTCTTTTACTGCTTTATTATTACTAGTAAATATTATTATTTCTGTGATGATAAGCTCAGAGTCAAGTTGCAAACACCTATCTATATTTTCTAAGGGGATTTCTCGATATTCCTTTATGCAAAAAATAGAACCAAACTTCTGTTGACCTTCAAACGATGTTTGAAATTTATTGAAACCAAAAGCTACTTTTAAATTTTTAACATGCTGCGATAGATCCCTTTCACATATTGGATAATCTTTGTGCGTTAATGTAATAATGTAATGGAGAAATTCCATCATTTGAGAATATATTTTGCCTTCACTAGACCTAAGGCCCAGTTTTTTAGCTCCAAAAGGTTCTAAATCTTTTTGAATCAGGTCAGTTATTTTTTGTAATTCTTGATGATTTTTTTGTAAAAATAACTTGTGCCTATTCTTTATCCTGCCAAAAAAAAATGCATTATTAATATGTTTGCCAAAATCACTAAGTAACACCACAATGTATAACTCATTTATATACTGTAGTTTACTATCAACTAGTTTATTAAACCACGTTGAGTGTAGCTGATCGGAAAAGTCTGCAGTTTTATTCCACTGTAAGCTCAGTTTATTGCGCTTACGGACAGTGTGAATCCAAACTGTAAAATATAAACTCTGGATATTTTTTGATATACTTTTTCTAATTTCAGTTCTAAGATCACCATAGTTATCAACTGAAGAATAGTCTTCTAACTTGATTATTTTTAACAATTCTCCCTGTTTTGTTAGTATAGTTTCTTCATCGTAGTGGCAAGCATAAGGGATAAAATCTAAATTAATACTTTCTAGTAACGCTAAATTGTTCTTTTTTTCAGAATTAGAGCTAGTGGCCGGTACTTTTGGTTGCATACAACATTATGTGTATTCAATAAAAAGATAATTAAAAAACATAAAAATACTATCTTAATTTTTATCTTTTTTTTCGCTGTCGGGCTGTAATTTTATATCTTTTGCAAAGTTGAATTTTTCTTTCAAGTAATCTGTTGCTTTTTCTGTACTCCCAAACATCATGATCAGTACACCAAACAGTATCATGAAGAAAATTAGACCTCTGAACACTACTGCAAGTATCACTGTAGCTATACATAACCCTATAATTGTCGAAGGATTCATATTTTCCATAGTATCTTTAACTGAAAATGAAGAAATAAGTTCTTTCAACGTTCCTGGTATATTTTTCAATTCATCACTTGCTTTGCTAGAACATGACATGAAGATAAAACTTAACAGGGCTACAATAGCAAAAACTCTACCCAATTGAATACGCATCAGCTAAATACCTTTAAGATACTCCTTAACTGTAACAATTTTTACATCAATAGGCAAGAACCGAATTCACTTGCTCACCATAAGTAACTCATATTTAACTTTTATCACTGTGTTAGCCCTTTATTATCAACAAGAGGACTCACACTAATGGATATCAATTTACTTGACAGAATATTTGAACACAATTCAGCAGCAGCAGCTGTAGCAAACACTGCAGCCACCACAAACAGTCCTGCTCCTACTAATCCTGATGTCATTGCTCCTGCAACAATGCACCCTATTGCTAAGAGAGCAGAACTTGTTACAAGTGCGACGTGAAGATTTTTGTTTTTGATTTTACTATTATTTTCATAATTATTGGATTGCATTGTATCTTTTACCTTACTGCCTGTCACTGCGATCACACAATGAGGCCCTTCTTCAGTCTTCTTATAATGTTTAGAAGGGGATCTTCTTCCGCTTGGGCCTTTGGGCCTTGTTTTGTTCGGATGTGCTAATTTTGTTTTTCCTTCATCTTCTAGTTGCAAACTATTATCTTCCTCAGCAGGGTTTAATTTTAAGTGTACACTTTCCTCAGATGAAATGCTTGTTACTGAAGTTAAGCTGTTCCTTCTGCTACTTGATGCCAAGCTAGATGAATTTATTCGACTATCTAAATCACTACTACTACTGAGTTTAGAAGTATTTGCACCACTTGGCACTTCTACAGCATTCACAGTTATATTAGGCTTTTCATTTTTTAAATCTTTACTATCAATCGAAAGATCAGATTGACTATTCAATTGTGATTGTGTGATCTTCTTTCTTGCTTGCGATTGTTTTGATGTAAGAATTGTTGAAGCATCATAACTATCTAAACTTCTCAAGGAATTATATGTTCCAGAGATTCCTATTCCACTTACACCCTTGCCTGCAGAATCCTCTTCCTGAGGAGTCATGTCCGAACTTGTAGAATTTGGAACTTCAGCAGGAAAACTTTTTTTCTTAAATAATCCCATAGCATTATCTTGCCTATCTGTTTGATTGTTTTTACGACTTTTTTGATTTTGAATAGTGCTACTAGAATGATTTTTGTCACTACTTTTATTAGTAATCCCTGTAATCTCTAAAATTATTCCTAATATTTTTCCTCTTCTTGTTGGTGATCTTTGTGATGATTTTTCTTCATTGTTAAGTACTGAAGGTTTCATTAATTCCTCTGACTCTATCACTTCTTTTTCCAATGCTGGAAGAAATTTCTCGGTGTAATAATTATAATATTTTTCTTGCTCTCTCAGTAATTTTTCTAATTTAATTAATATGTTCGGATCAGCTCCTTTGTTGAACAACTCTATGCATTTTGCGATAGTTCCATCTCCCTTTTTTAGATTTTCATGATTATGTCTTTTTTTTGTGACCTTTTTGTGTATAATTTCGTGCAACTCTTTCGTTTTTGATGCTGAAGAATTCCCTGTTTTCTCCTTTCTCTTATCTGAGATTTGTGAACTTCTGATAGGATCGCTAGTAGATGAGTAAGTATTGTTTCCTACTGCGCTATCAAATAGCACTCTTTTCTCATATGATGAATCAAACATAACATTCCTCTCATATAAATAAAATGTATGAATACCTCTTTAGCGTTAATTTTACATTAAAACTGGGCAGTTATGCCTTATTGCGGATAATTATAGCAATTTGCTAACTATTTTCTTTGCTGATTACTGATTTTACATTTCAACATAATTGCTTGCCTGTTGAACTAACATATCTATCACTTCTTTTACAGGCTTTTCTCTATCAACCATGCCAACACTTTGACCGGCCATTAAAGATCCTGTTTCAACATCTCCATCAATTACTGCCCTTCTTAAGGCTCCAGCCCAGAACTTTTCTATTTCAAGCTGCCCATTTTCTTTTGAGATTTCTCCATTTTGATATTTATCAATAATGTCTCTTTGATGCTCCATAAAATCGTCACTTGCTTTGTTAACTATAGCCCTTACTGGAATTACAGGGAAATCAGCACTAATCTGCACAGAAGATACAGCATTACGCGCAGCTGATTTGATGAATACTTCTTTAAAATTTTTGTGAGCGATTGACTCATTCGTGCAGACAAATAATGTACCTATTTGACAGCCACTTGCTCCCATTTCTAGGTAGTTCACTATCATTTCGCCTCTTCCTATTCCACCTGCAACAAACACCGGTGTTTTCTCATTTTTAAAATGAGGTAATATCTCTTGTGCGAGAACAGAAGTGCTAACAGGACCGATATGTCCTCCTGCTTCCATACCTTCTATTATTAACGCATCTACTCCCATTTTTACTAACCTTTTCGCGAGGCTTAATGCTGGTGCAAAACACATAACTTCAATGCCCGCACTCTTGATTTTTTCTATATTAGGCTTCGTTGGTAGTCCACCGGCAAGCACTATATGGCTTACTTTCGTTTCAATGCACACATCTATCAACTCACTCAACTTTGGGTGCATAGTAATTAGATTTACACCAAATGGTTTGTTAGTTAATTTCTGTGTCTCTATGATTTCTTTTTTCAGTAAGTCTGGAAACATTGCACCGCAAGCAATCACGCCAAATCCACCAGCATTTGAGATTGCTGAAACCAAATTTCTCTCTGAAACCCAGCTCATAGCACCACCCATTATGGCAAACTCACTACCGAGAAAATTTGTTCCTTTTTTCCAGAGGCTACTTAACATATAACCTATATCATACGTTTAAAAATGTTTTGTTTATCTATAAATGTGTGTTTTAAAGCACCAATTATATGCAAGGCTATAAAGAGTATCATAAAATATGCAAGTATCGAGTGTAACTGATTAGCTGCACTAGCTAGATCTTCATTATGGTTAATTAATAAAGGGATATGGAAAAAATATTTGATCTCTTTGCTAGAAGCAGAAGACATGACATAACCAGATAGTGGCATTAGCACCATCAAAGCATATAAACCAAAGTGTATCGTTTTGCTCGCATTGATTACAAATCGAGAAAAATTGGCTGGTAATGGCGGAACATAAGTAAAGACGCGAAAAAATATACGTACTATAATTAATCCAAGAACGGTGATACCACAAGCCTTATGAACAGCGTATATGCTGAATTTAATTTCACTGCTAATCGGCAAACTTTTCATGTACAGCCCAGAACAAAGCATGCCAATAATAAAAGCAGACATTAACCAATGAATGATCCTTAAACCTAAACTATATTTATTGTCTTTCATTAATTTTGATTACTCTAAAGTAGAATTTATATAGTAGAAAAACTATTTCTCAATCAAAATTATCTATACATAATTTCGCTGCCTTGATCAACATAAGTGCAATAATTGTATGTGACACATAAACATTGTCTATCAGATTATGAAGAAGTGGTGAAGTTTTTGAGAGTTTTTCTATTGTAACGATGAGTTATAGCTTGTACAAGAAGCCTATTGACTTTAAGCACATTTTACCCTATACAATTCCAATACCTTAAGCTACCAAAGCATGCCTGATCTAAAGACAATGATGCTAAATTTTGGCCCTCAGCACCCAGCTGCACACGGGGTGTTACGTCTTGTTTTAGAGATGGATGGTGAAGTGATCGAGAGGGCAGATCCCCATATTGGGCTTTTGCACCGTGGCACTGAGAAGTTAATAGAACATAAAACGTATCTTCAAGCTCTGCCTTATTTTGACCGCCTTGATTATGTGTCACCAATGTCACAAGAGCATGCATATTCGTTATGTGTAGAGAAATTATTGCAGTGCGAAGTTCCGATTAGGGCAAAATATTTGCGTGTTCTATTTTGTGAGCTGACAAGAATACTAAATCATTTACTAAATATCTCTTCCCAAGCACTTGATGTTGGGGCGATGACTCCTCTTTTATGGCTCTTTGAAGAGAGAGAAAAAATACTCGAGTTCTATGAAAGGGCCTCAGGTGCAAGATTTCACGCAGCTTATATAAGGCCAGGTGGACTTGCAGAAGATATCCCAGAAGGTTTGATTGAAGATATTGCAAAATTTATAGAGCAATTTCCAAAGTATATAGATGATGTTGATGAACTTTTAACGGAAAATAGGATATGGAAGCAACGCACTGTAGGAATTAGTGAAATATCAATAAAACAGGCGCTTGATTGGGGCTTTAGTGGACCAATGCTCCGTGCTGCTGGGCTTGCTTGGGATCTGCGAAAAAGCCAGCCATATGAGATATATGACCAATTAGATTTCGATATACCAATTGGCCAAAATGGTGACTGTTATGACCGTTATTTAGTAAGAATGGCGGAGATCAGACAATCTATCAGCTTGGTGAAGCAATGCATAGAGAAGATGCCTGAAGGGTCAATAAAAACTGAAGATAGAAAAATTTCTCCACCGCCAAGAGCAGAAATGAAAGAATCTATGGAGGCTATGATTCATCATTTTAAGCTTTATTCAGAAGGATATCATGTGCCAGAAGGTGAGGCATATGTGGCTGTTGAAGCGCCAAAAGGTGAGTTTGGAGTATATATAGTTTCAGATGGTACCAATAGACCTTATAGATGTCGAATAAGAGCACCTGGCTTTGCGCATTTACAGGCCTTAGATTTCATGGCAAAAGGACACATGCTTGCTGACATTGCAGCAATTATCGGTTCACTCGACATAGTCTTTGGTGAGATTGATAGGTAATTATTTTAAAATAGTAACTTAACTAATGGTTAAGACATCTTCTATCATAAATTGTATAAATTCATTGCCATTCCAGTAATTCATAGAGATTTTACCCAAAATGGCTTTAACATTACCCTGCATAATAGCAGAGCCGAGCTCAGTATTTGCACAGCGAAACGCAATAGCTTTGACCATAACATTATCGTCAGCAATAAAACATTTTATATGGTCAACTCCTATAACTTCCGGCTTTCTTATCTTTGCCCCTTGAATGATGAATCTTGGTTCAGGATTGCCAGCTCCAAATGGCTCTAAGCGCTGCAGTTGATTCCAAAGGGATAAGTTTATTGCTTTAGCTGTTACTATACCATCAGCTTTTATAGTTTTATCGTTTGTGGAGTTTGCAAATCTTTCAGTAAAAAAATCATGTAGATCACTTATTTTATCTTCTTCAATCGAAAATCCTGCTGCCATACTGTGACCACCACCTTCAATGATTAGGTTGGTAAATTTTGCAGAAAGAACCGCAGCACCAATATCTACTCCAGAAATTGACCTACAGCTTGCTTTTCCTATTCCATTGTTTAAAGATATCACTATCGTTGGTAAGTGAAACTGCTCTTTTAGTTTTGATGCAATGATACCAATTATTCCCTGGTGCCAATTACCACTTACCATTATAAAATTTACACCTAAGTGGGCAAAATTTTCCGCTTGTGTTGTGGCTTCCAAAATAGCCTCATTTTCTAGCATTTTTCTTGCATTATTCAAATCTATTAGTTTTAGCGCGATTGAATGTGCATCATCATCATCATCGGTGGAAAGCAACCTTGCACCGAGCGATGCTTCTCCAATTCTTCCTCCGGCATTTATACATGGCCCAATACTAAACCCTAATCGTGAAACACTTGGTTTTTCAAGGATTCCCAAAGCGTCAAACAAAACACGTAAGCCAACATTTTTTCTTGCTGACATAACTTTTAATCCTTGTAAAACAAAAGCCCTATTTAGGCCTGTAATCTGCATAACATCGCAAACAGTTCCAAGAGCAACCAAATCCAGTAGATCAAATAAATCTGGTTCTTTTTTGTTGGTAAAAAATCCTTGCTCACGTAGGATTCTGTTAAGAGCAACAATTAGCAGAAATGACACTCCAACTGCTGCTAAGTTATTATAAGGAGAGCTCTCATCAAGGCGGTTGGGATTAACAACTGCTACAGCACTTGGTAATTTTTCTGTTCCAAGGTGATGGTCGACAACTATAATATCAAGTCCAAAGACTTTTGCATCTTCTATTGGTTGATATGCAAGCGTACCGCAATCAACAGAAATACATAAATCAATACCATTCTTTTTAAGTTGTAATAAAGCATCTGTGTTCAATCCATAGCCCTCATCAACACGATCTGGAATATAGATTATAGAGCGTGTTCCAATCGCTCTTAGGTACCTATTAATCAATGCTGATGACGTTGCACCATCAACATCGTAATCACCAAATATTGCAATATTCTCATTATTGTTTATTGCTTTTATTATGTGAGAAACAGCTTTATCCATATCAAGGAGGTGAAAGGGATCTGGTAATAGCGATCTGATTAGTGGGTGTAAGAAGTCATGTGCATTTTCTATGTTAACACCACGAGCAACTAATATTCTTGCTAATATTTCTGGCAACTCAAATCTCTGTATAAGAGTAAAAATCTCCCTTTGATCTGCTTCTTGTAACTTCCACAGTGCATTTGTTATGCTGCGTTTTTCAATATCAAGTAGCATATTTTTTGTAAATAAAACTACTTTACCAGAACTTTTACGCTTGTTCTATAATTGTGTTAGACTTCTGTATAACCTAAAGAAAGATATAGGAGAGTGTCACTCGAAAGGAATCACATTTATTTTGACAAAGAGCATCTGTAAAATCTGATACTTCTTCTTGCATAACATGCTCTTTAATTAGTATTATATCTATATTAGCATATAAGTGTGAATATTATATTAGTGTAATTACTTTTTGGTATACATAACAAATTTATGCCTGGAAACAGTTTTTGGTTACTCAAACCTTTTCTACCTTTATTTCATATTCTTTAAAGTATTTTTTGCACTTTCTTTATAAAAACCATAGGTACCAATCGGTTTTTAGCTTAAGAATAAAGGTTAAGTATCTGGAATTCTGGACATAAAATCCTCCTGAAAGATTAGAAAGAAAATGCAGCGCACATACAACAGAATTTGAACACGTGCTGAAGAAGATACACTACGTTTTTTTTTGAAAAATTGACTGAAAAGTCTGCAGACGAAGATAGATTTTTGAGCTCTTAAAATACCTCTACTGTTAGAGTAAGGAAAGCGAGAAGGTTTGTCAAGCAATCTTTATTGGCTGTTGTACTAGAATTCAGTTTTTCGTATAATTTGCTAGAATTTGTGTGAAGAATTTTAAATATGAAAGGCCTATATATTAAAACTTACGGCTGTCAGATGAACGTTTATGACTCCATTTTAATGGAGAATATAGTTAAGCCTTTAGGGTTCAACGTTGTTAGTGATGCAGAACAAGCTGATTTGGTGATATTAAATACTTGTCATATTAGAGAAAAGGCAGCAGAAAAGCTTTACTCAGAGCTTGGAAGAATCCATTCATCACAAAAAAATAAGGAAATGACCATAGTGGTGGCTGGATGTGTAGCGCAAGCAGAGGGAGAAGAAGTGTTCAGAAGGGCTCCTTTTGTTGATATTGTTGTTGGTCCGCAGAGTATTTCTGCTTTACCGGAGTTAATAGTCAAAGCAAGCAGAAGTAAAGGTCATGTAATAAATACTGATTTTCCAGAAGTTGCGAAGTTTGATAAATTGCCAGATGAATGCTATGGCAATAGCCAGGGGTCTTCTGCGTTTCTTGCCATACAAGAAGGTTGTGATAAATTTTGTACGTTTTGTGTGGTACCATATACACGCGGGGCTGAGTATTCACGACCAGTAAATGAAATATTCCGTGAAACATTGAAGTTAGTTGTAAATGGGGCAAGGGAAATCAATTTGCTCGGTCAAAATGTTAATGCTTATCATGGAGAGTGCGAAGGAGAGGTGTGGGATTTAGGAAAATTAATTAGTCACATTGCTAAAATTGAAAAGCTAGAAAGAATCCGCTACACAACTTCTCATCCAAGAGATATGCACGAATCTCTCTACTTGGTACATGCGGAGGAATCAAAACTCATGCCGTTTGTTCACCTACCTGTGCAGTCAGGTTCGAATAAAATATTGCATGCAATGAATAGAAAACACACGGCAGAGGAATATTTGGGAATAATAGACAGATTGCGCAAATTGAAACCTGAAATTGAATTTTCTTCTGATTTTATCGTTGGCTTTCCTGGAGAAACTGAAAAAGATTTTGAAAAAACTATGAAATTAGTAGAAAAAATAAAATATGCTCAGGCTTATAGTTTTAAATATAGCCCAAGGCCAGGAACGCCAGGGGCGGAAAGAAAAGATCAAGTACCAGAAGAGGTTAAAACAGAGCGCCTTCTTCGTTTACAGAAATTAATTAGTGAACAACAACTTGAATTTAACCAGAGTATGATAGGCAAAACTGTATCTGTTCTATTTAGTGATAAAAAAGGTAAACACCAAAATCAAATTATTGGTAAAAGCCCATACATGCAATCAGTATGCGTTGATGATCCTGACGATAAATACAAAGATAAAATAGTAAATGTAAGGATATTGGAAGCTCGGCAAAATAGTTTGTTGGGATGCGCTGCCTAATTAGAGAAAAGTGCTCCCATGGTCTCATGTAGAAGCACTTTGTGTGTTTTTATAAGTTTATAAGCTATCTAGATTTAATCCTTAAGGGACTACAACTCTCTGTTACGCAATCATATGAGACTTGATATAATAGATTTGCGGGATTTTTTTTCTTTTCCCACTGATAGTGTACTTTTTCAACCTTTCCAGAATTATTATATTCATAAGAAAGCGATCTCCAAATAACGCTGCTTTTACTATTATTTTTGTTAGCATCGTGAAATTTCTGATAAGGCCAACTGTTATTGTCTTTATTCATCTTTAACTTAAGTAAATAAGTCTGATTTATTAATATGCTGTATAATAATGTCAACACCTATCAATGTTTATAGAAACAGAGTTTTTGGATTTGTAATTTTCCAGAAAGCTCTATATTCTTTGATTTTATCCAGTTAAAATGAATATGAAGTATTATCCTGATACAAGCAGCAGTCCTGATTTTTCATTGCTAGAAAAGGAAATCATAAAATTTTGGCAGGAAAATAAAATTTTTGAGCAGTCAGTCGAGAAACGTTCCAAGGATCATTGTTTTGTATTTTATGATGGGCCTCCGTTTGCAAATGGACTTCCGCATTACGGACACTTGCTTACTGGTTTTATAAAAGATGCATTTGCAAGATATCAAACTATGCTGCAAAAAAGGGTTGAACGCAGATTTGGTTGGGATTGCCATGGGCTACCGGCTGAGATGGGCGCGGAAAAGGAACTTAGAATATCTGGTAGAACTGAGATAGAGAAATTTGGCATTGAAAAATTCAATAATCATTGCCGTACTTCTGTGATGAAATTTTCATCAGAATGGGAGAAGTATGTAAATAGACAAGCAAGATGGGTAGATTTTCACAATGACTATAAGACTATGGATAAGTCATTCATGGAGTCGGTCATGTGGGCATTTAAGCAGCTTTATGATAAAGGTCTGGTGTATGAATCAATACGCGTTGTTCCCTATAGCTGGGCGTGCGAAACTCCACTCTCTAATTTTGAAACAAGGCTTGATAATGCATATAGAGAAAAAATTAGCAAAGCTGTAACTGTTGCTTTTGAACTTTTAGAAAATCCAAAGCAATTTAAACAAAAATGTAGATTACTTGCTTGGACTACAACGCCTTGGACGTTGCCGAGCAATCTTGCACTGGCAGTAGGGGAGGATATTGAGTATTGTATGGTGTTAGTAAATGGTGAAGTCTGCATCTTTGCTGAAAGTTATTTAGAGAAATTTGTCAGCCACTGTGAACAAAGCAATATTCAATATGAAAACTGTAATACAAAACTTAAAGCGAGTGATCTTGCAGGTCTTTCCTATAAACCACTGTTTGATTACTTTAAAGATACAAAGAATGCGTTCCGTGTTTTCATTGCTGATTATGTTACAGGAGAAGATGGTACTGGTGTTGTGCACACTGCTCCTGGATTTGGTGAAGAAGATTTTTACCTTTGCCAAAGCCATGATATTCGAGCTGTTTGTCCAGTTGATAACGCTGGAAAATTTACTACTGAAGTTTCAGATTTGGCAGGAGTTCATGTTTTTGATGCCAATGATACAGTAATCAAGAAATTAAAAAGGCAGGGGAGCTGGTTTAAAACTGAGCAATATATTCACAATTATCCACACTGCTGGAGAACTGACACTCCTTTAATCTACCGCACTATGCCTTCTTGGTATGTTGCTGTGACAAAGTTTAAGGGAAGAATGACAGAGCTAAATAAGAGGGTTAATTGGATGCCAAATCATATAAGAGATGGTCAATTTGGAAAATGGCTTGAAGGAGCGCACGACTGGTCTATTTCACGCAATCGATTCTGGGGTACTCCAATTCCTGTGTGGAAATCAGACGATGCAAAATATCCAAGAGTGGATGTGTATGGCTCAATAGCAGAACTAGAGCGAGACTTTAATGTTAAGATAGATGACTTGCACAGACCGTTTATCGATACTTTGACGAGACCAAATCCTGATGATCCAACAGGAAAATCAGTTATGCGTCGTGTGCCTGATGTGTTTGATTGTTGGTTTGAGTCTGGCTCGATGCCGTTCGCGCAAGTTCACTATCCATTTGAAAATAAAGAATGGTTCGAGAAAAATTTCCCTGCGGATTTTATCACTGAATATATAGCACAAACAAGAGGATGGTTCTATACGCTTTTTGTGCTTTCCACTGCTTTATTTGACAGTGAGCCATTTAAGAACTGCATATGCCACGGTGTGGTTCTTGATGTGAAAGGGCAGAAATTATCCAAACGTCTGAATAATTATGCGGACCCAATGGAAGTGTTTGACAAATATGGTTCTGATGCGCTGCGTTTTCTTATGCTGTCTGGTTCCATTGTCTGCGGTGGTAATTTACTACTCGACAAAGAAGGAAATTTAGTGCGTGATGTTCTGAAAAACGTAATAAAACCTATTTGGAACAGTTATCACTTTTTTACTATGTATGCAAATGCAGATGGAATTAAAGCTGAGATTTGTAGGGATTATCAGAATACTATTGATTGCTACATGATTTCAAAATGTTTTGAAGCTGTGGAAGGTATGCGAGCTTCTATGAACAACTATAACTCCCAGGAGGCTTGCAAAATCCTGACAGATTTCTTTGAAGTGCTAAATAACTGGTATATTCGTCGCAGTCGTGAGCGTTTTTGGAAAGGTGATTTAGATCAAGACAAAACTGACGCTTATAATGTGCTATACACAGTTTTTTATTACATGCTTCGAGCTGCAGCTCCTTTGTTGCCACTCATAACAGAGACTATATGGCAAGGGCTTAAGTACAAAGAAACATCTGTTCATTTGGCTGATTTTCCACAATTAGATAGATATAATAGTGAACTCATTGCCAAGATGGATTTGGTAAGGGAAATATGTAATGCTGCACTCTCTATTAGAAACATGTTTAACATACGTATAAGGCAGCCACTTGGTAGCATGACTATTTATCATAAGCCTTCCTGCAATTTTCTTGAAGATGAATATCAAGAGATGGTAAGAGATGAGGTGAATGTAAAAGAACTAGAAATAGTAAGTGAATTGAAAGAGGTTGCATCACTAGAGTTAAAATTAAATTTTCCTGTGCTTGGAAGAAAAGTTCCAGACAAAATCAAGAAACTAGTTCAATACGTTAAGGAAGGAAAGTGGAAGCAAGTTGAAAACGAACAGATATTTTTGGGAGATGAAACAGAGAGCTATACTATGGAAAAAGGTGAATATGAACTATTATTAAAAGCAAACAGTGAATATTCTGCTGTGTTTGATAATAACAAAGGAGTTGTTATTCTAAATACTGAATTAAATAATGAACTAATTCTAGAAGGGCTGGCAAGAGATATTGTGAGGCTTATTCAAGAAACTAGAAAACAGGCTGATTTTTATATATCAGATAGAATCAGAGTAATAATCAAAGCAGAAGATGAGAAAATTAAGGAAGCAATAAATACATGGGTTGAATATATAAAAGATCAGACCCTTGCCTTATCTTTGGACACTAATAAAGAGATCGAGGCCGATTTCTATTCTAAGGAATACCAAGGTTTGACAGTTGGTATTAAGTTAATAAAGTTGCAAAGTTAGTAATGTTTATGCTATACTTAAATTGCTTTAAGTAGGGTGGTGATATGAATCAAGTTGTTGCAGATGGTCATAGAGAAGTTATTGATTTAAATAACAATAGTGATGGTTTAGGTAAAGTAGAATCTATTTCCAATGTTGCTTTGGAAGAGGAAGAAGAGTTTTTTGATGCTATGGAAGATGTTTCTAATGTAGAAGAAGGGAATGATTTAGGTCTTGCTAATTCAGAAGAGGAAGAAGAGTTTTTTGATGCTGTAAGTAAGCAGGATTGGTTAATTAAACAAATAGCTGCTTTTAATGTTCCGCTCAGTATATTCCATTATAAGGATTATGACTCTGACTTTTTTACCTCTTGGTATAATATGTCAAGCGAAATATTGAAAGAGATAAACAGAGCTTGCCCAGAGAAGAAAGTATTAAATTTAGCTCTGTCAGTTTTAATGCTCCCTTATATTGCTTTTACTGCACTGGGGTTAGTCATATACAGTAGATTTAAAGCAAATAGCAAGACACAAGAAGGTGTAGTGGAAGATAAGACAAAAAAGAGTGAAACAGGTGTGCCAAAAAGATTGGCATATGGCGCTCTTGCTGCAATGGCAATTTTTGTTAATGTGACTGTGCTTGTAGCCTTAATCGTTCCTGCAACAGTTGCTTTGGCTACTTTTTATCTTTTAAATAGAGAGTTATCTCACTCTTTAGTTACTGCTCTTAAAATAACTATGGGGCAGTATTCTAATAAGCACCAAAATATTGAGATATCTTTTCATAAAACGGAGTTTCCTGAACCAAACATTACATGGGATATGGAAATAAAATTTCCACCGCAATTTAAACAACTGCTTAGAGATTTATGTGAAAATGGAAATGATAAATGGTTTAGTGTGAAGCGGGGTTTAGAGCATAATATCATACTGAAATTATCAGCTAGTATCAATTTAAAAAATGGTCTTAAGCCCTTACATAGTGAAATCAAGAATGTGCTTGCAACTTCGATTCAAGAATGCGCAAGAACTATGGAAGAGCTGATGAAGCTAGAAAAGAAAGAGATTACATATGATAAACTGAAGGAATTGTTGAACGAATTCAGGCTGAAAGTTGTAGATAGTATAGGCCATCAATTGACAACTCATTTGATAGAAAATGCTTATCAAGTTGCCTTCATACAAGCAATTAAGTTTCATCAAAATAGACGGGAAGAAGATTTTTTACTGGAGGATGAGCTAAAAAATACTTTAGTGAAACAGAAATTAGAAAGTCAAGGTAAGGAATTACCAAATGAGAAAGAGATGATAATAAAAGATCTGAGAAAAGCAGGAGCAAAAGTACCAGATATCTTAGAAGATAGTGAGCTTCCTGTATTTAAAGCAGAATGGGAACGGCTTAAAGAAGAAAGGAAAATATCTAAGAGGGCAATTATTGATGTTTATGAGGATATATATCCTCAAGAAACGAAGAAAGCTCTAGATAACACTAAAAGAGAGATTGAGTGTTTAAAAAAAGAAGGACAGGAAAGATATATTAGGATACATGAAAAATTGAAAGCAATATATGATGAAGGAAAAAATAACTTAACAGACAATGATTTAAAAAGGAAATTAGAAGGTCTTTTTAAGTTCGAGTATGGTGATCAAGAAGTTGAGCGAAGGCTAGTAAAATCAGTAATGAGAAAAGCAAAGGGTGAGTTAAGCCTGTTAGGAATACTAAGCTTAATAGACCAGTTTCGAGATTTAGAAGAGGAGATAAAAGGTCCTTTGAATGGGGAAAGTTTAGAAGAAGCTTCAGGTAAAGTGAATGATTTTATAGCAAAGATGTATTTAGAAATAACGAAACGTAAAACGCAAGATTTGTTTAAAAGTCAAGCAAAGGGTATAGAGAATTCATGTAAGCTGTTAGAGGAAAAGGAGCCGGATTTAGTACAGAGGATTAATGTGCACCGAGTGAAAATTGCAGAATGCTTAGATCAACCTATATCGTTAAGAGAAGTAATAGAAGAAAGTGAGGATTTAAATAAGTACTTAGAAGATGAGCGAAAGAGAAAAGGAGAAAAGCATCCAAATACAAAGCTAATACAGAAGCACTTAGAAAATAACAAAGAAATTCTAAAAGCATTAGAACAGTTAAAATTAGAAAAAGAAGGATTATTGATAAATGAAAAAACAAAAAATAATTATAGAGAAGAGCTAGAATCTCGTGAAAAAATAAAATTTGCAATAATAGAGGATGATTTACTGGAGGCGTTCGAGCATGAAATTTTTGATGAAGAAGCAATTAAGAAGTTGCTAGAGAAAGCAGAGCTTGGGTACTATTTGGCAGAAAAGTGCATAAAAAGTCCTGTAATTAAAATGAAAGATAATATCAAACACTTTTGTCAAGATTTATTGTCTCCTCTAGTAGATAGATTAGCAAATCTTATAATAAATAATGTACCAAAAGATAATGAGAGTGGTGTGTGGAGGATTTGGAACTCTCTCAAAGTTGGTTTTAATTATAATGTGATTGGATGGTCAGCTACTGTAAACAAAGATAATAGCACAGAAGGGAAAGCATTGAGTGTGGCACATGATACTCATAAGGAAGTAGAGACATTTCTTCAACATTTTCAATCAAGTTATGAAGAAATTGGAGTGTTTTTAGGTAATTTATTTTCTGATGATGGAACGACATTTAAAAATGATGTCTGGCCTAAAGTAGAAGAGCATTTGCATGGAATGTGGGATAGGTTTTTCAAGGATATTGAATTCAAGATAGGGAATAAATTGGATGAAGTAAACGTGACACATCAAAATCAGGAAACGGTGATTACGGCTTAATAATGAGCTCTCAAAGTTCCTTCAGTATTTTCACACACTAAGTTGACTATCATATTTGATTCTTTTTGGATTTCCTCTTCAGTTAAAGTGTGAGTTGGAGAGCAGAAAGTAACTGAAAATGCTATAGACATCTTATTCGATTCTATATTGTTTCCATGATATACATCAAATATCAAAACTTCTGTGATGAGCTCTGAGCTTTTTTTCACCATATTGATTATACTGCCTGCTGCTACATCTTTATTTACAATAAATGCAAAGTCGCGTTTTACACTTTGATATTTATAATCGATAAATTTTTTTCTACTTATAGGTAAATTTTCGATATTTTCTAATATCAACTCAAAGCCTACAATTTTTTGTTTGATGTTAAAAAAATCCAATATACTCGGATGCAATTCTCCAAAATAACCAACTATTTTACTTCTAAAAGATAAGGAGCCTGATTTTCCTGGGTGATAATATTCTTTTTCTGCTCTCTCTATTGCTAAATTATCACAATTGACATTAAAAAGTTCCAAAGCTGTTATGAGGTCAGCCTTTGCGTCAAAAATATCTATTTTTCTATCAGTGTTATAGTGGTTTTTCGGCGAATTATTTCCTGATCTAATTCCACTTAAAACGTACTTAGACTGAGCCTCACCATTATAAATTGGTCCAATTTCAAAAATTGCGAGATCAGATATCCCGTGAGCAATATTATCTGCAGTGACTTGCAACAAATTTGGTATGACACTTGGCCTCATTATATTGAAGTTATTATTAAATGGATTATCGATAATGAATAACTTATTCAAGTAACCAAACTTTTCAGCTGTTGATTCACTCATAAAAGACCAAGTTATCACTTCATGAAACCCTCTGCTTGCCATTAAAATGCGCAAATCATCTTGTGTCTCTTCTTCTACTGTAACGTCTTCTGCTAGTTGCTCTTCCTTTATTTTATCATAGCCGTATATTCTTACTACCTCTTCAACTAGGTCAGCAGGTATGGTTATGTCTGGTCTCCAGCTTGGTACATGTACGCTCCAATTATTTTCAGTTCTTTTATCAATACTAAACCCTAATTTTGTTAAAATATTGAGTACTTCATCAGGTGATGCAGATACACTTCCAAGTTTGTTTGCATTCTGATAATCAAAATTTATCTTGGTATCAGCCTTGTTCAGATTGCCAGCAGACACTACACTTGACACTTCTCCGCCACATAAATCCAAAATCATTTTGGCTGCAAGATTGAGTCCATCAAGGGTAAATTCAGGGTCAATTGAACGTGCAAATCTGTAACTTGAGTCTGTGGAGATGCCTAGCTGCCTTGAAGATTTAGTGATGGAGATGGGGTCAAACCAAGCAGACTCTAAAAAGATATCAGTAGTTTCAAGTGTACATTCGCTATACTTGCTGCCCATAATTCCAGCAATTCCATGAACATTTTTATCATCAGAAATAACTCTTATTTCTTTATTTAATGAATATTCTTTACCATTTAAACCAATAAATTTTTTTCCATCATTTGCTTTGCATACTATGAGCTCACCTTCTATTTTCTTTGCATCATATGCGTGCATTGGGCGGCCAAAAGATATCATGATGTAATTAGTAATATCAACTATTGCAGAAATGGAGCGCATTCCTATCGATTCCAAATTATCTTTTAACCATTTTGGGCTTTCTTTATTTTTTACATTGGTGATGTATATTCCACTAATAAAGCTCTCCCCGTCAGTAACTTTGACGTTTACTGGTGAATTTATAGAGCAGGCAAGTTGTGGAATGTTTAAAGCCTTTAACGTTCCAATTCCAGTTGCTGCTAAATCTCGAGCTATTCCATATACGCCTAAGCAATCTCCACGGTTTGGGGTGATGTTTATGTCAATTACAGGATCGCAATTGAAAAATTTATCTCCTGTTTTATAATCATCAGAAAGTTCAATTATTCCCTCACTTTCCTCTTGAGTGAGCGCAAGTTCGAAAGCAGAGCAGAGCATCCCTTCACTTAGCACTCCTCGTATTTTTGTAGGCTTAATTGTAAAGTCGCTTTCTGGCAATGTGCTACCAAGAGATGCAAGTACAGTCTTCATGCCTTCTTTAACATTTTTTGCTCCGCAGACTATCTGCAGAACTTTACTTCCATCATTTACTTTACATAATTTTAATTTATCAGCATTTGGATGAGGTGCGATTTCTAATACTTTTGCAACAACAAATCCAGCTAATTTGGTATTATCTACTATATCTTCGACTTCCAATCCTATGTGAGTTAGCTTACCAGTAATTTCTTCTAAATTGGCATTAGTTTCTAAGTACTCTAGTAACCAAGATAATGTGAACTTCATTTATCTAACAAGAAACAAAAATTCATAGTAATGTAAAATGTGATGTTTTTAAAGTTTGTTGTAATAAGTGGCTTCTATATTGCAAGAAACAACAGAGAAGCCTACTCTTTCTACAAAGAAAGAATTTTCTTTATATCACCTTTGCAGTCCATTTCCATGCAGAGTTGAATGTTCATATTGTGATCATCTATATGGAAATTATAAATGTAAGCATCACCAGTGAAATTTCCTATAACATCATGGCTTTCATTTAGCATTTCACCTGCCATGTGGAAAAGACCAGTGTCTGAGTTAGAAGAATAATCTGTAAACTTGATGTACCCGTTACCACATTCCTGTTCTAAATTTAAAGGTGGATTAGTAAAATCTATTTCGTTCATAATTGCCTCATATTAAAACTAAATTATAGTTAAAATAAGATGTTAAGTCAAGAATTTAGAATAAGATTGGTAGCTGACTATAATTTGCATTTTAATTGTATATTTTGTTAATATGTTAATGCTATAATAATACAGAGCTCCTTATCTTAATTCTTGACTTTATTTTATAAAATTTATACTTTATTTACTGCTGCAGTTTAAGTATACAGGGTCAAAATGGCGTTAAATCCGCTAGAACAATTTAAAGTATATACAATAATAGAACTACCAAAATTATTTGGGTATGACATAAACTTTACCAACTCATCTCTTTTTATGATGATCTCGGTGATATTAATGGTACTGTTTTTGCTCCTTGGAATAAGAAAAGGTGCAGTAATACCAGGATATTTGCAAGCTGCAGTTGAATATGTATATGATTTTGTTGTTTCAATAATAGAAAGTAACACTGGAAGCAAAGGTTTGGAGCACATTCCTTTGATATTTACAGTATTTATTTTCATTTTATCGTGTAATTTAGTTGGTGTTCTTCCTTATAGTTTCACAGTTACAAGTCATGTGATAGTTACCTTCGCTTTATCAATGGTGGTTTTTACTTATATAACGATTGTTGGGTTTAAAGAAAGAGGAGTAGAATTTTTACGCATATTGCTACCAAAAGGAACTCCTTCGTGGCTTGCACCTATAATCATCATTATTAAATTATTTGCTTATTTAGTAAGACCGATTAGTTTATCAATAAGGCTTGCAGCAAATATGATTGCGGGTCATACAATCATCAAAGTGATAGCAGGATTCGTCATAAATATGAACATATTTTTTACACCTGCACCTTTTTTGTTTATAATTGCACTAATAGGATTTGAAGTATTTGTTGCAGTTTTGCAAGCTTATATATTTACTATATTAACATGTGTATATTTGTCAGATGCAGTAAAGTAATTGACTTCCTTGCAGAATATTTTACAATTATATTATAAAGAAATAGTTAAAGGTAATATATGGATTTAGTGGCTTTAAAATTTATAGCAATTGGTTTGGCTGTATTTGGAATGCTCGGTGCTGGTTTAGGTATAGCTAATATCTTCTCTGCTATGTTAAATGGGATTGCGAGAAATCCTGAGTCAGAAGGTAAAATGAAAAGTTACGTTTATATTGGTGCTGCCATGGTTGAAATCATGGGGTTGCTTGCGTTTGTACTTGCAATGTTATTAATATTTGCTGCTTAACAGATGCCACAGCTTGATGTTTCAACTTTCTCTTCTCAAATTTTTTGGTTTTTAATTTTTTTCTCTTCACTTTTTTTTGTAGTGAGTTGTTTGTTTTTACCGAAGTTAGATGAAATAATAAGCACTAGAAGTAAAGAAGTGTTAGATTCATTTAATAGTTCTATTCACCTTTTAAGACTTACAGAAGAGCAAATTGCCAAGTATAATGCAGCTTTAAATCAAGCTAGAGTACGGGCAAAAAAAATCATAGATGATGCATTTGCTCAAGTAGAAGAAATGAGAGCGAATGTTAAGGATATATTGGAAGAGGAAGACAAGAAGATGATTAAACTTGTTGAAGAAAAGGTAGTACAATTTAAATCTAAGTATATTAGTGAATTAAAACAAATGGCTACTAGTATTGCTTTGATTTACTATACTAAGTTAACTAATTCTGAGATTGAAGAGGAATTTGTTGCTGACTTGGTGTCAAAAGAATTTTAGGGTTTTTATGTCTACATTACTAGTTATAAGCCTTGCTTTTTTAGTAGGTTTTATCCTCTCATATAAATTGCTAAGGAAGGTAATAAAAAACGCGCTTAACAATAAACGTAACAAAAGCAAGTTTTCAAGTGAAGAAACTGAAAAATTCAGAAAAGATATGTTGGAGTATTACAAAAAATCTTCTGAAAAATACAAAAAATTAGATGCAGAAGTTAACAAAATGATGAATGAAGCACTTGATAAGGCTAATAGTATTATTAAGCATAATAGACAGCAACTCGATCAAACGTTAGATGAAAATGCCCATTCTAATTTGAAGAAAGTTACTGACCAAGTTGAAAAAGCTCTTGGGGATTTACAAGCTAACACAGCGAGTATAGCTGCTGATGCTGTAAAAAAAATAATGCATGAACGTAAAGATGATAAGCGTAGTAGTGAGGTTATATCTTCGTTTTCACGTGACTTGAGCAAAAAGTTGCATTAAGTTTAATGCCTGTACTTCAAACTGATAATGTAGAAAAAATTAAATTTGATTCTAGTTTATGCAAAGAACAAGAGAAACTTTTCTACTATAGGTTTAATATAATTCCTTGGCAAAAATTAAATGATACTACTTTTTTTATGGTTGAAGACATAAGCCAAGATATCAACCTTTGGGTCGAATCTCATTACGGTATTGAATATGTATTGATAAAAGTAGATAGCAAACAGATTTTAAATCTTCTTAACTCACACTTTGGTATTTCAGAATTCGCAAGTAACTACTTATATTATAAGAATCCTAATTTTTCAGCTAAAAGCATTAGGCTCAGTTCAATCTTTTTTTCCTCTTTCTTTGTTATGATTTCGACTTTAACACTGACAAAAAAATATGCATATTTTGCTTTGGTGTTGATATTTATAATCGGATGTTCTAGTTCTTTATTCAAATTTGTAACTAAAATTTTTGGCTTGCGTAAAATTTCTAACCAAAAAGCAGATTATGATAAGATGAATGAACCTATATATACTATTTTATTGCCTGCTTTTAAAGAGAATGCGGTTATAAAGCAATTGATTAAGAGCATTGAAAGTTTGGATTATCCAAAATCAAAATTAGATGTAAAGCTTGTGATAGAGAGCGATGATCAAGAAATGTTGGCAGCTATAGAAAAATGCACTTTACCACAGTATTTTGAAGTAATAAAAGTGCCTCATTCTCTGCCTAGAACAAAAGCTAAGTCATGCAATTATGCTATGAGCTTTGCTAGAGGAAAGTATGTGGTAATATATGATGCAGATGACAAGCCAGATCCGTTGCAGTTAAAAAAAGCACTAATTGAATTTAATAAGGGCGACGAAAAGTTGGCTTGTGTACAGGCGAAATTAAATTACTATAACTTTGGTTGCAATTTTCTTACAAAATTCTTTTCTCTCGAGTATATGAACTGGTTTCAATATTTTTTGCCTGGATTTCAAAAAATGAACATGCCAATACCTTTGGGTGGTAGCAGTAACCATTTTTCAGTGGAAATTTTAAAGAAAGTGCTTTTTTGGGATGCTTACAATGTCACTGAAGACGCTGACCTTGGTTTGAGACTTGCGCAAATGGGATATAAAACCAGGATTATTGATTCAGAAACATTGGAAGAATCACCAACTACTGTGTTTGCTTGGATCAAACAAAGAGCACGCTGGATTAAAGGTTATATGCAAACTTATATCGTTCATTTAAAAAATATAAAATTACTTTTTAAGCACACTGGGCTTAAGGGAGTTTTGCTATTAAACCTTTTTGTTGGTTCCTCAGCTTTTATATTTTTCACGACTCCTTTTTTGTTACTTTCATTGGTGCTGACTCAAATTTTGAATGAATTATTCTTATATTATTTTATAATAGTATACGGTATTAACTTGATTTTTTTGATAATAGCTATCAGACAACAAAAAATGCCTTTTTATTTTTATATAGTATCAATATTTTTTCCCGTCTATAGTCTACTACATAGCGTTGCAGCTTTTCTCGCTTTGTGGGAATTTGTTATTAACCCTCAGCAATGGAATAAAACTCAGCATGGATTATGGAAGCAAAACCTGTAGCTATTTGGCTTTTTCTCTGCTCTCTCATGGTGATTTGCATGGTGGGAATTGGTGGATTTACCAGACTTTCAAAAGCAGGATTGTCAATCACGGAATGGAAACCAATTACCGGAACATTGCCACCGCTGAGTGAACAAGACTGGCTAAAAGAAAAATCAAAATATGAAGCTACACCTGAATATAAAGCATTTAATTATGGTATGAGTATGGAAGAGTTTCGCACCATATACTTAATAGAATATGTGCACAGGTTAATTGCAAGGCTGACAGGTTTAGTTTTTATCTTACCATTTATATACTTTACACTAAAAAAAAGAATACCTAAAAATGCAGTAATAAGGTTATCTACAGCACTATTATTTGGAATTTTACAAGCTTTTGCTGGTTGGTATATGGTAAAAAGCGGTTTGGTAGTCAATCCTCATGTTAGTCACTATAAGCTTGCACTTCACTTACTGCTTGCGTTGGTTATTTTTGCATTATTGTCGTATCAATTTTTTGATTACCAAATCAAACCAAGGCAAACTAAACTTAAGGTTAGTACATGTTACATATGGATAATTTTAATCCTAGTGACAGTACAAATAATCTTCGGTGCATTTGTTGCAGGGCTAAATGCTGGTTTAATTTATAATACCTTTCCACTGATGGATGGACAAATTGTTCCAGAAGATTTATTTTACTTACAGCCTGCTTGGCTAAATATCTTTGAAAATAGAGTAACAGTGCAATTCATACACCGGGCATTGGCATTGCTGATATTAGTTCTGACAGCAATACTCACAATAAAAAATGCCAGTGTAAAACCAGTATATATTATGCTACTCTCCGTCATTATTCAGGTAATTTTAGGAGTAGTAACTTTGTTGCTGCATATACCAATGGCCATTGCCATAGCCCATCAAATGTTTTCATTTATCTTATTTGGGTCAGGTTTATACTGCTTGCGTTATTTAAGAAATCAGATCTAATACCAAATCACCAGCATGTATATTTTTTCCTTCTTTAACAGGGATATTTTTTATCACCATTTCTGATTCAGCACATATGATATTTTCCATTTTCATTGCCTCTACAACAAATAGAGGTTGTCCTACCTCTACCTGATCTCCAGCATTGACGTGTAATTTAACCAATAAACCGGATATTGGAGATTTCACAGTGTCTACTGAAATCCCTTCTGTTTTGTTGTTTAGCATTAATTTGCTTAGTTCAGCTACATGAGGTTTCAATACACAACATTTAGCTTTCATACCTGCGTGTCTTATAAAGTATTTGCTGCCTTGCCTTTCTATTTTAAGTGCTATATTGGTATCATCATTAATTGTGATATATAGTAATCTGTAACTTGATTTCCACTTACCCACCACGGAGTATTTATTGTGGTTATATACTGTTGTTAATGTGTTATCTTGATACTTTGCATTTACGGAGTACTCATTGTCATCTATTTTCACTATGAATGCTTCGTCTGTTGACTTACTGTAATACTTTCCCTCATTTTCTAAGTGAACATACAGTGCAGTAAAGATAAATATTTTAATATATTCTTCTGTAATAAGATCGCCTTGAAACCCACCAGGATAATGGTCTGGAATGAATCTTGTGTGGAGTTTTGCTGCAATAAAATTTGGATTATGGAAGATGGATTCTAGAAATTCTATATTATTTGTTACTCCTTCTATATAACATTCAGACAATGCTTTTTGCATTCTGCTGATTGCTTCTATTCTATCTTTTCCATAGGTTATAATTTTTGCAATCATTGAGTCGTAGAACATGCTGATTTCTGAACCGCTAGCTACTCCATCATCTATTCTTACATGACCATTTTCATCTGGTTTGTCGTAATATTTGATTCTTCCGCTGGAAGGAAAAAATTTCTTTGATGGGTCTTCAGCACAAATTCTACTTTCTATTGCAGAACCAGTAAGTTTAATATCATCCTGATTGAATCTCAATTTTTCTCCACAGGAAGTTCTAATCATTTCTTCTACTATGTCTATTCCAGTTATAAATTCTGTTACTGGATGCTCAACTTGTAATCTCGTATTTACCTCAAGAAAATAGAAGTTTTGGTCTTTATCTACAACAAACTCGACAGTACCTGCTGAAAAATAACCAACTTGCTTTGCCAAAGAAACACATTGGGCATACATTTTTTGTCTTACTTCTTCACTAATAAATGGACTTGGAGTTTCTTCCATTATTTTCTGGTTATTCCTTTGTATCGAGCATTCCCTCTCTCCAAGACACACTATATTGCCATATTTATCTGCTATGATTTGTATTTCAATGTGTCTTGGCAGCTCTATATATTTCTCTATAAAAATACTGCCATCTTTAAAACTTTTCTCTGCTTCATTTGTTGCTGATGTAAATGCTAGTTCAATTTCTTTTTTGGAATATACAATTCGCATTCCTTTGCCACCACCACCTGATGCAGCTTTGAGCATAACGGGAAAACCAATCTCTTCAGCAACGATGGCTGCGTGGGCAGCATCTTCGATCTTACCCATATATCCTGGCACTACATTTACTCCAGCCTTTCTTGCCTCTTCTTTTGCTGTTATTTTATTGGCTGTAACTTCTATTGTTTCTGCACTTGGACCAATGAAATCTATGTTATGTTTTTCCAGAGCACGGGGAAAATCTGGATTTTCTGCTAAAAACCCATAGCCAGGATGAACCGCTTCAGCACCTGTTTCAACTGCCACCTCGCATATTTTTTCAATATTTAAATAACTCAGGCAAGAAGGTGAAGGACCAATGTACTTCGACTCATCTGCTTGCCTTACATGCACAGAATTTACATCTGCATCTGAATATACGCATACACAAGATATACCCATCTTGCGCGCAGTTTTGATTATCCTGCAAGCAATCTCTCCTCTATTTGCTATTAAAATTTTACTATACTTCTTTCTTATCATCTTATCAGTATACTTTCTTAAGTTAAGAAAGTAAATTTCTATATTATTCCTTGCAAGTACTTCATGTTGGGGCTAAACCACCCTCTAAAAGTTGCATAACATTAGGATCTGTCACTATAGTACTTTCGTTATAGAGGCCATATACCTCGTTACATGCCTTAAATAACAGATATGAAGACCCTCCAGAAGCTATTGTCGCTATTGAAGCCAACGCAAGAGACTGAGAAACCGAAAATAGAAGATACAAAGATACACACATAGCGATAGCACACACTATAGCCCCTGCTATATATAAGCATAGATGAAACTTCTTATTACATATAAAGCCACATTTTATATCTGCAATTTGCTTAACTTCTTTCCGCTCTGCAGGGTCCAAGAAATAAAGGGGTGATACTGCCTTCACTGCCATTAAGTTAAGGGAAAGAGAAGTTAAGATTGGACAAAAAATTTGAAGTGATTGATAATTATGGTAAATACTAGGGTGAATTTTTAAGAAAAGGGAGTCTGAAAAGTGCAAGTTATTTAAAAAAGTAATAATTGCAGGTTATTTTGCAAAGAATGTACTAATGCAATGATACTGAAAAGATATCTTGAATTTAAAACACATGTTTTCTAGCTCTTTTCTGGTAGTTGAGTGAACGAATATCAGATATCTTATGACGATCAACTCTTCTCCCTTTTCTCACCACTAAAGTGTTCATCAAAAATAACTGTGATAGTCGATACATAATGCAGTCTATGTCTGACTCTGTAGAAAAAATATCAAAGGCTAAGTTTTTAATCGCATTAAATGAGACAGATTTATTGATGCTTTTTTTTAGTTTACTATTCTGTGAGCTCAATGTCTCTTCATCATCTTCTATCATGATACTTTCTAGATTACTGATGAAGATAGTTGACCAAAAATCCTGCTTGATAGTTTCAATACTTTTTCCTGTGAAATTCTCTAAATTTAATCTTCCCTTCAGCCTAGAAAAAAATGTTTCTACTCCCCAGCGCAAGTAATATAATCTCTCAAACTCTTCAACTGTAAAACGTTTCTCATCTAACAGAGATGTTACTAACACTTCAACTTCGCCAGAAGAAAGTATTATTTTGACTAACCTGAATTTCATCTCATCAGGTAATCCTAGCTTTCGTAGCTGTCTTGCTACTTTAATAGGTGCGGTAGACACTACCACCGTACTAGATGGGCTTTCCGGCTTAAACATAGTGTTTATTTCATTGAAAGACGAACTTGAACAGCGAATTATATAATTGATTTTCCTTCCTGTAAGCTCAGCAAGAAATCGATAAGATACGTATCCTCTATCACAGATTAACAAATCGTCTGATTTTATGGATTCAAGCATACCGATTGCTAAATCAACCTCATAGCTGTCACCTCTACTTAGCACAGATTTTATTGCAATATTATTTAGCACATCGTAGCAAACTTCAAAGGTTGCACTTGTATAGTCTTCAAATCTCTGGATTCCATTCCATACTGCTCTTGAGCCAAACTCACCTATTATTTTGTCGCTCTTTGGCAGAATCAGTATTGAAGCATCAAATGCAAGTACTCTGAAGCCATGGTGGGTTTTAAATTCCTGATCTTGGTAGTATAGGGAAACTATATCATCATTTAACTCTGAAAACGCAGTATGTTTTAGCTTCTTTCTTGCTTGAGTAAATGCACTTGCCGTAATTGTATAATCTTTTCTTGTATGCAGAACAAACTCATTAAGCATCACTTGTAATGACTTTACACTCTTTCTAAAAATCAGGAGAAATACATTAACGAAGGGCAGCTTTCTTTTTCGTGAGAAGTCTTTTGAGGATGCTCTGTGTGCGTTTATAAAGTTTAAACTCATCAATTTATTTTTTATAAACATGATTATTCTTTTTTTTACTCATGTCATTACTTCTTTTAATTTGTGAATCTTACCTGATTTTATAATACAGTTCATCACTTTTCCTTAACTTAATGGCAGTGATACTGCCTTCTTCCCTTCATCCTTAATATAGCTTTTATCGAGGAGTGCTTCCTTAATATATTTCTTGTTATTCTTAAATTCCTTTTCTAATCTTTTTACTTTTTCCCAATCTTTAGCTTCTTTTGCTTTTTCAACCTCACTCCTGGTACTTTCTTCTAAATCCTTTATGATCTTCTGTAACGCAGATAATAGAAACCCTTTACTTGCTGCTATATGAAATGGGTTTCCATTTTCATCAATTCTATGCTTAGCTACACAAGCAACTCTTTCCTTGCAAGAATCGACAAATTTATCCACATTCCCTTTTCTTGCAATTTCAAATAAATTATCCATATATACACCTCACTGCATTCACTAATATTAAATTATACAATGCAGTTTGTTAAAAATAAATGTAAATTGATCTTTCAAATTTACTATAGTTCCACGTTGTTGCAAGTACAAATTTTAGTTATCATCGGTTACGTTATCACAATAGACAAATATGCCAGGTATAGTCACTAGATTCGCTCCATCACCAACAGGATTTTTACATATTGGAGGAGCTCGCACAGCTTTGTTTAATTGGCTCTATGCGCAGCGTCATGGTGGCCAGTTTTTACTAAGGATTGAGGATACCGACAGAAAACGTTCAACACAGGAAGCAATTGATGCAATAATAGATGGGTTAAAATGGCTTGGAATAAACTATGATGGAGAAATAATATACCAATCGAGAAGAATAGCTAGACATATTGAAGTTGCAAATCTTTTAGTTGAAAAGGGTAGGGCGTATCACTGTTACTGCCCTGAAGATGAAGTTGCAGAAAAGAAGGCAAGAGCAAGAGAAGAAGGAAAAATATATAAGCATAAGTGTACTCATTCGACATCAAGCGCAAACCCTGTTGTCCGTTTCAAAGTGCCAGACTCAGAAGATATTGTTGTTGACGATAAAATATACGGCCAAGTTACAATAAGTAGCGATCAGCTTGATGACATAGTAATCTTGCGCTCTGACAATACTCCAACATATATTTTTGCTGTAGTGGTTGATGATCATGATGCTGGAATAACCGATATTATACGTGGCTCTGATCATCTCACTAATACCTTCAAGCAATTACTAATATACCAAGCTCTTGATTTTGATGTTCCACGCTTTGCACACGTACCGCTTATTCATGGAGAAGATGGGAATAAGCTATCTAAAAGACATGGTGCAACAAGTGTTTGCGATTATGAAAAGATGGGAATATTGCCACAGGCAATGCGTAATTACTTGCTAAGACTTGGCTGGAGTCATGGCAACGATGAGATTATTAGCGATGAGCAAGCAATAGAGTGGTTTAATTTAGAAAGCATCGGTCGTTCACCTGCACGGCTCGATTTCAAAAAACTGGAGCATTCGAATAACCACTATATTAGTAATATGAGCAATGAAGATATTCTGACTCTAATGCTTAGAGAAAATACTCTAACTGACAAAAAAAAGGGCTATTTACTGCAGGGACTGACAGAGCTGAAAAAAAGAGCAAACTATCTGACCGAATTATTGGATTTAGCAAAATTTTATATTCAAGTTGATTTTAGTGAAGAAGCTCAGCAAATTGTCAAATCTAACCTCGATGTAATTAAGTTACTTGCATCATTTCTTTCGAGTGTAGGTAGTGAAGATTGGAATAAGAATTTTTTATCTTCTCAGATTAAGGAATTTTCAAAATTACATAATATAAAAATGAGCGATATATACCACTCATTACGCGCCCCAATAACTGGAATAATGGATGCGCCTGGAATCATCGATATCATGGTAATTCTTGGTAAAGATGAGTGTATAAAAAGATTGCGAGCAGTTTAAATAAAAAATTACTTGACAGACTCTGGTGGCTTCATTATAGTGGAGGATGAAGATTTTTTAGGATCCAAAATCTATCTTCACCTGCAGGTTTTTTCACCAAATAATCAAATTTCAGCAAAAAATATATAAGTTTATTTTTGCTAGCTCTTTATTCATATAGGAGGGTTTATGTCTAGAATTCCTGATACTTGACTTTTATTTTTAAGTTAAAAAAACAATTGGCGCCTATGGTTTTCACATTAAATCATTTTAAATTGTTAAAGTTAATACGGGCTTTTTTTGCCTTTTTTTTATTGGTATTTTTTTCATATTTTATTATATCATTATACTGTGGTACCATATAGACTTCAGTTTCATGATAAGGGGAGCAGGCTCCGTCTCAGCTATGGAATTAAAAAATGACTATGCATAAGATCTAATGGTGTGTCTAATCTATAGATAATTTTTTGTATTGCTAAGTTAATATTTTGCATATCTGTTCAGCAAAGTGGCAAAAAAGACAACTAAATGAGTGTCATGAAAGTAGCTTACACGTAGCTGTAGGAATATTCATTTTTTAAGGTAAATTACACAGCAAATATTGTCATTCAAGTAGCTGACACTGTAATTCCAGCTTCTATAATGTCATGCCAGTGCTCGACACTGGCATCGAGCAAAATTTATCACAAACAAGACAACATTTTCAATTAAAAAATCAGTGTCTGGGTGCTAAGATGACACCTTCATAAGGGAGCCAGCATCAGCTACTTTCATGACATTCATTTAGTTGTCTTTTCTCGTTTACCTTATTTTGCCACTCTGCTGAACAGATATTAAAATAGCAAGCCTCAAGGTCAGAAGCCTGCTATTACTTACTGGTTACTTTACATCAATTTTCTTGATGTGTTTCTCTGACTTAGGTATGGTTACATGCAATACCCCATCTAAAAAGTTGGCAGATACCTTATCTTGCTCTACATTTGTTGGAAGTTGAATAGATCTATAGAAAGAACCATAGTACCTTTCTTTATGGTAAAACTGCTTATCTTTTGATTCATTATTACATGTTTTTTCACCCTTCACTATTAAGTTATCGCCAGATATACTAATGTCTATGCTTTCTTTAGGAATACCTGGTAACTCTAATGATAGGCAATAGCTTTCCTTTGTTTCATAAAAATCACAAACTGGTAGTAGACTACTGCCTCTTTTGGAAAGCTCTGGGTTCCATCCTGTAAAAAAGCTATCAAATATGTCATCAACGGCTCTTTGTAACCCTCTTACACTAAAATTATCACGATTATTGTTTTTATTTAAATGAACTATATTACTCATGTTGTACCTCCTTTTACTAATACATGCATTACATAATCACTCCACTTATTAATTTCAATCCTAAATCTAAAATTTTTTAGATGCGAAAAATTTTCCCCGTTTACTATAACTTGATTATGAGAAAAAATCTTGTTTGGATTACCACGAGTAGTTCTATAAACTAGATTAACTGTAAAAAAGGGCAAGTGTATGCAAATTTATTACTTCTCTTTCCACTTCCACAATCAAACAATTTTGAATGTTTCTTATTTGACTTGCCAACAATGAGAATTGGTATAACTGCTAGCTCCGTCTTTCAGATATGGCATTAAACAATGACATGCATAAGATCTAATAATATGTATAATTTATAAATAATTTTTGAGGTAAATTGTGAAATTGGGCGTTAATATTGATCACGTTGCAACCCTTCGCAACGCACGTGGAGCTTCTTATCCAGATCCATTAAAAGCAGCAAAAATAGCTATTGATGCTGGAGCAGATTTTATCACCGTACACTTACGAGAAGACAGAAGGCATATCAGAGATGAGGATGTATTCAATCTAAAACAAAACATTAGCACTGAGTTAAATCTTGAAATCGCAGCTACGGAAGAAATGCTCAAAATAGCAAAAGAAGTAAAACCCTATTCGATTTGTATAGTACCAGAAAAAAGAGAAGAATTAACAACCGAAGGTGGCCTGAATATCGTGAATATGCACAGTAAACTTTCTGGTATAATAGAGGAAATGCATAGCTTTGACATAAAAGTCTCACTGTTTATCGATCCAAATATTAATCAACTAAAATATCTTGAGAAGCTAGAAAGAAAGCCTGACATAATAGAAATTCACACAGGGGATTACTGTGATAATCCATCAGAAGAAAAATTAAAACTTATTACTAACTCTGCAGAATACATTAATAAGCTAGGAATAGAATGCCACGGAGGGCATGGCATAAATTATAAACATGCTAAAAGAATAAAAGAGATACCTCACATCTCAGCTCTTAATATAGGCCATTCTTTAATCAGCGAGGCTATATTTCATGGCTTACATAGTGTAACTAAAAAGATGAAAATGACAATATCTAAGTAGCTTATACTTTCTCTTTGGTATTTAAAGTACTTGAAAGAGCTTGACTTGCTTTAAACCTTACTCTTTTCTTTTCAGGAACGGTCATAATCTCACCATTTTGAGGATTACGGCATTGTCTTTCCTTACTTATAGCAGTAGAGAATGTCCCTATTCCATGCAAACGTATTTCACCTTTACGATTTAGATCGTTCTTGATTGTTTCCATAAAAATATCATGAAGCTTACCCAAACTAGCTTTTGTTATATCTATACCTTGACTAGAGCACTCTTGACTCAGTTGGTTTACTATATCTTCTTTACTCATAAATTACCTTAATATTGAAAAATTACATAAACAGCATATTATGCTAATGCCAATAGTCAACTAAATTCGTCATAAAAAGAGAAAATGTCATAAACCCTTGTAAGAACTTGTATAATATTTACAAAAAAATACCATTATGAAACAATTATCTCTTAGAAAACTGACATTTTTTCCGAGCTTTATGTTGACCATATTTCTTACGCTCAACAACACGTGAATCTCTAGTTAGGAATCCACCCTTACGTAATATAGAGTGTAGATCTTGACTTATACTACTTAAAGCTCTGCTTATTCCATGAGCTAAGGCACCTGCTTGGCCAGATAGTCCTCCACCTTTTACAGTTGCAAACACATCATACCTATCTAACATAGAAGTTACTATGAATGGCGATTTAATCATTTGACACACTGATTCTCTTTTAAAATAAGAAATTAAATCATCTTTTTTATTAACACTAAATTTTCCACTTCCTGGCTTTATCCATACTCTTGCTACAGATTCTTTCCTTCGACCTGTGGCATATGAACGACCAAGTGAGTCAATCATTTCCTTTTTTGGCTGATCATTATTATTTATTTTCACTTTTTACTCCATTATTTCTTATTTTTACGATTTAAAGAGGCAAAATCTATTTTTTCAGGTTGCTGTCCTTGATGCTTATGTTCTGAACCAGAATAAACATACAAATTTTCAAACCGTCTACGTGCCATAGGACCATCATCAAGCATTCTTTTTACTGCCATTTTTATCACACGCTCAGGGAATTTGCCATTTAAAATATTATCTGGAGTAGTTTTCTTTAAACCACCAGAATAACCTGTATGCCTATAGTAAATTTTATCTTTAAGCTTCTTCCCAGTAAAATGCACCTTTTCTGCATTAACAATAATTACATTATCTCCACAATCCATATGAGGTGTGTATTCAGGCTTATGCTTTCCACGCAATAGCGCTGCTACAAACGCTGCAAGCCTTCCTACTACTAATCCTTCTGCATCTATAACAAGCCATTTTTTATCGACTTGTTTCTCTTTTAAGAAAAAAGTTTTCATATATCAATACATAACAGTAGATTATGATATACTAAGTTGCTTGATAGTGTCAACAACATTAGTTATTGATTATTAAAGTAATTTATGCTAATAACTTTAATAATATGCTAGAAAGCAAAATGTTTCGATTGATTATTATATTTGTAATCGCTTTTAGTGCTATAGATTGCTATGCAATCGATTTGGAAGAGGCTATAAGCAAAGCTATCAAAAATAGCTCAAAAATAAAGTCTCAATTTTACCAATATAAAAGCGCAGAAAAATATTATAAATCTTCTGGGTTAGCTGGATTTTTACCTGACATTAATTTACAATATAATTTCGATAGTAGTTTTAGCCTGGAAAACTCTGGAAAGGATCTAATATTAAGTCAAAGAATAATAGATGGTGGTGGCACCTTTGCTACATTCAGTCGATCAAGTAATCTTCTCAAAGCAGCAAAAATGCAATTTCAGCAGTCAAAACAAGAGCTTGCACTTAATGCTGTGAAAGCATATGTTAGTGTTTTACAAAAGACAGAAATATTAAAGCTCAGAGAACATAGAGAACGCGTTTCTTTGGAACATTTGTCAGCTATGAAAAAACGCTTTTCCCTTGGAGAAGTTACTAATGCTGAAGTTTTGCTAGCAAAAGCAAAATTTTTGTCTTCTATATCCGAAAGAGTTGATGCTGAAGGTAAATTAAAATTGGCAAATATTGTTTATTATCATTTGATTGGCGAAGATGCTGATGAACTTTCTGAAGCTAATGATAAATTACCTTCTGTTCCAGAGCTAAATGAATGTTTACAATTAGCAAAAACCAATAATTTATCTCTAAAAGCAGCAGTTTATCAAAAAAGAGCTGCTGGAATGGAAGTGATCGCTGAAAGCTCCAAGTGGCTTCCTTCTTTAAATCTAAGAGCAAACAAAAATTTTGGGAAGGATGGTGTAAAATTAGACAAGCTATTAGAAAATGTTCATATAGTTTTTACTCTTGATGTTCCAATCTTTAAAAAAGGAGCGAATGCTTTTGGTGTCAGTAAAGCTAAAATGGATGCAAAAAAATCTACCTACGATTATTATGAAACGGTAAAAAATATAGAAGGAGCAGTTGTAGATGCTTGGAATAATGTGCTAACAGCAAAAGCTATTATTAAAGCAAGTCAAGAAGCGGAAAAAGCAGCAGCTTTAGCATTGGAAGGAGTTGAGCAAGAGGTAAACTTAAGTTTAAAGAGTACATCTGACCTTTTGGACACTGAAGATGCATTATTTAAAGCACGCTCCGATCTGGTTGGAGCAAAAAGCAATTATGTAATTAGTGTTTACAACTTGCTTTTTATGATAAATAGTATAAACCTTTAAATTTAATGGTATGAGCGATAATCAATCTGTAAAAGATATCCTAGAAGATATAAAAAAGCTATATCGGGTAAAAATGCAAGTGTTGATAAAGCAGAAGTAATCGATGAAGATGATGATGTACTATGCCTTGAAGAGGAGTATCCAGAAGACATCGAAGAAAAAGAAAATAGTGAAGAAGAGAATAATTGCCAAAGTGAGAAAATGAATAACCAATTTAATAGCCATAGTTACAACTCAGAAGAGAAAAATTTGTATGATAATATCCAAATGAGTAATAACAAAGTGAGCTATCAAGAACAAAGTAACGAGCATTTAGTTTTAAAAGAAAATATGGAGGAAATTAAAACATTGCTTGAAAAGATGCAAAGCGAACTACGGCATAAACAACAAAAAAGAGCGGATCTTACTGTTGAAGAATTAGTTGTATCTCTTTTAAAACCTCAGCTTTCAGAGTGGCTGAATAAGTATCTACATGCATTGGTAAAAGAAGTAGTTGAAAAAGAGCTCAAAGATATAATCAATAATAAGTAGGTTATTAGTATAAAGACCAGAGTAAAAACAGCTAGAGGTAGAAAGTTATCTTCAACAAGATGGCTACATCGCCATTTGAATGATCAGTATGTGCAAAAAACCAATAAGGACGGTTATAGATCGCGCTCGGCATATAAGTTAATAGAAATAGACGATAAATTTAAACTACTCCAACAAGGGCAAAAAATTATTGATCTTGGCGCTTTTCCTGGTGGGTGGTCACAAGTTGCATCTAAGAAAGGAGCGAGTGTGATTGCTGTTGACATCAAACCAATAAACGCAATTAGTGGAGTAGAGTGTATACAGTGTGATATTATCAGCGAACTTGAAATTTTAAGAGAAAAATTCAAGGATCACAAATTTGATGTAATTTTATCTGATATGGCACCAGAATCTTGCGGTTTAAAATCGTTAGATCATATAAGAATTATGCTTTTATGCGAAGCAGCGCTCAATTTTGCAAAGCATTTTTTGAATCATGATGGCAAATTTGTAGTAAAAATTTTTCAAGGGGAATCTGATAAAGATTTCTGCAATGAGCTAAAAAAAATGTTTAAAACAGTAAGATACTTCAAACCAAAATCAAGTAGATCTGAATCTACAGAAATGTATTTGGTCAGCTTAGGCTTTATTGGTAGCAACCCTTCTATATAGAAGATACTTACAGAAACGTTGACGAATCTTATCCTATTAAACTGAAGATTAATAACGCTCGCACAAAAGCCCCTTTTTCTTGCTTGAGTGTTTATGATAGTTAATTAAATTCTTGACTTTATTGCTTAAGTATATAATAATTAAAGTATATTATTATTTTTATAGGAGAATTTTATATGTATTTAGCATTGTTCGAACAGGTATTAGGTATAGTAAATCGTGAAAATGATTTGAATGGTGATAACATAGTTGAAAAAATAAAAGAGCAACTAGAAAAAGTAGACCCATCTACTTGTAAAGAATGGGAGAAGAAAAGTTCTGATATAAATTATAAATTTAGTGATAATGATGGCTTTAGAAAAAAAGAATTAATATTATTACACATAGCATGTCTAAATGATGAAAAAGATGTAGTAAAAGCTCTATTAAATGCAAGAGACATAAATGTTAATTTGCAAGATGTATCTAAGGAAACCCCTTTACATTTGGCTATTGAAAAAGGTAACGAAAATATAGTAAACGCTCTATTAGCAGCACAAGGTATAGATGTTAATTTGAAAAATCGATCTCAAGCAACTCCTTTACATTTGGCTATTAAAGAAGGTAACGAAAATATAGTAAAAGCTCTATTAGCAGCACAAGGTATAGATGTTAATTTGCAAAATCAATCTCAAGAAACTTCTTTACATTTGGCTATTGAAAAAGGTAACGAAAATATAGTAAACGCTCTATTAGCAGCACAAGGTATAGGTGTTAATTTGAAAAATCGATCTCAAGCAACTCCTTTACATTTGGCTATTGAAAAAGGTAACGAAAATATAGTAAACGCTCTATTAGCAGTAGAAGGTATAAATGTTAATTTGCAAGATAACGATAAAAAAACTCCTTTACATTTGGCTATTGAAAAAGGTAACGAAAAAATAGTAAAAGCTCTATTAGATAAGGGGGCTGATGTTAATTTGCGAGATAACGATAAAAAAACTCCTTTACATTTGGCTATTGAAAAAGGTAACGAAAAAATAGTAAAAGCTCTATTAGATAAGGGGGCTGATGTTAATTTGCGAGATAAAAGTGAAAGAACTCCTTTATATCTTGCTGTTGAGAAAGGCAAAATGGAGATAGTAAAGGCTATATTAGATAAGAAGCCTAGTATTGATCTTCCAAATGAATATGGACACACTCCTTTGTGCGTTGCTGCTCGGGAACATCATAAAAAGATAGTAAGAGCTCTATTAAAAGCAGGTGCTGATCCTTTATTAGATAATCTTGATAACAAAACTCTAGATAAAGAACTTACTGAAGACGCAATTATGCTAGCAATAATCTCGGGTGTTGGTATATTTGTTATTGCATCTGTTGTAGCTGCGATAATAGTTACTTCTGCATATTTTATTGGTGTGTCATTATCAGTAGGTGCTATGGCTGGGATAGCTGTGGCTGCTGCTGTACTCACAGGACTTGTTGCTGGTGGCATTATATATGAAGTGTTGAAGCCTTGTGATGAGTTAAAGGATGCTATTGCAAAAGCAACGTCAAGTCCTGGTAAGAAGCTAAATGGAGTTGATTTACAATCAGAAATTTCTTCAAAGTCAAGTGTAACAGTGTAGTTAAGTAGAAGGAAGAAGTCTCTTCTTCCTTTTCAAGTAGCTGACACTGGTTTCTTACCAAGAAAAACTTAGCATAACTTTTGTGCTCAAAAAAACTTCTGGATTCCAGCATCAAGTGCTGGAATGACATGGTGAAATATTATTAAAGTAGCCAGTGTCCATTTGGTGTCATTCAAGTCAGCTCTCTTCTTTTCATCCCAGTACTGGGATCCAGAAAACTGACCGGGTTGGTCACGCGCTGGCTCTCTAAAATTACTTTAGCTATGAATATTAAGAAATTTACTAAATAAAAAAAAGACAAAAAAATTCCCGTGTAACGAGTTTTAATAATGTAAATTGATAATGTGCTAACAAGCGTGATTTGGCTGAATGTAGAAAAAATAAAAAAAGCCGCTATAATTTTATGTAATTTGCCAATAAATATCTGAGTTTTTTACTGAATTTTGTCGTTGAGCCCAAAAACAAGGATAAATACCTTTATTAGTATAATAAGGAAAGTGGGAAGGTTTGTCAAGTAATAAAACTAGAGGACTCAAATGAAAGAGGGTAAACTCTAAAGTGTACGTTCAGTAGCACTTTCTATAAGAGAGATTGTATTATCTATTCCATAAAGCTTGATAAAAGATCCCATTCTAGGACCGGTTTTTTGTCCAAGTAATGTTTCATACAAAAACTGAAACCAATCGCGTAAGTTATTGTAATTATGTTTTTTTCCGATGGAGAAAACCTGAGATTGAATCTCTTCAGCAGTGGCTGTAATAGGCAGGGAATGTAGGTTGTTCTTTAAATCTAGTAACGCTTCTTTCTCTTTTTCGTTTGAAGCTTTATACGCTTTTGTTGGCTTGATAAAGTCGTGATAATACCTAACTGCAAAATCCGAAAGCCTATCTAGCATTTTGTTGCTTTCTGGTGTAACGTTTGGTGCATAAGTTGATATAAAACCCCAAAGAATCTCTTTGTTTTCAGCATTACAAGCTGCTGCCAGGTTTAAAAGTAACGAAAAATTTATGCCTGAAGTTTCTACGTTTGGAACTTTACCCTGGTGGATGTGCCATACAGGACTGTTTACATCCTTTTCTTTACTTTCATTATAACGCTTAACAAATTCCAAATATTCATCAGTTGATTTTGGTATCACATCAAAATATAAACGTTTAGCTTTTTTAGGACTCTGAAAGATGTATAATGCTAAACTCTCTGTGGGTGCATAAGTTAGCCACTCCTCAATTGAAATACCATTTCCTTTTGATTTTGATATCTTCTTTCCTTCTTTATCAAGAAATAACTCATAGCAAAACAAAAGCGGTGGCTTTTCTCCAAGTATTTTACATATTTGACTTGAAAGCACAGCAGATGGAGTCAAATCCTTTCCATGAGCTTCGTAATTAACTCCGAATGCAGCCCACCTCATCCCCCAATCAGGTTTCCATTGCAGTTTACATTTTCCTTTTGTCACTGGAACTTCTATTTTTTCCCCGTTTGGGTCTTCATACGTGATTGTTCCTTTATCTGTATTTGTTTCAATTACTGGAACTTGTAAAACTTGGGAAGTTTTTGGGCATATCGGCAAGAATGGACTGTAAGTCTGCTGCCTTTCTTCCCGAAATGATGGAAGCATTACTTCCATCACTTTATCATAATTTTTCAGCAGGAGTAAAAGTTTTTCATCGTAAACGCCAGATTTATAACACTCTGTTGCACTCCTAAATTCGTATTCAAATCCAAACAAATCAAGAAATTTACACAACAACGAATTCATGTGATGACCATAACTCTCATGAGTGCCAAATGGGTCAGGTATCATGGTTAATGGCTTGTTCAGATTCTCTCTTAGCATTTCCTGATTTGGTACATTATCTGGTATTTTTCGCAAACCATCCATATCGTCGGAAACTGCAATGATTTTGGTTTTTATACTAGGAGCTATTTTTTTTAGAGCGTTTGCAATAACTGTGGTACGAAAAACTTCCCCAAAAGTACCAATATGTGGTAAACCCGATGGACCATAACCAGTCTCAAATATTATCTCTTTTTTATTAGGGAATTCTTGTAGTATTTTTTCTGCTTCTTGAAATGGCCAGCTTATAATCATTGAATTTAAATTAATTATCTTACCTAAAGTGCTATTCATTTCAATAGATTTTTAATTAATGATGTAGTATTAGTGTTAGAGCTCTTATTAGAAGGTTAAAGATATGTCTACTGGCAGCATACAAACGAATCAATTATTTAAAGGTCTTACAAGACCTGCAATGCTCTTTGGTGTGAGTTATATGTTTGCAATATTAAACGTTCTAATTTGCATGCTAATTTTCATTAATACAAATGATCTTAGAGTAATTCTCCTGATGTTACCAGGTATACATGGACTTGGCTATATAGCTTCTGCAAAGGAACCGTTGTTTATTGAGTTATTTATGGTAAAGTTGGGAAAATGTTCCAAATGTTTAAATCGGTTTTATCATGGAGCCAATTCTTATGACATTACTTGATGTTATGCAATGTTGAGATTTAGAGCTATTCAATCAAAGAATAAATCTATTCTAAGTAGAGAGGTTCACGCTGCCGAATTTATACCTTATTCTTGCTATTGGAATAGTACAACCTTGATAACAAAGCAGAATTGGTTAGTTAAATTTATAAAATTAAATGGCTTTGCGTTTGAAACGGCCGATGATGAAGACTTGGTGATACAAAATAATATCAGAAATCAGATGCTAAGAAGCATTTCATCTCCAGCATTTAGTTTGTACTTTCATACCATCAGGCGTAAGAAGAATATCTTTTCTGATGAATTTGCAAACCAGAGTTTACCAAATTTTTTTGCTAACCATGTAAATCTAAAATGGAGAGAAAAACACGCAACTAGGCAATCTTTTATTAATGATTTATACATTACGATTATTCGTAGGGCAGATACAAAGGGAGTAGAATTTTTATCACATCTACTGAAAAAATTTGGGCATGTAACTTCAAAACATGCTTGGGAAAGTGATATGCGTGATACCTATGAAGATTTAGAGGAAACGACAAATCGTATAGTAACAAGCCTTAGGAATTATTCGCCTAAAGTCCTTGGAGTAAAAGAAACTCCAAACGGGCTGTTTTGTGAAATAATGGAGTTTCTGTCTAGAATTGTAAATTGTGGCTTTGTTACAAATACGCTTTTTCCACTAAAAACTGAAATATCAAGATACTTACCAGTTCATAGGTTATTTTTTGGCCATAAGATGATACAGGTTGTGACTCATAATGAAAGTAAATATGCTGGAATAGTTAGTATCAAAGAATATGGAAATAATACTTCCGCAGGAATGCTTGATTCTTTTTTACAACTTCCTTATGAATTTATTATCACGCAGTCTTTTCAATTTACAAATAGGCAAATGGCAATTGCGAAAATGCAGATACAGCAAAATCGTATGATACAATCTGCAGATAAAGCTATTTCTCAAATAGCAGAAATTTCTCATGCGCTTGATGATGCAATGAGTGGTAAAATTGCGTTTGGTGAACACCATTTAACTATCTTATGTATAGAAAAAAGCCCTAAATCATTGGACAATGCTTTATCATTGGTTGAATCGGAGCTTTCTAATTGTGGTGTTTATCCTGTTCGTGAGAGGGTTAATCTAGAACCAGCATTTTGGGCGCAAATTCCTGGTAATTTTGATTATATAGTAAGAAAAGGTACAATAAGTAGTCTTAATTTGGCCGGTTTTGCATCTCAACATAATTATCCTACTGGTAAAAAATTCAATAACCACTGGGGAGATGCTGTTACAGTTTTTGATACAACATCTGGCACTCCATTTTTCTTCAACTTTCATATAAGGGATGTTGGACATACTATGATAATTGGGCCAACAGGTGCTGGCAAAACTGTTTTAATGAATTTTTTATGTGCTCAAGCAATGAAATTTTCTCCAAGAATATTCTTTTTTGATAAAGATCGCGGTGCAGAAATTTTTTTAAGAGCACTTGGTGGTATCTATACTATAATAGAACCAAGAACTAAGACAAATTTTAATCCTCTGCAACTTGACGATACTCCTGATAATAAAACATTTTTGATGGAATGGATAAAATCTTTAATTTTAGTGTACAACGATAAATTCACTTCAGAAGATATTGCTAGAATTAATGATGCAATTGAGGGAAATTTTAAATTAAAAAAAGAAGACAGATTTTTGAGAAATCTTGTACCATTTTTAGGACTTGCGGGCCCTGATACTCTAGCTGGAGCAATATCTATGTGGCATGATGATGGCTCTCATGCTGCAATATTTGACAATAAAGAAGATTTGCTAGATTTTTCAAAAGCAAGAGTGTTTGGCTTTGAAATGGCTAGCTTGCTAAAAGATCCTGTTGCTCTTGGGCCGGTCTTGATTTATTTGTTTCATAGGATTAGTATATCGCTTGATGGCACTCCATCTATTATTGTTCTTGATGAAGCATGGGCGTTAATAGATAATCCAGTTTTTGCACCTAAGATAAAAGACTGGTTGAAAGTGCTGAGAAAGTTAAATGCTTTTGTAGTTTTTGCTACTCAGAGTGTTGAAGATGCAAGTAAAAGTGCTATTAGTGATACGCTTGTACAGCAGACAGCAACACAAATTTTTTTGCCAAATCTGAAAGCTACTAGTGTCTATCGAGATGTTTTTATGTTAACTGAACGTGAGTACATACTGATCAAACACACAGATCCAAGTACTAGATTCTTTTTAGTAAAGCAGGGAGTTAATGCTGTAGTAGCTAGAATAGATCTGAAAGATTTGGATGATGTGGTCAACGTGTTATCTGGACGTGCGGAAAGTGTTCTATTGTTATATGATATACTGAAAGAAGTCGGAGATGATCCAAAGATGTGGTTGCCTGTGTTTTATCAAAAGGTGAAAAATGTTTAAAACTAAACTGTCATTACTGTTAGTTGCGATATTTTTGTTAAATATAGATTTTTTGCTCTCGTATCCAGTGTTTGCAGATACAGTAAGTGGTACTGACAAAACGGAATTTGTTAGCAGATTTAATTCTACTGGTAGCTTTAGCCGTGCCTCTAATCCTGACTGTAAGGCGTTTGAAACATCTGCAGCAGTTGCTGGGATAGCAATTGCTATTGGTGCAATATTTACTGGTATTGTTTTGATTGTCTCTTCTGCTGGTTTATTTACTGCTCTTGTTATCGTTGGAATGATAGCTGCAATTGTTGGAGTCTGGAAGGCAGTTGGGGGACTTATTGTTTGTCAGCATAGTTTTGTTAGGCATCCAGTTGCATACGATAATGATGGGAGATATAAAAATTTTAAACTAAAAGATACAGGTTATAGTGGTGATACAGATAAAAATTATCGAACAGAAGATGAATATTTTTCTGCATTACAGAAAAGATCAGGAAAAGATGGAAAACAAACAGAGAAAGATATTTTAAACTTTACTGATTGGGATGTTGTGAATGTTGATAGGGAACACTACTACTGGCCAAAAAACGGTGTGCAATACAGTGAATATATAGAAATATGTCATCGAAATCCTTTAACTTTTGGTAATCTTTTTAACAAGAAAGACTTTGATTCCAGAGAAAAAACTGGATACATAGACTTTGATGTAAGGGAAAAAGATACTGGATATGTAGATGGGTCATGGTCCCCGACGGTCGATGGTGAGCTGAAATGTAAAGTTCTCAAAGCAGGACAGAGCGAAGACATATATGGATCAACGTTCAGGGCAGTGAGAAAAATGGGTAGGTTATGTGTGGAATTGGCTGAAGTTAGGGCAGCTGGAACTGCTTGGCCGCAAGGAATTGATATAGGATGCACGGAATTACCACCTGATCCGATTGCTCCTATGTGTGAACAATCTGTGATATTATTCAAAAATAAAGATGGTACAGGTGGTGAAGAAAGGAGTTTTATCAACAGGGATGACGATTATAAAACTCTTATCAGGAAAAAAGAAAAAGAAGGAAAAATTTTTGTAGGTTATGACAATAAAAGCTGTTTTAGCTCGTATGTATCTGAAGCTTGCTACAATCAAGCGGGAAGTAAGTCATTATCTCCTATTCCTATAACTTCTATGATAGTGCAATGCATTAAGGAATCGTTAGATAATTTAGTGGCAGGTATTGATTCAAGTGGTAACTTACTTACAGACAAAAATGGACATGCTAAGGGTAGTTTTTTGTCTGTAGCACAAAAAAGACTGAAGAACACTGTTACTGCTATCTTAATTTTAGCTTTGATATTGTTCTCTATAAAAGTTATGTCTGGTGGAGTGCGTAGTCCGCAAGAAATGTACATGTTGATCATTAAATTCGCTTTAGTGATTTACTTTACGACAGGTAGCACTATGTCTCATTATTACGGGGAATTAACAAAACTTTCGAACGGCTTATCAGAAATAGTGCTTAAAGCTTCATCTGAGAGTAAAAATATATGTAATTATGAGGCAGGTAAAGATTATGAATACGATCGTGCAGGGCAGAAGGTATCCTACAGTTATCTTGCACCTTGGGATAGGCTTGATTGCAGAATTTTATTTTATTTAGGTGCCCCTTTAGATGGAATTGGTGGCAAAATTGGTACTGGAGGTGTTGCAACGTTAGCGGTTTTGCTTGGCGCTGCTCCTGTCTTGTTAGTTGCAGGTTCGGTGATTGGTATTATTTTCGCTGGTGGACAAATTTTAGTAGCTCTTGTCTGTATATTTATGGCCATTTTGCTGATGATGGTTATTTTGTGGATGTGCTATGTATTTATTTTATCTCTAGTTGCTTTAAGTGTAATTGTTATTCTATCACCTTTGTTTATTCCTATGGTTTTATTCCAACACACCAAAGGATATTTTGACGGCTGGGTGAAAGAGTTGATTACCTATAGCTTATACCCGGTTATCCTTTTTGCGTTTTTATCCTTTATGTTCATAGCATGTGATAAAATCTATTTTAAAAATTTAAATTTTAAACTGGACGAGTCATATAAAAATGAACAACCAGACAAGTCATATGAAAAGAAACAAGCAGAAATCTCATATAGTAAGAAAAAACAGTGGTTTAAATTGAAAGATGGGGAATGTGATAAAAATGAAACTACTCTCGCATGTATGATGCAAAATTATAGCTTTAAAAAGAGCAGCATACTTGGTCTATTCGACTTTACATACATGGAGTTTGGCAGCTCTCTAATCGGAGAATTATTAAAATTGTGTTTAGTATTATTCCTCTTTTACCACTTTTTAAACGTTCTTCCCGGCATGGCTGCTGAGCTTGCTGGTAATCACAGGGCAGCACTTGGTTCAGGTAGCACTCCTGCACAAATGGTGAATAAAGCTTTATCTGCTGCCAAAGATGCTGCTGGAGGTGCTGGTCAAGTTGCTGCTGCGGCTGTAAATAAGGCAAGAGGGGCTATTGGAGGAGGTGGAGATGATAATAAGGGATCGGGATCTTCCTCTAGTGAATCTATAAAACCAGGTGGAGAGTGAGCGCAGGTGAGTAACAGATGTTTGAACATTTGAGCAACCAAAACTTGGTTAAGCTATGCATAAGTTTTGTGATACTCTTTTTATTATCTGGGTGCGGGTGTATTAAGCCAGAAGATTCATCAGGCTTGCGTGAGAAATTGGATATAGTGTCAACAGAGCAGAAATGGGTTGATTCTGGAGTTTATATTTCGGATAAAATAAAAGTAACAGAGATTAATATAGTACCTAATAAGGTTAATTTTTGTTCGCAATATAAAGATTTTGCAATTGAACCTGGAGTAGGAAACGTTACATTACCGTTTGCGCTTAAAGATGGCGATGCGATAAGCTTTAGTGTTGTTGGAAGTAAAATGTGTAAAAACGATAATGGCGCGGTCACCTATAAAAAAATTGACGAGAGTTGCGGTGAAGGAGAGACGGAGTATTTTGCACATGTTTTAAATCAAGAGAATTGTCAAGGTGAAATATGCCCTAATAAATATATCATAGGTAACGCAAAATGGTTGAATGGAAAAGAATACTGGAATCCAAGTTTTGTAAAATCTGATCAAGATGAAAAGGAGATTGAAAATATCATTAATTCTATAAAACAAGGAGAAAATATAGACTGCAGGAGGCTTTCAAGCAGTCAGAAAGTTGAGATAGATACGTACCTTTTAAATCTTGCGTGTGAGAATACATGTTATTATGCCAGTCAAGATTGTGTGCAAATTGAATCTAATACTATAGATGGCAATAAACGTAATGTAGCTAAAAATCTTGCCAACGAACTAGCTGTTGGAAAAGTAAGTAAGGAAGAAGCTATCAAGAAGGCTGTAGATGGTATAATGGTAGTGTTAGATGATAGCAACATAGCTAAAGGACACAGCGATAGTTCAGATGGTGAAAAGGATAAAGTAAATACAGAAAAAAATACCAAGGGAGCTGTGGATGATATAAGAAAAAAGAAAATGAAGAGGATAAAGACTTACATTCCATCATTAAAGGTGTCGATAGGAAGAAAGGAAAGTTTTAAATATGTAAGGAGTGATGGTATACGAACTAACTTTGATTATAAGATCGAAAAAGAAAACTATGATAAGGGTACAGAGTTAGTATTTACACTTAAAAATGCTAAAGAAAAGAATGCTGGTAAAGGGGGATATAATATAAGGGTCACAAAGAGCCATAGTCTAGCAAAAAACTTATATATACATGTTTCTGATAAGTTTCCTGAGCACAATCCTGGTGAAATTCTGGGGGATATACCTGTGAATATCAGTGAAGTTCATAATACTGAGTATATGGAAAGATTAAAAGAAAAGCTAAAAGACAAGAGTGGCACTATATATTACGGAATAAGAGATCATGGCTGTGATTATAAGAAAAATGAAGGTCAGTTTAGCATTAACCTTACAACTAAAGAGCCACCTGTAAGAACTTTTAGTGCGATATATAATTTTTTTGATGAAAAAGTAAAAATTGCATTTTTTGGTTCCAGTTATAAAAATTCAGAATGGAATCACTCTGAATCTAGTCCCGTGAAGTCTCTTTATCAAAGTTTTGTAGCGTCAAATAGAACAAAGACTATCAGATCCACAATAGTGTCGTTATTAGTGTTATATATAACTTTATATACCCTTTATTACTTTTTTGGATTGTCTCATGCTTCTACATATGAATTTTTAATTATATGTGTAAAGATAGGAGTTATTACCCAATTGCTGAACGATAACAGTTGGAGTTTTTTTTATAACAATGCATTTTCTATTTTTGTTAATGCTCCAAAACAGTTAATAGAAATAGCAAATTTCAGAGGTACAACATCAAATGTTTTTGAATTTCTTGATTTACCGCTCAATAGGTTTTTATCAGCACACTCAGTGTTACTCATAGTATCTCTTATATTCTCTGGTCCTTTGGGTATTGTATCGTTTTGCTTGGTGATTTGGGGTTTGATAACAGTGAGCTTATCGATGTTTAACGCCTTATTTTCTTTTATCACATCTATAGCAATAGTTGCATTATTGCTTTCCTTGGCGCCTCTTTTTATTATTTGCCTTCTATTTGGATATACTAGACAGATGTTTCACAATTGGGTCAAAAATTTAGCAAGATTTGCAATTCATCCGGTAGTGCTTTTAATTTTTATATCATTAATAAGCCAGGTTATGGATTATATTGTGTATTCGGTCTTTAATTTTGAGGTCTGCCCTACATGTATACTTAATCTTAACTTAAAGATTTTTAATCCTTGTATTATTTATGGTTATGCTTCCAAACATGCACCTAATATCACCGCTATGATGGCTTTTGTGATTTTGGGACATGCTATGAAAGCTTTAGTTGAGGCATCTTCAACAATATCTGATTCGTTGTTTGGTGTTTATGTGGCAAGCGAACCAGGAAGGCAATATCAGCAAAGCTTAATGGGAACAGTAGGTTTAGATGAACAAAGTATCCAAAGAAGAGCAGGTCAGCAATCTGGTACACCAAGTCGAAGACCTCAAATACCACAATCAGCTCAAAGATCAGCACCTAAAATACCGACAAACACAGGAAATCAATGATGAGCAGAAAATCATTATTATTGATACTATGTCTTGTAATTACTGGCTGCACAATGGATTGTGTTGAACCTGGGCTGCAGAGCAGAAATACTAGTGTCAGTATAGATGTTCCAGTTCGTGAAGCTGGCGAAGGAGTTAAAATTCATTGGGTTGATTCTGGTCAAGTAATTAGCAAGGATGAGAAAATCAAATTTACTCTTGGTGGGTCAGTAAATTTTTGTCCTCTTAAAGAAGGGAAAAATCCAAAGAGAGTACTTGTGCCCGCTGTATTTTGTGCTAATGATTTAATACCAAATTACAGTAATAAGTTAATTGATAATGCTAGTCTTGATGAACGAGAAATATGTGGTGATATAGGCTTTGGAAATAATGAATTCTATAGCAATAGACGTTATGTAGATACTGGAATTAAAGCAAATCTTGGTGATAAGTTAAGCTTTAGCTTAGTTCCCAGAGAGATAACGATTAATTATGACAATCCGGAAGGGAAAGGTATCAGCTTTGATGACAATTGCTATAGAGCTGAAGAAAATGATAAAAAAGACAAAGCTACAATAAAAGACATGCTCAATGGAGGAACGTTCTTTTGTGGAGAAAGTGGTAAGAGGACTAAAGTAGAATTTCCTAAGATTAATAAAGAGAACATAGAAGAAAGAAGAGTGCTAGTTGGTAATGGCTACACTCCATATGATAATAAGGTACATTTTAATAAGGATTATATTCAAAATTCATGGATAAATGGTGCATTGTTAGATTTACGACGAACTAAAATAGGACTGGATAAATTATGTAATGGGAAAAAATGTGATTTTAATGAGATAAGCAAGTACAGCTCTTATGAGCTTAATTGTTACTATCAAAATATATGTTACAACGCAAAAGGTATAGGGGAGAATTGCGTCTCTTCTATAAGGTATGAGAAGTATGATAAAAGAAATACATGTGACATGTATTCTCACCTTAAACGTATTGAGGATGAACTAAAAGAGATTGAAGAAAATAAGAGGGATTCTAAGCAGATTGACATTAATTTAATATCAAATTCTAAATTAAACTTCAAAGAGGACAGAGAAGATATTTCTTGGGCTGAGGCTCTTGTTGCAAAAGTTGGCGATCTTAATAATCAGAATACTGCTAAAGGTATTCAATGTTTTCCAGAGAGAAAGGGTGCAAAAGGGGATAATGTGTGTTCGCAAATTGGTGATAATTTTGAACATTTTTCTTTGAAATTAAATCATGATTATAAAATAGATGAAAAAGATATAATACCTGGTAGTAGTGTGATGCTTGCTATAGCAAGCAATGGCAATTACTTTCTTCATAGAGGTGGATATCATGTTGCAGTGACTAGATCATGTAACTTCGATAGTGGTGAAAAACTGTATATGTACTTGGGTGATAGCCCGCCAGAAGATCCATCTGCTCGAAAGACTAATAATTTCAAAAAAGTAAAGAAATTAGATAAAATAACAGAGGATAATGTAGACTATTACATAATAGATGGAAGTCATTTAAAGGATAAAGAGTCTAAAAAGATATACTTTGGTATTAATGTAGAAAACGTAAAGAAAGATGATATTACGGACAAAGAAGGCAAATATTATGAAGATAACAAATACACAGTAAATTTATTTTTAAAAAGAAAAATAAACGATTTTATTTCATCAACTGTAAACAAGATTTTTGATTTCATAACAGACGGGGGTGAAGACGGAATTAAAATTCCATATGAAGGATATAGAAAGGGGCTTCTACAAGGAATAAGAGCTTTGCTTATTCTATACGTTATATTTACTGTTGTTGGCTATATGCTTGGAACAATACAATTAAGTAAATTCGATTTTATTATAAGAATATTCAAAATAGCATTTATAGCTTTTGCTTTTAGTGATAGAAGTTGGGAATTCTTTGGTACAACTTTGTCTGGGCTTTTTGTTGATGGTAGCATTTATTTAGTTGATAGTTTTTCTGGCTATATAGGAGAAGGAGGTAAAAAATTTGCATTCTTAGATTTAACAGCGGGAGTATTATTTACAGGAGAAACATGGCTGAAATTTTTGTCTTTAATGCTATCAGGACCTTTTGGCTTTATTGCATTTTTGGCAATACTTTATGCTACTTTTGTGTTTTTAAGATGCATTATTAGTGCTACGTTTAAGTATGTAATATCTACTGTTTTAGTGGCATTTTTATTGTCATTAGCACCTTTATTTATCGTATTTATTCTATTTCAACAAACTAAAACATTATTTGATAATTGGATAAAAACGCTGGCTCATGTTTCATTGCAACCAGTCATTTTATTTTCATCCTTGTCTCTTTTAAACCAGTTAATGTATTCAGTTCTATACAACCTCACAAATTTTTCTGCATGCTATCAATGCTTAATTAGTGTAAATTTTTTATCGTATGATCTGTGTCTTATGAAATCAATATTACCTCTTGGGTATAGTCCTGGTACTAGTGTTGATGTTGCGTTCAGTACTGGAGAAAGGGCTGGTGGGCACTTTGCAGCATTACCTATAGATCTAATCCAGGCATTTATATATCTCATCATTGCTAGTGCAATGGAAGCTTTTGTTTCTATATCAGAAACTATGGCGCAGGCGTTGTTCAGCTCTGGTTATGGAGTTGCTCAAAGTGTTAGTCATATTTCTAGGAGCGCATCACAAGCTATGCTGTCAACTGTTGGCCTTGATGATAGAACCCAAAATATGATACATAACATCAAGCAGGGAATGAGTAAAGATCGTAGCAAAATTGAAGCTAAATTGCCTGATACACCAAAGCAAGCAGATGGGAAAGGGAGTGCTGGCAGAGAAATGAGCAAATCTGAAACACTAAGCCAGCCAGATAAGCAAAAGGATTCTGATAAAACAAAAGGACAAGTCAAGGAAGATTGATGAGATATATGGAGTAACTAATTAAAAAGATATTTGAAGTAAGGTTTTAGAAATTTATTCTGTATTGGAAAAAGTTTAGGTATGCAATCACGCTTAGGCAAATGTTGGTTTAGGTTATTAATTTTGGTAATCTGTGTTCTGGTTACAGGTTGTAGTAAGAATGATATGCCTTTTCCAAGATGTATATCTGCTGATTATTTTGGTCCTGAACCCATTGCAATTGGTGCTCATTTTTCAAGAGATCATGATGCTTTTGTTCCAGAAGATAGAGAAATTATTGATCCTAATACTGGAGAAATTAATTATGGTTTTCACTCTAATCAAGTGGTGAAGTGGAAAGATACTGGATTTGAAACCAATGGAGATAGTTTAGTAGTACGAGTAAATGGTGCATGGACATCTTGGAGCAATAGTAATAAGAAGAAATCTCAAAGTAGTTATAGTTTGGAAAGTTTGGAGCAGTTAAAATATGCAACCAAATTTGAAAGAGGGGAAGGTGACAACAGTCTGCCTGACTTTCACTTAGTTTGTAATGATTATAAATCTAGCATACAAAAATTTTCAAGTAAGCCTAAAGCGAGTTGCACTGTAAAGTGCAAGTGCATTAATGAAGATGATAGCGCAAATACAGTATCACGTGGTGCTCCATGTTGGTTTACCAACGGTCATGGTGCTTATCTTTTGTTTAAAACGGGGAAAGGTGATCCTAACGAAAATCTAAAGTTAATGCGCGATCCTCAATATCCTACTGTACATCTAGGTTACAACTCCATGGCAGAAAATGGGAGCGGTCTTTTTACTTTAGACAGAGATAACACCATATTACAGGACAGGAATTGTAATACGGTGAGGTTAGAAAAAGGATGGAAAATATATGTAAAGATATTAGATAGATATTATCTAGATAATGCAGGTGGCTACTCTTTTGAATTTTTGAGCGGAGTGCAGAAACCAAGTAACTTTGGATTTTTTGATTACGTTTATAACTATCTAAAATGTGTATTATTGATTAACGAAAATTGTAAAAAGCATTTTGATAGCAATGATCCTGCAGCTGCACAAGCGATATTTCAAAATATAGCTGAAAAAAGTACGAGCTTTCACAATTTTGTTCTTTCCTTGCTTGTTCTATTTATAGTGATTTCATCGCTTCTTTATCTTTTTGGAATGATAAGAGAAACTAAGCATGATATGCTCATCAGAATGATGAAAATCACTCTAGTAATAGTGCTTATATCTCCTGGAAGTTTTAGATTTTTCTATGATCATTTTCTTGTTTTATTTGTTAAAGGTCTTGAACAATTGATAAGCATAATTACTAATTTTGCTCCCAACATGAACACCGGAGGTAATTCAAACGTTGCTCAAGGAAATGAAGCTAAATTGTTTAGCTTCATGGAGGATATGTTTAATAAGTTTTTTGCTTACTCTGTTTGGAAAAAGTTTGCAGCATTTTTACATTATCAAATGTGGGCAAGTCTCCTTATGATACCGGCAATTTTTATAGGGATTGTCTTATATTTCCTGCTGTGTATGTATGCTTACATAATATTCCTTTCTGGTTTTATGGGTATAGCTTTTCTTGTAGCTATAATGCCGCTATTCCTAATCTCTATTTTATTTTCACCACTGAAAAGTCTATTTGAGGGTTGGATAAAATTCTGTATTAGTTTCTGTTTGCAATCAATTATGATATTTACCCTGCTGTCATTACTTGCTGCGATGATAATGAATACCTTTTATAAACAGTTAGGCTTTACTGTGTGCTATAATAAATGGCTTGAAATAAAGTTATGTGCTCCAAAATGGGTATTTGGTGGTTTTTGTATAATTGATAAAGAATACTTTAGCTGGACTCCAGGGCAAATTTTTGTACCTTATGCTATTGGAGAGGCTTCTCCATTGAACGTAGATAAGAATATAGAAGGTATAGAAAAACTAAGCAGAATAGGTGGTACAGTAAAGTTTACTGGTGGCGCTGGATATATCCCTCTTCCACCAGATTACATTAATAAAGGTTTTCGTTATATAGATTATCCTTTCTTTAATCCAATTCCTGGAACTAAAGATAATCCAGCAGACCACTATATTGCGGAAAGTGATATGATAGTTAGTAATGGCTGTAGTGCAAAAGATCTAGTACGCTTAACAAATAGTTTATCTCATGCATCAGAGAGGGCTGACATTATATTACTGATCAACAATATAGAGAAAAGGATAGGTGATGTTAGTGAAATAATAAAACGCTACTGTCAAGATATAAATAAATGCAATAGTTATAGGGAAATAATTAATGAAATAAGATCTTTAGTGCGGAGTGCGATAAAAAAACAAGGTTGTAGAATACTGAAACTTCATGATTTATATAAGGATCCCAACAGTGAATACTGTCAGAAATGTAAAGATTGTGAGGATTGCAAAAATTATAAAGAAAATAGTGATTACCAAAGGGTGCAAGACATACAGAGAGGTTATTTAATCAACGCAGGAGAGATCTTTGTATTGTTCTTGCTTTCGTTTTTGATGTTTTCTTTGAAGGAGTTTGTACAACAGATGGGCTCAAGCATTGCCGGTGGTGGGTTTGGTGTTTACAATATATCTAGTATGTATCAAGCATCACCTGTGACTGGTTTAATGCAGGGATTAAAACAACAGATGCAAGATAAAATTGGTGGAGGGCTAGAGTCTTTAGGTAATTGGGCTACTCATGTACCGGACAGATTAGCTGGAGGTACAGCTAATTTGCTAGGTAGAATACCAGGAGTTGGGGGTGTGCTGAAATATTCTATTAATGTGCCACGTAAGCTTGTAGGTGCTACTATTGAAGCAACAAAATTTGCAACATCACCTAAAAATGATGTTGATAAGCTTGAGGAAAAAATCTACAGGGCGTTTGGAATTGATAAAGAAGATATTGCACATAGAAGAATTGATAAATATTTAGAATATTATAAAGGATATGTAGGATCACATTTGGGCTATACAATAGAAGATGCTATGAAGTTTACTTGGGAACATGGTCTCGACTCTATAGGAATTAACCCTGCTACAGGAGAAAAGGATGGTTACCAGCATAATCTACTCTATAGAGCAAAAACATATAGACGGGAATTTCTTGAGAAGCTTCATGACTACACTATTGGCCGCAAGAGAGAACCAGAAGAAGATGAATCATCAAAAGAAAATAAGCCTAATCAATCAAATCGAAAATTAGGTACGGAACCAGAAACCCTAAAAAACACTACAGAAGCTATACGTGCCGGAGAAGATAGAGAGCGTCAAGATAATGAAAGGAATGAGAACATAGAGAATGATGAAGAATCGTAATTTCAAAGGGCTAAGTTATTATGGTCTTCAGCAAGACGAAGATGGTAATATCAAGTTAAACGATTACAATGATGTTTTAAATGCGCGCAGAGCGAGGGTAGATTTGTTACTAGATAGCACTAAGCAAGGTGATGTTAGTCTTTCAAAGCTAAATAAAGCTCTGAATGAGAGACTTATAGATGATAAAGGGCTATCGTCAGAATTTGACAAAGAAGACAAAGAAATTGCACAGAAGGAGCTTAAGATGTTCTCTATTTTAGACGATCTTGATAATCTTGCAAACATTGAAAGTGAAGATCTATTAGAGGTTAGTTTGTTACTATCAGATCTTAGTTTTATAGAGAGAAATATTGTGTTGAATGCCGATCAGAGTTCTGATCTAATAGGGTTCAAAAGTCTATTTATAGAAAAAAAAGCATCTGGTGAGGAATATAGTGATGAAGAGTGTCACAATTTCCTCGATAGTATAGAGAAAATCAATACTTTAATTAAGTTAGAGTTAGAAAGTAGAATTGAAGGGATGGGTCATGATGAAAAAAACAACCATGATGATTTACAAGACGAGATTGGTCGTGCAATCAGTATAGAAAATAAATCAAAGAAAAGCGATTGATCTTGCGTTCCTCCACAAGCAACCTTCTTTCTATTAGACTGCTGAAGCTATGTTGACATTAAATGTGTATTATAAATAATTAGTTAACTTCGAACTTGTTTTATATGTTACGTGTTATTGCGGGTAAATATCGTGGAAGAAAAATAACTACAGGCAAGAATTTAGCTGCACGGCCCACTATGAGTAGTGTCCGAGAAGCAATATTTAGTATACTTTCTTCAAGAAAACCTATTTATAACCTAAATGTACTTGATTTATTCTGCGGAAGTGGCTCTTTTTCATTTGAAGCACTTTCTCGAGGTGCTAAACATGCATTCATGGTAGATGCAGATTATTACAATTTGCAACTGCCTAAAAAAACAGCAGAAGATTTTGGAATTACGAACGATATCACGTTAATTTGTTGCAATGCTAACGGATTACCAAGACCTATTTCAAAGTGCGATATAGTTTTTATGGACCCACCTTATAATATCAATCTGGTTAACTCAACTTTAGACGAGTTAGCTCACTCAGGCTGGTTAAATGATAATGCGTTAATAATTCTAGAAATGAGGAAAAATGAAGGTTTTGAGTGCAATAAAAACTTCAATATAGTTGTGGAGCGTACCTACGGTATTGCAAAAATAATTTTTCTTTCTTCACTCACTTGAATTTCTTTTGTAAACATCTATAGCTAAGCTAAGTAAGATTTTTCCGAGGACTGAAAGAAAAAATCAATTCGTTTTGGTGGGAATAGGGTGTGTAACAGCAAATCAATACGAGTTGATATACTAGAAGAAGCAGTATGGAAAGAAATGAAGATGGTACTCAAAGAACCAGAGGTAATGACAAAGGTTAGACTTTTAAAATATGAAAATAAGCAGGCAAAGGATGAGATTGAAAAACGCGCAGATAAAATAGAACAAGGTATAGAAAAATTAGCTTATGTATATGCAAGGGGTCATATAACGAAGGAAAAGTATGACTTAGAAGTTGAGAGCATGGAAAAGGAGTTAAAGGAATCAGAGATCAAAGGGAAGAAGCTATCGATGAAAAGAGGCTACAGAAAGAATTAGATTTTATCACAAACAGTGTAGAAAGTTTTTCCTCTGAGAGAGCTTAATCAAGCAGACTATGAAACTAAACTTGATATAATAAGAAAGTTAGTTCAACGCATTGAAATTGATGATGATAACGTGCATGTAGTGTTTCGGTTGAAAGAACTCGCTCGAAAGGGAGTGTTAAATAAACTGTGTCAAACCGAGAAGTAAAGTAATAAATTGATAAAATGGAGGTTTGACACAGTTTATTTAACACTCCCCAACATTCTATCGGGATGCCAGTGTCAGCTACTTGCATGACATCCTCTTGCTTCTATAGGTGTCTTTATCTCGTCTACTTTATTTTGCCACACAGATACAATGGTTTCACATGCACTTGGTAGGCTATCTATTTTGAAAAAGAAGGACTACCAACACCTTCAGCGTTTGCATCACTAAACTTACTTGCTACTTTATCAATAGTCCAAACTAGTGGTGTAATAACAAGCGCAGCAGCCCAAATGACAGCACTAACAGCATAACTCAAAACTGTTTCAACAAATGTAGCTAATGTATTACTGTGATTCCCTGCCTTATTTGATAACATAGATGAATAATCTATTAACGATTTTGTGTTACACTTAAGATCAAAACTATCTACTACTTTCGCTAATCCTTTTGCCGGCCAGTATGACAAATACGCCAATGCTAGATATAAAGGTTGCAGAATTACACTAGCTAACGCAAAAGTAGTAGTCTGAATCATAGAAGGATTTTGGTAACTACCAAGAGCTACATTTTTCACTGGCCCAACAACACTGTTGATAAGGTAAACGGATTTATAGAAACTATTTTGTGGAATTTTGTTACATCCAACACTTTTGGTAGGAACATCTCCAAACTTAGCATATTTCTTAAAATTATCATATAAATTTAACATATTACCCCTCTAAAATAAAAACATAATTATCTTACTAATATCGCTTGTTTTAGAATAAATGCAATCACTACCTAACTAAATTATCTGTTGCGCAAAAGCACATATTACCATACCATCGAAAATAAAGAGGTCAGCATGAGTTTTACTTTACCTGAGCTGCCATATGATAAAGCAGCTTTAGAACCTTACATATCTGCAAATACATTGAATTTTCATTATGATAAGCACCATAAGGGATATTTAAATAAACTCAACGAACTGGTTGAAAACACAGATTATCAACATATGGAAATTGAGGAATTAGTAACGAAAGTTCATGGAAATAATAATACAGTTCCTATTTTTAACAATGTAGCACAAGTTTGGAATCACACTTTTTATTGGAATTCAATGAAAAAAAATGGTGGTGGTAAACCTAAAGATGATGGTCTTCTAGCAAAAAAAATTCAAGATGATATCGGTGGCTTTGACAAATTTTGTGAAGAATTTTCAAATTATGGAGTAAGCCAATTTGGTAGTGGATGGGTGTGGTTAGTGCTTGAAAAAGGAAAACTCAAAATCACTAAAACTCCAAATGCGGATCTACCGCTAATTTATGGCCAAGTGCCACTACTTACTATGGATGTATGGGAGCATGCATACTATTTGGATTGCCAAAATCGCAGAATTGACTACATAAAAGTTTTTCTTGATCATTTGATCAATTGGGATTTTGTAGAAGAGAATTTAAAGAAGAATATATAAGATGAATATACCACAAGTAACAAAACTAGATAATGATCTGCGCATAATAACTGAGCGAGTGCATGAAGTTGATTCCGTAGCTTTAAATATACGAGTTGGTGTTGGCAGTAGAGCTGAAAGTGCAAGTCAAAATGGAATATCTCATTTCCTAGAGCACATGGCTTTCAAAGGAACGAAAACGAGGACTGCATTTGAAATTGCAAAAGCTTTTGATGATATAGGTGGAGCCTTCAATGCCTGCACCGGTAGAGAAAGCACCAGTTATTATGCAAAGGTTCTTAAAAAAGATATAAAAACTGGCATTGATATATTAATAGATATATTAATGAATTCTACATTTCCAGAGGATGAATTGGAACGCGAAAAGGGTGTTGTAATACAAGAGATTTTTCAAACTAATGATTCACCGAGCGATATCATTTTTGATAAGTATTTTGAAGCAGCTTATAAAGATCAACCATTTGGTAGGTCAATCTTGGGTACGCAAGATACTGTCAAATCTTTTACTCGAGCTAATCTAGATAACTACATAAATGAGCATTACTTTGGCGAGAACATTATATTTGCTGTTGCAGGAAATGTTGAACATGAGGAGGTTGTTCAATTAATCAAAGACTTTCTCTCAAAGATTCATTCAAAAGAGCTGAAAAAAATCGAGAATGCAAGTTATACCGGTGGTGAGTATTTAGAACATCGTAAATTAGATCAAGTACATTTATTAATTGGTCTACCTAGTGTTTCTCGTGATGATAATAGATATCACACATTCAAAGTTCTTGATGCCATACTGGGAAGTGGCATGTCATCACGCCTGTTTCAGGAAGTAAGAGAAAAGCAGGGGCTTGCTTATTCCATTTACTCATTCAACTCTAGCTATGCTGATACAGGAATGCTTTCGATTTTTGCTGGTACAGATAGCAGTAATCTAGATAAGCTTTTGAAAGCTATAACGACAGAGTTGAAGAAATTGTCTACAGATGATTTAAAGGAAGAAGAAGTAAATAGAGTAAAAGAACGAGTAAAATCTCAAATTTTAATGTCACGCGAAAGTGTTAGCTCGCGTGCTGAAACGTTAGGACACTACTACGGTAACTATAATAAATACATCAGTAAAAACGAATTAATAGAAAAAATTAGTGCTGTTACTATTTACGATATAAAAAAAGCAGCAGAAGAATTGCTATCTCAGCATGAAAGAATTACTTTAGCTGCGATTGGAGAAATTAATTCATTGCCAAGTTACGATAAAGTGGTTTCTATGCTTAGTGTACTTTAATTATGTTGCTTATGCTCACTAAAAAGTTCAATGAATGGTTGCAAAATCCTTTCTATAAAAAGTTTGCTTTCTGGTTCATCGCATATACCACTAATCATTTTATTGAAAGTTTTTTCGCTGTTTTGTAAAAATAAATAGCTTTCTACTGATTGCACGTATCCGTTCAGAGGTGTGGTTTAAGAAACAACAGCTAGCAGGTTTTGAAAAGGGTTTAATTCCTTTTGTTTCCAAGTCAGATACAACGAAATTATCCGCTCAAGAAATCTATTCCCTCGCTCTGACTGTGCAAAATATGAATTCTTACGATAGACAACATAATGCCGTATCTGTCGCTCAACATGGTTATTCGTTAATGGAATATTCTCTGGGTCATCCAAAAATGTCCACATCATTGACTCGGATTTTATAATACCCTTTACCGTTCGTGAAGCTCCTTTTGCTTCAAGTATATAAGATATTTTTATCATGCAGTACTGTATGTATCTTCGTAATTCTTTAGCTTGCTTAGTGAACTTTGAAATACTAATTTCATTTTCTGACAAAGCGTTTTTTAATACAAACAATCCATTAGCTGCGTCTTTTAAACAATGGCCAAGTCTCATTACTTCACTATTCCAACTATGAGATAACCTCTCGAAATTTCTCAATAAGTGAGCCCAACAAATTTGTCGTTTTTCATCACTGAAGTGGTTGTAAACTGCATATCTGTCAGTAATTACCAGGTTTTTGTAATCACAAAATGCACTATTCTTTAAAAATTTCATTCCTCTTGTATCTGCTAACTTCATAAGACTTGCTTTATTGTTGGCAAACATCCAGCACCATCCCAATTTGCCTTTGTTGTAGTGACTGGTTTCATCAATATGCAAAATTTCGCTTGCTTTTATTTCTTCCTCTATTTGTTCATAGGCTTCTTTACATTTTGACGAAACCCTTGCTTCACTATTGGACACACTACCAACACTTATACTCATGTTAAAGATGTCTTTCATAATATTCGCTATTTCTCGCTTTGAATTCTTATAAAACCCACTTAGTGATGCAACTACTGACTTAACTCTAGGACCAAAGGTATCCGGTGTAACTCCTTCTGGTAATTTGCTACTCCTTCTTTTTCCGCATTTACGACAGCGACCATGTTCTAATTGATACTCAACTACGTAAGGCTTAATTTCTGGTAAATCAACTTTTTGATAGACATATGGTTTTTCCGATATTGCGATTTCTTCACCACACTCGCATCTATTTGGTAACTCTACCTTCACCACCTCATCTGCTTCCATTTTAGCTCGGCAATTCCCCTTATGTCCAACTTGACCACCTATCTTCCTGCCGCCCTCTGACTTATCTTCTGGTGTGTCTTTTTTTATTTTGTACAGCTCTTTTGAACTTGGTAAAGATGAATTCCTTGAGTTTAAGCCGAGTCTCTCTCTTAGTTCAGCATTCTCTATTTCTAAGATTTTATTTTTTTCTTCAAGCTTTGCTACTTTCTGCTCTAAGTTTTTACATAACTCTACAATACTGATCAACAATTGAAGCATCTAGCCTTACTTTACTATCAACATTTTGTGTTATTACTACTTTAATATATTATGTCAATTGTTTTTTATCCTTGCCACACCTCTGAACGGATACGATTGCACAATAGACAAGGCAGTTAAAATTCCTCCTATCACTAAACAAGAAGCTATAGCAGGTACGGTACCCACTGCAATTCCAGTTGCGATTAATGATAAACCAGCTAAGAGTGTAAAGGCTGAAACGCAAAACGCTATTTGATGTTTTTCTTTATTTTTAACCATAAATGCCTCACAAAAATTATATTTCTAGTATATCCGTATATATAATGTACTGTCAAGTTTTTAAAGAAGATTAAAAAATGCAACGCACATGTGCAAAATATGAACTAGGTATATAATTCACAATGCAGCGGTATTTCACTAATCCAATTATTTTTTTCCTGATCTAGCCTATCATTCAATATTGCTTGTCTTATTGATTCCATCAACTTATTCATGAAGAAAACATTGTGAATGGTAACGAGTGTATAAGCCAGCAACTCTTTAGCTTTCAGTAGATGGTGTATATAAGCTCTTGAATGTTTTCTGCAGGTAAAGCACAAACAATCACTCTCAATTGGGTTATCATCTAGTTCGAATCGTTGATTTCGCAAATTAATATGCTCTTTGCACTTTGAAGAAATAGAATCTCTATTTTTTACTTTAACAAGCGCGCCACCATGTCTTGCGAGGCGAGTTGGATGCACGCAATCAAATGTATCAACTCCAAGCTCTACTCCACGAAAAATGTCTACAATTCCACCAATACCAAGCAAATGAGTAGGCCTATCTTTTTTTAAATGTTTCATAGTAAAGGAAACTACATCATACATCTGCTCTTTACTTTGACCAAGTGATCCACCTATTGCTTGACCAAAAAATGGCAAATCGTTGATAAAATCACAACTTTCTCTACGCAAATCTTGATACACTCCGCCTTGACTAATTCCATAAAGCACCTGTTTGCCATTATTATTTTTTTCAAATTCATTTAAAGAACGTTCAGCCCATCTATGGCTCATGAGCATCGATTTCCTTGTGTACTCCTTGCTGACGTGAAATGGAGTACATTCATCTAAAACTAAGATTAAATCTGCACCTAATTTTTGTTGAATTTGTATCGACTTTTCAGGAGTTAGACAATAAGTTTTACCATTTATGTAAGAACGAAAAATTGCCCCATCCTCGTTAATTTTGATCAGAGTTTTTTGTTTCTGTCTTACTCCCTTTATCTCTTCTGAAACTGATCCGTGTCCTAAACTAAATATCTGGTATCCACCAGAATCAGTGAGCATTGGCCCACTCCATCCCATCATCTTGTGCAAGCCACCAAGCTTTGCCACAGTATCCTCTCCCGGTTGGAGCATTAGGTGATAGGTGTTGGAAAGTATTATCTGAGTACCTGCTTCTCTGATTCTCTCGATATCTGCAGCTTTAATAGCAGCTTTGGTTGCACAAAATATAAATGCTGGTGTTTCTATACTTCCATTTGGAGTTTTGATCGTTCCAACTCTTGCAGAACCTGATTGCTTGGTTATCCTAAACGAGAACTTTTCCATCTATTTACTTGAAAGTTCTGCTATGATATTTTCCACTTTTTCAGGAGTGAGGTTTTCATAAAAATCGTTATTGATCTGTACAACAGGGGCATTAACACATGCACCAAGACATTCAACTTCCTTTAAAGTAAATAGATTATCTTTAGTGGTTTCACCGATATTGATTCCAAGCTTCTTTTTAAAGGTACTTAAAACTTCCTCGCTATTGCATAACCAGCAAGGAGTTGTTCTACAAACTTGTATTAGATATTTACCTACTGGCTTTAAATTATACATGGTATAAAAATTTGCCACTTCATACACGCGAATATGTGGAATATGAAGCATGTCAGCAACGTAGCGCATGGCAGATTCAGGAACCCATCCGCATTGTTCTTGTACTAGATACAGTAAAGGCATAACAGCGCTTCCTTCTCTACCTTTAGGATACATCTCTATAGACTTTTTTGCTTTGCTAAGATTGTCTGGTGTAAAACTAAACTGCTCTTCTTTCTCTTTCATCTAATAAGGTTCATGTAAATCTCAACAAATTATACTTGAAGAGTTAACAATTGCAATTAGACTTCTTGCATAATCTAAGACCTACTGTAAACCAAGCTTAGTATAATCCAATTTGACGTACCTTATTATTTTTTTTACTTTGTAATTGATCTACATGAGAAACTTTTTCACCACTTTGTAATCTTTCTCCCTGAAAAATTCCTGCAGGCCTTTCAAAGTACCCACGTTCAATAGCATTGTAAACTGAGTAACCACCAAATAAGCAATTTTTTCCTATTTCTTCTCCACAATCTTTTAATTCTTTCAACCTCTCTTGATCTCTTACTTCTACCTTTATCCAGTCTTTATTTTGCTTATCAGGATATAACCTAACGTCTAACTCTCCCTTAGTGGTAGGGAAAGTCAACACTATATCACTATCGTCCGCAAGATTGGTGTAATTCCTTATACCATTCTTTGTTATAATTGCTACCTCACTTTTACCAATCTTTATTATATCTCTTTCATAGCCTATGTTGCCCTGAGCTCGCCTTAACTCACTAGCTTTTTCTGTGAGCCTTGCAACATTTATCATACTATCTTCGGAATATTCCGAGTATAAAGTAGTGTTATCTATTTTTGCATTCTTTACCATACCATTAATAACTGCTCCTTTTATAACTTCCATAAAATCTAGGGTACTCTCTAGATAATCTAGATAAGCTTCTATCATATTTTCTTTGTGCTCTTTAAATTCAGATTCTAGTGTATCAATTACTTTCATATTATCTTTATTATATAACACTGCCCCTATTGATACCAACTTGCATACTATCTTGCTTGCAACTTCAGGATTCTTTCCTAACTCACCAATCCTTTCCATAACACAATCTGTAAAATTACGCTTCTTATCTTGAGAAAATCGTCTATTAATCCTTCCTCCTGAGAGAATAGCCTCATTTACAACTCCTTCTAGTTCATCCATATTTTGAGCTTTAGAAACTTTATCTAAAAATTCTTTTAGCTTTATCTGTCGATTCGGCGGTAAATTACTCCATAAATCCCTAGAATAATACTCCTTCTCATCATAACTTGACCATTGTAAATTGATTGCATCTGCTTTCAAAAGTAATCTTTTTACTTCAAATTTATTTGCTCTTTCATCAGTACCTGAACGAGCAAAAGAATCAAGATTTTTAGCATGTTGATGCACCTGCAACTCTCCTTCATTACTTCGAAGATTCAAAACCATTCTTAGATCTTGATCATTCCCAAAATCATCTAAGAATTCTTGTAGATCTTCAACAACTGAATCACCTTCTGAGTTATTTACTATATCCAACAACTTTCTTCTCAAGCCCCCCTGTCTCTTAGTTAAAACGTAACCTGAACCATCTTCGAACCAGTCTTTTGTTTCCATTATAGAGCGTAACTTATCACTCAACTTCTCTCGCTTATAAGTCACAAAGTACTTTTCAATATGTTCATGATGATTATCACGTGCAACTTGCAGAGGAGTTTTTCCTTGTTTATCACCTTGATCAGAAATAGCTCCTTTCTCTAAGAGTAAAACTACGCCTTCAGAACAACCAACACTAGCAACATGATGCAAAGGCGTTTTTTTTTCATTATCTTCTGCATTAAGGTCAGCTCCCTTTTCTAAGAGAGCAGCTATACTATAAGGTCCAGTAGCATAGTGTAATGGTGTCCTTCCTTTATCATTCTTGATATTAGGGTCAGCTCCTGCTTCTAAAAGCAAACTTACGGCACAATCATATTGTTTTCTTGCCCAAGCCATACTTGATATTATGTGCAATATCGTCAAACTAGACTCTCCCCTTTCACAATTAAGAACGGTTTTTAGATTTTGATTATCTTTATTATTTAATAAAAACTTTTGAAGTTGTCGGTAACTATCTCCTGCACTCAAAGATCTCATTGCACTAAAAATAGATAGCAATTCCTCATCTAACTCTTCTTGACTGTCTGTCAACTCAGTTGTAACAAGCCACGCACACATTAAATTATCAAACGAGCCTTTTGTAGCTTCAGCAATATCTACCAAATGACGCCTATCAGGAAACATGAATAAACTTTTAATCAATTCATATTCATAATCCTGTTGTAGCTCGTTTTCTATTCTACTTTCCTTATTAGAATCTTCCCCAGTAACTTCTGGCATATTTACTCCTCACTTTATAAAACCGAATGTAATTATAACAAATAAAGCTAATGCAAGCTAGCTTTCTACTACTTCTTGTATAGTTATATCACTAACACGTAGCGGGATTATAAACATTAAGAAATTAACTAGATGGAAAAAAGGCAAAAGAATCCCCTAGTAGTGAGTTTTATAATGTAAATTGGCGCCGTAATAATGTGCTAACGCTTAAAATAAGCGCGATTTGGCTGAATGTAGAAAAAATAAAAAAAGCCGCTATAATTTTATGTAATTCGCCAATAAATACTCTGAGTTTTTTACTGAATTTTGTCATTGAGCCTGCAGATCAAAACAAGTTTTGAGTCATAAATACCCTTGATGTCATGGTAAGGGTATTTGGGGGATTTGTAAAGGAATTTCTGTTGTCAACAAGCTGCTAAATTTATTATATGGTTTCAAAGGAAACATATTGTCTATGGGAAATCTGGGTTTATTAGCGTATTATCTTAGAGTACTTAAAAATTAATTTCTTAATTTTAGTTAAAATTTTATTGACGTTACATATAGAAATAATCATAATAGCGTTTTATTAAAATTTTAAATATAATTATGTCTATATTAAGTAGATTATTTAGAGTTAATACAACTACACTGAAAGTTAAAGAAGCGATAGGTTTTAACCCAGTAAACGTAGGGTTGATTGAAGGAAATGGAGTTACTTATGGACTCAGCTATCAAGATAACGGCAATGGAAGCAGTAGAGTAAAGTTACTTATTAGTCCATTATATCAATCGAAAACATACGAGTGTGATACATGTGTCAACGTAGCAAATGAATTCAAGGGCCAATTATCTCCCACACTAATAGAAAATTCAGCTGAAGTAGATAAAGTTGGAGTTATTTTTCCTACAGGAGAAATTAACAAAAAAGAAAAGTGCATCAAAGGCTTAACATTCAACACCTACGAAATCAAGCATTCAACTAATATTCCCTTAGTTGAATACGTAGGAAAAGTAAAATTATACAAGAACATTGATATACATAATCTTGCAAATGAAGACAATAGTTACTTTCAACCAAAAGCAGTAAAAGTTGGTAAAGGTAATGTCATTGTAATCGCTCATAACTTAAAGGATCAAGCTTTAGTTTCTTGGTATTTACAATCAGACACGAATGGAAAATTTAAAGCTTTATCTGGAGCAAACGGCATCATAGAAAGAAAATTATTCAAGTTTAATAATCCAGGGCAATTAGTACTAGATGAAAATACGATGCTTTATTCGCAAGTGGGAAAAAATAGTATTGAAAATCAAGAGGTAAGAACAAATATTTTTAAGTTCGATATGGCCAAAGTGGTTGAGGATCTAAAAAGTGGAAAGAAAGATGAATGTTTGCTTAGTAAGAGATGTCAGATAGATAATAAAGCACTATCTCTTTCCAGAGAATATGAAATAAGCTTTTTACAGTATGTGAAACAAACTGAAGGCGATGATCAGGTTGCTTTTCTTGCAAAAAAACAATCTTCTAATACGCAAGAATTGCATTTAGTAAGCCTTGCTAAGAAAGGACCAAAATCAAATTTTACTGTTTGTGAATGTGAAGATCCTATAGAACAATTGTACGTTAAAGACAATGGCCAAGGAGGTTTTATCGTCACTGCGGTAAGTGGAGAGAGTATTATAACTTTTAATAGAGAGAGCTCTGGAAAATCTTCTGAAGCAACGATAATACCGACAAGCAGTATCAAAGCTCTCAGTGATTTTGTTAATATCATTAACGGCCAATTGATGCCTAGTATTATTTCCAGCAGTACTGTGGCTCCTATAACTGTTACAGAGACGGTTGTGACTTCTAAGAAAACGACGACTGCTGCAATTACTAGCACAACAGAAACCGACACTGTAAAGACTACCAAATTAACAACAGAAGCATCAACTATCATTGTACCAACTTCCACAATGAGTAAATCTTCAACAGAGTCAACAACTCAGGCAAGTACAGTAACAGTGGAGTCAACAACAGTAGCATCAACTACCACTGCACCTACTTCTACAACGAGTAGGCCTTCAACAGAGTCAACAATTCAAACAAGTACAGTAACAGTGGGGCCAACAACAGTAGCAAAAACAACTTCTACTTCACAAACGACCACGGTTGCTAAAACGTCAACTAGTGTGCCTTCGGAAACTGAGACAAGTACTGTAAAATCTACAGCAGCGACTGTTGAGTCAACTTTTACAGCAAGCAGTACTACGATGAGTAAGCCTTTAACAGAATTAACAACTAAGATGAGTACGTCATCAGAACCAACGACAGTAGCTGAAACTATTGCGACTTCACAAGCAACTATGATTACTACAATGCCAACTAATGTGCCAACAACAAACTCAGAGGCAACTATACAAACAGTGTCCACTATATCAAATACTGGAACAAAGGTAACAACTCCTTTGTTCACTACAACTTTACTTCCTCAAACTACTCTTTCAACACAGCCCGCTCAGCTTGCTATAGAGTCTAATAGGGCAGGAATGATAGGTGGGTCTTTGGTTGGAGCGATAATAAGTATTGCTGGAATTATAGGATTCATAGCATACAAATATGTTAAGGGTCGTAATTCTGTCCCTGTGTTAGAACTAACTAATTTCAATGATAGAAGGCGATCATCTTCAAGTGGCAATAGCGATGAAGAAATTTTTATCGCTAATAACAGAATGAGACATATATCTATGCGAACTATGGATCAATCTGAAACAGTGCTAAACAGTATATCGGTGGAGAGTAGTAGTCGGTCAAGAAGTAGCTCATCGTCTTCAAGCGGTGGACCAGGATCTTGACTGACTGAGCTAGAGTCTAAAAGTGAAAAAAGCTTATCTTGGGATAGCAATGATGTACCGGAATATCACCTTTAGCTATTTGTCTGAATGTTTTTAGTATGTAGACTGTTAGGAAATTTTCTTTTGCTTTTGTGATTTTAATGTTAAAGTATAATTTCTAGGTGAAATAAGTAGCTGCTGTTGTGTGATAAACACAGCAGAGGAAAGTCCGAGCTCCAAGAAAAGGTAGTGACGGGTAACGCCCGCCGGAGGTAACTCCAGTTATAGGGCTACAGAAAATTACCGCCTAAAATATTATTAGGCAAGGGTGAAAAGGTGTGGTAAGAGCGCACCATAACAATGGCAACATTGGTAGTCAAGTAACCAACACTAGGAGCAAGATTAAATAGAAGTAGATTTTATGTTTTTCTCATATCTACTCGGGTAAATCGCATGAAGTAAATGGTAACATTTACTCCAGATAAATAGCTACATAAACAGAACTCGGCTTATATTTCACCTAGGCAATGCATGAATGTCAGCCATACTATGTAAATGTATCAAACATTTCACATATCCTGTACGCTCAATTTGACCACCTATATTCCTTTTACTTCTTGGCTTATCTCTTTTTTTATTTCCTTTTGAACTTAACAAAGCTTGAATTTTAACCGAGCTTTTCCTTTAACTCGTCATTCTCTATCTCTAAAACCTTATTTTCTTACCTATAACTTTTTAGCTTAGCTTCCAACTTTTCTATTTTTTGCTGCAAGTCTTTGTAAAGTTCTAAAAGACTAACCATGTTACCTCACTTTTACGATTGGTTTTTATCTTATTTCATCTACCTATTTTGTTGCTTCAATGAATGGGTGAATAAAGCATTTCATGCGTTGTCCTTCACTTGTTCTGCTTGATAGTCACTACTGCTTTCGCTTATATTAACACTAGAGTATTCTTCATCGTCAACATACTCTTTTAGAACATATCCTCTACCCCAAACGGTTTCTATGTGGCTTATTCCATCATTTGCACTTTCAAGTTTTTTACGTAATTTACACATAAAAACATCAACTATTTTGTTGTCTGAAGGTTCGTCCAAGCCATTGTAAAGATGGTTTAAAAACATTTCTTTTGTCAACACTGCTCCTTTACGCAATGCCAGCAATTCTATCATGGAATACTCTTTGTTAGTAAGGTGAACTGTTTTGCCTTTTACCTCAACAATCCTGTGATCAAAATTGATATTCATATTACCAATCTTTATCACTGATTCGGGATGGCCTTTAGTACGTCGGACTATGGCCTTAATTCGAGCTAATAATTCGCTCTTGTGAAATGGCTTGGTTAAGTAATCGTCGGCACCATACCCAAGTCCTTTAGCTTTATGGTTGGCAGCGGAGATACACGAAAGTATTAAAACAGGAACTTTGATTTTTGCACTTCTTAATCTTAACAGTATATCATATCCATCAATATCACCAGGCAGGTGTATATCTAGAATAACTAGATCGTAACAGTCTCCACCCGAGGAAACCATATTATTGTTATAATCTTGTGCAGAAGTAACAACGTCGCAAAAATGTCCATCAGAAGTTAAGGCATTAACTACAGTCCTTGCACTTACTTGATCATCTTCAATTAATAATATACGCATATTTTACACCCCATAAATAATTTATAATTTTAGTAATATATATAACCAAGGAAAGTAACAAATCAAATTTTTATTAATGAATAATAGAAATTACACTTATTAATTAATAGTTAATGTGTCGTTCCAAAATTATACAAATAGATCTAAAATACAATAGATATACTATAATAACACTATTTTTAGTAAATATTGAATAGAAGCTATTTTTATTAAAAGAATACTTAGGTTAATAGATATTTAAACTATTTTATACTTTTATGTTATATTTTTAATTTACTTATTCTACAGTTTTAAATTATAAGTAATACTTTCAGGAATATTGAGTGGTAATATCAGTTTTAGGTGCTGGCGCATGGGGTACAGCAATTGCGATTTCATTAAGTAGTAAGAAAAATGTAATTTTGTGGACTCGCAATAAGGCCATATTTGAATCAATTAAAGAGAAAAGAGAAAGTGACAAGCTACCTGATTGTCCAATTTCTGATAATGTATCAGTAAAATTAGCTATTGAAGATGCAGTTAATGCTTCAGTAATAATTCTAGCTGTTCCCACTCAGTCTCTAAGGGAGATATGTCATCAATTGAATGATTGTAACCTAAAAAAAAATGTAGCAATAATTTTGGCTTGTAAGGGAATAGAAAAATCTACATTAAAATTACCTAGTGAAGTAGTCAATGAAGTTTTACCTAATAATCCTCTTGCTGTTTTTTCTGGTCCTAGCTTTGCTATAGAAGTTGCAAGAAAATTACCATATTCGATGGTTCTTGCATGTCAAAATGAAGTATTAGGTTTAAAATTAGTATCAGAGCTACAGCAAGAAAATATTAAATTGTACCTTAGTAGCGATGTTATAGGAATACAGGTTTGTGCAGCGTTAAAGAATGTTTTTGCTATAGCATGTGGGGTTGTTCTAGGTAGGTTTGGGTTTAATGCTCATGCAGCATTAATTACGAAAAGTATGAGTGAAATTAAGGCTTTATACTCAGCAAAAGTTGGTGACGGCAATGTAGATATAAATACACTACTTGGACCAGCATGCTTAGGCGATTTGGTTGTGACATGCACATCATTAAATTCAAGAAATCTATCTTTTGGATCTAAAGTAGCTAATAGTAATGGTTCTAGTGCTCAGCAGATTTTATCAGAAGGTAAGTCGGTAATTGAAGGTTTTAACACTGCTAAGTCTGCATTTGATTTAGCAGAAAAGCTAAAGATAAAAATGCCCATATGTGAAGCGATCTATAGATTGCTATATGAAAATACTTCTATAGAAGATACTATTTCTGTTCTTGTAAATTAGTTTTATATTTCGGTATATTGTGAAATTTTTATATAAATTAATATCAACATGGTGGCTATCTGGCACGGTAAAACACATGCCAGGTACTATAGGCAGCTTGGCTGCTTACCCAATTGTTCCTATATTACTCAATGACAGAATTTTAGGTACAGCAATTATTTTTTTTTTATTCTTAGTTGGATTATGGTCTACAGGCAATTATATACAACATTACAAAGCTCCGCATGATCCAAAAGAGGTAGTAATTGATGAAGTAGTTGGTCAATTGCTGACAGTACTTCTAGTTTCAATATTATTAGAACAAGAAATGAATAGCTCTGTATTGTTGGTGTGCTTTTTCTCCTTTAGGTTTTTTGATATAATAAAAGTGTGGCCTATAAATTTGATTGATAAAAATACAAAAGGTCCTTTAGGTATTATGCTAGATGATGTTGTAGCTGCAATTTTAGCCTTTGTTTTTATAGGAGCCTTTTATTGTTTATTGTTGGTTTATGCAGAATAAAAAAATTTGTTATTCAAGCTTAATTATTCAGAACCTAAAGGATTATATACTTTATGCAACGAATTTGTCCAAGTGGGAAATACATGACGAATTTGATAATGTTATATTTACAGTAAATGGTACCAGAGAATCGTTATTTAATTTTGTGTTTTGTGAAGATCAATGTACTGAGCTTTCCATATGCAGAACTCTAGATTATCTCAAAGCACGAAATATAGAAGCAACATGGATAATAAGTCCACGTATAAAAATAGGGGGTATTTTAGAAAAATGCGAAATAAAACACGTTAGCACACCAAAAAAAGTTTTACTCAATATAAAAGATTATTTTTTGCCTGATGATGCTGTTCCAAATTTGAAGTTCAATGTTGTAAATAGTAGTGAGCTCTTAGAGCAATTAGATTTACACACTTCTAAAATTTTTTATCACAGAATTAGTATTGTTAGCACATTTTTTCGCCAATTATCGAATTATGATGATAAGAGCTCAAGGTTAAGATTTTTTCTTGTAATGCTAAATAACGAAATTGTTGGAACATGCGGTCTTTATATTCAAGACAGCATAGCTGGTTTTTATAGCGATGGAGTTTTACCAATTTACAGGGGTCGTGGAATAGGAACTCAAATGGTTCTAGAAAGAATAAAGATAGCTAGGCAATTTGAATGCAAATACATAGTAGCACATTGCATGAAACCTTCTGTAAACCTTTATAAGAGATTAGGCTTTAGGGTATTGGGCAATCTTCACTTATATACCTCTTCAGTACAATCTCTTTGCTGAGAGATTATAAATTTTTATATTTGTTTTAGAATACTATGTTTTTTTTGTATGAAATAGTTTTACTACTAATTCTAGTATTCTTCTTTTTCTCATATTCTAAATTAAAAATTAGTAATAAAATTAAGGACTTACAACATCAAAATGTTATCATAAATAATTTAATAGATACTGTAAATGATGGATTTTATATTTGGGACGCAAAAAAACGTATAGAAAAATTTTCTCCCAATTTACTAATTTTGCTTAATACTGTTTTTTATTCATTTAATGAGTTTGTAAATTTTTTTGAGCAATCAGAAAGCTTAATTAAAAGTTTTGCTGAGGCAAAGGAAATAAATAAATCTTTTACTCTAGATTTAAAGTCAAAAGACAGTGAGGTTTATTGCACATGTTATGGTAAAAGCATAATAGATTATTCTAATAATGTGATTGGTGTGTTGTTGTGGATAAGAAATATCTCCGATTATAAGATAAAAGCTAATGAACTTGAGTTAGAAAATAGTAAGCTTATGCGAGAATTGGAGAACTATAAAAAAATTTTTGACTCTTTACCATTTCCAATACTGAAGCACAATAAGAATAAAAAAGTAAGGTTTTATAACTTATTTTATGATAAATATATAGGCAGCTCTAAAAAATTTACTGTTGCGAGTGGCTCCTATAACGTAAAACCAGGAGAGTGTGTAATAACTTACAAGAACGAACCTAAGGTTTTTAATTTTGTTGAAGTTCCAGTGCAAAATTCTAATAGCATAGTAATGTATGGAAAAGATATTAGTGATGAAAAAAAATTACATACTGAGCTAAGCAATTGTTTAGCTGCACAAGAAAGTTTGCTTGAGAAGCTATCGATTGCTGTAGCGATATATAGTAAGAATCAAAAGCTAAAATTTTATAATAATGCTTTTATAAAAACTTTTCAGTTTGATCCAAAATTTTTGGAGTCTTATCCAACTTATCACGAGATTATGCTTCACCTATTTGAATCTAAAAAGCTTTTAGGAAAAGAGGATTTTCAAACTATTAATAATCAAAGACATGAGTTGTTTAAAAGATTACTGGAATCATATGGTGAAACAATACATTTCATGAACGGAAGAACGTTTAGAGTATTAACAATACCCTATGCTTCAGAGGGTCTACTATTTTCTTACGAAGAGTGCCAGAAATAACACTCAAATTCCTTCTCTCTCTACCATAAGCTGTTTTACTTTCGCTATCGCTTTTGCTGGGTTAAGACCTTTCGGGCAGGTTTTTGTACAATTCATTATTGTATGACAACGATACAACTTAAATGGGTCGTTTAAAGAAGCAAGTCTTTCTTCTTTCTTATTATCACGACTGTCAGCAATCCATCTATAAGCTTGCAGTAATATCGCTGGCCCTAAAAATTTATCACCATTCCACCAATAGCTTGGGCAACCAGTCGAACAGCAAGCACATAGTATACAATCAGACAGACCATCCAATTTTTTTCTATCTTCAGGAGATTGAAAGTATTCTTTATTTTGTAAGGCAGATTTATCTGTTTGTAACCAAGGTTTAATCGATTTGTATTGCTCATAAAATTGGCTTAGATCTGGAACTAGATCCTTTACTATATACATATGAGGTAGTGGATATATTTTTACTTCACCTTTTATATCATGTATAGATTTAGTGCATGCAAGAGTGTTGGTACCATCAATATTCATTGCACAAGATCCGCATATTCCTTCTCTGCAAGAGCGTCTAAAAGTTAAGGTTGAATCTATTTCATCCTTTATTTTTATTAATACATCAAGTACCATAGGGCCACAATTATCCATATCGATAAAAAATGTGTCTATTCTTGGATTTTTATCATCATCAGCAGACCAACGATAAATTTGAAATCTTCTAATATTTTTTGCTCCAGTAGGAGTAGGATAAACCTTGCCCTTTTTATTAACTTTAGAATTTTTTGGTAAAGAAAACTGAACCATATTGCTTACCTTTTACAGCTAAAACCCCTTTTTTGTAAATAACATATTTTGGTATTATCTACCATACTTTTCCTTTTCAAATTCAAGCAAAGCTAAAATCTTGCTCTCTAAACTTTTCATTATAATTTCTTCATCTTCTTTTTGATGATCATAGCCAAGTAAATGCAGCAATCCATGAACTAACATGTGTGCAGTGTGAGTGAGGATAGATATACAGTACTCATGAGACTCTCTTTCTATTGTATCTACTGCAATTGCTATGTCTCCTAGATCACATTCACTAGATAACTGTTCGCATGGAAATGATAGTACATTAGTTGGCTTATCTATTTCTCTAAACTTAAGATTAAGTTGATGTAGCAAGTTATCATCAGCGAGAGCTATTGATATATTTGGTTTATAATGATCTATTTTTAATTCTTTTAGAGAAGCATTAATAATATTTAATACAAAACTCTGTGGGTCCTTCGTAATACTATGCCACCTCTTATCAAGAATATTTACTTCTAACATGAATAAAGCACCAGAAAGGACATTATCCCATCACTTGACATTGGAACCCAAAAAAGAAGAATTATAGACCATCGTATCATACACACAACTATACGAATATTGTACACTAGAAGTATGTCATCCCAGTGCTCCGACACTGGGATCCAGGAATTCTGATTAGACATTAGGTGAGTGAATATAAAAGCTATATTAAAACACAACATTTTTAATGTGGTTGCATTACAGCTGGATTCCAGTGTCAAGCACTGCTTTGTGTTTGATGAAAAATCGGCTACTTCGAAACAAACACTCATACAGCTGTATGTTGTGTGCTGAGGTAATATTGTTTGGCAACAGGTATTACACATCACTCATCCTTATTATTTCATTCCACTCAGTCTCTAAAACTGGAGAAACTGATAAACGTGATTGTTTTAATATAACCATATTTTTCAAAAGTGGGTTTTGTTTTATACTGTTTAACGTCACTTGGTTACTTAAAGGTTTCAAAAATTTTACATTCACTAGTCCAAATTTGGAATTATAAACATGATAATACTCCTTTAATACTTCAACTATTCCAAGTATAACTCTCTCTTTACCTGTATGATAAAAAAATGCAAGATCGCCTAATTTCATAGCTCTCATGTAATTTTGAGATTGATAATTGCATACACCATTCCACTGCGTCACCTGCTCCTTTCCCATTTTTTGCCACGAGTATTCACTTGGCTCTGACTTGAGTAGCCAAAATTGCATTATTTTTTTCTTCTTAAATAAGCTGGTATATCATAAACATTGCTACCCCACTTAACTCTTTCGTTTGTTTGCTCAGTTGAAGCATATTCTTTTGTTTCTAATATTGGAATTTGATTATAAGGCCATTTAAAATTTTTTTCCTCTGCTGGGATCTTGTTTTGATTAACAGATGAATTGTTGTTACAGCTATCAATGCCAGTTGCAAGAACAGAAACTCTAACTCTTCCCTCCATCGCCTGATCAAAAGTAGCACCAAATATTATATTTGCATTTTCATCCACTTCTTCACGCACTCTATTTGCTGCAGAATCAACTTCAAATAGAGTCATATCTCCACCACCAGTAATATTAATCAATATTCCTTGCGCACCTTTCATTGATACATTATCAAGCAATGGATTAGATATCGCAGCTTCTGCAGCACTAATTGCCCTATCTTCTCCTTCTGCCTCTCCAGTACCAATCATTGCTTTACCCATCTCACTCATTACTGTTTCTATATCAGCAAAATCAAGATTAATCAGTCCTGGCATGATCATCAAATCAGTTACTCCTCTTATGCCAATATGTAGAACATTATCGGCGAGTTGAAATGCGTCAGCAAATGTAGTTTTCTCGTTAGCAATTCTAAATAAATTTTGATTTGGAATGACAATAAGTGTATCTACGTATTTTTGCAACTCTTCAAGTCCAAGCTCTGCAATGCGCATACGTCGCACACCTTCAAAACCGAACGGCTTAGTTACAACTCCAACAGTCAGTATCTTTTTTTCTTTTGCTCCTTTATCTTTAACTACCGCTCTTGCTTCTCTGGCTGCTTTTGCAATTACCGGTGCAGCACCTGTTCCAGTACCACCACCCATCCCTGCTGTGATAAAGAGCATATGGCTATCTTTTATATGCTCCATAATTTCATCAATTGATTCTTCTGCTGCACCTTTACCAACATCAGGCAAAGCACCAGCACCAAGGCCCTTAGTTAAGTTAATACCAAGTTGAATTTTTTTATCACATAATGACTTCTCTAACGCTTGAGCATCGGTATTTGCTACAACAAAATTTACTCCTTGTAAATTGGATTGAATCATGTTGTTCACAGCATTTCCACCAGCACCACCCACTCCCACAACGGTAATCCTTGGGTGCAATATGGGTAATTCTGGTAAACTAAGGTCGATTGACATTTAAATTTTACTCAAATATTAGTGAATTCACTTGATAACAAGTTACTGCTTTTTTAACAATATGCAAACATTTTTCATTTTGATATATGCAAATAGTAAACAAGATTTACTTATTCTTAACATTATTAATCAGTAGGTATAATAATTGCAGGCTTTCAAACAGCACTACTTAGAATGCAAAAAAAATTGTGAAAAAGGGATAGAGGCCTATCCCTTTTCTTGATTTTTGTTAAAAATTAATTAAACACTTTGTACAGTTTGTAAACCAAGTATTTGCTTAATATTATTTAGTTTAGTATCTGGTTGTGTAATACTACTGTCATTCAGCACTTCTGCTACTTTCTCAACTTGAGCTGCCTTATTACTGTTTTTATATGCATACACAGGTGCAGTTATTAAAGCTGCTACTGCAGCAAGAACTACCAAACTAGCAATGAGTGGATGAGCAACTGCAAATGCAGACATTGCAGTAATAGCAGGACTAACAAGTGTTGCAGCTTTTGTTCCAACTGTACCAACAAAAGTTGCATAAGCTGGACTTAAGAGATAAGCAGCTGTAAGCGAGGCTACTGCTATAACTGCTAAAGAAATACCAATTGTCTTGCCTTTATGTTCTTTTACGAGATCCCAACCTTGCACAGGCACTTCTTTAGCTGCTGACCAAAGTCCTTCGCCTCTATATTTATTTTTTATTGCTTCAAGTTTTCCCATAACTATACTCCAAAAATATTAAAATTTCACTAAGGGTAGTATATGGCAAAAAAAGTTTCCTGTCAAGTAAATTAACTTATTTATACATTCTTATTCTGTAATTTAGTGCTTCTGCAATATGTGCTCTTTTTATTTCCTCACTTTTTGCAAGATCTGCAATGGTTCTTGCAACTCTTAATATGCGTATGTAGCCTCGATTGGAAATGTAATTTTCTTTCAGTACGTATTTTAGTAATTCTAATCCTTCCTCGTCTGGCTTAGTTAATGCTTCACCACTTACTTCTGCATTACAATAAATATTCAATTTACTATAACGCTCAGCTTGAATTTTCCTCGCTGCTATCACTCTTTTTCTAATATTTTCAGTGCTTTCTCCTTCTGAAGAAATTTCAGGAGAGAGTATACTAACGTTTGGCATTTCAATGCATATGTCTATTCTATCAAGCAAAGGTCCTGATATTTTATTTCTATAATCTGTGCCGCATTTTGGAGCTTTGTTGCACGATCTACTTGCATCACCTAAGTAACCGCACCTGCAGGGATTCATTGCAGCTATAAGTTGAAAATTAGCTGGATAAGTAATGTGAGCATTTGCCCTTGCGATAGTGACTTTTCTATCTTCAAGTGGTTGGCGTAGAGAATCAAGCACAAGCCTTGGAAATTCAGGTAGCTCGTCAAGAAATAACACACCATTGTGAGCCATGGTAATTTCCCCAGGCTTTGCATTTTTTCCTCCTCCTATCATTGCTGGCATGGAACATGAGTGATGAGGTTCACGAAAGGGACGAGTTACTTTAAATGTTTCGTTACTGGCTTTTGTTATGCTAGAGATAATATTAACATCAATCATCTCCTGCTCAGTCAAATCAGGTAATAGCCCTATAAATCGCTTAGCAAGCATTGATTTTCCAGTACCAGGAGGTCCAACAAGAAGCATATTGTGTCCACCTGCTGCTGCAATTTCAGCTGCTCTTTTTGCAACAACTTGACCTTTAATATCCTTTATATCTGGAACTGAATTTTTTCTTTGGGTGCAGCGCTATAGTTAAAAGTTACCGGCTGAATTAACTGCTCACCCTTAAAATGTCTGATAATATCGGTTAATTTCTCTATAGCTAGAATAGAAACATTCTTTATCCATGAAGCTTCTACTCCATTTCCCCTTGGGCAAATTACTCCTTTATTTGCCTGTTTTGCATTGATTGCTGTTGGAAGTACTCCTGAGATTGGTATGACTCTGCTGTCTAGTGCAAGCTCGCCCATAATTATATAAGACTGAACTTTTTCAACTGGTATCACATTCATTACAACAAGTAATCCAACAGCAATAGCTAAGTCATAATGACTACCTTCTTTAAGCAAATCCGCAGGGGAAAGATTAACCGTAATCCTTTTTGGAGGTAACAGAAGATTGATTGAATTTAACGCTGCTCTGATGCGCTCTCTGGATTCTGCAACAGTTTTATCTGGCAGTCCAACAATATTGACTGCTAGTACAACATTGCATAATTCTATTATGGCTATTTTGATCAAAATTTGCAAGACTTTTTATGCGAAATACTATATACAAGTGATTGTGATTGATTTCAATTTGATGAATTAACATTCTAATAATATTTTGCTTAGTCTGCCAATCCACTTGATCAAGCTTTGATTCAACACTTGAGGAAAAGTTTTTCAAGCTATCTGTAACAAGGCTCAATTCTTGTTGTAGTTTTTTTTGATCAAGCGTTCTTTCTTTCTCTTCTTCAATTTCTTTCAAATGCTGTTTCATTGTTGTGATTCTTGGTTCAAATTCTTCTTGGCTTATAAACCCTTTAGCATAGCTATCAATAAATTTTTTGATACTTAATCTTAACTTACTTTCTTGCTTTTCACGTGTTTGATTATGTAAAGGTTTTTTGTTCTCTGATAATCTACGTTGATATTCATTTGCAATCCTATCTGGCTCTTTCAAGATACTCTTGACTTCTTCCCATATAACTCCATCTAATATATCAGTGCGTATTGATTTATTATCGCAGATTTTATTGCCATTGAATTTGCTAGAGTTTGTACCAGAGCAACGATAGTAATAATATGTCGACTTTTTATGAACGTGGTTTGTACCACAATAAGTATATTGACAACGTTGACATACCATTAAACCTTGCAATAAATATGTTTCTCTTCTTTGTCGTACTCTTGCTCTTTGCCTATTTTCAGTTAGTTGTGCCTGCACTGAATCAAATAAATGCTCATTGATTATTTTTGGTACTGGAATATAAGTCCAATTCTCTTTATCACTATTAAAGCGACCACTTTTAAGTTTACCACAAGTTCCTTTTTTTGATTTTTTTACTTGTGGTTTTGAGCATGTCCTAGTTTTACCATAAGCTGCTTGTCCTATATAAGCAGGATTTTTTAACATGTTCCAAATAGTGCTCCTTTTCCAATACCTTTTTCCTGTTCGTGTTATTACCGGTATCTTATTCAGTTCATGTACAACTTCTCCTATACTTGCTCTTTCTTGGCCAACCCGACTAAATATTTTACGCACTATATTTGCCTCTTCTTCATCAACCTCAAATTGAGCACTTCCTTCACCTACATGTTTTGCTATGTAGCGATAACCGTAAGGCGCCCTACCCATCACACTTATACACCCAGCTTTGGCCGCATGAAGTTTACCTCTACGGTTTCGTTCCATAATCTTTGCACGTTCATACTCTGCTATTGCTCCCTGAATCTGTAGAAATAAATGGGAATCCGGATTATCATCAAACTTATGATTCAAAAATACTATTTCAGATCCAGCCTTTTTAAACTCTTCGAGTAAGATCATTTGATATGAAAATTTACGTGATAGCCGATCAGGTGAATGAATGTATATCTTATCAATCTTACCTTCTGCTACTCTATCACGTAAACTCTCTAAGCCAGGACGTTCTAAATTTGATCCACTGTAACCATTATCGATGAACCTATGCTCATCTAACAATTCATGTCCATCACTACTAATGCGACGCTCCAATTCTACAATCTGACTCTCTATTGTATTCTCCTGTGCCTGTTGTCTTGATGAAACTCTTGCATACAAGCTTACCGTTATCATTTTCTTCTACCTCCTTTGTTTTATATTTCAACAATTGTTCATAAGCATCTGCCAAATATGTACCTGCCAACCGACTGGGCTCATAACGGCAATAAATAGTTAAATCCCCTTTTTGCATGTTTTTCTTCCTGTGAATTTTTTTATAAGGTTAGGAGACTTCTATTAAACTAAATCAATGCACACCTTATTTAAGAAAGCTATCTAGTTCACACAAATTCTCCTTAATTAAATATACAAGATTTGAAGAAATTATGTCCAAAAAATCTTTGCTCGAATTGTCATATTATGTATAATATAGCTTATTTAGTGTGTTATGAATATTCATCCAAGTTACGAATTCTGGGAGAGTGATTTAGAAGTTCCCGTTAATCTTTTACTAGATCGCTTTCAAGATTCAAAGATACGCCAATCCTGGCTTGACTCCCTTTCTGGTAAGCAACTGAGCATCATTTTTCAGCATTGCTTTAAAAATCATTTAAATGGACAACTTTTTCAGGACGGAGATTATGACGATAGATCGACTCAACAAAAACGTAAGATACTTACCAGTTACTCTGACTCTCTTTTTGACTATTATCTCATTAGCTACTTTGATCGTACGAAACTTGAGGCTACGGTCAGTGAAGTGGCAAGATTTGCTCTGACTGAGAAGTTAATGAGATCGTACCTGGTAAAAAACAATACCAAGTATGATAAAAGATCCTTATTGTTTTTACTATTTCACATAAATTGCGAACTTCTAAAATCTGTTTATCACTTTGATAAAGTGCAAAAGAAAGGTTTCGTATCATTTGCTTTACAGAAATCACCAAGACAAATAAACACTTCATTTAAAGAGTTTATGTCACAAGAAGCTGTAGAGCAGATACTTAAGGATGATGACCAGTTGCAGGGTTTTTTCCATCATCAAGATCGAATATATATGTTTGTACGTCGAGGAAGTGACATGGATTTACTGCTTAATTCAAACAAAGTTGTTCATGGTCATAAACCTGAGTGGATGATTTTAGACTTTTCTCTTGATGGCACTCAGGTTAATCTTTGTGCTAAAAATACTAACAAGGCTGTGGAAATAGCAAATAGCATTGTAAGTGGGTATTTTGACTGCGAATGTACTTTTGTAAATATACAAGATAAGAACTTTCCATTACAAGTGCACAAATTTCTTCAAGCATGTATAGATGGTTCTGACCCTGACATTTGTATATTTGAGTTAAATTTCAAGTCAGATTATTTTAAAAATAGTAATACATATCTTACTTTAAGTGTAAAACCGTATGATCCTATTGCACCAGAGTTACATATTTTAAAGCCAGCTATTGGCAACATACTACAATCTATTCAATCAGCTAAAGTAATGTTCCAAAACAAAAAGGTAACATTTTCTTTCAAAATAAGTGGGGAAGTTTATTATTCAGAGCATCCACTCAATAAAAAAGAAAGAGAGGACCTGAAGAAACATATGGAACAATCTTATGGTCTTAAAATTCTTTCACGAGCAAATTGCTGATCTTTTAAGTTCAAATAGTTCCTGGATTAATCCAAGCCAAAATCATATTAAAGCAGCAAGATACTTATTCGATCTTGGATTGATAAAAATGCAAGAAAGGTATTATATTGTTTGCTCTCGTGAAGAAGATCATCTTGATTGGCCAAATGTAATTGATTCAAGTTGTAGCAATGAGATTTTTATCGATTCAGACTTTGATGAAGCATGTGATGACGCTATTTGTGAAAACTGTTCTCGTCATATTCTGCCTAATACTTATCAAAAACAGAGATTTCATCTCTTATCCATATACTTAAATACAGAAAAGGTCATAGACTGGTTTGAAACAAAGTTGAATGATTCAAAACTTATGTGGGAAAAAGTGGAAAAAGGAGTTTATTATATTTGTAATCAAGGTCGTATTGTAAATCTAATAATCCTTGATTTTTGTACTGATGCGATATTTTTAACTATAGATAAACTTAGAGTCCACCCTACAGTTCTCATCACTCTAAAAAAAGATATACCGAATCTATTATTGAGCCTATATGTAGTGCCAATGGTGAAACTGTTTTGTCAGCTTAAGACTGTAACTGAGATATTCCAAGAAGCAGCTAAAAAAGGAGTACCAGAGGTAGTAGAAAATACTTCTTTGCAAGTTTTACCAGCTTCATATATTTCGCTTAAACGTGTTGAACCAATTGTGCCAACAAAGCTTCTGGAGTTACAGGTAGTTAAAGGTATGGTATATGTTAATAGTGTTGAAGTTATAAATAAAAAAGCTGTATCATGTCTTAATATTTTTCGAATATTGTTCAAGCAATTTTTACATGACTGTGAGAAAGAATTACCACCTGAAAAACATAAACTTCTCAATATTAACCAGTTAGAAAAACTCTTGGGACTTAGTTTAGAAGCAGATTTAGAACAACAGATCAGAAAGCCATTAAATAAAATGCAAAGAACAATCAAATCTACACTTGCTGAGAAATTAGGATTAAGTATTGAACGTGATGATGTAATACAAACCCTTGGTTGGCAAAGATCATCATATGGTTATCGTATTAACCCTTTTACTTTGACTATAAAAAAATAGAATTTCCTGATTTTAAAAATTTTCAGCTCCATGAGTAAATTTTCCAACTCCACGTGCAAATGGTCCTGTTTTTACATCAAGCCATTTATCTTCTTTTGAACCATTAGCCATTCCTTTAACTATTTGCTTTGCTTGTAAAAGCTCTTGAACTATACGCTCTAGTCTATCCCTTCCCATACTATGAAAAACTTCAAGCAATCTATGTCGTTGTTTATGTATGCCTGCACTTCCTGTATGAGTAAATGGATGTCCTGAACTAGCAGCTCGCGCAATTGAGTCAATAAGATATATTTTTAGATCTTTATCGCTAATATTTTGAGCTTTTAATTGTTCAGTAATGTCTTCCAATAGCCCTGTTTCTTCATTTCTCAGATAAGTACGTACAGTACGATCAGCCAGGCCATTTGCCTTAACAACAGCTCCATAAAATAGTGCATTTTGTCTTGGGATTTTTCCAATTGACCTAAAAATCATTGGTTTAGTCATATCTTCAACAGGCCAAAAAGCAAAAGAACACCTGACTCCATTTACGAGAGCAGAAGTACCTCGAATAGCATCTCGTGCTTGCTCTACTGTTGATATAGGCTTTTCTCCCTTCAGCTTTCTCATATGATGTGCAGTAATTATTGAAGCTCCAGTGCTACATGCTAAATCAGATAATAAACACATGAGATAATCCCCTACTGCTGGGTCAGCATTTAAATCTGCATGAATGAAAGAAGCAAGGGGATCAAATATAATGAGCTTTAAATCCTTTATTCTGCTCAGCTGCTTCATTACCAACTCAAATTCTGGAGATATTTCTACAACTTTACCGCGAACATTCTTAAGTATGGTAAATGATCCTCCTATATTTGGCAATGGTACAATAAATAGCCTATCTTTATATTTTAATCTCTCGCATTTTGGATCAAGTCGTTCTAAGCGACGATGTATTTCATTTGTATCATCCTCTGCGGAAAATACCACCACAGACCCATGTTCAGTAACAGGTGGGCCAAATCCACACACCTGGTCTATGCTACTTGCAACCTTGAGGGCTAGGTCAAGAAGAAGCATACCTTTGCCTGTATCTCCCATTGCAGCCAAAATGGAGGTTACACCCAAAGGAAATAATCCTTCAACCAAGAATCTTTGCTTTGGTACTGGACCTACAAAACGCTCTACACTCCAGCTGAAAATATCAAGTGGTGGTTTAATAATTATTTTTCTTGAGTTTTTTTCAATAAATTCCGAAACATTTATTCCCTCTAACAGACAATCAGCAGCATCCCAACTCCTTGGTTTATTCGGTGGAATCTTAAGCGTAGTAAGTGATGCAACACCAAGTTCTAAAAGCTTCTTTTCAGCGTTTTTGGCATATTTATTACCTGCTTCATCGTTGTCTGGCCAAATGATAACATGTTTACCTCTAAGCGGAGTCCAATCTGTTCTATCAATAGGTGCATTTGCTCCAAACATCGCAGTTGTAGCTTTAATTCCTTTCTCTATAAGTGCTTCTGCGCATTTTTCTCCTTCAACCAGAATAACCTTATCGGACTTTAAAATACCTGGAATGTTGTAGAGTGGCCTGATCTCTGGCTCTTTGAATTTTTGTCTTTTAACATCAAATGGTTTAAACTGTTTTTTCTCTAAAGGAGGATCATAACGATAGACTATTACAATCAATTGGTTATTTTCATCGTAGTAATTCCAACTACAAGTCAGATATTGTTCTAGATTTCTGATATTGTTTTGTTTCTTAAGACCAAGCCATTCACTTATTGAAGCCATTACTTCAGGAAATTCTATTTTGGCATTTTTCCCATGTACCGTTGCCCAAAGGTCAATAATGTCACCGCCTTCTCCTGTTGCAAAATCTTTCCATAATCCAGCTCTTTCGCCTGTTAATTCTATTACAGTACTTTTGCCTTTGTTACCCTGTACATCACCTACATAAAACTTATCACCACGAAATGTCCCTCTTGGTAGTAGATGAAAAAGACAAGATCTGATATTTTGCAAAAGCTGAGTCTTTAGCTCTACCATAGTATCCGTTTTTTGCGGACAAGTTAAGCCGTAGCTATAATTTTAGAATTCTGCCAACGCCCATTTACTCTGCTAATGAATTTTGCTGGTATTGATTTACCGTTTCTTAGCTCATATACTACTTGCAAGATATTTGCGCGTTTATTTGGTTGAAACATTACCATACCAGATGTATAAAAACTTCTTAAAGCATTAGCACCAATTAAAGCTTGAAAAGGACTTTTTGCGAGTGTAGCTGTCGATACTTTTCTGGTATGACGTGTAATAATTATTCCAGCCATCGGATTAATTATAGAACGTAATTTTTCTATTCTGCTTTGCAGGCCAGAAAATATATTTTCATAGTCAATCGAATCCAAGACGATAAGATCTATCGTTTTAAATTTTTCCCCTATGATCTCTTTTATTCTCTCTATACCTTCATCATTTAAAGTTAATCTCATCTTTGTAGTAACAATCAAGTTTTCCTCTGCTAGATTTGGCAGCCTTTGATTAGTTATGATTTGTTGTATGCGTTCCCTGATATAATTGTACTCCATCTCATTTTGCAGATAGATTATTTTTAGTGGCCTTGCTGACTTCATCTTAAGAAACGACACTCCTGCTGCAAGATGTGCAAGCAAAGAGAGAAGAAAATAACTTTTGCCAACCTTTGGCGTACCACCAATGACTAAAAGACCACCTGGAGTGAGAATTCGTGGAGCTATTATATCTTCTGGTATTGGTGATTGATCACTTAAGTACTGCTTTACAGAAAATATTTTTTCTTCTCTTTTCCCCCCTTTTTTTTCTCCACTCTTTGATTTTTTATTGAGCCACTTTCTAGCAGAATATATATCACCTTTAATCAAAATCCAAAGATCAATAATATCACCGCTAGTCCCTTTGGTAAAATTACGCCAATCACCAGCTTCCTTACCTACTATTTTAACTGTAATTGTATTTCCATTTAAGTTTCCGATATAAGTTTTTTCTCGGTAAAACTCACCATTTGGAAGTAGGTAAGAAACACACTCCTTGATATTATCAATCAATAACATCTTTAACTCTTTTTGCTTTTTAGACATAAAATTCCCATACATATTTTTCATACGTGTAAAGTTGAGATTAGCTAGCTCACAAACAGTTTCAAAAGATTTTGAATTCAGCCAATGAATTGCTTCTTCTCTTAGCTTTGAGTTTTTTCCTACTGCGTCCTGAATACCTCTAGTAACGACAGCAGACCAAAGCTTTTCCTCGTCGTACTTCAAAATGGTACTCTGTCAATTTCATAATTTTTGCGGTATTCTACCGAAGCAATTTTGTTCTTTTCTCCATATTCATCAGTTATAACACTTACCTTTACTGTAAACTCTAAGCCATTTAATTCTGCAATTGAATTTAGCTTACGAGCAAGGATTGCACTTTCTGAGTTATCATGTGGATGAATGTCACGTGCTGATTCCAAGATACTGCGAAGCATAGAGCGACCCATTTCTCCCCAAGTATCTTCTGCTTTATTACTTTTAATACCAATTATTTGGTAAATCTTGTGCTTTTCATATAGACCTTCAATAACGGTAAATTCTGTATTTAAATAAATGCTACCGGTAGTGGGGCTTTTAGTAAACCAATGCTCATAACCTCCAGGCTTGATTGTCATTTTTACCTTTACTATTGTACCTTTTGGTATCAGTCTACTTTGCGGTTTTACAGTGTTAAAATCAGTTAATAGGTTTTGTAACATATATCACTCTCCATGTTTAAATTTTAAAACTTGCTTTTAATCTTTGTAAGCAGCTTGCCTAAATGCGGTTCTTCAACCATACTCAGGCGTCCACTGCGGTCTTTAGCTGGGTATCCCCAAGGGTTTAAAGTGTGGCAAACAAAAGAGCGCTTCTCCGTTCCATCATCTTTCTTGATTCCAACCATACTGATTACTTCGTCAACTATCCCAGGAATTTCACTGGCAGTTTTAGTTCCTTCGCATTGAGGTAGCCAAGTTGGACGATTGCAGTCATCGAGATATTGACCTAAAGTGCCAACTATGATGATGTCTTTGTCTCTGATGTGTTGAAATTGATTGAGCCAAGCCATCATTTCTTGAGCAAGTAATCCATACGCAGCTCTCATATCCTGTTTTCCTGATCTCTCAGAAAAAGCTTCAGGTTGCATTTTTGCCCATAAAAGACATAAACGTGAAGCAACGGTTATGCTATCTACAAAAATGCATCGGTATTTAGAAAACTCAGAGAAAAGATCTTTGTACTTACCAGATACATGTTCATGGTGTCTTTGGCTATATGCTTGATCAGACTTCAGCGCAGGATTAGACCCCCCTATAAGACAAGCAATATCTCTAGCTTCATTCCAAGTGCGAAGACTAATTGAATCTCCTTGCCAGTCTTGAACGGCAAGAAGCCCTGCTTCAAAATCAAGGCAAAGTGTTGGTTCATCTATAGTCTTTAGGAGACTTGTTTTACCAATACCATAAGGACCAAAGATGACCATCTTTACACTTGATATTGTTTGCAATCTTTCATTATTATTCAAAATTTTAAGAATCATTATTTATCCATGCTGCAATGTATATATACAAGAAAGGCAAAAATTTTGTTCAATTTTTCTTTTTGCCTTCGTAGTAAATAGGAGAAAGTTTGGCACGTATCTTCTTGATAATATTGTTTAAAGTGGTTCTTGAAACGTTGTTCATTTTGGCAACTTCATGTAAGTTGAAAAATTTAAGTTGCTCACATATATTTTGCCATTCCTTTGGTAAAACCGAGATCATATAGTCTACATCAATGCGTTTTGTTATTTCACCCTCAAATAGATCTGTTACATCAATGCTAATATAGTTATTGATATTACGTTTTGCACATTGCTGTTTCTTTAACATGTTAATAGCTTTATTTTCAGTTAGTCTTGCTACAAAAGTGTTAAAGCTACTTTTATCTTCATCATACTGATCAAGGCATGGCCAAATTTCACAGAAGAGTTCTTGCTCAAGGTCTTCGTTATTCTCATCAATAAAGCACTTGGCAAGTTTTAGTCTATAGGCTTGGTATTTTACGTTTTTAACAATTATAGCTATATTTTTTAATTTCATGGTTTTCCCTAAAACAAATTAATGCTTTAAGGATGGAAGTTATTAATGCCCTTATGTAGGACAGGAGCAAAAATAAATAATACTGATGCGATTTTTAATCTATTGATATTCTGTTATTTTTTTTTGAGAATAATACTGATGCAATTTAAAATAATACAGTTCAGGTTTTTGGAAACTATTTTGAATGGATTTCAAAGAATGGGTAGCTCAGGCTTTCTAAAATTATGTTAAAAATGTAGTAAGATATATAAGAATTTCATATTTTGAAATTCAATATTACCAATTTTTAAGAGGGAAAAATGTGCTCTCTATGATCTTAAGTTCCGTTCCTAATTACTGGCTTCCTAAATCAGGAATTAGGAATCAGGAATCTAGAATTAGCCTGTATGGAGGGTTTTCACCATGCGTTCCTAAAACCGTTCCTAGGAACGGCATATCTGAAGTCCGCCAATATGGAGGGTTCCAGCTTCCTAAAACCCTTATATATAATATATATATAATACATATATAAAAATATACACATATATAAAAACATATAAAATATAAGATTTAGAATAATAAAAAAAACTCTAAAAGTAGAAAAATCATGTTTAGGATAAGTAAGGTTTTTAAATAAACATCTTCAAGAAAGAGTTAATTATAAAAAATTTTTCAAAAATTGAAGATTTTTTGGACGAAAATTTTCCAAATCTTGTATATATATGTACTCAGCAATTGAAAGGAAATGCTCACCCTAGATCTTGGCAAACAAACTGGTTGGACTATTTTACATGATGGAATAGTGCAAAGTGGAAGTAAGAGTTTTCATGTTAGCAGGTTTAGTGGTGGTGGAATGCAGTTTTTAAATTTTCGTAATTGGCTTAATGCACTTAAGTATAAATTTCCAGGTATTGAAGTTGTGTACTTTGAAGAAGTGAGAAGACACTTGGGAACTGATGCTTCACATATCTATGGAGGGTTTTTAGCACATCTTTCTGCTTGGTGTGAAGAACATCATGTGCCATACAAAGGTGTATCTGTGAAAACTATCAAACGCTTTATAACAGGCAAAGGCAATGCAAGTAAAGCTGATGTAATTGAAGCAGTACAGAAAAAGGGTTTCTGTCCAACAGATGATAATGAAGCAGATTCTTTAGCTTTAATGTTCTATGTTATGAATTTCAGTAAAGATTTTAATACATTAAAAGTATCATAAAAAGTGGGTCCTTTCGGCCATGCTGGAGGGTTTGGTGGTCCTGACCTCGGGCCTTCTTTAGCGTTAGACATATTTCAAATGTTAACTACTTACGAAATTATAGCTGAGCAGTGCTAAAATAAGGAGAAAAAAAGGTGAGAATTACGCAAGCAGAATGGGCAAGGGAAAAAGGGTTTTCGAGGCAATATGTCTGTTCTTTAGTAAAAAAAGGAATAGTTGAGCTGGAAGATGGACTTATTGACCGAGAACAAGCAAATGAAGCGGTAGCAGCAATAAGAGATCCAAGTCAACCACTGAGGAGAAAAGAGCGCGGAGAAACACTTTCAACGATATTGCTAAAAACGCGAATAAAAAATGAAACCGAACGTGGTAAACTTTTGGAAGCTAAAGTGAAAGCTGAAATAGGCAAATTTGTGTCAATTGAAGAGGTAAAAACTGAAGCATTTAACGTAGCAAGAGTTGTCCGTAATAATTTGCTTAATATTCCAAATAGAGTTTCAGCATTGCTTGCATCACTGAGTGACACTGAAAAGATTCATATGGTGCTAACTGAAGAGATTACAAACTCATTACAAGAATTATCTAATACTAAATTTCAAATATAAGAAAGATTTTGAATATAAAATGGCTGATAACTTAAGTTTAGAGTTAATAAAGTGTCTCATTAATCAACCTGGATTAGATGTAAATGTTAGAGGATTAAACGGAAAAACCCCACTACATTGCGCTATAGAGTTTGATGAATTAAGTATGGTAGATCTGTTACTCACGAAAAAGAACATTAATCCTTTTATAGAAGATAATGATGGTAAAACATCTCTTGATTACGCCAAAGAAGGGAAAAAAGCAGAAATATTACAAGCGCTAATTAATAACAAGTACGGGTCAGAACAAGATAGCTTACTTCATTTGGCTGCAATGATAGGTGAAGTTAATGCAGTTAGATATTTGATAGGAAAAGGTATTGACGTTAATGTACGAAATGCTCTGCATCATACGCCATTACATCTAGCAGCAGGAATAGGACATGCAGAAGTTGTAAAGATTTTGATAAGAGAAGGAAAAGCTGAAATAGATGTCTTTGATGCGCGAAATCAGACACCAATGCACTATGCAGTTAATAATAAAAAGTTAGAGATAGTAAAGTTACTGCTGAAACTTGGAGCAGATGTAAATAGTGCACGTATGGGACAAAACTCAATGAAATTGTCGCCTGTTCATATAGCTGTAAGTAATACTAATTACGATGAAAGAGACTTATGTCTTGATATTCTCAAATGCTTAATGGCTTTGTTGCATAGCTAGTGTTGGTTGAGGTTATTGTAAGAAGAAAAGCTTATGGTTACTAACGCATTTTGTTGTAAAATAGGCATTTTTCAAACAAGTACAACTTATGCCACAAAAAATGAGAGTAAGTAACCAAAGAGAATATAACGAGTTTCTCAAAAAAAGAGGAAATGTTTTTCATTTTGTTAATCAAGCCATAGAAAATTGGTATGAAAATAGTCCAAAAGTTGCAGGTGGCAATAACACTTATAGTGATAAAGTTGTAATTTTAATACACATAATAGTTCATCTTTTTAGAATTGGCTTGAGACAAGCTGTAGGTTTTGTAAAAGGTTATATGGTGCAAATAGGCAAAAAACTTAAGATTATCAGCTATACACAAGCTTCCAGAAGATTTAAAAAGCTTAATTTGAAGATTGATGACCATAGAAGCAATAAAGATGATCTGGAAAATGTTGAAATTGCCGTAGATAGCACTAGAGTTAGTATCTACAATAATAACGGTGGGCATAGTAAGCTTAATATTCGAAAAAGAAAATACAGTGGTTATGGTCAAGTAAGAAAATTACATGTTGTTTTAAACATAAATGATAAGAAAGCAATAAGCATCTAGTGGTGTTGCTGTAGACTATTTGCCGGTCTGCGATATGTTAGAAGAAGTCAGTGATAAATATAACATTTGTTCTATTCGAGCAGATGCGGCTTATGATATAAAAAGTGTGTATAAAGAATGCAGAAAATACAATATTGTGCCTATTATTCGCCCTAGGAAGGATACTAAAATTTGTTTAGCTGACTACTTATCAGAAAGAAACAAGTATGTTAGTAGAATTAGGTCATATGAGAATTATGAAGATGGTATTAATGAATGGAAGAAAAAAGTTAAGTATGGAGCACGGTCTTATATTGAAGTCTTTTTCTATAGGTTGAAGCAAATATTTGGGTTTGGCTTGAAAAATAAATCAGAGGTAAATCGTGAAAAAGAGCTGTTAATTAAGTGCTACTTATTGAACAAATTTACTGATATAGGTATGGCTGAATTTAAATTAGCTGCGTAAATTCACTGTGATTTACATGCCTATCAGTGCTATGCAACAAAGCCATGCTTAATAAGGGAGCCTAATGCTCAAGTCAATTTACAAGATTACGAAAATAAAACGCCACTACATTACGCTGAAAGACTTAAAACAATAGAGGTTTTACTAACACGAGAAGATATAGACCCTCTGGTAAAAGACGATAGCGGCAAGACACCATTTGATTACGCTAAACCTGAGATAAAGAAGGCTTTGATGAGTAATAAATACGGTTCTGAAAAGAATAGTCTACTCCATTTAGCTGCACAAAGAGGAGAAATTGAGATTGTAGAGTCTATCTTAAAAGAAGAAATCGATATTGATATTTCAAATAATAAAGGTCTATCACCGATTTACCTTGCTGCAGAAAAAAGGCATTTACATGTAGTAAAGTTATTGCTGACAAAAGGAGCAAATTATACACCTGTTCTGCACTTAGCAATCAAGTCAAATAATTTAGAGTTGCTAAAAACTTTATTTAAAGAAAAGAGCATCAAATTACCAGACGAGATAGGCAAGTCTGTACCAGTTTATTATAGGTGTATAGAACATAGAGATGCAAAAGTAAGAAAATACAACAATGTGATCTGTGTTTTTACCTCAGTAAGTGCAGTAGCAATAGCGGTATGTATAGGGTTAACAGCAACAACAATAAGCAGTGCAATCATTTTTGCAACAATAACAGGGATATTTGCGCTTATTATAGCAATAATGATAAGTGAGATGAGCAAAAGATATATAGAAAACGAATTTCAGAAAAAGATGTTTATGGAATTGGAGGAGTGTGGAGGAATAAACTCTACTGTTAACAATATTGAGATAGAACCAATTATGAGTAGATGCAGACAATGATATACGCTAGAGCTTTTTCTGAAGGTTTAAGACCAGATCCAGAGCTTAAAGTATCAGAGTGGGCGAATGAGTATCGAGTTTTAGCGCCAACTGCAGCATCAGAGCCAGGTAAATGGAGAACAGAAAGAACTCCTTATTTAAAAGAAATAATGGATTCACTATCTCCATCTTCGTCAGCGGAGAAAGTAGTATTCATGAAAGGAGCGCAGATTGGGGGAACAGAAGCTGGCAACAATTGGATTGGCTATATCATCGATCAAACACCAGGACCAATGCTAGTAGTACAGCCAACAGTCGAAATGGGAAAACGTTGGTCGAAGGGAAGATTTGCACCGTTGATAGAGAGTACACCATGTTTAAAGAGTAAAGTAAAAGACCCAAGATCAAGAGACTCAGGCAATACTGTACAAAGTAAGGAGTTTCCAGGTGGAATAGTAGTAATAACTGGAGCGAATAGCAGTGTAGGACTTAGATCCATGCCAGTAAAATATCTCTTTCTTGATGAAATAGATGCCTATCCAGGAGATTCAGGAGGAGAAGGTGATCCAGTACTGCTCAGTATTGCTCGAACTAATACATTTGCACGTCGAAAGATTTTTTTAGTATCAACACCAACGATTCATGGAATAAGCAGAATTGAGAAGGAGTTTGAAGCAACAGATAAGAGATATTTTTTTGTACCATGTCCGCATTGTAATTACTATCAAGTTCTAAAATGGTCACAAATAAAATGGGAAAATAACGACTCAAGAACAGCACATTATGTCTGCACTGAATGTAGCGGCAAAATAGAAAATCATCAAAAGACAGAGATGCTAGAACGTGGAGAATGGAGAGCTACAGAGGCAAAAGAAGGTGAGAAAAAAGGATTTCATCTTTCAAGTCTTTATAGTCCAGTTGGCTGGTATAGTTGGCAACAAGCAGTAGAGGACTTTCTCCATGCAAAGGAAAGTGAACAATTACTGAAAGTTTGGATAAATACCACGCTTGGAGAAACTTGGGTAGATAAAGGAGAAGTACCAGACTGGAAGCAATTATTTAATAGAAGAGAATTTTATCAAATTGGCACAGTACCAAAAGGCGAAGTAGTTCTCACAGCAGGTGTTGATGTACAAAAAGATCGTTTAGAAGTAGAAGTCGTAGCATGGGGAAAAAGCCGTGAAAGTTGGTCAATAGACTACCGAGTATTTGAAGGAGATACAGGAAGTGGAGAAGTATGGAAAAAGCTTTCAGAGCTGTTAAATCATCATTTTATCGGTGAAAATGGGCTTGAATATATGATAAGTATGATGGCAGTAGATGCTGGATATGCAACGCAAGAAGTATACAATTGGATAAGAGGTCATCAAGGCTGTGGAAGAGTAATGGCAGTCAAAGGTGTAAATAAAGCTCTAGTACCACTTAGCAGTCCAAGCAGAGTAGATATAACAGTTGGTGGGCAAAAGCTGAAAAGAGGAATAAAGCTCTGGCCAGTAGGAGTATCAATATTAAAGTCAGAACTTTTTCAATTACTTAATGTTTTAAAAGAAGAAGAGAAAGTGCCAGCAGGGTATTGTCATTTTCCCGAGTATGCACCTGAGTATTTTAAGCAGCTAACGGCAGAGCAGTTAGTCAGCAAGGTAGTAAAGGGATACACCAAACAGGAGTGGCAAAAGGTAAGAGAAAGAAATGAAGTGCTAGATTGCCGAATTTACGCGAGAGCAGCATCTATTGCTTTAGGAATTGATCGTTGGCCAGAGAGTAAATGGAATAGTTTAAGTGAAAAATCAGAAAGTAAAAAGCCTAAAAAAGTAAGACAGAGTAAGTGGTTGGAAAATGTATAACGAAGAGTATTTGTTTCAAATTGAAGAAGCGATAAAGAAACTACAAAATGGAGAGCGAGTAGTATCAATTGCATATGGTGATCATGTTGTTCGGTACGGGGAAGTTCAGATAAATGATTTATTGAATTTAAGACAACGAATTAAGGCTGAGTTAAAAGTTGCAGGTATGAAGCCAAAGAGAAAGATTATTTTTTCAACGAGTAAAGGAATTTTATAAATGCTGCTAAAAACCTTCAAGCAATTGTTTAACAAACCAAAAATCAAAAGTTCTGCTTGGGATGCAGCAGGCTCAGGAAGAAGATTTTTTCACTTTCAACCAGAGTTAGGAAGTATAAACAATTTGCTGTCTCAAAGCCTTGAAACTTTACGTAGTAGATCACGTGACATGGTGAGAAAAAATCCTTACGCTGCAAATATAATTGATACGATAGTAAGTAACTCTATCGGAACAGGAATAAAACCACAATCAAAAGCAAAAGATGGAGAATTTCGAAAGAAAGTACAAGAATTATGGCTAAAATGGACAGACGAAGCAGACAGTAGTGGAGTAAATGATTTTTATGGACTGCAAGCACTGGTTTGTAGGAGCATGATAGAAGGCGGGGAATGTTTCATACGGTTAAGAACAAGAAAACCTGGAGATGGTCTGTGTGTACCGTTGCAATTACAAGTGCTTGAATCTGAACACTTAGATAATAAAACAAATCAAACTTTAGCAAATGGTAATGTAATAAGAAACGGGATTGAGTTCAATAGACTTGGGCAAAGGGAAGCATACTACCTATTTAAAGAACACCCTGGTGAAAGTACGTTTGGAGAATCAGTGAGAGTGCCAGCAAATGATGTTTTACATATTTATAGACCATTAAGACCTGGGCAAATTAGGGGAGAGCCATGGCTTTCTAATATACTGCTAAAGCTCTATGAGCTTGATCAATACGATGATGCAGAGCTAGTGAGAAAAAAGACAGCGGCGATGTTTGCAGGATTTATTACGAGACTCGATCCAGAAGCAAATATTTTAGGAGAAGGTGAAAGTAATGAGCAAGGAGTAGCACTATCTGGTTTAGAGCCTGGAACAATGCAGCTTTTAGACCCAGGAGAAGATATAAAATTTTCAGAACCATCGGATGTTGGAGGAAGTTATGAAGCATTCATGAGACAGCAGCTGAGAGCAATAGCAATAGGTACAGGAATAACATATGAGCAACTAACTGGGGATCTAAGTGGCGTTAATTATTCATCAATCAGAGCAGGATTAATAGAGTTTCGTAGGAGATGTACAATGTTACAGCATAACATAATGGTATTTCAGTTTTGCCGTCCTGTATGGGATAGATGGTTAGAGTTAGCACTACTTTCTGGAGAACTAGACATAGGTGAAGAATGGACAAAGGGAAAAGAAGGAGCAAAAAAAGAAGTAAAATGGATACCACAGGGATTTGATTGGGTCGATCCGCTAAAAGATCAGCAAGCACAGCAAATGGCAGTAAGAAATGGATTTAAGAGTCGATCAGAAGTAGTATCAGAAATGGGTTACGATGTAGAAGAAATTGAGCAGGAAATTGCTGAAGATCAAAGACGTGCAAGTGAACTGGGCTTAAGTTTTGATTCTGACGTTACGGCCAATCAAGAGGTGATATGAAACAACAATGGCTAAACAGATGTGTAATGGTAGAACCAAGGAGTTTTGAATTACTGTCACTACAAACAGGAAAGCAGCCTATCTTTAAAAATATAAAACATGCAGTAAGAAATAGTGAAAGAGGAATAATACCGATACATGGAATCTTGACAAAAAAGTCAGAAACTTTTGATGATATTTTTGGAATGACTTCCTATAATCAAATAGAAGCACAAATTACACAAGCAATAGAAGATAGTGATATAGAAACAATCCTGTTGGATATAGACAGTCCTGGAGGAGAGGTCAATGGAGTGTTTGACCTTGCTGATTTTATTTACAGTGCAAGGGGAAAAAAGAGGATAATAGCGATAGCAAATGATGATGCATATTCTGCTGCGTACGCTATAGCTTCTAGCGCTGAAAAGATTTTTCTCACCCGCACTTCAGGAGTTGGGAGTATAGGAGTAATAGCAAGTCATATAGATCAAAGTGGATTTGATGAAAAATGTGGAATAAAATATACCACAGTGTTTGCAGGAAGTAGAAAAAATGATTTAAATCCACATGAGCCAATAACTTCTGAGAGTTTAGAAAATCTAAAAAGCGAAGTGAATCGTTTATATGAAATGCTGGTTGAGCTAATAGCACGGAATAGAAACCTCTCTGTAGAGGCAATAAAAAATACTGAAGCAGGGCTTTATTTTGGTGAAAATGCAGTAGAGATAGGTCTTGCAGACGGAATTACAATTCTTTCAGAGTTTAAATATATTAATAAAAACAGGAGTATTACTATGAACGAACAAACTATAACTGACCTAAAAGAAGAAACTAATAATTTAACTAAGTATCGTACTGAAGTTCTTGAATTAATACGTTTATGTAATATATCAAAGATGCCAGAGAAAATAGGAGAATTTATTGAGGAAAGCGTAAGTGTTGAGCAAGCAAGGGAAGTTTTAATGGAATTACTTGCAGAAAGAACAAAGAAGACAGAGATAATAAGTACAATACCACAGAATTCAGGAGAAGAGTTGATGATGCAGGTAGCGAAAAGTCGTAGGCATTTAAAATATATAACAAAAGGAGAAAAGCAAAATGAGTAGTATAACAGAACAAAATAATCTAGGTGACTTATTAAAGTATGAGGCATCAAGTCTATATTCAAGAGACCAAATAACGGTAGCAAAGGGTCAAAATCTGAAGCTAGGGACAGTTGTTGGTCGTGATAAAGACAACATGATTAGGATAATAAATCCAACTGCCACAGATGGCACACAAACAGCAATAGGAGTAATTTCAAGTGATGTAAACGCAAAGGAAAATGCTAAAGGAGTAATTATTGCTCGCGGTGCAATGCTAGCAGATCATGCAGTTGTATGGCCAGCAAATATCACTGAAGAGCAGAAAAATGCAGCAATAAAGCAACTTGAAACACGAGGGATCATTATTCGTAAAGCAGTCTAAAGCTATATTAAACAATAAAAAACACAAAGGGGGAAAAGAAAAAATGCAAAATCCATTTACAAATACAGCATTTAGTATGACGGCACTAACTAATGCGATGAATATATTGCCGATAAATTATGGACGGGTTGAAAATTTAAATTTATTTCCAAGTAGGTCAGTAAGATTTAGACATATTACCATAGAAGAGCAAAATGGAGTATTAAGTTTACTACCAACGCAAGTACCCGGAGCACCAGCAACAGTAGGAAAAAGAGGAAAAAGAAAGGTAAGAACATTTACGATTCCACATATTCCGCATGATGATGTAGTGTTACCAGAAGAAGTACAGGGAATAAGAGCATTTGGATCAGAAAGTGAACTTAAAGCGCTGGCAGATGTAATAACTGACCATTTGCAGCTAATGAGAAATAAACATGCAATAACGTTGGAGCATTTGCGTATGGGAGCGCTGAAAGGAATAATTCTGGACGCAGATGGCAGTGAATTGTTAAATCTGTACAACGAATTTGAAATAACACCAAAAGTAGTAAATTTTGCACTGGGAGCAGCGATAACTGATGTAAAACGTAAGTGTCTGGAAGTATTGAGGCACATAGAAGATAATCTAAGTGGTGAATATATGACAGGAATTCATGCTTTAGTAAGCCCTGAGTTTTTTGATGCACTTACTTCTCATGCTAAAGTGAAAGAAGCATATGAGAGATGGCAAGAAGGAGCAGCGCTAAGAAATGATATGAGGTCAGGATTTACGTTCTGTGGAATAACGTTTGAGGAATATAGAGGACAAGCAACTGATCCTGAAGGAACCGTGAGAAGATTTATAGAAAGGGATACGGGGCACTGTTTTCCAGTAGGAACAGCAAGCACATTTACAACATATTTTGCACCAGCAGATTTTAATGAAACAGTGAATACTCTTGGACAGCCACTCTATGCAAAACAAGAGCCAAGAAGATTTGATAGAGGGACTGATTTGCATACGCAGTCAAACCCTCTACCAATGTGCCACCGTCCAGCAATACTAGTCAAGATCGTTGCAACATAGGTAGAGCAAATATAAAGCGGTGTGAGGCAGAAGAATGCTTTACCTCTTCTTAGCATATAAATGTTAGTATATAGCGGAGAAATGTGCAAGAGAATATTAAGAGATTATTTAAAGATTGTTTTGCTCATTTAGGAAAAGTAGCTTTGTATGAATCAAAGGATAAATCATATATGGTACAAGTACTAAAGCAACAGCCAGATAAATTATACGAGATTGGTGAAGGACAATTTGTGGGAGAGATGCTTTTTCTTGAGGTAAATGTTTTTGATGTACTGAGGCCAATGGTGGGAGATATTTTTGTTATTGATGGTCGTAAATATAAAGTATATTCTCCACCACTGCGAGATAATTCAGGAATAGTTTGGAATATAAACTGTACAGTACTTGGAGAGAAAGATGTTTAAAATTGAAGTTAATGAAAACATTGAGAGAATTACTCACGACATTGATGCTAACAAAGCTAAAGTAGAGTTGGCAGCGGTAAGAGCGCTAAACAAAACGGCACTATGGTTAAAATCTCAGGCTGTCCGAGAAATCAGTGAAGAAAAGCAAATTAGGCTGAAAGTAATTAGAAAAAGACTAAGAATCATCAAGTCAAGAAAAAGCACTTTGAAAGTTTTAATTAGAGCATATCTGTATGATATAAATATAAAACAAGCAAAAATAAGAACAGCATTTAATGATGAATTTATGGCAACAATGCCAAGAGGCTATCGTGGTATTTTTAAACGTGTAGGAAGAACAGCACTACCGATACAGGAGGTTAAACTACCACTTGAACCTGAGGCTTCAAGGATAATAGAAAATCTTGTTAATTATGAAGTTGAAAGGATATTTGAAAAATATTTTACACATGAGTTATTTTATGACGGCATTTTGGACTAATTTACATGAGGCAATTTGTAATACGCTAAAGGCAGAGATACCAGCAATTCAAACTTGTGAGGTTTATCCAGCAATCAGGAAAGAATTGATAGCACCAGCAGTATTTATAGAACTTAGTGGCTTTGAAAAAGGACATGATCCAGGAACAGAAGAATTAGCGCTGAGAGCAAAATTTGAAGCACGAATTGTGATTGATAGCACAATAGAAAATGCACCTATTATTGTCAGAGCACTGGCGGCAGAAGTAGCAAGAGTGGTAAATAAAAACACTTGGAAAGTGGAGAAAATTTCACCAGGAGAATTTATCTCAGGAGGAGGAGATGATTTTAGGCCAGAGCTCGATGCATATTTAGTGTGGATGGTAGAGTGGGTGCATGAAGTACATCTTGGTGATTCAGTATGGGCAGAGAGTAGTATTCCGCCGAGTACTGTTTACATTGGGTTTACGCCTGATATTGGAGTTGCTAATAAGCATAAATATGTAAAGGTTGGCAAAAATGATGAATAGTTTTGAAGATGCGAACTTACTAATAAAACTTAATAACTTGATTAGAGTTGGCACAGTCGAAGAAGTAGGCTGTGGAACGGCTAAGGTACGTGTAAAAATGATAGGTAATATATTAACAGACTGGTTGCCATGGGTAACAGCAAGAGCTGGAGAAGACAGAAGTTGGTCTGCACCAAGTATTGGAGAACAGGTGATAGTACTTTCGCCATCTGGTGAAATTGCCAAAGGGATTGTCTTACCTGCAATTTATTATAAAAAATATCCTATTCCAGAAGGAAGTAAGGAAGAAGTAAGCGGTTTTGTTTTTAAAGATGGAACAGTTATTTACTATGACCGAAATGGTCATAAGTTTACAATTTCTGTCAAAGAAGAAGGAGCTCTTGTTTTTGCAGTGAAAGAAACGCAAATGGAAGTAACTAGTAAGGAAGTTATTTTAAAAACGGGAAAATCAAGTTCAAATATAACTGATGAAAAGATTGTCTTACAGGTTGGGAACTCAAGTCTAGAGATTACTGAGAGTGGCATTAAGTTAAATGCGAAAAAAATAGATTTAAACTAGCCGGAGAAAAATGTTAGAGCTAATAATGATAAGGGTATTATGATTGGTGATATTGAGTATACCTCTCAAACATCAGAATTAAGTGGATATGAATCAGGATGTGAAGATGAGTCAAGAAGAGAGGAGGAAACAAGAGGTTCATTGTTAGGGCAAAAACGACTTTCAGAATCAGACAAAGATTTAAGTTTGGCAAAACAGGGAAAAGTTGTTCGTTTTGGTGATATGTGTAACCAACATGGAGATTATTTACAAAGCCCTGGCATAGGAGGAAGCAGTAATGTGTTTGTAAATGGTAGGCCTGTGCATCGTCAAGGAGATGAATGGTCACAACATGCATCAACAGACCCTTATAAACCACCACATACTAGTCAATCCCTTCTTGAGGGGTCAGATTCAGTGTTTGTAAATGGCAAAGCCATTGCTCGTACTGGTGACCTAATTTCCTGTGGAGCAGTGGCAGAACAAGGAAGCAATGATGTCTTTGCAGGGTAAGTGATATGCGTGGTATGAATTCTGAAACTGGTAAAACAATAAGTGGTATAGAGCATTTAAAACAATCAATAGTTGATATTTTAACTACACCAATTGGTGCTCGTGTTATGCGCCGAGATTATGGATCAAGGTTATTTGAGCTGATTGATCATCCAATTGTACCTGGTTTTGCACAAGAGCTTTATGCAGCAGTTGCAGAAGCATTAGAAAAGTGGGAGCGTCGATTTAAGCTTAAACGTGTACAAATAACAGAAATAAAAGAAGGTAAAGTAACTCTCATTTTAGAAGGAATCTATCTGCCAAATGGAAAGCCGATCCGCCTTGATGGTATTATAGTATAAGGTAGTAGGATGAAAACACCAAATATTGTCGAAACATTAAAATTTGAGGAAATCTTTTCGCGAATGAAAGAAGAGTTAGTGCGTCGGAATGCAAGTTTTTCTGCGCTAACTGAGAGTGATCCAGCAATAAAGATACTGGAAGTAGCAGCCTGGCGTGAACTTTTGCTTAGGCAAAGGATTAATGATGCAGCACAGGCAAATTTACTTGCTTTTGCAAGAGGTAATGACCTTGATCACTTGGCTGAATTTTATGGTGTGCTGAGAAAGGAGTCAGAGAATGATGAATCCTTAAGGAAGCGGGTAAAAGCCAAAATTGTTGGTTGGTCAACAGCAGGGAGTAAAGAGCATTATCGCTATCATGCATTATCTGCTGACACGAGAGTAAAAGATGCGCAAGTGGTATCACCTATACCAGGAAGTGTACAGATTTCAATACTTTCCACAGAAAATGGTGGAGTACCTTCAGAAGAATTGCTAGAGATCGTCAGAAATCACGTTATTCGCGATGATATTCGTGTATTAACAGATACGCTTACAGTTATTGGCTGTGGTATTATTCCCATTACTATTCATGCTAAAGTGCATATTTACCCTACTGCATCAAAAGATGTTATCGAAGCTGCAAAGGAACAATTTATCAAAGGTCTTGAGTCTACTAAAGGTTTAGGGTGGAATGTAACCAGGTCCTGGATTATTGCTCATCTTTTTACAGAAGGTATACAAAATATAGAGCTTACAGAGCCAATAGAAGACATAATTGTACAAAATAATGAATGCGTTGCTTTAAGTGATTTAAGTGTTAGGTAAAAATTGGTGATACTTCCTCCAAATGCTTCAAAGCAAGAGCAAATACTTACAGACATAATTAATTATTCTCTTGATGCAAATTCTCTACGGGGATTTAAATTTAACCCACAGACTGAAATGTTGCCGTGGCTAGTAGCGGAATACGGCTTGGGAGAAATTTTATCCTGGGGTAAGAAAGCTACTAAGAGTGCATTAAAAGAATGGGTCTTAGCTAAGCAAAACGGAATAAGATTTCAACGTTTGCGCGGTACACCACAGTCACTGAAGATGGCGCTGAAATGGGCAAACATTGATAATATTACCATTCAAGAAGAACCACCAGGAGAGCATTTTGCTGAATTTCAAATTGGCATCTCTGATGTTCCTAATGACTTTTTTGTCGATAGTGTAATTGCTCTGGCAAAACTTTCTGCACCGGCAAGATCTCGATTAATGCGAATATTCAATGATTATTACAATGCTCAGCGGTTTATGTTAGATGAAAGTATTTTTGGAGATCTTCTTTCAGACTACTCGGGTGTAAGAATAGCAAAAGAAGGGCCAGTATTATCGTTTGGAAGAAAAAACTCATTTGAGCTAAAAATAGGAAATCCAAGATTTAAATTTAGCACTTTTAGATCACATTATGATAGAAGTTACAGTAATGATTTATATAGGTTGGATGTTGCAGTATTAGGAGAGACAGAGCCTCACACCAAGAATTACAACGGTATATATGAAAGAAGTCACGAGTGGTATAACTTAAAAGCACTATATCCTCTACCACAGGGTTTATTGCCAGAAATTAAGTTTGCTAAAGCGTTGATAGTATTATCAGATCAACTATGTTTTTTAAAATTTTTTGAATTTAGTTTCATTACAACTTTTGTTTGTAATTTTGTTTTTTATTCGAGTAAAAAGTGCATTTTTGACAATAAAAACCCTAACTTAATCATAGAAAAATTTTGTATCAAACAACAGTTACTGCTTAGATCTTATGGTTAACGAATATGTGTATAAATACTTTAAATGTGTGTAGACGTATTTATCCACATATTCGTTAACCTATTTTCTATGCAGATTTTTTTAATTCACATTGACTGCTTCTTTAAGCCTCGCATTGGCAATTACTATGATTTTACGCATTAGAGCTGTCATAGCCACCATCTTCTTTTTACCTTTACCAACAAGCCTTGAATAGAAGGCACCAAGCGCAGACTTAGACCTTGAAGCAGACATCGCAGCTGTAAAAAGCTTTTCACGAACGTTGCTTCTGCCACCACTTATTCTGCGATAACCAATAGTTTTACCACTTTCTTTCGGATGAGGTGCAACTCCAGCAAGACTTGCAATTTCTCCCCTACTTACATAACCAAGTTCTGGCATTAGACACAGAAAATCTTGAGATAATTTTGCACCTATTCCTGGAACTGTTTTAAGGATTTTTTGGCGCTTTTGTAACTCTGGATTCTCATCAATAATTTTTTGTATGGTATTGTTGAGCTCATCTATCTGGCTATTAAAGAATTCAATAGTTTTCTGACAGCTTTCTTTTATATGGTCGTTTTCAGGTGCTGCAAGCCTAGATTTCTCTTGAGCTCTCATTTTTGTAATGTCATCACGACGTTGACAAAGTGCAACTAAGGTTGTTTGTTCTTTTGACATAGGTGCAAATAGAGATAGAGTACTATAGCGTTCAAACCCATACTGAGCAAGGGCTCTTGCATCTGATTGATCAGACTTTGCTAAAGTTCCATGAGATAGAACAAAGCTTTTTACTTTGCGAGTATTAGCTCGATGTACAGCAATATCTTTATCAACAAGAAAATGTGCTAAGCCAAGCTCATATTTTCCAGTGTTTTCCAGAGTTACTAAAGAATTAGGTAAGATATTTGAAAAATCTTGAAACAATTGTTGCCAGCCAGCAGTATCATTGTCGAATTCGACAGCGTTCTTCTGTTTGTGAACTGCAACAACATTTTTAAATTTTCCAATATCAATGCCAATAAAATTTTGATAAGATGTAATCATAATAACCTCGATTAGTTTTAATTAATTTAAGATTGTAAACGGGTGCATACATATGTCCCATGCAACTATTCAAACGTATCGAGAGATGGGCTAGTGTACCTTGATCCGAACGGTTATAATACCAACAGTTGGTCGGTCGCACACGCCCGTGATAACTCTATTCCTATAGTGAGTAGGGTTATCTTCCCTCTTATCTCCTTTATATCATATTTTTAACTTACAATAGTTGGAATTTGGGAGATATCAATGCTTGTTTTGCACCAACTGCTTATAAAGAAATAGAGCATACATTTTACTTAAGTGAAGATAAACTCTCTGAGCAGATTTGGAATTTTCGACGTACACCAATTTTAGAGCGGTTTAGTATAACTTATTACTACGAAGCAAAGAGTTTTACTGATCAAAGAATAATAGAGTCTAATTTAAGGGAATATCATATTGATTGTCAAAATGACTCAGATTTAAAACAGAAAGATCCTATTCATGAGCTAGAAAATTACGTAGCAGTATTTTACCCAGGTATGGTCACTTGGCATGAACATCGCCACTTAAATCGCCCTTGGAAAAATTTTGAGCCCATTATTACAAAAAAATTGGACGTTTTTTCTACGAATCTTGTATATATATAATATCAATCACGCAATCAGACATGTCAATACTGACACAATCAGGCAGAGCAGCTATTGCTGCGAGCATAAAAGAGCAACCAATACATCTTGCTTGGGGATCTGGAGATTCTACCTGGGAAAGCAGCTACAAAGTTGAAAAAACTTTTACAGCAGGCGGCAAGATAAGTTTAGATCACCACACTATTAAAGATGTAAAAGTTTATACAGGGCAAACAATTTATCAGTCAAGCATAGATTATATAGTTGATGGTAGCTCAGGCGCTATTGAGCGTGTAGAAAATGGTGCAATTATAGCAGATAGCGTAATCACTATAGAGTATACTCAAGACACACCACCGGAACTAATTACTTCTGCAACATTAATTAAGGAAGTTGGACGTCGTGTTGTTGATGAGGTGCTCTTTTGCAGTGGTGATGAGAATGGAGAACTTGTGACTCCATCTGGAAGGTTTAAACCATCGAATGTACCAATCAATAATCTGTATCTTAAATTTACTTTCGATTTCACGGACGCAGCAAATCAAGTAATAAGAGAGCTTGGAGTTATGGTTGGTACAAAGGTGGTAGAAAAATTGCCTCCTGGACAGAGATATTTTGAACCAAAAGATATAGAAGAACATGGAATCTTGCTGATTTTAGAACACACTGTACCACTTATCAGAACTGCTGCCACAAGAGAGACTTTTTCATTTGTTGTAACCTTTTAGAATAAAATGACTTTAAACACCTATTATAACCGCTTTAATCCTGACAAAGAATACGAAAAAAGCTTATTTCTTGCTGGAAGAGGTTTGCAATCTGCAGAATTAAACGAGACTCAGGAGTATGCTCTCTCTAAGCTTAAAGGCATAGGCGATGCAATATTTCGTGATGGTGATGTTATAATAGGAAGCAATTGTATTATAGATAGAGAAACTGGTAAAGTTACGCTTGAATCAGGAAAAATCTATCTTCGTGGAGCGGTTAGAAAAGTTGAAAAAGAAGAGTTTGTTATTCCACTGAGTACCACAGTGCGTATAGGTGTTTATTACGTAGAATCTACCATTACAGAACTTGAGGATGAAAACCTTCGTGATCCTGCTGTTGGTACACGTAACTATCAAGAAGTAGGGGCTGCAAGGCTTAAAGTTTCCACCACTTGGAGTTATCAAGCTGAGGGTGTGACTACTAATGCTTCAGGAGAATTTTATCCAATTTATAACATTGAAAATGGAGTATTGATAGAACATTCACCGCCACCACAAGCAAATATAGTAACTACTGCTCTTGCTCGTTATGACAAAGAAGCAAATGGTTCCTATGTCGTAAATGGTCTTGAAGTAATGTTCCTGCAAAAGGAAGAGGGAGAAGGAGGAAAAAAAATATTTGTGATTAATGAGGGCAAAGCTCATGTTGATGGCTATGAGATTGAGCTACCTCACAGTATTCGTGTTTTTTTTGATGAAGATCCGGATATAAAATCAGTTGAATCAGAACCACATACTTTTCAGCCAAATAGCCAAAGAGTAATGGAACTTAAAGTTAATGATTTTCCAATAAGTGAAATCAAAAAAGTAGATATAACCGTTCAAAAAACCATTACCATTACTCATGGTTCATATTCAGGAGCTGTTGATCCAATACCTGACTCTGCAGTACTTGAGATTATTCAAGTTAAACAAGGCAATGTTATTTATGAAAATAGTATAGATTACAAATTAAACGCAGGAAACGTTGATTGGTCATTACCTGGTAAAGAACCAGCTCCTGGAAGTAGTTATCAAATAACTTACCGCTGTCGTACTCATGTAAGTCCTGAAGATATAAGTGAAGAGGGATGTAAAGTAAAAGGAGCAGTTGATAACAGCTTGGTTTTGATTGATTACACCTGGAAAATGCCCCGCTATGATTTAATTACTATCGATAGCAAAGGAGCAGTAAGGAGAATAAAAGGTATAGCTCACCCTTGGCGACCATCAATGCCTAGAGCGCCTAGTGGACAACTTTTGCTCTGCTACATTCATCAGACGTGGAAAAAAGGCGAAGGGGTAAAAATAGTGAATAATGCTGTTCATGCTGTACCGATGAATGAGCTTGAAGCAATGAAAAAAGGAATAAATGATCTTTATGCTCTTGTTGCACAGGAACGTCTACGTAGTGATGCAAATTCAAGAGAGCCAACCACGAAAAAAGGAGTATTTGTTGATTCGTTTTTTGACGATGATATGCGTGATCAAGGAGTTTCACAGTCTGCAGCAATAGTAAATAAGGAACTCATTTTACCAATAGATGTAACTATTGCTGATATTGATGGGGAAGAAAAAACTTATTTGTTGCCGTATGAACTTGAACCGGTACTGGAGCAGCTTTTACAGACTAAAGGAGAAAAGATTAATCCATATCAAGCTTTTGATCCAGTCCCGGCACAAATTACTCTAAATAAAAACATTGACCACTGGACGGAGGTTACCACGAATTGGAAAAGTCCAGTAACTAGAGTATTTAATGTTAAAGAAACAACAGAGCTGCTGTCAAGCACCTCATACGAAACTGAATTTATGCGAGAAGCAACTCAAAATTTTGAGATTGAAGGTTTTGCAACTGGTGAAAAGCTTAAGGAATTAAAGTTTGATGGAATTTTTATTCAACCTAAAGCATAGAAAATATTTGAAAGAAAAACATGATCGCAACATTTATTGCTGATAACAGAGGAAAAATAAAAGGAAGATTTACTGTACCAAGAAACATTCCTGCTGGGACTAAGTTAGTGCAGTTCTTCGGTGATAAAGGCAGTTATGGAGAAGCAACTTATACTGGTAAAAAAACAATTACCATAGAGGAAAGAAGAAGAGTTATCGCAGCAAGAAGAGTTGATCCTTTAGCGCAAACATTTACTCTAAATGAAAGTAGGCACATAGGAGGCGTGGAACTATGGTTTGTAAATAAAGGCAAAAAACGTGTTGTTGTGCAGATTAGAGAAACAGCAGTGGGAGTGCCCTCGCAAACTGTCATTGCTGAAAGCTATATTGAGCCAAAAGATATAAAGATAGATGGCACAGCAACACGTATAGAGTGGTCACCAGTGTTTTGCCATGCAGGAGAGGAGTATGCAATAGTACTACTTACTGATGATGCAGATACTGCAGTAAAAATAGCAGAACTTGGCAAATATGATGCAGTAAATAGCCGTTGGGTAACAAGCCAGCCATATCAAGTAGGAGTATTACTTTCATCAAGCAATGCAAGCACCTGGACTCCACATCAAAATTTAGATTTAACGTTTCGGCTTTTGGCTGCAAAATTTAGCGAAAATTCTCACGTTATTGATCTGGGAAAAGTTACAGCAACCAATACTTCAGATTTAATTGTTTTGACGAACGTCGAAAAAGTAGCATTTGATACCAATGTGGAATTTATCTTAACAGATGAAGAGGGAAAAGAGAACTTTTTGTCTGATAATTTGCCACTTGCACTGCGTGAAAGACTATCTGGAGAGCTAACAGTAAAGGCAAGCCTAAAAGGAGGGCGAGAAAAAAGTCCAGTGCTATATCCTGGGTTACAGCTAGTTATGGGTAATATAGGGGAAAAAGGAGATTATGTTACAAGAAGTATTACAGCAGGAGCTAATACTAAAATCACCATAACGTACGATGCGCTGATACCTGGCACTGCAGATGTTAAAGCTTATGTACAAAAAAGCAACAGTGATTGGCAATTAGTAAATTTAACATCAGGAAAACCAATTGGAGAAAATTGGGTAGAGAGAACTCATGTGCTGACAAATTTTAATGCTAATGAGACAAGGATAAAATTAGTTTTAAGTGGAACGGTTATTTATCGTCCTAAAGTCAAAAATCTCAGAGTAATAGTAACATAAAATTTAAATGACTTTTGATCAAACCAAACGAGGATATCCTTTGCCGCATCCAGAGAACATAGCTGTAGAAGATGTAGTACGTATTCGCAGAGCCATAGAAAAGATAGATGAAGATATGAGTGAAAGAGAAGATGAACTTAAAAATAATTTTGAACGATTTAGATTTGAAACTTTTTTGAATTTTTGGGAATGAAAGAAGCAATAGAAGCATTACAGCAAAGGATAAAGGATTTAGCAGCAAATAGCACGGCTGATCAACTGGCATATCTTGCAAAATCGCTGGAATTGATAGCAGATAAAAAAGCTATTGCTGACATTGTACAAATAACTGAAGTAAAAGAGATAATTGATGCACTACAGAGAAGGCTTAAAGATTTAGCAGGAAGTAGTACACCAGATCAACTAGCATATCTTGCTAAAGCACTGGAATCAATAATCGACAAAAGTGCGGTTTCTGAAATTGTACAGATGACAGATGGTAAGTTAAAAGAACTCTTGAGCGCTGCAAGGACGCACTTAAGTGACATAAATAGCAATAAGGAAAATTCAATATCTGCAATAACTGAAGCGAAAACAGATTCTGTCAATGAAATTAACAAGCTTAGGGATAATTCCTTAAACACTTTAAAAGCATCATCAGATTCACATATATCGCTACTTGATACGAGAAAGAATGCCAATATTGCAGCAATAAATAGCATTAGTAACAGTCATAAAGATGGTCTTAAAGGTTTAGTAGAAGATTTTCGTGCTGTTAATAATGTACCACCTGGCTCATCAATTATTGGGGAAATAGAAACTCGTGATAACCAATTAAAAACATCCCTGATAAATGAGGTAAAAACTCGGGATGAACAGTTAAAAGTGTCTCTTATAAATGAAATAAGAAAGCGCAACATGGTTGAACCAGGGTCATTACCTTTCTTATTTGGTGTACTTGGCAGAAAAAATAATTATTTTGGCCACGGAACTTTTACGACAGAGCTTGGAAAGTGGAGTAGTGATATAACAAAAACTGACTATATGTTACAACTACTAGCAGGTAGCCATACGTACAATACAGATTACGTTAGTTTTTATCGGCCAAGACAACTAAGTTTTATAGAGGGAAGTAAAGGAACATTTATTTACGGAGAGTTATGCACAAAAAGTTTTTCGGGTAGTTATGATGAGATATACTATTACCCGTATGCTGCACTTGGAGTAGTATTTGTAAAAAATACAACCAATGTGAACATAAATAAGACAATGGAATTTGTTGGATCATCGTATTCGAGTACGGAGTATGGGGGAGCAGGATTATTTGTGGGAACACCAGATAATACCAATTCTAATAAATCAAGAATTTCAAGAATAATATGGAAAAATGTTTACCAATACACGAGTTCTGATAGCAAATTAGCTGGATCTGGTAATGTGGAGATTCCAGCAGGAAAAACAGTTGCAATATTACTTTACACATCATCTTACCTGTATTCCAGAACACAAGTTAGTCAAGGTATGCTTGCATCAAATTATGTACACAACTATGGTCAATTTATTCAGTGGGGGATTTATAACATACGTAGCAATGTTCTAACTACAGGACTTGAAGTAGATGTGGAGAGAACGCTAAAAGCTTGGCAATGTCCAGGATTATCTAACACGTATGAGATTTGGAGGTAACAAACAATGTCTATCTACATTAGATTTGAAAATGATAAACAAGTAGAAACAACAACACTTGAAAGCAAGCCAACTGAAAATGATTGGTATGAAGCACCAGAAGATTTTGATTGGCAAAAAAGCTATTGTTTAACAGAAGGAGGCAAAATTGCTCAGCGGAATCAAGAAGATATTGAATTGGAGTTACTACAAAATGCGAAGTTTTCTGCACTTTCTAATCTTCATGCTTATTATGATAACTATACTCACCAATACGCAGGATATTCTCATCAGAAGTCTAAGTCGTACGAAATACAAGCAAAAGCCGCAGAGAACATTTTAGCAGCACCAGAATCTATAGACAAAAAAGATGCAGAAATTATAGAGCCATTAGCAAAAGTCCGAGGAATTTCAGTAGTAGAAATGGCAAGAATAATTCAGGAAAAAGCAAAAAGAGCGAAAAAAGCAATAATCAAGTGCGAAGAATTGGTGGATATAGCTGAAAGGGAAATCGGTGAAGCTAAAAGTAAGGAAGAGCTGCAAACTTTGCTAGATAATTGTAAACAAAAAATGCAAGAAAGTTGAAAAGGGGAAAAAGAAATGACAGAACAGTTTCTACATGGAGTAAATGTTATCGAGGTTACCTCAGGAGCGAGGACAGTACGAACAGCTAAATCATCGGTAATTGGAGTAATTGGTACTGCACCTGATGCTGACGGGCAAAAGTTTCCACTAAATAAACCAATATTAATAGCAGGAAGCTTAAAAGAAGCAGCAAAACTTGGTCAATCTGGGACTTTGCCTTCAGCTATTAATGCAATTTTTTCCCAAATTGGTGCAACAGTAGTAGTTATTCGAGTTGAGGAGAAAGTAGAAGAGACGCTCAGCAATGTCATTGGTGGAGTTAACGAAGAAACTGGAGAATATCAGGGAATTCAAGCGTTCTTAAGCAGTGAAAGCATAGTTCATGTTGCGCCAAGAATACTAATTGCACCTCAGTTTACTCATCAATTATCTGGAGATGCTGGAAATCCAGTGGTTAGCGCTTTAATTCCTATAGCAGAAAAGCTAAGAGCAATAATAGTAGCAGATGGACCAAATACCAATGATGAAGAAGCAATAAAATGGAGAAAAAGTGTAGGCAGCTCAAGAGTTTATGTTGTTGATCCGTGGGTTAAGGTTTTTATTGAAGGAAAAGAAGAAATTCTCCCTCCAAGTTCATTTGTAGCTGGTTTAATAGCTAAGATAGATAGCGAGCAAGGCTTCTGGCACTCACCTTCAAATAAAGAGATAAATGGTATTGTTGGAACAAGCAGGCCTATTGATTTTACGCTCGGTAATATAAATTGTAGAGCAAACCACTTGAATGAAAATGAAGTAACAACGATAATTCATCAAAATGGCTATAGGCTTTGGGGAAATAGAACATGTTCAAATGACTCAAAATGGGCTTTTTTGTCAGTGAGAAGGACTGCAGATTTAATCAACGATAGTCTACTTCGAGCTCATTTATGGGCAGTTGATCGCAATATTACCAAAACTTATATAGATGATGTGATTGAGGGGGTAAATTCTTATCTTGCAAATTTAAAAGCGCAAGGAGCTATTATCAGCGGAAAATGTTATGCAACACCTGAACTCAATACACCAACAAATATTGCAAGCGGAAAAGTGTCTTTTGATTTTGAGTTCACGCCACCATATCCAGCTGAACAGATTACTTTCAGGTCACACCTTGTGAGTGGCGCAATATTGTAAAAGGAGAAAGAGAGATGTTACCAAAGATCCTAAAGAATTTTAACGTATTTGTTGATGGTCGTGGCTATGCAGGAAAAATAGATGAAGTAACCTTGCCAAAACTTACCATAAAAACAGAAGAATACAGAGCTGGTGGTATGGATATTCCAATAAATATTGATATGGGCATGGAAAAGCTTGAAGCAGATTTCACTTTTTCTGAATATGACTCTGAGCTCTTTAGACTTTTCGGATTGATAAACAATAATGCTGTTTCTCTTACTTTAAGAGGAGGTTTGCAGGGAAGTAGTGATGCCGAATCAGTAGTAATTAACTTAAGAGGGCTCTTTAAGGAACTTGATTTTGGTAACTGGAAGGCTGCTGAAAAAGCAACACTAAAATGTATAATTGCTGCCAACTATTATAAGCTTACCATTGATGGCAGAGAATTGATTGAAATTGACGCTGAGAATATGATTCGCAAGATCGATGGTGTTGATCAAATGACTTCTATGCGCACAGCTTTAGGAATTTAACTAAAAGGGTAAAACAATGCAAAAAATTAAATTAACTGAACCAATAAAAATCGATGGAATTTTAGTTTCAGAGCTAACTCTACGCCGTCCAAAAGTTCGAGATCGTTTAGCTGTTGAACGTATGGGTAATAGCGATGCAGAGAAAGAAGTAGCACTGATTGCAAATCTTGCAAGTATTTCAAGAGAAGCAGTAGAAGAATTTGATTTAGCAGACTACAATAAGATTCAAGAAACGTTACAAGGTTTTTTGTCTCAGCAGAAGAATTGAGGTTGAGCATATTATCACTTAGCTCAATGGTTGGTGGTGGAATCAATCAGTGGCTTGATATGGATATTGAAGAATTTATTACTTGGTTTGAAAGTAGCGGAAAATTATACAAATGAAAGCAATTTCTATAGTAATTGGAGCAACACTGCAAAGCAGTTTTAATAGTACGATAGCAGGTAGTACGAAGCAGCTTTCTCGTATTGGTAGTACGATAAAACAACTTGAATCATCAAGTAAATCAATATCCAAGTTTAAAGAGCTCAGCCACGATGCTCTGCTTGCTAGGCGTTCTTGGAATGAGCTAGGAATAAAAACAAAATCTCTGGCTAAACAGATAAAAAATGCAGAAGCACCAAGTAAGAGCCTGCAAAATGAATTTACAAAATCTAAAGCTGCGGCACTGAAAGCTAAAACAGCTTATTTACAAAAAAGAAGTGCTCTCCACCATTTACGCACGGAGTTCAGTAAAAGTGGTAGAAATATAAAATCTCTTATTGGAGATCAAGTTAAACTTGGCTCTTCTATTGAAAAGCTTAAAAATAACTATACAGCTTTAAATTCCGTAATACAAAAACGTAAAGGAGCTTTAGCGCAAAGAGCAAATTTTAGAGCTCAAATCATGGATACCGTGGCACTTGGCCTCACCCTTGCAGCACCACTTAAGGCTGCAATTAGTTTTGAGAGTGCTATGGCTGATGTAAAGAAAGTTGTAAAGTTTGAAGATACAGATGTAAATGGTTTAACAAAGCTTGGTGAAACATTAAAGGAAATGTCACGGACAATTCCGCTATCTGCAGCAGAACTTGCACAAATTACTGCAAGTGGTGGTCAGCTTGGTATTGCAGCTAAAGATCTTACAATCTTTACAGACACTGTGGCCAAAATGGCAACTGCATTTGATATGTCAGCAGAAGAAGCAGGCGACGCTATTGCTAAACTTTCTAATATTTATCAAATTAAAATTGGTGAAATGAAAAGCGTTGGCGATGCGATAAACCATATCTCTGATAACACTGCGGCAAAGGCTCAGGACATTGTTCCAACGCTAAACAGGATTGGTGGTACAGCAAGGCAATTTGGCTTAACTGCAGTGGAAGCAGGAGCTTTAGCAAGTAGCTTCATTAGTCTTGGCAAAACTCCTGAAAAAGCAGGTACGGCGATTAATGCAATGCTCAGCAAGTTGCAAACAGCAAGTAAGCAAGGTGGCAATTTTCAAAAAGCTTTTCAGCAGCTAAAAATAAATGCTCAGGAGTTTGAGAAAGCAATCGGTAAGAATGCACAAGGTACATTACTTAAGTTTTTAGAAACAGTTGCAAAATTAGATAAGCAAGAACGTTCTAGCGTTCTCTTTGACCTCTTTGGTCTTGAATATCAGGATGATATAGCGCTACTTACTGGTAGTCTAGATGAATATAGAAAATCTTTGCGATTAATAAACGAAGAATATCATGGCTCAATGCAAAGAGAGTTTGAAAATAGAGCAAATACTACAGCAAATAATCTTCAGTTACTTAAGAACTCAATAGCAGAATTGGGTATGAATCTTGGTACGGTATTATTACCACCTTTAAATTTTACTGTTAATCTTTTCAAGTCAGCAACTACACAAGTAGCGCTGTATGCAAAAGAATATCCAATACTGACTACAGTAATCATGAGCACAATTACTGCTTTGATTAGCATTAAAATAGCAGCCATATCTCTTGGATATGCTTGGACTTTTGTAAAAGGTTCCTTATTCGCTCTTTTATCTACTTGGAAAGTGTTTGGATCTGTTATTACTTTGGTAAAAATAGGTCTTTCTGCAGTTTTTCCAGCAATAATTGCTGGATTTAAAGCATTGACAATTGCCTTAATGAGTAACCCTATGGGACTCGTTATTGGCGGTCTTGCTGTTGCTGCAACTTTGATAATTACCAAATGGCAAGTGGTAAAGAACTTTTTTGTTACTATCTGGGAATCAGTGAAAATTGTATGGAAATCTTTTTCTGATTGGGTAGGAAAATTTTGGAATAATATTACTCAGCCCTTTAGAACAATCAGTAATCTGTGGAATAAAAGAAATGAGTCTAAACTAGAAGTTAAGTCTGTAAATAACGTTATAAGTGATTCTCTTAAGTACCCCATTGCGGCACACAGTAAAGCTATAGAGAATAAAACTCAAAATAATCACTTCAGTATTAATATTCATTCAACCCCTGGGCAAGATACACGTAGCATTGCTGATGAAGTAATGGAGCGAATTAGAGAGCAATTTAGTGGCGCACTTTACGATATAAATTAGATTATGTTATCTCTTGGCCCATATAGATTTGCATTAACTGAGCAAGGTTTTACACGCAGAAGTGAATATCGCTGGCCTGCACTTGAGCGTATTGGGGAAAAACCATTGCTTCAAAGTATTGGTCCTGGAGAGGAAATTGTTGAGCTTGCAGGAGTAATCTATTCAGGAGGGCTGAAGCAAATAAATAATATGCGAAATTCATCGAAACCTCTTTTACTTATTGATGGCCAAGGTAACATTTTAGGACATTTTGTTATCGTAGAAATAGAAGAAACACAGAAATATTTTTTTCCGAATGGTGAATCAAGGAAGATTGAGTTTCATTTAAGTTTAAAACATTATAGCAATTTATCATCACAAAATAACACTACTGACTTTATTACAGCTGACAATGATGTACTACAAAACTAAAGAAAATGACATGTTAGATTTTATTTGCTGGAGACACTATGGATTCAGCTCTGGCACAGTTGAGGTTGTATTGAAAGCTAATCCTGGTCTTGCAGAGTACGAGCTTCTTCCTGCAGGGTTAACCGTTAAACTGCCTGTAATTCAAAAAGCAATACAAAAGCAAGTAGTAAAACTATGGGATTAAAATGACACCAGACTTTAGTATTTCAGTAGAGGGCATTTCCATCACTGAATTGGTGAAAAGTCGATTGGTATCAATGCATATTACTGATGAAGCAGGAGTAATAAGTGATACTGCTGTAATTCATCTTGATGACCGTGATTCATTATTTGAGATTCCTAGAACTGGGGCAAAGCTAAATATTTTACTCGGGTATAAGGAAACTGGCATTGTGCCAATGGGAGATTATATAGTAAATGAAATTACGCTACAAGGCCCGCCACAATCACTAAAGATTAAAAGTCATGCAGCGGATCTAAAAGAGTCATTAAAGGAACAAGTGTTTAATGAGTGGCATCAAATCACCTTAAATGATTTGGTAAAAAAGATTGCAGACAAACATGGCTATCAAGCTAAAGTTGCTGCAGAGTTTGTAAATATCATGATATCACATATTGATCAAACTGCAGAGAGCGATATGCATTTTTTAACCAGGCTTGCTCAAATTTATGGAGCAATAGCAAAACCTGCAGGAGGATATTTACTGTTTGTTTCAAAAGGAAAAGCAAAATCAGTTACCGGAAAAACTTTAAGCACTATTACTTTAACACCTAGAGATATTACAAATTGGAAAGTAAAATTTAATGAGCGTAATCAATATGGCTCGGTTATTGCTTACTGGTATGATTATGAAAAAGCAGAGACAATAACGGAAAAAGTAGGTGATCAAGAACCAAGCTATATTTTGCGAGATATTTATGCAAGTAGTGATTTGGCACAAAGTGCAGCATCTGCGAAGTTGAATCAGCTGATGAGTAATGAAGCAACACTCAATGTCACAATGCCAGGAAATCCTGAATTATTTGCTGAAGCAAAGATTAATCTTTCTGGATTTCGCAAAGGAGTTTATGGTAAATGGATAATAAATAGGGCTGAGCATGTAATTGATAACCTTGGCTATCGTACTATTGTTACGGGAATAATTGATAGTTGGAAAGTAAATTGATAATTTCCTCATAGATATCTTCTTTATTATTGTTTAATTCCTCTACAGCAAGATCTAAAGGAGTTTTTTTATCTTTGTTTTTAGCAGAAGGATTTGCTCCATTTTTCAGTAGAAATTTAGCAATTTCCAGATGTCCTTTTCGTGCAGCATAGTGCAGAGCTGTCCAGCTAAAAGCATCAGTAGTATTTACATCAATGCCTTCTTCAATTAGAAATTTTACGACTTCTAAACAGCCTCCGCTTGTAGCATAGTGTAATGATGTTGCACCAAAATAATAGGTATCATTGATATTTACTGTGTTTTTTACTAAGGATTTTACGTTATCCAAATTGCAACTTTCAGCTGCAATGCGTAATGCTATTCTATCCTCACTAGTTGTTTTACTTTTTATTGGTATGTTTTTTGAAGGTTTAAAGTGCTGAAACAAAAAGATAGCACATATTATTGGTATTATCGAGTTTATTAATAACTTTCCAAGAAGGCTAGATTTCATGTCTCTTATATTATTTGCATCGCTTGTTCAGTGCAACCAATTAACTTTATTTTAGAAAAGATTTTTTGGACGTAATTTTGATGAATCTTGTATATATCAATACGCAGCTATTTGTGCAAGAGAACTTTAAGATGAAAAACCAAAGTACAGGAAAGATCCCTGTAGCAGTAATTGCTACTATGGTGATACAAACAATAGCATTTATCTGGTGGCTGGCCAAACTCGATTTAAGAGTGCATATGCATGATAAATTTATAGAGCAAAATCAAAGGACTACAGAAATCATCTATCGCCTTGAAGAAAGGGTCAAAAACCTTGCTGAGGAAGTTAATGAACTTGAGCAGAGACAAAAATAAAAAAGTGGCAAAGTATATTTTATCTGTTGATGGAGGTGGAATCAGAGGAATAATTCCTGCCATTATTCTAGCAGAAATTGAATCTAGAACAAAAAAGCCAATTTCCCAGATTTTTGACTTAATGGCAGGAACCTCAACCGGTGGAATTATTGTTGCTGGACTTTGTAAAAGCAATAAACCTCAATACTCTGCCAATGATTTAGTTGAACTTTACCAAGAGTATGGAGCTTATATCTTTCAATCATCATTTTGGAGAAAATCAATTGCTTCTTGGCTGAGTGGTTCTCAGTACTCGTATAGAAATATGGAATTTATTCTCAACAAATACTTTGGTGAAAGTACTATGGCCGATGTTGCAAGTAATCTACTGCTCACCAGTTATGACATTCACAATAGTTGTGAATTTTTCTTCAAAAGTTGGAAAGAAAAAAACATTAAGTTGAAAGATGCACTCAGAGCTACAACAGCTGCTCCAACGTACTTCACACCAAAACGTCTGAAAATTAGCCAAACAGAGAGAGTGTTGATAGATGGCGGAGTGTTTGCTAATAATCCAGCAGCTTGTGCATATGCAAGTGGCAAGAGATTATTTCCAAATGATGAGATTATACTGCTATCAATAGGCACTGGTGGAACAGATAGAAGTATAAAGTATGCTAACTCAAGGAAATTTGGCAAAATAGGGTGGATCAAGCCACTACTGAATGTGATGTTCGCTTCTGGATTGGATTGCGTTGATTATCAACTAGAACAAGTAATAGATGATAAATACATAAGAATACAATCGCAATTGAAAGTAGCATCGACTGAGATGGACAATATTACACTCAGAAATATCAAATTTCTTCAGCAAGAGGCAAGTAAAATGATAGAGGATAACCAGAAAGTGATAGACAAATTCTGCAAGCAAAATCGAAAACTATAACTGAGCTAGAAAAACAAAATAAGCGAGTTTCTAGTATCTACTTTAATAAATTTACTAAAATATTTTTTTAATATTATATATTGAATACAGAAGCACAAGAATTTCATCCAGTAATGCAGATAATTAATTATGTAATCACCTTTGTTGGTATTTTAATATATTGTGTAGAAATCAGTAAACTAATGTTGCTTTTAATTCAGGTTAAGTTTTGGAAGCATGATTTTCAAGTTCCTCAATAGATAAATCTGTTATTTTAGAAATAGCATTAACAGAAACGTCCAACATAAGTAGATTATTTGCAACCTTTATTGACTCTGCTTTGTAAATCAGGAATGTTGCACCAAATGTTGACATTAAACTTTATAATATGAGGTATCTTTGATGTTTTTACGCTACTAAATTCATGATATCCATCTCTTGGCGATTTAAGCCTATTTTTAGAGTATTTATAAAAAGACGATAAGACCCCCCTTCTACATCTAAAGCCTAAAATGCAATTCTCAGATGATCTCTGACAGACGTTTTTTTCATCAACACATTCAAAACAATAAAAAGATTGAATATTTCTTCACAATTGTGTATAATTATTAATGCTTTGGTGCACGTAACGATTATTCTTTAAAAAGAATATTGGCTACTGAGAAGAATGAAGACATCTTCATCAGAAAAAAAAGGGGCAAAAACAGAGAAAATTGATGTAGCTACTTAAGGAAGGTGTCTCTATTGCAGATGAGACACCTAATCTATCCGTGATCAAATAAAAAAGTTATAAGCATACAGGTTGGATTACAGTATCTTTTTTAAGAAGAAGATTTATTTTGCTTAAAAACTTGTAGATGCTATATTTTACATAAATTCTTCAATGCGAGGCCTTTATGTTTACTAATAGAATATCTAATAATCTGGATCAGCTGCAATTTTTTGTAGAGTTTTTAAATGAAAACTATGAAACTCAGAAACATCTTAGTCTTACGCCGCTACATTTAGCAGCAGGAAATGGTCAGTTGGATTTAGTCAACACTTTATTAGGAGAGGGTTTAGATATTAACTCAGAGATTAAGTACGATGCCTTTACGCCACTGTATTTTTCAATTGCAAAAAATCGCTTAGAGATGGTTAACTTTCTTATTACTCATGGAGCAGATGTAAACCATAAGACCATTCTAGGCTTTACACCTTTAAGTTTTGCATCCCAGCAAGGATATTTAGATATAGTCAACACCTTGATTGCAAATGGAGCAGATCTTAGTACTAAAACAGATAAACTTAATACACCTTTACACCTAGCAGCAGAGAATGGTCATCTAGATATAGTAAATGTTTTTATTGAAAAGGGATTAGATGTTAATGCTGTAAATAATGATCGAGCAAGACCTTTGCATTCTGCAGTACAAAATGGTAACCTCGAAGTAGTTAAAGCTCTTATTTCACAAGGGTCTAATATTAACGCTGGATCTTCAGGCATAGGTAATCATAAAGTTGATGCAAACATTACACCCTTACATCTGGGAACACAAACTGGTAGGTTAGATATAGTTAAAGTTCTGCTTGAAGCGGGAGCAAACGTTAATGCAAAAACAGATGATAAGATTACACCTCTACATTTAGCGTCTCAAAATGGCTTTTTAGAGTTAGTAGACATTTTACTAAAAGCAAAATCTAATGTTAATGCTAAGGATTATGAGAATCTTACACCTCTACATTTAGCAGCAGAACGTAATCACTTTGGAGTAGTTAAGTCTCTTCTTCTCGTAAGGGGAATTGATGTTAATGCTAAGGACCACGATAATTCCACAGCTTTACATATAGGATCTCAGAATGGTCACTTAGAAGTAGTGAAGCTACTAATAGAGAAAAAAGCCAATGTTAATGCTAAAAAAAACGAAGGTTTTACACCTTTGCATCTAGCAATTACATAATGCAGCATATAATGGTTTTTCTTTAAAAATAGTAGAGAGCTTAATTGCAAAAGGAGCAAATATAAATGCAAAGATGGATGATGGTAGAAGAGCTCTACATTTGGCAGCAGAACATAATCGCTTGGAAATAATGAATTTCTTGATTGAAAATGGAGCAGATATTAATGCTCTAGATAACAGAAGTTGGACTCCTCTACATTGTGCAGCATATGATGGTAATTTAGAAGTTGCTAAATTTTTGCTTGATAAAGGAGCAGACATTAATGCTAAAACAGTTAAAAGTACTACACCTCTACACTTTGCAGTAGACCATGATCATTTAGAGGTGGTTGAATTGCTCTTAGAAAAGGAAGCAGATATTAATGCTTTAGATCACACAAATTGGACTCCTTTACATTTTGCAGCAGAAAAAGGTTATGATCAGATAGCAACCGTTCTATTGAAACATGGTGCTGATGTAAATGTAAAAGAAAATCAAAATAAAGGCACAGCCCTACATCTTGCAGCTCAATATGGTCATCCTAAGGTAGTTAAAACTCTTATTATAAATGGAGCGGATGTTAATGCAAAAATGGATAAAAATGCTACGCCTTTACACTTAGGGGCACAAATTGGTAATTTAGATATAGTTAGGTCTCTACTTATGAGCGGAGCATACTTTAATGCTAGAGCTGAAGGAGGTAGATATGTTTTACCATTACACTTTGCGGAAAGAAGAGGAAACCCAGAAGTAATAAAATTACTAAAATTGGTTGAGAAGTTATTTAAGGCTATAGAAGATAATAATTATTTAGGAATTGAGAGTTCCATTAGAGATGGAGCAATCATTGATTCGAAGAACGTGGATGGAAGAACGCCATTACATTATGCTGTTAATAATGGGCACATAAAAGTTGTAAATATCTTGCTAGCAAATGGAGCTGATGCTACTCAAGTTACTAACAAGGGTAATACACCATTACACACTGCTGCTTCCAAAGGTCATAAAGAAATTATTGAAGCTTTGTTACAACGTGTAAGCCACAATAAATTGAGTGATTTTATTAATGCTAAAACAATAGTTAAAGGCACTACATCGTTGCATGTTGCTACTGAAAATAGCTTTTTCGAAGCTGTAAAATCTTTGTTGAAACATGGTGCAATTTATAACATCAAGAATAAAGAAGGTAAAACACCACTTGATCTTTCTCGAGACCAGAATATTACTAACCTATTGAAATTAGTAGAAGAGCTATTTGAAAATGCAAAAAATGGTAATGTTGAAATTATCAGTGAGCTGAGAGCAATAAAACCCGATGAGCGCGTAGCTGTAACAAATGCTCGTGATGATCAAGGCAAGTCATTAGTCCAGGTTGCAGTAATCAATAAACACTCAAACCTTGCAAGTAGATTATTAGAAATATTAAAAAGTCCAGATCAGAGTTTACAAGATGTCAGCGTAGAAAATCGAGTAAAGAGTTTAAAGTTATAGCTCTCTTAAATGAAACTCTAATGAGGGTGCCAAGATCTAGAAAATATACAAAAATTTTGTTACAAAATAGTGAAATTTAGGAGGATTTTAAAAATATGCTAAATAATAATATTAACAAAGAATTAGAAAAAGCAGTCTATGAACGAAACTTAGAAAAAGTTAAAGCTCTTTTGTCTGCAGGTGCTAATGCTAACCTTAGAGTAGAAAGGAATAGAGATACGTTACTTCATACTACTAGTAGTGTAGAAATTACTAAAGAGCTTTTGTTAGGTGGTGCCGAAGTCAATTCAAGAAACATGTATAGTGAAACTCCACTACATTCTGCTATAACACTGGGGAAGGAATTAGAATTAGTTAGAGAACTTCTGAAACATGGTGCTGATGTAAATGCAACAAACCGTAAAGGCAATATTGCACTGAACCATGCTGTAAAAAAAAGTGGTAAAAATCTGGAAGTAGTTAAAGAACTATTAGAATATGGAGCTGATATTAATATAAGAAATCGTGAACGACGGCTTTATGATAATTGTTCCACATCTTTAGATAACGCTGTAAGTGATCTAGCATGCGCTAAATTGTTGATTAAATTTACTTTAGTAAGGAACTTCAATAAGGATTACGGAAAAATTATTGACTTATCTCCTTATAAAGGATGCAGTAATTACAGTAAATTATCAAGTTATCTAGATGACTGTGTTTGTGAAATTCTTCAAATGAAAACAGATGAAATAAAAGATAGCCTTCCACTATATGAATTTGTTACAAATAACTTCAACATACATGTACTATATAATAATCAATTATCTGTAAGACTAGCAAAAATTGATTATTCCATACGCTATCCTATATATAATGATATCATATTAGATAAGGTAAAACCTTTTTTAGAAAGAGCAGATTTGTTAAATAAGTTAAGTAAGATACAATTTTATACTAAATTAGATGTGGCAGATCAAGATGCCAAAGAAAAGAAAATTATTCTGGATCATGATTCTACATATAATATAACTGAATATCTATCTAATGATAACTTGTTAAACTTTATAGTAGCGTTTGATGATTCCAATAAACGTACTTTTCAATCTTTAAGTTCCTTAAATAATCTCGTAGAGCCTGGTACAAGACTTTATGAAACTTCTATAAGTAATGATACCAAACGTGCAAGATTAGAATAAATACATTTTTTGTCAGTACTAGAGTTTTTTATGAACAACAATTAGTCGTATGGTTCCAGAGAGGTGATACATAAGAGATTGCTATAATGCCAAAACACTAAACTTAGTGCTTTTTTATGTAAGTTGATCATCATTTCTCTTTGTTGTTTTCAAACGGGTTATTATTAGTAGGTGTTACTAAAAATTTAAACAACCAACACATTTCCCACACCCAAAATCAAATGTTGTGAAGGCTTTTCGTCCTGAAATTGCAGGATTAGTAGATATTCTCTCAAAAATATTTTATTAACAAAAGATGCTATTTTAATTTTTGCCATATTAAGTAAACTTTGCTATTCTAATACTGGTGTAAATATATCTCAGAGAGGGTTTATGCATGTACCTAAACAACAAACCAGTTTTTATCAAGAAGATAAACAGTTTTTATCACGTTCTTACACATCAAAAGAGGAGTTTATTAGAGAATATAAAAAGCTCTACCGCAGAAAAGCAAAAGCTGAAGAACTTTATCTCCTGGTTTTAACTGAACTCGAAGAGGCAATATCAGATGGTAATGTCGACAGCTTAAAAAAATTAAGCAATTTTATTGATTACATAACTGATGCAGAAGATCAAGTAACTTTGAGAGACTATTATGATAATGCTAACAATCCTGTTAAGAGTACTAACTTAGTTATCTTAGCTTGTAAACACAATAAGGTAAAGATTTTAGAATACCTACTTGGCAATAATAGTAAAATTCTCAGTAATTTATCTGTTGGCATCAGAAAAACTACTATATTACCAGATGATGAGGATGAAACATGCCATAATGCGTTTTATTATGCTATACGTTCAGGTAATGTTGAACTTCTTGATACACTCATTAATAAATGGCCAGGTAATTATTTTGCTGTTCATTTCAGGGAATTAGATGAAATTCTTTCACGAGCTTATGAGGAATTAAAACTAAAGAACGTATTCTTGTCAGAAGAGATAGAAATTTTTGTTGAAAATAAGTTGATAAACCTCCGTTTTTTCTCTAGTGCTTCTGGACAAGATCAGAATGTGAAGAGTTATCTTAATAACATAAGAGAGCGGATTGAGTTAGTACTTCAAAATATTAGCCTGTTAAAGGCAGAGTATTCAAACACAGAAAAAGTAGATGAAAAGTTTTTATTCATAGCAAAATTTATTGCACAAAATATTCATATATTAAAGCGGCAGTTGAAATCAACCTACGATAGACTACCTTGGGAAGAAATGGAATTTTGTTTGATCAGTTTTGTTTCTTCTCACATAAAACGACAGGAAATGAATCTATTCTATAATGCCACATTGAATAAAAGTAAAATACTAGACCACTTGGAAAATTTTGCAAAGAAACTTAAAGAAGAAAAAGATATTATAGAAGGTGTGGACATTGGTAAATTTGCTGATCTCCCGAAGTTAAAACGTGAGAGGGTTGTTGCAGAGATCGTTAGCAATTATCCTCAATTTGGAGAGTTGTATAGCGATTATCAACAAATTAGGGATATTCATTCTTTAGAGAAAATAAGTGATTATATAAAGTTGGCATTATCAGCTAATCCTAAAGAAAGGGAAGGACAGTTAATTATTACAAGGGTTTTACAGGTTATTGGTGAATATTTAAAAAACACTCTAGAATCTCCCAAGTTATCTAGCACTACAAGCGAGCTTCTTCTACTATCATTACCAAAGAACACAAGAGAAGTCATTATAGATTTACGTAACTCACTATCACATGCTTACTCGCTCTCTAAAAGAACAGAGATTGAGGAAAATACAGATGTTAACTTTTTTATTGGTGTTCAAAATGATACTAAAAGAATCGATAATGTAATTACTGATATTCTTTACAATAACAAGATTAAAATAGTCATAATATTGCTAAAGAAAATTACCAGTAGTGAAAACTTAGACGAGATAAAAGAAGTTGCTGGAATATTTAGTAACGTTGAATTAGATGAAATGATTACAGAGAGTTTTAAAGTGATGGAACATGATAAGCTTGAAAAACTCATAAAAGAATTAAGCAATAATATAACTGAAAAGACGAATTATGAAAAGGAGCTGTTTAATAAAATTGATAACATAATCAATTTTGCAAAAACTAAATCAAAAAATATCAGAACTGATTATGTTACGGCGTTTATATCATTAAAGAGCTTAGATGTTGGTTTGAATGACAATAAGATTGACCATAATGTTATTAGAGGAATAAAATTCTTTGCTAATAAAACACTAGAGAATATTCCTTCCCAAATAGAGTCTCACAATCTTAAAGAAATAGCCGAACTATCAATGAAAATTTCTCATAGTGTTAGGTCAAGAATACAGGATGACAACCTTGATAAAGTAAATAGATTAACTTGTGAGATTTTTTACATTGCTGAACTTGGAACAGGTGACCTTAAATGGATTGAGGAATTAAGAAACAAGTTGAATGAGAAAGGTTCGTTTATTCCTATACATAAACAAAGGAAGGCTTACAACATAACAGAAGAAAAATACAATAACCAGCTTGAACTGAAGTTATCTGAACTGAAAAGTATTTTGAGGAATAACGCATTAAGTGGCAAGTTAACTGAAAAGCTTCCTTCCTACAAGAGGAATAAAAAGTTGCAAGCAGTAGTAGAAATGCTTGTTCTGGATATAATGTCAATTTTAGGTAGATCAGAGAAGCATCTAGAAAACAATCTACTTTTTTTAGATGATAACACTCCTTTATTAACTGGAAAATGTTTGCGTAATCATTTAGCACACGGTAATACCTTAGTTGATGTATTGTTATCTGATCCCTCAATAGCAGTTATCTTGAACGCTAAAAAACTTATTTCAGAAAATGTAATAAAAAGTAAGAAGAAAATTGGCAAGTCGGTAAGAGATGATCCTTCCAAGCTGAAAGATAAATACGATCAAAACCTTATCACTATTACTAATCAGGAAAAAATGTTTGCTGCGTTGGAAGAAGGAAATCTTGAAGACTTAAAGAGTTATCTCAAAAAAGGAGCAGACATCAATGCTAGAAGTATTAACTCATGGACTACATTACATTTTGCTGCTAAGGGACCTAGTCTTGAAATTATAAAATTTGTTCTTAATCAAAATTTAGACGTTAATGTTAAAGATATTAATGGTCAAAGCCCACTACATATTGCTGCTGCATATGGAAGGAAAAATATTGTGGAATTTTTTATAGGAAAAACAGGTGTATATGTTGATGATCTAGATAATAGTGGCAAAACATCACTACATATTGCAGCTAAAAATGGTCACAAAGATGCTGTTGAAATTCTACTAAAAAATAATGCTAATACTAATACCAAAGATATAGCTGGTTTTTCACCTTTACACTATGCAATAAAAAACAATCATATTGATGTTGCTAAGATTATGCTGGAAAAAGAAGCGAATGTTGACATCAACGAAACTATGGGTGGCTTTACTTCACTACATATAGCTGCAGAAAGTGGTTATCTAGGGCTAGTTAATTTTTTACTGAAAAATGAGGCAAATGTTAATGCAAGAAACGATAAGGAGGGAATACCATTACATACAGCAGCACTAAATGGCCACCTAGAAGTAGTGAATGCTTTAATTCTCAAAGGAGCCGATGTTAACTCCAGAGTTATAGATGGTTGTACACCATTACACTATGCAATAGAAAACGGTCATGAAAAGATAGCTAATATTTTATTGAAGCATGGAGCTAATGTTAATGTTGTTGACAAAACCTATAATAACACACCTTTGCACTACGCAGCAAAAGATGGACATGAGAAAATTGTTAAGGCTTTACTGACAAATAATGCAAATGCTAGTATTGCCACTGTGGAAGGTATAACCCCACTACATTTTGCAGTGCAGAGTGGCCACTTGAAGATAGTTGTTGCTCTTCTCGAGCATGGGGTTAACATTCGCGCTAAAGATAAAAATAATGCTACGCCATTACACTATGCAGCAGAGAGTGGTCATAAGGCAGTTGCTGAGCTTTTAATAAAAAATGGAGTAGAAATCAATGATAAAGCCAATAATAATCTAACACCATTACATGTAGCTGCTCTGAAAGGTCACAAAGATATTATTGAACTCCTAATAAGAAATAAAGCTGAAGTTAGAGCTCAAGATATTAAGGGTAGTACACCATTACATGCAGCTGCGATGAATGGTAGCAAAGATATTATTGATCTTCTAATAAAAAATAAAGCTGAAGTTGATGCTAGAACTAATGATGGCATGACGCCATTGCATGTAGCTGCTCTAAGTGGACATAAAGACGCTATTGCTTTTCTAATCAAAAGTAAAGCTGAAGTCAATACTAGTGCTAATTATGGTCTTACACCTTTACATGCAGCTATTGTAGGGGGTCACAAAGATATTGTGAACCTTTTAATAAAAAATGAAGCCAAAGTTAATATGGAAGGTATTGCAGGTAGTACACCATTACATGTAGCTGTGGAGGAAGGTTATAAAGAAATCGTTGGAATTTTGGTAGCAAATAGAGCCAATGTTAATGTTAAGAGTAACAACCTAACACCATTGCTTTCTGCTATTAAGCATAATCATAAGGAAATCGTTGAAGTTCTTGTAGAAAATGGAGCTAGTGTTAATGCAGAAGGTGGTGAACCTTTATCATTAGCAGTGCTCGCTGGTTATAGGGATATTGTAGAGATTTTGCTAAAAAACAAGGCCCGTACTAATATGAAAGGTCCTGAAGATGCTACACTATTACATTTGGCTGCTAAAAGAGGCCACAAGGAAATAGTAAATGCTCTGATAGCAAGGGGAGCCAATGTTGATGCTATGACTATTAATAGTACAACACCATTATATCTTGCGGCACAAGAAGGCCATGAAGAAGTTGCTGAAATTTTGATAGCAAACAAGGCTAACGTTAACTTTGTAAATGTTGAAGGTGCTCCACTACATATAGCTGCAGGACACGGCCATGTTAATGTTATTGAAGTCCTATTAAGTAATGGAGCAAAAGTTAATGTTAAGGACAATAAGAGCAGAACACCTTTAGAATTAGCAGTTGCACATGGTCATTTGCAAGTGGTTAAAATGTTACTGCAGTATAAAAAAGTAGATATGAATGCTAAAGGCAATGATGATTGGACTATACTGCACATTGCTTCACAGGAAAGTAACTTGGAAATGGTAAAATGTCTAGTAGATGAAGGGTCTAATATTAATGCTAAAAATGCCTCTGGATCAAAGCCTATACACATTGCAGCTAGAGAAGGTTATAAAGATACCGTAGAGTTTTTCCTTAGCAAGGGGTTGAGTATTAATGAGCTTGGTACAGCTAACCAGACATTACTACACTATGCTGCAATGAAAGGTCGGTTAGAAGTTGTAAAGTATTTGATAGCACAAGGTGCTGACGTTAATGCTAAAGATATTAATGGCTTAACCCCTATGCATATTGCTGCTAATTTTGGTTATAAAGACGTTATTGAAGTTTTATTAAAAAATGGTGCAGTTTATAACGCTGTTGACAAGCTTTGTAGAAGACCATTAGAAATGACTAACGATAAAGACGTTATCAATCTATTAGCATCAACTGAGAAATTATTTGAGGCTGTAAAACGTAATAGCTCTTCAGAGGTTGAGAATTACATTAAAGCAGGAGCGTTTGTTAATACCAAAAATGCTGATAGTGTAACACCATTATATTATGCTGCATGGAAGGGCTATGATGGAGTTGTCAATATTCTATTACAAAATAAAGCTAATCCTAATGTGGTTGGTAACAAGGGGTTTACTCCTCTGCATTATGCTGCTAAGTTCTCTCACTTAAAAGTTGTAAAGGCCCTATTATCTAATGGTGCAGTATACAATGCTGTCTCTGACAGTGGGAAAACACCATCAGATTTTACTGTGGATAAAAGTATAACTAGCTTATTTAAACTAGTCAGTGAATCATTTAAAAAGGTTAAAGATGGTAATGCTCAAGTTATTAATGACCTAAATAAGATAAAGGATATTGATACAGTAAAAGCAGTGATGAGTGCTCGTAATAGAGAGAACAAAACGTTAGTAGTTGCTGCAGTACATAGTAACTTTTCAAAAGTCGAGCAGTTGAAGCAGATATCGCAAAGTGACGTATCCGCTCAGATTGATACAGCTTTAGTGCTCTTGAATCAAGGCAATTACCAAAAAGCCTTAAGTATTTTCAGAAGCGCATTTGAAAGAAGAAAAGAAATACTAGGACCAGACAATCCTGGTACTTTAGATATTCAGACATATATAGCCAAAGTGCTATATAAGCAAGGAATTTACCAAGAAGCTTTAAATATGCTTAAAGAGATTTTTCAGAAACAAAAAGAAATGCTGGGTTTAAACGATAAGGATACTTTAAGTACAAGAAGTACAATCGCTTTAGTGCTGCATAGACAGGGGAAAGATGAAGAAGCTTTTAATATTTATCAAGAAGTCTATCAGAGACAAAAGGAAATACTAGGGTCAAATCATTCAGATACCTTAAATACTCAGTTTCACATGGCATTAGTATTAGATAAACAGGGAAAATATGAAGAAGCGTTAAATATCAATAGGGCAGTTTTTGAAAAGAGGAAAGAAACACTAGGTACACATGATCTAGCCACTGTGAGTGCCAAAAATAATATAGCAATGGTACTAGCTAACCAAGGTAAATACGAAGAGTCCTTAAAAATCTATAAAGAGGTTTTTGAAAAGAAGAAAATAATTTTAGGTATTAATCATGCTGATACCTTGAGAACGTTACATAACATTGCTGGGGTACTCTTCAATCAAAATAAATATCATGAAGCCTTGAAAGCTTTTCAAGAGGTTTTAAATATCCAGAAAAAAGCTTTACAACAAAATCACCCAGAAACCTTGAATACTCAATACAACATAGCAAATGTACTTTTTGCTCAAGGGAAATGGATCAGCGCACTTAAAGTCTACAGAGAAAGTTTAGATCAAAGAAAAGCTGTTTTTGGACCAAGTCATCCGAGTGTTTTAGATATTTTAAAAAAGATAGAGATGATTAATTTTAGATTTAAGCTTGAGGGTAGCGAAGCATCAGAGGTTCTCCAGCATCTGCAGAAAGATATCAACATTGCTGCTAGTAAAGGTGATATACGAACTGTTCAGCGTCTGTTAAAAGATGGAGCTGATGCCAACGATAAAGATATTGATGGAAGAACACCGTTGCATTACGCTGTTAGCAATGGACACATAGATATAGTAAACATCTTACTAACAAATGGAGCTAATGTTAGTCAAGTTACTAATAAAGGTAATACACCATTACACACTGCTACTTCCAAATGTTACAAAGAAATTGTTGAGGTTCTGTTACAACATATCAGTCGTGATAAATTAAATGACTTTGTTAATGCTAAAACTACTTCTAGTGGTACTACATCACTTCATGTTGCAGCTAAAGGTGGCTCCTTGGAAGTTGTAAAATCTTTATTAAAACATGGTGCAATTTATAACATTGAGAACAAAGAAGGTAAAATACCTATTGATCTTTCTCGAGACCAAAAAGTTACTAACCTACTGAAATTAATTGAAGAATTGTTTGGAGATGCAAAAAAAGGTAATGTTGAAATTATCAGCAAGCTTAAAGCAGTAAAACCTGATGAGTTTATAGCTGTAACAAATGCTCGTAATAATCAAGGGAATACATTATTGCAAGTTGCTATAGCCAATAAACATAAGAATATTGCAACTAAATTGTTAAAAATGCTGAAAGAGCCAGATCAAAATTTACAAGACGTCAATATAGAAAGTGGAGTTAAAAGTTTGAAACTTTGAATAATACTATTGAAATATTTATATATAACCTAAGTTAATATTATACTTAAATCAGTTACAATATCTGAGTTTCAGCAAGCCATAGAGTCAAATTAAGGAAAGTAGATATAGAAAAAAGTACAAATTTTTGGTACATGGGCTACTTTATACTCCACATCACAGCTACAAGTTTACCATTTTATTCTATTAGACATATTTATTGCGTTAAAGGAGAGTATATGTAAACACCTGGATTTATTACAGAAACTAAAACACTGCAAGATAGTAAAAATATTATGTTTAAACTAGTTTGACTTATATTATATACTGTGGATAATATATCATCTATTTATGATTATATTAATATAAGGAAAATGTTATAATCTGGAGGGTAAGTAGTTATGCTAGGCAATGATAATACAAGCTACAGTTTAATTTCTGCAGTTCGTGAAGGAAGACTAGAAAGAGCAAGGGAGTTAATTAATTCTTTTGGACTATCTTATTCACAAGCATGGTCAGAAGGATATGTTTTACTTCGTGATGCTATTGAGAATAAACATACAGCGGTTACTAAACTACTTTTAACAAACGGTTCTAAAGTTAACAGCAAAAACAAAAGACCTTCTAATACTCCACTTCATTTTGCTGCTATAAATGGTGACATAGAAATTGTTAAGATGCTTCTAGACAGAGGTGCTAACATTGATGCTAAAAATCAGTATGGCAGAACTCCGCTTCACAATGCGATTGAAAATAAGAAAATGGAAATTACCGAACTACTTTTAAATCGTGGAGCTAACATTAACGTCAGAAGCAATGATGGTATAACTCCTCTTCATATTGCAGCTGAGAGAGAGTATTTACAGATTGTTGAGCATCTTTTAAAATATGGAGCTTATGTTAATTGTGTGTGTACTTCAACATGGAAAAAAGGTTATGCACCACTGCACTTTGCTGTTGAAAAAGGTAGTAAAGAAGTTATCACGTTGCTTTTAAGTAGAGGTGCTAATGTTGATGTTAAAGGGGAAGATAGTATCACTGCCATTAAGTTAAGGGAAAGAGAAGTTAAGATTGGACAAAAAATTTGAAGTGATTGATAATTATGGTAAATACTAGGGTGAATTTTTAAGAAAAGGGAGTCTGAAAAGTGCAAGTTATTTAAAAAAGTAATAATTGCAGGTTATTTTGCAAAGAATGTACTAATGCAATGATACTGAAAAGATATCTTGAATTTAAAACACATGTTTTCTAGCTCTTTTCTGGTAGTTGAGTGAACGAATATCAGATATCTTATGACGATCAACTCTTCTCCCTTTTCTCACCACTAAAGTGTTCATCAAAAATAACTGTGATAGTCGATACATAATGCAGTCTATGTCTGACTCTGTAGAAAAAATATCAAAGGCTAAGTTTTTAATCGCATTAAATGAGACAGATTTATTGATGCTTTTTTTTAGTTTACTATTCTGTGAGCTCAATGTCTCTTCATCATCTTCTATCATGATACTTTCTAGATTACTGATGAAGATAGTTGACCAAAAATCCTGCTTGATAGTTTCAATACTTTTTCCTGTGAAATTCTCTAAATTTAATCTTCCCTTCAGCCTAGAAAAAAATGTTTCTACTCCCCAGCGCAAGTAATATAATCTCTCAAACTCTTCAACTGTAAAACGTTTCTCATCTAACAGAGATGTTACTAACACTTCAACTTCGCCAGAAGAAAGTATTATTTTGACTAACCTGAATTTCATCTCATCAGGTAATCCTAGCTTTCGTAGCTGTCTTGCTACTTTAATAGGTGCGGTAGACACTACCACCGTACTAGATGGGCTTTCCGGCTTAAACATAGTGTTTATTTCATTGAAAGACGAACTTGAACAGCGAATTATATAATTGATTTTCCTTCCTGTAAGCTCAGCAAGAAATCGATAAGATACGTATCCTCTATCACAGATTAACAAATCGTCTGATTTTATGGATTCAAGCATACCGATTGCTAAATCAACCTCATAGCTGTCACCTCTACTTAGCACAGATTTTATTGCAATATTATTTAGCACATCGTAGCAAACTTCAAAGGTTGCACTTGTATAGTCTTCAAATCTCTGGATTCCATTCCATACTGCTCTTGAGCCAAACTCACCTATTATTTTGTCGCTCTTTGGCAGAATCAGTATTGAAGCATCAAATGCAAGTACTCTGAAGCCATGGTGGGTTTTAAATTCCTGATCTTGGTAGTATAGGGAAACTATATCATCATTTAACTCTGAAAACGCAGTATGTTTTAGCTTCTTTCTTGCTTGAGTAAATGCACTTGCCGTAATTGTATAATCTTTTCTTGTATGCAGAACAAACTCATTAAGCATCACTTGTAATGACTTTACACTCTTTCTAAAAATCAGGAGAAATACATTAACGAAGGGCAGCTTTCTTTTTCGTGAGAAGTCTTTTGAGGATGCTCTGTGTGCGTTTATAAAGTTTAAACTCATCAATTTATTTTTTATAAACATGATTATTCTTTTTTTTACTCATGTCATTACTTCTTTTAATTTGTGAATCTTACCTGATTTTATAATACAGTTCATCACTTTTCCTTAACTTAATGGCAGTGAAGATAGTATAACCCCTCTTCATATTGCTGCTAAGAAAGGATATATGCATATTGCCGAAGATCTTCTAAACCATGGTGCTTGTACTCATTCTTTCACATTGAAGGAAGGATATACGCCACTACATTTTGCTTCTGAACTAGGCAATGAAGAAGCTGTGAAATTATTCTTGAATAAAGGTGCTGATATTAATGCTAGCACAAATAGTAATTTAACGCCACTTCATATTGCTACCAAAACAGGACGTAAAACAGTTGTAAAGCTGCTCTTACAACATGGAGCTAAAGTTGATAATCAGGACAAAGATGGTAAAACCACACTACACCTCGCTGTTGAAAAAGGATATTTAATGATTGTTGAGGATGTTTTAAAGTATTGTCCTGATATTAATCATCAAAGTAACAGAAGCTCTCTTAAAATCGCAGTGCACGGCTATGGAGAAGAGTATAAAAAGATTGTTGAGGCTCTTCTAGAATATGGTCTTATTGTTAATCTCGAAGATGCAAATAATCCTAAGTTATTACATGCTGCTGTTGAAAAAGGATATTTGAAAATTGTTGAAGACCTATTGAAGTATGGTGCTGATGTTAATACGTTACACAATTCAACATCTAAAGAAGGTTTTACACCTTTACATAGTGCAGCCAAAAACAAACAGGAAGAAGTAGCTAAATTATTGATAAGCTATGGAGCTGATATAAATGCTCAAGACAAAACTGGAAAAACTCCAATATTTTATGCTACTGAGAATGCCGATTTAAAAATTACCAAGCTACTTTTAACTAATAGAGCTAATGTAAAAGATAATCCTGAGCTATTGAATATTGCTGTTAAGAAGGAATGCATAGAAATCGTTGAAGCTCTTTTGCAACACGATACTGATATTAACGCTAGTGATAAATATGGAAGAACAGCATTGCATTTTACTGCTTTAAGTGAGAGTGAAGGTTTTTTTGGATTTCTTACTAATGAAGATCCTGATATTAATATTAAGGGAGAAATTGCTAAACTGCTTCTAAGTAAGGGAGCTAATATAAATGCTCAAACCAAAAATGGTATTACGACGCTTCATGCTGCTGCTCAGAAAGGATATACGAAAGTTGTTGAAGCTCTTTTAGAATATAATGCAGATGTTAATTCTACAGTTAAAAGTGATATAACACCTCTCCATCTTTCTGCTCAACAAGGAAATGAAGTAATTAGCAAAATGCTCTTGAACAAAGGAGCTAACGCAAACGCTAAGCAAAAAGATGGAATAACTGCGCTTCATATTGCAACTCAAAAAGGCCATAAAGAGGTTGTAAAAGTATTGCTAGAATGCGGTGCTAAAGTTGGTTCTAAAATTAAAAGTGACATAACACCACTGCACCTGGCTGCTCAAAAAGGTTACCAGGAAATTATTGAGACTGTCTTGAAATTTGGTGCTGATATTAACTCTAGAGATGAGTATGGCAGAACAGCACTTCACATTGCTTCTAAAGAAGGACATGAAGAAGTTGTTACAACTCTTTTGGAATATGGCTCTGATATTAATATTACGAGTAGAAATAATCATACACCACTTGATTCTGCTATGGCTGGTATAAGGTCATTCTATAGTCAACTCAACAACTATGACTCTGATGATGATGGTTATTACGATCCTGATCGTGGTGTCTGTTCGTGTGAAGTAACTGCTGAAGCTCTTAAACGCCACATAGTTAAAATGAAAACCGCAAATTTATATGTAAGTGAAAAAAATTTACTATCAATGAGTATCAGTGGTGAAATAAGTGGCTTTCAGGATGAATGTGAGGAAGAAATAGCAAGGATGAAGAGTGAGAAGATTAATAATCCTAACATTTCATTTTATGATATCTTGGCAAAAGGTACAAGCTCATTAGCAATATATATGAGGAATGAAAATATAGTGCAGGTTTTAAAATCAGACGACTATAAAACAAAATTTCCAATATATGCTAGTATGATCGAAAGTCATTTCAGAAAGGGTATGGAAAGAAAAGAGTTACTTGAACAAGGCAATAAAATTTTCCATTTTCTCTTTAACAATTTTCCTGAGTTACCATATGACTGTACTGAAAAAATATTTAGCTACCTGAGTAACGAAGACTTAAGAATTTTGATAGATGCTTGTAACCCTCTTAGCATCAGTAATCCTAATACTAATATTAACAATGTAGTGATTACCTCAAGTACATCTCAAGTACAGTACGTTTAAGTTAAGGAAAAATAGCAGAACAAGCTACTTTCAACATTAAGTAACGGCTTTAGTAATTTAAAGATTATTTTAAAGGTTTTATGGAAATATTCAAAAAAGTATACGTGTCAAGTTAAGGAAAAATGAGCAAATTTAGTGCACTAAAAGTTGGGGAATATTAAATAAATCATTGGAGGTAAGTTTGGAAAGTAAAATACTTATCAAATGAAGATGAAGAAAATAATCGCAGAAATGGGAGGAATGCAATAACTCTACGTACTACAATTAATCTAGTTTATAGCATTACCCATGGTAATCCAAATAAGATTTTTTTCTCATAATCAAGTCATAGTAAATTGGAACAACTTTTCACATCTAACAAAAGCTCTGACTTTAGATTTAGGATTGAAATTAGTAAGTAGAATGATTACGTAATGCATATATTAGTGAAAGGAGGTACAACATGAGTAATATAGTTCATTCAAATAAAAACAATAAATGTGATAACTTTAGTGTAAGAGGACTACAAAGAGCCGTTGATAACATATTTGATAGCTTCTTTACAGGATGGGACTCAGAGCTTTCCAGAAGAGGTAGTAGTCTATTACCAGCTTGCGATTTTTATGAAACAAAAGAAAGCTATTGTCTCTCACTAGAGCTACCAGGTATTTCCAAAGAAAGCATAGACATTAGTATATCTAGCGACAGCTTAATAGTGAAGGGTGAAAAGACGTGTAATAACGAGTCAAAAGATAAGCAGTTTTACCATCGAGAAAGATACTATGGATCTTTCTATAGGTCTATTCAGCTTCCAGTAAATGTAGAGCAAGATAAAGTGTCTGCTAATTTTTCAGATGGAATATTGCACGTAACCATACCTAAGTCGGAGAAACATATCAAGAGAATTGATGTAAAGTAACCAGTAAGTAATAGCAGGCTTCTAGTTTGAGGCTTGCTACTTTAAATTATTATAGATGGAATGTAATAAAGTTCAATTATCTTTTCTAGATCTAAATTTTTGTCTTAGCGTATTTATTATACAGATAGTGTAAAGCCTTTGTTAAGCTTACATATTGTCAATAATCTATTAATAACTCTTATGGTATAATTGACTTTGAAGAAAGAGGGAGTATGAGTGAGGCAAATCCAATAGTTACATTGAAGGCTAAAATTAAAGAATTTGGTTTTAGTGAATTAAAGGCTGGTGAGAGCAATAAATCAGCAAACTCTGGTGAAACAATGTATTTCGATTTTCCAAGAATGAACTTTGTTATTAATGGAAAAATTATAGATACAGTTTTAACCTCTGCATTAATTGAAGGAGCTCAATATCGCAAAAGCAACCTTTTTAATAGTTATGATATATACAGTAGTGAAACCGCAAGAGAAAAACAAAGAGAAATAGATACAGATTATGGTAGAGCTTTTGTTGATTCAGTCCTCAAGGATCTTGAAAAGGAACTTGCACATAATGCGTTATGTGAATTATGGAAAAGTCACTGCAAAAATTCTGAAATTCCTGATTATCAGAAAACCACCTCATATGGGAAAGATTTTGAGAGATTTTACAATGCTGGAAGAGAGCATCTGCATCTATTACTAAAAGTAGGAGATGAGAATAAGAACTATCGCCCATTTGTAAAAGAAGTCTTTAAGGAAATGTTCCAATACGCAGAAGCAAGTGTTCCGAATGACCCTATTTTAGAAGAAATAATCACTAATTGTAACCAAGCGGGGTATGAATTTGCTGTAAGCATCCCTATTCTTGAAAGTTCACTCTTGGAATATGGATTAAAAGGGGAATATAGCAAGAATAAAACAATGTGTATTGATTGTGCTGATCCAATCAGTACAAAAGTAAAATCTGATATGTTAGTGTTCGTAACGAAGTTTGATAACCCAGGAGAAAAAATATGCGATCTATCGACTTCACTTGAATTTGTACTTGAGTCTCAAGATGGTAAAGATGGTGTAACCTATAAAGATGGCAAATTATTACTTACTATTCCTAAGGAACTAAAAAATTATAAAGGGGAAAGTAGAAACTTGTTTGATGTTATTAAAGAATATTTTCAAAAATTCTGCGAAAAATTAGGATTTAAATTCGAGATAAAAACACAAAAAATAGAGCATGATTTGGACGATTCGCTGAAAGTAAATAGTCATCTTGAAAGCCTAAGACCACCTATTTGTAGTAATAATTATGCTCTTGGTCATTAAGTACTTTAAACCATAAGCTCAAGTTAGAGAGAATGGCACAAATGTTATTAAACAATAAAAGTTATAGTTGTATCTGGTTACTTAAGTTAGCTATAGAATGCCTTCTGTGTATATTAAAAGGGTATTTATTTTGTTATTTAAGTTTCCTCTTTTGGAACATAGAAACATCCTAGGAATAATCCTACTGAATTCTATGATATTATTTTTTGTAACATTGTTATATACTTCATAAGAAAGCTTATATCTCTCACCGCCATCTTTAAAGAAGACATCATTATCTTTAATTGTTTCAACCAAAATTTCCTTTCCTTTATTTTTTTTGCACTTTCAACTTTTTTACTGCATCTTGTGTTCTGCTTTGATCTAGATCAAAATCAATGTTGGTACAAATAACAAAATCTTTCAGTTCACCATTGATAAAGTCTTGATTGTATTTAATCTTTAAGTAGGAAATGAAATACTTTGCCAAATTAAATTCACCATCTTTATTTTTTGTGAGTAAATCGCTTATTCCAATTTTATTATCCTCCTTATTTTGCTTGTGTTTTGCTTGCAAAAAACGATATATTTTTTTTGATTTTGAATTATTACATATAAAAACCAAATCATCAAATTTTTCAGCATTATTCTACTCTGTAGCCAAACGAAAAGAGTAGCTTTTATCTAGTCCACGCTTTAAAAATAACATTAACAATTTTAGCTGGTAAATGTTGCCATGAAGAGTATTATTTAATCCAGAAGCAAGGTATGTTCTTGATTCATCCTCTTCGATTTTTGTTCCTTCAGGCTCTTCTTTTTTCATGAAGGAAATTCGTAACCGTTCACGGATTGTGAGAATGAATAAAGAACTAAGCAGTGACAGCTAGTAGATTCTGTAGCTTTTGAAAGGGGTTTTGGCCATTTAGACGTGATGTCAAAAATATTGACAACATTCTTTCCACGAATCTTTCCCCACGTTCTGACCAGGTGAAAAAGCTGTTTTTACGATAAATTACGTACCGTCTAATTTGCCGTTCTGCAAGGTTGTTGGTTGTTTCTATCACTTCAGGTTTTCTTAAAAACTTCCACATCATATCCTCAGACCGTAACATCTTAGCGGCCATTCTTGAAGCTTGAGTGCTATTTACAACCCTCGTCATTTTACGCAAAAAATGTTTTACCCTTTTCCGAATTTTTCGCATCAGTCGATAAAATCTCAAATTATCTATCGAATTGTGTTTTTTTGCCTTGTCTACTACAAACACCTTATTGCTGAGCGATTTTAGTGCTTGGCCAATTTTGCTCACTTCAACATTTTTACTATGGGCAAATCTCTCAAAATCTCTTGCCAAATGTGTCCAACATATCTGTCTATTTTCACGATTGAAGTAATTGTATACAGCGTATCTATTGCTCACAACTATGCCATCATATTCTGGCAGTAAACTCTTCAACACCTTCTTACCACGAGACTCGCTTACCTTCAGAAGTGTCAACGCTTTGTTCGTTATTACCCAACTCCAGCCTCTCTTTCCTTGATTTCTGTGTCCTGTTTCGTCTATATGCAAATATTCGCTTCCTTGTAACTCTTCCTTCATTTTCTCATATTCAGATGCACACTTCTTCGATGCCCTGCGTTCAGTATTTGAGACTAAACCAAGGCTTATATTTAGATTAAAAATACTGCCTAAAATTTGCTGTACCTCTCTTTTTGAGTTAATAAAAAAGCCGCTAAGGCTGCTTATAATTGTTTTAGCATTAGATCCTAGAAGATCTCTTGCAACACCTTCGGGTAAATTTGCTGTAATTCTTTTATTACATACTCTACAATGTCCTCTTTGCAATCTGTACTCAGTTACAGTTGGCTTAATTTCTGGCAATTCTGCCTTCTGATGAATAATTTCATCTTCTAAAGTAACCTTACCTCCACACATACAAATCGTATCAATTGTGCAGCTCACTACCTCGTCTGCAGCCATTAATTCACGCTTATGCCCCTTATGTCCTGGCTGACCTCCTGGTTTTTTATCACTTTTCTTTTTTGCTTTCTTACGATATATATCTCGTGATGGTGGCAGCGATGAATTTTGCGAATTTAAGCCCAATTTGTCTTGTAATTCAACTATTTTTGCTTTCAAGCTGTCATTTTCTCTGATCAGCGCTTTTATTTCTTCCTTGAGATTAGCGTTTTCTGCTACAATCTTTTCTTGCAGCACTTTTGTCATTTACCCATTCCATATTTAGCTTCCTATTTCTTTACGCTTTTATATTTACTTTGTAAATCACCTTATCTCTGTGAGCGATTACGGAAATTCTTGGCTTTTTAGAAGAACCAATTTCTGGCTTGTTTTCTCCAGTATTTGCCCTTTTTAGAAGTGAAGCTCTGCCTAATTCTTGAATAATACCTTCGTTATTAAGACTTTTAGCAATATCTAGTGGCATTTTACCTTTACTATTCTTGATTTGTATTGCTCCATTTTTGACAAGCAGCTTAACTACTTTAGGTTCCTGTTTGCGAACAGCCGCATGTAACGGTGTATTTAACTCATAATTAGCGTCCTGAAAATTAATGTTCGCTCCTTTCTTCAAAAGATCTTCAATGTCGTTTGATTTTTATTTTTCTGAGGTGCTACTCTTAACAATTTTTATCAACTCCTCATTAAGATTGGCTTGACTCATAATATCATTATAGTCAGAAGAATGAGAGCTCCTATGTTTAAAAATATAGCTTACCTCTTGATTTTTAGCTAATTCATATGGCTCTTTACCCTCATTATTTTTGATATCACTTCTTGCTTGTTTATCTAGAAGTAGCGATACAAGTTTTTTGTTATTTCTGGAAACAGCAATATGCAAAGGTGTATCACCTTTATTGTTTTTAGCGTTAACATCTGCCTTCCATTCTTGCAGTAATTTTCTAACTATTTCTTTTTTATCCCTTTCAACAGCATAGTGTAAAGGTGTATTATCTTTATTATTTTTATCAATGATGTTAAGCTTTACTCCTGCTTTTAAAAGATCTTGTACTTTCTGCAGGTTGCCATTTCTTATAGCAGAAAATAGCTCTGTATTTTTCTCTCTTTCACCATCACTATCAAACCTACGATAACGTTTAAGTTCAGAAGATTTATAAGCTTGTCCTATACGTTGTACTTTCTCTAATATTTTGGAAGCTTCTGAATTATTTTTTTCTTTTTCTAAGTAATCTATTGAACGCTCCACTTTGAGCATAAATTCCACTGCCTATTTTATATAGAAACCTATATTAGATTTGATTATATGCTAATGAATAACATTAGCAATGCAAGTAGTTTTTATGCATACCTCTTTAGGTTTTACAGAATAGGCAGTTAGAGTAGAAAAACAAGTTCCAAAATAATATAAGACCTGCTGTAAAGTAAATCAGATTTTTTTTGAAAATAACTACCGTAAAAAACAGCAGCTTTCCTTTTGCAACAGGTCTATAGAAGTTGTAATTATAACAAGTAACAAATTTAACTCTATTTTTAGAGAATCTATTTGGATTCACTCTATTTCTAGGTGTCTTTCAAACTGTGTAACTAACTGCTTTACGTTTACATGTGTAATTAAGAGAGCTTTCACAAGGCTCATGATCAAACTGCTACTTTGCAGGATTTTCTAGAGATCTTTTATTTCTCATAAAGGATGACTGAGCTTGGGAAGCAACTTTTAATGGATTTTTCTTTATACCAACATCTGATTGTGCTGCTATAATGGCACTACTTTTAGCGGGTTGCATACCTACACATTCTCTTGCTTGGTTTTGCTCAAAATTTTCCACTGTTGCTTTTACTTTACTTTTCATCTTGCGATTAACCACTATAACAGGCACCTCCACTTTTGGCACTACTTGTCTATAATCTTGATTCTCAGCTCTTAATGGTACTATCGATTTACTTTTAACTGATTTTTTAAGAACCGCTCCCACTATTTTTGGTTTTGCGCTTATTTTTTGATTGTTATAGCCTAGATTTTTAGACTGTGATGATAACGTAAGTATATCTTTTATCGCTTGTGATTCTTGTTTAACTTCTTGAACGGTAAAGGATGTTTTCTTTTGTATTTCTTATAATTCCAATAGAATTTTTGTATTTGTTCGAACATAGAAAATATTTTGCATGGAGTTTTTTCTATCTTTGGTGATTTTAGTGTTGCTATTTAATTCTAACTTTTGCATAGTACTCTCAATATTTTTATATAGGAGGTACAATGCCAAAAAAGATGGAGCGTCATGCTGCAGTGCTTAGTAAGTTAAAGAGTGTTATTCAACATACAGATTCCAAGGTCATGGCTGAAAGGCGTTCAGCTATTGAAAGATGGGTAAAAACTTACATTAGGCAGGTAGAATATCTTAAAGATGATAAGCTACAATTCTTATACAACATATTTCGCGATGAAAGTTGTTGGTCAGGTACGAGATTGAACAATACAATCTTAGGACAGAGGTTTACTGAAGAAAAAATAGGCGAAATAAAGAACCCTCTTCCTATATATGATATGGCATGTCGATACTGCGTGATAGATAAAATTCCTTTGCTCTTTCAGAAGCAGTTTGAATCTTACAAAAGTAGCTTCTCTTCTGAAGAGATAGATGATGATGGTAAGCCTGCAACTAGCAATAACAAATATGTAAAGAGTGAGTTGTTGGGTTATATGAAGAGTCAAGACCCTGTATTTAGCTTTTGGGTTGATAAAAAATCTGGAGAATTTAAGAAGCATGTCAGCGCAACAGAAGGATTTAAGAAAGCTATAGAACTTAAGTGGAGCGAAGGAGTAGAATATTTTTATAGCCTTCTAAATGAAAAAGAAAGAGAAAGGAAAATTACTGATGCAGTTACTATATTATCCTCTGTTCAATGTGACCATAATGGTGCTGTTACTTTAGACTTTTGTCTTAGTAAAATGAGCGATCAAGCAAAAAACAAGCTGTTTAAAGATTCTGAGCTATCAAAAAAAGATAAAGGAGTGTACTCTCTCTTTAGCGCGTTGATACATCAAGGTTTTTTTGATACGATGCAAGCTATACTTCCGATGTTTAAAGATAAAATACTGGAGGATAAGATACTTTCACCTAGGAGTTATACTCTTCTTCTCTCCTCACTTTCGGACATGATGCTCGAAAATTCTGAGTCAACTATTCAAGCTAGGGAAGCTATAATGAACCTTATAAAGTGTGGTAATTTCAATAATCATGAGGGGCGTGAGGAAAAAGCTGCGGTATTTTTTTCTAATGGAAGGGTTCCGATTAAGCGTGCGCTTGCAGGATTGATTGTCGATTGGCAACTTGGTTGTACAAAAAAGGAAGAGGTGTTAAAGGTACTACAGTTTGCCAAAGAGTTTTGTGCAGTTGAAAGTTTTATGTATTTTAAAAAATCTGTTGTTGATAACCTAAAAATGGTTGGTAGGGATGGTATGAGAAAAAATATAGACTATGGTAAATTAGCAGAAAAGTTGTTTGCTGAATTAGATACGGTATCCGTGCCTAACGGAAGAGGTGATTTTGGTGGAGCTGGTGACCCACAGTCTACACTAGGAAGCACTGAAGTTAGTAGTTTTTCTGGTCGCAATAAGTAGGAGTATTTTATGCATGGGTTAGTTAGAAGTTTAATAAATGGAAATTGTGGAGAATTCACGGAAAAGTTTGAATATTTCTTGGATTCATGTCCATCTTTTCTGCATTCAGTTGGCAAAGATCACTTTTTTCCTGCGTTCTTTTTTGGCATGTTTGCTACTGCACATGATTCTGGTGTTGCAAACAATGATGAAAGAATCTTCTTTCGTTTTGATAATGATCCAGGTAGTCCTGGAAGGGGAAATCTAAAGGTTGCAATTCTAACAACTGATGGAAATAACAGAAGAGTTGTAAGGTGCTATACTATTGCTGACAGAGAGAATAGCTACGGTTCTAGGTTTAGCCAGCAGGAAAGGGAGCAGCTGGAAGGTATCCTGCGAGATGAAGAGCTTGAATGGCAAGAGTATAAAACATTTATATGGGCGGATAATCAAGGTGAAGATGAAGAAGAGGAAGCAGTAAGATGTAGGATATTTCAGGCAGGACAAGGGCCGTTTACTGGAAATCATGCATCTTATTTAACTCGTAGACATAGTTTTCAAGAGATTACCAGAACACCTGGGCTGCAAAATAATTATTTACCGGATTTGATGAATCAGCTAGAAAGTGATGATGCAGATGATGTACACGACACTACTGAGGAAGTGTTTCAGCATATTATTGGTGTCTACGATAGATATAGTCAGGCATTGGACTTCTATGGTAGAGAGTCTGACTATCATGGTTTTGTTTCCGGTGTTTTGATGCATTTTAGATATCGCAATGTAGCCAATATTTACCTTGAGCTGTTTGTAGGTGGTGGATATGCAGATATTACTTCTATTGTACGTGGTACACAGAGGTTAATTAATTCTGTTCCCTGTGTAACTGAACTTAAGGCAGGCAGAAGAGCAGATAGGAATGCTGGCCGTGCATTAGAGCAGGCTGGAAATTATGTTAATGGATGTCCCGTTTCATCCATATCTATTCCAACATTATCACCAAGAGCTGTCTGCGCTGGAGTGAATTTCGATTTTGGTAACCCAGGACGTTTACAGCTTGGTGTGAGGGCTTTTTTAGCAAAAGGTTCTTCTTTAATGGAAAGATTATTTGAACCTGTAGAGGATGAGGAGATTGGAGAAAATGTTAGGGATTATCTACTCCATCCAGCCTTTGGTGTACCTGCTGTACCAGGTATTAGGAATAGGGGTGGTGTTAACGCTAGAGATAGAAGAATATTTCTCTATACAAGTGGATTTGCTTTCGCAAGTATTGCATTTGCAAAAGGAACTGTGCCAATAGAAGGAAATCGTGCAATAGTAGATAAGCACTTGTTTCACTATGACGGTAATGCAAAAATGTTAGATGAGCAAAGATACAATACACAAGTAAATATTGGAGATCGTGCTTTGACTATGGTTTTGCATGTATCACGAGGTAGAGACCAGAAGGAGGAGGTGATCGTATTTCATGTTCGCCACGTATTGGCTAATCAACTTTTTCCGGACAATGGATTGGATCTATCGCGTTGGCCGAATGCTATGGTACATGAAGTGGTGTGTAATTTGACCATAAATAGAAGGACAAGAGGAGTAAATGATAATCTTGGTTTAACTGTTAATGTAGAAACATTTGACTCGCCTGCTGACTACCTGCTTGATAGAGGTAATCAGCCTTTTCAAGGTGAGCTTTTACGAATAGGTGGCGTTAGTAATGTGCATCGCGCTGCAAATGTAATGATGAATACTGGCTGGGAAAATGAAGATCCAGACAGTCATGAACGGTTTTACCAAGCAATTTCCAACGTGCTAAATCCACCCCAGCCAAATAATGCAGGACTCCAATCATTAGCATGGGTAGTGAACAGAGATAATGCTAGAGAAGCTGGGTTTCATGCTGCATTGCATGGATTATTTTACACTTGCGATAATCCTGCTAGGGTAGTTAGTGAATTTCAGGTTGGAGGAGGAGGAAAGTTAGACTTAGTATTGTCACGAGCTATAGGAAGGATGGGAGGTACTCATCCGATTGGAACAGAGCTAAAGTTTGCTGCCACTGAAGCAGACGTACAAAATAGAGAAGAAGAAGCAGATGAACAGGTGGAGGGTTATCTGCAGAGTAGAGGGTTTGATCGCATTACTGATGGAGATAAAATGGTTTTCTCGTATGCCGTATTTAATGATCAAGCGCCAGCACCAGCACAAAATGTCCCAAATACCCTTATAGCAGTTAGTAATGTTCTACGCATAAAAGATAACTTAGGAATTGACACTGTGGACGACTTTCCTTATAGATAAAAGGGATTATTGAGAGTTTAATTGTCTGTCATAAATAGCAGATACAAGGTTTATAGTTAGAATTGGTTGATAGTGTTATATTGACTACTTCATTTTGTAACCAGATCGGCTTTATTGAGTAGTGGATTACAGATGGGCAGGCAAAAAAATCCGTGTAGTAAGTTCAAAATTAATGTCGGAGAATTTTATAGAAGTGTCAAGTTGAAGTTGATGTGGAAGGAAAGAGACTATAAATTCTGCTATGTTGATTGCTTAACACTCTGAATCAAGGTTGCAAGTTTACTATCCTATCAGGCATCTTTATTAGGTTAAAAGAAAGTTTATGTAAACACCTGAACTTACTACAAAAACTCAAAAATTGCAAAATAATAAAAATATTATATTAAAATCAGCTTGACTCATATTATATATTGTACATAATATATCAAGCTAGGAGGAAAATATGGTTATTGCTGAAGCTATCAACGGGCAAAGTAAACAAGCGAGCAAAAAGCTAGAAGAGAAATTAAGTCCTGGACAAGAGTGGTCAGAAACAGACAAACTATTGGATGAAGAGTACGAGTTAATTAAAAAATATTTATGGGTTCCATATGAATTAAATGGAGGTAGATCTCTAGTTGATGGTCAATGTTCATTTGAGGAGCTGGTGTGTATATGGCTTGCTCATACAACAAATTTGAACGAGAATCAAAAAAAGTTAAATAAAGAATTACTAAAAACTCTTAAGGGTATAGGTTCTTATCTTCATGAGTACGATACTAAAAAACTTGAAAATTTTTTAAAAAATAACAAGGACGATCAAGATTTAAAAGTTGTTCTTAACCTTAAAAGGGGAGAGTCAGGATTAACGTTATTGCATGCTGCTTCAAGACTCAATGATGATCAGAGCGGTCCTACTTTAGTCAATTTACTTCTACAAGCAGGGGCTGATCCTAATATAGAAAGCAATGAAGGGAAAACACCTTTACATTATGCTGCTGATAGTAACTATAGGTATCTCACTATAAATCTACTCTTGGAGGGAAAAGCTGATCCTAACATACGGGACAATAAACGAAAAACCCCATTACAAACTGCTATTGATAATAATAACTGCCACATTTTAGAATGCTTCTTAACTGACAATCAGAAAAAGTTGAGTAAAGAGCTGTATGATATACTTTTAGGTATACTCTCGCCTGAAGATTATAAAAAACCTCATGTTATAGGTGAAGTTTTTAATCGTCAGGCTATTGAAAATTTAGGCAAGTTTCTGGATAAACATAAGAATAGTCAGGATCTCAAAATGATTTTCATTGTTCAGGATAGAGTAGGTATGTCAAAAGTACTTAGTTATGCTAGAGCTACTTGCAAAGAAGCAGTGGATTTACTTCTAAAGGCAGGAGCAACTGATCCTAAAAAAGATGCAAATATGTGCAATAAGAAGAAAAAGTGTTTGCTTCCACCTAGGACTTTATGGAGTATCCCAAACCAACAGATAGTGCTAGGTGGATTTTTAAATGACATATCTCAAGTTGAAAGTATGGATCAACTGGAAAAAGTTGTAGATAGAGCTATAGATTTCGGAGTAATGTTAAATTTCGCTAAAAAATCTTCTCAAGGTGAAAAGTACAACTTTACAGATTATGTAATAAAAGAAATTAGTAGATTAGAAAAGAATCCTAAAGTTGCAAGTGATATAGTATGTAAGTTGGTATCGTGGGGAGCAGCGTGCTATACTAAAAACAGTATAGATGTAATTGGCGAACTGGAATTAGAATTTAAAGATCACAAAGCTAATATGATAAAAGCTCATGAAAAGTATGTTAATTGTACTCAGAAATTCCTGAAAATCGCAAAAAATGCGACCAACGGCAAGTTAAATCGTGCAAAAATGGATAACGCTACTTTTTACTTAGAATATTCAGAGGACAGTACAATAGATGTTGCACAAATTACAGATGGAACAAGGGATTTAGGGCTAACCCATGGAGATGTAAAGTGTGGAAGAAATATAGTAAAGATCGGTAATAGTGAAGTAGAGATTATCACAAAAGATGGTGTAAGGAATTACACAGATCTTACAGAAGGTGGTGATATAGTATTAACTTTCTATACCATTCAGGGGGAACTAGAGGTCAGGTTATATCCTGATACACAAAATAAAGATCTAATAAGAGTAGAGGTGAACGATCAAGATTTACTGGAGGAATTAAAAAATTGTAACGAAAAAATAGGTAAGAATTGCTTACTAGGGGGGTTACCAGTTGATCAAGCCATAGAACGAGGTTTCTTTACTAGATCAGGAAAACTTTGTCAATATTCCGAAACAGTTAGTTCAGCTGCTCAAACTGTAAATGAAAAGCAACAACTATTACAGGATTTACGCTATATTGAGTCTAATATTGTAAAAAAGGAGAAGAATTTTGACATAAAAACTCACCTGGTAGAAATCTTTAAAACTTTATCTAGATTCTGTGAAGAAAAAGGGGATATTTCTAAAACAGACTTAGCTAAAGCAGCAGAAAAGGAAAGTAAAAAATTGGGGTTAGAAGGTAAATATAACTGGAGTAAGATTTTTGGTTTAGAGAAAGGAGTTATTGAAAAAGCAGAAAAACAAGGTGATAAAGAACAAAAATCAAACATACCTGATAATTTCTATTTAGGACAAGCAATTGAAGATGGAAACTGTTTTTTTGATTCGTTTAGACAAGAACTAGAACAACAATTAGGGATAAAAGCTACTGTTGAGCAATTGCGACAATATTGTAAAGAGTTTGCACGAAATAACCCACCAGAATGGTTCATAAATGCTATTACTAACAGTCATGATAATAATGGCGTGGTGCGTAGGGAAACTCCAGATTTTTATGCAAAAAATATTCTAAATAACAATAGATGGGGTGATCCTGAGGTTGAAGGTAGAATACTTTGCGGAAAGTATGGTGTAAAATTGCATGTTGTAGAGAGTAATCCATTACATGCTACTGATGAACAACAAGATCCATCCTTGCATCAACTAATAGATAGTTTAGGATCAAGAAGTACAGGTGAGTATAATAGGATAGATTATGATGACAATAATGTCTTACATATAGTAAATAAGGGACATGATCATTTTGAACCACTGTTTAATAGTAATAAAATCTTGGCAAAATGCTATTCAAGCTTACCAAGGTGTAGTATGGACGAGTTAAAGATAGAATCTCACCAACATAAGTCACTACTTGTAAGTGGATCATAGCTCCGTATATGACTTGTTACACAGCAATGATGGAGGAAGTTTATTTAGATGGTTAAAAAAGAATTTACTTAGCACTTATGAATTTTCAAGTACGCTTTCAGGTTCAAAGGAAGCTGTAGATTAGTCCACATGTACTACTTTCTCGAGTTGTATGCTGGGATTTAGAGTATTGTACGTTGCATTTTTCGATTTCTATAGAATTTTTCCCCAGATCTATTATTAAAATGTGCAGCTAAAATTCGATACATTTTCTGCCATTGTCGTATCTAGCATGCTAAAATCTTCGTCATTTATATTGATATTTTTGCATAATTGAGTGTCAGCTTTTATAACATTGATTTGCTTTTTTACATCAATCTTGACTTCCTCAACATCTTTTGGAATGGCCCTTCGTATCAGCTCCTTCTGGCACGTACTCTTTCTGTTACTTTTGTAAATTAAGACGCCATTCCTTACAATTTTTCCATCTGCTCACTCCACAACACCGGTATTTCTCTCAAATCAACTAATTTCAAATTTCTTGGCTGCCTCCCATTTACTATATCTTCTTTAATCTTTGGTGCTAAATAATTTCACTTTTTCTTTCCCTATTAAGAACTTCACAAACTCAAGATTTTCATGGTTATAACTGACAGCATGGTGCACAGCCATCTTCTCGACGTACATAATTAACATTAGCCCCTTTATCAAGTTGAGCTTCTACTCCACTGCGGTCTTTTCTCTTGACAGCATCAAGAAGTAATTCATTTCTTAGTAAACTTTCAACTTCTTCATGTCCTCCATCATTTGCAAGTTCCAATGGTGATCTATTATTGGAATTTTTAATATCAATTCTTGCTCCTTTTTCTATGAGAAACTCTACAGCTGATAAATGTCCTTCCTTGGCAGCATAGTAGACTGATCTGTGGTTTTAGAATTAATAAATGATTCTTGTTGTTGCTTTTATATTAGAAGCTTTACAATCCCTAGATATCCTTTATTGGTAGCATAATGCAAAGGAGTCCAATTGTTTTTACCTTTTGTACCAACTTCTACTCCCTTATTAAGAGAAAACTTTACAATATCGATATTTCAAAAATCAGCTGCAATATGAATAGGCTTGTTTTCGTCATTAGTTTTAGCGTTAAAACTTACACCTTTATTATTTACTAAAAATTTTGTTACTTCTAAGCTATCAAACTTAGCTGGATGGTGCACAGCCACCTTGACCAAAAAATCATCCCCCTATCGCGTTCTTATCATTATGCCTTATACGCTGTATTACACCTTCAGATATAGTCATTGCTAACCTCCAACATCCTTGCTAATAAACCCTCGCTAAAACTGCCGAAAAGACTTTATAAGTTAATATTCTAAATCTCAATATTTTATGGTGCAGGTTTTTATTTTTAAAACATTATACTTTGTGTAGGGTATAACTACACGCATCAAAGTGAAAGAAAAGCAAAATGATGAAGAAAATGAAAGTTTAAGTTTTCTTCAACGACTCAAGGAGAGATGGTATGAATAAGTATTGCTTGGTTGGAAGCAAGAGAAGATAATGACTTCTCAGAGTGGATAGGTGGCAGGTTGGATATTTTTCTGAAGCAACTTTCTGCTCAGGGAGTAGAAAGAAGACTTCGTAGGGGAGATTAACTGCCCCTGCCACCGAAAATCATCGTGAGGCTCACAAAATGTGATGACCTCGTATAGGAGTTTGGAACAACCGGCAATATTCTACTCTGATATATTGAAATATGCAATTGGAGGAAAAAATATGCGTCACATTGGAGTTGATTTACATACCAATAGTTTTACTGTTTGTTACTTACAGGAAGGGAAACCTGAGCATATTCAAACGTTTCGCTTAAAAGACTTGGATAATTTCACCAAAGATCTTCAAGAAACAGATGAAGTAGCCATAGAAGCAACAGGTAACAGCTGTTTCTTTTATGATGCAGTTTCACCTTACGTTAAACGCATAGTAATAATTGCTCCTGGGCAGTTTGAAGTTGTTCGTCGCTCTGTGAACAAAACAGATAAGCATGATGCACGAGCTATTGCTTTCTTTCTCAGCAAAGATATGTTGCCTGAGGCAAGGTGCAAAAACAAACAATGCCAGCAGTTAGCTTCTCTTCTTCAAATGAGAGATCAGTTAGTAAAGTCACGGGTATCTTTAATCAATAAAGTTCATGGTCTTTTTAATTACCATGGAATAAAAATTAAAAAAGAAGTACTTACAACTAAAGTAGGATTTGAACGTGCTACTCAAAAGCATAATTGGGATCCTTTAGAAAAAGTTGAAATTGAAGTGATTAGCTATCATTTAGAAGCTATCCGAGAAAGCCTTAAAAAGCTTGAAAAGGAAATTATAGCTTTCGCTAAACAACTTCCTGGGTTCAGCAATCTTATCAGCATAAAGGGAATAGGTCCAATTTCTGCAGCTGTTTTTATTGTAACAATTGGAGACATTAATGATTTCCGTAGACCTGAGAAACTTACTGCATATTTTGGAGTTGTGCCAAGAGTTTCTCAATCTAATCAGCAATGTACAATTGGAAGAATTACCAAACGAGGGTCAAAAATAGCGCGTACTTCTTTAGTTCAATGTACTTGGATTGCTGTACGTTACAGTCCTTACTTGAAAAGCTTTTATGAACATATAAAAAAGAAGCGTGGTTCTGCTAAGGCTATAACTGCTACTGCTAGGAAATTTCTTATAACTATTTTCTACACTCTTAAAAATAACTGGGTTTTTAAAGATTTTACAAAATTTGAAATTTTTACTGGACAATAATCATAGGAGAATTTATGCCTTAAAGCCTGTATTAGCAAGAGCCTTAATCACTAAATGAACAATGTCACGCAGAGTTTCATCCTCAATTTTTCTATATTCCCTCACTAGCCTTGATATTTCTTCGCTGCCTACATCGCTATGGAAGGCCTTATCATGTAAGTCTTCAGAGGCTTTGGTAAAAAAATACGACATATCAACCGATAGTACTTCTGCTAATTTATATAACCTATCAACTACAAGCCTAATCTCTCCGCTTTCATATCCTTGTACATGCTGAAATGAAATTTCAAGCTTTTTTCCTAAGTCTCTTTGACTAAAACCACACATTAGCCTTCTTTTCCTTATTCTTTCACCTATTTGTTTATCGATAGGATGTTGTATAGTCATTTTACGTATCAGGTAATATTAACTATGTATTATCACTTTGAGAAAAAGATTTTACCAATATATAAACTGCACTACGTAACCTTTTGCTCTTAATTTCGTTATATCCTTTGACTAACTTTAGTATTTCTTCATCATAAGCTTCATGTGAGTCAGTGTGCATATCAGTAAAAAAGTTAGCAACATCTATCGATAGTGCTTTTGCTAAATCATATAATCTACTGGCCAAAACACAATTTGAACCATTTTCGTACTTTTGTATCTGTCTATACGAAACACCTATTCTCTTTCCCAATTCGGTCTGTGTCAAAGCACGATCTAACCTAAGTTGTTTTATTTTTTTACCTAATTGCACTTTTCACCTCTTATTCAAATTTACAACAAATTTTATGAAGTGGAAAAAAAGCTAGCAAAGTAATTGCTTTAATAATTTCTGCCTCTCGCTAATTAAATCGTTTGGCCTTACGTATTTTTTCTCAATTTCCCTCATCTCTTTTTCTCGTTCTGCAATGCTATTTCGTATTACTTCAGCCGAGTATCTGCTTTTGCCACTTGCAAACTCTGATCTTAATCTTCTAACCTTGTATTCGAGCTCAGCAAATCTTTCGTGTTGCTCAAGAAGTTCTATCATATGACTAATTTCAGAGTTTAGCTTTTTTTCCTCAACATCTCTTACAATAAAAGAAAGTAGAAGCTTATCTATTTGGTAATCAATATTTGGTTGAGCAGCAAATAGATCAATTATGGCTTTTACGTCAGTAGGATTTGTAACTAGTAAGTTAAAATTACTACATAAAAAACTATAGAACTTTATCGTCTTCTCAAGATAATTTTTCATATCTTGTGATAATTGCAATTCTTTGTGAATTCCTGACAGCAATATTTTCAATTCTTCCAAGTATTTCGTGTCAAAATTACTTACTTCTGTAGGTGAAAGGATCATTAGCAGCTTTTTTACAAGCTCAACATCATTTAACTTTACTGCATTATAAAGAGCTTTTTCTTTATCTTCTTTTAAATCATAAAGCTCTGATGAGTTATCTATGCTGAATAGATATTCAGTATTTCCTTGAGGAGAGTAGATTAAAATGTCCACTTCTCTTAGCGGGTGATCATCATTAAACTTTTCTAGTAACTGCTTATCGGTAGTTTCCTCTATTGCTACAACTGCTTTGCTTACCTCTTTCAACTTTGCAATATCATCTCTTGAGTTTTCAAGTATATCTTTAGCCTTGTCTAGCAGCTGCTCATATAGAACTATTTTTTCTTCATCATCAAGTAGCTGACAATGCTTTTTCAGCTTTTCAGTAGAGTAAGATAGGATATCCATTTTTTTCAATTTTACGATTACGATACCCCATTTTTGTTGAAACTGAAATAATTTTTATAGGATGTGTTTTTCTAGTGTAGATGCCCGCAAAACTTGTTATTATAATATACAGTAAATCAATAAGTCGTATAATATTAACAATTAAATAATATTTATCACGATATGATCGAATAGTAATGAAATTAAGTGAGGGTTACAATGAAAAAAATAAATGGTAAAAAATTGTCTAGTAAAATGTTAAAAGCGGTAGAGCGAATAGCAAAAGAAGGGTTATTACCTAATTTTATAAAAGCTGCTCCAACAGCAAATAAAAAGATTAGTAAATTACCTGTCTTAACATATCCTGAGGAGCTCAATCCATTTCGATCAGCTTTATGCAAGATAAGGCTAAGTGAATATGAAAATGTGAAATTAAATGAATTCTTGGAAAAAGCTATTGCAGCTGAAAATCTAGACAAATTAAGTAAAATCGTCGATGAAGCTTTGGATTTAGGAATAAGAGTAAACGCTCGCAACGAAGATGGCTTTAGCTTCACTAACGTTACAATGTTTAAGATGTATCGTGATGAATTCAAAGAAAATAAACAAGAAGATATAATCAGAAAGTTAGCCTTACATGGAGCAGATTTTAATGTACAAGTTGATAAGAAAATAGCTGAAATGTATCAAAAAGTGCAAAAAGAAATTGAGCCACAAATATATAGTAGGCTCAAGAAACTTAGGGAAGTTGGAGAAGACGCTACTATAGAAGGAACTGTTGAAGATGTAGAAATCGATAATAAGACCTTCGTGCGACCCGAAGTTGCGATTTTGTGATGGTTAGATTCCATCTTCCCTAGACATCAGGGATAATGTATGTCTCACATTTTAAAGAATGGCAACCTTTAGGATGCAAGCATGAGATAAAAGCAGGTAATGCTAAACCTTATAGCAAACTCCTGCAAACAGAGTTAGATATGGTTACGAGAGAAACTTATGATTGAATTGTCGTTATATTGAATATGCGAAATTAAGGTTGTTTTACGCATAGACCAAAATGGTATGAAGCATACGAGGAATTAAAGTTAGATGTCTTTGATTATAGATGTTCTCAGCTTCCGGTAAAAAGTAAGAACCTAAGTCTAACACGAAACAAAATCGTGAAACGGGATAACCATATAGGTGCTCTTATATTCATTTGAATGTAAGTAGGCAGCCAGCCATAAGCACTTACATTGGAGGGATTGTCCAAGAAGCTAATGCCCAAAGTAATATTTGGGATATGCAGACGTGGACACTATAATTTGGAAGGTAAAGTGGTGAATAGTAGTAAATATGTTATAGACCAACAATTTGTTAGGTATGAATGGAATACAATTCCTTGGCGTAAAGTTGAGAAATTTGTATTTAAGCTACAAAAGCGAATTTACCAAGCTGCAATATGTAATGATAAGAAGAAGGTACATAAACTTCAAAGATTATTACTCAATTCAATAAGTGCAAAACTACTTGCTGTCAGAAAAGTAACTCAAGATAACAGAGGGAAGAAAACTGCAGGTATTGATGGAAAAGCAAATCTTAATCATAAAGAAAGATTGCAATTAGCATATTCTTTAAATGTTAGAGAAAAAGCGAAACCATCAAAACGTGTTTGGATTCCAAAACCTGGAAAACCAATAGAATATCGCCCTCTTGGTATACTTACTATCTCAGATAGGGCAAAAGAAACACTTATGAAAATGGCACTAGAGCCAGAGTGGGAGGTAGGATTTGAACCGAACATGTATGGTTTTAGACCTGGTAGGTCATGTCATGATGCTATTGAAGCCATATTTAATTCACTGAATTGGAAAACAGCGTACTGTTTAGATGCTGATATTTCTGGATGTTTTGATAATATTAATCAAAATGCTCTGTTGGAAAAACTTAACACTACACCAACCTTTAGAAGAATTATAAAAGGATGGTTAAGAGCTGGAGTAATGGAAAACAGAAAATTTGAATCCACAAAACGTGGTACAATTCAAGGAGGGACGATCTCACCGTTACTTGCTTGTGTTGCATTAAATGGATTAGAACAATATATCAAAGAAACGTTATGGAGTGAACTTCTTCAATATAGGAAGATGAAATGTGGTGTTGCAAGCAGTAGAGAAGCAAAAAGCTCATTAAGTGTAATTTTCTACGCAGATGACTTTATCATCATACATGAGAGTAAGGAAATCATTCTGAAGGCAAAAATGATAGTTGAAGAATGGCTCAAAACCATTGGACTAGAATTGAAACCTTCAAAAACAAAGATTTCTCATACTCAAAATGGAGAAAAGCCAGGATTTAATTTTCTTGGTTTCTCAATAAGGCATTACTCTACGAAAAATAATAAGAGGGGTTATAAATTATTAGTCAAACCAAGTCGTGAATCCAGAAAACAGCATACACTCACTATAAAACATAAGATTAGAGGATTAAGAGGATCAACACAAGAAACAGTAATAAGACAGCTTAACCCAATTACTAGAGGGTGGAGCAAATATTATTCTTCGGTTGTGTCAAACAAGACCTTTAGGTTTATTGACAGTGTAATGTTTAGAAACATCTGGAAGTGGGCAGTCTACAGGCACCCAACCAAAGGAAAATACTGGATTAAAAATAAATACTTTAAAAAGTATAAAAACGATAATTGGCGATTTATGACAAATAACAAAGTTCTTCTTATTAAGCACGGAGATCATGCTATTAAAAGGCATGTCAAAGTGAAAGGAACCAAGTCTCCATATGATGGCGATTGGGTTTATTGGGGTAATCGTTTAAGGAAGATACCAGATAAACTACCAAGAGTAATAAAATTGTTGAAGTTACAACAAGGTAAATGTGGTCATTGTCAACTTTGGTTTAAAAATGATGATATCTTAGAAACACATCATATTGACCGAAACAGACGTAATAATATGAAAAAGAATTTATCCTTGTTACATGGACATTGTCACGATGAATTACATAGAAAGTGTGCATGACAAGCACCAAATTATAGAGGAGCCGTATGAGGCGAAAGTCTCACGTACGGTTCTGAAGTCGAGTGGGGAGAGGCGACTTTTCCCACTTAGATAACTATATTGAATTTTCACATAGCTGCATAGTTGATGTTGCCAAAGTTGTAGAAGGTGCAAAAAATTTGGGCTTAAGTAAAGGAGACTTAAACCTTGGCGGTAGTATCATAAAAATAGGTGATGGTGAAGTTGAGGTCAAAACTGGGAAAGACGGTAAAAGAAATTACGTAGATATATCCGATAACAGCGCTTTTACAGTAACACTTTGCACTAGCCTAGGAGAGCTAAATTTAATGGTATATCATGACACAGAAGACTATCATCAAGTACAAGTTGAGGTAGAAGATGAAGAAATGTGGAACGAGTTGCAAGAAATAGGAGAAATCGTAGGAAAGGGTTGTTTATTTGGTGGAATGTCTGTTAAAGAAGTAGTGGAAAAAGGCAGCTTTACTAGATGTGGAAGGTGGGGCGACCAAAATTCTAAAAGTAGTGAGACCTTTTCTTGGGTGAGCAAATTAAAAGATACCAAAACGACATCTGTAGGACGTTCTTGATTGGTGGCTATGTTTTTACATAGCCATAATTATTGCAAAGTAAAGTAGTTCTTGAAATTTAATCAAAATTACCATAAAAAATTTACCTTAACTAGCATTGCTTGTAGAAGTGGATTGAAGATATATTCAGGCAATATTATTTATTGGCAAGCGCTTTTATCACTGAATGCACAATATCACGCAACGTTTCATCCTTAATTTTCCTGTATTCCCTCACTAGCCTTGATATTTCTTCACTACCCACATCGCTACAAAAGGCCTTATCGTGTAAGTCTTCAGAAGCTTTGGTAAAAAAATATGACATATCAACGGACAAAGCTTCTGCCAAATTATACAATCTATCAATTACAAGCCTTACCTCTCCAGTTTCATATCCTTGTATATGCTGAAATGAAATTCCGAGCTTTTTTCCTAAGTCTCTTTGGCTAAAACCGCATATTAACCTTCTCTTCCTTATTCTTTCACCTATTTGTTTATCAATAGGATGTTGTTCATCTTGTACAATCATTTATTAATATATTAACTGAGGTATTGAAGCAATACTAACTCTCATTGTAACTTTGAGAAAAAGATTTTACCAATATATAAACTACGCTACGTAACCTTTTGCTTTTAATTTCATTATATCCTTTGACTAATTTTAGTATTTCTTCATCATAAGTTTCATGTGAGTCGACATGCACATCAGTAAAAAAATCAGCCACATTAATCGATAGTGCTTTTGCTAAGTCGTATAGCCTACTGGCCAAAATTTGGTTTGAACTATTTTCGTACCTTTGTATTTGTCTATACGAAACGCCTATTTTCTTTCCCAACTCAGTTTGTGTTAAACCACAGTATAATCTAAGTTCTTTTATTTTTTTGCCTAATTCCACCTTTCATTACTAATTTTAGCTGCTCAAGCTTATATTGAATTTTTTAATTTATGAAGTAGAAAAAAAGAAGGAAAGTTGGAGAACTTTCCTTCCGGTCTACAGATTACAATAAACCACTATCATAAAAACTAAAGTGGCTCTTCTGTGTTACGATTATGTGATCTATTAATTTCATTCCTACATTTTCGCAGGTTGCAGCTAATGTAAGTGTGTTATCCTCATCCTCCTTTGATGGTTCTGTATCTCCACTTGGATGATTATGTGAAATTGCAATAGATGATGCATCGATCAGTAATCCCTGTTTGATTATTTCTCTCACATATAGAGGTACTCTGTCTATAGTTCCACAGTCTTGAATATACTCGTATATCAAATGACCACTTCGATCTAAGTATATTACTCGCAAGCTTTCCTTTCGTGACTGCCCTATTGCTGTTTTAAAGTATTTTAGTAGCTCTTCTCTGTTATCAAGAATCGACAGCTTTTTTAACTTACCTTTCAGTATCCTATCGAAAATCTCTTTCAGACAAAAGATACTTGCTATTGCTCCATCGTTCATTCCTGTAACATTTTTTAGCTCATGAAAATCAGCATTAATTACCCTTCCTAAACTACTAAAAAGCTCCATTAGCCTTTTGGCGACTTCTCTTCCTTCTGTACACGCGGATAGATTACGTTCCAGTAGCTCATGGTCAAGTAAAGACCTACCCCTACTTGATAGAATACGAGTTTCTAATTTCTCTTTTCTCTCACTATTATTCATAAAAACCTCCAAGATCAACATTATATACAAATTCAGCGCCAGCTTTCTGACGCAGTAGTTCCCGAGGAATAACCCTTTTGAACTCTAAATTTGCAATGTTGTCCTTGTTGCTTTAAAAGCTGGAATACCATTTGCCATGTGAATTTGTGCATTAACATTTACTGTGCTGGTTCCCTGAAGTGCAACGGTATTTATATTTGCAATCATACTATATTATATAAAGTTATTAATATAGTATATTGACAAAGTAACGAAGTAAACAGTAGCTGTTAAAAGTGGTTTAATTTAGCAAAAAAGTGTAGTACTCTATCACTTTGCTGATTATATATGTTTATAAGAATAATCGCTTTTCTTTTGCTATATTCAAGCGCAGTTTTCTGTAGTGATTGTAACTTTAACTTACCATATCGTGGGCTCAATTGTGATTTGGATCTATCATATAAAAATTTAAGTAATATAAAGAAATTATTGAATAACAACGATAAGTTCGTTGCGCTTACGTTTGATGATGGTCCATCTTATAATAGATCAGGAGATATTATTAATATTCTGGAGAGCAATAAAACAAAAGCGACATTTTTTTTGCTTGGTGAACGCATAAATAAAAAAACATCTAAAATAGTAGAAAAGATCCATCAAGCAGGTCATGAATTAGGTAATCATTCTTGGTCGCATAGGAAGTTGACATCACTTTCAAGTGAGGAGCAATTGCAAGAACTGGAAAAGACAAATGTGGCAATTAAAAATGCAACAGAACAGAATGTAAAATGGTTTCGTCCACCATATGGATGTCACAATGATAATTTGATCGAAAATACTAATCGATTAAATATGTATTCCATATTATGGACAGTCGATTCTATGGATTGGCAAGGTGATAAATCAGAGATTTTGGTTGAAAGAGTTTTAAGCAATGTACATAATGGAGCGATTATATTGTTCCATGATCACGATAACAAATCAAATACAGTTGAAGCTTTACCTCAGATTATTGAAATACTAAAAAAATCGGGTTACAAACTTGTTACCTTAAGTGAGTGGGAAGAAAGGGTTTGTGATGTAGTGAAAGCTAGAAATATGCCAATAAAAGGAGAAGGAGTGCATTCTAAAGGAATTCTATGTGGACAAAAAACAAGGTCTTCAACCGCAGGGCATTCATATTAGGTGGTATTCAGCTTACTATTTCTGCTATTTTTAGTTATAGGTTGTATACTTTACAAGTACGAGATAGACAAAAATATGAAGTGCTATCCAATAATAATAGGATAAAAGTTGTTACTATTGTGCCTAAACGAGGCAGGATTTTGGATAGGAATAGCGTTGAACTCGCAGTAAACAAAATTTCGTATATTGTTTTATTTGATGGGCAAAAAACCTTTACTAGGGAAGTTGATTTGCAGATGTTATCAGAAATTAAACCTGATGCAACAAAATCATCAGATACAAAAATAACTGCTCTTTATAAACGTTATTACCCGTTTGGTTCGATATGTTCTCATATAATCGGATATACAAAAAGACAGCAAGACATAAATGAAGCAGGGGTTAGTGGAATTGAATATACATATGATCATGTATTAAAAGGCAAGACCGGAAAATCTGAGCAGGAAATAAATTCTAAGAAGCGTATCATGAGAGAGTTATCTAGCATACCGCAGCAAGACGGACAAGATATACAGCTGACAATTGATGTTGATTTACAGAAGAAAATTGCAGAGATATTTAAAGACCACCAAGGTTCCACAGTGGTAATTGATGTGAATAACGGAGAAATTTTAGCATTATATAATTCACCTTCTTACGATAATAATCTTTTCACTAGCAGATTATCAAATGAAACTTGGAAAAATTTAAACAATCCTTCATTACCGCTTGTAAACCGTGCATTATCATATCAAATTCCACCTGGTTCAATATTTAAAATAATAGATGCGCTTGCGGGTTTAAAAGATGGAATAATAACACCAGAAGAAAAATTCTCGTGTAGGGGATATATGAAGATAGGTGAGCGGAAATTTCGTTGCATGAAAAGCAAAGTTCATGGATATGTATCTTTAAATGAGGCAATGGCTCTCTCATGCAACACTTACTTTTATAATATAGGAAAAAAAATAAATGTAGATTCTCTACTAGAAATGGCTAGCAAATTTGGTATAGGAAGTGGACCATTAATTGGAATGTTTAAGGAAGAAGCTCCGGGATTGTTGCCTGATGTGGATTGGCGTGCACGCAAGCTATATTCAGAGTGGTATTTAGGTGATACCATTAACTTAGTTATAGGACAAGGGTATTTACTTACAACGCCATTACAGCTTGCGGTTCTTGCAGCGAGGGTTGCAACAGGAAAGGAGGTAATTCCCCACATTGAGATGAGTAAACCAGGGCAAGACTTTCTTGATATTGATGTGAATCATGAGCATCTTAGTGTGGTTCGAAAAGCTATGTTTGACGTGGTGAATTCTAACTATAGAAAAGGACTAGGCAGTATACAAATTGCTGGCAAAACCGGTACACCAGAGATAAACTCTAAAGGTGAAAGTCATAAATTGTTTATCGCTTATGGCCCCTACCATGATCCGTGCTATGCAATCTCAGTGTTTATAGAACATGGCAAAACTCCACGCCAAGATGTTGCAATTGCTAGTGAGATATTGCAATATATGCTTGAAAAATGAACTTATGAAATTGCCATATATGTTACTTGTAATTTATATATTCAAATCAGAGCTTTGAGGTTAAAAAAAAGAAACAAAAATTGCATAAACCTTTTCAATTTAGTGCTTTAATGTTTCTAACGCAGAGAAGGTACTATCTTTATTTTCTATGGAGGAAGGTAGATACCGTCTTGTCAGTCAACAAGAAAATTATAGAAATTGAATCTTAAGCTGTATTACGAAATCAAAAAATACTTTCTATCAACATATACACTAACCAACTACATTAAATAAATTTGTGTAAAATGCTATTTTACATAAGATAGAAAGTACGCATTTTTTGATTTTAAAGTACTAAATTCTCCTCCAACCGCTTTGCCCTGTAATTCTTGATATGGTCAGGATTAAAAGCACTTTTGGATTTTAGAACACCGAAAATGATATGGAGTAGCTTACGCATTGCAGCACCAACGATAGCCATATTATGCTTACCCTTTTCCTTTAATCTCTGGCAAAAACTAATAATGATAGGATTGTGATTCTTAGCTACTATAGCAGGAAAGAAAAGTGCTTTACGTAATGTTTGTGAACCGGATTTACTTAATCTGGGTTTGGCATATACAGAGGAACCTGACGTCATATTTCGTGGTATAACTCCTGTATATGCTGCCAATTGCCTGGCATCTCTAAAAACCTCTATGTCAGGAACTTCAGCTAAAATAGCTATTGCTGATTCTTCTCCTATTCCTGGAATAGTCAATAGAAGTTGAAAATTTTCCAACAATTCTTTATGTTGATTTAATAGTTCACGTACGGAGTTTTTTATTGTTTCTATTTTTTGAGCTATATTCATTGCAAGGTCTTCCCAAGCACTTGCAACTTCTTTAAGCAGTCTCTCTTTTTTTTCTAAGTGGTTATTTACTAATGTTAACTCATCTTTTAACGCAACTGAGCAACGATAAAGATGTTTTAATTTTTTCATTTCAGGAGAAGGTGGTGTCCAACTAGAAGGTTCCTGTCTTTGGCAATAATCAGCAATAACTTCTGCATCGGTCTGATCATTCTTTTGTCGTATCAGCTTACTCCTTGCATAAGATTTTATGCAATAAGGATTTACAACACTAACAGAATGTCCAGCGTTGTGCAGAAACTCAGCCAAAGCTTCGCTATAACAACCAGTAGCCTCCATGCAGGCTTTTACTTCTTCTACATTATGTTTTTGTAGAAAGCTAAGTAAACCTTGAAACCCAGAATCCTCGTTTTTAAAACTCCTTTTTCTAGTTTCACATCTTCCTTTTTTGCTTATGAACGAGAGAAAAACATCAAAGCGATCTTTCGATACATCTATACCTAAAAAGTTGTTGATCATATATAACCCCATGCGTTACCATTAAAAATGAAAAGTAAGGCTAGTCTTGTGAATACAGAATTAGAACCATTTAGGTTTTTCTACGATACCGTCCAGCCTGTACTCTTGAGAAGAGAACTCTTATCTACCTTACAGATTTTATATCTAAGACCACTGACAGAGTTCTTCTCTTCTCCATCTAATGCTTAAGCTTAAAACATTAGATGCTTTTTACAAGATACAAGACTATTTTGATTATCACCATCAATTGAAGTAATAGGGTGAGTTAAAGCAATTTTTATAACTTCATCAATATTCTTAGCAAAAATTACGTTGATCCCTTCTTTAATATTTGAGGGAATCTCCTGCATATCTTTCTCATTTTCACTTGGTATAATCACAGTTTTGATTGATCCTCTTAGCGCAGCAAGCAATTTTTCTCTCAAACCCCCAATAGCCAACACTCTACCACGCAATGTTACTTCACCTGTCATAGCAACACTTTTGTTAACTGGTATATTTGTCATAAGAGAAACAATAGATGTACATACTGCACTGCCAGCAGAGGGACCATCTTTTGGCACAGCACCCTCAGGTACATGCAAATGTATATCATTATTTTGAAATTTTTCGGGTTTTATACCGAAAAATAAACAATTTGATCGCACATAACTATACGCAGCTTTTATAGATTCTTGCATAACCTCTCCAAGCTTTCCTGTGTATTTTATTTCTCCCTTGCCCGGAATTAGGACTGATTCTATCATCAAAATATCACCACCTGTTTCAGTATAGGCGAGACCAGTTACTACCCCTACCAAACTCTCATTTTCTGCAATGCCAAAGGTATACTTACGTACCCCTAGGTAATCTTGTAAATTACCAGTCTCTACGGATATTTTCTTATTTTTATCAGTTAATATTGCTTTAACTGCCTTTCTCATGAGTTTTGCAAGTTCCCTTTCCATGCTTCGCACGCCGCTTTCACGTGTATATAAACGTATCAACTCGTATAATGCTTCATTGGTTATTTTCCACTCCTTCTGATGCAAACCATGCTCTTTTTTTAATTTTGGAATAAGGTGATGCGTAGCAATACTGATCTTCTCATCTTCGCTATATCCAGATAATTGTATAATTTCCATCCTATCACGCAAAGGATGTGGCAAATTTAAGCTGTTTGCCGTAGCTACAAACATTACACTTGAAAGATCAAATTCAACTTCCAAGTAATGATCCGTAAAGTGTTTATTGTGCTCAGTATCCAAAACCTCAAGTAATGCAGATGCAGGATCACCACGCGAATCAGAACCCATCTTATCTATTTCATCAAGCAGAAAAAGCGGGTTGCATGAATTAGCTTTTTTCATGTGTTGAATGATTTTACCAGGCATTGAGCCAATATAAGTTTTTCTGTGTCCTCGTATTTCAGACTCATCACGTATACCACCAAGAGATATGCGAACAAAATCTCTTCCTACTGCTTTTGCCATAGACTTAGCTAAAGAAGTTTTACCAACACCAGGTGGTCCAACTAAGCAAAGTATAGGACCCTTTATCTCTTTTACTCTCTTTAATACTGCTAAAAATTCTATTATTCTATCTTTTACTTTCTCTATGCCATAATGATTTTCATCTAAGATTTTTTTAGCCGCATTTAAGTTAATTTTTGCATCTTTGTACTTTCCCCATGGCAAATCAAGCAACCAATGCAAGTAACTAGATATAACTGTTGCTTCAGGAGAAATGGGATTCATTTTCTTATATCTCTTTAAGTCAGTTATGGCTTTCTCTTTTGCTTCCTCAGAAAGCTTTGTTTCATTTATCTTTTTTTCAAATTCATTGAGTATATTCCCTTCATCTCCATTTTCAAACTCACCTAATTCTTTCTGTATAGCTTTTAATTGCTCATTAAGGTAGTAAACTTTTTGAGTACTTTCAACCTGTGATTTAATTGTCTTATACAAGCGGTTTTGTGCACTCAAAATACTTATTTCTCTCTCAATAAGAGCAAAAACTTTTTTTAAACGCTCTTTTGGGTTATAAACTTCAAGTATGTTTTGCTTATCTGATACCTTTATATTTAAGTGCGAAGCTATCATATCTACAATTTGATTAACCTCTTTAACTTGATCAATGGGGTCAATAATAATCTCGGGTCGACTTTTCTTGCTTAGTTTACACCAATTGTCGAATGCATCTATAACAGAACGCCTTAAAGCTTCTAAATCAATATTATCTTCATTTTCTCCATACTCATAATGACCATCTAACGCTACTCTGGCCTGTAACAAAGTGTGAGAGCTAATATATTCTATAACTCTTCCCCTTCTTACCCCATGAATCATGACTTTTACTGCATTGTCAGGCAGTTTTATTAATGGTTGTATAATGTTTGCTAACACGCCTACTTCATAAAGATTCTCTGGCTCTGGATTATCAATAGAACCATCTTTTTGTGCTATGAGAAAAATCTCGTTTTGGTGACTACTGCTACTTATTGCATACTCTAGTGCATGAACAGATTTTTCTCTACCTACGAATAAAGGCAACATTATATTTGGAAAAATTACTACATCTCTTAGAGGTAATACTGGTAATACAGTAGAATTAAAGTTTACAGCACGTCCAATACTCATAATATATGCCTCAAATTAATCATTAACCGTTATAACACTACCCTTATTATTATGATTAATAGTCGCTTTGCCTAATTCTACCATTTTCTTAGTAACCGTTATAGCGCTACCTTCAAAACCTCCATTGCCAGCTGTATACATAACATCAAGCAAAAGTGACTCTAAGATAGCACGTAACATCCTTGCACCTGTTTTATAGCTTATAGCTTTTTTAGCAATAGCTGATATTGCTTCATCTGAAAACTCAAGGTTTACTTTACTAAATGCAAGCAATGCTTTATATTGTTTTACTAGCGCATTTCTTGGCTCTGTCAACACATGTATTAAATCCTCGTGATCCAGCTCATCTAGAACAGCAGTTATTGGAACCCGTCCTACAAATTCGGGTATCAAACCGAATTTGATTAAGTCCTCAGGTTGAACATCATGTAAAGCATTTTTTTTCTTTTGTTCTTTAGACTGACTTATGTCCGCACCAAAGCCAACTGACGTTCCCTTTTTTCTTGCTTCAATAATTTTATTTAGGCCTTCAAAAGCTCCTCCACAAATAAATAGTATGTTACTAGTGTCTACTTGTATAAACTCTTGTTGCGGGTGTTTTCGCCCTCCTTGTGGAGGAACATAAGCAACCGTACCTTCCATGATTTTTAGTAGAGCTTGTTGGACCCCTTCACCTGAAACATCACGGGTTATTGAAGCGCTTTCAGACTTTCTTGTGATCTTGTCTATTTCATCGATAAACACTATACCATGCTGTGCCTTTGCAACATCATAATTTGCAGCTTGTAATAGACGTGACAACACGCTTTCTACATCATCACCTACATAACCTGCCTCAGTCAAAGTTGTCGCATCGGCCATAGCAAATGGCACATCTGAAACTTTAGCAAGTGTTTTTGCTAGCAAAGTCTTACCAGAACCAGTAGGGCCAATAAGCATTATATTTGACTTCTCAATTTCAATATCACTTATAGAATGAAGTTGCACCATGGATTGACAATGGTTATACATAGCCACAGATAAAACGTGTTGCGCATGTTCCTGACCTACAACATGCTTACTAAGAAAATTTTTTATATCTTCAGGTTTCTTTAGTAATAGCTTCATATCAGATATATGATCTGAATTAAAAGCTCTCTCTTTCTTTTGACTTATTGCTTTATGGGATAACTCTATGCATTCATTACAAATGAACACCTTTAAACCATCTGAAGAGTTAGTAATCAATTTATCTACTTCGTTTTGTGCCTTGTTACAAAAAGAACAGTAGTGTAAATCATTATTGTTATCCATTAAACTACCTTTTGTTTAACTTTAATATTTTCAATCTTCATATCTTTACGCTCAGCTATTACTTTATCAATCAAGCCAAGTTTCATTGCTTCTATAGGATCCAAAAATTTATCTCTTTCCATCATTCCTTCAATCTTCTTGAGTGAATGCCCAGTATGTTTTTCATAAATTTGATTTAGCTTTTTCTTAATTCGCAAAATTTCCTTAGCATGTATTTCTATATCAGTTGCTTGACCTTGATAACCACCAGATGGTTGATGTATCATAATTCTTGAATGAGGTAGAGAGTGGCGCTTACCTTTCGCACCAGCTGCAAGCAACAAAGAACCCATAGATGCAGCTTGACCTATACATAAAGTTGAAACGTCTGGACTTATGTACTGCATTGTATCGTAGATTGATAAACCAGCAGTTACAACACCGCCTGGCGAATTAATATACATATGAATGTCTTTATCAGAATTTTCCGATTCTAAAAATAAAAGCTGTGCTACTATTACGCTGGCCATGTTGTCTTCAATAGGGCCAGTTACGAAAATTATTCTTTCTTTTACTAGCCTTGAATATATGTCATAAGCCCGCTCACCGCGACTAGTTTGTTCAACTACAATTGGTATAAGAGTCATACCTTTTCCTATCAAATATTATCAAATAATTCCTTTAATTCTTTCACAGAAACAATCTGTTCTTCTTTACTAGCTTTTTCTATCATATAATCTGTCACTTTATACTCAAGCGCTTGCCCTCTAACTAATTCCTGAAATTGTCCGTCTGATTTAAAATGTTTAAATACTCTGTCAAATGATACATCTTTACTGACATATTGATTTACAATAACATTCATAATATCACTTTGAGTTAATGATATTTCATGTTCTTTACTGAACTCCATAAATAGCATTGCAAGCTTTACACGTCTTTCAGCTTCTTTACAAGAATCATCTTTAGCATTCAACTCTCTTTCCACTCTCTGCTGTTCCTGTTTTACTACTTCTATAGGCAAATCAAAACTATAACTAGCATCCAAACAATCAAATAGCTCTTTCTTAATTAAGAGATCTCCCATTTCTTTACACTGATTATCAATTACTTCTTTTACATGATTTATTAGCGAAGAATGATCTTCAAAACCAATTCTCCTAGCTATTTCATTATCACTTTGCAAATCTTCGGCAATCTGAATATCATTAACTCGAACAGAAAAAGCAGCCTCCTGCCCCGCAAGGGAAATTACCTGGTAATCTTCAGGAAATCTCAACTTAAAGCTTTTTGTTTCCCCTTTTTTCATGCCAATTAATTGATCTTCAAAACCATTTATAAATGTTCCAGATCCTAAATTAACAGTAAAATTTTTGCCACTTCCACCTTGAAAGAGCTTATTTCTAATTCGCCCTTCAAAGTCAATTATCAGTTTATCCTCGTTTTTTGCTTGATAAGAAGCATCATCAACAGAGACAAAGTTAGGAAATTTTGTTTTTATAGAATCAATAAATTCTTTTATGTCTCCCTCTTTGATTTTTGCCTTAACTTTCTTCAAATTTATTTTATCAAGATCTATTACTGGCACTTTTGGCATCGATTCAAAAGATAATTTGTACAGAAAGTCGCCTTTTTCATCCTTTTTATCCAGGTTTGGTAATGACATAATATCAACCTTAGGATGGATGTGAGACTTAACTTCGATTTTTTTCATTAAATCACTTGAGCAATAGTCAATCGTATCTTTTATCACATATTCCAAAGCTTCGTTTTTATAATTTGTAACAACAAGATCGTAAGGTATCTTTCCGGATCTAAATCCAGGCAATTTTGCATCCTTCGCTATTTCTTGTAATCTAGAGTTTATCTTGTGTTCTATATAATCACTACTAACTGTGATTTCATACTCATACTTTATTTTATCTACACTAAGTTCCTTATAGGTATATATATTACTTAATGTATCTGCTTCGACTGCATTTTGAGTTATATTACTAGACATTACAACCTGTTATCAATATTTTATTTATGTTTTAATAAAGCCATTTTACCAGAATTTAAGTTAAATACAATCCTTAAGAACAGGTTCTTATACAAACAAAAGTGTACTTAGTGATTATAAATTTTCTCTTAAAACCTGAGTTACATGACTTTAAGTGCGGATAGAGGGACTTGAACCCCCACGAGCAAGCTCACCAGGACCTAAACCTGGCACGTCTACCAATTTCGCCATATCCGCAAGAACCCTTCATTAACTTATAGATAACCACTTCTTTCATCTTATGCAATTTAAAGATTAGATTTTAGTACCACAGACTGAACTTATAATACTGGTTAACTCCACTATGAATCTAAGCCTGAATTACTTTAACTAACATTATTGAGATAAGTACTGTCTTAGAAATATTCAAGGCTTATTCAATTTATAGTATTTACACAATAAAAAAAGCTTATTAATATTCTTTAATTAAAGCTCTAAACTCTGGAAATTAATAATGAGATTAATAGCAAGCTTCTTACTCGCAATTTTTCTGATTACACAGAGTGGCTGTACGACTCTTGTGAGTGGTATAGTGGTAACAGCAACTGCAGCGGCTACAGCAATAACAATGCAAGATAAATCCTTGGGAAACATTATTGATGATACAACTATAGTAATAAGAATCAATAAGGGACTCTTAAAACACGGACTGTTCTCATCTATAAAAGTTAAAGTGAGTGAAGGAAGAGTATTACTCATTGGAAATGTTGATAATCATGAAAAGCAACTCACAGCAGAGAAAATAGCTTGGCAGCAAAAAGAGATTAAAGAAGTGATAAATGAAATAAGAGTCACACCAATTAAAATGGCTTCTATGCTAGATGTTACTGTAGATGGTATGATAACAGCAGAGGTAAGCACGAGGCTTCTGGGAAAAAGAAATATTAAATCAATTAATTATAGCGTTAATACAGTTGATAGAGTCGTTTATTTGATGGGTATAGCTCAAAATAAGGCGGAATTAAAAGCTGTAATAGCAATTGCAAGAAAAGTAAAAGGAGTAAAGCAAGTTGTAAGCTATGTGAGATATAGACATAGCAAATTGCGTCATTGATGAAAATTTACTTGAGTGTTAGTACCATGTAGCTAAGCCATAAAACTCCTTTACAAATTTCGTCAGTTCACTCTTATGGTATGTATAACAATGTTACAAAAAATAATATCATAGAATTCAATAGAATAATTCCTAGAAAATCTCTACATACTAAAAAAAGTAAAATGCTATTTAACACTCCCAAGCTTAAGAATAAATAGCAAACATCTATATCTCGTGCGATATGGCGTTTTATTCCTGAGATTTTTTTACCAGCGTCATAGCCTTTTTCTTTATCAGTGTCTGCGTTCTTTACACTCTGAGTGTCAATTATGCAAAAGCTGATTTTTTCTTTCCAAACATTGTTTTGTCGGACCACACTAACTATTTTTTTTAACATGCACTCCAAAATACTTTTTTTTATTTCCTTTTACTTTTTCACTCCATTTTTGAAATAATCATAACAATTGCGCCATTTTGGAAACTCTTTTGGTAGCATCCTCCACTGATAACCACTTTTTAGGGCGTACAACACTTCGCAAAATATATCATACAAATCAAGTTTTCTTGGTTTTGTTTTTTCCACAAGACTCCATATCTGGTGAAATAATCTCAAACTTCTCTCGACTTATGTCACTTGGGTATACACTCCTCATATATCCTAATTTATACACTCTATTTCTTACTTTATGCCTTTCTTGAGATTATGAACAGATTCTTAGAAAGCTAGCGTTCTACTAGTCATGTTCTTTATCTTGCTTTACAACAATGCATCTTTTCATTCCAGCCAAGTCGTATACGTATTCCTGAAAAGCCAGTCCATATAAGGGTATTATTTTGTCAATATTGCTTTGATCTTCGCCTATTTCCAATATCGCAAACCCATCTTTTTTAAGGCACTTTTTCAATATTGGAAAAATACTCAGGTAACAGCTCAATCCATCGATACCGCCATCAAGAGCAATTCTTGGCTCTTTTTGCACTTCAGCTTGCAGATCTTTTAACTTACTTCTTTTAATATATGGAGGATTGCTTATTATGAGATCAAATAAATCTCTGCATTCTGTCCACGAATTTGGAAATATTTTAGCTCTGTTGAGAAGATTATGTTTCTTTGTGTTCTGGCAGGTAATTTTGTATGCTTCCAGGCTTTTTTCAAAACCAACTCCAATAGCATATTCATACTCACTAAGTACGGAGATCAACAAACAGCCTGTGCCTGTGCCAAAATCTGCAATTTTTATTTTTTGCTTCTTATTTTGGTAATATTTTAACACTGTTGAAATTACTGTCTCACTATCTGGTCTTGGATCTAGAACATGTTGGTTAACTATAAAATTTTTACTCCAGAATTCACGATTACCTATTATTTGCGATATTGGATATCTTTCTGCTCTTTTTTTTGTTAATTTCCAGAATAGAAGTTCTTTGTTTCTTGGTACCTGATTGATGTGATTCATGATTGTGAATGATCTTTCTACTCCAAGTACGTACTGCATGATGATTTCACAATCCAAATGTGGTGATTCAATTCTATGTGATGATAGTAGCTTTGACCCTTCTTTAATTAAAGCGCTGATTGTTTTCATTATTCTAAAAACGTGTTCCTTGTACGCAAGAACAGCAAAATTGAGTATAGAATTTTGAACTTAGGGTAGCTGCATTAAATCTAAGTGTCAAGAGTAGGATTGTAAAAATCATCCGGCTTTACTGGTAATTCGGTTGGTATTTTTGCATTAATGTTAGAAGCTCTTGGCTCTATTATAAGCATTATTTTCTGCATATTCTTTGATAGCCATCACAGTATATTACTTGTTCCATATCTATATTAATTAGACCACAGCAAGTGATAATTTCTTAATATTAAAACCAATATGCGCTTTAGCATATAATTATCAGTAGCTTTCAAAGCAATTAGGCTGAGATTATTAGAGTAGTAATGTTTATTTTTATATTGACTATTGAGGTTTATTATTTTATAACTAAGACTTAGTTATTTTTAGAGTTTTAAGTTTACAGTATATGCCTACGATAAATCAATTAATATGTAAAGGTAGATCAGGGTTAACTCGCAAGAAGAAGGTGCCAGCTTTGGGAAAATGCAATCCTCAAAGAAGGGGTGTTTGCACTAAGGTATATACTACAACTCCTAGAAAGCCTAATTCAGCACTACGTAAGGTAGCTAGAGTAAAGATTAGTGGATACGGTGAAGTGACGGCTTATATACCTGGCGAAGGTCATAATTTACAAGAGCATTCTGTTGTTTTAATACGTGGTGGGCGAGTTAAGGATTTGCCGGGTGTACGTTATCACATAATAAGAGGTGCTCTTGATCTACGTGGTGTGCAAAATCGAAAGAAAGCTCGTTCAAAATATGGTGTAAAGAAATCTGGTTAAAATTTATGGCACGTCGTAATAAAGCAAAAAAAAGAACAAGCCCTGACTCTCGTTATGGTAGTGTCTTGCTTATGCGTTTTATTAATATAATTATGAAATGTGGTAAAAAATCTATTGCAGAAAAGATTGCTTATAGTGCTTTGTCCTTAGCTGAAAAGAAAATAGGCAAAGATGCCTTATCAATTTTTGAAACAGCAGTAGAAAATGTTACCCCTTCTATAGAAGTACGCTCTCGGCGTATTGGTGGTGCAACTTATCAAGTCCCTGTTGAAATTCGTCAAGATAGAGCAATTTCTTTGGCATTAAGGTGGATTGCTAGAGCAACTTCTGCTGCTCGAAAAAAGAGCGGTAGAACTACTGTTTATTGTTTGCAGTCTGAAATATTAGATGCTTATAATAAATGTGGTGGTGCATTTAAGATGTGTGAAGAAAAGTATAAAATGGCTGAAGCTAATAAGGCATTTTCTCATCTTCGTTTTTAATATTAGCTGATTGATTGTGGTATGGAAGTTTTAATATCTAGGTATAGAAATATAGGAATAATGGCTCATATAGATGCTGGCAAGACCACCACAACAGAGCGTATTTTATTTTATACTGGCAAACAAAATAGGATTGGTGAAGTGCACGATGGTGCAGCTTCTATGGATTGGATGGAGCAAGAGAAGGAGCGTGGCATTACAATTACCTCTGCTGCAACAACATGTTTTTGGAATGATCATAGGATTAATATAATAGATACTCCTGGTCATGTTGACTTCACTATTGAAGTTGAGAGATCTTTGAGGGTTTTGGATGGTGCGGTTGCTGTATTTGATGGAGTTGCTGGAGTTGAGCCTCAGTCTGAGACAGTTTGGCGTCAAGCTGATAAATATAACGTTCCTCGTATCTGCTTTGTTAATAAAATGGATAGAATCGGGGCAAATTTTTATCGATGTGTCGATATGATAAAAACGAAGCTTGGCGCATCACCTTTAGTTATTCAGTTGCCAATAGGAAGTGAGAAAGATTTTAAAGGCATAATCGATCTTATTTCTATGAAGGCTATTATATGGCAAGAAGAAACATTAGGCGCTAAATTTTCTTATGAAGATATTCCTTCTGATTTGCTTGATAAGGCTCAAGAGTATCGAAATCTTTTATTAGATGCTGCAGCTGAAATGGATGATGAGGCGATAAATACTTACTTTGAATCTAACGATCTGCCAATTGATTTGTTGAAAAAGTGTGTGAGAAGCGGGACCATTAAAGGAAAATTTGTCCCTGTATTATGTGGGTCAGCTTTTAAAAACAAAGGCGTGCAATCACTTTTAGATGGTGTGGTTGATTTTTTACCCTCTCCTATTGATGTTGATGTAATTATTGGAACTGATCCTAAAGATTCAGAAAAGAAAATTGAGATCAAACCTTCAGAAAAAGAGAAATTCGTTGCTCTTGCGTTTAAAGTGATGACGGATAAATTTGTAGGTAGCCTGACGTTTATTCGTATTTATTCCGGTAAGTTAAAATCTAAATCTGCTGTGTTAAATGCTGGAAAGAATGAGACTGAAGGAATTGGTAGAATGTTGCTTATGCATGCAAATAACAGAGAAGATATAAACGAAGCTAAAGTTGGTGATATAGTTGCCTTAGTTGGATTAAAGAAAACAATTACTGGTGATACTTTATGTTCATCTGATTTTCCTATACTATTAGAGCGTATGGAATTTCCTGATCCTGTTATTGAAATTGCTATAGAACCGAAAACCACCTCAGATCAGGAAAAATTAGGTGTTGCTTTGAATAGATTGGTTGCAGAAGATCCTTCTTTAAGGATGTCAGTAAATGCAGAGAGTGGGCAGACTATATTGAAAGGTATGGGTGAGCTGCATCTTGAGATTATTATTGATAGAATGAAGCGCGAGTTTAATGTTGAAGCTAACGTTGGTGCGCCTCAAGTTGCATATCGTGAAACTATCACTAAATCTGTTGAAATTGATTACACTCATAAAAAACAATCAGGTGGTGCTGGTCAGTTTGCTAAAGTTAAAATAAAATTCGAACCTCTTGAGCCTGGTTTTGGCTTTCAGTTTGAAAGTAAAATTGTAGGCGGTGCTATTCCAAAAGAGTATATACCTGGAGTGCAAAATGGCTTAGAGTTGATAAAAGAAGGTGGTATAATTTCCGGCTTTCCATTGATTGATTTTAAGGCTACTCTTCTTGATGGTGCTTTTCATGATGTTGATTCTAGTCCTTTGGCTTTTGAACTTGCTGCTAAAGGTGCTTTTAAGGAAATGGCAAATAAAGCTGGTCCAAAAATGCTAGAACCTATAATGAAAGTGGAAATCATTACTCCTGAAGAATATATGGGTGATGTTATGGGTGATATAAATAGTAGAAGAGGCAGTGTTGTTGATATGCTGGATTTAGGTAATAATAGCAAAATAATTACTGCTTCGGTTCCTCTTGCAAATATGTTTGGTTATATAAATGTTTTGCGTTCTATATCTCAGGGAAGAGCTCAGTATAGTATGCATTTTTCTTGTTATGAACAAGTGCCACAATATGTGGTTGATGAGTTAAAGTTAAAGTATAATTAAAGGTTAGTAATTATGACAGCGATAGTAGAAGCATTTGGAAAGCCGCATGTAAACGTGGGAACGATAGGACATGTGGATCATGGGAAGACAACGTTAACAGCGGCGATAACAAAGCATTATGGTAATTTTGTAGCATATGATCAAATAGATAAAGCGCCAGAAGAGAGAAAGAGAGGTATAACAATAGCAACAGCGCATGTTGAATATCAAACAGAAAAGAGACACTATGCACACGTTGATTGCCCTGGACATGCTGATTATGTAAAGAATATGATAGTAGGTGCAGCACAGATGGATGCAGCGATATTGGTAGTGTCAGGGGTTGATGGGCCGATGCCACAAACGAGAGAGCATATATTGCTGGCAAAACAGGTGGGTGTTGGATATATCGTGGTATATATAAATAAAGCTGATGTTGCTGATGCTGATATGATAGATTTGGTAGAAATGGAAGTGAGAGAGTTGCTGAGTAAGTATGGATTTCCAGGTGATGAAGTGCCTGTGATAGTTGGGTCTGCGTTAAAAGCATTAGAGGATGATAGTAGTGAGTATGGAAAGAAATCAATAGATAAATTGATGGAGAAGTTAGATGAGTATGTGGCAGTACCTCCAAGGCCTATAGATTTGCCGTTTTTGTTGCCAATAGAAGATGTATTTTCAATATCGGGCCGAGGGACGGTAGTAACAGGAAGAATAGAGAAGGGGGAGATAAAGACAGGGGATGAGATAGAGATAATAGGTCTGAAAGCGACGCAAAAGACGATATGTACTGGTGTTGAGATGTTTAAGAAGTTGCTAGATAAGGGAAGTGCAGGACTCAATGTAGGAATACTACTAAGAGGAACAAAGAGAGAAGAAGTGGAGAGAGGGCAAGTATTGGCAAAACCAGGGACAATAACCCCGCATAAGAAATTTAATGCGGAGGTGTATATATTGAAGAAAGAAGAAGGAGGAAGGCATACACCATTTTTTGGAAATTATCAGCCACAGTTTTATTTAAGGACAACGGATGTAACTGGGAGCATAAAATTGCTAGATGGAAAGGAGATGGTAATGCCAGGGGACAATGTAAGTATAGAAGTGGAATTGCAAGTACCAATAGCAATGGATAAAGGATTGCGTTTTGCGATAAGGGAAGGTGGTAGAACTGTTGGTTCTGGCGTTGTTTCGGAAATTTTAGAGTAAACTTTGAATTATAGGAGTGTAGCTCAATTGGTAGAGCGCTGGTCTCCAAAACCAGAGGTTGTAGGTTCAATTCCTATCGCTCCTGCATTAATATTATGGTAGAAATGTTAAAAAACCTGTATGTTTTTTTTTGCGATATAAAGCAAGAAATAAGGAGAATTGCTTGGATAAAAAAACAGCAGGTATTGTCATCTTTGTTTATTGTAATAACTGTTATATTATGCTTTTCGATTTTCTTTTGCTTCGTAGATTTTATGTTTCTTTACGTAATTAAGACTTTATTTGGAATTATTTATGGAATATAAGTATAAATGGTATATCATTAAAGTCGATTACGGGTATGAGAAGGATATATGCGAGTTGGCAACCAATACTGTTTACTTTAAGGAGGTGTTTATTCCTTATCAGACAGTATGTGATGTAAAATCTGATATAAAAGAGTTATGTGAAGTATATATATGTATGCATCTGTGTGATGAAAGCAAAAATATTTTGAATCAAATGACTGGGTTTTGTGGTGATGAGTCTGGTCATTTTGAGATGATTTCAGATGATGAGGTAATTTTAAAACGTAAGGAATTTAATAGATATAAGTGGTACATTTTAAGAGTTGCCTCTAATTATGAAGAGAAAGTGCGCCAATATATATTAGAAAATTCTATGAGATTGAATATTAATAATTATTTTAATAGGGTTTTTATTCCTTGTGAAGAATTAAGTGAGATGGATTTAAAATCTAAAAAAAATGCTAAACGAAGGAAGTCCTTTCCTGGTTATGTCTTTTTATACATGAATTTATGCGATGAGGTATTAAATTTTATTAATAATATACCAAAATCTCTTAAGGTTTATGGATTTTTGAAAAATGGTAATGTTCCAAAGGTGATTGAGGATAATGAGATTCGCTCAATGTGTAGTGCGCTTTACAATGCTCAAGAAACGAAAAAGTTGAGTTATGGTTATGAGAAAGGTGAAAAAGTAAAAATTAATGATGGTCTTTTTCAAAATTTTACTGGTAAGGTAGATATGGTAAATGATGAGAAAAAAATTATTAATATTGAAGTATCAATCTTAGGTAAGCCAACAATAATAGAGCTTGATTTGGCTCAAGTAGAGAAAATAGAGGATTAATTATGAGTAATGTAGTTGCTAAGATTAACTTGCTTATGGAAGCTGGAAAAGCAGTTCCAGGACCGAAAATTGCTTCAGTACTTGGCCCGCGTGGTATACCTGTTCCTAAATTTTGTGAAGCTTTTAATAAAGCTACTAGCGCTGCTAACGCTAGTTATAAAGTAGGTGATTTAGTAACAGTGAGAATTTCCATAAAGGATGATCGCTCTCATGATTTTACTGTCAGCGGTCCGCCTGTGGCTTATTTGCTTAAGCAGGAAGCTAAATTAAGTAAAGGTTCTGGTAATTCTGGTAAAGAATTAGTGGCTAAATTATCTATGTCTGCTATCATTAAAGTGGCAAAGTGTAAGATGGTTGATATGAAAGTGGATAATGAAGATTCAGCAGTGAAGATGGTTATAGGCACTGCAAAATCTATGGGTATAGAAGTTGTGGAAGGTTAGGTAAATGAGTACATATAATGATGATTCTAAGCGGTGTTTGGAGAAGATTGTTGAGTCTGCTTCAGCAAAATTTAATGAATCAGTTGATATCGCAGTCAATTTAGGTGTAGATTCACGTAAATCTGAAGAGCAGGTGCGTGGTACAGTAGTGTTGCCTAAAGGTATCGGGAAGAATATTAAAGTAGCTGTTTTTGCTCAAGATAAACATTTATTAGAAGCTGAAAAAGCTGGTGCTGATATTACAGGAGGAGAAGATTTAATTGAAGAGATAAAAAAAGGTAGAAAGTTGAATGTTGATTGGTGCATCACTACTCCTGATTTCATGGCAAAAATCACTCCTATTGCAAAAGTATTGGGTGCTAAAGGGCTGATGCCTAACCCTAAATTTGGTACTGTGACTTCTAACATTGCGGAAGCTACTAAAACCATTAAGTCTGGTCAAATAAAATTCAGGACGGATAAAAATGGGGTTATTCATGGTAAATTAGGAAGTATTAAATTTGATATTGATGATTTGCTGGAAAATTTAAAGGCCTTTCTTAAAGTAATTAGAGACAATAAACCTGCTTCTGTGAAAGGAGTTTACTTTAAAAGCGTTTTTTTAAATTCAACTATGGGTAAAGCTCATAAAATAAACAAAGTAGAAGATATAATTTAAGGGAGCGAAATTGTGAAGCGTAAAGATAAGGATGAATTTATACAAAACATAATGAATGTGTTTGTAAATAATGATTTCTTAATATTGGTAAATTTCAAGTCTATGAATGTTAGCAATTCATTAATTCTTAGGAATAGTCTAAAATCTGTAATGGGTGGGATGTTAGTAGTTAAAAATACTCTAGCTTGCTTGGCTTTGGAAAGGACTGGTAAATTTTCTTATTTATCAGGTAAATTTTCTGGTTCTGTTGCTATTATATATTCTAGTGCTATAGTAGAAGCTGCAAAGTTAATAGTTGATTTTATTAATGCTAACAAAGAAAAAATGTCTGTGATTTGTGCGGCTCATATAAATGAATTGTTAACAGTGGAAGATGTTAACAAATTGGCTAAGCTTCCCTCTCTGGATGAATTGCGTGTTAAAATTATGCGTTTAATATCTTATGATATTCCTGCTCGGTTAGCATTGTCTATTAATTCATCTTCTATGAGGCTTATGAGAGTTTTGGATTACTATAGTTCTAAAAAATAAATTTGTTGTTAAATAAGGTGGTCAGTATGAATAATGTAACAAGTGATTTGGTTGATAAAATATTATCTTTAAGTCTATTAGAAGCTTCTGAACTTGTAAAAGTTCTAGAAGAAAAAATAGGGTTGCCTAGTGGTTCTTTTCTTGGTGGAGCTGTTGGTGCTGGGGTGCCTATTAGTGATAATGCTAATGCTCCTGTTGCTCAAGAAAAAGCTGAATATAAAGTTGTAATCAAAGAGATTGATGCAAGCAAAAAAATAGGAGTGATTAAAGCTATTAGAGAAGTTAATTCTACATTGAATTTAAAAGAAGCGAAAGAATTAGTTGAGTCTTTACCAAAAGATTTGACTGCTAATGTTTCTAAAGACGAAGCAGAAAAAATAAAGCAAAAACTTATTGAAGCAGGAGCAACTAAAGTTGAGCTTGAATAAAATGTTAGTATATTAATTTTATGTTGATATAGCTCTTTTAATTAGTGAAGGTATTTTAATGGTTGATTCTTCTTATATGTGTGCTTCTAGTGCTTTTGTTCCTAGAGTTTCTTATTCCAGGTCGATTGATTTAAAAGATTCTTTGTTGGATTTGGTTAAAGTCCAAAAGGGGTCATATAATTCCTTTACTCCTAATAATGAGAGTAATGAAAGACTTGAAGCTATCTTTCATACAATTTTTCCAATATCTGATCCTTTGCATAGGGCTACTATCGAATTTTTGAATTGTAGGGTAGATGATCTTAAGTATAGTGAGTCTGAATGTATAAAACGTGGTATAACTTTTTCTGCTCAGGTTATTGCTTCTATACGTCTTGTTATTATGCAGGATGGTGTTTCTCTTGAAAAATATCAAGAGATTAAAGAAGATGATGATCATTCTAAGCTTGCAACTGTTATAAAATCTGCTGAAGAGCAGGAGGTTCGCTTTTGTGAACTGCCTATGATGACTGATAAAGGTACTTTCATCATCAATGGCGTAGAGAAAGTTATCGTTTCACAAATGCATAGATCTCCTGGAGTCTTTTTTGATAGTGATAAGGGAAAAACTTACAATTCTGGCAAATTGATCTATTCTGCTAGAGTGATTCCTTATAGGGGTTCTTGGCTTGATATTGAGTTTGATGTTAAAGATCATTTGTATTTTCGTATTGATAGAAAGAGAAAGTTGCCAATATCAGTTTTATTAAAGGCTTTGGGCTTATCAAATAATGACATACTTAATAAATTTTATGAAAAAATAGAGTATATAAAACATAAAAGTGGCTGGAGAGTACCTTTTTCCCCTGATAAATTCAAGGGAGTGAGGCTTCCTTTTGATTTAAAGAATGTTGAAGGCAATGTGTTACTCAAAGCTAATGTTCGTATTACTTCAAAATTAGCTAAAAATCTATATGATAACGGATTGAAAGAGTATCTAATTCCTTATGATTCTATATGTGGTTTATTTCTTGCAGAAGATTTAATAGATAGTGCTAGTTCTACAAAAGTCTTATCTGCTGGTGAATCTATAAAATTAGAGGATATAAAAAAGCTTGAATTATTATCTATAGATAAAATATCAGTGTTGAACATAGATAATGTTTCTGTTGGACCTTACATATTAAACACACTTTTCTTAGATGAAAACATGTCTTATGAGAACGCTCTATATGAAATATATAAGGTTTTGCGTCCTGGTGAAGTTCCTGTTTTAAAGATAGTAGAGGAGTTTTTTCGTAATCTTTTCTTCAGTTCGGAATATTATGATTTGTCTAACATTGGTAGATTAAAACTTAACTCTTGCCTTGGGTTAAATTATGAGGAAAATTTAACTACTTTAACACATGAAGACATTATTGAAATTATAAGAAAAATAGTATTGTTACGTGATGGTCAAGGATCTGTAGATGATATTGATCATTTAGCAAATAGAAGAGTCCGTTCAGTTGGAGAGTTTATAGAAAATCAATTTAGAACTGGATTATTAAAATTGGGACGGGCAGTAGTTGATTCTATGTCTACTTCTAGTTTAGATAAAGTCTCTCCATCTGATTTTATAAATCCAAAAGTGTTAACCAATGTCTTAAGAGATTTTTTCAACTCTTCCCAATTATCTCAATTTATGGATCAGACTAATCCATTATCTGAAATAACACATAAAAGAAGGTTGTCAGCGTTAGGTCCTGGTGGTTTAACAAGAGAGAGGGCGGGATTTGAAGTGCGTGATGTTCATCCAACTCATTACGGAAGAATTTGCCCTATTGAAACTCCTGAGGGGCAGAATATAGGCTTAATTAATAGCTTAGCTATATACGCTCGTATTAATAAATATGGGTTCATTGAAAGTCCTTATAGGAAAGTAGTTAATAAGGTTGTTACTGATCAAATTGAGTATCTGTCTTCTATAGATGAAGGTTTATATTATATAGCCGATACCAGCGCAAAGCTTGATGAGAACAACTGCTTTGTTGATGATATGTTATACTGTAGGTATGCTGGTACCTTTGTAATGGTAAATAGTAATCAAGTAAGTTACATTGATTTATCTCCTAAGCAGGTAATATCGGTTGCTGCTTCTTTAATTCCATTTTTAGAAAATGATGATGCTAATAGAGCGTTAATGGGTTCAAATATGCAGCGTCAAGCTGTACCTTTATTGAAGCCTACTGCTCCTTTGGTTGCTACTGGCATGGAATCTTTCGTAGCTTCTGGCTCTGGTGCTGTAGTTTTAGCAAAACGTGGTGGCATAGTTGACAGCTCAGATAGTAACTCTATAGTTATACGTGCTTTTGACAAAGGAGGAATTAACTACTTGGATGTAGATATTTATCATCTAAGAAAATTTCAGCGTTCTAACCATAATACTTGTATTAACCAGAAACCACTGGTGCATGTAGGTGATTGTGTTAAGGAAGGTGATGTGATAGCTGATGGTCCTGCTATTAATAACGGTGAATTGGCACTTGGCCAAAACTTGCTAGTCGCTTTTATGTCTTGGCAAGGTTATAATTTTGAAGACTCAATCATTATTTCTAGTGAAGTTGTTAAAAAAGATCTATTTACTTCTATTCATATAGAAGAATTTGAATGTGTTGTACATGACACTCCTTTAGGGTCGGAAAAAATAACTCGTGCCATACCCGGTGTTAATGAAGAAAATCTTTATCACTTGGATGATAGTGGTATAGTAAAGGTTGGTACAAGAGTTGGTCCAGGTTATATTTTGGTGGGGAAAGTTACACCTAAGCATTCTCTTTCATTGCCTCCTGAGACAAAATTGTTAATGACAATTTTTGGTGAAAAGTCATTTGATTGTGTGGATTCCTCTTTATATACATCTCCAGATATTGAAGGGATAGTGATTGATGTGCAGGTCTTTACACGCAGAGGGGAAGAAGAAAACGAAAGGGCGTTTCTTATTAAGCAAAAAGAGGTAAATGATTTTGAGAAAGAGCGGGACCATATAATCAATGTTATTAATCAATATTTCTATGATGAATTAAGAAAAATTCTTATTAATTCTGGCTCTCAAGATCGAGAAAGTATTAATTTTATTGAACGTGAGGGATGGTGGGATATAGGATTGAAAAACCAATCTATTTCTAAGCAAGTTGAGAGCTTAAAAAAAGATTTTGATGAAAAAGTATCACATGCGATAGCAAACTTTAAGCGAAAAGTAGAAAAATTGCATGAAGGCTATGATCTGCCTCAAGGTGTGTCGATGTCAGTAAAAGTTTTTATTGCTGTAAAACATAGTTTGCAGCCAGGGGATAAAATGGCTGGTAGACATGGAAATAAAGGTGTGATTTCTCGAGTTGTTCCAGTAGAAGATATGCCTTATTTAGAAGATGGTACTCCTATTGATATTATTCTTAACCCTCTTGGCGTTCCTTCGCGAATGAATGTAGGTCAAATATTGGAAACGCATGTAGGTTGGGCTTGTAAAAAATTAGGAGAAAAAGTAGGTAATATTCTTGATGAGATCAATAAAATCAAACGTGCTTTTTGTGAGGCAATTAGATCTCTCAGTGATGATGATTTTGAAAAATTTGCAGCATTATATCTTGATAATAAAAAATTTGAGGATATTAATGATGATGAAATAACGGCTTCTATTTTAGATACGCCTAATAAGGATGAATTAAATAATGAATTGACTACATTAGTAGAGAATTATTTCAACTCTTGTAAAGATGCACACAGTAGTTTACGTCACTTCCTGATTGAGGTTTATAGTTGTGGCAGTAATTTATCTATTTGTAATAACATTCGCGATATTAATGATAATCACCTCATTGAATTTGCGTATAAGTTGCGTGATGGCATTCCTGTTACTGCACCTGTATTTGAAGGTCCAAAAGATGAACAAATAGTAAAGCTATTTGAACTTGCTGGATTGGATAACTCTGGGCAAGTTGTATTATATGATGGTTGCTCGGGTGAGAAGTTTGATCGCAAAGTTACAGTTGGTTACATGTACATGCTTAAGTTGCATCACTTAGTAGATGGTAAAATTCATGCGCGTTCAGTAGGACCTTATAGTTTGGTTACTCAACAACCTCTTGGAGGAAAGTCTCATTTTGGTGGTCAGCGTTTTGGTGAAATGGAATGTTGGGCACTGCAAGCCTACGGTGCTGCTTACACTTTGCAGGAAATGTTAACTGTGAAGTCTGATGACATTAATGGCAGGGTTAAGATTTATGAATCGGTAATAAAAGGTGACAGTAACTTTGAATGTGGAATTCCTGAATCCTTTAATGTCATGATAAAAGAGTTGCGTTCCTTGTGTTTTAATGTGGATTTGAAGCAAAATGACATAGTAATTGAAGATATATCTCACACTAATATCGCACAATCTTTTAATGAGGTTAGCATTTCCATTGCTAGCCCTGAAAGTATTAAACGTATGTCTTATGGAGAGATAACAGATGTTTCAACTGCAAACTACCGTACATTCAAAGTTGAGAAAGGTGGATTATTTTGTCCTAAAATTTTTGGTCCTGTCAATGATGATGAATGTTTATGTGGAAAGTACAAAAAAAGAAGACATAGGGGCCGTATATGCGAAAAATGTGGAGTAGAAGTTACATCTTCTAAAGTAAGAAGAGAAAGAATGGGTCATATAGAGCTTGCATCTCCTGTTGCTCATATATGGTTTTTGAAGTCACTTCCTTCAAGAATTGGAGCATTATTAGATATGTCTCTTAGAGATATCGAAAGTATTTTATATAGTGATAATTATGTTGTAATAGATCCTCTTGTTTCCTCTTTTGAAAAAGGTGAAATTATTAGTGAGAAAGCTTATAATGAAGCTAAAGATAGCTATGGGGTCGATAGCTTTATAGCTATGCAAGGTGTTGAAGCTATAAGAGAATTGCTAATACGCCTTGATTTACATGAAATTAGGAAGAATTTAAGACAGGAGTTAGAGTCTGTTGCTTCTGAAATGAGAAGAAAGAAAATTATAAAGAGATTACGTATTGTTGAAAATTTTATCAAGTCTGGAAACAGACCTGAGTGGATGATACTTACAGCTATACCTATTTTACCACCTGACTTGCGTCCCTTGGTATCGCTTGAAAGTGGTCGACCTGCAGTTTCTGATTTAAATCATCATTATAGAACTATTATTAATAGAAATAATAGATTGAGAAAATTGTTAAGTTTGAATCCTCCTGAGATTATGATTCGTAATGAGAAAAGAATGTTACAAGAGGCAGTTGATTCTCTTTTTGATAATAGTCGTCGTAATGCTCTGGTAAATAAAGCTGGCGCTACTGGGTATAAAAAGTCTATTAGCGATATGCTGAAAGGAAAGCAAGGTCGTTTCCGTCAGAATCTTTTAGGAAAAAGGGTAGATTATTCTGGACGTTCTGTAATAGTTGTTGGTCCAACTTTAAAACTAAATCAGTGTGGATTACCGAAAAGAATGGCTCTTGAGTTATTCAAGCCTTTTGTTTACTCAAGGCTTAAAATATATGGAATCGCTCCAACTATTAAATTTGCTAGTAAGTTAATAAGAGCAGAAAAGCCAGAAGTCTGGGATATGCTTGAAGAAGTAATAAAAGAGCATCCTGTTTTACTAAATAGAGCGCCTACGCTACACAGGCTTGGTATTCAGGCTTTTGAGCCAGTCCTTATTGAAGGTAAAGCAATACAGCTTCATCCACTTGTTTGTACAGCATTTAACGCTGACTTTGATGGTGATCAAATGGCAGTACATGTGCCAATTTCATTGGAAGCTCAACTTGAAGCTAGAGTGTTGATGATGTCAATTAATAACGTTTTAAGTCCTTCTAATGGAAGACCGATTATAGTTCCTAGTAAAGATATAGTGCTTGGTATATACTACCTAACTTTACAGCAACTTAAGGAGGATGATTTACCACTTTTCTGTTCTTTTTGTGAAGTTGAGCATTCCTTAAACAACGGTACTCTACATATTCATTCTCATATAAAGTACAAAATGGAATACATCAATAGCGATGGAAACATTCAGTATAAAACTATTTGTACAACTCCTGGACGTTTAATATTATGGCAGATTTTTCCTAAACATGAGAATCTAAGCTTCGATTTAATAAATCAGGTATTAACAGTTAAGGAAATAACTAGTATTGTTGATTTAGTATATCGTAGCTGCGGTCAAAGTGCTACAGTGGTATTTTCTGATAAATTGATGACACTTGGCTTTGAGTATGCTACATTTTCTGGTACTTCTTTTAGTCGTTGCGATATGGTCATACCTGAAACTAAAGCTACACACGTTGATTATACAAGGGGTGAAATTAAGAAATTTTCTGCACAGTATCAAGACGGACTAATCACTAAAAGTGAGAGGTATAATAAAGTTATAGATGAGTGGTCTAAGTGCACAGATATAATAGCGAATGATATGTTAAAAGCGATATCTGTGTATGATGAAAATAGTAAGTACAATTCAATATATATGATGGTTAGCTCAGGTGCAAGAGGTTCTACTTCCCAGATGAAGCAGTTAGCAGGAATGCGAGGGTTAATGACCAAACCTTCTGGTGAAATTATAGAAACACCTATAATTTCTAATTTTCGCGAAGGATTAAATGTATTTGAATACTTTAATTCTACTCACGGTGCGCGTAAAGGTTTAGCTGATACTGCACTTAAAACTGCAAACTCTGGATACTTAACTCGTCGCTTGGTTGATGTATCTCAAAATTGCATAGTTACAAAACATGACTGTAAAACGAAAAATGGCCTTATTGTAAGAGCTATAGTTGAAGGTAGTACTATAGTTGCATCTCTAGAGAGTGTTGTACTGGGTAGAACAGCTGCAAATGATATATATAACCCAGTAACCAAAGAGTTATTATTAAAAGCAGGGGAATTAATTGATGAAGGTAAAGTAAAGCAAATCAACATTGCAGGTCTTGATGCTATAAAAATTAGATCGCCTTTAACTTGTGAAATAAGTCCTGGTGTGTGTTCTTTGTGTTATGGAAGAGACCTTGCAACTGGTAAAATTGTTTCAATAGGTGAAGCAGTTGGTGTTATTGCTGCTCAGTCTGTTGGAGAGCCAGGTACTCAGTTAACGATGCGTACTTTCCATATAGGTGGGGTAATGACTAGAGGTATTGAATCCTCAAATATTATAGCTTCTATTAATGCTAGAATAAAACTAAACAATAGTAATATAATTATAGATAAAAACGGAAATAAAATTGTGATAAGCCGTTCCTGTGAAGTCGTTTTAATTGATAGCCTTGGTAGTGAAAAATTGAAGCACAGTGTGCCTTATGGTGCTAAACTTTATGTAAATGAGGGTGAGTTAGTAAAAATTGGTGATAAAGTTGCGGAATGGGATCCGTATACACTACCTATTATTACGGAAAAGAGTGGTACAATATCTTACCAGGATTTAAAAGATGGAATTTCAATCACTGAAGTGATGGATGAATCTACAGGAATATCAAATAGAGTAGTAAAAGATTGGAAATTGCACTCTGGTGTAGCTAATTTACGTCCTCGTATTGCACTGCTTGATGATAATGAAAAAGTAATAACACTTTCAAGTGGTGTGGAAGCATGTTACTTTATACCAGTTGGTGCAGTGCTTAATGTACAGGATGGCCAAAAGGTTCATGCAGGTGATGTTATCACAAGAACGCCGAGAGAGTCAGTTAGAACTCGTGATATTACTGGTGGCTTGCCTAAGGTTATAGAATTATTTGAAGCACGTCGTCCTAAAGAGCATGCTATCGTTAGTGAAATAGATGGCTATGTAACGTTCTCTGAAAAAGACCGTAGAGGAAAACGCAGTGTAGTAATTAAACCTGTAGATGAGCAAGCTTCTCAAGTTGAGTATTTAGTATCAAGAAGTAAGCATGTAATAGTCAATGAAGGTGATTTTGTGCGTAAAGGTGATTTATTGATGGATGGCGATCCTGATCTTCATGATATTCTACGTGTGCTTGGGTTAGAAGCGTTAGCACACTATATGATTTTTGAAATACAGCAAGTTTATAGATTGCAAGGTGTGCGCATAGATAACAAGCATTTAGAAGTGATCTTAAAGCAAATGCTACAAAAAGTAGAAATTACCGATCCTGGTGATACTATGTACTTAATTGGAGAAAATATCGACAGGCTGGAAATTGATAGAGAAAATGATGCTATGAATAACTCTGGAAAACGACCTGCTCATTATCTTCCTATTCTGCAGGGAATTACTAGAGCAAGCCTTGAAACTAATTCCTTTATTTCTGCTGCCTCTTTCCAAGAAACAACAAAAGTACTTACGGAAGCAGCATTTTGCGGAAAGAGTGATCCTTTGAGTGGGTTAAAAGAAAATGTTATAGTAGGAAGGTTAATTCCTGCTGGTACGGGTCTGATTATGAATAAGGTGAAAGCACTTTCGCTTTGTGAAAATATAGATAAATATGAAAAATATTTTGATATTGAGACTTATGACGAAAAATTGCTGAGTGATAATAGTTATCAATTACATTCTGATGAAGAAGAGAGTGTGGTGGCATCGCACTATGATCAGTCAAATTGAATATATCTAATGAGGTAGTATGTTTAATCTGTTTTTAACTAAAAAAATCAATTATATTTTCTTTCACCTCTGTGCTGTCTATTATGTTATTTACTCTTACACGAAATTCAGATGAGTTTTGAAGCCCGCTACTGTACCATCCTATATGTTTGCCGGCCATCTTTATTCCTGTATCGCTTCCATAGTACTCAAGAATACTGTCATAATGCTTGAGTATTATGCTTAATCTCTCTGAGGCTGTTGGCTCAGAAACTTTATTTCCACTCAAAAAGTTTATTGCTTGATTAATCAGCCAAGGTTTGCCGTAAGCACCACGACCTATCATTACTCCATCTGCCCCAGATTCTTTAAGTGCACTTTGAACATCATTCAAACTCTTAATATCTCCATTTACTATAACTGGAATTTTTACCTGCTCTTTAACATTTCTAACGAATTTCCAATCTGCTTGACCATTATAAAGCTGTGCCCTTGTCCTTCCATGTACAGTAATCATCTTTGCTCCCAAATCTTCTGCAATTTTTGCCAAGCGCGGAGCATTACGATTTTCGTCATTCCATCCAGTACGCATTTTTACTGTAACTGGCACACTCACTGCCTTGACTACAGCTTCTATTATCTCAGCAGCCTTTTTTTCATCACGCATAAGTGCTGACCCTGCGTAACCGTTTACAACTTTTTTAACTGGACAACCAAAATTTATATCTATGATTTTTGCACCCATGCCCTCATTTAACTTTGCAGCTTCCGCCATAACATCAGGCTCACAACCAGCAAGTTGTACAGCGGTTAGTTCATCGACTTTTGCTTTTTGCATGCTCTGGCGAGTTTGCATGATCATAGCTCTGCTTGCAATCATTTCTGAGACTAGCAAACTTGCACCAAGTTTCTTTACAATACTCCTAAATGGATAGTCAGTCACTCCAGACATTGGCGCTAAAATAACTGGAGAATCAATCGTCAAACTTCCTATTTGTAGGGACATAGATTTTATAGATTAATTACTTAAGCCCAAACGTCTTGCACACGTTGTAGTAACATTTTGAATAATCGAACTTATGGTAGATTGTGCCTCCTCTTTCTTACTATCTTCAGAAATGAGCTGCTGTATAGTATCATGTAAAATTCCACCTTCAGCAATGGATTCTTTCCACTCTTCATCCTCCATAAGTGCTTTTGCGAACTCTCTTCTCTTCTCGTGCAATTGTCCTGGACTAGGCTTGTACTTTGATAACTCTCTGTCAATTTCATCAAATGATTTATCCTCGTTGAGCATTTCCGTAATCCTATGAGCATTTTCTAAAGCAAATACTCCACAATTACAGCCATCTTTTTGCTGATCAACTGCAGAACTCTTTATGCTATCATTTCCTATCTCTAAGGTTTCCTGCAATATGCCCACTATATAACTAGTATCAATTGGCTTACTAACTAACTTATTTCTATATTCTCTTGCATGACCTAATGTTTTTTCAACATCATCTTTTTTCTCTTTAAGGCTAGCATTATCTGGATTATTTTCTCTTTTCCGTATTAAACTTCCCACCTCATTATTTAAGGGTACTAGACACTTCTCAGCAATCTCATTAGCAAGACTTATATCGTCTTTTACCTTTCCTTCAACCTCATTTGGTAATTTATTACCAAATGAGTCACAATAATAAGCTCTAAATTGTCTGTTACCATTACATGTGACTATCAGTGTTACCCAGTGATTTCCTCCTAAATTAATAATCGAGGCAAAGATTTTTTTTGTGTTCCCTTGTTCTATTTTATACTCTTTCAGTTTTGAGTTTAAAGTACTCACATCACCAGGAATACAAAAAACTACATTGCCACTTGAATTTTCTGAATAGTTATATACAGCTCTTGCAATATGAGAAATATCATGTTCTTGTAGCCAGTAATAGTAATTTTCTCTATTTGTCTGATGCATAAGAGTTTGTAAATTTTCATGAAACTCTTTGCCACCCAAACCACTATCTCCTGAAGCATTAGAATTTCTACGACTATTGTTACTTGAGGCAGGTTCACTTCCTGGTACAATACCACTATCTGTAGATGGAGAATAGGAATTTCTACGTACCCTCTGATCCGAATCATTTGTTTGTCTTGATATAGTATCTAGTCCACTATCCAGTGATTTACTTCTTGTGAATTTTTGCTCTTTTGGACTCTTTTCTTCCTTTACAGTTCCTTTTTCATCAACATAACCTTTTACCAAGTAAAATAAAGGTTCAATAACCATCTTGTATGTCGCTGCAAGCACTATTCCCATTAAGATCCAAGCTATAGGGTTGGAGATGAGCATAGCAAGTGGTAAGGTTAAGAGGAAAGATCCCATTATTAATCCCAAACAGCCAATGGTAAATGTAGTCGCCAAATATATACAAAAAGCGTAGACAGCAAATCTTCCACTAGCCTTAAGTTTAGTGAAGTGAGTACTCTCTTTAGATTTATTGTATCTTTCTATGATGGCTAACATATTATATTTCACGTTTATCAATTCTAGCAAATTATGAAGGTAAAATCAATATTAGCATTTATATGTAAAAATATTGAGCATTCAAAGCTTTTGAAGTAGAGTAATGATGTTAGTAATAGCACAACATATGCATGATATAGAACATATACGCAAAAACCCTAAAGGATTTGAAAAAGCAATAAAAAGCAGAGGGGTGAAAGAATTTACTACAGAAGAAATATTAGAGATTGACCATAAAAAAAGATCACTGACTACTAAATTGCAAGCTTTAAATAAGCAACGAAACGAGGTCACGGAAGAAATAAAGAGGCTTAAAATGAACAAAAGCCCATGTGAAGAACAAGTAAAGTTATCAAAAAGCATCACAAGTGAGATAGAGACAATCAGCCTCAAGGAGCAAACAGAAAAAAATAAGTTAGTGGATATTTTATCTAACTTACCAAATATTTCTGCACAAAATGTACCAATAGGTGAAGATGAGAGCTCCAACGTAGAAATCAGAAAATATGGAGAAAAAAGGCAATTTAGTTTTATGCCAAAATTTCATTATGAACTCGGAGAAAGGTTAGGCTTGATGGATTTTGAACAAGCAGCAAAAATTTCTGGATCAAGGTTTACAATACTAAAAGGACAGTTAGCTAAGCTTGGACGAGCATTAATAAATTTTATGCTGGAAACACATGTTAATGAATTTGGTTATACTGAAGTGCATCATCCAGTTTTAGTAAAGGATAGGGCGATGTATAATGTTGGTCAACTACCAAAATTTTTTGATGATTCATATTTAACTACCGATAAATTAAGATTAATTCCCACAAGTGAAGTAGTTTTAACAAATTTAGTTGCTGACAAAATAATAGAAGAAAAAGAACTGCCTATTCGTTTTACTGCATATTCAGAATGTTTTCGTAAAGAAGCTGGTAGCGCAGGACGAGATACAAGAGGTATGATAAGGCAACACCAATTTGGTAAAGTGGAGTTGGTAAGCATCACAACTGAAGACCAGTCAAATGATGAGCTTGAACGCATGACAAATGCTGCTGAGGAAATATTAAAAAAATTAGAACTACCGTATAGAATAATGCTGCTTTGTAGTGGTGATATGGGCTTTGCTGCACAAAAGACTTATGATATAGAGGTATGGTTACCTGAGCAAAATAAGTACAGAGAAATATCAAGCTGCTCAAATTGCGGTACGTTCCAGGCAAGAAGAATGAACACTAAATACTTCTTAGAAACTGACAGAAAAACAAAAAAATACGTTCACACTTTAAACGGCTCAGCTTTAGCCATAGGAAGAACAATTGTTGCCATAATGGAGAACTATCAAAATTCCGATGGGTCAGTTACAATACCAAACGTGTTGCAAAGATACATGAGTAATGATACTGTTATAAGCAAACAATAATTTTGACATATAGAAAAGCGAGGAAATAAAGATGAAGGTTCTGGTTATAGGTTCTGGTGGGCGTGAGCATGCTTTACTTTGGGCTTTAAAGAAGTCTCCTACCTTGACTAAGTTATATGTTACTCCTGGTCGCCCGGCCATGGAAAATTTTGGAGTTCTTGTGAATATAAATATTCAAGATTCAGTGGATGTTATACAATTTTGCAAGAAAGAAAATATAGAGCTAGTAATTATTGGTCCAGAGCAACCGATAATTAATGGACTTGCTGATGATTTAGCTGCAGAGGGAATAAATGTTTTTGCTCCAAGTCAAGCAGCTGCAAAACTTGAGGCATCAAAGTCTTTTACGAAGGAACTATGTAAACAGTATGGTATACCAACTGCAAAGTATGAGCGTTTTATTGATGAAAGGTTAGCTAAAAATTTTGTCCGTAGTAATAAAATAAAATTTCCGCTTGTAATTAAAGCAAATGGAATTGCAGCAGGGAAAGGCGTCATAATATGCCACACAGAAAATGAAGCTTTTTCAGCAATAGATTCAATGCTAGTGGAGAAAAATCTTGGTGAGTCAGGTGAAGAAATAATCATAGAAGAGTTTTTAATTGGAGAGGAAGTAAGTTTTTTTGCTCTTATTGATGGGTTGAAGGTAGTAACCCTTGGGTGTGCAAAAGATTACAAGAGAGTTGGTGAAAATAACGAGGGACAAAATACTGGAGGCATGGGGTCATACTCATCACCTTCGATTATAAGTAAGGAGATGGAGCAAAAAATTATCCAAAAAATAATATATCCTACAATTCAAGCACTGACTAACATGGGAACATCCTATAAAGGCGTACTCTTTGCTGGTTTAATTATTTGCAAAGATAGTCCAAAGCTTCTTGAGTATAATGTTAGATTTGGGGATCCGGAAATACAATCTATTTTACCTAGACTTGATCCAAATTGTGATTTGTTAAAGTTGATGTTGTCAGTTGCAGAAGGCAAGTTAAATACAAAAATAGTGGAGTTTAATCACAAAACTACAGTTTGTGTAGTTGTTGCAAGTAAAGGCTATCCTGGTGATTATCAAAAAGGAGAGGTAATTAAAGGATTGGATAAAATTGAAAACATTCCTGGTGTGCTAGTTTTTCATGCTGGTACTAAGTTGGATGAAAGTGGTAATTGGATTTCCGATGGCGGAAGGGTGCTAAATATAGTAGGAGAAGGAAATACTGTGGAAGAAGCTAAAAGTAAAGTGTACTCAGCGTTAAATTTTCTAGAATGGTCAGGTGGGTTCTTCAGGTATGATATTGGTAGTTAATTTAGCTCATGCAGAAACAAAAAAAGTCACTTTGTAAGCAGTAAACTAAAGAAAAACATGATATCTGTTCAGATTCATGTGAAACCAGTGCTTCTTTTCTTGTCATGAAAGTAGCTGACACTGGGATCCAGGTTGATGAAAGCACACTAGCATAGAAAGTGGTTACAACGTTTTCGATGAGATTATATGGAAAACTGGATTCCAGTGTCAAGCACTGGAATGACACCCTCTATTATGCAAATTACCTGCTAATTGCAATGTTCGTACAGATGTGGGTCACGCGCTGAAATAACACCCTTGGTGGTAACAACTAAAGAAAAATATCAACTAGGTTTATAGTCTATTACTACTGTTTTTGCAATTTTGTCATAAAACGTTTGTTTGCGTTGATCAAATATTGCAAACATTAAAACTAAAGTTAGTATAATAAAAAGGCATCCAGAAACATAGCCAGGCAAAAGATAAGACAGAAAACTATAAATAACCCAAATGCCTTCCCTAAAAATGTATCTTATTGTTGCTTGCATTAGAGTAACGTTTTTAAATGTATTTGCATCTTTTATACGTACACTGCACAGTAATCTTCCTGGGGTGCAACCGTACTTTGTTATTGTTAATATATTAAATATTATATATGTTATAAGCAGTGTTGCCATAAGAATTGTCATGTTTTTATCCACATTATCTAGATCAAAAAGGAGTGAAACGAATGCTATTATCATCCATAAAACACCGTCGACCACACATGCTGAAACTCGCCTTAGAATTCCTGCATAACTTATTTTAGTATCCATACACTTTCCATATTTTGCAATGCTATAACCACTATAAAAGTTCATTATGAAATAACCGTAAATATGCTATTTTAGCAACATTGACCCACTTTATTATTTGAATTAACATTAAGTCATTTGTAGTTAGGAAAGTTATGTCAACACCAATCACAGTTGCGTATGGTGACGGTATCGGACCAGAAATTATGGAAGCGGTGCTGTCGATATTGCGTGAAGCGAAAGCAGAGATCTCAATAGATATTATTGAAATAGGGGAGCGTGTTTATAGTAAGGAATGGTCTCATGGAATTTCTCCGAGTGGTTGGGAATCTATCGAAAGGACAAAGATATTACTCAAATCTCCAACAACAACCCCTCAAGGTAAAGGGCACAAAAGCTTAAACGTTGCGCTCAGAAAGAACTTAGGGCTGTATGCAAATATTAGACCATGCATTTCGTATCACCCTGTTATAGAAAATAAATTCGATAAATTTGATGTTGTTGTAATACGTGAAAATGAAGAAGACGTTTATACGGGAATAGAGCATAGGCTCACTGGTGATTCTTACCAATGCACTAAAATTATTACTAGATCTGGCTCAGAAAAAATATGCAGGTACGCTTTTGAATATGCGAAAAAACATAACAGAAAGAAAGTAACTTGCCTGACTAAAGACAACATAATGAAAATGACTGACGGCGCTTTTCATGCAGCGTTTGATCGTATTGCAAAAGAATATCCGGATATAAAGGCGGAACATTATATAGTTGATATTGGAATGGCACGTGTTGCCACAGAACCCGAGAATTTCGATGTTATAGTAACTGAAAATCTATATGGCGACATATTATCAGATATAGTGGCACAAACCTCAGGTTCTGTAGGGCTTGCAGGAAGTAGCAATATAGGTAATGAATATGCAATGTTTGAAGCGGTTCACGGCTCTGCTCCTGATATTGCAGGAAAAAACATAGCTAATCCTTCTGGTCTTTTAAATGCTGCAGTGCATATGTTGGTCTATATCGGTCAAGTGAGTACTGCAAAGCTAATTTACAATGCATGGTTAAAAACCTTAGAAGATGGAATACACACTGCTGATTTATATAAGGAGAAAAAGAGCAAGCAGAAAGTTGGGACAAAAGAATTTGCACAAGCTGTTATAGATAATCTAGGAAAGAAACCTGCAACATTAACTGAGCTTATAATTAGCAGTGATTTGGATAGTAAAATAAATAAAGTACAAGACCATTACGAACAAGATTACAAAGTTAAAAAGCTAGTGGGTAGTGATATAGCGCTTGCTTGGGACAAATCCAACAATTTTGATCAAATAGTAAGATTATTTGAATCGAGTAATCTGAAAATGATAGCAATATACTCAAAAGGACTTGCAATTTGGCCAGGAGGCTCAAAATCTTCAAGTGACCAAATAACCTGCAGGTTTATCGCAAATAATGAAAAGCAAGCTATTACAAATATTGATGTGAATAACTTGCTAATCAAACTTGAAGAAAATAGCTTTGACGTGGTGAGAATGGATAAATTGTATTTATATGATGGAAAAGAGGGTTTTTTCTCCTGATTATTGTTTAATGTTTTTGTGTTTGCGTAAAACACTAAATATGATATATTTATGTGAGGAATAGTAATGAGTCAACATTTTAAGTTAACTAATCAGGAGTTTCGTGATAATGCTAATCTATTCGACATATTAGAAATAGAAGCTAAGCAAGTTGTAGACAAGAATTATGAAGAGCTTAGCGCAATTTTGAAGAAGCAGCATAAGAAGTTAATTCTTGCAAACCATCCTGACAAAGGTGGAGACAAAAATAGATTTGATCAGATTTATAAAGCTTATCAAGAGCTAAAAAAGTACATTGAACCTTTGGAGTCAGGAAATCCTTGTGTTAAAGTCAGTGTTGGTGCTGAAAGTAATGGACGTTTAACGGCAAGAGAGTTTCACTATAGGAGAAAGTTGTTTAACGAGCTAAAAATCAGTGAGGAAGAAGCTGTAGGTAAAGATTTTGATGGGTTGATTGCTATACTAAAAAGAAATGATTGTTCGTTTGGAGAAGACCTAAAAAGCTATAATGAACTTCAGGCTCAAATAGAGAGGATTTTGCTAAATCCAAATTTAGATAATTTTCAGAAGAGTGTACAAAGTGCAAAGTTAATGCAAGAGTTATATCAATATATAGCAAAGCCAAGCATACAATTATTCAATTATATTACTCCTCTAAAAGAAAAGAGAAGCCTAATTGAAGAAGATAAAAAGACATTAGCATTGAAATTTATAGAGCGCAAAAATGCTCTAATGTTAGTACCAAAAATAAGTTTTCTGCCTTTAGCTATATTAACTACAATTACTATAGGTTGCTATTTTTCATGGTGGATCATAGCACTTAATATCATTATTAATAACGCCTCTCGTTTATTAGTAGGTCATTATATGAAAAAGTATGCCAATTCAGAAATTTCTACTGATGAATTCATAAGTAAGATGAGCTATATCGAGCTAAGCAGTAAACTTCTTATCAACTATCCTTTAGCTGCTTTTTCTGTTTATTTAGTTACAATAAATTTCATTGCTAATGGATTAACTGTTGGTGGAGCTGTACTTGGTCCACTATTGTTATTGGCAGTATTAATTGAAGCATTAGCTCCTATTTTCTCAAAAGGCTGTGAAATATATGCTGACAAGCACACAAAAGATTTACTAGAAGAGGATCCAAGAGATAGAGTGCAAAAGGAGACTGATCTGTTAGGACGGTATGATCCACGAAAACTGTTAATGCCAATTATCATGCCTCTTGTTAGAAAATGTTTTGCAGAAGTGGCAAGCGAGTTTGCTGAAAGGAATTTTGATGAGGTAAAAACTGATATGTCTGATGTTAATATTGAAGGACTATCTAATCCTCAAGCAATTGAATTTACACAGCAAACAGTGTAGTATAAGCTTTTAGCTCTATGCATGGACTCAAAAAAAGTAGAATTAATATTTGAAAAATTTCAACAGTCAAATCCTGCGCCAAAAATAGAGCTAAATTATACCAATCATTTTACGTTATTAGTTGCAATAGTTCTGTCAGCGCGGACGACCGATATAAGTGTTAATAAAATTACAAAGGAGCTATTTAGTATCGCTGATACGCCAGAAAAAATGTTGAATCTTGGGCAAAGTGAGCTGAGAAAATGCATAAGCAGTATTGGTTTATATAATTCCAAAGCAAAAAATATAATCGGGCTCAGTAAAATATTGATTGAGAGGTACAATAGCAAAGTGCCTACTAATTTCGATGATTTGGTATCTTTACCAGGGGTTGGGAGAAAGAGCGCTAATGTGTTCTTAAATTCAGGGCTTGGTATTCCAACATTGGCAGTTGATACTCACGTTTTTAGAGTGAGCAATAGAGTTGGGCTTGTGAAAGAAAAAGATGTACTTAAAACAGAGCAGTCTCTTTTGAATGTAGTGCCAAAAAAATACCTACTTTATGCTCATCATTGGCTAGTTTTGCATGGTAGATATGTTTGCAAAGCGCAAAAACCTTCGTGTGAAACATGCATAATTCATGATTTATGTGAGTTTGAATGCAAGAGGTTAGTATCTCTTCTTTTTTAATTCAAGTAGCTCACAGAGGTGAAAAAGATTACTTTACACATTTTTCCATTTTCCTTATCATAAGACTGAAGGTATTTTATTATCTTCAATCTGTGCAGATTAAACGACAAAAGTATTATACAGTTGGCGTCTTATTTTTAATTTTTTGCACTATGTGCACCTTATGTCTTCACAATATTTCTAGGTTTTTACCTACATAAGCTGAAACGAGCTTATAAAACGTTTAAGACAGTATAGAACGCCAATTTTCAGGATTAGAGAGTAACAACTAGCTAACGTGAGAGATCTTTTGCCTGGTTGGAAAAATGTAGGCGACTTTGGAAAAATTGCGAGCGTAAACTTAATACTAGCCTACAAATTTGCTTTTACTTCTTTCCTCCTCAAAAGATTATGAACAGGTTCTAAGAGATAAGAAATATAAACCAAAAAGCCATTGGATGACAAAGTTAATGCTTTTTTAGTTTTAATGGTTTATATTTTATTTCTATAACAGTAAAGGAATATTAAAATGGGAGATGTTTTTTCGATGTCAATGAAATCTTCTAAAGACAATAAAGATAGAAATGAACAATTTCTCATGCAAGTAGCTGCTTGGTTGGTTGATAACACTAGCTTAACTTTTGATCAAATAGCACAATGTTGCAAGTTATCCCTTGAAAAAGTACAAGACATAGCTGATGAGGAAATAGAAGTTGAAAAGTATGACCCTATTATTTCTGAAATAATTACTGAAAAAGAAATCGATAATTGCAAAAAAAATCCAAATCGTGTACCAAATTTGATTATAAAAAATATGAAAAAAAGGGCAAAGACGATTAGCTTTCTTGCCTTTGCTTCCACAGCAAGGCGTAGAGATAAACCTAATGCGATTTATTATTTGGTAAAAAAATTTCCTATCTTGAACAATAATGTGATAGCTAAGCTAGTTAGTACAACAAATTACACAGTTGAGCAGGTAAGAGATGGATCTCATCATAACATACTCAATATCAAACCTCAAGATCCTGTACTACTTGGTTTATGTAGCCAGGAAAATTTAGAAGCGGAAGTAGAAAAAGCGAAAGTAGAAGAAGAGAAGAAACAAAGATTAAAAAATATAAATAATAGCTATTGATGATTCTCAAATTCTTGTACTTTGTTAATATTAAATTGACTTGACTTGTTAGTTTTTATCAGTATAATGTAAGTAAAGTATCTAGTTTAATAATAATTAAGTCTAAATACGCACTAAAAACTAGCTCAGCCTAATTTATTGTTTTATACTCACATTTTAGGTTAGTAAGCATCAATTAAAATTTTTGGAGGATTATGACAACAATCAATGAAGATGTCTTAGCAAAAGGAGAGGTTGTAGGTCAACCTGAAAAAAGCGAACAAATTCATAATGCTGACGCAGCAAAACAAATGACCAGTGAAGGTGCTGAAAAAAACAAGAAAACATTGGACCTGAGCGAATTGAAAGAGAAAACAGCAGAAGAATTGTTAGAGCTAGCTGAAGAAAGAAAAATTTCAACTAGTGGTAAAGGCAATGGCAGGATGCTAAAACAGGAAATGATATTCAGTTTAATGAAGAAAATGAGTGAAGAAGGAGGCATAACCACAGGAAGTGGAGTAGTGGAAATATTGCCTGATGGTTTTGGTTTCTTACGTTCATCAAGTGCAAATTATGCTCCAAGTACCGATGATGTTTATATTTCCAATGGCCAAATAAAGAAGTTTAATTTACGTACAGGAGATATGGCATGTGGAGAAATAAGGCCACCTGGTGATAAAGAAAGATATTTTACTTTAACTAAGGTTCACAGTATAAACTCTACTGAAATCAGTGAATTAAGAAAGTACGTACATTTTGATAATTTGCTTCCACTTTATCCTGAAAAAAGCCTCATCCTTGAAAACAACATTAGCGGAGATAATAAAAAAGATATAAACATGCGTGCTGTAGATATAGTTACACCTCTTGGAAAAGGACAAAGAGCATTGATAGTTGCTCCACCTCGTACAGGAAAAACGATATTGCTTCAGCAAATGGCTCACTCTATAGCTACAAATCATCCTGAAATAGAACTAATAGTATTACTTATAGATGAAAGACCCGAAGAGGTGACAGATATGATACGCTCTGTAAAGGGTGAAGTGGTAAGCTCTACATTTGATGAACCTGCCTACCGTCATGTCCAACTTGCTGAAATAGTAATAGAAAAAGCTAAAAGAATGGTTGAACACAAAAAAGATGTAGTGATTTTGCTTGATTCTATAACTCGCCTTGCACGTGCTTATAATGCAGTCATTCCTTCGTCTGGAAAGGTTCTAACCGGTGGTGTAGATTCAAATGCGCTGCAAAGACCAAAACGCTTTTTTGGAGCAGCTCGTAATATTGAAAATGGTGGTTCTTTGACAATCATCGCTACAGCCCTTATAGAAACTGGTTCAAAAATGGATGATGTTATTTTTGAAGAGTTTAAAGGCACAGGTAATGCTGAAATTATACTAGATAGAAAACTTGCTGATAAACGTATATTCCCTGCTATTGATATTACAAAATCCGGAACAAGGAAGGAAGAGCTATTAGTTGATAAGGCCATACTAAATAAAATATGGGTATTGCGTAGGATACTTAACCCTATGGGATCTGTTGAAGCAATGGAGTTTTTACGTGACAAATTACTTTTAACAAAGAGCAATGCTGACTTTTTTAACTCCATGAATCACTAAAAGTAAGCCAATTCTGATGGAGCAAAAAAGCAAAGCTCTCTTATAGCTAAAATAATTTGGATTTATCAAAATATATTAAGCTGGCAATCTACCTTAAGTTGCTATTCCAACTTATAGCACTGATTTAGATGACATCTTTTTGACTCTTAATATTAATATCAATTGTGTACCAGTGTTGAAATGACCCACTCAAAAGGGGATTGTATTTACTCTGAATCAGATGATAAATTAGATGCTTGGTAAGCGTAATTTGGAGCTTCCTGTGTAATGATTATATCATGAGCATGACTTTCTCTTAACCCTGATGAAGTAATAGTGACAAATTTGCAGTTTTTTTTCATCTCTTCTATATTACGGTTGCCAGTGTAACCCATTGCAGCTTGCAACCCACCAATTAACTGATAGATCACTCCTGAAGCTGGACCTTTAAAAGGAACTCTTGCTTCTACTCCTTGTGGGACTAAATCAAGTTTTGAATCTTGAAAATAACGGCTAGCTGACCCTCGTTTCATTGCACTAATAGATCCCATTCCTCGATATTCCTTATATGCTCTACCCTTATACATGATAATCTCACCTGGGCTTTCCTCAGTACCAGCAAAGATTGAACCTATCATCACAGTATCAGCACCAGCTGCAATAGCTTTTGCAACATCTCCCGAATATTTTATTCCACCATCAGCAATTAGTCTGACGTTTTTTGCTCTACACACCTCTGCAACATTCTTGATTGCAGAGAATTGCGGCATACCAATACCTGTAACTATTCTGGTAGTACAAATTGATCCGGGCCCTATTCCAACCTTTACTGCATCAACACCAGCATCAATTAACGCTTCAGCAGCCTCCTTTGTTGTAATATTTCCGCCGATTAATTGCGTATTCGGATACATCTTTTTTATTTCCTTAATGGTGCTGATAACGTTCTCGGAATGACCGTGAGCGGTATCTACAATAACCACATCAACTTCTTCTTCGACCAAAGCTTCACATCTTTCTATACCGTCTTTTTTACCAGTACCAATTGCAGCGGCAACTCTGAGTCGACCTTTACTGTCTTTACATGAATTTGGATATCTATTGTATTTTTCGATGTCTTTAACTGTGATTAGACCTATGCAACAAGAATTTTCATCAACAACCAAAAGCTTCTCTATTCTATTTGCATGCAACAATTTCATTGCTGAGGCGCTGTTTACTGCCTGCTCTCGAACTGTTACTAACTTATCTTTTGTCATTACCTCGGAAACTTTTATATTCATGTTCTGGTCTTCAATAAACCTCACATCTCGATTAGTTAAAATTCCCACTAACTTGCGTTGATCAACTACAGGAATGCCGGAATAATTATACTCTCTCATTAATGAAACTGCTTCTGCAACTGTTTTATCTGGGGAAATTGTAATTGGGTTATACACGATCCAGCTTTCATATTTTTTCACCCTTCTTACTTCTAACACTTGTTCATCTATTGATAAATTCTTATGTATGCAACCTATTCCACCATGTTGGGCAATAGCTATTGCAAAGCCTGATTCAGTGACAGTGTCCATTGCAGAGGATATGAGAGGGATATTTAGTTCTATATTATTTGTTAGATAAGTTCTTGTGTCTGCATCACGAGGCAATACATCAGAATAGGCCGGTAAGAGAAGTACATCGTCAAACGAATAACAAGCTTCCATTTTTTTCATATGCTTTATTTAAAGCTTATACGCCAATTAATGAAATTGCAATAGAGCTTTTGCAAAATTAGCCTAGCTCCAGCTATTTTTAGATCAAAATAGGATAGAAGAGGTATGTAGCTCCTAATATATTTATCGCATAATTATATTATTTGCTAGCAAACAGAACTGCTCAATAGTTAAGCTTTCTGGACGTTCGTCTCCACTCAGTTTAGCATTCTCAAGAGTAGTTGAGACATCACTAGTTATACTTTGCAAGCTATTTCTCAGCATCTTTCTTCTTTGAGCGAACACAGCACGTGTTAGCTTTGTTAAGGTTTCTAAATTTACTGCAAATCTTGGAGTGGGTAAAGGTTTTACTGTAATTACTGAAGAATATACTTTTGGTCTTGGAAAAAATTCCTTAGGTTCAATATCAAATTCCTTTTTTATGTCGCATAGTAACTGGCTTAGCACTGATAGGGAACCATAATCTTTAGAATTAGGTTCTGCTGTAATACGCTCTGCTACCTCCTTTTGGAACATTAACGTCAAATTCGTAAAAAATTTTATATTATTTAACCACTTTAAAAATAACGCTACTGAGATATTGTAAGGCAAATTAGCAATGACTTTGACTGGACATTCTACCAGCTCTTTTTCTACAACATTAAGTGCATCTGCTTCTATAATTCTATATTTTCCCTGATGCTCATTTAGCAATTGTTCGTGATGTTTCACTAAACTACTATCTTTTTCTATAGAAAGTAGAAACTTTGGATTATATGCCAATATTTCTCTTGTTAACGCACCATACCCAGGACCAATTTCAATAACATTAAAATCTTTCAGGCTACCAGCTAAGGCAACTATTCTTTTTATTATCTCATTCGATAAAATAAAATTTTGCCCTAGACTCTTTTTTGGCTTCAGTAAAAATTTTTTCATATGATCTTAGTATGCAGTATTTTAAAAATTAGTTGACGAAAATTCATCAATAATTGTATATTGTCAGTGTATTTAATGCCGGCTTAGCTCAATTGGTAGAGCAACTGACTTGTAATCAGTAGGTTGTCAGTTCAAGTCCGACAGCCGGCACTCTCATTCATATAAGAAAAATTGATGTCTTTTTTAATAGTAGCAAATTGGAAAATGAATGGAACACGTTCTTCATTTGTTAACTTTATAGGCAAACTTAACAACAAGAGCAACGAAATTACCTCTAAATTAGTAATTTGCCCTCCTTTTACATCATTTCCAAGCAATATAGAGTTGAACAACAATATTAAAATAGGAGGACAGAATTGCCATCATAAAGAGTTCGGTTCTTACACAGGTGAAATTAGTGCAGGAATGTTGAAGGAACTAGGATGTAGTTACGTAATACTTGGACATTCTGAAAGGGCTCATGAAAAAGATAGTGAAATAAAACTTAAATCGAAAACAGCAATAGAATCAGGATTACACCCAATCATCTGTGTAGGTGAAAACTCAGAAGATTATAAAAATAAAAAAACAAAAGAAGTAATAGAATATCAATGCAAAAACCGTTTGCCAACACAAGGTGAATATACCATAGCATACGAACCGATATGGGCAATAGGAACAGGAAATGTGCCAAATAATGACGCAATTGCTGAGGTGATAGAGATAATAAAATTGTGTACTGGTAAAAAACACATTATATATGGTGGCTCAGTCAGCTCAGAAAATATAGGAAACTTGCTCAGTATTCCAAATCTATTGGGAGTTTTAATTGGTAGTGCAAGCTTAGATTTTGATCACTTTTATCAAATTATACAACAAGTCGAGAAAAAACTTTCTCTTAATTAATTCTAAAGTATAAATACTCTTATTGTAATGGTAAGGGAGTTGGCAAAATGTGTCAAGGAGTTTTCTATTGGCTAAGGTTGTGACAATAAAGTTAAGCACTGCCAAAAACTATGGAAGAAGTCATTATAATTTGTATTATATCTTTATAAAATGGTTCGCATAAGTTATCTAGAAGTGCAACTAAACAAATACAAAAATCAAAGTGTTGCGGTTTTCGGCCTTGGTAAAACTGGTTTGTCCGTTATTAATGCTCTAACAAAAAGCAGTGCAAAAATATATGCATGGGATGATAATAAAGAGCAAATAGCAAATGCAAAAAAGATATATAAAGAGTGTAACTTTACTCATCCCAATGAGTATAATTGGCGTGAGATAAGCACACTAATTTTGAGCCCTGGAGTGCCAATACCAACGCATTGGGTAGTAAAACTTGCAAGAAGCTTTGACTGCAAAATAAAATCAGACATTGAGCTATTTCTTGAAACTAAAACTACAAGCCAGAAGGTTGTAGGCATCACTGGAACAAATGGCAAATCAACCACCACGTCACTAATAGGGCACATATTAAAATCCACAGGGAAAAAAGTAGCTATTGGCGGGAATTTAGGTGTGCCTATTTTGGATTTAGAAAGAGATGCAGAAATTTATGTAATTGAATTCTCCTCTTTTCAATTGGAGCTAATGAATGAAATTAATGTGGATATTTCTGTATTGCTCAACATCACACCAGACCACATAGATAGACATGGAAGTATGAATAACTATATAGCAACTAAACTAAAATTGATAAACAGTAGCAAGATTGCCGTGATAGGATGTGATAACAAAATTACCGCTGATGTATTCAATAAATTCACTGGGAACAAAATTCCAATCTCAGCTTCGATGTCACCCTCTTTGTCATCCCAGTGCCTAGGCACTGGGAAACTAGAGAATCATAGCTTATCAGTAAGCGACGTGAAAATAAACCTAGTATCCAATGTAGAAAATATAGTAGCTGCACACGCTGTGTGCAAGTTACTTGGAGTAGATAGCAGCACTATTGTCAATGAAATCAAATCCTTTCCAGGGCTAAGACACAGAAATGAATTTCTTGGCAAAATACATAATGTACTTTTTATCAACGATAGCAAAGCAACCAATTCAGAATCGACCGAAAAGGCAATTTTATCTTATAAAAACATATATTGGATTGTTGGCGGAAAAAGCAAAAAAGGCGGAATAGAATCATTAAGCAAGCATTTCACCAAGATTAGAAAAGCTTTTCTTATTGGAGAATCAACTGAAGTTTTTGCAAACATTATGGAGAACAAAATAGATTATATGAAGTGCTATAATCTAGAAAACGCATTTAAACTGGCTTTTGAAGAGGCCATAAATAGCAAAGAAGAAGTAGCGATATTACTTTCTCCTGCATGTTCTTCTTTTGATCAGTGGAAAAATTTTGAAGAGCGCGGTGAAGCATTTTGCAGAATGTTTGAAAATCTCAGGTACAATTATATGTGATGTTTAGTATAATATTGTATGGAACAAAAGTTAATAGTAGATGAGCTGATTAAGGTTATTCCATTTGAAGGAATAAGTGATGCAACCTTATTGAAAGTGTGCACGAACCTTAACCTAGCCAATAGTTTTTGTAAATTTCAAAATGGAATATATAGTGCTTTGGAGTACATAGCAGAGGACTTAAATAGCTCAATGGAAACTGAACTTTGGAATTCCAATTTAGAAGATATGAAGGTAAGAGAGCGGATAAAGTTAGCTGTCCAAATACGCCTTTCAAACTATGCTAAGTTACAAAATTACAGAGAGTTTTTAAAAAACGTTTTATCATTCTCTATATTACCAAAAAATGCATACTTTTCTAGTAAACTCTTGTACAGAACTGTTAGCACGATTTGGTATGGCATTCATGATCAATCAACAGATTTTAACTACTATACAAAAAGAGCAATATTAGCTGGAGTGTACTTAAGTACGATACTTTTTTTTATCAATGATTATTCAGAAGATTTTGCAGATACCCTGTCGTTTCTTGACAAACGTATCAACAATGTCATGACATTTCAAAAGTTTAAAACCCGTTTGAATAGAATGGTAAGAAACTTCTTATAGACTCTTTACTTATACGAGTTACTCGTATTTATACCTAAAGCTGCCTTGATTTTTATGTTAAGATAATTGAACATCCACTAACAGTGAGCTTAACAAAGAACTTGATTGAAAGCAATACATTAGAAAGTAGTTTTGCTGGAAACTTGAAGTAGACAGAATTGATACACATAAAGCTGATCCATGTACAAAAGTATCTGTTCAGATACACGACTAATGCTGTGTGATCCATAGAGGTTATTACAATAAGAATGTAAGATCAAATAGAAATTTGGATTTGCAGTAGTTTATAGACCTTATTACAATTGCAAAGGATAAATTCTAGGGTTAAACTACGTCTGAGTTGGATAAAACTATACAAAGAGTTGGGTCATGCAGGAAAGGTATGTCAGCATTATGGTATTTCACGTTTTACCTTACGTAAATGGTACAAACGTTATGAAGAGTTAGGTGAAAAAGGATTAGTAGATCTCAGTAGTAAGCCTAAAACTTCACCTTTGCAAAAGATCAATGACTCAGATGAGCAGCTTATTCTTCATCTAAGACAAACTAGAAAGCTAGGGGCAAGGCGTATTCAAACCGAGTTAAGACGTCTATATGATTTATCCTTGTCATTGGCTACTATACACAAAATTTTCAAAAAACATGATGTAAGTCTTCTGCATGTTAAACGTCATTATCGCAAACAGGTCAAGCGTTATAACTGTAAAGTACCTGGAGAGCGTGTGCAGATGGATGTGTGCAAAATATCGTCAGGGCTTTATTCAGGAAATTGTGGACTTTAATATATCGGATTTAGTAACTTCAATAAATTGTGATATCTCTCTTACAGATTCATTCAAACTTAATTAAGTGGGAGTATTGTTAATGCGAAAAGGGTTTAATTAAAATGGTATGGCGTGTGAGGAAGACATACATCAATTGGTAGAAAGTGGATTTGATATTAACTCAAAAGATGTAAGCGGAGTCACTCTCTTGCATAAGTTTACAAAAGAAGGCGATTTAGTTGGAGTAAAATCATTATTAGAGCACGAAGCTGACTTTAATGTTGTGGACAATGAAAATAGAAATCCACTGCATTATGCTATTATGCATGGACACAAAAAAATTGCTAAACTTCTTGTTAATCAATTGACAATTAATTCTAGAGATAAAAATGGATTTACTCCACTTCACCTTGCTACACTACAAGATGACACAGAATTAATGGATTTTTTAATAACAAAAGGCGCAAAAGTTAATGAAAAAGATGCTGAGGAAGGCTATACTCCTCTTCACATAGCTTCATTATACGGTTCTAAAAAGAGCGTCCAGATTTTAATTGATAGCGGAGCAAATCTTGAATGTGAAGATAACAACTTTCGTACTCCTTTATTTTTGACCATTTATCAATGTACTACACATTATGAAAGTAGAGCAGAGATTATAGAATATCTGATAAAGAAAGGTGCAAACATAGAAGCAAAAGATGCAGAAAATAATACTACGCTTTTTCTAGCAGCATATAACAACAAAATGCAACTGGTAAAGCTTATTGTAAAGCAAGCAAAAGCTAAGTTAAAAGAGTTTATTTGCACAAAAAATAAACATGGTTTTGATGCACTGGATTGCGCTATTAAGCATAATAATAGGCAAATGGTAACATTTCTTGTTTCAAAGGGAATAGAAGCAGATGACCAAGATTGTAGCGGTAACACCAGGTTACATAAAGCTAGCTATAATGGTGATACTAAAGCAGTTAAGTTCTTATTGGAGCTTAAGGTAAACGTTAATGCCGTCACTAGATGCAACAGAACTCCTCTGCTACTTGCAGCTAAAAAAGGCCATGTAGAAATTGTAAGAATGTTGTTAGCAGTAAAAGCCAATATGAATATTTGTGATCAACAAGGTTTTTCACCTCTGCATCTTACTATTCAAAAGGATTATTTTGATATAGCTCAGCTATTAATAGAAAAAGGGGCAATTAATTGTAGTAATGATTATACTGCAATAGATATGTTTATTGACAAGGCTCATAGCAAAAAAAATATTGAAGAAAATTACAAAAAATTTTGTAGGTTTTTGATGCTTTACTTGAAAGAGCTACATAGTAAACACAAAGCCTTTTGTGTACTTTCAATCCTAGCTCTAAGCTTAACAATTATAGGTTTACCATTTATTTTCAAGCCTATTATTAAATATAGAGAAAGAAGTAAAATATATAAAAAAATTAGGGCTATGCTGATTTATATTTAAGTATAACAGGAGAACTAAGCTAATATATGACAATTATCTGCTCGATAAAAATGGAATTAAATGTATCTGTTTAGCAGAGTGGCAAAATAAAATAGACAAAACCATAAAAATAAATGGTGTCATGCAATTTGAGCTTCGGCATAGATCCCACATAAATTTTTTGGTACATATTTTTTCAACATTAATTTCGTATTCCATTCAAAGAATATTAATATTGGCATATAAGTATGAATATTATGCTAATATAATTACTTTTTAGGTATACATGGCAAATTTATGCCTGGAAACAGTTTTTCCTACACTTTCTTTATAAAAATCACAGGCGCCTGTTATTAGCTAAAGTAAAGGTCAAGTATCTGGAATTCTGGACATAAAATCCTCCTGTATAAAAAGATTAGAAAAAAATGCAGCGCACATATGACAGACCGCTGAAAAAGATACGCTACGTTTTTTATTGAAAAGTTAACTGAAAGTCTGCAGACAAAGATAGATTTTGAGCTCTTAAAATATCTCTAATTGTCATTATAATCAGATTCAAAATATGCGGAAGTAATTTTTTTTGACAATAGATTTCTTGCATAACCAAGTGTCATTCCAGCTGGGATCCAACTAAGTTGGTAAACACTTTACAACGTTTTTTGCGCGAAAAGGCTGGATGCCAGTGTCAGCTACTTGCATGACATCGTCTTGGATGAAAATCAGTACGTGATGCACCAAAAATTGTGCATCAAAAGGGTGTCATTTGAGTAACTTTTTTGTTGTCATGCCAGTGTCAGCTACTTTCATGACACCTATTTGTTCCTATGATAGTCTTATCTGTCTATCTTATTTTGCTACTCTGCTGAACAGATACGTTTTTTTTACCTTTTTTATTCTGTAAATTTTTTAGTATTTGTATGTTTAACATAAGAACTACACAAGACTAAAAATGGTGAATCAGCATTACCTTAAAGAGAGTACCCATATTTTCAGTTAACCTTAAAAATTCACTGAAGATCTTATTCTTCTGTTCATTACTTGCATTTTTCATTAAAGCTTGTGCTCTTTCCTTTATACCAAAAAGGTGTAAAAATTCTCTTTGAGTCAAAATCTCACAATTTACGTGCCTTAATGAATCTTTTAATGATTGAAAGTTCACAAGTGCAGTGATGTCACTATTACCGACGTTTTCAAGAAAATTAGTATATTTATGCTGCCTTATCGATTGCAAAGTGCTCTTGTATGAAGGATATACATAACCATAATCTATAATCAGGGCAGCTCCTCCGTTATTGACTATCTTATTCTCAAGTTTCTTTAATATTTCGATTCCGGCTAGGCATACTTCCACTACTGCACCATTGAAACCCCCTGTCATTCCAGTCTGGAATCCAGTTTTTGGTCTGGTTAAGCACTGGAGTGACAATGAAAGACTGCCATCATCTTGTTTTATTACTCTATTTTCATACCACTGCCCATCACGATAAATAAATTGGTCAATTGGAAGGGCGTCAAATAACTCATTTGCAAAAAAAATAGTTGGCTGATTTGGTAAGTTGTCGACATCTGTGTGCCAATTAATATCTAATCCCTTTAATTTTTCCTTTTGTATTTTCTGTAAAATAGGGCTTATCTCAACTAGATGAATGTCCATTGAGCTAAAAAAACAGCTATATTTTTTGGTGACTCTTATTACATCATGAATGAGTGTTCCTTTACCTGGTCCAAGTTCAACTAGAGAAAATTTTGATGGCTTTCCTAATTTTTCCCATGTATTCATTATCCACACTGCAATTGTTTCACCAAATAGCTGACTAATTTCAGGTGCAGTAATGAAGTCACCATCTTTGCCAAGTGGTAATTTATTCATGTAATAGCCGTACTCTTTATGATATAGAGCAGCATTCATAAAATTACTGATGGATATTGATCCTTGGCTTTTATCAATTAATTCGTGTATATAAGTAAGCATATTATTAATAAATGTTTAACTATAGCGTGCCATACTATAAAATAGTGGAGTATTTATATATATAATATAAGTTTAAAGGCGATAGTGCTTTGGTTATGAATAGTCAAGATACGGATTATGTTACCCTTATACCTCAAGATGATGGTGTTGAATATAAATTTGAAGAAGTTGTCAATTTTGTAGAAAATAAGGTTGTAGGTGCTGATGGATTAACTTTAGCGGAGGTATTTCAAGCATTAGTTAAAATGCTGAATGGTGACCTAGAGTTAGTAAAAAAAGTGTTAGCATATGCTAATATTATGGTAAAGCATGGAATGAGGTTAGCAAAAGAGTCACAGCTAAACAGAGCCGATGTTCGTTGAGCTTTAGAACGCAAAGAAAGTGTGTTTAATAGGCAAGATTTTATCAAAAAACCACCTCTTGTATCTTCTATAAAATCGGTTAAAAAGAAAAGTAGAGGTCTTTAAATGGTTGAGTCTATAAAAAAATTTACTGTACAGTGTGATTTCAAAGGACAGAATGCACCTTTTGCAGTATATATAGGAAATCCAAAGGGTGATACTCATCCAATTCACCATCAAGATTCATGGCTTGCAAAGGAGCGTGGAGGAAACATTCCTAATAAAGTTAAAGAAAGTTTGCAAAAATTATACAAGCTGTCTCAAGAAAACGGGATCTCTTTTCCAGAATTATGCGCATATGCCATTACTATAGTTAGTAATAATGATAAAAAAAGTGACGGTAAGTAGTTAGATTCTCAATATTTCATTTATAGAAGTTTTTGATCTCGTCTTCTCGTCCACTTTTTTTACTATAACTGCGCAATAGGTTGAAATGTTGTTTTTAGGTGGAGTAGATCCTGGTACAACTACAGAGTAAGGTGGTACTTCACCATAAAATATCTTGCTTGTTTCTCTGTCAATAATTTTTGTTGATGCTCCAATAAACACCCCCATACTAAGGACTGATCCTTCTCTTATTATGACACCTTCGGCTACCTCACTGCGCGCTCCAATGAAGCAATTATCTTCTATAATGACTGGAGAAGCTTGAATAGGCTCGAGAACTCCGCCTATTCCCACTCCACCGGAAATATGGCAATTTTTTCCTATTTGTGCACAACTACCAACTGTTGACCAAGTGTCTATCATTGTACCAGAATCAATATATGCACCAACGTTGATAAAGCTTGGCATTAGAACAACATTTTTACCTATGTAAGCAGATTGGCGGACAAAACATCCAGGGACTGCTCTAATTTTTGACTGGTAAAATTTTTCCTCATTCCATTCACTAAACTTGCTACCAATTTTGTCAAACCAGCAATTGGTATTGTCTATTATTTTGCTTTCCTCAGTGAGAAAATGTAATAATATTGACTGCTTTATCCACTTATGTACTATCCATTCTCCACTTGATAGCTTTTCTGCTACTCTAATTTTACCACTGTCAAGTAACTCAATTACCTCTTTGATTATTAATCTTGCTTCGTGTTTTAGATTATAGTCGTTAAGTTTTTCTTTATCTTTCCAAATATTTTCTATCTCATCTTGTAATTTTTTAGTTGCAAATTTTTCATTTATTATATACATATTGATATCAAATTTATATTATTTTATACGTAAGCACTATGAAAATACAATGTCATAATTGTACTAAAACTTACTTAGTATCTCGTGGGCAAATAGGTGAATCTGGAAGAAAAGTGAAATGTACAAACTGCAATCACATGTGGCATGAGTATCTAAAAGAAATGTCAAGTGAATTGTGCCCTGCTGGTATACAAGAAAAAAAAGCTAACTGGAGGCAAAGTTTAACTCTAGCTTTTGCAACAGTTGCAGGGTTATGCGTTATAATTGTTGGTGGTATCTTTCCAGGAGAGGTAAGTAAGATATATAAAGCAGTTAGTTCATATAAAGATTCAATAAGCCATAAATTAGGATACAAAAAAGTGCAAACGGAAAATTCAAGTGCGAGAGAACTTGTTGTAAATGAGTTTTATCAAGATTACCTTTTTCTATCTAATTTTAGATCTAATTAAATAGGCATAAGTCATCAATGTTATGCAAGTAACTACACTTATTCCTTTATGGTAGTGTCATTCCAATGTCAGCTACTTTCATAACACCCTATGGTTGTTATTACATCGTTTACTATAGATTTGTTTCAGAAGCTTACATCCAGAAAACTTGTATAGATTTTTTCTACTTCTGTGATATTATAAGCCTGTGATGATAAAATAAGTGGATATGGATAAGTCAGCGTATGAAATCATAGAGCATGAGTATGATGTGGTGATAGTAGGTGCAGGTGGAGCAGGGCTTAGAGCAACACTTGGAATGGCTGCAACTAATTTTTCAGTTGCCTGCATTTCTAAAATTTTCCCTACACGAAGTCATACAGTTGCAGCGCAAGGAGGAATTAGTGCAGCTTTGAGTAATATTGCTGAAGATGACTGGCGCTGGCATGCATATGATACAATAAAAGGTTCAGACTGGCTTGGCGATCAAGATGCAATAGAGTATATGTGTAAAAATGCTGCCAAAGCTGTGATTGAACTTGAAAATTTTGGTGTACCCTTTTCTCGTACGGAAGATGGAAAAATATATCAGCGTGCCTTTGGTGGAATGACAACTCACTTTGGTAAAGGAAAATCGGCTCAGCGTACTTGTGCAGCAGCAGATAAAACTGGGCATGCAATTCTTCATACTCTATATCAGCAATGTCTTAAATTTAACGCTGAATTTTTTGTCGAATATTTTGTAATCGATTTGATTATGGACAAAGGGACATGCTGTGGGGTGATAGCTTGGTCGCTGTGTGATGGTACGTTGCATAGATTTCGTGCACATTCTGTGGTAATAGCAACAGGTGGTTATGGACGTGTTTATTTTTCTGCAACAAGTGCACACACCTGCACAGGTGATGGTAATGGCATGGTGGTGAGAGCTGGGTTGCCACTTGAAGATATGGAATTTGTGCAATTTCATCCAACAGGAATATATGGCTCAGGGTGCTTGATGACGGAAGGATGCCGCGGTGAAGGTGGGTACCTCGTTAATTCTCAGGGTGAGAAGTTTATGGAACGTTATGCGCCAAAGGCAAAAGATTTGGCTTCTCGTGATGTAGTAAGTCGAGCAATGACAATTGAAATTAGAGAGGGAAGGGGAGTTGGGCCAAAGAAAGATCACATGTACTTGAATATAGCTCATCTTGATCCGGAAGTAATAAAGCTCAGATTGCCAGGTATTAGTGAAACAGCAAAGACCTTTGCAGGAGTTGATGTTACTAAAGATCCGATACCTGTTATTCCAACTGTTCACTATAACATGGGAGGTATTCCAACCAACTATCATGGGGAAGTGATCACGTTGCAAAAAGGTAAAGAAGAAGTGGTAGAAGGATTATTTGCAATAGGAGAGGCAGCATGTGTTTCTGTACATGGTGCAAATCGACTAGGTTCCAACTCGCTTCTTGATCTTGTGGTTTTTGGTAGAGCTGCCGCGCTTAGGGCAAAAGAAAAATTGAAACCTGATACACCACATAAAAAATTGCATTCAGACTGCACAGACTTGATAGTAGATAGATTTAATAAAATGCGATTTGCTTCTGGAGAGTTCAAAGTAGCAAAAATACGAAGTGAAATGCAGCACACTATGCAGAAATATGCATCGGTATTCCGTGTTGCTGAAGTTTTAGAGGAAGGTAAAAAAGCTATAAAAGAAGTAGCAAAAATGATGCCTAACATTGCAGTTGAAGATCGCAGTATGATATGGAATAGTGATTTGGTTGAAGCGCTGGAGCTTGCCAATATGATTCCACAAGCAGTTATTACCATGGAATGCGCAGCTAATCGCGAGGAAAGCAGGGGTGCTCATGCTCGTGAAGATTTCCCTGAACGTGATGATAAAAACTGGATGAAGCATACTATAGCATGGCTTAAAGAAGAGAAAAGCCAAGTTAGTGTAGAAATTGACTATAAAAAAGTTGCTGAAAAAACTCTGAGCGATGAGATTGATTTCATCGCCCCGGAAAAGAGAATTTATTAGTCAACCCATCTGGTTTATTTATAAATTGACGTAGTATTGATACATAGCTCATTTGAGTAGCTGGGCTTTCTGTATGCTCCGATTGATTTGACGATCTTTGTACTTCTTGCTCTGCTGAGTTGTTAGCTAAATTTTGTTGTTCAGTAATATTTTCAGGTTGTTTTGCAGCTAGGTGATCATCTTTACGGCTTTGCTTATCGTTGGTTAATTCCTTAACAGACTTCCTAATGTCGCTAAGTCCCAAAGTGAATATCAGACACACCACTCCTGTTATAGCTATGATGGGTAACGCTGCTCCAATTGCAATTTGTCCTTGGAAGCAAGAAAGTGTTACCATTGTAATAATAGTAGTTGCTACTGTGATTGCTAACAATACACTAGCTCTCCTGCCCGGATCAATGCATTTCCATGCAGCTTTTAGGCCATCTCCTGTTTTGTGTAGAATATGCTGACATTTTTTTGAAAAAGTTCTAACATTATATTTTTTTTCAAGTTTTTTCCTTAGTTCTTTAGCTTTTACCTTTCCTTCTTGTGGAGTTTTTGAGTAATTTTCTAAATTACGTAAAGTGCAATAATATTTTTCAGTATGAAATTCTCGATCTTTTAGTTTCAGAGAACGGGAATCAGCACCTATTTCTAGCAGCTTTGCACAAAACTTTGTTGTATTGTCGTACTTTTTCCCTAGATCAAAAATTGTTTTCATTTGCGAAAGGTGGTTGCCTTTTTCTGCTTTTTTTGTTAATGATACTTGTAGCGGTGTTCTTCCTTCTTCGTTAATGGCCTTTATGGCCTTACCTAACTGATCTTCAGATATTTCTTTTTCTTTTACTAAACTGGAAATCAACTCCAAGCATGCAACCTTTTGTTCTCCTTTTAGCGAAGCAATATAGTGCAAAGCATTATTACCCTCTTTGTCTTGAGCAGTAATGTCTGCACTATTTTGGAGAAATAACTCTAAGGCTTTATATCTATTTGTTTTTTCAAATTTTTTATCTGTACATGATCGATCCTCATTTTTTTCTTTTATATGCTGGAATAAATAATAAAGAGGTGTTTGTTTTGCTGTATTTTCAGCATTTATAGCTTTTTTAAACTGTGCTTTAAGATACTCTTTTTCTTCCTCCTTACTTACATTTAATATTATATTTGAAAATTCAAACTTTCGTTTTTGCTTTAATTCTAAAACTATTAGATGTAAAGCATTATTACCATCTGTATCTTTCAGGCTAATATCTGCTCCTTTTTGCAATAACTCCTTAAAGGATTTCTCATCTTTATTTTTAATTGCTAAATGTAATTGATAATTATCATTACTATCTGGAGTATTTATGGTATGGGCTATAACTTCTTCAACTTTTGTTTTTATTTCTGGTTTTCGCTCAGCCAATTTCTCTAAAAATTTAAGATAGTATTCATTTTGCTTTTTAGATAATTTTTCTAAATCCTCTGTAGGTAAGCTTAGCTTGGCTCCATACTTTAACAATTTTGCAAGAAACTTAAGTGTATTATCGCTACTTCTAACTGTATTAGACTCATGTTTCCCTTTTATTATCTTGTTAATTAGTGCTACCTGAAAAGGAGTCTTTCCTTCTTGATTTTCACTATCAACAAGTTGTACTAAATTTTTCTCGTTAGCTATTTTTATCAAGGTATCTAGAAACTTAAGCTTTTGTTTCTTTTTGAGCGATGCAATAAGGTGTAAAATATTATTTCCTTTTTCATCTGTTATGCCACTGACATTTGTGCAATCTTTTAGGTATTTTCTAAATTTCCTGTTGTTTCCATTTTGGATTGCATTTAGTAATTGAACGTCATTATCAGAATCCGATATTCCGTTTATTCCATCTTCAAAATCGCTATCAGAATCTGATATTCCGTTTATTTCATCTTCAAAATCGCTACCGTAGCCACTGTCTTGTTCGCTGTGCCTACTAAAACAACTTTTAGTGACTTCAGAAATTACTTGTTTTTTTGTTTCATTTGATATTCTTTTCGATCGTTCTATTACTTCACCTAGCACTGGAAGGAAACATTGGACATAATATCTGTGATATTTTTCCTGTTCTCTAAGCGATTCTTCTAATTTAGTTAATACTTCAGGACTAGCGCCTTCCTTAAATAACCTTTTACATTCCTTGAGTGTTCCATCTCGACTTCCTGGTTTTTCATGCTGATGTTTTTCTTTTTTTACCTTTCTCTCTATAATATTATACAATTGCTTGTCTTTTTTATCTTGTTTTTCATTTTTGTTTATATATTTATCTAGTTTGTTTGCATTAGTAACTGATACACTTAGATCTATACTCATATTAAAACCTCAATATTAAAAGCTATTTGGCGTTAACGAATTGTATTAAACTTTTAAATTGAGCTAGATGTTATCGAAATATAGGTGAAAAGGCAGAAAACTAGTTTCTATTAGAAAATCTATTGTCATAGTCAAATCCCCACTTTAGCACTTGTCTACTATTTTAACTATTTTATCTTAAAAAATAATAAATGTGGCTAAACTGTGAAGCATGAGTGCTCTGAAAGAGACAAACCAATGTTTTTATAGATCTTTCAAACTTGATTTTTCTTCTAATTTTTTAAGCATTCCTTTACTTAGTATTGATTTTATCTCTTCTACGCTTTTATCAAGATCATCATTAATTATTACGTAATCATATTTATTACTTTTACTTATCTCTTTTTGCGCTTCGGCTAATCTACGCTCTATTTCAATTTCATCATCACTATTACGCCTTTGTAGACGCAGTCTAAGCTCTTCCATTGAGGGAGGTAGTATAAAAACACTTACAACTTTTTCTCTTAAGATTTCAAACAAATGAAATGCTCCTTGCCAATCTATATTCAGTAAAACACTTATTCCACTGCTCAGGTTTTGTTCTATAAAATCTTTTGGTATACCGTAAAAATTCTCAAAAACTTTGGCATATTCAAGCATTTGACCAGCCTTACATAGTTCGTGAAACTTTTCTTCAGTAACGAAAAAATAGTCTTTTCCGTTTACTTCACCGGGACGAGGTTTGCGTGTAGTCATAGAAACAGACATAACTAAATCAGTTGATTGCTCAAGTAATTTTTCTGATATAGTAGTTTTTCCAGCTCCAGAAGGAGAGGATAGAATCAGTAGTATGCCCTCATTTTTTACGGTCATTTTTCTTTATTTAACAAGTACATTATAGAGCTTTTTTAAGACTTTGTATTTTTTGAATCAAAGTTTAAAAGACTAGAGCCCTCTAAATTAGAATTTGATAAATTGGCATCAATAAGAGAGGAATTATCAAAGACAGTATAACGTAAATCGGCTTTTTCAAGATTTGCCTTATTCAAATTAACGTTTACAAACTTTGCTCTACTTAATATTGAATTAGAAAAATTAGCATTTTCTAAATTCATATCCTTAAACTCAAAGTAAGAATAATTTACATCAAATTTTTTGCCCTGCGATATTTTCTCTTGCAGATCTTTAATTGAAGTTATGGCATTCTCTAGATTTGTAATTTTTGTCTGTCCTTGATTGTCAATCAAAATTGAATTATCAAATTTGCAATCTGTTAAATGAATATCAGCAATTGAACTTTTATATATGCTTGAAGAGAGGAAAGAGACATCACTCACTGTTGAATTACTCAAATTGCTAAGAAAAAAACTAGTCTTTCTAAAGGCATTATCATAAAACACGGAGGATTTGAAATCACTTTCAATAAAGTTTGAATTAGTGACTTTTGAATTAGACCAGCTCGAATTATCAGCTAATAATTTGAAGAATATTGAATTTTCTATCTCACTCGAATCCATATTATGGTGGGAAAGAGTACTATTATAAATTTGAGAGTCTTTAATTTTTGTCTTATACATTGAAGTTGTGGAAAGATCTGAATCTTCTATTTTTGCAGAGGTAAACAATGAATGGTCAAAGAACGAACCATTCATGTCAGAATTCACAACTTTAGTATTATGAAACTTTCCGTGACAAATGTTAGCATCATAGGCGTTAACTTTATACAATTCACTAAAACTAAAATCAATATTAGATAAGTCAGCATCCTGAAGGTCTGCTTCGAAAACATATGCATGTTTTATCTTGGAACCATTTAGTATAGATTTAATGAAGTTTGAATTATCCCCTTTCACATAGGAAATTTGTGAATTGCTTAAATTGGCTTTTTCGAAATTACTGTTGACTATAATGGAAGAATTAAAATAGGCGTTTGAAAGATTGCTACCTGTAAAATCCGATTTTTTTATTTCTGCACCATATATGTTAGCATTTTTTAATGAAGAAAATTGTACCTTGAGCTTATGTGCATCCACTCCAAAGAAACTTGCGTTGTCGAAATTATTTTTCTGCATAACAGTGTCGTTTATTTCACTATCACTAAAATTGATGTAGCTGGCACTTGAGTTTGATAAATTGGAGAAATTCATTTTTACGTTCAAAAACTTGGTATGCAAACCCATTATATTACGCATACTTACTTTGTTGAGATTAGAATTGATAAAATCAGCATAACTGATATTAGACTGATCAAATATGATATCTGTTAAATTTGTAGAAGCAAATTTTGAAAAACTTAAATTTGTGCCTTTTATTTTAACGCCATGTAAATTAGCATTGGAAAAATTGGCACCACGTAAATCAACATCGATAAAAGACACATCTGATAAATCGGTGTTAGAAAAATCGGCACCAATTAAACTTACTCCATCAAAAATAGATTTGCTTAAATACAATTGACTAAAATTAGCACCATTTAAATTAGGACCAAAACCTTTCTTAAAATCTTGTGGTATGCTGGCTTTATTACACTGTACTAAAAATTTAGCAAAATCTTTTGTATTGTAAGATACGTATTTTACATCATGCAGAGCGCTTAAAAAATCATTGATTGCATCATCTCCATAGCATAAATGACCAACTAAAATTAATATCAAAAGTCTAATTATCTTTTGCATCACACGTGTTTTCTTTTGTTTTTATAGCAAAGTTATACATCTCTGAGTTTTCTTGATTGTTTATTTCTTTATCCTCTAAAAGGTATGGCATCATTTCGGCAATTGCGTTTATTATGTTGATCTGATTCCTTTCGATTGCTATTTCAATAGGGGACTTAAAATTATTATCAACTACTCTAGGATCAGCACCTTGTAATAAGAGAAAGCGAACTGTGTCTATTTCACCTTGTTTCACTGCATAAATTAGAGGAGTATCACCCAATTTATTTCTAAATCTTAGTATTTCTTGAATTGTTAATCCAATTTTTTCTAGCTTATTTATTACTCCTCTTAGACAAATTAAGTTGCCCTTCTTGATGCAGTAAAAAAATTGCTTACTGTAATCATCAGTAAATATAGTTTTAGGAAGGTGCTCATTTAGGCTATCATATTGTCTTTTATATATAGACTTGCTTTTATGTTTTTTTATTTCTTTGTTTAGCTTTGTCCATTTTTCGCTTTCTTCATTTTCTTTTTTCACAGGTGTTATATTGTCAGGCTGTTCTTCTTTCTTTTTCTCTGTTAATTGGCTTGTTGAAAGTTCGGTGTCTTTTTTGCTAATCTCCTCTTCAGGCTGTAGGTTTGTTTGATTATTGTGACTGATTTTCTTCTCTTCAGGTTCTTCTTTTTTTTCTTCTGATAAAGGACTTGTTAGAGCTTTGGTATCTTTTATATTAGTCTCCTCTTCAGACTGTAGGTTTGTTTGATTACTTGAAGGTACTTCTTCATTGATTACATTTGTTGGGTCTGTGATTTCTTTGAGTTCGCTCAGAAGCGGAGAAGTTTTTTCAGCATCAGTGTTGCTTTTCGATACGTCTTCTTGATTTATACTGCTTTCATTTTTATTTTCTTCAGGCTGTTCTGCAGCAAGCAGGTTAGATATAACAATTAATAGTATGAAGAATGCTTTATATTTCATAAACATTGCAAATATAGGCTTAATTAAAATGATACTATAATCAAATGATTAATCTACAGTAAAAAGTGCTTTAGTTATTGTACAAGTATGATTATGTAAAAATTTATTTTTCTCTTTTATCTAGGTTTTATTTGAAATTGTCATTCGAGTAGCTGACATACAACTGTACGGACATTAAAGAAATCAGTATACAGCTGTATGAACATTGTGGTAATTTGCGTACTAAACAATGTCATCTAAGTAGCTGACACTGGGATCCATTTTCCATCATCATTAGAAACGTTATATTTTAGCATAACTTTTAACTCACAAATTTAACTGGATGCCAGTGCTGGCTACTTTTATGACATCTATCATTTTATGTTTATAGTATTTTTTGCAAATAAACGTTCGTAGTTGTAAATTAAATGCAAAAAAATACTTGACACATTTGGTAAGTTGATTATTATCAGTAAGAATGAGGGTATTTTAGAGCTCGAAATCCACCTTATTCAAGTCTGCAGACCTTTCAATTAATTTTTCAATAAAAAATATAGCACAGTCTACCTCAGTGCGTACACGTACGCTTAATTTCTGTCATAAGGTGTGTTATATTTTTCTAAATCTTTTCTTTATAGGAGGGTCATTATGTCTAAAATTCCTTAAACATTAATTTTTAACTTAAACATTTATTAAATAGTGCAGTACTGCCTTACGCGTTGCTAATCCAAACTTTACTTGCTGTAAAATAACACAATCTGCTATATCATTGCTAATTTCGATACCTCTGTTTATTGGTCCTGGGTGCATAACAATTGCATCTGGTTTTGCGTGCGATAGTTTTTGTGAATCAAGTCCATACAAATGAAAATATTCTTTTTCTGAAGAATTATTATTCATGCGCTCTTTCTGCAATCTTAAAAGCATAATGACGTCAGCATCCTTTATACCTTCGATTAATGAATAGTGAAGTGAATCTACTTCAGGAAGATGCTTGCAAATCAAAGCTGGTGGTGCAACTAAGCTTATTTTTGCTCCAAACATTTTTAGCAATCTTATATTTGATCTTGCAACTCTACTGTGCAAAATATCTCCACATATCACAATTTTGAGGTTTTTTATTTGCTTTTTATGACTGATAATTACGAGATAATCTGCAAGAGCTTGAGTTGGGTGTTCACTGCTTCCATCGCCTGCGTTGATTAGCGAGCAGTTGACATGCTTTGCCAATGTATTAATAATACCACTACTTTTATGCCTGATTATCATATAGTCAGGATTCATTGCATTTAATGTTTTTATCATATCTTTTAGATCTTCCCCTTTGTTAATAGAAGAAGATTTTATTGGTAAAGTTATAACATTTGCTCCAAGGCTCTTTGCTGCTATTTCAAAAGATGCGAGCGTACGTGTTGAATCTTCAAAGAATAGGTTTATGACTATTTTATTTTTCAGAACATGACTATTTTCAACTTTTTCTTCAAGGTATTGGTTGGCTAATTTAGTTATATTTTCTACATCACCGATTGTGAGGTCTGAGATATTTAATAAATTCCTTCTCTTGTCCATAGCTCCTTTTTTGAGCTTATTCTACTTTCTTAATTTCAATTACACAACTGTAAAGTAAAGTAGAAGGAAGCTATAAAATTTTATTTCCACTTACATTCATCTGCTATCATAACAGCCTCAAAGAGATGCTTCTCAAGCTCACTTATAGGCAGAGTACTTTGTAGGTAATTTCCCCAAGATTTTAACACATCAGAAGTTTCAATACCTTCAACAATAGGATATTCTTGATTTTTTTTAGCATATAGCTCTTGAGCCTGTTTGCTTACAAAAAACTCCAATAAAGCTATGGCATTTTCTCTGTGTTTTGCGTTTTTTGTTACTGCTGCACCACTAATATTCACCATTACACCATCACTCGGAAAGAAAGCTCCTAACTTTTCTGTGATATTCTTTTTATTTTCTGATGAAAGGATTCTTGCAAAGTAGTAGCTATTTACTATTGCAACATTGCCTTCACCAGCGGCTACAGCATAAATTTGATCTGTGTCACCACCGCTTGGTTTTCTTGCCATGTTGCTTACAATTCCACTCACCCATTCTTTTGTTTTTTCAAAACCATTTTTTGCAATCATAAAAGCGATCAATGATCGGTTATATGGACTTGTGGAAGAGCGTACTAATATTTTCCCTTTCCATTTTTCATTCGCTAAATCTTCATAGGTACTTAATTCCTTAGGATCTACTGATTCTTTATTGTAAACCAATATTCTAGCTCTTTTTGTGAGACCAAACCAATAATCTTCATTATCTCTAAATTTTGCAGGTATGGCATTTTTTAGAGTCTCTGAATCCACTTGAGATAAGAGCCCTCTTTTTTTGGCTAAAATCAAATTCACTGCATCTGCAGTTAAAAACAAATCAGCTTCACCACCATTTTCCATGCGTGAAAGCAATTGGGAATAATCGTCAATGATATAACGTACCTTGATGCCAGTGGTTTTTGTAAAATCATCAAACAAACTATGTACTAATTCTTCTTTACGTGATGAATAAACGTTTACTACTTGTGAATCATCAATTCCGCTATTTTTATATAAAAAATTAACGACTATCAATAAAGCCGCTACTAAAGATATAAATATTAAACCTTTTTTCATAAACAAACCCCTTCCTTGTCATCATCTCAAGCTATCAAAATAGCAAGGTCTTAGCAAGTGTAAAAATTCCAATCAATGGACATTGTAGGAGATTTATTTCATTCACCTATACTATAGATAGCATCCTTATAATTGTGAGATTGAACTACAACCTGCTCAAGCGTTAAACTGCTGCGTTTAGCATCTTTACTATGATTTTCTCCAAGAACATTTGTTCTTTCTCGTTTTATTTCCTCAATGAATTTCCCATTAACATTTTTAGGATCAATCGTTTCTTCAGAATATACAAGATTAGTGCAATTTGTTTTTCTATAGTAATGCACGCCAAGATATACAGCTAGTAATACAAATATACCTAAGCCTATAAGTGGTAATAATCTTATATTATTGGTCAAAGGGTTTTGGTAAAATTTTTGTATATTATTAACACCACCTTCTGCATAAAGCAATAAAGGGAGCGCTATATTTGCAGCAACTACACCAGTTAATAATGCAGTAAATAGTGGCCTATTATTAATTACGGACTCTATTTTATTAGTTTTACTGATTACTTTTTCATCAATATTGACGAAGCCTTTTTTAGATTCCCAAGCATTAAATACAAAATTTGAATGAGTGCCATTGCTATATTCCAGTCTTACAGACTTTATAACTTTACCTTCTGGCTGGTCCATCAAAACATTATCTAAAACTTCATCTGCATTTTTTACTTGAGTTTGATATTCTTTGGTATTTACAAACTGTTTTATTCCAAGCAGCATTGGGCTAATTGCAAACAATGAAGCAACTGCAATAATCGGTACGATGGTATATAGCGGACTGTTTGTAAAGAACGCAATAAATTTTGCTTTATCTTGTAAATATACTAAAGCTGTAGATGTGCCAAGCACGATAGCGGCCGCACCAAAAATTACAACGCCTTTCTGCTGCATGGCATACTGCGCTTTGGGCCAGAATCTGTTTTTTTGCGGTTTAAGTTTACTATTTGTAGACAAAGAATTTTCAGAGCCGTCTGTCTTATATGACGGCGGAAGACTTGAAGGTGTATCGCTATGCTGACTGAGATTTTCAAAAGTTTTGTTTTCACTTTCATTCCTATTACAAGGTTCATTAAATTCCGTTTCTTGAGAAGGTGATCTGCTTAGAGTTGGATGTTGACTATCTGTTTGATTATCAGGACTCTTTTTGGGAGTTTTTTTACTTATATCTATTGATGCATAAAGAGGTTCTGAACTGTTCACATTCGATCCTTCTTGCCTTTCTTCATCAGAACTTGATTCGCTAGCCGAATTTGTTTGTAACGCTGTGTTTCTAGGTGCTGGTGTTGGTGGAGTTGCTGCACTATTTTCACTCACCGTTGTATGAGAAACCAGTGTGACGTTATCTTTATTTCCTGATCCAGGCATATTCGCTCCAAAATTAATTACAATGTTATGTTGATTACGCTATAGTTATTAAGATATAGTGAATACTAATTTAAGAATAAATATTAGTATAAGAACTGCTGATCAAAGATCCTTTCATTCAAAGGGCAATCTTTGTCAAAAAGTAGAGTGACTGTATTTTCGTGATCTTTCTGTATTTTTACCTGCGATATGTCGTGAAATTCCTTGTAATCTGATACTACAAGTGCTGGACGATTTTTCACATCATTGATATCAATTTGCACTATTGTATCATTTGAGATTAGCGCTCCATTCCAACGCCTTGGGTAGTAGCTATTAATGGAAGTCAGTGCAAGTAAATTTGAATTAAGTGGTAAGATTGGCCCACCGGCAGAGAAGTTATATGCAGTGCTACCTGTTGGGGTAGACAATATAATTCCATCTCCTCTGAATTTTTCTACTTTTAGCTTATCATTAATGGTAATATTCATCTCCACTATTTGATTTGCATTTCTAAAGACATACACTTCATTTACTGCGATGTAATGGTGTTTTTTGCCACTTATGTCTGTGGCTTCCATTTTTAGTAAAGTTAGCTGAGTAGGAACTGCATGTTCTATATGATCAATTAGATCTTCAAAGCATTTATTCATCAAAAATCCGACGTTACCGGTATTTATTCCATACACATGTATATCTTTATTTCCTATGACGTAGTTGTGTAGGGTGCGTAGCATAAAACCATCGCCACCAACAACTATCAGCAGATCAACTTCATGCTTACCTGCTTCTGCTATATTGATAAAATTGAGTTTCTGTAGTAGTTTAGATACTTCCTGAGACTTGGGTAGCGAAGAAGCAATATAGCCTACATTTTTATATTTATACATGTTAAATAAAGAGGGGAGGAACTAAAAAAGACTCCCGTATTTATCATTAAACTTAGCTATTTTACTATCCTTCTCCCCTGAACCGCTTGTCAAACTTCCAGTCCATGCAGGATGAGTAAGAGGATCTCTATCAAGCTTTATTCTTTGACCTTCTTTTCCATAAGTGGAATAAGTTTCAAACTCTTGACCATCTGTCATAACTATAGTAACTTTGTGATAATCGATTTCTGCCATTGTTCTTACAAATTTCTTACCAGCTAAGATTTTAGTGAATCTGGTTCATTTGGTCAATCATTATTGTGAAATATTGACAAAAAATAAATAAAGTAGTATTCTCAATGAAGAATGAAAAATTTTTTATGATTTTTGCTTTTCCTGGTCAGGGCTCTCAATTTGTAGGAATGGGAAAGAGCTTATATGATGAATTTTCAGTTGCAAGGAACGTATTTGATGAAGTAGATGACATATTGGGTAGAAAGCTGTCTCATTTGATTTTCAATGGCCCTATTGAGAAATTAACCATCACGGAAAACGCTCAGCCAGCTATAATGGCGGTGTCAATTGCAACGCTACGTGTTATGGAGCATGTGCTTGGTAAATCTCTTCACAATGTTCAGTATGTTTGTGGGCATTCAGTTGGCGAGTATACAGCGCTGTGTGCTGCAGGGGCATTGACGCTTGAGTCTGCAGTCAAATTGCTAAAAGTTCGTAGCGAAGCAATGCATGAAGCTTCACTAAAATGCAAAGGTGGAATGTTTGCTCTACTTGGAGCAGAAATAAGTGAAGTAGAAGGTATATTAAAATCAGCTCAAATTGATTGTGAAATTGCAAACGATAATGGTGGTAGGCAGGTAGTGGTGAGTGGTACTGCAGAGGCTCTTGAGGTCTTACCTGATTTATTCAAAAACTCAAGTGTCAAGAAAATGATAAAATTACAAGTTAGTGGGCCTTTTCATTCATCTTTTATGAAACCTGCTGATGAAAAACTTCTGGAATTTTTAAAAAGCATCAACATAACTCGCCCTTCGATTCCTTTTGTATCAAACGTTACAGCTAAGGAAGAAAGTGATCCAGAGATCATAAGAGCTTTGCTCGCTAAGCAAGTTGTAAGTAGAGTAAGATGGAGAGAGATGGTTTTATATATGACAAGCCATGGCACTAATAAGTTTGTTGAAGTTGGCCCTAACAAAGTTTTATCTAATCTAGTTAAAAGAATTGACCAATCTATCAATACAAAAAGCATAGGTAGCATTAGTGATGCTGATAACTTCTTTAATGAATCATTAATGTTGACAGCAAAAAATTTAAAAATAAAAGCTTATAACTAACATAAAGTAAAATTTGTACTATTTTTTGCTTTGATTATTGATAGCAGCGGAATGTCAAACATCGACACTAAAGAATATGATCTAGCGTTGGGTGATACCACGGTTAAGCTTTTTATTAAAAGTAGCGATACAAGTGGGATCAATTTTATTAATGTGCATCAAAATGAAGTAACTTCAAAAGGGGCTGGTGAGCATATACTCCAGCAGTTTGGTGGAAGAATGCTATACATTACTCATGGTGATGGTACTCCGCGTAATGTAGAATTTTACTTAAATGGTGAGCGGTATGAATTCGATCCCAATCGCATGTTTGATGATGTAGGTGCAGAAGCTAGCTTAAGAGAGTTTGGCAGTGTTTCAGAAGATGCTTTGAGAGCTGTTAGAAACTTTGCAGAAAGAATTTTAGATTTTTTACTTCCTGGTCAAGATCACGTTATCGCTCTGCACAATAACTACAATTCTCCCAGCTACTCATTCAAGAGCTATTTTTCTCCACCACTTTCTCATGATGTGCTAAAGATTTCTCCAGAAGTGTGTCCGGAAAGTGGAACGGGTGAGTTTTTCTATACGACAGTTGAAGATTGGTTCGATGCTTTAAAACAGAAAGAAATTTTTAATATAGTATTGCAAAATAACAAAGCAGTTGAAGATGATGGTTCTTTATCTGTATATGTAGGGAAGAATAATATTCGGTACTCTAATGTGGAAGCTGAGCATGATCATTTAGAGCAGCAAATAGATATGCTATCTTCTATACACAGTGTTTTATTTCCTCAACCCTTAACAATAGAGTTATAGCAACATGGAACGCACTAACGAACTACCTGTCATCTCGTTTGGCTTTTTGAGCCCAAGTAGCTGTAAAATAGTAGGAGCAATATCAGATAATTTTCCATCTCTTAGTTTTAAATTGTCACAAGATATAATAAATGGCACTTTATTTAAAGTGTGAGCTGTGTGAGGTGTATTATTTTCTTCATCGAACATACATTCCACATTACCATGGTCTGCTGTAACAATGAGTGCAGTATTACCCACTTCTTTGACAACGCTGAGTACTTTTGCAAGGCAATCATCTACAGCGAGCACAGCTTGCTCGGCTGCTTTTATATTACCTGTGTGTCCCACCATATCAGGGTTAGCGTAGTTTACAACTATCAGCGCAAATTCTTGAGAATGAATTTTTTTTACAAGTTCTTCTGTGAGCTCAAAGGCTGACATTTTAGGCTGCAAATCATAAGTTTTAACTTTTGGTGAAGGAATGAGTATTCTTTCTTCACCAGAAAAAGGTTCTTCTCTTCCGCAATTGAAGAAGAAAGTCACATGAGCATATTTCTCAGTTTCAGCAATGCGCAGTTGCCGTAATTTATTGTCTTCTATTATCTGTCCCAAAGTGTTGGCAAAAGATTCAGGAGGAAAGAGATAAGAGATTTTTAAGTCCGCTTTATATTGCATCATACTTAAAATTGAAGAGAATTTTGCCACTTCAGTATAGCCTGCTTTACCAAGACAAATACTTGCCAATTGTATCATTCGATCAGCACGAAAGTTAGCCAATAGCAATCCATCTTCTGGTTTTATACCTTGATAATCGGCTATTACTGCGGGCCTGATAAATTCATCGGTTATATTATTTTGATAATTTTCATCAATAAGCGATACTGCATCATCATAACGAGGCGCCTTTGCAAATGCGATGGCTTCATAAGCTTCAATTGTTCTTTCCCACCTATTATCACGGTCCATAGCATAATAACGCCCAGAGACAGTGGCGATTCTTATATCATTTTCCTTTATGCTTTCTGTAAATTCTTGAATGCATCTTTTCCCTGAATTTAGCAGTGTGTCTCTGCCATCTAAAAATGCGTGTATTACAACTTTAATTCCGCGCTGTGATATCTTGTTTGCTAAAGCTGAAATGTGCTTTTGATGCGAATGAACACCGCCATCTGATATCAATCCCATTATATGGCATATGCCATTCTTACTTTTTAGATCATTAATAAAATTCTGTAGATTTGCATTATTTTCTATCGTTTCGATTGCTTGATTAATACGCTGAAGGCTTTGCATTACCACTCTACCGCTACCAATATTCATGTGACCAACTTCTGAATTGCCTATTTGGCCTTCTGGTAATCCAACATCAGTTCCACAGGCAGATAAACTGCACTTTGGATAATTAGAGCTAATATGTTGCCAACAAGGTGGATTTGAATTGCTAATAGCATTGTATTTACTATTTTCTATTCCATTACCCCAGCCATCTAGTATACATAAAACGACTGATTTAAAGTTCATATAAAAGTTAACATCGAAACCCTCAATGGTACCAAAAACAAACTCTTCTCACAACTTTTGTGTTAAAATAAGAGATAGAAAAAGCTGCTTGGAGGCAATGGTATATGAAGTTTTTCATAAAATATTTTATTAAAGTGATTGACAGTTGCTGAAGTGTTTACTAAAACACTTGCATAGCTTTAATAGTGAGTTCAAATGAGTTATAGTCAATATGTAAAGGATAATACTTTAGCAACATCAGGTGCTATAATTAATGTTGATAGATTAGTAAACTTTTTAAAAAGCAATACAAACATTACAAGACTTATTTTACGATGTTCAAAAATTAATTATGAGGTTATAAAAGAATTAGCTCAGCTTTCTCATCTTACTTCACTTGATCTAAGTTGCAGTTATGTTGGTACAGAAGGTGCAAAGATTTTAGCAAGCGGGAATCTTATAAATCTTACTTCGCTTGATTTAGGAGGAAACGAAATTGGTGATGAAGGTGTAGAGGCTTTAGCCAGTGGAAATCTTACAAGTCTTACTGAGCTTAAATTATATGATAATAAAATTGGCGATAGGGGGGCAAAAGCTTTAGCCAGTGGAAACCTTCAAAAGCTTATTTTACTGAGTTTAGGATGGAATGAAATCAGTAATGAAGGTGCAGAGGCTTTAGCAAGTGGAAATCTTAAAAATCTTATTACACTTAAAGTATATGATAACAGGATTAATTACAGAGATGTACAGACTTTGGCGAGTGGAAATTTGGTGCGTCTTACTTCGCTCATTTACAATTATTGCAGTATTGATGAAACATTGCCAAAAAATGTCCTTCCTCAATTAAAAAGGAAATGTAATAAAAGAAAAATAGAAGAGGAGCCAGATAGCAAGCTAAGTGAAGCGCAGACATCTTTGCATTTTGACAGTAAAGGCCTTAAAACTATATAACTTCACACGTTTTGTCTGTTTAAGAGACAAAAAAAAGGTAGTGAATTTTGTGCTAAAAGTGAAATGTACAGATTGTATAAAATAGTGCTCCCCGGGCCGGATTCGAACCAGCGACCAATTGGTTAACAGCCAACTGCTCTACCACTGAGCTACCGAGGAATAAACTGCTTTCAACTTATCACATTGAACGCCGATTGTAAACGATTTTTATGTAGACTTTAGACCTAGATATCATTCCAGTGCATGGAGCTGTAATCCAGTTTTTCTTACCAACAAAAACTTAGAATAACTTTTGTTCTTAAAAAATTTCTAGATTCCAGACTCATGTTTCAATGTTAAACAAGGTACAATAGAATTGAGTAGGGTAATTTCTAGGGAATTATTATATTCTAGAAAAAGTAAAATGTCATCCAGATAGACTAATGTACAAGGTAAGCTGAATGTCTATAAGGAAAAACAGCAAGGCATTTTAGGATTTGCTATAAATCGCATCAGGAGCTCAAGAGTACAGCTTACAATTACAGATAGGTATAGTTGAGTTTAAAGTAACTACATAAATTTACTACAATTTTCATACCTATAAGCTGCTATGCAACAAAGCCCTGTGTGGGTATAATTTTGACAGGATACAAAGCTTAATGGAGAAAGTTACGAACATCAGTGAAAAACATGGCAATTTTATTCTCATTTGCAGCTGCTATCACGTCTTGATCTTTCAATGAGCCACCTGGCTGAATTATAGCTGTAATTCCATGCTTTGCACTCTCTACTATACTATCTGGAAATGGAAAAAATGCATCTGAAGCAAGCGCTGCGCCTTTACATTTTTCACCTGCTTTTTTTACTGCAATATTCACACTATCTATTCTGCTTGTTTGTCCTGCACCGATGCCAATAGCACAACCGTCTTTTGCTATCACTATTGCATTGGATTTTACATGTTTACATATTTTCCAAGCAAAAATAAGATCTTCCTTCTCTTTTTTTGTTGTAGTGCATTCTGTCACTCGGTTTATTTCTTCTACTTTTACTGTATGGTTATTATTTTCTTGCACTAAGAACCCGCCAACAACATTTTTGATTTGATATTTTGCATTTTGCTGAAGAGATTGATGAATAATCACTCTTAAATTTTTCTTTTTTTGTAAAATTTTTAATGCCTCATTGTTTACCGATGGTGCTATCACCACTTCCAAAAATATCTCGTTTAATTTCTCTGCTAGCTTTAAATCTATCTCCCGATTGAAAGCAACTATTCCACCAAAACTGCTTATTTCATCACATGATAGAGCTTTTTCATATGCTTTTAAAGCACTATCACTAACAGCAGCGCCACATGGATTATTGTGCTTTATTATCACTGCTGCAGGTTCTTGAAACTCAGAAATTATGTTAAGTGCAGACTCTATGTCGACTATATTATTATAGCTCAACTCTTTTCCATGTATTTTCTCCAGTGGATACTTGCTAAATTGATTGCTATAAAATGCAGCTTTTTGATGAGGATTTTCACCATACCTGAGTCCTTGTGCTTTACATCCATATAAAGTAAAAAACTCTGGTAACTCATTGCTTTTACCCTGTGATAAAAACCAATTGTAAATATTAGAATCATACTGTGCAGTCAGAGCAAATGCTTTAGTTGCTAGATGTTTTCTATATTCTAATGTTGTCTGATTGTTATTTTTGATCATCTCAGCTTTCAGTGTTTCGTAATCTTGAATGCTAGAAATCACTGAAGTGAAATGAAAGTTTTTTGCTGTAGCTCTAATTAATGCTACTCCACCTATATCTATTTGTTCTATGATTTGCTTCTCACTTGAGTTGCTATTAACCGTTTTCCAAAATGGATATAAGTTAGTTATAAGCAGATCTATCGGCTTAATTTCTAGATTCTGCATTTCCTTTTCGTGCCTTTTTCGATCACAGAGTATTCCTCCATGAATTTTAGGATGTAAAGTTTTCACTCTGCCATCTAGTATTTCTGGAAATTGTGTGTAATCTGAAACTTCTTGCGTTTTTATTCCCGCACCTGATAGCACTTTATAAGTATTCCCTGTTGAGAGAATTTCTATTTGTTGCTGCATCAAAAACGATGCAAGTTCAATTATATTTGTCTTATCGTATACTGATATTAAAGCTCTTTTAATTTTCATATGGAAGGTTTCTTAAGATTATATCTAAGAAAAGAAAATTTGTCTATATATAGCTACTACGTCATACCACTGCGGTATCTCGTTGTAGATTCCGCTAACAAGCACATAGCTGTACGAACATTGTGATACAAGAGACCAAGAAAGATGTCATCCCAGTGCCCAGACACTGGGATCCAGAAAACTTCACTTTAAATGAGCACACCAGGTGGCTGTACAATAGAAACTGGATTCCAGTGTCAAGCACTGGAATGACACCATCTACTACTCAAATTACCTGCAAATTGCAATGTTCGTACACCAAAACGCGGTATCTTGTTGTAGATTCCGCTAACAAGCAGCGGAATACCAAATTGTAGAAGTTGCTTTAGCTCTCCTCACCCTCCTTTCAAAGTAGTCTATTCTATAAATTTTTTTGTTAAACTTGATTTTAAGCCACGAACAAAATCTTTAATATCGCAAGGATTTCTTCCTTCCATTTGTACAACTTTAGGAATTAAAGTACCACCTTTTAAACTTATATGCATATTATCATTAATGATCTCACCTTGTCCTGAAGTGAAAGCTTCAAATTCAGCATCAAGTATCTTGATACGTTTGTTCTCTACCTTAATGAATGCTTTTGGATAAAATGCTTTAACCTTTCTATAAGCAATTTCACAGGCGTCACTTGCGTAAATTTTATAGTCTTTTACTTTGTCAGCATAGCACGCATCGTTATCGCTCTGTTTTAAGGGAACTTGCTTTTCAATTTCGTTTAGTACTTTCAGCAGTAAATCACTACCTAATTCAGACAATTTATCATACAACGTCTTATAATTATCGCTTTTTTCAATAAGAAATTTTTTCTGTTTTAAAATAGGGCCAGAATCTAATCCTTCATCTAGCTGCATAATGCTAACTCCGGTTTCTTGATCTCCGGCTAAAATTGTGTGCTGTATCGGAGCTGCACCGCGCCACCTAGGCAGCAATGATGGATGAATATTAATACAACCATATTTGGGAATATTTAAAATTTCTTTTGGAAGTATCAATCCATACGCAGCAACAACTGCAACGTCTGGCTTAAAATTTCCAAACTTTTCTTGCTCTATCGAAGATTTTAAAGAGGCAGGAGTGCATACCTCTATGTCACTTTTTTCAGCAACGATGTGTACTGGGGATTTTGTTAACCTCTGCCCACGTCCAGAAGGTTTTGGAGCTTTGGTATATACTGCTACTATTTCACTCTGTAATTTCAGTAGTAAGTTTAACGCACCAACAGCAAACTCCGGTGACCCCATGAAAATAATTCTCATGGTGTTTTTGCTTTAAGCTAACTTACTATTTACAATTTCTGTTAATTTAGCAAAATCATCCTTATGATTAACAGCCATCTCAGCAAGAATTTTCCTATTTAAATCAATTTCAGCAAGTTTAAGACCATGCATAAATCTACCGTAAGTAAGTCCATGTTCTCTTACTGCTGCATTAATACGTATTATCCACAAACCACGAAAATCACGTTTACAGGTTCTTCTGTCTCTGTAAGCATATTGGAGTGCTTTTTCAACTCTTTGTAATGCAATTCTATAACAATTTTTTGACCGTCCTCTATAACCCTTTGCTAGTTTCAATATTTTTTTATGACGAGCATGAGTAGTGACTCCACGTTTTACTCGAGCCATTTTTATTTTACCTCCATTTTGTTAAATACCATAAGGCATATAAAGCTTAACTATACGCGAGTCAGATTTACTAAGAATCGTCGTACCACGCTGATTACGAATATTAGATTTACTTCTCTTTACCATACCATGTCTTTTACCTGACTGAGTAGAGATGACTTTACCCTTAGCTGTAAGGTGAAAGCGCTTTTTGACAGAAGATTTGGTTTTTAATTTTATTTTCGTCATATTCTAAACAAATTTACAAACACCACTATTTAGTTCTTTATTAGTAATTAAGTATGAGTATAGATAACTTTATTAAAAAATCAAATTAAAATTGTATTTTAAAGCAGCTTGAATGTAATCACACCCAGTATATGTGTTATACCTTCTTTATCTCCAATTGGCAACAATACTTGCCTCATTTTAACACTTTCACTTTCTTCCTCTTCGTTAATTGAGCATTTACTCTCTATTACAGTCTCAAGTTTATCAATAACTGCATCTATTTTATATAGCCGCAAAAATGGTGCATCAATTGCATACTTATCATCGATGTACATCTTTTTTTCAAAACCATAGAATTCAATAGCTTTTTCTCCTGCATTTTCACAAATATAACCTCGATCTTTAACTTCAATGATAAAACAATGCTGCCATGACTCCATGATTTCTGCAGTGTCTATTTCATGTCTTTCTGGCCATTCTCTATCTGATCCTTTTATATCACTCCAATGTTGAGTAACTATATTCACTATTCTTCTTTCTTTGCCTGCATAATTTTCCATTCGAAATTCCACATATAAAACACAGATATGAGGTAAATTTATCGTGAATGTATTGATTTTTTCTTACTAAAGGATGTAGATTATTGAAAATTCTCATCCTGTTTACACAACAGGTAATGATAAATTAAGTATAATAATTAGAGCATAAAAATTATTAAATGAGGAAACTGTAAAAAAATAATAAAAAAATTCTATTTTTGCAATATTTTGGCTAACGAATAGAATTAGTTCCACTTTCTAAAGTTATTGCACTTAATAAATAACTAGATGGAGTTTCTTCCTTAGCACTACTATGGCTTTTATTTTTTCTATTATAAAACCAACATTTAAATGGTACAGCTGCTGCGATAGCTGCTACCAAAGCTACTGTTACTGCTAACATACCTACTGTGAACACTATATTATTTTTCTCGTTTGAAGGTGTTTCCAATAATTTAAACTCTCTCAAGTTTGTATCATGAATCATAGGATTACCCAAAATATTCGTCGTATTTTGAACACTTTCTATATTTCGCATTGTAATTCCATTGCTAGCGTTTGATTTTTTCATTTCTTCCATTACTTGTTTTAAGTTTGGTAGTTCTGCTGTTGTATTTTCAATATCACCAGCTTCCAGCTTTTGCAAGTTCTCATTACTCAAAAACTCTTTGAGATACTTTTCATAAAACTCTTTGGCATTATATCTTTTATAACTTCGTATTTTTCCACTCTTGAGATCAGAAACAATATCATCAATCATCACTTTTGGATTTTCTGCATGCACTATTTCTCCTTCAGCAACAAGAATACGATAAGATGTATCGTCAAGCATACATACATACTTAAGTTTTAAATCACCTCCTCCCAATAGAAAATATATTGTTCTGTTTTGTTCTACATCTCGCAATTCTGATTCAATACTAATCCATCTATTCCTTTTTTCCTTATTGATTGATCTTTTTTTTCCTACAGTATTTTTAAATCTTCTTGACATATATGACCCCCAAGCTGACCAATATTTCCTTATGTATAAAAGATAAATTATTTAAGTCCACATCTTTTCACTAAGATTTTTATATTTTTATTATACTAAATAATACATATATTAATATCTGAATTTCTCATTGCAATTTATTATACCTTAGTAAAAACGATATAAAATTAGAGAAAGAGTTATAAAATTTTTTGTAAGACAGGAAAATTTCTTCTCCTTTGGTTCCAGAGCATATAAGTGCTGTAAGAGCTAAGTTGATGGCACTGTTGTGCCATCAAACTCTGGAATCTTACTCGACACTAATCTGAGAAGATAGATGTGCTACCGATGTAGCATTGCTGAGCAAAGATTCTATTTCTGATGTAGATCCGGAATGCTCAAGTTGAGCTTGTTCAGGAAGGTTTTTCATCGCTTTTTCAACATCGTAGCTACCTTCCCTATTTTTTCTATGCCATACAAAGTATCCTAATCCTGCAAAAGCTACTGCTAGCACTCCACCCAATATACCACCAGCAATCCCTGCTATTCCTATATACTGTCCTCCATTTATTTCGGGTAATTTAGGCCCTTCCACATCTGTGCTATTAAATATAGAATGATCTAACACTTCTTGTGAATTACTATCAAAACGGGAAACACTACTTATATCTTCAGGAGTAATTCCATAACTAGCATTTGATTCTTCTATTTCATTTATTACGTCATTAATCTCTTTAGTAGTTACTTTGCTTGATGCAAAATCGAATTCTTGTTTTGTTAAAGAAGCTGATTCGATAGTTACATCTTCCTGCATCTGATAATCAATTTCTTCAGTAGTAGATTCTCTCAATTGGCTATTTTCATCAGTTCTTTCTTTTAGCTTTTTTGAACTATCCTTACCCAATTCATCTACAAGGTTTTTTAGATATATTTTCTTAAATTCTCTATAATTATATTCTTTACCTTTTTCTATTTCTCCACTCTTAAGACCTAAAATAATTCCATCTATTGTCGATTCACGAATTGCTTGAGGAATGTCTATTGAATTTACTATTCCTGTAACCAAGCCTATCTCAGCTGCTCTAGAAGATATAGAGAGGTCTTTTACTGTTAAATTCTCTCCTTTAATTAAAAATTCTACTCTTCTGTTTTGTTTTATACTTTCCAAGTCAGATACAATTCTAATTGTTGGACCATCCATCTCCTGCTTATTTGTTGTTTCTCTCTTTCGCATGCTATTCTTAGTGTTTTGGAATTTTTTTGGCATTTCACACTCCTTAAATGAATTAATAAAAGTATTATTTGAATTAACAAATACTTCTCTATGTTAGTGGATAAAATATTTAAACCTATATCTTTTTATTAAAATTTTTATGTAAAAGTTACCTTTATTATACTAAGTAATGTATATATTAATATTTAGATTGATAAATTGATTTTACTTCTGTTACAACTTATTATGCATAGATAACCTCAGTAAAAACGATGAAGCTAAACGAAATTAGAGAAAGATTTATAAAATTTTTTGTAAATAATAATCATGAGCAAGTTCCTTCTTCTCCTTTGATTCCAGAGCATGATCCAACACTCATGTTTACAAATGCTGGTATGGTACAGTTCAAAAACATCTTTACCGGCACGCAAAAAACTGAAATGAAACGTGCCGTCTCAAGTCAAAAGTGTCTCAGAGCAGGTGGTAAACACAATGATCTTGAAAATGTTGGCTATACATCTCGGCATCACACATTTTTTGAAATGCTCGGAAATTTTAGCTTTGGTGATTACTTTAAAGAAACTGCGATAGAATTTGCGTGGAAATTTATTACTGAAGAATTGTCTCTTGATAAAAACAGACTATCCATAACTGTTTACCACACTGATGATGAAGCATATGAAATTTGGCGTAAGATAAGTGGCTTTTCAGATGATAAAATCATAAGAATTACAACAGATGATAACTTTTGGACCATGGGCAATACTGGTCCATGTGGCCCATGTTCTGAAATCTTTTACGATCATGGAAATTCCGCTTTACATGAAGACGACAGAATTGTTGAAATTTGGAACCTGGTGTTCATGGAATTTAATAAAGATGAAGAAGGTAATTTACAAAAATTACCAAAAAAATGCATCGATACCGGAATGGGCCTTGAAAGAATAGCAGCTGTTATGCAGAACGTTCATGATAACTATGATATTGACCTATTTTCTGCTCTGGTAAGTAAATCGCAAGAGTACTGTGGAAATACGGAAAATAAAGTAGCTCATAAGATTATCGCAGATCACCTTCGTGCAGCTGCATTTCTCATCGCAGAAGGAGTGCTTCCTGGAAATGAAGGAAGAAATTATGTACTACGCAGATTGATCAGGAGAGCAGTACGTTATATCCACCTACTTGGATATAATGATTCTCTATTAAACCTTGTTTTTCCTGCACTCATAGATGGCACAAGTTTGGCTTATATGGGAGATGCTTATCCAGAGCTAATCAGAGCTAAAAGCTTAATAGAAACAACGTTAAAATCAGAGGAAGAAAACTTTAAAGACACTTTAATGAAAGGCATTAATCTCTTGGACAAATTCACTGCAGATTTAAAATCAGGTGACACTCTATCTGGAGAATCAGCATTCAAACTATATGACACTTATGGATTTCCTTTGGATATCACACTTGATATTTTGAAAGAAAGGAAAATAAATTTTGACCAAAAAGGTTTTGATAATGCAATGAAAGAGCAAAAAGAAAGAGCACGTGCTAATTGGACTGGATCTGGTGAAAAATCTGTTGAACAAGTATGGTTTAATTTAATCGATCAGTTTGGCAAAACGGAATTTGTTGGTTATGAACGTGATGAAGTAAAGGATGCAACAGTACTCGCAATAATTTCCTCTAAAAATGAAGTAATTGATTCTGCAAAAGAAGGAGAAAAGATAACTATTATACTTGATAAAACACCTTTTTATGGAGAGTCAGGTGGACAAGTGGGAGATATTGGAAATCTTATACAGTCTGATGGAAGTATGGTAACAGTCGAAAATACCAACAAGATTAATGACTTGTATTTGCACAGGTGCGTCGGCTCAATTTGTAAAGGTAACACAGTTACAGCTAGTATTAATAAAAAAAGAAGACAAGACTTAAGAAGAAATCATTCAGCTACACATCTTCTACACTTTGCACTCAGAAAAATCTTAGGTGATCACGTTGCTCAAAAAGGTTCTCTAGTCGCACCAAATAGACTAAGATTTGACTTTAGTCACAATAAGCCAGTCACTCAGGATCAGCTGTCTTCAGTAGAAGATATAGTAAACTCTCTAATCAGAGAAAATCTTTCTACGTCCACAAAAGTTCAAGGTATGGATGAGGCAATAGACGAAGGAGCGATGGCCTTATTTGGTGAAAAATATGGTGATAATGTTAGGGTTGTAAAAATTGGAGATTCAAAAGAATTATGTGGTGGTACACACGTGGAGCGTACCGGAGAAATTGGTTTGTTTAAGATAGCAGCAGAATGTTCCGTTGCATCTCGAGTAAGAAGAATTGAAGCTTTAACCGGTCAAGAAGCAATTAATTATGTACGCAATAACGAAATTAGCTTAAAAAAAGTTGCAGAATGCGTAAAAGCACCAGTAAATGAAATAATAAGTCGACTCAGTATTTTAAGCCAGGAGCGCAAAGAATTTGAAGTCAAAATAAAAAATCTTTATAAAAAGCTTATCAGTGTAGAAACTGTAAAAAGTACCGAAATAAATGGAATAAATTTCGTAAGCCACACTTTCAATAACGTTCCAGGAAGTATAATAAGGGAATTTGCTCTACAGCAACAAAAACCGAAAACTGTAATAGCCTTCATGGTAACAGAAAAGGATAAAACAGTTTTGATTGTCAAAGTAAGTAAAGATTTAACTAATAAGATCAATGCAAAAGAGCTAGTATCTACTGTAACCAGAAGGGATTGCGGTGGAAATGCCGAACTTGCCCAAACAGGCTGTGATAACAATAAAATAGATGATGCCATTACAGCAATCCATAGCAAAATAACAGCTTGCAAAAACTAATACACCCTACTACCTCGGTATCTTTTAACCATGAGCGAAGGTGTTATGCAAATCGTGGTAGAGAAGACTTAACTGTCAAATGAGCATATCAGGTAATAAGAACTGGATTACAGCTCCATGCTCTGGAATGACATCATTTTATTCATCAAAGTAGCAGCTTTATAACGGCAGTGCACAGAGGCGTCATCAAGTAGCCCTTCATTGTCATCCCAGTGTCAGCTACTCGGATGACACCATCATAGAGATCAGCTACTTGGATGATAAAAGTAAGAAATATCGAAGTGTTGTGCTAGACTTTATACCTCTTACATTCAAACTCACATAAATCATGAATTATGCATGTTTCACACGAAGGTTTTTGCGCTTTGCAAACATATCTACCATGCAAAACTAGCCAATGATGAGCATAAAGTAGGTATTTTTTTGGCACTACATTCAAAAGAGACTGCTCTGTTTTAAGTACATCTTTTTCTTTCACAAGCCCAACTCTATTGCTCACTCTAAAAACGTGAGTATCAACTGCCAATGTTGGAATACCAAGCCCTGAATTTAAGAACACATTAGCGCTCTTTCTCCCAACCCCTGGTAAAGATACCAAATCATCGAAATTAGTAGGCACTTTGCTATTGTACCTCTCAATCAATATTTTACTGAGCCCGATTATATTTTTTGCTTTGGAATTATATAAACCAATACTGCTTATGCATTTTCTCAGCTCACTTTGCCCAAGATTCAACATTTTTTCTGGCGTATCAGCGATACTAAATAGCTCCTTTGTAATTTTATTAACACTTATATCGGTCGTCCGCGCTGACAGAACTATTGCAACTAATAACGTAAAATGATTGGTATAATTTAGCTCTATTTTTGGCGCAGGATTTGACTGTTGAAATTTTTCAAATATTAATTCTACTTTTTTTGAGTCCATGCATAGAGCTAAAAGCTTATACTACACTGTTTGCTGTGTAAATTCAATTGCTTGAGGATTAGATAGTCCTTCAATATTAACATCAGACATATCAGTTTTTACCTCATCAAAATTCCTCTCAGCAAATTCGCTTGCCACTTTTTCAAAATACTTTCTAACAAGAGGCATAATTATCGGCATTAATAGCCTTCGTGGATCATACCGTCCTAACAGATCAGTCTCCTTTTGCACTCTATCTCTTGGATCTTCCTCAAGTAAATCTTTCATGTGTTTTTCAGTGTATATTTCACAACCTTTTGAAAATGTAGGACTAAATATCTCAGTAGCTAGCAGTGCTAACAATGACAAAGTACCAAATATTGTCACATCAACATAAAGACTATTAGAAATAAACCCTCTATCATCAAAGAACCTGTTCATAATCTTTTGAGGAGGAAAGAAGTAAAAGCAAATTTGTAGGCTAGTATTAAGTTTACGCTCGCAATTTTTCCAAAGTCGCCTACATTTTTCCAACCAGGCAAAAGAAGATCTCTCAACAACCCATCTTTTTGGCAATACAGCAAAGGTGCTTCACCTCAACAGTTGCACCAATAGTTACTTTCATCTGTGTTGCAAAATTTTCTCCAGTGTAGCCTGCATCAACCAGTATGTTTTTAACTTCAGAGAGACTTTCTTTAGCATTTTTAACCATTGTCAAAGCACTGCTACGATCAGTTATTTCTGCCGTTGTTATATGAATTGCGTGTGTCAAACCTTGTGTATCAACTGCGATATGACGCTTTATTACTGAAATTTTCTTGCCAGCATCATAACCTTTTTCTTCAGCAGTATCGGTATTTTTTACACTTTGGGCATCAATGATGCAGAAGCTTGTTTTGGTATTCCGACCACTGTTCTCTCCAACCAATTTTTTTTAAGACAATTTCTAGAACATTTTCTCTATCTTCATTCGTTTTTTTACTCCATTTCTTGAAGTAATCGTAAAAATTTCGCCATCTTGGAAACTCTTTTGGAAGCATTCGCCATTGACAGCCACTTTTTAGTACATAAAGCACACCACAAAATAACTCATATAAACCTAATCTTCTTGGCTTTGTTTTCTTTCGCACGCTTTCTAAAATTAGTCTAATCTTTTCGAATTTTTCACAACTTATGTCACTTGGATATGTATTCCTCATACTTTACCTCATGTCAACTATACCTCATCTTAACATATTCAGAGATCACTTACAGGCTCTTAGGTTAATATAAGCTTCCATTCAATTTAATACACTACAATATTACATATATTAGCTAATTTGTTAATAGATTTACAAATATTAAATTATTGCTATTCTAAATTTAAGTGTTAGTTAACTGAGTTTACAATGAGTATTAGAAATTTTTTTACCAAGGCAATCGTTCTCCTTTTAGTTTGCTTATTAATCTTTATGGGGATTGGCAATCTTTTATCAAATGATGATGAAAGGAAAGAATTAGCTAAAGTAGGAAAGGAAGTTATAACATCAGATGAATATAAATTACTATATCAAAATTATGAAAAGCAAATTTCTGGATCTGATGTAAGTAAAGAACAAGTAAAAAAGCTGAAATATGATTTACTTAACGCACTTATAGAGCAAAAACTATTGTTTAACCTAATTAGCGAACTTGGATTAAAAGTTGGAGAAGAATCTATCAAAAGCCATATAAAAAATACCAAGTACTTTCAGGACGATAAAGGAGAATTTGACCATAATAAATTCCATCAAACTCTAAATAGCCTGCATATAACAGAAAAGGAATATATAGAAAAACTAGAGAAAATCCTGCCTGCAATGATGTTCATGACTTCGTTATTTAAAGATAATTATCCGGTAACTTTTGGTGAGAGTGTTGATGAGCAGATATACAAAAATCGCTACCAAACTAGAGTAGTTGATATTGTTAAAATAACTGAGGATGCAATTACAGACGTTCCTGAACCAGATGATCAAGCCTTACTTGATTTGTATGAAAGAAATAAGTCCAATTTTTATTACCCTGAGTATCGAACTGCGCAATACATTTCTCTGGATCAAAAATATTTTGAAGATCAAATCAGAATTTCAGATGAAGAGGTTGATAGTATAATAGAACATCAGGAACTTAAAAATCAAAGAGACATATTCAATGTGATATTTCCTACCAAAGAAAAAGCTGAAATAGCAAGAAGAGCACTTGAAGAAAGTAAAGCAAGCTTTGAACAAATAATAGAAGAGTTTAATAAAGTGAAACTCGATGAAACCAGAGTAAATAATATAACTAAGGATTTCTTACCTGAAAATATGAGAGAAAAGGTATTTGCTCTCAAAACAGGTGAAGTAAGTGAAGTTTTAACAAGCAATTTTGGATGGCACGTAATAAAGGTAGAAAGCATACATCAAATCTCTGATGAAGACTTGGTTGATTTAAAAAAAGACATAAGGTCAGTTTTAACCAATCAAAAGTCTTTTGAAAAAGTCAATGATTTCATAAATCAAGTGAATTATAAGATATACAATGGTGCAACGATTGAAGAAATCTCCAATAATTACAATTTACCTATACAAACCATTGGTCCAGTAGATGCTAGTGGGAAAGACCAAAGTGGTAATGAAGTAGGAAATTCCAGTGATTTCATTTCTTTCATTTTTTCACGCGAGAAAGATCAGAAGAGTTATTTTAAGGGTGTTGGAGATACTGTTGTTGGTGTGAAAATCAGTGATATCGTTCCTCCTAAATTACAAAATTTTGAAGAAAGTAGGGAATCAGCCATAAAGCTTTGGCGTAGTGAATTTATAAAAGAAAGAATGTTTAAAATGGGACAAGAAGTAGCAGTTCAACTAAGAGAAAAGACAGATTTGGAAGAAATGCAAGGTATAAAATTGGTTAAAGGCCAGCAAATACAACGCAATGAACAAAACTACCCTTTTTCTTTCATAGAAGAGATTTTCAATATGAAAACAACTAATTCGGTAACAGATCCTATTCAATACAATAATGAAATTATAATAGGCGTTCTAAAAGAAATGCATTCATCAAATGGTAAATTAAACATGCTTGATACCGGAAAACGTGTGATGATATCGCTAAAGGAACAGTTAATTAGCTATCTAAAATCAAAGTATAGAGTAGAAGTTAATCATGCTATGATTGATGATATATAAAAAAGTTTATTATCTTCCTTTTATGAGTGATTGGAGGGGGCTATATTGTATTTTTAGGTAAAAGAGGTACAATTAGTTTGACTTGAGCTGTTTATTGTATTTAAATTATAATTAATATATGAATAAAGGTTGACATGGCAGTTAAAATAAGGTTAGCAAGGTTTGGGGCAAAGAAACGTCCTTTTTATAGGATAGTTGTAGCCGATTCACGAGCACCAAGAGATGGGCGCTTTATTGAGAGAATAGGACAATATGATCCAATGTTGCCAAAAGACAATAAAAATCGTGTTGTGGTAAAAGCTGATAGATTAAAACATTGGCTAAGTGTAGGAGCGCAAGCAACTGAAAGGGTAATGTGGTTCATTAAAAAAGGCATAGTAGATTTAGAAACAGAATCGAAAAAAATAGAAAAGAAAAAAGTTGAGAAAGTACAAGGGCAAGAAGCATAAGTCCTATTAAATGCTAAACACTGATTTAACAAAAAGTAGTAAATTAGATGATATTGTATCTTCTGATTTATTGGCTATGAATGACTTTATCTTCAAAAATGTCAATGATGAAGGTATTAAGCTTGCTACCGATATTACATCTCATCTTATTAATTCAGGAGGAAAAAAGATAAGGCCTAAGCTCATTTTTATTATTTGTAAAATGCTGAATTACTCTGGAGAGAGTAGGATCAACATTGCTGCATCGGTAGAATTTATACACAACGCTACTTTACTTCATGATGATGTGCTTGATGAAAGTAAGGCACGCCATGGAGTTGCAACAGCAAATAAAATTTTCGGGAATAAATCAAGCATTTTAGTTGGTGATCTATTATTGACCTTAGCATTTAGATGGCTTATAGAATGTGGGAATTTAAGTGTTCTCTCTATTTTATCTAAGGCATCTAATTTGCTTGTCAAGGGTGAGATAAAGCAGATGACAACGCGTTTTGACCCTAACACAATTAGGAAAAATTATTTTAATATCATTGGAGAAAAGACAGCATCTTTATTTTCTGCATGCTGCGAGGCTGCATCAGTAGTATCTGGAGCCACAAGTGACGAAACAGAGAGGCTAAGGAATTTCGGGTTTAATTTTGGTATAGCATTCCAAATAATTGATGACGTGCTAGATTATACTGCTAATCAAGGCACTTTAGGAAAGCAACTTGGAAAAGATTTCTTTGAAGGTAAAGTTACTTTACCTTCTATTATAGCATATGAAAAAGGCAGCCCATCAGAACAAAAATTCTGGGAGAAATCTTTTTCTTCAGCTAGACACAATTTTGACCAAGCATTACAATATATTAATCATCATAATGCCATTCATGTTTCTATGGAAGAAGCTAAACACTATATTAATATGGCGCAAAGTAATATTGATACTTTTTCTGATTCTCTTTATAAAACTGCTTTGATTGACTTTTTAAATGCAAGCATAGAAAGACAAGGATAGCTAACGCTTGATATTTTTAGATTGATTGTTATATATTTATTAAGTTTGTAAGGGTGAATGATATGTCAGATAGTAATAAAGAGAAAAAAAAGAAATTTGCAGATATGGTCAGTAAACGAAAAGGGGATGATCAAGAAGATCAGCAAACAGGTGATTTAAGTGAAGAGCTTAATATATTAAAAGAACGTGCAATTCAGCTTGAAGATCATTTACGTCGCGCTGTTGCGGATAATGAAAACGTTAAACGTATAATGCAAAAGCAAATTAGCGATGCAAGTGATTATGCAGTCACAAAATTTGCACGTGATATGATCGACTCTTGTGACAATTTAAAAAAAGCAATGGAAAACTTGAAAGATGATGATCCTATTCATGAAGGAATAAAAGCGGCGCACCAAAAGATTGTGAGTGATCTAAAAAAACATGGAATAGAAGAAATAGATCCAATAGGTAACTCTTTTGACAGCAATTTACATCAAGCTGTTGTGGAAAGAGAAGATAATGAAAAAGAGCCTGGCACTATTGTAGAAGTACTACAAACTGGTTATACCATTAAAAATAGGTTGCTTCGTCCTGCAATGGTTATTCTTTCTAAAAAATCTGCTGATTGCGAAAGTAACTAATAACACACTCAAGGTATGGAAGAAGTTGTCTTCTCAGGTATTCAGCCAAGTGGAGTATTACACTTGGGCAATTATCTTGGTGCAATTAAGCAGTGGATAGGCTTGCAGGATAAATATAAATCTCTTTTTTGTGTTGTTGATCTGCATGCAATCACAGCAAATAAGCTTCCCGCAAATGAATTAAAAAATAATATTTTTAAAGCAGCAGCAACTTATATTGCATGTGGAATAGATCCGGAAAAGTCGATTATTTTCAATCAATCCGCAGTTAGTGGTCATGCAGAATTGGGCTGGCTGCTAGGGTGCTATACACCAATTGGTTGGCTTAATCGTATGACTCAATTTAAAGATAAGGCTGGAAGCGATAGACAAAAAGCTTCTCTTGGGTTATATAGCTACCCAGTACTTATGGCTGCGGATATATTGCTGTATCAAACTAAATATGTTCCTGTTGGCGATGATCAAAAACAGCATTTAGAACTTGCACGTGATATTGCATCAGCTTTTAACAATCATTATAAATGTAGTCATTTCATCATACCTGAAATCTTAACTTTGGATTGTACATCAAGGATAATGAGCTTAAGAGATGGAGCAAGCAAGATGAGCAAATCTGATCCTTCAGAATATTCATGCATTAACCTTGACGATACAGATGACTTAATTGTCAAAAAAATAGAAAAAGCAAAAACAGATTCAATTCTAGGCTTTGATTTTTCTACTTTAAAATGTCGTCCAGAAATAAGCAATTTGATAAATATTTATTCAGTGCTTAGTGATTTAAATGTAGAAAAAGTGTGTAAAAAAGTGGATAAACATGACATGAAGAACTTTAAAAAAGAGTTAGCTGACTTAATCATCAGTGTTATATCACCCATACGTGAGAAGTTGAACGGTCTTTTGAAGGATCAGCTCCATTTACATAAAATATTAAAAGAAGGTACAGAAAAAGCAGCAGAGATTGCAAATAACAATATAAAAAAGATCAAGGATATTATAGGGTTTGTTCAATAGGTTACAACTATTTCTTCCCATGGCTTTCAAATCGTGCAGCTATTTTCTTTACACTAACATGAGTGAGAAGAGGTTTTTTACTAACCGGAAGTTTAGAATCGGACTTTGCTGTTATGGGGTTCATTTTAGATCTTTTATTTCCTACCGGAAATGAGTGAGATTGGGAGGCAGTTTCTTGCGATGGTGCAGGATCTTTCTTCATACCGATATCTGCTTGTGTTGCAGGGGTGGCTTTGCTCTTAGCAACTTGATTTTGCTCAAATTTTCCTACTATTGACTTTACTCTACCGTCCTTCTTGTTATTTACTTTTTCTTTTATAATAACCGCTTTTACTTCTGATGCTGCTTTATCAGCAGATTTTTTCAGGATTGGTTTACTTTCAGCTGATTTTTGCGAAGTCACTTCTACTATTATTGGTTTCGTGCTCACTTGTTGATCAACAATATCTAGCCTTTTAGGATTTGACAGTATTTCAGATTTATCTTCTTTAGTTTCTTGCCTAATTTCTTGATTGGTAGCGTTTAGCGCTGGTGGCTCTGGAGCCTGTCTCTTTTTATATCCTCTTCTTGTTCCTGCATTTTTCTTAGGTTTCGTTTTGTGAGTTGGCTCCTTTTTAGCTAACTTTGAGTCTTCCGAATCTTTTGTTGAAGATTTACTACTTTTCTCTTGATAATTTGATATTTCCTCATGTCCAGACTCTTCACTTAATGAACTTTCATAGCCTGAATCTTCAGGAGATACATTCTCTATTTCTGGTTTAAAGTGTACCTTTTTTGAGGCAGTAGGAGGTGGCGGAGGTGCTGTTGTTGGCCGTTTTATTCTCTTCATAACTAATTTTCCTACCGGCTGTTTTCCTTCTTGCAGCTTAGGAGTATCTTCCTTCTGCTTTGATGTCGTTTTATTTTCCGTGCTTACTTCGTATGATTTATGTGCTTTATTGCCTTTTCCACTCTGTTTCGAATCTAAAATTTCTTTAAGTCCTTTCTTGAATAGATTAATTGTACTTAAAATATTTGTGTATTCGGCTGCTTTTTCTATAGTGAAACCTGATAATTCATCACCAACAAAATTTTTTATGTCATTATCATTAGTTGGAATATCTTTTCCCAAGACTCTATCTAATATCCCTTTTAATGTTCCAATAAAACCGAGTGGCTTTGTGCTCAAAGGTTCTACATAATTATTCAAGTCGCTATATATAACAAATTTGGCTACATCTTTTGCGTTGTTTGTAAAATTCTTCAGAGCTTGAGATAAATCTTTCAGTGTTTCATCATATTGTTCATTAATTTTTTTTGTATCCTTCAGCTTTATGACTCTTATCAAAGAATTGAGATTTTTATCATAATTGTCACTTTTAAATAGATCACTCATACCAATTACTGTTTATCGTTTACTTAAATATAAATTCAAAGTATTAAGACCGAGTAAATGTTATATGACTTATCCTCTGACTCATAAACGCTTGCGTTCCTTAATGTGCAAAAAAATTTCAATAATCAGCAATAGTATAGAAATCCAAAAAACAAGTAGCTAACACTGGAACCTAGGAATTATGATTGGGCACAAGTTGATGAGTATAGTTGTTTTATGTTGAAATACAGCATTTATGGAAAGATTAGATGTCAGTCTAGAATGACACCCTTTCTGGAAAACTCGGATTACAGTGTTTGTATAACTTAATAATTAGAAACTAAAGGAGTTCTTTTTTAAAAAACTTAAGTTATACTTATAAGTATTTGATATCTTTTGTAGTGATTATGCTAAGTCTAAGCTGCCTTTATGGTGATAATGCAGAATTTGTAGAAGAAATGTATAGCCGTTATCTGCAGGGCGATAAATCAATCGGGGAGGATTGGAATAGGATTTTTTCAAGCAATTTAGAAATGAATAAAGCAGAACCCTGCAGAGCACAGAATGAAGCCAAGGTAGATGCTGATGATTTAGCAAATTTTTTCAGATCTTATGGTCACTTTTTTGCAGACTTAAATCCATTATCACCGAATGTAAATAAGGAAATAGATTATCAAAAATACTTGAATCTTTCTCCTACAAGTGACACTAGAATCTACAGAGATATTTACTGCAAGAATATCGGTTTTGAATTTATGCATATTTCCCCTTATGAGGAAAGAGTTTGGCTGCAGGAGAAAATTGAAAATCAGGTCTATACGCTAAGCCCTCAGGATAAAAAAGAAATACTAAGGCACTTGATTGAATCTGAGATGTTCGAGCAATTTCTCCATATGAAATTTCCTGGATATAAGCGTTTTTCTATCGAAGGTGGGGAGTCAGCCATTGTTGCAATTGAAAGAGTTATTAGTGATTCTGCAGCTTTTGGTATTGAAGAAATAGTTCTTGGTATGGCCCACCGAGGACGGCTTAATGTTCTAACCAAAGTGATGGGAAAAGATTATGCGGCAATGCTGTCTGAATTTCAAGGCAACCTTGCATATCCAAGTGGTCTTGAGGTGTCTGGTGATGTCAAATATCACCTTGGTTACTCTTCTGATCGAGCACTTGCTGGTGGTAAAAAAATACACTTAAGTTTATGTCCTAACCCATCTCACCTTGAGGCGGTAAATCCGGTTCTAGCTGGAAGAGTAAGGGCAAAACAAAATACGAGATCTGTGCTTGGAATATCAATTCATGGTGATGCGGCTTTTATCGGGCAGGGAGTGGTTGCTGAAACCCTGACTTTGAGCAACATTGAAGGTTATAAAGTTGGTGGTATCGTGCATATTGTCATTAATAACCAAGTTGGTTTTACTGCAAATCCTAGTTGTGCACGCTCTTCTTTTTATTGTACTGATGTAGCAAAATCAATAGAAGCTCCAATATTTCATGTTAATGGAGATAATCCAGAAGCCGTGAGTTTTGCCGCGAATTTGGGAATGGAGTATGTGCAGAAATTTAAAAAGGATGTGGTGATTGACATAATATGCTACCGCAAATATGGCCATAATGAAGGCGATGAGCCAAATTTTACTCAGCCACTTATGTATAAAGCAATATCAAAGCATAAAACTCCAGGCACGCTGTACGAAGAGAAGCTGACTGCAGAGAAAGTGCTAGGTAGCGATGAAGTAAGTAAATTACGCAGCGAATTTAGAACAAGATTAGATAAAAGCCTTACTGAGTCAACGACTTATACTCCGAAGAAAGCTGACTGGTTTGATGGAGTGTGGTTAAAACTCAGGAGAGCAAAGTTGAACGATTTGAGTGAATATTATACGGACTCTGGTGTTTCACCAGATGAGCTAAAAAAATTAGGTGTACACATAAATAGCAATATTCCAAGTAGTTTTAATCTCAATAATAAAGTCAGAAGAATACTTGATGGCAGAATAGACAGTATAAATTCCGGTAGCAACATAGACTGGGCAACTGCTGAAAGTCTTGCATTCGCGTCATTGCTTAAAGAAGGAATAGGAGTGCGCTTGTCAGGACAAGATTCTGGTCGCGGTACCTTCTCGCACCGTCATTCAAGACTTGTTGATCAAGTAACAGAAGAAACGTTTATTCCACTGAACAACATAAGTGAGAAGCAAGCTCGCTTTGAAGTTATAGATAGCGCACTATCTGAGTATGCTGTGATGGGTTTTGAATATGGATATAGCCTTGATTCTCCTTATTCACTTGTGCTATGGGAAGGGCAGTTCGGTGATTTTGCAAATGGTGCGCAAATTATGATCGACCAATTTATCTCATCTGCAGAAACAAAGTGGTTGCGGTCAAGTGGTCTAGTTTTACTTTTGCCTCATGGTTATGAAGGGCAGGGGCCTGAGCATAGTTCTGCTCGTATAGAGAGGTTTTTGCAGCTCTGTGCAGAGGATAATATGCAGGTGGTTAATTGCTCTACTCCTGCGAATTATTTTCATGCTTTACGCCGACAAATTAATCGAGATTTTCGTAAGCCTTTAGTGGTGTTTACACCTAAATCACTATTGCGTCATAAAAGCGCAGTTTCTAACCTTTCTGACTTTGAAGGAAAATTTCTTACGGTAATTCCAGAGTGTAGAAAAGGTTTAGTTGCAAGTGATAAAATACGTAAAGTTGTAATATGTAGTGGTAAAGTTTATTACGACATAATTGAAATGCTTGAAGCACAAAAAATAAACGATATAGCAGTAGTGCGTTTAGAACAATTTTATCCATTCCCGGCCGATAAACTAGGCAGTGAACTTGAAAAATATAAGAACGCTGAAATTACATGGTGTCAAGAGGAACCAAAAAATATGGGAGGATGGTTCTTTGTCAACCCATTGATAGAAGAGGTATTGTCTGGCCTCAATGCTCAAGCAAAAAGACCTAAGTGCATTGCAAGACCTGCTGCTGCATCTCCTGCATGTGGTTATGCTAATATCCATGCTCAGCAACAAGCAGAAATTTTGAAGCAAGTTGTGCAGGGTATCTAGCACAATCTCACAGATATTGAAGCGAAAGCTAGAAAGCGAACATTGTTCTTAATATTTGGCACTGCAGCCGGGTGCGATAGAAAATATATCACAACAATCAAATTGCTTGTATACTCATACAAATATAAAAAGACTTTACTTTTTTAATAAAAGCTTAATATTTATTAACATTTTCATTTATTTTTCTTAAAATAGTTAATATAGTTAATATTAATATTAACTATATTAAGATATATATGAAGACAGAAATATTTGAGAGGCTAATAGGGCAAACTAGACTACGCAGCGATAGCAAGGCTAAAATCATACGGTTAAATAGAGACAAAAAGGCTTTTATAGATGAGGATAAAAAGTCTATCGAATTAGCTGAGGCTATTTTTGCAGAAAATAATATGTTTCGTTTTCGTAAACCAGGTCCTGCTACGGATTACATTTTGCACAAACTAATAAATGATAGAAAGCTTCTCGAGGAAATGAAAGATAGAGGTACAAGTATAATACGTCTTTTTTCTTTGCTATCAATGTATCGTGGTCTTCCTAAGTGCTATGTTGTGAGAAAAGAAGGGTGTATTACTGAGTTTGGAATACTTACTTATATTGACGAATGTTTAGAATCAGTACCTTTAGAAGACTTTATACTTATTGAGTCTGCTTCGTACCTAGAGTACATTTTGTTTGAGAATGATGATATTAGAAATAGGTTAGCTGAAGATTTGACTGAAGATAAAACAAAATTAGATATTTTCGTAAATGGAATTTTAGCAATAAATAGCTCGGATTTAGTATTATCTTGTATCAACACAATCGAGGCTTTTAATGAGGAAGCTAGAAATTTTGTCAATCACATACAGAAAACCAATAGGATGGACTACCTCTTTAAGGAAAATGGTACAACACTTGTAAAGTTAGTTCTAAAAGAATTATTAAAACTTTCTATTTTACAAGAAAGAGAAAACACTACATTAGAATTTCCTCAAATTTCGAGTGTGGAACATTGTAATGGGCGATAGACTTTAAAATGTGCAAGGCTCATTTAAATATGAGCCTCAGTATCGCTTAACTTTTATGGAGCATACTTTAACTTTATTTCACTTCCACCAAGGGAATATTGTTCCAGCTATTGCTGCCATAGTTATCAATAGAAGCGTTTAGGTAATCTGTATCAAATCGTACTGGTACATCAAATTCGAAGCTTGCGGTGATTATTGTGCCTTTTGCTGGTGGTTTCATAAATGCTATTTCTCCAGTTGAATAATTCACTGAATATTTTTCTGTCTTTTCACCATCTAGGTAAATTTTTATTGTATCATGCACTGGCTTTTTAATAGTTCGTATATGCTTGTCTTTTCCACTTATGTAAGTTTTCATCAGTTGAAAGATCGTTTTTTTATCGTCTCCTATGCCAATTTCTTGATTGATAACGGTAAAGTCTGACCAATCCTTAAAACGAAATCCTATTGCTTTACCTTTTCGTGCCTGAAAAAATGTTATGAGTTCTGTTAGCTGCTCGTTTGACCTGACTCCATAAGCTATGTTATACCTGGCACGTGCACGAGACCAATTAATATTGCGCTGCTCACAACCATTATGAGTTGTTACAACGTCAGTGGAAAATTCCGGTCCTCCAGTAGAGCCATAAGATATATTTTCTGGAAATCTAATTTCTGTAAATGACATATGCCCTCCTGTAAAAATAAAATTGAGTTGATATAGATGAAGTAGGAAAGATCTTAAACTTTTGAGATTGCCTTATCAATAAGGCTGTGTATTTCTAGTCCCACTCCTTCTAGAAAAGCATGGGCAATATTTTCCTTTGGCTCACTTTTGAGTTCATGAATGTCGTTATGACTTTGCATTAACTGATATACACAAACACATGCAATGGCTAAAGCAACTCCAGCAAGACATGCTAAAGGAATTGGTTGAGTAAAAACAGTAGCTATAGCAGATGCTGTGAATGCTATAGCTGTTATTACAGCAGCTATGCTATAAATAGCTTCTCTTCTGTAACTATTGATTAATTTCTTTTGTATTTCCTCTTGTTGTGTTTTTTGCTCGTGTGGATGAGAAATAGTAATTACTGTATCTGTATGAATTGGCTCACTAGCGCTGGTATTAATTCTCTCTTTTTGTGTTTCATGATCTTGCACAATTGCTGATTTGCTAGTTCTGATATTATATTGTTCTTCTTGCTCTGATTGATCAGAAGCAGGAACTTCTGTCACCTCACCAAAGATTTCTTCATTAGAAACTGGTTGACTTTCTGTTATATCTTCAGAAATTTCACTTAGAAGTGGCACAAAATGCCTCATGTAATTCACTACTCCTACAGTTTTTTTGCTACTATCTATCTCTAGTTGATTGAGATTTATATCTTGTATAAAAACTTCTGGATCATCATCATGTGCTGTAATTTTAGTTACCGTAACTTTTTGACTATCTTCCTCTATTGAATAAATATAAAGTTCCACTTTGTACTTGTCGCATATCATTCTACCTTCAATGTTTGGACGACCCCATATAGGTGCGTCAGCTGTATGTGTATTAGTAATACACTCTAAATATTTGTAGAAAGACTTTGCGTCGTCTTGCTTATTAAGTCCATTTTCGCTTATTACTTCTCCATCCGGATCTTTTTGAGGTACGAAATACTCTCCGGCATCTCTTATTACCGCTTTATAAACCCACTGATCTGGCTTTTTGTTTGCTCTAGCATAATCTGCGCAGTCTTTTCTTAATGATTTTGCAGTAAAACGATAATCAGGTTTTATGTTTAATTCATTCAATCCTTGAGCCACAGAGTCAAAAAAGCAATCCCCTGTCTTTATAGCAGCCCCGATTTTTAGTTTTTCAGGATAAGCGCTCTTTAGATTATGCAATAAATCACTTGATTTTTTATTTTCTTTGATTTTTTGAAAAAGAGCAATTGGCTCTCTTACATAGTTAGAATCTCTCATGTTATAACTCCAAAATAATAATTGTATTTTAATAGATTAACCAGCCTAGGAAGGCTTATTACTTAAGGTCGTGCTGTATTGCAAGGAAACATCACCTACTTTTCTTGAACTAATACGTAGCTTATACATATTGTTACTTACTATATCTTAACTTAATTATACTTAAACTTTCTTGTGCTGTCAAGCAGGAATTTTATTAATCTTTTAACTCATTCACTTTTTTACGTAATATATTCAAATCAGTTTTTCCTACAAAAAGACTATCTCCTATTATCAAAAAAGGTGTACCGCCTACTCCCAAATCCCTTACTAAAAGTTTGCTGTTGTTTATCATTTGCTCAATTTTGTCTGCATTATTTTTCATAGAGTTGTTAAAATCGTTCTCGTTGATCCCTATATTTTTCACTATACCTAATATAGTTTCATCTGAAAATTCTCCTCTGTGATCTAGTGCAGCGTAGTGAAAATCTAAGTACTTTTCTTTATCGATAAAATAAGTTGCTAAAGCACCTTTTGCTGCCTTTAAAGAATTGTTACCAAGTATTGGATCATCCCTAAAGATATACTTAACTTTGCCATCATTGATCAATTGTTTTACATCGTTCTTTATAGCTTTGCAATATCCACAAGAATAGTCAAAAAAACCTACAGCTATGATATTGCTATTTTCATTTCCTGAGTAAGGATAAGTAGAGTCGAATATTTCATTTTTATGCTGAGAAATTTTATTTTTGGTTGCATTAGCATAACTATTTTTAGCTGACTCTTCCTGGAGAGCTTTTAGAACTCTATCAAAATTTTTACTGATGTAATTATCCAATCTCTCACCTATATAATCATCATTTAAGTTCTGACTGCGGTGTGAAAGCCAATTGTTTATTACTGGTAAACTTGCTACTGCAAGTATAAAAATCAATAAAAATGGTATCTTAGACATATACTTACTTAAAGAATACAAATATTAAAGAAATGCTTAATGTTAAAACATTTTTATCAAGAAATGCAAACTTTATATATGTTATATCAGAGAATCTGGTGATATTAAGTAACGAAAACTTGTGTATAATAAGGCATTTGAGATTTAAGCAATCCTTACCGCCACGTATAACAATTGTAACCGCGGCGGTAAAAAAGTTGATTATTTTATAACCGCCGCATATAATGCTGACAAACACGGCGGTAAATTATATGAGCGAACCAATAATTGGTAGAGAGAAGGAAACGGCCATTCTAGAAAATAAGCTTCTTTCCCAATCTGCTGAGTTTATTCCTGTTTACACTGTGAACAAAATTGCATGGATTTAATGGTTCAATAAGTGTAGGTACATAATGAAATTTTTAAAAACTCTCTTTAACTTAGCATTACTAGTATTTTTCATGTCTACTATAGCTGAAGCAAGGTGGAGCAAGTACGAAGATGCTTCTGTTGAGGTTAAGTTTTCTGATGTTAACATTAATGTTAATAGAGATGGTACCTACGAAACGGAAGTAGAACTTCAAGCAAAAATACTCAAAGAATCTGGACGTGATAGATTCTCTCTATATAGTCTTATTTACAATGATGATAGTGCAGATCTTACTGTTTTAGAGGCTAAAACAGCTTATAATGGAGAGGAATATATAGTTACTGAAGATATGATGGAGGATAAGCCACTGGCTAGTCCTGGTAAAGGCTTTGATCAGCTAAGGCAAGTAACCATACCATTTCCTAAAATAGAAATTGGTACAGAAGTATATTTAAGGTATAAACGAGTTAATAAAAAGGTTCCTGTTGATAATTTTTATGGCTTGAGCTTTTCTTATTATGGGGATTATTTACAAGCAGAAAATACTAAAATAAATTCTGAATTGCCTCTAGAAATTAAAGTGAATGATCCAAGAGAAGTACTAGAGATCTCTGAGAAGAAAAAGAAAGGTTTACATTCTATAAGCATTGCTTTAAAGAAAGCAGTTTATGAAAACACAATAAATGAACCACATAATGGAATATTGAATATTAAACACAACACTTGGGTATCACTGTCGAGTCTATCTAAATGGGAGGATTTGGCTAAAAAATTAGCCCCTGGGTATCATAGCGTCATTAATCAGCCACTTCCTGCAACTTTTAAAGCTATAGCAGAATCTGCTATCAGTGAGAGTGCTGATGAAGATAAGATCAATGCTGTTACTTCTTTATTGAATGAAAAAGTTCAGTACATGGGAGACTGGCGTACAGTATCAGGAAAATATTTCCCGAGAGATTTAGAGAAAATTGCTGATTCTCAAGTTGGGGATTGCAAAGATTTTTCTGCTAGCACGGCTGCTATTTTACAGGAACTTGGTTACAAAGTTCAACCTGTTTTAGTTATGAGAGGAACTACTAACACTTCTAACTCTAAAGCATTACCTAATATGGGTAATTTTAATCATGTGATGCTCAGAGTAACAAATAAAGATGGAAAAATATATTGGATTGATCCCACTAATACCGTCAGTATGGCAAAGGGTATTTTTCCAGACATTGCTGATAGGAACGCTCTAGTACTCAATTCTGAGGAAGCAGATTACATAAAAATTCCTGCTGTAAAAGCTGAAAATTCAAAAGTGATATCTCATAGTGAATTAACTATAGAAGATAATGTTGTAAATGAATATGGCCGGCTTACCGTGCAAGGGGAAGCAGCCTTAGGCTTAACAGGTGTTGGATTATATTATTCAAATGAGCAATTAAGGGATTCTGTTTTTCATATGATTAGTGGGGTATATCTTGATGAAGAAGAAAAGAAGTTCTTAGAATTGCCTGACCTTACTTTACGTAATGTAGAAGATCTTACAATCAAATATGAGTTTCAGCAAAAAAATAAGATTTTTAAGACAAATCTAGGACCTGCTTTGAATTTAGGAGATAATTGGCTTAATGATGTTGTCAGTACAGCTTCTGACCAAGTGTCAGACCTTTTTATTGGTGTTCCTAAAACTAAGGAAAGCCATATGATAATAAAAGATATCAAAATTAAAAACTGTGAAAATTTGAATTTTGAAATAGATTCTCCTTGGTTATATGTAAATAGGTTCTGTAAATATAAAAATGATGGAACCGAATTTAGCAATTTAATAACCATAAAGAAAAGCTTTATTACCAATGAAGAATTAAAGACTGCTGAATATAAAAACTTAAAAAGCGAATTGGAGAATAATTTTTCTAGAGCCTCTATAATAATAAGTGAATGAGTTGTGCTGGGAAAAGCACTTCTTAAAAGGCTTAAAATTTTTAAAATATGTACAATAACTTACGCGACTTCATCAGAGCATTAGAAGAAAAAAAAGATCTAATTAGAATTAAAAAAGAAGTTTCAACTATTCTTGAAATGACAGAAATTCATCGTAGGGTTTTGTCAAACAAGGGACCAGCTATCATCTTTGAAAATGTTGTCACAGAAAATGGCAAAAATTCAATTCCCGTTTTAGTGAATTTATTTGGTACTATTGAGAGAATTGCATTCGGACTTGGTATAAATTCTGATGAATTAAGGGATCTGGGTAAACTTCTAGCATTTTTGCGATCACCTGAGCCGCCAAAAACCTTCAAAGATGCTGTGAAAATGTTTCCTCTACTAAAAGTTGTATTGTCGATGCGGAGCAAAGTTGTGAGCAAAGCCCCATGTCAAGAGGTGGTGCTAACTGGGGATGAGGTGGATCTTAGTTTGCTACCTATTCAGACATGCTGGCCAAACGAGCCTGCACCGCTTATCACTTGGCCACTTGTGGTAACAAAAGGACCAACAGCAGACAAGCAAGATAATTTCAATCTTGGAATATATCGTATGCAGGTTGTGAATAAAAAAACGACTCTCATGCGCTGGCTTGCACATCGTGGTGGTGCAGGTCACCATAAACGGTGGAAGGAGAGGGGACAAAATATGAAGTTTCCTGCGGCTGCTGTGATTGGTAGCGATCCTGCAACAATTATTGCTGCGGTAACTCCGGTGCCGGAGACTTTATCAGAATACCAATTTGCCGGGCTGCTGCGAAAAAAACCACTTGAGCTTGTAAATTGTAAAACTATTCCTCTTCAGGTTCCAGCTCATGCAGAAATTGTTTTGGAAGGATATGTAAGTTTGGATAATTACCAAGATGAAGGGCCATATGGAGACCATACCGGTTACTATAATGCTGTTGAACAGTTTCCTGAGTTTAACATCACTGCAATTACAATGCGCAAAGATCCAATTTATCTCAGCACTTTTACTGGCAAACCACCTGATGAACCATCAATTCTTGGTGAAGCACTCAACGAAATCTTTGTGCCGATTCTTATCAATCAGTTTCCGGAAATAGTAGATTTTTATCTGCCCCCAGAAGGTTGTTCATATAGAATAGCGGTAGTGTCGATAAAAAAGGCTTATCCAGGGCATGCAAAAAGAATTGTTATGGGCACACTATCTTTTCTCAAACAGTTCTTATACACGAAATTTATTATAGTTGTTGATTATGATATAAATATACGTGATTGGAAAGAGGTGATGTGGGCAATGTCAACAAGAATGGACCCTGTGCGTGATACAATTACGATAGAGAATGCCCCAATTGATTATTTAGATTTTGCTTCCCCTGAAAGTGGTCTCGGAGGTAAAATAGGGTTTGATGCAACAAACAAACTTCCACCTGAAACCAAACGAGAATGGGGAAGAAAAATTGAAATGAGCGAGGAAATAATAAAGAAAGTTACAGAGAAGTGGAAGGAATATGGGTTGACAGATGATTAAACTATGATGTAGACTACCGCCGTGTATTTAGGTGTGGCTTGTGAGGCTTTTATATCTTTTATTTTTGTCGGCATGTTTTTCTCTGTATTACTATGTGGGTCCTACATTCTCGCCTTGCCCAAAAGCAACAGTTTGCTTCTCACCTGAACAAGACTGTGCTGTACCGATAATCAGCGAGATAGACCAATCTAAAGAATCTATCTTAGTTCAAGAATATACATTTACTCTTGGAACAGTTGCAAAATCTTTGATTAACGCCAAAGAGCGTGGTGTTGATGTTAAAGTCGTCTTAGATAAATCACAACTCCATTCAAAATATAGTGTCATAAGCGAATTGTTTTTAAATGGAATACCGATTTGGATCGATAATAAGCCAAAAATTGCTCATAATAAGGTAATAATTGTTGATAATCAAAAAGTCATCACAGGATCGTTTAACCTCAGTAAGACAGCTGAAAAGGGAAACGCTGAAAATTTATTAATTATTGAAAATTATCCTGAATTAGTCCAGCAGTATGTGAAGAACTGGGAAATACGAATGTCACAATCCTATCAATATACTCCCTAGATACTTGATATCAAAAAAAGTCTTTTTATTGATAGATGTAATTTCTTGTGATATAATAAATTAAAAGGTTTTAAGGGGTAGGTAATGGATTACATAAATGATGCTGCTGATAGTTACGCTGCCATTCATGATTTTTTTCAAAATAATGGTGTTGGAGATTACAAAGTTCAATGCAATTATGGTGGTGTACCGTATGCTACTGACGAATATGTACATTCTGGAGACAAATTTTGGAGCAATAATTTTATAGACTCACATTTTGGAAGGGAAATAAAAATGTATCCTCAAAGTGAGCTTTTAGCTAAAGAGTATGCTGGGAATACACTACCGGTTTCAATATCACTAAACGAGGATCTAATAAAAATAAAAGAATGTCAGAAAAAAACTAAATTTGTAGAACTAGAAGGGGAATCAGGTGATATAGTATATGATAAGCAAAAACATATAAAGTGCTACACGACAAAGTTATCATATGACGATGTTTCTGTTCATAATAAAAACAAATTTTCAATACTGAATATTAGATATGATATGCCAAATGATCCGAGATACAGTTTAAACATAGCCTTCACAAAGGTTAATGATAATCAACCAGGGTTTTGGCAAAAATTTAAAAATATGTTTTAATAAAGTAGCTTCTCAATCAGGAATATTCTGGTGGAAAATGAATATCTACTTAGTAATGAATTTGGTCAGTAGCTACTAAGTTTTTCTTATAGCTATACAACGAAGGTTTGCTGGTCTTACATTTATTCTCTGCAAGACAAAAAATTCACATAATTGTACATAGTATGGAATAAATAAACTTCCACTATATTTTTCGATTAAACTTACCTTTTCTCTATTGAACAGATTTCGTATTAAATCTTAAGCTCAACGCACCTAAATATATAAGCATTCCCAGCAAAATCATAGGTATAGAAAGAAATTGTCCCATAGTTAAATTGAACCATAAATAGCCAATTTGATAGTCTGGCTCGCGGAAAAATTCAACCACAAAACGTGCTATTCCATACCACATAACTGCAATACCAGTTGTTGCACCGTAATACAGTTTCACTCTAGTCAAGAAAAACAGTGAATTTGCAACTACAAAAAGTAGCGCTCCTTCAAAAAATGCCTCATAAAGTTGGCTTGGATGGCGCAATAAATTATCACCATTTTCTGGAAATACCATACCCCACGGCATATTTGTAACCCTGCCAAATAACTCTCCATTTATAAAATTACCTATGCGGCCTAGAAGTAAACCTATCGGAACTCCACAAGAAATTAGATCCAGTGTGTAAAATATAGGAATGTTATGTCTTCTACAGGAGATTATTACTGCAAGCAAAACTCCTATAGCACCGCCATGAAATGACATACCTCCTTCCCAGGTCTTTAGTATTTCGATAGGATTGCTTATATAGAGAACTGGATCATATATCAATACGTACCCAAGCCTACCTCCAAGGATAATGCCTATAATAACGGCTGTTAATAACGAATCGTAAAAATTCTTAGTAAATATTTTTTGATTGTCTAGCTTATGTAAATACCAATATGCAAAAACTATACCCAAAACATATGCTAAAGAGTACCAATATATAGAAACAGGACCGATGCTAAAAATAACTGGACTTAAAGACATATTTTACTACAAATTATTCTTAGACAATCTACTTTTCTCACGATCCCACTCTCTCTGTTTTATAGTTGCTCTCTTATCGTAGAGTTTTTTTCCTTTAACAATAGCAATTTTAGTTTTTGCCAACCCTTTATCATTAAAATAGATAGAAAGTGGCACAACAGTTATTCCAGAGGTTTTGATTTGACCAATTAGCTTATTTATCTCTTTTTTATGCAAAAGCAATTTACGTTCTCTTTTTGGCTTGTGATTCTTTTGGTTTGCAGCTTTATACTCTGCGATATGCATATTGTTTAGCCATATTTCACCTTTTTTTTCGGTAACGTAAGCATCAGAAATGTTTGCTTTTCTTTCCCTTAGTGATTTCACTTCACTACTTAAGAGGATCATACCTGCTTCAAATTCTTCTAAGATAAAGTATTCAAACCTTGCTTTTCTATTTTCTGCAATAACTTCCATATCTAAAGATATCTTTAAGCTTCAATATATTACAGAACTTTTGGTTTAATTCATAACAAAACAATTATCTCAGTAAATGCAAGTTTGGTTAAAAAAGCTCCAATCTTCCTGCAAGTGTAATTTGTTCCACTCTTCCTACTGCCATTTCAGCCCTAGGACTAGCATTACCTGACAAAGAACTTATCACATCTTTGCAGCCCCATTCAATAGCAAAGTGTAAAGGAGCATATCTATTATTGTTCTGTTTACTAACATATGCCCCACTTTCAATTAAAATATCTCTTATACTTTCATGATCGCTAGCAAAATGCAAAGGAGTGCGTCCACAACTATCCCACACATTAACACATGCTCCATGTTCAATCAGAGTTCTTACTATGTTTTCATTATCACTTTCAGCAGCAAAATGCAAGGGAGTGCTTCTATAATTATCCCACGCATCGACATATGCTCCGTGTTCAATTAGAGCTATTACTATGTTCTCATAGCCACTCTTAGTAGCAAAATGTAGAGGAGTGTGTCCATCATTGTTCTGCGCGTTAACATCTGCTCCACATGCAATTAGAGCTCTTACTACACTTTCATTCCCACCTTCGGCAGCAAGATGTAAAGGTGTACATACATCATTGTCCCACGCATTAACATTTGCTCCACTTTCAATTAAAATATCTAATATGCCTTTGTGGTTCCATTCAGCAGCAAAATGTAAAGGAGTGCATCCATCGCTGTCCCATGCATCAACATATGCTCCATATTCAATTAGAGCTATTACTATGTTCTCATAGCCACTCTTAGCAGCAAAATGCAACAATGTAGTTTCTACAGGATCTAGATCACTATGTGTAGTGAATATATGATTGATATTAAATCCACTATCTTCCCACCTCCGTAAATCAATTCTTTCTAATTTTATTTTTATTCGTTCAACTATGTTGTTCTTGCTTAAACCTGAAGTATCATTTATTTCTTCAAGCATTTTTAGAAAATCATCAAGCGTCATAATCTCCACTACTTATTAAAATAACTTGGTTATTATGTTCTTTGACACAAAAATCAAGAACTTTTTATTTTCCTAAAAAATCATTTAAGTTATACTCCGAATCATGAAAGTCAGGCAAAATATTAAGTTTTTTTCTCTATCATTTGTGATTTTGTCTTCTCTATGGATTACATTGTCTGGTTATTTTGAGCCTTTTTTTATTCTCTGTGGAGTATTTTCTTCTGTGTTCACATTGATTATCTTTAAAAGGTTAATTGATGCTGAAAGTGCCCTTAGTCAAATTCTAAATGATAGTGGTAGGCTGTCACTTTATCAGCTTATAAGTTATATACCTTGGCTAATTTACCAAATTATTTTTTCAAGTATTTATGTAACAAAAAAGGTGCTACGATTCAAATCTACAGTTGAGCCAATTGTTATTGTAAGAGAATGCATAGGACATAATGATAAGACCATTGCATTATTTGCTAACTCGGTTACGATTACTCCTGGAACTTTAACTATCAATGTTGAAAAGAAGCAGAAAACATATTTATCTACCATATGTTTGATAGATAAAGATCTTGAAAGTGGCATTTCTGAAATAGAAGGTAAAGTCTTAAAAATGCTACACCTAGTTAAGTAATTGCTTTAAATAAGTTAACAGCGTCTCTGTATTCTCTTCTTAGGCTTTCAAGCATTTCTTTTGGAAGGCTATCAATAACAGTAGAACATAAATAATTGTACAAATCTTCTAGCCTTGATATGTTATTTTTCTTCTTGCTGTTGAATTTGTACGGAAAAATGCCCTCCATAATTTCAATATCAACAACCTTATTTAAAAATGCATTTTCACTTGTTATGCTTATTCTTGTAAGTATAGTATTAATTTCAGGTTCATTACTCGTATAAATATCTGATAATTCTGCCATTTTAATGACGTATAAAGTTACTACTTTTGATAAACAATTATCAGAATATTCACAATTTTTTATTACCTCCCACTGAGTAACCTGAGACTTGCTTGTTTTTGCATTGCTTGGTAATTTATTCATTGAATTTTCTCCATTTAATTCAGTGTAGTAAATTATACTAATACTTTGTTAAATAAATAATAACGCAGCCATAAAAATATGCATTTATTTACCATAAATTGTATAATATTCCTAAAATTAAATGTTAAAGTTACTTCAAACTGAATGATTTCTTTAATTCCATGTTATCCAGCAGTGTAAAATATTGCTACACAATAGTATTTATTCTAAAATAAACTTTCCTTTTGAGCTATTTTATTAATATCCATTCTTACGGCTGCACTAAAATGAAAAAGATAAAACTCGGAATACTAATTTCAGGTAGAGGATCAAACATGCAGGCTTTAATAGAAGCATGTCAAGATCAGAATTTCCCTGCTGAAACTGTGTGTGTTATCACAAATAATAGTGAAGCTGGAGGCCTTAAAATAGCAAAGCAAGCAGGAGTTTCAGCGTTTGTTGTTGAAGATAAGCCACTTGATACTGATAAAATTCATGAAATACTTGTTCAACATAAGGTTGATTTAATTTGCCTTGCAGGGTTTATGAGAATTATAAAGGCCAATTTCCTGAATAAATGGCATAACAAAGTTATAAATATTCATCCCTCTTTACTTCCGTCATTTAAGGGCCTAAATGCTCAGGAGCAAGCTCTGAAAGCGGGTGTAAAAATTACAGGATGTACTGTGCATTATGTTACTCCTGAAATTGATGCTGGAGCCATAATCGCTCAAGCTACTGTTCCAGTATTACCAAATGATGATGTTCACAGTCTCTCAGAGCGCATTCTAGCTGAAGAGCACAAGTGTTATGTGGAAGCAGTAAAATCAATAGCAGAAAGTATTAATTATTGACCTTGAGCGTTTCTTCCAACTTCAACAAAAAATAAATTTTCAGGTTCCAGTAAAGAACTTGCCAGTTCGTTTACTTCCTCTAATTTAACATCATTAATGATATTCGCATAATTATTTATACGGTTAACATCACGATCATTTATCTGCATATTATCTAGCAGCGTTGCTGTATTTGTGTTATTGGACAGGAAAAGGACAAGATTATTTACCAAGCCAATTTTTGCATCCTTGAACAATTGTTCGTCAATTCCTTGCTTTTTTATTCTGCTAAATGTATCTTTTACTGCTGATATAGCTTTGCCAGCAGTAGAACTATCAGTACTTATAAATCCAGATATAATATTTCCATGTTTATTGGTAACATTACGTGCACTAATACCATAAGTAATACCTAGATTTTGTCTCAACTCTTTCATCAGTATTGAGTTTAGACTCATACCACCAAGTGCATCAATTAAGACACCAGCGTTATAATAATTAGGATCTTCATAAGCTATACCTTTTTGAGCAAAAAGTATCACACTTTGTGGTATATCCATAAAAATATTCTTACTTTCTGCAGAACCAAAATTATTTTTTACAGGTATTTTTCTAACTTTTGATCTTTTTGACGGCAATTTAGATAAATATTTATCTAATAGCGTAATAATTTCTTCTTTTTTTGCACAACCAGCAACACTGATAACTATGTTATCTTTAGCAAAATTACGCTTTATGTATGTTAAAACATCGTCTCTAGTAATGCTCATTATAGTATCAAGAGTACCATACACACTTTTTGAGTAAGGATGTTTTTTAAACAATAACGTATCTAATTCTTTTCCAGCAACAAAATAAGGATTTTTTTCAAGATTATTAAAATCAACTTTGGCTTTCTCGAAAACTCTATTCAACCCTTCAGGGTCAACTTTAGGGCGCATTATAGCATCACTCAGTAATGAAATTGCTTCCTCTAGATTGTCAGACAAAGTATTTAATGAAACCCTAAATGCTTCTAAATCAGCAATAAAATTTAAACTAATCCCTTTATCTTCAAGCTTTTTCGCAAAATCTTTGGCATCATTTTTTCCTGCTCCTTCTTGAATTACAAGAGAAGTAAACCAAGCAAGCCCCTGTTTTTCCGCGTTTTCGTGTGCGTAGCCTGCATCTTTGAACGATATATTGAGTGAAACTTTTGGTAAATCGCAATTTTCAACAAATAAAAACTTAAGCCCTTTATTAGTAGTAACCTCCTCTATATTTAGGTAGGTGCTCGCCTGCAAATTAAAGACCAGACAGAAAAAAAGTAGAAATATAAGCTTACTTATTCTCATCATTATTACCTCCTTTTGGTAGTAGACGACCAACTAATTTATTAGTAGAAAAGATAGCGTGAACTTTATTATTTACATCCTCTAGATTGACATCATTAATTTTGCTATATGAAATGTCTATTTCATCAAGTGGGATACCTAGTGCTAGACGTGGTATATAAAACATTGCTACACTAGTTAAATCAGATAGATTATCAAACTGTGCTGCTTTGTATTTAGACTTTGTGCTTTGCAACTCTTCACTTGTTATTTCTTCAGAGGTAAAGTGATTAATAGAATTTTCTAACTCTCTTGCAACAGCATCCAAATTCACCCCGCTTTTTGGAGTTACCCGAATCTCAATGTAACCATTACTAAAAGCTAAGCTGTTATAATAAGTAAACACTTCTACTGCTACATTCTTATCTAGAACTAAATCTTTATATAGCTTACTAGACTTGCCATTCCCCAAAACATCAACTGCCAAATCAACAGGAAAAGTTTCACTTATTTGCTCAAATAAAGGAACACTATAGCGAAAGTATAAAACTGGCTCTTTTACTTCAGTGCTTTCTAAAATTACCGATATATCTGCATTATGTATTGAATCTTGGTTCGGATAATGCTTAACTACAGGCTCAGCTTTAATTGCACCATATTTTTCCTTTGCTAATCCCGCTACTTCTTCAAATTCTACATCACCAACAACGAGCAGTATAGCATTACCTGGATGATAATAGTTATCATGAAACCTTGTTATGTCATCTTGATTGTAAGTTTTAATATCGCTCTCCCAACCAATAACAGACCTACCATAGCCATTACGATAAAATGCACTGTTCATTTCCTCCCATAGTAAAGCTTCAGGATTATTATCAAATCTCATCTTTCTTTCTTCTAATACGATATTTTTTTCTCTATCTATTTTGTCTTGAGTAACATCAAAATTGCCCATTCTATCTGCTTCAATTTCCATTGCTAGTGGTAAATCTTTTTTGAGAACTAATTCGTAGTAGCAGGTGTATTCTTTAGTGGTAAAAGCATTAAATTGGGCCCCAATGCTGCCCAAAGTGGATTCTATGTCTTTAAATTTTCCTGTAGTTTCAAACATTAAGTGTTCAAAGTAGTGAGCCAAGCCTGCTTTGCCAATTGGGTCATCCATTCCCCCAACTTTATATATTATTGCATGAAAAACAGCTGGAATTCGGTGATTAGGTACTACATAAACATCCAATCCGTTACTGAGCTTAGCATGCTTTATGATTTCAGCTTCCAAAGAAATCGGACAAATGAAAAAAAACACAGATAGTATAAAAAAACTAAAGAATTTGCGAAGCATTATTTCATTCCTCATTTTGCTTAGAGATAGACCTATCATATATATACCACTTATATAACAATGTACACATTCCACAAACTATAGATAGATCTGCTAAATTAAAGGCTGGCCAATACCAATCATTGATATGAAAATATATGAAGTCATATACAGCTCCCCAATAGATTCTATCAATTACATTTCCGATCGCTCCACCAATCATCAGAGAAAAACTAAGGTAAATTGACTTATCATTAGATTTATATATCAAGTATGCAAGTATACCAATTATTAATATTGAACATGCTGAAAAAAAGAAGCTGCCATGCGGCAGAGTACTACACATTCCAAAGCTAATTCCTGAATTCCAAACTTCAACTAATTTCATAAAACTAGTAATCTCGATTGACTCCCCCTCATCAATCAAAGAGTTTATATACAATTTACTTGTTTGATCGAATGATACTATAATCAATATAATAACTAAACATATCCTTTTCATAAATTTATCTTTAACTGGTAAGCCTTCATTATATCACGATCTATCTGTTTTGTTAACTCGTTAATACTATGGAATTTTTTTTCTGCCCTAATAAATTTTAAAAGTTGTATATCAACCTTAAAATTGTATACATTTTCGTTGAAGTCAAATATATGCATTTCTACTATAGGTTTTTTTAAGTCCTTAAATGTAGGTCTCATACCAATGTTGACTACTCCATATAGCCAACTTGAACTATTTTCAGAAAATGCAACTTTGGCGTAATATGTACCAAGCTTAGGTTTTATCATGTAATCTTCTATCGGAATGTTTATGGTTGGAAACCCTATTTCTCTACCTCTACATGCACCTTTTGTTACAATACCAGAAACTTGATAAGACCTACCAAGCAATTTATTAGCAATTTCTATTTCGCCTTTTTGTAAACACTCTCTGATTGAGGAAGAAGAGCAAATTTTTCTATCGATTATCAATGGCTCTAATTTAGTTAAAGAATATTCATACATCTGAGAATATTTTTCTAGAGTTAATATGTTACCCAATCGTTTGTGACCAAAAGTACAACTTTCTCCAACAGTTATATGTTTAGCACCATACTTCTTTACCAAAATCTTACCAATAAAGTCATCGCAGCTAACCTCAGAAAAACCTCTATTAAAATTAATAATATACAAGTAATCTATACCATAGCTGCTGATTAGTTCCTTTTTTTGTTCTTGGTCTATTAACCTAAAATTGTTCCTACTAAATAAAACAGTTGATGGGTGAGGCTCAAAAGTTAAAACTGCAGAGGGTAATCCTCTTTCTTGTGCTACCTTCTTTAGATTGGAAATTGCAAACTTATGTCCTAAATGAACGCCATCGAAATTTCCGAAAGTTAGTGCCACATTATCTTTTATCCCTTGCTCACAGTTGTAAATAATTTTCATACAATTTGATATTTTATATATATTTTTTATATATAATAGTTGTATTTTATAAACTATGGAGATAAATCATGAAAAACACTAAAGGAAAAGTTGTAATATATGTGAAGAAGTACTGCCCATTCTGCAAGAAAGCAAAAGAGTTATTGGATGAAAAAGGTGTGAAATACGAAGAAATTGATGTACTTAGAAACTCGGATTTGTTTGACGGTATAAAATCAAAATATAACGTCAGGACAGTTCCACAAATTTTTATTACTGATGAAAATGGTGATTATGTACATCATATTGCTGGATGTGACAAATTGATGGATCTTGAAAAAGAAGGAAAGTTGGATAATATGTTAAATAACAATGAAGATAGCATTAATGCAACAGCTTACACAAGCGGCAGTGATGAACACGAGGGATGTAATATAATACATAATGAAGATTTTATGTGATTTTTTTGTCTTACTGTTGCTGGCATACCCACTTTAAACAATTTTTAATGAATTAAAAATACAATTCATCTAGTGAGTTTTTTTAGTGGGAAAAAATGATAAAAAATATTATAATTGTTAGCAAAAACTTAATTAGTATTGAATTAATTAACAAACAAGATTTAGAGAGTTTCATCAAGATTTTCACAGTGCTTGATAAGCATATAGCAGCTAAAACTCTTTTTACAGAAGAAGTGACAATAGAGTATAAACAACACAATTGCATAGAAGTTGTTGAATTGATAAAAGATACAGGTTTTACATATCATGATGTTGAGAATGTGTTAAATCACCTAAGTAATCATGGAATGAAAGTACCAAGTAGCGTTATAGCAAGCACCCTTTCTTCTTCATACAATCACGCACTTGAGTCTAAGGATGTAGCATTTGCCTGTTCTAAAGGGTTGCCACAATTTTACATCAGGGTAAATAAGAATACCTTTATAATGACTCCTATAAGTGAAGAGAATCTGGAATTGAATTCGCAAAATAGCAAAATGCTTATAGAGTCATTAAAGAGCGAAAAAAGCACTTATGATTGCATAGTGGAAGAAAATATCATCAAAGTTATAGTGCATTCTGAAATACATCAGGCTATAAACTCGATTATAAAATCACTGATAAAGTCTTGCCTTTTAGCAAGAGATGAAGAAGAAAAATTCAAAGAGAAATTGAGACAACTTGCTTTTAAAGATCAAGCTTTTGTTGAGTATTCTAGCATCAAAACCATTCATAGATATCCGAATAACCATCCTCTGAGAAAGCATGAAAGTGTTATTAAAGATATAGAAAATATTTTATGTGATTTCATAATAAATGAGAACAGCGGGTTTGCTATAGAGCGGTTAAATAGACTGGGCTCAGAAGTCTCTCCAAATACTCCAAGAATCATCACTAAAACTATAGATAAGCTTGTTAAGTTTCACTAAAATGTTGTTGGAATGGTTTTAGCCAATGTCTACATATATCTGATTTTTACTGATTGAGTGGAGCAATTGAGCTGCTCTCTGTCATCCCAGCGTTTAACACTGGGATGATTTCGTTGTATGGTATCTTATATAGTGTTTTACAAATTCACATAGCTATTTCAAATTTACCCATATCAATGTCAGTAAATTTATTGAGAAAATATCACTTAGTTCTTTAAATTTATGTTTTTGGATATATATTAATCATTTATTTTCAAAGCCTCAATAAAAGCATTTTGTGGGATGCTTATGTTTCCTACAGAATGCAATCTTTTCTTACCTTTCTTCTGCTTTTCAAGCAGCTTCATCCTTCGTGTGACGTCTCCACCATAGAGCTTGGCTGTTACATCTTTTCTATACGGGTTAATCGTTTCTCTAGCAATAATTTTTCCGCCTACTGCCGCTTGAATCGCGATTTTATATTGCTGGCGTGGTATCAAGTCTTTCAAACGTGCACATATTTCACGGCCTCTTTTTTCTGCCCTGCTTTTATGAACAATGCAGGCTAACGCATCCACAGGTTCTCCATTAACTAAAAAACTTAATTTATCTATCTGACTTTCCTGATAATCGGATATTTCCCAATCTAAACTTGCATATCCCTTGGAAATTGATTTTAGTCTATCGTAAAAATCAAAAACAACCTCAGACAGCGGTAATTTATACTTCAGTAGTGCTGTTGTCGTATTACCAACATAAGATAAATCCTGCTGTTCTCCTCTCCTCTCTTCACACAGAGATAAAATCTCTCCTAAATATTGATCAGGTACCATTATAGTTGCAGTGATCCACGGTTCTTCCACTATTTCAATTTTTGTAGGGTCTGGCATATCGCTTGGGTTATGGATATTTAAAACTTTACCATTTTGTGTTGCAACTTTATATATAACACTCGGTGCAGTTGCTGTTAGATCTAAATCAAATTCTCTTTCGAGTCTTTCTTGAATGACTTCAAGATGTAGCATTCCTAAGAAACCGCAACGAAATCCATAACCTAGGGCATTTGACGTTTCAGCATCAAATGTAAAACTAGCATCATTTAAATGTAATTTTTCTAGTGCTTCCCTTAAATATTTAAAATCATCTGTGTTATTGGGAAAAATACTGCAAAATACTACAGGATGTACTTCTTTAAAGCCAGGTAATGCCTTGCTGCACGGCCTTTTCTCTTCAGTAATAGTGTCTCCTACTTTGCAGTCTGCTACTTCTTTCATTGAAGCAGTTATAAAACCAACTTCACCTGCTGAAAGTTCACCAGTCATAACTTTTTTAGGAGTGAAAATACCGATATTATCGACCTGATATGTAGCATTATTAGACATCATAACGATTCTCATGCCTTTTTTTAGTACTCCATTTTTAACTCGCACTAAAATTACTACTCCTAGGTAAGGATCATACCAACTATCAACTAAAATTGCTTGCAGTGGAGCATTTGTATCACCTTGAGGAGCGGGAAGTTTTGTCACTATAGCTTCAAGTACATCCTTTATCCCAAGACCAGTTTTTGCCGATATCAAAATTGACTCAGTTGCATCAATTCCGATTACCTCTTCAATCTGAAGCTTTATCCTTTCTGGATCTGCAGCAGGAAGATCGACTTTATTAAGCACAACTATTATCTCATGATTATTGTCAATTGCCTTGTAGACATTTGCCAGAGTCTGAGCTTCAACTCCTTGGCTGCTATCTACTACCAAAAGTGAGCCTTCACATGCGGCTAAGCTTCGGCTGACTTCATATGAAAAGTCAACATGACCTGGTGTGTCCATGAGGTTGAGGCAATATTTATTACCATTATTTGCAGTGTAATTGAGTCTTACCGTTTGTGCTTTGATTGTGATTCCGCGTTCACGCTCTATATCCATTGAGTCAAGTACCTGATTGGTCATTTCCCTTGTCTCAAGACCGTTACATTCTTCTATCAAACGATCAGCAAGAGTTGACTTCCCATGATCTATATGTGCTATTATTGCAAAATTTCTTATATTGTTCATAGATCTACTTATTTAAGTAGATCTATTTTACATTTTAAGTATTACAAGAGCAATTACTTATCTTCCTTTTTGCTGAAAACATTAAGCTGGCGTCTGTACTGGTCGGAAGTATTCAGTAGTTGATGGTTGACTCAGTTTGCTACTTGCCTCATTCTTTTCCTGCTTGCATGTTTTTACTGCATCAGCAAGGCTTAGGTAATCATTACCAACTTTAATTCTTACATCTTTATTTTCTTCTAAATCTTTATCATCTGGCTTATCACTTGCTATTTTAATAGTGCCATCGCTATTAGCACTTAATATAATGATAAATTCCCTTTCATCTATATACCAATTAAACTTTATTCCATATTGAGCTGCAGTACCTAAATTATAACACCTCACTCCATTTTTATCTACAAAGCCACAGACAACTTCTTCTTGATCGCCATTTAAAATACGAATTTCATGAATATTGTTTTTTTTACGAAAATCATTATTTAAAAACTCGCTTATCTCAATATTTATGCTTTTACTGTTGTCTTTTAGATTGATTACTGCATCACACAAACTACAATTATCATATTTTTCAATTGATACTGCATCAATAGTGCCGTTTTCTATATACTTTCTAAACTTTTCTTCAATTTTCTTTTCTAATTCTTCTTGCCTTGCTTCATTTTGTTGTTGCATTCCTTTTAGCTTTTCTTCCATTTTTTTCTGAAGTGATTCGATATCACAAATTAACGTGGATTCATCAATGCCGAGTATCACGTATGCTTGGCCCAATCCTGTCTTCAATCCTTCAATTATGATTACCATCTCTAAGATAGACCCTAAGTTTTGATAATGTATATTAATTTTTTCACTACTTAGGCTACCTCGATTGCTATCCCAGTCGATAGCAATGTTAGTAAACATAGAATTAAGGCCTTCATAAATATCTTTCAATAGACTTGATTTCTCTGAGTTTATTCCATCACGTTTAATACTACTAACATAATCATTAAATGACTTTATTTCTTCAGAATATGTAAAGAAACTGTACAGTTCTTTACGTGTTACTCTATCTTGTATTTTTTGTTTTATTTTTTTTAATATCTCACTACTAATACATTTTACCTCATAAAACTATTCAATATTATATACATAAACATTAGGGAATGTTAGCACTTTCTATATGCTTGCGCACTTCCTATTATTCCTTTAACATAGCTGACACTTTTTTTGAATGAGAAATCACTTTATTAATCATATAATTCTCATGATTGTTACCTATTTTAGGCAATTCATACAAATAATTTACCATTATCCCGGCTGACTGACTAATGCCTTTTTCAGAAGTATCAGCCATCCAGTTTAGTTGTTTGATTGATGCACCATTGCTTAAATGAAAGTGTGCTACTGGATCATAAGCACCCCCACCACTGCTTTTAACCTTTAGCAAATAATGTGCACAAAGTTTCAGTAGGGACTGTTTTTCGCATTCAATGTTAGTTTTTATGCTTTCTAAAATTTCTGTACCTGATTGTTTTATATTAAGCTTACCTAATAAAGCTACGTCTTGATTTTTTAGCCATTTTGTAAATCCAGGAACTGGAGAAAGAGTTGCATACACTTTTACGCTTTTAAATTCTTGCGATAGTTTTTCTACGACTCTCTTTATTAAAAAGTTACCGAGGCTAATTCCAGATAAACCAGTTTGAGTGTTTGATATTGAATAGAATATAGCAGTACTTGCACTGCTTGGGTCACTTGAGGGCACTGACTCATCCAAAAGGTGTTGAATACTATCTGAAATCTCATTCATCAATGCAACCTCTACAAAAATTAGAGGTTCGTTTGGTATTTTGTAATGAAAGAAAGCAAAACAGAGACGATCAGAATCTAGCCTATTTTTTAGGTCACCCCAAGAAGAAATTTTATGTACAGCTTCATATTTTATAAGTTTTTCCAACAATGATGCAGGTGAATCCCAGGTGATTTGATGAAGATCAAGTAGATCAACATCAACCAAAGTACAGAGTATATTTTTTAATTCATTTTCTAGTGGGTTTAGATTTTCATATTGGTTCTTTAGCTTAAGCACATCAGAACGCATATCAACAATAAACTTAAGACCTTCTGGTAAGGAGATAAACTGCTTCAATATTTTAGAGCGTGGTGATTCAAGGACTTTTATTAAGTCTTGTTCAAACTTATAGCTCGACTCAGAATCTTGATTTTTCTTATATACTTTTATTTCTTCATCTATTTTCGTTTTATCCGGATTGAACTTTTCTGCCAGGGTTTGTAAAAATTTTATTTGACCTGCCTCTGATAAACTCAAGTACAAATTACCAAGAGATACGGTGTTCTTACGTGCTGAGACTTCACCCCCCTTTGGGTTTAAGCATTCGTTCATCTTCAAGACTAAACTATCGACATCGCGACTACTACTTAAATCAGGGTTAATATTGCCAACCCATGATCTTACAGCGTTTGCTACTTCACCTAGTATCTTAAAAAAGCTCTTTGGTGCTTTCTGATCCTCAACTTTCACTATATCAGTTTTTGCTAATGATTCTTTTGTCATATTTCCTTTTATCGTGTATCTATCTTAATTTAAAGAAAAATCTTAGTCTACAAAGAAGGCATATACTTTCATCACTGCCATTAAGTTAAGGAAAAGTGATGAACTGTATTATAAAATCAGGTAAGATTCACAAATTAAAAGAAGTAATGACATGAGTAAAAAAAAGAATAATCATGTTTATAAAAAATAAATTGATGAGTTTAAACTTTATAAACGCACACAGAGCATCCTCAAAAGACTTCTCACGAAAAAGAAAGCTGCCCTTCGTTAATGTATTTCTCCTGATTTTTAGAAAGAGTGTAAAGTCATTACAAGTGATGCTTAATGAGTTTGTTCTGCATACAAGAAAAGATTATACAATTACGGCAAGTGCATTTACTCAAGCAAGAAAGAAGCTAAAACATACTGCGTTTTCAGAGTTAAATGATGATATAGTTTCCCTATACTACCAAGATCAGGAATTTAAAACCCACCATGGCTTCAGAGTACTTGCATTTGATGCTTCAATACTGATTCTGCCAAAGAGCGACAAAATAATAGGTGAGTTTGGCTCAAGAGCAGTATGGAATGGAATCCAGAGATTTGAAGACTATACAAGTGCAACCTTTGAAGTTTGCTACGATGTGCTAAATAATATTGCAATAAAATCTGTGCTAAGTAGAGGTGACAGCTATGAGGTTGATTTAGCAATCGGTATGCTTGAATCCATAAAATCAGACGATTTGTTAATCTGTGATAGAGGATACGTATCTTATCGATTTCTTGCTGAGCTTACAGGAAGGAAAATCAATTATATAATTCGCTGTTCAAGTTCGTCTTTCAATGAAATAAACACTATGTTTAAGCCGGAAAGCCCATCTAGTACGGTGGTAGTGTCTACCGCACCTATTAAAGTAGCAAGACAGCTACGAAAGCTAGGATTACCTGATGAGATGAAATTCAGGTTAGTCAAAATAATACTTTCTTCTGGCGAAGTTGAAGTGTTAGTAACATCTCTGTTAGATGAGAAACGTTTTACAGTTGAAGAGTTTGAGAGATTATATTACTTGCGCTGGGGAGTAGAAACATTTTTTTCTAGGCTGAAGGGAAGATTAAATTTAGAGAATTTCACAGGAAAAAGTATTGAAACTATCAAGCAGGATTTTTGGTCAACTATCTTCATCAGTAATCTAGAAAGTATCATGATAGAAGATGATGAAGAGACATTGAGCTCACAGAATAGTAAACTAAAAAAAAGCATCAATAAATCTGTCTCATTTAATGCGATTAAAAACTTAGCCTTTGATATTTTTTCTACAGAGTCAGACATAGACTGCATTATGTATCGACTATCACAGTTATTTTTGATGAACACTTTAGTGGTGAGAAAAGGGAGAAGAGTTGATCGTCATAAGATATCTGATATTCGTTCACTCAACTACCAGAAAAGAGCTAGAAAACATGTGTTTTAAATTCAAGATATCTTTTCAGTATCATTGCATTAGTACATTCTTTGCAAAATAACCTGCAATTATTACTTTTTTAAATAACTTGCACTTTTCAGACTCCCTTTTCTTAAAAATTCACCCTAGTATTTACCATAATTATCAATCACTTCAAATTTTTTGTCCAATCTTAACTTCTCTTTCCCTTAACTTAATGGCAGTGATACTTTCATGGTACAACTATTTTATAATCTATTTAAAATTTTCGTAAAGAGAGTTAGATTTTTAATTTTATTATTCTTCTTACAAAAGTACTTTTATTATAAAAATGACCTTTTTTCTCTTCCTTTTTCGGGTAAGGCTGATTTTTTAATTACCTAGGCGAAGTTACTTAATTTTTACACATCTATTGTAAAGTACAAAATCTGACTTTGGAATGAAAATGCTAGCTGATGCTTGGACTTTATTGATACTTACGCTACTTGAAACTATACTTGGTATAGACAATTTAATCTTTATTTCTCTAGCAATAGATAAGGTGCCAAATCTGCTGAGAGAAAGAGCCCGCCTTATAGGTTTTGGCTTGGCGCTATTGATGCGTTTTGTAATACTATTTTTTACATCATATATATTATCAATGCAAAAGCCTATATTTCACACTGTATCTCTGGATATCTCAGTAAAGGATTTACTTATGATTGCAGGAGGGTTATTCCTTATTGTTAAAAGCTCTATGGAGTTATGGAGCGACATTTTTGTACATAAGGAGAATAAAACAAAGGCAAATGTTAAATCACAATTTTTTTTAGTTGTGCTACAAATTATATTAATAGATTTAGTTTTTTCGGTTGATTCGATATTAACTGCCATAGCATTAACTCACAATATGATAATCATTGCCATAGCATTTACATTTTCCATACTAGCGATGCTATTTTCATCAAGTTATACCGCTCAGGTAATAAAATCCAACCCAATCTTAAAAGTAATTGCCATTCTATTTATTTTACTCGTCGGTGTATATCTAACACTTGAAGGGCTTCACATAGAACTACCAAAAGCATATTTGTATTCTTCATTTATGTTTGCATTGCTTGTGGAAGTTATAAGCAAAATAAAGAAAATACAGCCTTGAAACTATTTTACACGAAGCAAAAATCCAATCAGTGCGTGACGTACAACTGTGCGAACATTTTCTAGCAGGAAGGTGTCATTCAGCTTCGGTGTCATCCCAATGCTTGACACTGGGATCCATTTTTCCATCATCAAAAACATTGTATTTTTACATTACTTTTATGCTTACCAACTTAACTGGATGCCAGTGCCCAGACACTGGCATCCTACAGATAATGTTCATACAGCTGTGCGTCACGCGCTCTACTGTCAAGCAGCTCCTTGCTGTTCATTTGTTGTTAAAACGGCAGATGGTTCTTCTGCTTCACCAACTTTAGTACTAGGCTTTAACAATGCATATGTAGAACAACCAACTACCAGTGCTGCTGCTGTAACTGCAACCACTGCTATAACGATAGGTATCAACTGAGCTGCAATTATTCCAGTTGTAAAAAGTGCCACTGCTATAGCAGTGCCTAATAATCCAGTTACTCCACCGGCAATCTTTGCTTTATTACGCGCTTTTACAAAAGAGCCTCCTCCTGCGTCTAATAGAGCTTTTACTACGTCTTGACTCTTAGCATGATCTAAAGGAGTCTTTCCATCTTTATCTACTGCATTAACTTTTGCTCCTTCTTTGAGTAAAACCTCTACTATCTCTGTGTAAGCAGCAAAGTGCAAAGCAGTGTACCCACTTTTATCTCTCACATTAACATCTGCTCCTGCTCCGATTAAAACCTCTACTACCTCTTTGAAACCATACAAAGCAGGATAGTACAAAGCAGTGCACCCATTTTTATCTATCACATTAACATCTGCTTTTGCTCCGATTAAAAACCCTACTGTCTTTTTGTAACCATTCTCAGCAGCTATAATTAATAACGTCCACTTTTCGTATGGGTAAATATCAAATACATGATTTACATCAAAATTACCTTTCTCCCACTCTTGATATAGATCTTGATTCTGTTTCTTTAGTTCTTCTTGTATTTTCTTAATTATATTATCTTTATTTAAATCTTTCTTAGCCTCAATCGTCCTCAGTACTGTTTTCAGTGATTCATATTCTCTTGTCATGATTTTACCTTCAATATCAAACGATATGTTTAATTATTACATGATTATGATAAAAAGTCGATTAAAACAAGCTAATAACTGGGATTGTGAATAGTAAATTAGATTCAAGTAGCCTCTGTGGTGTCATTCAACTTCGTTGTCATCCCAGTACTGGGATCCAGGAACCAGCGTCACGCGCTGGAATGACATTAAATAGTTTTCCTTAAAATTTGAGTTATGCAAGCAGCCTCTTTGGTGTGATTCGAGTAGCTGAAACTGGAATGAAATTATTGCTACTCCCACTCAATAGTTGCTGGTGGCTTGGAAGTTAAATCATACACAACTCGATTTACTCCGGAAACTTTGTTAACAATTATACTACTGACGTCTTGCAAAAACCTCCAAAATACTAACGAATGTTGATCTTTATTTTCAAATGGAAATGCATCAGCTGTCATGCCATCAGATGAAGTCACAGCCCTTAAAGCGCAAACATATCCGTATGTACGATTATCTCCCATAACTCCCACAGTTTTTACTGGTAACAGTACAGCAAAAGCCTGCCATATTTTATCATACAGATCATAATTTTTCATTGTGTTGATATATATTTCATCTACTTCTTGCAATATTCGTACCTTTTCTTCATCAACCTCACCTATGATCCTCACTGCAAGTCCAGGCCCAGGAAATGGATGTTGAAATATTATCTCATCTGAAAGCCCAATTTCTTTGCCAAGCAGCCTTACTTCATCTTTAAAGAGATAGCGTAAAGGTTCTACTAGTTTCAGATTCATTTTTTCTGGCAACCCACCAACATTGTGATGAGATTTAATTGTACTAGTGTTTCCTGAAGCGTGCCCTGATTCAACTACATCAGAGTAAATGGTGCCTTGCATTAAAAAATCCACATCACCTATTTTTTTTGCCTCTTCTTCAAATACTTCGATAAAAGTATTGCCGATAATTTTTCGCTTTTCTTCCGGATCAGTTATTCCCCTTAACCTACTTAAAAACAAGTTTGATTTATCAACGTAATTTATTGGAATTTCTTTTAACATAGCAGTGGTCTGGCTCTTACGCAATAACCCAGTATCGATAAAAATACAGTTTAATTGTTTTCCTATAGCTTTGTGTGTAAGAACTGCTGCAACACTTGAATCAACCCCCCCACTTACTGCAGCAATTACTTTTTTCTCCCCTACTAAGTTTTGAATTTTTTCCTTCTGTTTTTCAACGAATGACTTCATTGTCCAATCTCTCTCACAATTTGCAATATCTAAGAAATTAGAGAGAAGTTTACTACCATTTGTCGTAGGCTTAACTTCAGGATGGAACTGAGTACAGTAAATCTTCCGCTGTTCGTTGGCAATTATTGCGATTGTTTGATTTATTATACCTGAGGCAATAGCAGTAAATCCTTGCGGTATAGTTTCGACACTGTCTGCATGGTTCATTAGCACATCGACTTCGGAATTAACGTTCCAAGTATCCTTTATAATTGGGGATTCTTTTAGTATCTTGATTTTAGTTTTGCCAAATTCCTGATTGAATTCTTTTCTTACCTTTGCCCCGAAATAATGACAAATGAGTTGCTGTCCATAACATATTCCAAGTATAGGAGTGTTTATTGTTTCGTTAAGTTTTATAATTTTATGTGCTACTTCACTTACTTCAGAGCAATTGTCATTTACAGATTGCGGTCCTCCAGAAAAAATAAATCCATTGAATTTTGATACTGTTTCGAAATCGATATTGCTTGGAAATATTTCACAGTAAACGCCCATTTCCCTGATTTGTCTTGCAATAAGCTGTGTAAACTGTGAACCAAAATCAATAACGGCAATTGCTGACAATGTGCTCCTCCATATTATTTAAAGCAATATTTGATAATAAAGAAAACAATAAAGTAAGTAAACTAAGACCTGTTTAAAAACTTTAATATATGACTAAAGTAACTTAAATTTACCGCAACAGATTTGTGATTAAGCTGTCTTAATTATCATTCTGATACTCTCTTCTTATCATAATAGCAACCCCAACATCTTTCCTTAAGTTGATGCCATTGCCTGAACGGATACGTTTAATATATATATAAATTCCTATCTTTTATATCTAATAAACCAAGTGTTGGTACGATTGTTGCTTTCAGGAAGATGACGGTTTCTACTGTCTTAGCCAGTTTTTTTGACTTTTGATGCAATAAGTTTTGGTTATCTTTTCTATGCTCTATAAGCCCACCAATTACCATAACTTCGCCGCTCTTAATTTTTAACGTAGAGTGCATTTCTCTGGTTTCAATAATTGGAATGTCACTATTTAATTTCATTTTATTCTGCTGTGCGACATATTCTATATTTGGGTCTTTAGTGTAATCGTTAATTCTTGATAAGGTTGGATGTATATCCATGAATATTTCATTAGTATCAATGTTAATGCTTGGGTGGATTATTAACACCACACCTATTGGAGTGCTATTCATCTTGGTAATTAAGGCATGATTGGAGTTTCCGGTATCTTTCTGTATATCGGAAGTAAAATAGATATGGTTTTTAGTAAATGAAATCATTGCTTGCTGATTATTTATAGCATGTACTCTAGGGATTGAAATTACGGTTGAAGTGCCAAATTTATTTAAAATTTTTACTAAATCTCCTAAATCACTCACACTAGAGTTAATTTCTAGGTCAATAATAGAGTTACCTTGATTTGTTATAGATTTGGTTTCATTATGCAAATCATTTAAGTTGATACCAGAAAGGTATTTATCGTCTAATAAAACTTCAACTATTTTGGCCTCGATCATTACTTGAGAAGACGCCAATTTCTTAACTTTATTAATATATTCTTCAACAGCTTTGTGAATATCTTTTCTAGCATTTAGAATAATGACACCAGCTTCTCTGTTGGATGAAAGAAACTCACCATCATCTACTCCGTTAACATCCATTATTGCATTTAAGCCTTTTTCTAATGAATTCCATAAATCACTACTATATTGAGATTTCATATAGTTTCTATCACCATCACTGTCGGTAATATTGTTACCAATGATAAAACTCCTTTGCGCAGAGTGTTGAATATTGATGAAGTCTACGTAATAATTTTGTGCATATGGCAAATCTTGTTCAATTCTAATTACACCATTATTCATTGAGTAACGCAATTTGGCGCTGTTGGCTATATTCTGAATTACTTCGTTTATGTTCTTATCTTTTAGCTTTAAAATAATATTACCTGATATTTTGGGATCTATGTCTAAGTTAACGTCAGAAAGTTTTCCTATCTCAATCAGTAAATCCTTTACTGGTACTTTTTCATCAACATTAATCGAAAGAAACTGATTACTGGTTGTAAGATCGGGAAACTCTACCGGTAAAGGTATCATTTCTGGTATTGCTGGTTCGTTATTCTTCAAAGGAGTATTATATTGTTGCAACGAATAATCGTGCTTATAATTGTCTATATTAACAGAATGTTGCTTGTTAGGTAGATGTGTACAAGAAATAATGAAAAGGAGTATTAAACATTTTAAAATAGCCATGAGGGCAGCATACAAATCTATACTAATAGTTTTCTATAAAAATGTTAAAAATGTATTTAATTGTATCCGTTCAGGGGAGTGGTTTAAGAAATGATAGATAGGAGATTATGAAAAGGGTTTTAGCCGCATGAAAGTGGGATGAAAAGAAGCACTGGTTTCACATGCGTCTGAACAGACACCATTTTACAGCATTTTAAATTTGTCCTGTGCAATGTTTGTACAGTTGCGATAAAAATTACTTGACAAATTTTGACAGCTTTGTTATTTTGATAGTGGAGATATTCTAGAGCTCGAAATCTATCTTCGTCTGCAGACTTTTCAACTTCATTAATTTATAATCTCTAGTTAAAGTATATTGTACTTATGTATAGATAACTTCTATCATAGCTATATACATTTTTCTGAGTTTTTTTGTATTACTTAGGAGGATCATCATGTTTAAAATCATGGATTACGCATATCATTGACATAAATGCCTTAAAAGGACAGATGGTACCTACGTCCTCTTTATATAGATTATGTATTTGTTCAGATACGACTAAATTGTGTCTAGTGTAGAAAAAATTAGACAAATTCAGCCTTATATAGAACCAAATTCAACGGAAGTAGAATTATCCTCATTTCCATAATAGTAAGGATTTGCTTCTTGCGTATTATTAACAGCAGTTTTTAATAGTACTTCCTTATCACTATTCCATGCAACTTTCTCCATAATTGGAATATAATCCTTACACTTTTGATTATCTCCACAATCCTTGATGGCTTTGTTGCATAGCACTGATAGGCATGTAAATCACAGTGAATTTACGCAGCTAATTTAAATTCAGCCATACCTATATCAGTAAATTTGTTCAATAAGTAGCACTTAATTAACAGCTCTTTTTCACGATTTACCTCTGATTTATTTTTCAAGCCAAACCCAAATATTTGCTTCAACCTATAGAAAAAGACTTCAATATAAGACCGTGCTCCATACTTAACTTTTTTCTTCCATTCATTAATACCATCTTCATAATTCTCATATGACCTAATTCTACTAACATACTTGTTTCTTTCTGATAAGTAGTCAGCTAAACAAATTTTAGTATCCTTCCTAGGGCGAATAATAGGCACAATATTGTATTTTCTGCATTCTTTATACACACTTTTTATATCATAAGCCGCATCTGCTCGAATAGAACAAATGTTATATTTATCACTGACTTCTTCTAACATATCGCAGACCGGCAAATAGTCTACAGCAACACCACTAGATGCTTATTGCTTTCTTATCATTTATGTTTAAAACAACATGTAATTTTCTTACTTGACCATAACCACTGTATTTTCTTTTTCGAATATTAAGCTTACTATGCCCACCGTTATTATTGTAGATACTAACTCTAGTGCTATCTACGGCAATTTCAACATTTTCCAGATCATCTTTATTGCTTCTATGGTCATCAATCTTCAAATTAAGCTTTTTAAATCTTCTGGAAGCTTGTGTATAGCTGATAATCTTAAGTTTTTTGCCTATTTGCACCATATAACCTTTTACAAAACCTACAGCTTGTCTCAAGCCAATTCTAAAAAGATGAACTATTATGTGTATTAAAATTACAACTTTATCACTATAAGTGTTATTGCCACCTGCAACTTTTGGACTATTTTCATACCAATTTTCTATGGCTTGATTAACAAAATGAAAAACATTTCCTCTTTTTTTGAGAAACTCGTTATATTCTCTTTGGTTACTTACTCTCATTTTTTGTGGCATAAGTTGTACTTGTTTGAAAAATGCCTATTTTACAACAAAATGCGTTAGTAACCATAAGCTTTTCTTCTTACAATAACCTCAACCAACACTAGCTATGCAACAAAGCCATCCTTGATTTTACTATCATCATTTAGATAACGCTTCAATGCATCATAGTATACTTTAGTGTTATTACCCTCTTTATCTATCATTTGTCCTAAGGTATTAACAAGTATCAATGGTGCAACTTGTTTTGCTTTTACAACACTTGTTTCACTGGTCTCTCTAAAGAGATTAGGACATGCTCCTCTAGAAAAAAAGCTCTTGTTGAATTCTGGATTACTACGGTAAACGTTCGGGTAACAGAAACTCTTAATCTCTTCTTCTTGACACGCTAACTCTATTTGATCATCCACACATTTTTCACATTCTATATTACCAAGCCAGGATATTGAATTAAGATCCTCTGTAAAGGCAAATTTAAAATTTACTGCACCATAATTACCATTTGCTCCCTCTTCTATATATTTTGCAATCTTAGGATTACTGTACATCTCAGGATATAATTCCTTTAGTAAATCAGATGCACTAAAACCTTGACAACCTATCTTATTATCAACTTTATAAAAATGAGAATACGGCCCACAATTTTCATACTTGGAACAATCTGAGGTTACTTTTCGAGATGTAATTTCTCCATTTTCATTCTCTCCTTCATCAGTAACAGGTTCGCCCGTATCAATTTCACCTTCTCTATCGGTAACAGGTTTATCTATACCACTTCCTTTTTTACATTCTTCAGCTATTTTTTATACCACTCAGTCTCTGCTGATGATTGCTCTACATTTTAATTTCCGTAGCTGTTCACAACATTACACTCTGGAACTATATACCTAATATCGCATGCTGATTTCTCTCTTTATCTTCTGCAAATTAATTAAATGAAGGGCATTAAGTATCCACACTACTAAAAAAAGTGTGGTACAAAATATAAACATTGCAATGAGTGGCAGCAGTAAAGAACCTTCTATTGCTACTCCACCTTTTCTAAAAATACTTGCTGGCTGATGAAGAGTAGACCATAAATTCACAGAAAATTTTACTATGGGAATATTTATAGCACTAAAAATGGCAAATACTGCTGATGATTTCTCTGCTCTTGCTTGATTATCAAAAGCGCTCCACAATGAAAGATAACCAACATACAGAAAAAACAAAATCAGCATTGAAGTAAGCCTTGCATCCCATACCCACCAAGTACCCCATGTTCCTTTTCCCCAGACGCTACCTGTGATTAAGCATATTGCCGAAAAGACTGTCCCTGCAGGAGCAGCGGCATGTGCTAAGACACTAGCAACACTATTGTTCCATACCAACGAAATGAAACTGAGTGATGCAATGAGTCCGTATATTCCAAGAGCAAGCCATGCAGAAGGCACATGAAGATACATAATTCGTACAATTTCTCCTTGTTTATAATCTCCTGGGGAGAAGAATAATGCCAAGAACATTCCAATTAAAAAACATGCGAAACAAATAACCCCAAGCCAAGGTAGAGCTTTTTTAGCAAAAGAAGTGAAATTTGTAGGCTTTAATAAAAACATTCGTTTTGAGAATAATTGTGTTAAGAATTTATCAATTAGTTTGAGTTTTATCAACAAGATAGTTTTTCTATATTTACGTAGTATAATAAATTAGCACAATTTCAGTAGCAGATTGCTTGCTATTATTTTTAGTATAACGTTGATGATCCTTAAAAAGCTTAACCTACACTTAGTGTCAGATTCAAGTGGTGAAACTGTTATATCAGTTGCAAAATCAGCTCTGAAACACTTTCGTTCTGTAGAAACGATCGAATATGTTTGGTCTTTCGTAAAAGGAGAAGAGCAGATTGACAAAATTTTAGAGGAAATTAATAGAAAAAGTGATGAGCATAATTTTGTTATATGCACTATTACTAATGATGAGCTAAGAAAATATCTAAAAAATAATTGTGTAAAGCTAAAAATTCCCTACAGAGCGATATTATCACACATTATTAGGGAAATCTCATCCTATCTTGAAATTGAAAAAGACGAAAAACTTGACTTACATGCTGAGATAAATAACGAATATTTTCAGCGCATTGAGGCAATAAACTATACCATTAATCATGATGATGGACAAAATATTCAAGATATTGATAAAGCCGATATAATTTTGGTTGGAGTTTCACGCACATCAAAATCTCCCACCAGTATGTATTTAGCTTACCGAGGCTATAAAGTTGCAAATGTTCCTTTTGTTAGCGAGATACCCTTTTACGTCGACTTAGCAAAATTAAAAAATAAACTGACTATAGGAGTAACAATAGACGTAAGAAGGCTAATAGAAATACGCAAAAATAGACTGACTTCAATTAATAATGAAGGTAATAATATATATGCTGACCCTAGAAAAGTAGAAAAGGAAATTAAAGAAGCAGAGGAGTTCTTTAAGCAAAATAACTGGCCAATTATTGATGTCACGCAAAGGTCAATCGAAGAAGTATCAGCAACAATTATACAGTATTTTAATAAAGTGTGAAAAATTTATCAATTGACTAACTCTCTGTCAGTGATCATAATGTAAGGTAATTCTATTCTTACTGTAGATATGAAAGTTAAAGGGTCACTAAAATCTCATCGTAACAGAGATAAAAATTGTAAAGTTGTGAAAAGGGGTGGTAAGGTTTATATTATAAATAAGGTAAAGCCAAGATGTAAAGCGCGTCAAGGTTCTTAGCTTTTTGTTTTCCTTTTTATGTCATATGTTTTTCATATGGAAGCATGGTTAGAAAGAAACAAAAATTGTTGCATAGCACTGCCCATTTCTTCTCTTACATTATATTTTGGTATTAACATGATTACAGGCAGACGTGGCTTGTTAACATTAATTAACTTAAAAAAAAGAAATTAATTACGTGCGTCAACAAGTCCATGAATTTTAGTTCCACCCTAAGCCCTCTTGAGCTTGAGAATTTTTTCTATATATAGGCTGAGCATGAATGACATCTGATCATCAATTATGCAAATCTTGTTGTGCATACTTAAGTCATTTTGCCAAAATTCCCTTTTTGCATCACCTTTTAAACCTCTTGTGTATATTTCTGTAATTGTGGTAAATTTTTGATCATTGGCAGCCACTTCTCCACACTGCTTCCATACATATTTTCAACTTCTTCTCGCTTTTACTGTGTATTCCTTTTGTGCTCTTTAAAACGGTACCTTCTATATATATATTTATTGTCATTAGGCTAATTTACCGCTTTTTTTCCATTTTTATACTTCCTGCCCTTGATTAATTTGACCTGCTAACATTTTGTTTACAGGGCCTGCTATTAACTCTGCACAATTTATTCTTATGGTAAAAACTTCTTCTTCACTCTTATTTTTCCTTAACTTGACGCATATGGTTTGTTAAATACTCCCGTCTGTCAAGGAATTTCTACTCATGAAGGTTATGGCTTGGAAGATTACTGAAATTTTGAAAAATGTAGTCTACTTCTATATTCAAATATATCAAGCAGTAATTCAAAATTAGCTATTGTACCTTTTGCACTATTATATGCAAGGTTGAGCAATTCTCTGTCCTCATATAAATCAGCAAATTTAAACTCCATGCACCCTGATTGTTTTGTGCCTAGAATATCTCCGCTACCCCTCAGCATCATATCCTTTTCAGCAATATAAAATCCATCTTGTGACTCACACATAATCTTTAACTTTGAATACGAACTTTTACTGAGATTGTCATATAACAGTACACAAAAAGACGGTTTATTTCCTCGTCCTACTCTACCTCTTAACTGATGTAATTGCGATAACCCGAACTGCTCTGCATTCTCTATAATCATAATAGTTGCATCTGGTACATCTATGCCAACTTCTATCACAGTAGTTGCAACAAGCAGAGAAAATTCATTCCTCTTGAAGGAAAACATCACTTGATCTTTCTGCTCTTGAGTTAGTTTTCCGTGTATTATTCCAACTCTATCAAAAAATGTCTTTTGTAGTTCCTGAAAGCGCATTTCTGCTGCGGCAATATTGAGTTCTTCGTTTTCTTCTATATATGGACAAATCCAATATGCTTTTTCGCCTCTATTTATAGCATCTTTCAGTCTTTGAATAATATCTGATACTTTTTTAACGTTCATAATAACGGTTTTTATTGGCAATCTAGATTTTGGTTTTTCCCTTAAAATAGAACATTCAACATCACCATACATAGCTTGCTGCAAGGTTCTTGGAATGGGAGTTGCAGTAACAAAAAGTATATCGGTATTTTCTCCTTTTCCTACCAACCGATTCCTCTGTATCACTCCAAATCGCTGTTGTTCGTCTATGACTGCGAGTCCTAAATTTTTAAATGTAACGTTGGCTTGAAATAATGCATGAGTACCAATTACTATATTTAAAATACCACTTGCAAGTTCGTTCATAATAATCTTTCTTTCCTTGCGCGCAGTTTTACCGGTAAGCAAAGCAACTTTTATATCAGTACAAGATAGAGCTTCTTCGATCCAATTATAATGTTGCTCAGCCAAGATAGTAGTTGGTGCCATTAGAGCTACTTGCATGTTATTTTCTACCACATTCAGCATCGCAAAGAGTGCAACTACAGTTTTGCCACTCCCAACGTCACCTTGCAGCAGACTTACCATGCGGTATCTGGATTTTTGTCTTTCTGAGATTTCATCTATCGCTCGAATTTGATCATTTGTTAATTGGAACGGTAATTCATTTAAGACCTGCTCTTTGTATTTACTCAATATTATAAATTCTTTTCCCTCTTTTTTTACATGATTTTCCCTTGCAAGCTTTAGTGCCAACTGGTACGCAAATAGCTCATCATAAGCAAGTCTTTCTCTGCAAACTTCTGCTTCTGCGAGTGAGCTCGGTCTGTGCAATCTTATGATGCTTTCTTTCCAATTCAGCCATTTCTTTTGCTTGATTAATGTTTCATCTATCCACTCTGGCAAATCAGGCAAATCTTTTAGATTAGAACTTATTATGTTTCTAATGCTCTTGTTAGTAATACCGCGACATAATTGGTAAATTGGCTCTATGCAGGCTATTTCTTTAAATTGATTGATATCAGATAACATATAATCTGGGTGAGTAATTTGCCAATGTTCGGCAAACTTTTCAAGTTTACCACTGATTACTATATCTGTTCCAACTGGAAATAATTTATACAAATATTTAACTGAGTAATTAAAAAAAACTATAAATAAATACTGACTTTCACTTTCAACGATTATTTTATATGGCCTACCTCTAACAGTGGGGCGCTGGTGCTCATACACTTTTGCCATAAAAGTTGTAAATTCTCCCACTTGAGCATCAGGTAGTGATTTACTTCTATCCACATAGCTGAGCGGCCTATAAAACAGCAAGTCCATTACTCTGTCTCCACCGCAAAGTTTAGGCAATATTGCGGAATGAAACCTTGGTATATTCTCAATTTTACTATTTAGAAAAGTCAGCACACTTGACTGCTCATCAACATTCATACTGTGTAAAACCGTTTATTCATAATAGAGCCTTACTAAAATCCTGTCACCCTATTATGACTGTCTATGTTAAGTATATTATTGACATATTAACTATTTTTATGTATTATTATACTGTCAGCAATTCATATCAAAGTATTAACAATGAACAACTCTACACAGGAAAAAAATGAAAATCCAGTCGTTACACTAAAAGCTCAGGCAGAAAAGTTTGATTTTAGTATGCTAAAAGCGCGTGAAGATAGTGTTGAAGCGAACTCTGGTTATCAGGCGTATCAAGACATTGACAGAATGGATTTTACTATTAATGGTCAAAGTGTAGATAAAATCTTAATTAAAGCACTGATAAATAAAGACAAAAAAGAATTTGACAAGGTTTGGGAAGAACATTACAAAAACGAACAAATTCCTGACCATAAAAAAAATGACCAGTACAAAAAGAAATTTGAAGAATTTTACAATCGGGGCACAAAGTATACTCACCTATTACCAAAGGAAGAGAACGGAAATTATCGACCATTTGCAAAAGAAGTTTTTAAGGAAATATTTGAATGTGCTGAAGTTCAAGTTCCAAGCGATTCTATCCTCGAGGAGTTAATTGTTAATTGCAACCAAGCAGGGTATGAAGCTATTGTATTTATAGAATCTCAAATTGCGCTTGAACAATATTCACTTGTAGTACGTTCCCCTGAAAAAGTTATAAATATCGATTATGTTAACCAAAATAATGTGAGTATTAGGTCTGATATGAAACTACCGATACTCTTCCAAGAGAGTGATGGTCAATTCGGTGACAAGGTATGTGATCTATCCAGCTCACTGGAATTTACACTTGAATCTCAGGATGGAAAAGGTAGTGTGGTATATAAAGATGGCAAATTCTCACTGACTGTGCCTCGAAAATTGAGAGATTATAAAACTGATGGCAGAAATTTATTTGATATTATTAAAGAATATTTCTATAAATTCTGCGAGAAGTTAGGGTTCAAGTTTGAAGTAGAAATAGAGCATGATTTAGGTGATCCGATGAGCTACCTCGAAGAGGTAGCTCTGCCCATTCATAGCAATGAACACGAAAATACACCCTAAAACTAACAATTAAAATATCTCAAGTTCTGTTAGCTTATTTGCATAGTCAGTTGTACTAGACGCAACTTAATCTGACAGAAAAACTAATATCAATCTCTATGTTTGATGCTACTAATATTTTTCTAAAAAGCAATATGCTTGCTATCAAGAAAAGTCTGCATAGCAATATTTACCTAAATGAGGCCTTGTCTCAATTCCTAAATATAGCTGTGATTTTCTGGTTTATCATAGCCCATATCAGTCAAAATGCGCGATAATAGCACCATCAAAGAAAGATATATTAAAAAGATTAGCGGCAGTAATTGCAGTTTTCTCTGTTTGCCATAGCAACTCTTGAGTAGGTATCAATAATAATGATAATCTATATATCTGCTATAAAACCTCGAGATCCGTAGAATAGGGCTGACTAAGGTTCTCATACATTCCTGTATGCTGAGAACATAAAAGCTCTTTTGATTCTATTCCTAAATCCTCAAGTATTTGCTCCTGTTCAGCTATAAGTTCTAATAGCCCTGTTCCACTTTCACTTACTTCACTTCGTTCAAGACACATAAGTTCTGTTAACTCTGCTATGTCTTCTCTAGAAAGCTGATTTTTTTCAGAAAAAGTTGTTTCACTCATATGGTCCTCTTTTTGATATAAAGAGTATCTTATACAAGAGAATAACTAAAATAATCTAAACTCTTGTGTCATATTTGTAGCTTGGTGTAGTTATATGGTACATTTCAGATAAGAGTACTGATTATCTAATTGTAGGAGAAGACCTAGTCAAAATATAAAAAAGCAGTGGAATTGGGGGTGGTAAATTCAGAAGTGTCTGAATAACTGTGTGAACTAAGTTCGGAGGAGAATAGTATCAAGAAAGGAGAAAATTATATGGTCTTACCTTTATTGATGTATTAATTGAGAAGAGTTCTTAAAAGTTAATGTTTTGTTAGTTGTTTCATGCTAAAATAGGAATATATAAGTAATTAGGAAAATGTTATGCGGTCTAATTTCAATTCACTTAATAAATACGGATATGTATCTGATGCAAATGGATTGTCTCACCAACAAATGGGAATGTATGATGATTTAGGAAGATATGAAGTTGCTGATGAAGATATGATGTACCAAAAAAACTATGGTATTATTGGTGATAGTTTAAAAAAAGTAACAAATCTGACTGGAGATACAGCAAAGAGTATAGCAGATTACCTTATTAAACCTGTTAGTGATCAGGTTGCAAAGCAAATCGTTGTTCCATTAGGAACGGAGATTATAAGTAAAATTGTCGTACCTATTACAAAGAAAGTTGCAGAACAAAATCAAGACATGATAAAAGAGCTAACAGATAAACTCATGGTTCGCGTGGAAGATTTTGCTCGGTTACAAATAGAAAAATTAAAAGAAGACGTGAAGCAAGAGATAACATCAATACCAGGTAAAGTTTTAGAGAAGATAAAACCTTCTTCATGGCTTCCATGGAAAGCAGAAAGTTTGGATGAAGCTTATTCTGACACTTATGTACCAAATGATATAGATGAATTTGCATGGTAGAGCTTCAAGGTTTAGCAAAATGTTTTTTGGTTTATATTCGCTTGAGGTTAACATCATTGGCCTTAAGCTTTTTTTAATGCTAAATGATCTTACTGTGTATCTACAAATTCTTCCTGTGATTTTCAACTCTAGAGGTTATGTTTAAATTATAATATCTACCAAAAAAATAGTCATTTTGCTTGGATATTTGATATAATTTAGATCTATTAAAGCAAAAGCATGAATGAAGTAATAACATTTGGTTGTCGTCTAAATTTCTACGAGAGTGAGTTAATCAAAGAAGCATTAAAAAAAGCAAAGAGAGAAAATGTTGTTGTAGTGCATAGCTGTGCAGTGACAAACGAAGCAGAACGCCAAGTGAAGCAAAAAATACGTAAGATCTATAAAAACGACCCAAGTAAAGAAATTATCGTAGTTGGCTGTGCCGTTCAATTAGATCCTAAATCATATAGTGATATTCCTGGTGTAAGTAAAGTGCTAGGTAATCAAGACAAGCTAAGAGCTGAAAATTATCTACTAAATAATGATGAAATCTTAGTCAGTGATAACCAAGTAGAACCTATTCTCATTAATGGATTTGAAGATAAATCAAGGGCATTTATTGAAATTCAAAATGGTTGTAATCATAGTTGTACATTTTGCTCAATTACTGAGGCAAGAGGAAATAATCGATCTGTGCCAGTAAACAATATTATAGAGCAAATTAAGATTTTTATAGAAAATGGGTATCAAGAAGTGGTGTTTACAGGTGTTGATATTACTGACTTTGGTACAGATTTGTTTGGTAAGCAATCACTCAGTTCAATGATTAGAAGAGTTTTAAAGGATATACCACAGTTAAAGAGACTAAGACTTTCCTCTATTGATGTTGCTGAAGTTGATGATGAACTAATGGATTTAATAGCTAATGAGTCAAGACTTATGCCTCACTTACACTTGAGTCTACAGTCTGGTAATAATTTAATACTAAAGAGAATGAAACGTCGTCACAATAGAGAACAAGTGATAGAATTTTATCATAAAATGAAGAGCTTAAGACCTAATATAGCATTTGGCGCTGATATTATTGCTGGATTTCCAACAGAAACTGATGAAATGTTTCAGGATACAGTTGATTTACTGAAAAAAATAAATGTAGTTTATCTACATGCTTTTCCATATTCAGAGCGGAAAAACACACCTGCTGCACGGATGCCACAAATACCAGAGAATGTACGTAAAGAACGAGTAAAGCATCTAAGAGAAATAAATAAAGAAATGATGAGCAGTTTTTATCAGTCTTTGCTCGGCACTGAGCAAAGCGTTTTGGTTGAGCAGAATAATATTGGTAGAACAGAAAATTTTGCATTAATAAAACTTACATCAAGAGTTCAAGCTAAAAGTATTGTGAAAGCTCATGTTAAAGGAATAGAAAATAATTGTTTAATTGGAAATATTATTTCTTAATTTTTGTACATTAAAGGAATATATGATATAGTAGTTATACTATAAGTGATAATTCATTTATGATAATTAGAATATCTATTGCTTTATTTTTCATCTTCATTCCGTGTGTCTATTTTTTTATTACTTATATCAGTAACAATACACACATTGAGCAAGTGCAGCCCTTAAAATTAGAAACGGACAATAATGAAAGTGTGATACATTCTGAAGAAGTTACTGAAAAAGAAGTGCCAATAAAATGTCAAGAACTTGAAAGTAGTTCACCTTCTGTTTTCCAAGTAGCTAATCAGAAAAATATGTGGCCAAGTATTGCAGATCAAGCTGAACCTACAAAGGAAAAATCAAAAAAACTTGATTTCTATGTTAGTGCTAATGGTGGTAAGATATATTCTGATAGCTCAGAAGTATTTGTGGAGGGTATACGTGCAATAGGAAAAAGAATTCTTGCTTTAGCTGAGGGCCGTTATGGTGGTTTTCTTTTAGACCTATTCTTAGGAGATGAAATTAAAAACATAAAAAAATTTAACGGTAAAATTGATTTTCAGTGGCTTAGCAGCATATCTGTAGGTTACTATGCTGGAGAAAATGGCCGAGTTGATTTTGAGACCATGTATTCTAAAGTCAATATTGAAGATAGTAACTCTCCTCCGGTATTTGATAAATCAGCAAGTGTATCTGCATTCTTATTAAATTTTTACTATAACCCTAATGTTCAAAATACTCAATTTGCTCCGTATATTGGTCTTGGTATAGGATCAACAGTTTTTAGATTTAAAAGGATTGATAAATCATCTAAAAATTTAATGCCACTGAATGTTCCTTGGCTTGTTTATCAAATAAAGCTTGGTGTTGATTACTCAGTAATTCCAGAAGTTAAAACCTTTCTCGGCTATCGTTACTTTAATATTCCAACACCTATTGCAGACGATATATCCACTCATAATATTGAAGTTGGTTTGATGTTTAATTTTTAGTAATAATATCTTTTCAATTCTAATATCCTGATTTCCATTCAGAAATTTGATAAATCTATCCATATCTTTAATCTTATGGCCATATCCTTTGTGATAGCCTGAAGATGGTTTCTGTTTCTTTTTTCCTTTTCCTCCACAAATATATTGGTTTTATGCTCACTAAATTGGTGAGCATGTTACAACGTTTTTGACGACGAAAAGACTGGATAGCTACTTTCATGACAACCATTTAGTTGTCTTTTCTCGTCTATCTTATTTTGTCACTCTGCTGAACAGATACTAAAGTACTAGCTTTTGTGGGTTGATGCACAATTCTATCAGAAGTTTTGTGACTATAATTGCAGAAAACATCGAGCACAGGATTCCTATCGATAAAGTGACAGAAAACCCTCTAATTGCTCCGCTACCAATAATGAACATTATTCCTGCAGCAATCAGTGTAGTGAGGTTTGAGTCAAGAATTGTTTTTATTGCGTTTTTAAATCCTTCTTCAATGGCACGAGCTGTTCTTTTTCCTGCTCTTATTTCTTCGCGGATGCGTTCAAATATTAAAACATTTGCATCCACTGACATGCCAACAGTTAGCGCAATTCCAGCAATTCCAGGGAGAGTAAGAGTTGCTTCAAGTAAGGTAAGAATGAGTAGTATAGAGATTACATTAAAAACGAGTGCAACAGACGCTAATAAGCCTAATTTGCCGTAAGTAATGATTATAGATAAACCAACTGCTATGATAGAGATTATTGCTGCAATTTCTCCTGCTTTTATTGACTCTTCTCCAAGGCTTGGACCAATGTTTTTTTCTTCAATTATTTTAAGTGGTGCAGGTAGTGCACCTGATTTTAAAAGTATTGCAAGTTCACTCGCTTGTTTTTCAGTGAAATTACCGCTAATTTCTCCCTCTCCATTTAGAATAGGTTCACGTATTGTTGGTACAGTTAAGACTGTGTTATCTAAAACAATTGCAAAAGGCTTTCCTACATTTTCTTTAGTAATTTTTGCAAATTTTTTACTTGCTATGCTGTCGAATTTGAAATGTACTGTTGGTTTACCTAAATTGCCAAATCTAACTGATGCGTTAACTAATGAATCACCGCCTATTTCAGTTTTGCGGAATATCGGGTAGGAATTACCCAAAGAATCCTTGAGCATAATCGTAGTGTCATGATCGATATCTTGCATTTTAGCTACATTGGTGTTTGCCAAATGGAAGGCCAGCTTGGCTGTTTTGCCAAGCAGAGATTTTATCTGCTGAGTGTCTTCTACTCCAGGAACTTGGACTAATATCTTATTTTGTCCTTGTTTTTGCACACTTACTTCCTTAGTACCAAGCTTATCTAAGCGTCTTTGAACATTAACTATTGACTCTGAAACTACTTCATTGATTAATGAATTCTTATAATGCGGTTTATATGAAATGAAAATTGCAGTATTTTTTCTACTCAATTCTAAATTTGGGTTTATTTTATGTATTAACGTTGAAACTTTTTTGTAATCATCAATATTATTTAAAGTTACAACCACTTGTTTATCGTTTTTTGCGCTAAATTCAATCTTTTGTGTTAACAGACCTTCTTTTATTTCATCGGTTAGCATGCTTAGTTTCTCTTTGAAGTAAAAATCTAAGTCTACATTTAGAAGCAGAGATGATCCACCTTTCAGGTCAAGCCCTAAATTTATTCTCTTTTTTGAGGTAAAGAACTTATTATCAATAAAATTTGGCAGTATTATATATAAGGACAGCAAAAAAATTAGTAACACTGAAAGAGATTTAACTATTATCTTGTTTGGCATAAATTTAAACTATATTAGTGCATTGTAGACCGAATAGTTGCTAATCACAAGCACCTAAAAGATTAGGACCGCCTAAAGCCCTGATCTATAATTGATGGTCTGCGTTTGTTTTTCTAAAATATCATTATAAATCCATGAATGAGGTTCAGAGGTAGCTTTAAGATTCTCTATTTGTTTATTTTTTCTAATGCTATCAATCGGAAGGTAAATGCATAAACCAAGTATTGAGAAAGTAACTATGGTAGCTGGTATGTGAATAGCAAGAAATTCACTATAACTTGGATCTTTCCAACCGAGAGGACTAGATAGAGAAGGATGAGAGGAAAATCTGGGAATTGCTACTACTGAACTTAATGCTGTTAGAATAATAGCGACAGTGGCACCTACAAGAGGTAAAATATTCTTTTTATTAAATCTGCCATTAGAATCTTTTAAAATATCAAACATACATACTCGTCGATTACTAAATGTTCGTGATACTATGCACTAATTATAAAGTATTCAATAACTAAACTGGAGATAATAAAAAATGGACATAGAATATAGACATATAATATGAAGGATATATGCTAGTTAAAATAGGTACGAGAGGAAGCGACCTTGCGATCATCCAAGCTTTGGAAGCAAAACAAAGATTATTAGAGTCTTTTCCTAATCTATCCGTTGAGATCATTAAAATCAAAACTTCTGGTGATAAATATGCTAATGTAACCCTTGCTGAAATAGGAGGTAAAGGACTGTTCCTCAGGGAGATTGAGGCTGAATTACTCAAAAATAATATAGATATGGCGGTTCATTCGCTAAAAGATGTACCTGCGTTTTTCTCGAAGGACTTAACAATTCCTTGTGTTTTAGAGAGGATAAGTCCATGTGATGTATTTATTTCTCATAAATATAAGAGCCTAAAAACTTTGCCACAGCAGGCTACAATTGCAACTTCTTCAATAAGAAGAAAAGTTCAGCTGTTAAATCTCAGGCCAGACTTAAATGTAGTGACACTGCGTGGAAATGTGACAACTAGACTGCAAAATCAGAATTTTGATGGAATGATTTTAGCTGAAGCAGGGCTGATAAGATTAAAAAAATATCACTTAATTACAGAGGTATTGCCACCAAAAGTCATGTTAAGCGCAGTAGGGCAGGGGGCAATTTGCATTCAATGCCGAAAGAATGATATAAAAGTTATCGATCTTTTAGAGAAAATTAATAATAATATGTCTTTTATAAGGGCAAAATCAGAGCGCAGTTTCATGAAGACAGTAAATGGTTCATGCTTTACACCGCTTGCAGCTTTAGCAGAATATGTGAGTGAAAACATGCTACATCTTTATTGTATGTTAGCGGGCGAGAGAGTTATATACTTTACTGAACGCACTTCGTTTGTAGAAGATGCAGAAAAAATGGGTATGGATGCAGGATTAGAGTTAAAATCAAAATGCTTATAAGCTTACCTAAAGTATGTGGAATCTACCGTTATAATGTTTCAATGTCTAAAATGACTTGGTTAAATGTTGGTGGCCAAGCTGATGTACTATTTAAGCCACGTGACATTGAAGATCTAATGTGCTTGATAAAAGATGCGGAGTTACCAATTAGCGTTATCGGTGCAACATCCAACATAATAATTCGAGATAGTGGCATTCGAGGAATAACGGTGAAATTAGGTAAGGAATTTGCGTATATTAAATGTAAAGATAATAGCTCCATAGTTGCAGGTGGTGCTGCACTGCTTAGTAACCTTGCCTACTTTGCAGGGGAACAGCAAATTAGTGGGCTTGAGTTTCTTGCTGGAATTCCAGGAACAGTTGGCGGTGGGGTAGAGATGAATGCAGGTGCATATGGTAGTGATATTGCGAGTGTTGTAAAGTTTATAAGGGCAGTGAATCTAGAAGATGGGAATTTATATGAATTTTCCAGTGAAGAAATGGGATATTTTTATCGTGGACATAGTCTAAAAGGCAGGTGGATTTTTATTGAAGCTGAATTTAAAGGAGTAAGTTCAGAGTATGAGCTTATATTGCAAAGATTGAAAGAAGTTATTGATAAAAAAAATAAAAGTCAACCAGTAAGAGGAAAAACTGCTGGTTGTATATTCAAAAATCCAATAGGCTGCAAGGCATGGAAACTGATTGATGAATCTGGCTGCCGAGGATTAGATAATGGTGTAGCTAAAATTTCTAAGAAACATTGTAATTTTCTACTCAATTACAATAATGCAACTGCACTTGACTTAGAAAACCTTGGCAACAGAGTACAAAATGCAGTAAAAGATAAATTTAATGTTGAGCTTAAGTGGGAGATAAGGGTTTTGGGTAGGTAACTTCTAACCTTCTCTAATATGACCTATTTCAATTGAGTACACTTCAATTTAAGTCCAAGGTACACTATTTTGCGAGGATAATTTATGCTTCCTTTGAAGAAAAGCATTCTTTTACTTTTTCGACTGTAGGTTCTATAATACATTCATTTATTTTTTCAGCCGTCAATGCTAATAAACCTAATGCAAAAAGACTTACAACTGGTGCAATAACTCCTATTGTTGCACTCATCAAAGCTGCTGATTCTATATTTAACATTACAGCAGGAAAAATAGTACCTATAGCTGCACCAAGACCAATCCCTACTGCGGCAGTGGTAGCTAAGGTACATAAAAAATAAGCTATTAGCTTTGTTTGGCTTGTTTTTTCATAATGCTTAAGACTATCTTCTCTGGAAGTAATTAAAATGAGAAATGAGTATGTAGAAACCAAAGAAATAATTCCGCCTATGATTAAAGGTGATAAAGCTGCAAAGTTTAAACTAAAGCCTATAAGTGTTCCTATTATAGCTGCTATCCCATAAGACTTTAAACGCTTTTTAATTTCTGGACCCATACCTTCTTCTATGTATATTTAATTAATAATGAAATGTTACTCATTTTTCCTTCATCTGTAAAGTTATCTTAACCTAATTCCAAAAATTGTTATATAATGTTATTTTGAGGTTTTATTTTCAATGCGCAAACTTGCAATACTCTTTTCTATACTGTTTGCGGTAATTGCTTACTATTTAAACAATGAAGTAATATTTGAAATAGCAAAGCTATTTAGCGATATATTCATCAGTCTGTTGAAATTGATTAGCTTACCTTTAGTTTTTCTATCTATAGTGTCCACAATTTCAGGGCTTAAAGACTCAATTGAAATTAAAGTATTACTTAAGAAGACGCTGTTTTATACGCTGCTTACAACCATTATAGCTGCATTTGTTGCGCTATCTTTCTATTTATTCATAGATCCAGTAAGAAAAAATTTCATAAGTAACACAATAGAAAGTGTGAGTGACAGCAACCACAATTACTTTTCATACTTAAAATCACTCATTCCTTCGAATTTTGTGCAAGTTTTTCTTGAAAATAATGTTATTGGTAGCATATTGATTGCTTTTTTGATGGGTGGAGCTATTATTTCGCTCTCAAAAGAAAAACAAGATATATTACACCAAATATTTTCTGCACTATTTGATACACTTCTTAGAATTGCTCAAGGGTTATTAAAGTTTATTCCTCTTGCTGTATGGTCTTTTATCACATGTTTTTTATACGAGTTAAAAGGTGGCAGCGAATTCCATAGTCTTTTTTGGTATTTTGCTTGCATAATGTCTGCAAATTTCGTGCAAGCATTTGTGATTTTGCCACTACTCATGTGGTATAAAGGTATATCACCAATTCAAACGATGAAAGGTGTTATGCCAGCACTTACACTTGCGTTTTTTTCTAAATCATCTAGTGCAACGCTGCCTACAACTATAGAATGTGTGCAAAATCAGCTAAAGGTACCAAAAAAATTGTCATCTTTTATTCTACCAATATGCACAACAGTCAATATGAATGCGTGTGCTGCATTTATTTTAATCACAGTGATGTTTGTTGCAGAGATGAATGGGCACACATTTTCCTTAAGTGAGATGTTCATATGGATTTTTTTAGCTACAGGAGCTGCAATTGGTAACGCTGGAGTGCCGATGGGGTGCTATTTTATGGCAACTAGTTATTTGGTATCAATGAATGTTCCTTTGTACATTATGGGATTGATTTTGCCTATTTATACAATCATTGATATGTTTGAAACTGCAATAAATGTGTGGTCTGATATCTGTATAACGCAGATAATTAATAAAGAATTTCAAACTCAAGAATGATATTAGATAATACAATAATAAAAGAATTTGAAGAGGCTGGTGCGATTTTGCACGGACATTTTGTACTCTCGTCAGGGCTGCACAGCAACACTTACATACAATGCGCTAAAATTTTTGAAAATCCAAGCAGAGCAATGAACGTTTGTGAGCTATTGGCGAATAAAATAAGAAAAGAGCTTATTGAACCCATAGATTTAATACTATCTCCTGCGATTGGTGGAATAATCGTGGGTTATGAGATTGGTAGACAGCTTGGAATCCGAACAATATTTTGCGAACGTGTTAATGGTAAATTTGAATTACGCCGTGGATTTGAGATTAAACAAGGTGAGAAAATCTTACTAATTGAAGATGTGATTACCACAGGTAAATCTTCACTTGAAGCAGTAAAATGTGCAGAAGAGAAGGGAGGTAAAGTTGTTGCTGGAGCTTCTTTGATCAAGAGAAATAGTGAAACAAAACTGCCCTTTCCTGTAATATCTTTGATTGAACTAAATATCAAAAACTATAGCGAGGAAGAACTGCCAAGTGAATTAAAACAATTACCTATAATGAAACCTGGGAGTAGAGAATATTTAACAAAATAATTCTATATATGGCTAAAGTGATTCAGTAACTTTTACGTGTTATATGTTAATCTTTTTGCATCAAAGTTAGATATTACAGTTTATTTTCCTGTATTCGTTCAACAGAATGGCAAAATAAGATAGACAAATAAAGATATAAAGTAAAAACAATAATAGGTGTCATTCCGGTTCGTGACACTTGCTTTATGTAGTTTCATTGAAAACGTTGTTTTTATTATAATACCTCCTATGATTAGTTTGCTTGTGAGCACCAGTGTCTGGGCACTGGAATGACAAGAAAAGGCTACTTGAATGACAGGAAAGGAACTACTAAAACAAATAGGTGTCATTCCAGCGCGTGACGCTGTAATCCAGAAAGGAAGGGAGTGTTAAATAAACCATACGCGTCAAGTTAAGGAAAAGTGGTATAAGGAAGAAAGGAAACGAAAAAAAACTATTTTATATATTAAGTAATAAAGTTATTAATTTATAGGTTCTTCTGAAAAAATCATCTTCTTCTAGATAAGAACTCCCTAAAAAAATAAATGTAACAAATAAAATGCCCATCTCAAATGTTGCTATATTTCACGATATTTCCTTAACTTGACGCGTATGGTTTATTTAACACTTCCAATAAAAAAATATCAAAGTCATCATATTATATCACGAACCTTTTCCAAGACTTTTTTCATATTTTCGCTTGAAAGTGGAATTAAGCCAAGCCTAGATAAATATCCACCTTCAGTACTAATAGAGTCTATAACTTCTCTAATGAATTCCCTTAATCCATCAACAGTATCTAAGTGTTCTTTCTTTATATAAAGATATAAAGGCCTTGCTAACATATACTCCCCCGATGATATATTTTTATAAGTTGGCTCAATTCCTGCGATTGTGCTTCCTTGAATCTCATCTTGGTTTTTCGCTAAAAAGCTGAAGCTAAATATTCCTAAAGCATTTTTATTGCTCTTCAATTTTTGTATTATTATGTTTTCATTAATTCCAACTTCTATATATCTTCCATCATCTCTGATATTACTACATGCTTTCTTTCTTTTTTCTTGGTCTTGATAATTCTCTTTGAAAATCCTTGAGTTCATACATGAATATTGATCAAGCATAATAAAATTAATCAAAGTTTCATGTGTACCTGTATTTTGATGTGGGCCATAGATTTTAATTTCTGTTTTTGGTAGAGCTTGATTTACATCAGACCAAAATTTCTTGTTATTCTTTACTAATCTATCATTGTCTTCAGAATATGAAGATAAAGTTTCAAACAGGTCATTTTTTGTAAAATCAAATCTATGGCTTTGATTTGAATTTGCAATAACAATTCCATCATAGCCAATTATGATCTCTATTACTTCATTCACTTTATTTCTTTTACATAATTCTCTCTCTACTTCCTTCATAGGGCGAGATGAAGTAGTGATATCTGGTGTGCCTTCCCCTATTCCTGAACAAAACATTTTGAACCCTGATCCACTTCCTATCGATTCTACAACTGGAGTTTTAAAGGAAAATATACGGCTGAATTCTTCAGATATAAATGAGATAAAAGGAAAAACAGTTGAAGATCCAACAATTCTGATATATCTTCTGGCATCAACATTTGACAGTGGGATGAGTAATACAAATGCAAAAATAAGGAAAAGGCGTTTCAGCATCGTTTTCGCTCAAGAGTGTAAACTTAATTATCGTAATAAAAAATCAAACTGAAAAGCTTTTTTTCTAGATTTCAAAAGGTATAACGATCAAATGTGTGCGTAATGATGAGATCTGAATCACAGCATTCATACAACTGTATCTATATCGAATCCTCTTATGTTTTTCAATACTGAAAAATTCTTTCATATTAACTTAATGATGCAATATATCCTTTTCTTTAATAGATAAGTCATCATCGACTTTTTTTACATTATCATCAGTAATGTTTTGTATTTCCTTTTTGGCAACATGAAAATCATCTTCTGAGATTTCCTTATTTTTCTTCATTTCCTCTATTTCTTCCATAACATCTCTGCGTATATTTCTAATTGCAACTCGTGCATTTTCAGAAAATTGATGCAATAATTTCACTAATTTTTCACGAGTTTCTTGTGTTAAGTCTGGAAGAACTATACGTATAGTATTTCCTTCAACAACAGGATTTAAATTCAGGTTAGCATTGATTATCGCATTTTTTACTTCACCGATAACAGTAGCATCCCAAACTTTAACTGATAGAGTTTTGTTATCTATAGCTGAAACGCCTGCAACTTGGTTCAGTTTTTGATGTCCACCATAGATATTTACAACTATACCATCAAGTAATGATGCGTTAGCTCTACCAGTACGTACACCTTTCATATCATCGTGAAAAGACTGAATAGTTTTTAGCATTCTTTCTTTTGTTTTAGCTTTTATTTCGTTTAACATAAATTACCTAATGTTTACAATCTGAAACTATAGTATAAGTGCCTTGACCCTTAATAATATCAACCATTTTTTCTCTTTTTAAAGAAAAAACTACAATTGGGATAGAATTCTCACGAGCAAGTGAAATTGCTGATGCATCCATAACTTTTAAATCACGAGTTAGCAGATCTGTATAAGAAAGCCTATCATACATCACAGCATTCTCATTTTTTTTTGGATCGGCAGAATATACACCACTTACTTGAGTACCTTTTAAAATAACATCACAATTCATTTCAACAGCACGTAAAGCTGCAGCTGTATCTGTAGTAAAAAATGGGTTACCTGTGCCTGCTGCAAAAATGACCACTCTACCTTTCTCTAAATGATGAATAGCCTTCCTTCTTATATAAGGCTCACATATAGTAGTCATGGGTATAGCAGACAACACCCTAGAGACTATAGAGCTTTTTTCTAAAAAATTTTGCAAAATTAAAGCATTAATGACAGTACCAAGCATTCCAATATAATCACTGCTTGCTCTTTCACAGCCACTTAAAGACGCTGATGCACCACGAAAAATATTCCCACCACCAACAACAATACAAACTTGAACCCCGAGATTACAAACTTCAACTATGTCTTTGGATAGTTTATCTATAACTTCCATATCATGGCCAAATAGCTTTGATCCCATCAAAGCCTCCCCAGAGATTTTGAATAACACTCTGGGGTACTTTACTTCTGAAGTTTTGTTACTTATTTGCACCATCCAAAGTAAGTAACTTATAATTAGCTAATTTAACAGCACTTGATTCTATAAAATCAGCAATCTTCATTTTATCATCTTTTATAAACTTCTGCTCTAGCAGAACAACTTCTTCATAGTATTTAGCCATTCGTCCATCTACTATTTTTTTCGCTACCTCTTCAGGTTTATTTAAGCTCTTTACTTGCTCCTCGATTATAGAACGCTCATTTTTTAATTTTTCTTGATCTAAATCATTTATAGATAAAGCTTCAGGTTTCATAGCAACTACATGCATAGCTATTTGCTTTCCAATCTCTTTTTTATCACCAGATGACTGCAATGCTACTAAAGCACCAATCTTACCTAAGCCAGGCATATCACCATGTACGTATCCAGAAATAATCCCATCTTTAGTCTCTAGGTAGCAAAGATTGCTTAACTCTAACTTCTCACCAAGAACCGATGTACCACTCATAATAGCTTCCTGCACTGTACCAACATCTTCATATTTGGCATTTTTTAACTCATCAAGACTAGTACAACGTTCTTGACAAGCAATTGATGCTAAATTTGAAACTAATGCTATGAACTTCTCATTTCTAGCAACAAAATCAGTTTCACAATTGACTTTAACCAATACACCATAATTTTTAGCCAAGCACATAGCAATAAGCCCATCCGAAGCTACTCTATCAGACTTTTTGTCAGCTTTAGCAAATCCTATTGTACGTAACCTATCAACGGCTTTCTTAATATCACCATCACACTCTTCTAACGCTTTCTTACAATCGCTTAAGCCAAGCCCTGTTCTATCGCGTAATTCCCTTATACTACTTGAATCCATCTTCATTTACTTACTATTACCTCCCTTTCTGTTTCAACCTTAATACGCTTCTTTTTAGTTTGCACAATATCCTCTTCTTTTTCTTGAATAAGCTCATCATCCTTAACTCTAGACCTTGTCAAACTAGACTCTATTCCAGCTAATATAGAATCAGCAACTAATTTACAATAGAGCTCTATTGATTTTCTTGAATCATCATTTCCTGGTATAGGATAGGCAATACCATCTGGGTCAGAATTGGTATCAAGTACTCCAACTACAGGAATACCCAGTTTTTTGGCCTCTTTAACCGCTATATGCTCTTTGTTAGTATCAATAATAAATAAAATATCAGGAACTGCTCCCATTTCTCTAATTCCACCCAATTCTTTATCAAGCTTTTTTCTTTTCTTTTCAATGTTTCCTAATTCTTTTTTTGTTAAGATGCTATCTTCATCATTGGATATTTTCTCATATTGTATCAAAGTTTTTATCGAAGAAGAAACAGTGTTCCAATTAGTAAGCATACCACCAAGCCATCGATCATTTACATAATACTGACCACAACGAACTGCTTCACTTGCAACAATATCTAAAGCTTGAAATTTTGTACCAACAAATAAAATGCGACCATCTTGAGATGCAACATCGTATAAAGCTTTCATCGCCGCCTCTAACAATGGTAATGTTTTTCGTAAGTCTATTATGTGTATACGATTCTCTTGATGTATACCATATATATATGGGGCCATTTTCGCATTCCAGCGACTAACTTTATGGCCAAAATGCACACCAGATTCAGCTAAATCACGTATAGTGACTTTAGGCAAATTTGTCATATTTACTCCTCCAAATAGTTTATCCTCCATGGCATAACCCTAACGGGACTACTTGCATAAGCCATGTGTGAAATTAAGTTATTTACATAGTAATAAAAAAGACAAAAAAGCGCAAACAAAAAATATTGACAAGTGGCAACACGTTGATTAGCTTTAAGGTTGCAAACGTTAAAAAGCAATGGGGGGTGTAGCTCAGTTGGTTAGAGCGCATGCCTGTCACGCATGAGGTCGTGAGTTCAAGTCTCATCACTCCCGCCATTACAGCAGAAACATCTTAAAATTCTTTAACTTTCTTATTAATTTGAATTAATTTCTTTCAGAGACTTGACATGATATTGTAATTGCTGCTTAATCTATTTAATTTTATCATTAATAATTGGGATTAAATATGTTCATTTCTGAGGTTTTTGCGGCAGATGCGACTAACAATGTATCAGCATCTGTTGCTAGCTTTATTCCACTCATTTTAATATTTGTAGTATTTTATTTTCTCATTATTCGCCCCAATCACAAAAAACTAAAAGAACATAGAAGGATGATAGATCAAATAAAACGTGGTGATACGGTTATTACTTCTAGTGGAATAATAGGTGAAGTAAACAAAGTTGACGAAGTAAATGCACAACTAATACTAGAAATAGCACCAAAAATTGAAATAAAAATCCTAAAGTCTGCTATATCTGAAATCTTAAATAAAGAAATTCAAAAGCCAGTAGCTAAATCTATTGAAAAAAGCAAAGTTGAAAAGAATGGCAAGAAAAATAAACTAGAGGAAAGTAAAAAAGACAAAAATGCTTCATAATTTAAGAAGTGTGTGGAATATTAGGTATAGTAAGTAGCGGTGATTCAGTAATACCAACTTTACTAACCGCGTTGCAAAAATTGGAATACAGAGGTTATGACTCTTCAGGTATAGCAATTATAAATAATAGAGGTAAGATAGAAGTAAAAAAATCAGAAGGTAAAGTTGAAAGATTGTGTGAAGTTGTTCATGAGAGCAAGATATCTAGTAGCAAAGTTGGTATAGCACATACTCGTTGGGCTACACATGGAGCTCCAAATCTTAAAAATGCTCATCCCATTTATATAAATAATGTTGTTGTTGCTCATAATGGCATAATTGAAAATTACAATATATTAAAAAAGGATCTGGAGGAAAAGGGAGTATCTTTCCACACCGATACTGATACAGAAGTGATACCAAACATATTAACTTCATATCTTGATGAAGGGTTATCACCAGTTGATTCTATATTACAGTGTCTAAACAATTTACAAGGTTCACTTGCTTTGGCTTTATTATTTGCAGAATATCCAGATACTTTATTTGTTGCAAAAAGAAATTTGCCTTTAGCAATAGGATATAACTGTAATAAAGTGTTTGCTGCTTCTGATACTAATACTTTGAATTCATTTGTAGAAAAAATATTGCATTTAGAAGATAATGATATTGCAGTAATAAAATCTAACGAATTCAGTATATATAATAATGGTATACAAGTTAAACGCAGAACAGAAAATAGCAGTCCAAGAAATTTTCTAATTAGTAAAAATGGTTACCCTAGCTTTATGCTAAAAGAAATTTTTGAGCAACCGTATGCATTAAACAAAACAATAAATCAATTTTATAAACAATATAAAGAAATCAACAAAGAATTATTTTCTGAACTAGGTTACATTACTATAGTTGGATGCGGTTCATCCTATTTTGCTGGACTAATAGCAAAGTGTTGGCTGGAAAGTATTGCTCAAATTCGGGTATATCTAGAAATCTCGTCAGAATTTAGGTATAGCAGCGTCAAGCTCGAAGAAGGTAGTATTGGCTTATTCATTTCTCAATCTGGTGAAACTGCAGATACTATGGAAGCACTACGTTATGCGAGATTGCAGAAACAAATGATCATTAGCATAATTAATACATTTAATAGCAGCATAGAAAAAGCCTCAGATATTGTATTGCATACTCTTGCTGGACCTGAGATTGGTGTTGCTTCGACAAAAACCTTTTCTACGCAGCTTGCAATTTTAGCATGCTTTGCTGTAGAGCTTGGAAAAATAAAAGGTATACTGGGTAGAGAGAGGATAAAGGAACTAAGCGGTGCTATTAATTCCATTCCCGAACATGTAGAGCATGTTTTGAATGTGATGGAAATACAACATATATCAGGCAGTATATTAGAGCACAATAATATAATTATAATTGGGAGAGGAAGCTCATATGGAGTTGCAATGGAAGGTGCATTGAAGATAAAAGAGCTTTCATATATCAACACAATTGGTATTGCAGCGGGAGAAATGAAGCACGGTTCTATCGCCTTGATAGACTCTACTGTACTTGTTATCGCAATTATTCCTTACGATAATTTATTCTTTAAAACGCTATCCAATATACAAGAGATTATTGCAAGAAAAGGTAAAGTAATTGCCTTTAGTGATAAGCAAGGAGCACCGCTCTTAAAGGGAATTTGCATAGATGTGGTGCAACTTCCAGAAGTTGACAATTTTGTTTCTCCAATTATCTACAGTGTTGCTATGCAATTTCTTGCTTATTCTATTGCAGAAAAAAAAGGGTTAGATGTAGATTGTCCGAGAAATTTAGCTAAATCTGTCACAGTTGAGTAACTTATTTAAAGTGAGTTGCTAATTAACAGCTCTAATTGTCAGTTATAAATTACTGAATTTTACTAATAAATTCATTGCTATCATTAGCCCTCTGCGAAAGAATATGTAACTAATGTAAGGATGAGAGAGGCTAAAATCCACGCCTCAAATTAACAAGATTTGCCATTATGGTTACCAGACACAACTTAATCTAGCAAGCAAGAATTAACTAACAGAAAAATTGAAAACTAATATCAGTCTCTTATGTAATGCTACTAATATTTTTCTAAAAGCAATATGTTTTCTATTCAGGAAAGTCTACATCGCCATAACAATATTTACTAGAATGAGGTCTTGTCTCATTGTAAAAACACAACCAATGATCAACGTCTATCTGAAGATCTTCTAATGAATTGTAGATTGTTTTACAAAAAAAGAGGAGTAAATGAGAGTTCAGTAACTTGATTATAGAGTTGTACTGCCTTTCCATATTTGAAGCAAGTTGTTATTCTATCTCAAACCGTAGCACAAAGTAAATATGGCAATTTACACTAAAATTTTCTGTTTATGATTTATATTATGTAAAGATACTATTTGACCTTGAGCTTTAAAGATATTATGTAATAGCATTATTTAATATGCGAGGTTTATTATGGCTAAAGTAAATGCAGGTGAAAGCGCAAGAAAGCTCAAAGAAATTAAATTTCAGCTTATGTCACCAAAAAAGTCCAAAAGTAGTCAACAAATGTCACCAAAACGGAGTCGGAATTCTGGTGAAAAGCTATGGAATGCATTAGAATCATTACAAGAAGCAAAATCAGAGTTAAAAAAAAGAAAGTTTGAAATAGAACTAAAAAAAGACACTGAAATATCAGACGAAGGAATAGAAAAAGTAGTGGAATTGGAAAGGAAAACAGAAAAAGAGATAGAAGAAATAGCAATGCCAATATCAACGTTACTACTTAAGGAAACAATAATAAAATTACAAGGAACAAAAATAATAAATTTTTTAAAAAAATTAGAAAAACAAGTAAAAGAAATGCAAGAATTATGTAAGAAACTAGAATTAAATGCTAAAATAGAAGAAGAAGATCTAAATAAGCTCGAGGACATAAAGAAAGAATCAGAAAAGTGTTGCAGAGAGTTAGTGAGCTATATGCCTAATTCAAATAATCCTAGAATGTTGTACACTGCTGTTATTGGTGTTGGTCTTGCTGTTGGGCTGGTAGCAAGTACTATACTTGAACATACAACTAGACTAAGTATGTTAGCAATAATTGGCATAGCTACATCATCTGCACTCGTAGCTGGTGGTACTACATATGCAGCACTAAGACCTAATACTAAAATAGATGAATCAAAAGAAGTCCAAATAAAGAGTTCTCATCACTCACTTTCCTAATCACACTTTAATTCAAACTTTATCAGTTTTATTCAAGTTGCTTCTAAAAGGAGAATATCAATGGTGTTCTCCTTACTGATTTGGTTAAAATGCAGAAAACGCCTATGTCAAAATTTACACAGATGTTAAGTGCTGCCACTAATTCCCAGTTAGTACAATTTGTGTATCTTATTGACATATTTAATTTATTCTGTTACAATTTTTAGTAATTAGATTGGGGTAAAACAATGAAGAGTTTTAAATGGCTACTTAATCAAGTCAGACTTTCATGGATTAGCTTAATATCAAAAGTAAAGAGCTTTTTTCAAACTAACGATACACATTATCAAACAACTGCTAGCAATGGAAATGATCATACAAGAAAAATAAGTGTAGAAAATACAATAGAGGCGAAAGTTAATGAAGAGGATGTATGGTATGATTCTCTGAAAGAACAAGAGCCAGGTGAAAAAGAAAGAGATCTGGATGAAGAAGAATTTTTTGATGCTATTGAAAATTTGGATGAAGAGGAAGTGAGTGCTAACATAGAAGGAAAAGAGTATGAAAAAAATAAGTACTATAGTCTACAAGATGGTCTACAAGAAAAAAATGAATTTGATCACACAACGCACACTCTTACACTTGCTTTTGAAATTGAAAAGCCATTTCCAGACTCTGACCTTAGTAAATTTAAGTTATGCGAACTTAAGCAAAATGGTGATAAATATACGTTTATCTTAGAAAATGATCAGAAAAATCGAATAGAATTACACTCTGAATATCTCAATATTTATTTTCCTAAGTATTTTGAGAAACACAGAAAAAAAGGAGCTTACACCGAACTTTTTTCTCAAGAGGAAAATAGAATTAGCAATGATATTATAATACCGCTACAAGTTCCAAAAGAAGCAAGCATACTTACCAAAGAGTGCAATTGGTTAATAAGAAAGGTTGTAGGTGAAATACCATATTATCCAGTGGGCAAATCGCTTAAATACTGCAGGAGTCGTGTAAATTTCTTTCTTAACTTAAACAATATTATGTCTTTTTCTCTAAAATCAGCAAAAGCACAATATGCAGCTATGCTATCAGGTACTCCAACAGAAACAAACTGGCCAATAAAGGATATTCTAGTCAGAGGTAGTTTTATTAATCAGCATATTCCTAGAGTTGAAGAAGCTTATATTGATAAGCATTATATAGTTGAAGAAACTTTTGAAGTAGTTAACGTAGAATGTGCATCAGAGCTGAAGATTTCTCAACCTAGCATATAGCCTTATATTCTTTCATCAGCATGATATAATTTTGTGCAGATTGTGTAATATGTTTTATTTCTTCATTTGACATTTTTTTGAAGAATTGTGCTGGCCTGCCAGCCCATACTTCACCACTTTTTATCACTTTTCCATGTGTCACCAGTGAACCAGCAGCTACCATAGCTTCAGACTCGACAATCGCATGATCCATTATAACAGAGCCCATACCAATAAATGCTTTATCATGTATCGTGCATGCATGTAACACACAAAAATGTCCAACCGTCACCATACTACCAATAATCGTGTCACCGCCTGGATTTCTATCTACATGAATTACGGTGCCATCTTGAATATTCGTTTCATCACCTATTTCGATTGATCCAACATCTCCTCTGATCACACAATTAAACCAGATACTCGCATTCCTTCCTATTTCAACGTTACCTATAATACGCACACCATCTGCGATAAAAGAACTTTCATCCATTTTTGGTTCATAATCTTTGTATTTTAGAATGTGATAGCTCATAATTTAAATAAGGTTTAATACATACTTGGGTTCCAGTAGTCAAGTTACTCGGGTAAAGATATTCTTGACTTATGATCCTTATGCTCCTAAAATCTTTATTTTTAGCTCTATTTATAATGTCAGTAACAGTACTTAGTGTACTTCAAATAATATTAGTTGTTGTATTGGTAATTTTAGTGCTCCTGCAGCCACCTGGAAGTAGTTCATTAAGTGGCTTTAGTAATTCACAACAGGGAATGAATTCAATAATTCCGGTAAAGTCTTCTGAAAATCCACTCAGTAGAATAACTTCTATAGTTGCTGGGCTGTTCATTATAAATACACTGTTACTATCAGGATTATGTTCAAAAGATGTACATAAAAAATCAATTGCAGAGAAGATTATATCAGAAAAGAAGCAAGAAGGCCAATCAACTTCTGTTCCATTTGAAAATTAATGAAAGAAACCAAGTTTATCTTTGTTACAGGTGGAGTTGTTTCATCACTTGGTAAGGGTTTAGTTGCTTCAAGTGTGGGAGCACTTCTTCAAGCTCATGGATTCAATGTTCGCATCAGAAAGCTTGACCCATATCTCAACATTGATCCTGGAACAATGAGCCCAGCTCAGCACGGGGAAGTATTTGTTACTGAGGATGGTGCTGAAACTGATTTAGACCTTGGACATTACGAGCGTTTTACTAAAATTAAAGCAACCAAGGACGACAATATAACAACTGGTAAAGTATATAATAAATTATTAAAGAAGGAAAGGTGTGGTGATTATCTAGGCAAAACTGTGCAAATCATTCCTCATGTGACAGATTTAATCAAATCTTTCATTTTTAATGGTACAGAAGATTTAGATTTTGTAATATGCGAAATAGGCGGAACCGTAGGTGATATTGAAAGCCAACCGTTTTTGGAAGCTATACGCCAAGTTAATTATAAACTAGGAAAGCAAAAAGTTATCCTTATTCACTTAACTTTAATACCATATCTCACTGCAGCACAAGAATTAAAGACAAAACCGACACAGCATTCAGTTCGAGAGTTAAACTCTGCGGGGTTACAACCAGATATTATATTATGTCGCAGTGAAAAAGAAATTTCCGATAATCAAAAAGAAAAGATAGCCAATCTTTGCAATGTTTCTTTATCTAACGTAATACCTGCTCCTGATGTAAACCATATATACGAGTTACCGTCCTTGTATAATCAATGTGGGCTCGGGACACAAATTTTGGATCACTTTCACTTAAGTAAGCCAAAACCAAGCTTACCTGAATGGGACCAAATAGTACACTCTATGAGACATCCAACACAAGAAGTTATCGTTTCCATAGTAGGAAAATATACTGAATTTCCTGACGCATATAAATCACTGATTGAAGCATTAAACCATGGTGCAATTAGTAATAAAGCTAGAGTGAAGATAAATTGGGTCAACTCAAGAGAAGAGAATGGAAAATCTATAGATGCAAAGTTTATCAGAGAAAAATTACAAAGCTCTAATTCAGTCCTTGTTCCAGGAGGATTTGGTGATAACGGAATAGAAGGTAAAATATTAGCAATAAACTATGCCCGTGTAAATAACATTCCTTTTTTAGGAATATGTCTTGGTATGCAGCTTGCAGTGATTGAATTTGCTCGTAACGTTATTAAGCTTGAAGATGTACACTCTGAAGAATTTTATACTTGCAAACACCCAATCATCAAGCTCGCTGATGGTAAGAACGTTGATCTTGGTGGAACCATGAGACTTGGAACATACAAGTGTAATGTAAATCCAAATTCAAAAATGGCAAATGTGTATAGTAGTGTCACTATTTCAGAAAGACACAGACACAGATATATAGTTAATTTAGATTATAAAAATAACTTAGAAGAGAATGGAATGATATGCAGTGGTATATCAGAAGATAAAACATGCATAGAGGCAGTGGAGCTAAAAAATCACTCATGGTTTATTGGTGTGCAATTTCATCCAGAATTTCAATCAAGACCATTTTCTCCTCATCCTCTCTTTACATCATTTATTAAGGCAGCTATTGACAATAGAGTTTAATAGAACTGAATAAACTCTATTCTAATAGAGAGGTAAAAAATGTTACTAAGAAATAGTAAAGATAGCATTACATATGGATCTGCGACCTTCGAGGAATTGAATAGGCATGTAGAACAAATAATATATAAATTAGAGGAGGATCAAATTATAGAGGATATAATGGAAGAAGTAGTTGTAGCTATAAACGAACTAAAATCGGTAGAAGAAATAAAAAAATATTTAAAGCGAGAAATAGATAGCCTTGTAAAAAGGACAATAGTCCTTAGTGAATTCTATAACCTAGAAAAAATAGAAAAGCCAAGAAAAGAAAATTATATTTACCCAAGCACCTAATGTTTAAGTACCAATACATGGAACTTGCCATAGAGCAAGCAAAACTTGCTCAGAAAGATGGCGAAGTGCCAATAGGTGCTGTAATAGTTAATGGAAACAATATCATCTCCTCTGCACACAATATATCTAATGATCCAACTGCACATGCAGAAATGTTAACAATTAGACAAGCATTTTCAACTTCCACGCTTTATGAAGCTGAAATGTACGTAACGTTAGAGCCGTGCCCGATGTGCGCTCAAGCTATCTCTTTTGCAAAAATTAAACGTCTGTACTTCGGGGCTTACAATCCCAAAGGTGGAGGAGTTGAAAACGGCACTAGAATATTTCAATTCTGTAACCACATACCTGAAGTTTATGGTGGAATATTAGAAACAAAATGTTCTCTTTTGTTAAAAGATTTCTTTGAGAAATTGAGAACTTAGTTTAAGATGTGTGAGATTGTTTCAATATTTTTTGAGTAAAATCTGTATTATAACTCTTTCGTATATTTGACCAATTTGCTCATGCAACGTACATAAGGGGTGTTATTACGATAACTCCGTTGCAGGGAGTGTTAAATAAACTGTGTCAAATCGATTTTTAACCTACCAGGAAAAAAGATATCAAGTTGAGAGATAGTAAAAGCCCAATCATGTATAGGCATAGTCCATTTCTCACTGCCATTAAGTTAAGGAAAAGTGATGAACTGTATTATAAAATCAGGTAAGATTCACAAATTAAAAGAAGTAATGACATGAGTAAAAAAAAGAATAATCATGTTTATAAAAAATAAATTGATGAGTTTAAACTTTATAAACGCACACAGAGCATCCTCAAAAGACTTCTCACGAAAAAGAAAGCTGCCCTTCGTTAATGTATTTCTCCTGATTTTTAGAAAGAGTGTAAAGTCATTACAAGTGATGCTTAATGAGTTTGTTCTGCATACAAGAAAAGATTATACAATTACGGCAAGTGCATTTACTCAAGCAAGAAAGAAGCTAAAACATACTGCGTTTTCAGAGTTAAATGATGATATAGTTTCCCTATACTACCAAGATCAGGAATTTAAAACCCACCATGGCTTCAGAGTACTTGCATTTGATGCTTCAATACTGATTCTGCCAAAGAGCGACAAAATAATAGGTGAGTTTGGCTCAAGAGCAGTATGGAATGGAATCCAGAGATTTGAAGACTATACAAGTGCAACCTTTGAAGTTTGCTACGATGTGCTAAATAATATTGCAATAAAATCTGTGCTAAGTAGAGGTGACAGCTATGAGGTTGATTTAGCAATCGGTATGCTTGAATCCATAAAATCAGACGATTTGTTAATCTGTGATAGAGGATACGTATCTTATCGATTTCTTGCTGAGCTTACAGGAAGGAAAATCAATTATATAATTCGCTGTTCAAGTTCGTCTTTCAATGAAATAAACACTATGTTTAAGCCGGAAAGCCCATCTAGTACGGTGGTAGTGTCTACCGCACCTATTAAAGTAGCAAGACAGCTACGAAAGCTAGGATTACCTGATGAGATGAAATTCAGGTTAGTCAAAATAATACTTTCTTCTGGCGAAGTTGAAGTGTTAGTAACATCTCTGTTAGATGAGAAACGTTTTACAGTTGAAGAGTTTGAGAGATTATATTACTTGCGCTGGGGAGTAGAAACATTTTTTTCTAGGCTGAAGGGAAGATTAAATTTAGAGAATTTCACAGGAAAAAGTATTGAAACTATCAAGCAGGATTTTTGGTCAACTATCTTCATCAGTAATCTAGAAAGTATCATGATAGAAGATGATGAAGAGACATTGAGCTCACAGAATAGTAAACTAAAAAAAAGCATCAATAAATCTGTCTCATTTAATGCGATTAAAAACTTAGCCTTTGATATTTTTTCTACAGAGTCAGACATAGACTGCATTATGTATCGACTATCACAGTTATTTTTGATGAACACTTTAGTGGTGAGAAAAGGGAGAAGAGTTGATCGTCATAAGATATCTGATATTCGTTCACTCAACTACCAGAAAAGAGCTAGAAAACATGTGTTTTAAATTCAAGATATCTTTTCAGTATCATTGCATTAGTACATTCTTTGCAAAATAACCTGCAATTATTACTTTTTTAAATAACTTGCACTTTTCAGACTCCCTTTTCTTAAAAATTCACCCTAGTATTTACCATAATTATCAATCACTTCAAATTTTTTGTCCAATCTTAACTTCTCTTTCCCTTAACTTAATGGCAGTGACATTGGACTCCGCTCCATCAGGTGTGTTTTGCTTCTTGTTTATTGCTGATCTAAGCAGTGCAATTATTACACAGCTTGAGAGATATTTATTGTGATCAGAATTGCTGAAGTCGACTTTAAACTCAGAATCTATTTGAAGTTGTTCTCTGAGTGATAATTTCCCTTCTTCAATTATTTTTAGAAGATTTCTTATACCATCTTCTGGTATACCTGTCATGTACTTTAAAAGTAACTTAACTTTTGGTAGGTCGCCATCTACAGAGGCATTACTCAAAGCCTGAACTTTCTCTTCTCCAGTAAATCTTTTGTTATTCAAGAGTATCTTCATAACTTCAGTGCTCTCATTGTGAGGAGCTGTGTTAAGAACCTCTAGTATTTTCGTATGATCTATGTAATCTAAAAATATCTCAAACTCTTGAACTTTACCTTCATTAACGGCGGTCAACAAAGCATTCGATTTTCTTTCTTGATCAAATTTATCGCTATCCAAAAATATCTTTATAACGTTAGGTTTTTCACCTGACACAGCGTAATCTAATACAGTTTTAGAAGTAGTATCTCCAATATCAATTTTAATATTTGACTTTGCGAGCAATTCAACAATTTTTAGAAATGTATCATAATCATTTAAAATACTGCTTTTCCCTGAGCGGAGAATATCCATAAACAAATCACAAATCTTTGCATCTGTTGGCCCACTTTGTTTTAGCTTCTCACCAAATTCCTGAGCAGCTATATTAGGATTATCAGTTACAAATTTCTTTACATCTTCATAAGTTAAATTACCGATCATATTCAAATCTTACTATTATTGCTATACGCTTATTCTTTTTCATTATTCAGTCAAGTAATCTTGCAGTATCAAATGGCATGATATATATTGATTTATGATTCTCGAGCAAATGATAGAAGATTTAGCCTATAAGTTAGTGAAAGTAACCGAAGCTGCAGCACTTGCTGCATATAAATTGGCAGGCCTTGGTAATGAAAAAAAGGCCGATCAGGTTGCAGTTGATGCAATGCGTACGGTGCTAAACTCAATGGAAATAAATGGTACAATTGTGATTGGGGAAGGGGAGAGGGACGAAGCACCGATGCTATATATCGGAGAAAAAGTTGGCACAGGAAGTGGCCCTGAGATTGACATCGCTGTTGATCCACTTGAAGGCACTACGATTTGCGCTCATTATAAACAAGGGGCAATGTCTGTTCTTGCTGCAACAAAAAAAGGTAATTTTTTACATGCACCTGATGTTTATATGGAAAAGATAGCAGTGGGAAAAAATCTCCCAGAGGGTGTAGTCTCATTAAAAAATAGGATTGAGAAGAATCTGGACAATTTAGCCAAGGCAAAAGGATGTAAAGCAAGTGATCTTATAGTAACTGTACTTAAACGTGAAAGACATGATGAATTAATAGCAAAAATTAGGAAGCTAGGAGCAAAAGTGAAATTAATAGATGATGGTGATGTTGCAGCCATAGTTTCGCTAATAAATGGCAATCACGATATGTATATCGGCACAGGAGGAGCTCCAGAAGGAGTGCTTGCAGCAGCAGCGCTAAGCTCAATCGGTGGGCAGATAGAAGGAAGATTAATATTTGACACGGATCAATTAAAAGAAAGAGCAAAAAATTTGAATATCACTGACCCAGAAAAAATCTACACCGTGAAAGACATGGCAAGAAGTAAATCAGTGTTCATTGCAACTGGAGTAACAAATGGAGAGTTTGTGGATGGAGTAAAGTTTGGCCAAGATATTTGTCTGACTAATTCATTAATAATATTGCCTGGTAAAGTAATAAAAATACAAACAAAATCAATATCTTAAACATTTGTTATATGCTAATTATAAAATTTTATAGAAGGAAGATACTTATAATTGTCTTAAAAAAATGAATTTACATATTAATTTTAGCTTTACAACATTTGGCATTAAGTTATAGTTAAATAGTAATACTAAGAGGTGCTTAATGTTTAGTTCACTAACTAATTTTTTTACGAATACGTCTAAAAAGAAAAGTTCTCAATCTGAAGAAAATAATCATTCTTTCTCTAACAGCACAGAAAGTTTATTAGTCCAATCTACTAAAAAAAATCCTCAACTTGATGATCAAAGTAGAACTGACGTGTCTCCTCAAACAAATCTTCAATTTAGTGAGGATGATGTAAAAAACGTGCTCCAAGACTTCGAAAAATTGGATTTTAAGAACAGTAATGAGTGTTTTAACGAAATAGCAGAAGATTATGAAAGGAGGAAAAAAAGTGACCTTTTTAACTACGTAATATTGAATAAGCGAAAATACATAACAGATATATTAGATCAGAGGCTTGCCCACAAAGATCAAGAAAATTTTAGGAAGAAATTTAGTGAATATCTTCTTAAAATAAATGAGAAAATGAATTATGGGAAAGAATTTCAAAATAAACTTCAATTTTTTGAAGATAGGGTAGAAGAAGTATTATCAGATTTTAGAAAATTGAATTTTGGCCTTAAGGATAATTTGTGTAAAGATGATAAGGATAACGTAAATTATAATAAAGGCTGGCCTGCAGATCCATTTGACAAAATAGCGAATTATTATCGATGGAATAAGAACATTTTCCTTTTTAATTATGTAGTATTAAGTAAGCAAAAAGAAATAATAAGTATATTGAATGAAAAGTCTATTCCTGAAGACAAGCGAAAGAATTTTAAAAAGAGGTTGGGTAGATATCTTCTTCGAGTCGAAGAAGGGATGAGTAACGGACAGGAATTTCTCAAAACTGATAGTGCAGTTGCCTTTTTTGATGGATGTTATGTGCCATGCGCATATGCAAAACGTTCTCTTTAGTATTAATATTTCTAAGCCTGGGTGTAGCTTAGAAATCAGCCGTCTTTTCACTGACAAAATTGAAGGGATGGAAAGAAATAAAAATGAGGTAAAGATAGTAGAAATATACAGTAACGATAAAAGAATAGCAACGGTTGAGAAGAATGATAATGGAAAAAGAAATTACCGCTTTGCAAAAGATGCAACATGCAACATGAAAATTAGGTGGAGTGCAGAAGATGAGAAAGGTAATTCTGTTGACTGCTTTATTAGTTTAAATGCAAATCCTAGTAATATTGAGATTGGTCAGGTAACTATTAATGGTAAAGATGTTCAAGTAAGGGAAATTTTAGAATTAGCTAAGCAAAATAAGGATATGCTTATAGAAAATCAAGCTTTATATGAATTTTTAGAAGAATGTCTGGAGAACGTATTATGTGAGGAGGAGAAGAATATACAACCACAGGGGAAAGAAGTTGTTACAACACCTAGCTCCATTCTCCATGACGTGGAACTAGATGAGATCAGCGAAGAGGAAGCCATAAAGAAAGGCTGGACTCCCGGGTACTTTGGTAGTTAGATGTATACTACACATTAAACCTAAAGTGCATTATATCGCCATCTTGCACGATATAATCTCTGCCTTCGAAGCGAATTTTCCCTGCATCTTTGCAAGCTAATTCGCTTCCATATTTTATATAGTCTTCAAAGCTTATGGTTTCTGCTTTTATAAAGCCCTTTTCAAAATCAGTGTGAATTACACCTGCTGCTTTGTCAGCTGTTGATCCTATCTTTATTGGCCATGCACGTGCTTCTTTGGGGCCCACAGTAAAAAAAGTTATCATACTTAGCACTTCATACATAATACGTGCTACTCCATCAAGTCCTGATTCTTGTAAGCCAAATTCTGATAAAAAATTCTGTTTTTCCTCTTCACTATCAAGATTTGCAATATCTGCTTCAAGTTTCGCTGAAATACAATAAAATTTGCTTTTATTTTCTTCCGCCATTTTTTCCACCCTTTTAGATAGTTCATTACCAGTTATGATATTCGTATCTTCAACATTGCATACATACATAACAGGCTTTGTTGTTAGCAATTGAAGCAACTTCATCTCATCTTCATCGATATTCTCCAAGCTTCTTGCCGGTTTACCTAATTTTAAAGTAGCTAATACCTCTTGCATTAATTCAAGTTGTCTCTTTAGCTCTTTATCACCTTGCTTTGCTTTCTTTTCCAATTGAGGAAGCCTTTTTTCTATGCTATCAATATCAGCTAGAATTAACTCCATTTCCACTATTTCAGCATCTGATATTGGATCTATTTTACTGTTTACATGGCTGATATCGTCATCCGTAAAGCACCTGAGCAGATGAACAATGGCATCAACTTCTCTGATATGACTCAAAAATTTATTTCCTAGTCCTTCACCCTTGCTCGCACCCTTAACCAAGCCGGCAATATCGACAACTTCCAGTTGATTGTAGATTATTTTCCCCGAGTGAGCAATCGAGGCAATTTGTTTCAAACGCTGATCTCGTATTGGCACTTTGCCAACATTTGGCTCGATTGTGCAAAAAGGATAATTTGCAGCTTCAGCTGCACTTGACTCTGTAAGTGCATTAAATAAAGTTGATTTTCCTATATTTGGTAACCCAACTATACCACAGTTAAAGCTCATATTTGCTATTTAAAGCCTTAATTATTGCATAATTAAAAAATTTTTGCTATACCTAATTAGTTACTTATTAATAAGTTAGTTAATATAATAACATATAGCTTGAATTAAGGTAGAAATTATGGTTGGGCTTAGAAAACGGAAATTACCAAATGGTTTTGACAGTATTGAAAATGCTAAAGGACGCAAGACTTCAGAGAGTAATGTAGAAAAAGAACCTTCTAATAACCAAGTAGTTAAATATGATACTGCAGGTGATGGCAATTGCTTTTTTCATGCAGTGTTTGGTGATAACAGTTCTGGTACATATAAAGCTGAAAGAGCGCAAGATATGAGAATGGAATGGCACAAATTTTTAAGTCGATTTACGTCTTTAGATGATCCAAGTATGCCAGCTCCTTTAAAGGATCAGCTAGAAAAGGTTTTTAATATGTTTTTTAATAAGCCAGGGGATTTAACTGGCAAGTCTGATAAAATAAAGGGTCTGGTTAAGCAAACAAATAGGAAAATTGAAAATGCTGAAGGTAATGTGAAGAGGTTAGTAAGTAGAGCTGTTAGCAAATTTAATATATCGCATAATCAAGCTGTGCTTAATCTAAGTGAATATGCAGAGGCTCTTGATGGCATTGGTGAGAGTGACTATAATGCCGAATATAACAGTGATTTTATTACACGCTCATTTCTTGACAAACCTGAACTCTATCAATCCTATCTAGAAGCAATAGAAAGTAAAAGTTATTTTCCTTTTATTGAAGAAATTCAATTATTAGCTTCTTTAGCTAACATTGAAATTAATGTCCATTGTAAAGTTAGCGGCAGAGAGAAACAACAAAAGTTTGAACCAAATCCTGAAATGATAAACAATGATCAACTAAATCAGATGTTTAATCGTGAGAGTTATAAATTAAATGACGAGTTATGGGGTAGTAAAGAGAGAGAAACAATATATCTTGAAGGAAATCATTACTCTAGGGCTAAAATTGTAACTCAAGAGTTAATAAAACAGCAGCAGGAGCAAGAAGACTTTCTATTAGCAAAACAACTTCAGATAGATGAAATTTTGGAATATTGTGATCTTTCAAAGGATATCTCTGAGAGAGTAGAGATTGAGAGGGAGTTTGATGAGTTATTGGCAAAAAATGCTGATGGAAAAATTGGTGATGTTATAGGGCAGTGCATTAATGATGTACAGCAACGTATAAAATGCCTTGAGGAGCCAGTCTTATCAAGAAGGTGCAGTGTGGAAGAAGCACGTGTAGAAAAAACATTTTATCAACAACAAGTACCACAACCTGTAAGATAAGTCTTCATAGTCTATATACTTCTATAGGGGGGCATTCTATAATAAAAGCCATGCTCATTTTTAACCACTGCTTAATAAGAATAAAGTCTTAGCAAAACAAACACAAGAACAATAGGATTTCTTGCTTGCAAAGCAACTCCAAGATCGGGAGGAAAAAGACTTTTTCCTTGCAAGGCAACTTCAAGAGCAACCCTCACGCACAATCCCTTAACCCAAATGGAGGAAGTAAAAATAGAAGATCAGCAGCAACAAATACTTATAAAATAATAACTCTATGGTTAATGTGCGAGATTTAATTAAAAAATGTTGTCATTCGAGTAGCTGACACTGGGCTCCAATGTCAATTACTCGGATAACAAAAAAACACAGGCTTCACATGCATCTGCAGTACTGTATTAGTCTACTATCTTCATTCCCACAACATTATACCCTGAATCAACATGTAAAATTTCTCCAGTTGTACCACTACTCAGGTCGCTTAATAAGTATAGTGCTGCCTTGCCAACATCTTCTATTGTAACATTGCGTCTAAGTGGAGAATTACTTCTATTCCATTCCGATATGGAGTGAAAGTCACTTATTCCAGAAGATGCCAAAGTTCTGATTGGACCAGCAGAAATTGCATTTACTCTGATGTTCTGTGGTCCGAGATCACATGCTATATATTTTACACTTGCTTCAAGTGCTGCTTTACATAAACCCATCACATTATAATTTGGCATAACTTTTTCAGCACCATAGTAAGATAAAGTAAGTAAACTACCGCCATTTAACATCATTTTTTCCGCTCTTTGCGCTAAAGCAGTAAAAGAATAGCACGATATATGCATTGCATTAATAAAGTTGTTTAGTGAAGTATTGACATATTTACCATTTAGCTCATTTTTATCGGAGAATGCTATTGCATGTACCAAAAAATCAATAGCACCCCACTTCTCCTTTATTTCCTTAAAAGCATTATCTATAGTTTCCTCATTTGAAACATTACAGTGCAATATTAACTCTACATTTAATTCACTTGCTATTGGTAATAATTTCTCTTTTATTGTTTCATTTTGATAAGTGATTGCAAGCTCAGCTCCATGTTCTGAGAGGGTCTGTGCTATACCATATGCTATTGACCTCTTATTTATTATTCCGGTTATTAACCCTTTTTTGCCCTGCAATATCATAGAATTATTTGCCTTTTTTATAATTTGAAATATTAACTAGGCAAAGTCAATTATGTTTTAACTGTAGCTAACGTATAAAAAAGGTTCTGTCGCATCTATAAACCATAGGAAAGAAGATCATTAAAGGTGGGATTATAGGAGTTATGAAGCCATTAACATAGCAAAATTCTCAAAAGTAGAAACATTATTTTAATAATTTGTCTTTTTTGAATCATACGAATATTTTCGGTTCTGTCGCATTTGTAGGGAAGTAGAAAGAAGAATGATATAATTGTCTAAAAAAAAAGCAAAGATGTTTCGTATCAATCAAAAATTGTTGCCATATTTCAAAGGATTTAGCTTTTCAGCGGATGTTATCTGTATACATGAAATGTCGATTCTCTTTGAGCTATCGAGATTTGGAAGAAATGATGAGTATAAGGGGAGCAAAATGCTACGTTACAAAGGTGGGTTATCACCACTGATAGATGAGGCAGTAAGGAAAAGAAAGAAGCAGGTTGGTAGTAGTTGGAGAGACTTACATTAAATTAAACGGTAAATGGGTTTATTTATATACTGTAGACTTGTGTGTTAGTAGAGACAAGTCTGCAGCACTTGCATTCTTTCATAAAGCCTTCAGGAGTAACTATCTTCCTGAGAAAATTGTAATTGATAAAAGCGGCAGTAATACTGCTGCTCTTGATGATTTGAATGCAGAAATTTCTGAAGATTACAGTTCTTCAAATAAAATATCTAAATAATATTGTTGATAGATTTATCAAAAAACTAATAAAGCCAATGCTTGGGTTTAAAAGCTTCCATTCCGCAAAGATTACCATCACAGGCATAGAAAATATTCGTATGATTCAAAAAAGACAAATTATTAAAATAATGTTTCTACTTTTGAGAATTTTGCTATATTAATGGCTTCATAACTCCTATAATCCCACCTTTAATGATCTTCTTTCCTATGGTTTATAGATGCGACAGAACCATATAATATAACCAGTGTATTAGGTTACTATGTAAAAATGATTAACATAGAAGCTTTATCATCAAAATATTATTTACTTATTAGTTTAAAATACGTCACAATATAAAAATGAAAAATAGCCGATTAGCGGTAGTATTCGATTGGGATAATACCTTAGTTGATACTCAAGATAATATTTCTAATGCCATTAAGCATACTTTAGATTTGATGGGATCTGGCAGTAAAGTTGTTGATAGAAATTCTCATGAATCAAGAAAGAGCTACATGGTCAATTTGTTTGGTGATCAGTGGAAAAAAGCGAATCAGATATATCAAAAATACCTAGATAATGCATTGTTACAAAATATTACTCTGAATGAAGGAGTAGAGAAAATGCTGCAGACACTGAAAAGCCACAATATTTACCTAGCGATAGTTAGCAATAAGAAAAATACTAATTTACGTCAAGAAGTTGCCTACTTTAAACTAGATTCTTACTTTGAAAGAATAGTTGGATCATGTGATACTGCAGAAGATAAACCATCTGCAACTCCACTGCTATTTGCACTAGAGGAGAGTACGCTACCTGTAAATAGAGAAAATGTGTTTTTTGTTGGTGACAGCATCACAGATATTCTATGTGCACAAAATGCAAATTGCTTACCTATTGTATACGGACAATCAATAAGAGGTTATGAAGATTTGTTATATTTTCAACATTTTAATAAACTTACAGAATTCATAGTAAAGTATTTGAAAGATAGGTGGTAATGACAGAGATCGCTAGTGTACACAGGCGCTTTTGCGCATATTTAATAGATGTAGCAATTTTATTAATTCCAACCTTACTAATTGTGTTGTCATTAGGGGATTTTCCATTAATTTTACACCTGTCATACATGTGTATAAATTGTGGATACTTTACATATTTTATATCTTCAACAGCTCAAGCAACTCCTGGTCAACAGTTAATGAATATATATACTATCACTTTAGATAGTTCTAAAATAGGTTTGAGCTTAGCATTTGATCGCACTATCTCTCAGTTTTTCCTTCCTATGCTAAATAATTCAATTATCACCTTTATCAAACTTTTTCAAACATCAGTAAATGCTTTAAGTACACTAGAAGTGATTATAGTGATGCTTACCTTCAGTTGGTATTTAGTTGCTTGCTTCTCTCAGAGGAAACAGGCATTTCATGATGTGCTATTTGATACGATTGTTGTGAGAAAAATGAATTGATGTTGCCTTGATTGTTATGTAGATTACATTGGTATATTAGCTAAAGAAAGGTTATGAATAAAGAAATAGTAGAACATTTAAATAAATTACTTACAAATGAGCTGACTTCTGTACGCCAGTATCTTTTGCATTCTGCGATTCTTAAAAATAGCGGAATTAATAAACTTGCAGAAAAGATGAAAAACGAGCTTAATGAAGAACTTGAGCATGCAAATAGGCTAGCAGAAAGAATTTTACTGCTTAAGGGCATGCCAAATTTTCAAGATACAAATAAAATCTCAAAGTATGAAGGAAAGTTCACAAAAGATACAATGCAGAAAATCTTAGAAGATAATTCTAACTTAGAAGAAGAAGGTATTAAGGGCATCAAAGAGGCAATTTCCGTTGCTGAAAAAGAAAAGGATTTCGTGAGTGTAATGTTATTAGAAGGACTACTGAAAAATGAGGAAGAGCACTTACATTGGATCAAAGAACAGATTGACCTTATTGAGCTTATGGGTATTGAAAATTACTTGAGAACACAAATATAGAGTGTTAAGAAAAACAGTATTTATTTTCATTATACCTTTTTTACTTCTTTTTTCACTCGGGTTATGGCAGTTATTTAGATTGAGCTGGAAGAATAATATTATCAAAAATATGGATCTTCCAGTTATTCATCTACTGCCTAGTGATAATCTTTCAAAGTTTAACTACAGAAACGTTAAAATCGACGGAATTTTAAGTGATATAGAACTATATGTTTTCGCAGGTCAACGTGGCTATCATGTGCTGTCTCCTATGTTGCTTATCAATGGACATTACATGTTAATAAATAAAGGAATAGTCAGAGAAAAAAAAGAAGAAAAAGCAAAAATTGAAAAAGTAGCTGCTGATGGCGTTTTGTATTGTGATGGTAGCAAAAATTGGTTTATCAAAAATGATATTGCTTCAAATACATGGTTTACCTTAAGTACAGAAGAAATCTCCAATGATCTAGGTATTAAGCTAGAGAAATGTATATTGTGGCAAGATAATTTTGGTGGCAAATTGACTATACAGCCAATAAAGCATCTTGAATACGCAATTACTTGGTTTGCACTTTCCTTGATTTGGCTCATTATGTGCGTATTTTACTATAGGCAAAATATATATAAGTCGTAGAGATACAGTGTGGAAAAAGAAAAGCTACAAATAGAAAAAATGCAACAAAGTGGAAGAAAATACTTATTACAAGGGTTAGTGATATGTCAGTGTTGCAAATCCGTTTATTATGGAATGAGTAATGCTAAGGGAGGAAGAAGTTACTATCGTTGTCCTGGAAAACGTTTTGGTGAATGTAACAGCAAATCAATACGCGCAGATATACTAGAAGGGGTAGTATGGGAAGAAGTGAAGATGTTAAGAGGGCATATAACGAAGGAAAAGTGTGATTTATCAGAGGTAGATTGGGAGACTAAATTTAATATAATTAGAAAGTTAGTTCAGCGTATTGAAATTGATGATGATAATGTACATATGGTGTTTCGATTAAAAGAACTCGCTCTCGAAAGACAAAAAGAAGATATTCAACCTTGTACCAGAATTATAAAGAATGTAGTGCTATCAAATGCAATAGGAATGCATAAAGTTAGCAATGCCCTGGCTGCAATATCAGTTGCAGTGAAACTTGGAATTAGTGATGAAGAGATTAAAAAAGGTCTTTTGGAATTTAAAGGAGTAGCAAGGAGATTTTCTTTAATTGCCGATATTAAAGGTGTTAAGTTAATTGAGGACTATGCTCATCATCCAAATGAAATACAAGCAACCCTGGCAGCAGCACGTTTGACCACTAAAGGAAAGGTAACAGGAATTATCGAGCCGCTTCGTTTTGCTCGTGTTCGTAATTTTTTTGATGAGTTCGTACGAATTTTCATGATGTTTGATTATGTAATTCTCACTCCTGTCCATCCTCCAGAAGATAAGCCTATTCCTGGCTGTGGAATTGATGATATACAAAAAGCCTTGATCAGTAATGGGTTTAATGATGTGAAGATTATGAATGATGCTTTACTCATTTCACATTTTATTAGTAATTCGACAAGTTCAGGAGATGTAGTATTATTTATTGGTGCTGGTAGTAATATAGCTAAACTAGCGAAAGAAACTGCAAAGCTGCTGCTAGTAAAATAAACTTAAGCATTGGTGATTTATATGATAAAATTGTGTAGTAAAACTGGATCCCAGTGTCTAGGCAAACAACTGTACAGACATTGCGATATGGGGATAGCTTCCATTAAGAATGGTGTCATCCCAGTGCCCAGACACTGGGATCCAGAAGACTTAACTTTAAATAAGTGGCTGTATAATAAAAACTGGATTCCAGTGTCAAGCACTGACCATCCGCTACTCAAATTACCTGTATATTGCAATGTTCGTACACTGAAATGTTACAGCGCTGGGGTGACATTTCCCGAACGTGAACACAATTGTGAATCTAGTGGAGGTTTAGCATGATGAAAAAGACGATCAGCAGTGTATTTGCAAGAGAAATTTTAGATAGCAGGGGTTACCCAACAATTGAGGTAGAAATAGAACTATGTGATGGAGCAACAGGTAGAGCCGCTGTCCCTTCTGGGGCTTCGACCGGTAAACTAGAAGCATTGGAGATGAGAGATCAAGATGAAAAAAGGTATTGTGGTAAAGGAGTGCTGAAAGCTGTTCAATCTGTGAGTGGAGTGATAGCAAATAAAATCATTGGCATGGATGCAGCAAACCAGAGTGCAATTGATAAAGTTTTAATTGAACTAGATGGAACAAAAAATAAATCTAAACTTGGAGCAAATGCAACTTTGGGTGTGTCTCTTGCTGTTGCAAAAGCAGCAGCAAACAGCTTTAAAATGCCGTTATATAAGTATTTGGGAGTAGGGGAAGAGCAGATGCCAGTTCCGCTAATTAACGTCATTAATGGTGGAGTACATGCAGATAATAAACTCGATTTTCAAGAATTTATGATTCTTCCGGTTGGTGCTGAAACTTTCAGTGAAGCAATCAGAATATCTGCAGAGGTATTTCATAACTTGCGCAGCATTCTTAAGAAAAAAGGTTATAGCACAAACGTAGGAGATGAAGGTGGTTTTGCACCAAACATTGGAAGCACTGAAGAAGCTCTTAATTTGATAATTCAGGCTGTTGAATCTGCCGGTTATTCGATGAAAAATCACTTTGCACTGGGTCTTGATGTTGCTGCATCTACTTTTTATGAAGATGGAGTTTATAAATTTGAAAACAGAGAACTCACTTCAGAGGAATTGGTTCAGTATTATTTTGACCTTGTAGGCAAATATCCAATAATTTCTATAGAAGATGCAATGAATGAAGACGACTATGAAGGTTGGAAATTACTTACTGTAAAACTTGGGAATAAAGTTCAATTGGTTGGAGATGATTTATTTGTTACAAATTGTGAACTAATAAGTAAAGGAATAGAGGAGAAAATGGCAAATGCTGTACTAATCAAGCCAAACCAGATAGGAACACTTACGGAAACTTTTGCTGCTATTGAAATGGCAAAATTAAATGGCTACAGGGCTATTATTTCTCACCGCTCAGGTGAAACAGAAGACACAACGATATCCCACATATCAGTTGCGTCGAATTGTGGGCAAATAAAGACTGGCTCGCTGTCGCGTTCTGATAGGCTTGCAAAGTATAATGAATTGATGAGAATAGAAAGTTCATTAGGAGAAAATGCTAAATATTATCGTGAGTTGGCATGGATTTCATAGACGAAGTTAAATTATATTTAAAAGCAGGTGATGGTGGCGATGGTTGCGCGAGTTTTCGTCGAGAAAAATTCGTTGAATTTGGTGGTCCAAACGGTGGTAATGGTGGCAGGGGAGGAGACATAATTTTCATCAGTGATGCAAATCTCAACACTTTGCTTAATTTTCGTTGTCGAAGACACATTAAAGCGAGTAATGGAAAAAGTGGTACGAGTAGAGATAGATCTGGCACAGCAGGAAAAGATATTATACTTAAAGTTCCAGTTGGTACACAAATAATCGATGAAGAAAGTGAGGAAGTGATAGTAGATCTTGATAAACCCGACATCGAATTTCAAGTAGTGCAAGGTGGAAAAGGTGGACTTGGGAATACCAATTTTAAATCTGCTACCAATAGGGCACCAAGACATTTTACCCATGGTCAGCCTGGCGAAGAAAGAAATATAATATTGAAGCTAAAAGTTTTATCTGATGTTGGCATTATTGGTATGCCAAATGCAGGTAAATCTAAATTTTTAACCCGCTGCTCAAATTCTGATACGAAAGTAGGCGATTATGAATTTACTACTATAAGACCACATTTAGGTGTAGCAAAAGTGGATTATAGCGAAATTGTAATAGCAGATATTCCTGGAATAATCGCTGATGCTCATCTTGGAGTTGGGCTCGGACACAAATTTTTAAAGCACATAGAAAGGTGCAAAATTTTACTGCATTTAATTGATGTAACTCACGATGACATTATTTCAGCTTATAATTGTACGCATAATGAACTGAAGCTTTACAATAGCAATCTTGTTGAAAAAGAGGAAATTGTAGTGTTAAATAAATGTGACTTATTGGAAGAAACAGAAATTCTTGAGAAGAAGAATCATTTAGCCAATTATCTTGATAGAGAAGTACTGTGCTTATCAATCGACGATGATTTACAGCCCATCTTAAGATTATTAAATGAAAAAGTGAAAATTAAGGAAATTAATGTATATGATCCTTTTAAGATGTGAATTTTTTATTTGACAATCAAAGTCTGGATTCCAGTGGGTAATTTTCCACAGTTGTCTGCATTTTTTGTTCCACAACTTATCTTTTTTTCGGCTTGTGCCATTTCTCACACTGTCTCTTGCTTTCTTGAACTCAGAAATTCAATAGCTACAAAAGCATTTGAGTAGTTTTTTGTTAAGAATTAGGCATAGAATCCCCCATATTTATTAATAAAGAACAGAAAAAATGTAACGCACATACGACAGAGATTAAGCATATGTGTGCACCCATTTGCGCTGAAGAAGATACGCTACATTCTTTACTGAGTTTGATTATTTGATAAAAAAGTCTGCAGACGAAGATAGATTTTGAGCTCTAAAAATACCTCTACTGTGAGTATACTAAGATTAGATAAATAGGCGAAGTAATTTTTATATTAGTTTTTTAGTTGCCAATCAATTTGGAGTTCAATAACTTGACATTTATTCAATACTACTGTATAATAAGCATGTGTATTTTTTATACACTATGGCAATAAAATTACCTTGTAATAGGTGTATTGGACCCGAGGGCAGTACTCGGCGCCTCCACCATATTTTTTGATTGATACGGGGGCGAGTAAGGATCGACATGCATAGTAAAGATGGTAGCTTTGCTCGGTTAGATACCACCGCTAAGAGTTCACAATTTAGATGCAAACGATAACTTTGCTGCTGAAGACAATGTTGCATTAGCTGCTTAATTTAGGCACTATAACTTCATTGCTATAAGCACGGTTTAGGGAACGCCGGGTAACAGAAGTTCCCCCAAACATGTAAGGGTTATATGGATAAAACAGATTATCAGAAGTCGCTTAGTTATGCTAAATTTCAAGTTATCAAAAAGGCTTTGAATACTATATTAGATAATGTTTTTACTCCTCACTTAGAAATAGTATTTTTTACGTGCTTTAATGGTGTTGTCATGCCAGACTACTTGAAAGAATCATACCCTACTCAAATGCTTATTATATTACAGCATCAATTTTTTGGTCTAAAAGTTCTTGAAGATAAGTTTAGCGTCAGTTTGAGCTTTCGTGGAAAACAAGAACAAGTCACTGTACCGTTTTTTGCTATTAGTGAGTTTCATGATAAAATTTCAGGAGATACTTTAGTATTTAGCGTTGATTCTGATAAAGAATATGAAAGTGAGAAATGTGCTGAAAAGTCATCAAATGGTAGTATTATATCTATAGATCAACTTTACGATAAGTAGTTACTTCATTTTATAAATAAAAAATATTGTATCTGTTCAGGATATCGACAAGACCATAGAGTAAAAGTGAGTTTATAACAAATGGTATCATTTGAGTAGCTGACATTGGCTTTCACATAAAAAACGTTGTAAAGCGCTTTCATGTTTACCAACGGTTCTGTCGCATCTATAAACCATAGGAAAAAAGGTGGGATTATAGGAGTTATGAAGCCATTAACATAGCAAAATTCTCAAAAGTAGAAACATTATTTTAATAATTTGTCTTTTTTTTAATCATACGAATATTTTCTATGCCTGTGATGGTAATCTTTGCGGAATGGAAGCTTTTAAACCCAAGCATTGGCTTTATTAGTTTTTTGATAAATCTATCAACAATATTATTTAGATATTTTATTTGAAGAACTGTAATCTTCAGAAATTTCTGCATTCAAATCATCAAGAGCAGCAGTATTACTGCCGCTTTTATCAATTACAATTTTCTCAGGAAGATAGTTACTCCTGAAGGCTTTACGAAAGAATGAAAGTGCTGCAGACTTGTCTCTACTAACACACAAGTCTACAGTATATAAATAAACCCATTTACCGTTTAATTTAATGTAAGTCTCTCCAACTACTACCAACCTGATTCTTTCTTTTCCTTACTGCCTCATCTATCAGTGGTGATAACCCACCTTTGTAACGTAGCATTTTGCTCCCCTTATACTCATCATTTCTTCCAAATCTCGATAGCTCAAAGAGAATCGACATTTCATGTATACAGATAACATCCGCTGAAAAGCTAAATCCTTTGAAATATGGCAACAATTTTTGATTGATACGAAACATCTTTGCTTTTTTTTTAGACAATTATATCATTCTTCTTTCTACTTCCCTACAAATGCGACAGAACCAACCCCATAGCGTGACGAATGAAGCTTTTTTTAAGAAAATCTGAATTTTCAACTACCATTAAACCAAGATTGCTCAGAACTTTAACGCAAAGTATTCTGTTGGAAAATATTCTATTTAGTCCATCAGTTGCAAGTGCCATAGTAAAATTATCAAAGTATCTATCACGTGAAATTTTCTTTAATAGATAATTACTGCCAACATCAATGCCAGAGGATTTTGCAGCAGTTATTTGTCTAATAACACTCTCTACATCTCTCATTCCAAGGTTAAGTCCTTGACCTGCAACTGGATGGATTGAATGTGCTGCATCGCCAATAAGCAAAATTCTGCTTTTATGAAGCTTTCTCGCAAAAGTAAAACTCAAAGGGTAAGATTTTCTTTCACCCTCTAATTCAATTTCTCCCAAATAAGAACCAAATCTTTTTTTGAGTTCTATGATAAACTCCTCTTCAGATAAGCTCATCAGCATTTTTGAAATTTCGCATTTTTCTGTCCAAACTATTGAAGAAGTATAGCCACCTTTCATTGGCAAAATTGCAAATGGACCACCAGGAAAAAACCGCTCTACAGCTAAGTTTTGGTGATGTAGTTCATGTTTTACATTAAATACCATGCTATTTTGTTTATAATCAAATTTTATTATTGTTATAGAAAACAACTCTGGCAGCTTAGAGTTTTTACCTTCAGCGCAGATAAATAGCGATGATATCAATTTTTGATCATTATCAAGAGTAACTTCCACGGTATCCGTTCAGAGGTGTGGTTTAAGAAACAACAGCTAGCAGGTTTTGAAAAGGGTTTAATTCCTTTTGTTTCCAAGTCAGATACAACGAAATTATCCGCTCAAGAAATCTATTCCCTCGCTCTGACTGTGCAAAATATGAATTCTTACGATAGACAACATAATGCCGTATCTGTCGCTCAACATGGTTATTCGTTAATGGAATATTCTCTGGGTCATCCAAAAATGTCCACATCATTGACTCGGATTTTATAATACCCTTTACCGTTCGTGAAGCTCCTTTTGCTTCAAGTATATAAGATATTTTTATCATGCAGTACTGTATGTATCTTCGTAATTCTTTAGCTTGCTTAGTGAACTTTGAAATACTAATTTCATTTTCTGACAAAGCGTTTTTTAATACAAACAATCCATTAGCTGCGTCTTTTAAACAATGGCCAAGTCTCATTACTTCACTATTCCAACTATGAGATAACCTCTCGAAATTTCTCAATAAGTGAGCCCAACAAATTTGTCGTTTTTCATCACTGAAGTGGTTGTAAACTGCATATCTGTCAGTAATTACCAGGTTTTTGTAATCACAAAATGCACTATTCTTTAAAAATTTCATTCCTCTTGTATCTGCTAACTTCATAAGACTTGCTTTATTGTTGGCAAACATCCAGCACCATCCCAATTTGCCTTTGTTGTAGTGACTGGTTTCATCAATATGCAAAATTTCGCTTGCTTTTATTTCTTCCTCTATTTGTTCATAGGCTTCTTTACATTTTGACGAAACCCTTGCTTCACTATTGGACACACTACCAACACTTATACTCATGTTAAAGATGTCTTTCATAATATTCGCTATTTCTCGCTTTGAATTCTTATAAAACCCACTTAGTGATGCAACTACTGACTTAACTCTAGGACCAAAGGTATCCGGTGTAACTCCTTCTGGTAATTTGCTACTCCTTCTTTTTCCGCATTTACGACAGCGACCATGTTCTAATTGATACTCAACTACGTAAGGCTTAATTTCTGGTAAATCAACTTTTTGATAGACATATGGTTTTTCCGATATTGCGATTTCTTCACCACACTCGCATCTATTTGGTAACTCTACCTTCACCACCTCATCTGCTTCCATTTTAGCTCGGCAATTCCCCTTATGTCCAACTTGACCACCTATCTTCCTGCCGCCCTCTGACTTATCTTCTGGTGTGTCTTTTTTTATTTTGTACAGCTCTTTTGAACTTGGTAAAGATGAATTCCTTGAGTTTAAGCCGAGTCTCTCTCTTAGTTCAGCATTCTCTATTTCTAAGATTTTATTTTTTTCTTCAAGCTTTGCTACTTTCTGCTCTAAGTTTTTACATAACTCTACAATACTGATCAACAATTGAAGCATCTAGCCTTACTTTACTATCAACATTTTGTGTTATTACTACTTTAATATATTATGTCAATTGTTTTTTATCCTTGCCACACCTCTGAACGGATACCTTCCACGTATCCTTCGTCACAAGCGATTGTTTTATAGAAACGTGGAGAATATATATTGAGTTTATGCAAAAAATTATTATTAATTGCATTCCATATAATAGCGCTCTTGATTACATAACCCATTGGCTCTTCACCAACCATTTTATGGTCATAATGAACAGTAAATGGGCTATCTCCATCTAATATGCATATATCAAGTATTGGTTCAGCTTCATCTTCTAAGAACTGCCAAATTCCTAATTTTTCTAGTATTTTTTTTGACCCTTGAGAAATAGCGAATGCTCGATTATCATCAACTGCACGTGGTAAACTATTTTTCTCAATTACGGCTACAGATACAGAGTCATTACTCAGGCCAATAGCAGTAATAAGACCAATTAGCCCACTACCTGAAATGATTACATCGTAATTCATTTTATTTACCTAAAATTACATTTTATTCGTTTTGAAAATAGTTTAAACAAACTTTGTAGATGCTGGACTTCTTATCACTACCTTAGTATACCTCAGATTAGTAATAAAGTATTAATTATTTTATTAAAGGAAACAGCTTATGACTACAGATTGCAAAAAAGAATTATCAAATTGCATTTCTAGGTACAGAGAAGAAATTGTAAACAACAAAGAAGCAATTGAACAAATCATAACTGGCAATAATAAAATCAATATAAGCGATTACTTTTATCAGGGTAATACAATCTGTAATGAAGAACTATTTAATGTAGGAGGCGAGTGTCAAGATACACAACGTGGTAAATATACGTATGATGAATGGAAGCAAAAAATTGAAAAATCTCACGCTAACGAGTTGTTAAAAGACAAAAATTGTATCCGTTCAGAGGTGTGGCAAGGATAAAAAACAATTGACATAATATATTAAAGTAGTAATAACACAAAATGTTGATAGTAAAGTAAGGCTAGATGCTTCAATTGTTGATCAGTATTGTAGAGTTATGTAAAAACTTAGAGCAGAAAGTAGCAAAGCTTGAAGAAAAAAATAAAATCTTAGAAATAGAGAATGCTGAACTAAGAGAGAGACTCGGCTTAAACTCAAGGAATTCATCTTTACCAAGTTCAAAAGAGCTGTACAAAATAAAAAAAGACACACCAGAAGATAAGTCAGAGGGCGGCAGGAAGATAGGTGGTCAAGTTGGACATAAGGGGAATTGCCGAGCTAAAATGGAAGCAGATGAGGTGGTGAAGGTAGAGTTACCAAATAGATGCGAGTGTGGTGAAGAAATCGCAATATCGGAAAAACCATATGTCTATCAAAAAGTTGATTTACCAGAAATTAAGCCTTACGTAGTTGAGTATCAATTAGAACATGGTCGCTGTCGTAAATGCGGAAAAAGAAGGAGTAGCAAATTACCAGAAGGAGTTACACCGGATACCTTTGGTCCTAGAGTTAAGTCAGTAGTTGCATCACTAAGTGGGTTTTATAAGAATTCAAAGCGAGAAATAGCGAATATTATGAAAGACATCTTTAACATGAGTATAAGTGTTGGTAGTGTGTCCAATAGTGAAGCAAGGGTTTCGTCAAAATGTAAAGAAGCCTATGAACAAATAGAGGAAGAAATAAAAGCAAGCGAAATTTTGCATATTGATGAAACCAGTCACTACAACAAAGGCAAATTGGGATGGTGCTGGATGTTTGCCAACAATAAAGCAAGTCTTATGAAGTTAGCAGATACAAGAGGAATGAAATTTTTAAAGAATAGTGCATTTTGTGATTACAAAAACCTGGTAATTACTGACAGATATGCAGTTTACAACCACTTCAGTGATGAAAAACGACAAATTTGTTGGGCTCACTTATTGAGAAATTTCGAGAGGTTATCTCATAGTTGGAATAGTGAAGTAATGAGACTTGGCCATTGTTTAAAAGACGCAGCTAATGGATTGTTTGTATTAAAAAACGCTTTGTCAGAAAATGAAATTAGTATTTCAAAGTTCACTAAGCAAGCTAAAGAATTACGAAGATACATACAGTACTGCATGATAAAAATATCTTATATACTTGAAGCAAAAGGAGCTTCACGAACGGTAAAGGGTATTATAAAATCCGAGTCAATGATGTGGACATTTTTGGATGACCCAGAGAATATTCCATTAACGAATAACCATGTTGAGCGACAGATACGGCATTATGTTGTCTATCGTAAGAATTCATATTTTGCACAGTCAGAGCGAGGGAATAGATTTCTTGAGCGGATAATTTCGTTGTATCTGACTTGGAAACAAAAGGAATTAAACCCTTTTCAAAACCTGCTAGCTGTTGTTTCTTAAACCACACCTCTGAACGGATACCAAAAATTTGCAAAAAACGTTAAAAAGCAAAGATTCGCAAGAAGAGTTAAAAGGCAAAATATTAAAGAATTTTGAAGATTATGAAAAGTGTTATGAAAAGTCTCATGAAGAGTATCATAAAAATGCTACTGAAGATATAAAAAAAGGATTAGACGAAGCTATAAAAAAAGAATCAGACATAGATTAGAAATTAAAGGAAATATTAAAACAAAAGCAAAAACCAGAATCAGAAACTGATGAAACTCGAGCATATTATGACGTTATACGAGGTTTATATGAAAATGGAGACATGCGCTCTCAACTAAAGTGCAATGATCTTGATTGTTTCAATAGAACAATAGAAGATAATCTATCTCAAAGACAATCTCAAAAACAATCCGAGCTAGCTGCTATAAAGGATGACTTTTTGGATAATACGCAAAATATTTTTCAACATATTCAAGTTGAAGATAGTATTTTTTAGAGAAATAGGGAGTGTTAAATAAACTGTGTCAAATCGATTTTTAACCTACCAGGAAAAAAGATATCAAGTTGAGAGATAGTAAAAGCCCAATCATGTATAGGCATAGTCCATTTCTCTCCTGCCTTCTTTATAGCACAATATACCTGTTTATGCAAGGCATTTGTGCTGGTAAATGAGCCCTTAGTTTTAGTAAATTTTCTGATCTGTCTATGTAACCCTTCAATAGGATTTGTGGTATAAATTAACTTTCTTACAGGGCCGGAATATTTAAAATAACTAGACAGATTTTCCCAATTATTCTCCCAAAACTAAAGTATATTTTTCTCCCCATTTTTCCTCCAATTCAAGTAAATAATTTTCGGCTATTTCTCTACTTGATATGTTTTTTTCAAATCATTCATGAAAACTTTTGCTCGATACATATTTCAGTGAATTTCTTATCTGATGTACTATACATTTCTGCATTAGGAAATACGCTATTTATAGCTGTAGGAAAGCTTTTTAACACAAGCTATCAGAATATCATCTACTCCTCTCTCCTTTAGGTCATTTAGTACTTCCAACCAGAACTTCACTTTCAGCCAAATAAAAACCCAAAACTTCTTTTCTGCCATTTTGCTAATATGTTATACATACATTTGCTTACACAATGCCCGTCCTCCTTGACCTTAAAAAACCATGAACACTATTGGATATACAGATTGCAGCGGACGACTGCGCCATTCGTTGATTACCGGTAACAATTTGTCAGTAATACTTGATATCTCTGCTGCAGATATTTTATATTTCTTCTACATGCGATGCTATATCCCATGCCACTGGCATATGTACTTAAAACCTTTGCTTCAAGTTCGGTTGTTTGCCTTTTTCTGACTACTTGTGGCTCAAAGCTTCCTTCCCTATCTATTGGTGTCAATAGTTCAAATACTTGTCCGTAAAGTCTTTGAATTTCTTCGGTTGTTTTTTTCGCTTTCAGCTGACAAATGGTTTTCTATCTCGCCTTCCCTCTAGCAGTTTTTTTACAAACGGTGTTAATGCACCATCTCTTTCCGTCAATGGTCTTGTATCTTGTAAAAAGCATCTAATGTTTTAAGCTTAAGCATTAGATGGAGAAGAGAAGAACTCTGTCAGTGGTCTTAGATATAAAATCTGTAAGGTAGATAAGAGTTCTCTTCTCAAGAGTACAGGCTGGACGGTATCGTAGAAAAACCTAAATGGTTCTAATTCTGTATTCACAAGACTAGCCTTACTTTTCATTTTTAATGGTAACGCATGGGGTTATATATGATCAACAACTTTTTAGGTATAGATGTATCGAAAGATCGCTTTGATGTTTTTCTCTCGTTCATAAGCAAAAAAGGAAGATGTGAAACTAGAAAAAGGAGTTTTAAAAACGAGGATTCTGGGTTTCAAGGTTTACTTAGCTTTCTACAAAAACATAATGTAGAAGAAGTAAAAGCCTGCATGGAGGCTACTGGTTGTTATAGCGAAGCTTTGGCTGAGTTTCTGCACAACGCTGGACATTCTGTTAGTGTTGTAAATCCTTATTGCATAAAATCTTATGCAAGGAGTAAGCTGATACGACAAAAGAATGATCAGACCGATGCAGAAGTTATTGCTGATTATTGCCAAAGACAGGAACCTTCTAGTTGGACACCACCTTCTCCTGAAATGAAAAAATTAAAACATCTTTATCGTTGCTCAGTTGCGTTAAAAGATGAGTTAACATTAGTAAATAACCACTTAGAAAAAAAAGAGAGACTGCTTAAAGAAGTTGCAAGTGCTTGGGAAGACCTTGCAATGAATATAGCTCAAAAAATAGAAACAATAAAAAACTCCGTACGTGAACTATTAAATCAACATAAAGAATTGTTGGAAAATTTTCAACTTCTATTGACTATTCCAGGAATAGGAGAAGAATCAGCAATAGCTATTTTAGCTGAAGTTCCTGACATAGAGGTTTTTAGAGATGCCAGGCAATTGGCAGCATATACAGGAGTTATACCACGAAATATGACGTCAGGTTCCTCTGTATATGCCAAACCCAGATTAAGTAAATCCGGTTCACAAACATTACGTAAAGCACTTTTCTTTCCTGCTATAGTAGCTAAGAATCACAATCCTATCATTATTAGTTTTTGCCAGAGATTAAAGGAAAAGGGTAAGCATAATATGGCTATCGTTGGTGCTGCAATGCGTAAGCTACTCCATATCATTTTCGGTGTTCTAAAATCCAAAAGTGCTTTTAATCCTGACCATATCAAGAATTACAGGGCAAAGCGGTTGGAGGAGAATTTAGTACTTTAAAATCAAAAAATGCGTACTTTCTATCTTATGTAAAATAGCATTTTACACAAATTTATTTAATGTAGTTGGTTAGTGTATATGTTGATAGAAAGTATTTTTTGATTTCGTAATACAGCTTAAGATTCAATTTCTATAATTTTCTTGTTGACTGACAAGACGGTATCTTCCTTCTCGTATAGATGATAAGATATTTGTTTCTAATTCTTTATAGTCTACCAAACCGGTAGTTGTGTTTGCTTGACTCATTGTCAAACCTCCATTTTTTTATCAATTTATTACTTTACTTCTCGGTTTGACACAGTTTATTTAACACTCCCGACAAGTTCTAATCATTAATGTTATACACGTTCTTTTCTTTTTCTATTCTCTCTTGTTCTTCAATACAATACATAGCAAGCGGATTAGCTTTAAGTCTTTCGACTCCTATTTCTTCTCCCGTTCCATCGCAGTAACCATAAATGCCTAATTTTATTTTTTCCAACGCCTCCTTAATTTTTTCTTTTCTATCTTTTCGGCGCTTAATTAATTCTCCATTTTCACTATCAGAATAAATACTACTATCTTCTAGATCTTGTTTCTCCAGTTCAGAGAGTATTGATTGTAACTTTAAGCTAAAGTATTCCAGTTGTTTTACGTTCATATATTCTTCATTTTCTGAAGGAACGTAATCTTCCGGTAACTTTATTTTTATTAATTTTTCCATAGCATTATCAATAAAATATATTAAAACTTATATAACTTGTAAACACAAAAAATTATACTATCCTCAAAGTAAACACTATAATTTATAATAAACATTTAAAATCCTGGTATGATTAGTTTGGTAAAAAAATTAGTAATAAATGATAATAATCTTACTTATATAGTATGTATTTTTATTATAATGTTAAGTTTATCTTCATATACACTTGAAAACAACAGTAAACAAGAAGTCATATTAACATTAACATGGATATGTGCTACATTTGTTTTACAGATCTCTACAAATAATTTATTTACATCTGATTATCATGATGGAATATTAGAGCAAATCTTTTTACAGCCACTCTCTTCTAGGCTGATAGTTGCTTATAAAATCTTCGCTCACTGGTTGTTATTTGGGTTACCGATTTCAGTGATTTCTTTCATGTTCAGCTTTGCAATTCTAGGCAATAATATTGAACATTCAATAGCAGTTGGAGTGTCTTTATTATTTAATACGCTGATAATCATTAATATTTCAGCTACTGGAAATGCATTGATGATTGGTCGAAATAACTTAGCATCAGGAGTGTCGCAAATTCTTGTTTTGCCAATGATAATGCCAACTTTTGTATATTTCAAATTGCTAACTCAATTTGAAAATTTATCCTTGAATATTTATACACTACTAATCACCATCTTAGTTTTTGTCATTTTAATTGTTAACAGCACTATAACTACTCACATAGCATTAAAATTTGCTGTGGAGCAGGATTGAAAAAACTTACTAGTTATAGCCCTTCTCATAATAGTCCAAAAAGAGTAAGATATGGATTGATAGTAGTGGAAGGTAAGGATGCCAGTAGCAAATAGTTATGACTTAAGAAAAAAGGTAATGGAAGCATTGGATGAAGGAGAGAGTGGAGAAACTGTTGCCAAGAGATTTAAGATCGGAAAAACAACTTTATATGAGTGGCAGCAAAGAAGAAAAGAAACAGGAGATTTTCAGTCAAAAAAGCCTGGAAGCGTGGCATAAAATTACCGACTGGAATTCATTTGCCGAATTTGCAAATGAGCAAGGTGGCAAAACTCAGTCAGAGATGCTGGGGCAATATTAGTAGACAAACAATTCATCGAGCACTTAAAAATATAGGATTCACAAGAAAAAAAAGACCTACGGATATAAAGAAAGAAATGAAGAAAAGCGAGCTCAATTTTCAAAGGTTATAGCAACAAAAGAACCTAAAGAATTAGTGTATATAGATGAGTCTGGACACTGAACCTATGGGTATTGCCAGAAAGGACAGCGGTTTTATGCCCTAAAATCTGGGAAGAAAACTCAACGAATTAGCATGGTTGCAGCCTTAAGTGGAAGAAAAATAATTGCTCCGTTAACCTTTGAAGGCCACTGCAATATGGATATCTTTAATAAATGGTTTGAGCAGTTTCTGACACCGATTTTGGAACCTGGACAAACTGTTATCCTTGATAATGCTACTTTTCATAAGTCTAATAAGATTTGCTAAAGGAGTTGGTGCAGAAATTTTATATCTTCCTCCATATTCTCCAGATTTTAACAAAATTGAACATTATTGGTTTGCTATAAAAAACAGAGCTAGGAAAAACATTCCTTTATTCAAATCTTTTCGTCATGCTGTCGATTCTTCTTTCTTATGACCTTTTTGGACTATTATGGGAAGGGCTATATTTACTTGTATCTGCTTAGTTAAGGGTGTTAACTTAAGTAGAGATGGAGACATTAGACTTCTTACATGAATTGAAGAGTTACAGCGTGTGAAATCATTATTGGATTTCAGACTGGCTGGTTATGCAAGAAATCTAATATCTATCGAAGAGTCAGAAACTTTTATAACTTACCTTTAATCAACCTAACCCATGCGTGCCAATCTCTCTCACCAAGATTGCTTTCGAAAGACAGAAGATCCTTTACGGCTTTTGAGCAAATTTCTTCACTTGGAATTGACAACTCCCTATTCATTGCTAGCGTCAGGCATTGAGTTTTACAAGCTTGTTCTAAGTGATACGTATAAAACATTGCTTCTTGTATAGTCTGACCACATGTTATAGATCCATGATTGCGCATTAACATCACAAAATTTTCTTTCAAATCAGCTATTAATCTTTTTCCTTCTGTATCATCAAGTGCCAGGGAATTATAATCATGGTAAGATACCTTATTATAAAAGTGCAGCGCCCACTGACTTATTGGGAATAATCCATCCTTGAGAGAAGAAACTGCTACAATAGAAGGTGTATGTAGATGAAAAATTGCTTGAATATCTTTCCTTGCTTGATAAATGAAGCCATGGATTACATAGCCAGTTTTATTATATTGATATTCTTTGCCTTCAATTATATTCCCATCAAACGATACTTTCATCAATGAACTTTCATCTACTTCATAAAAACGTATACCAAACGGATAAACATAAAATGACTTTTTATCTTCAGAACGTACAGAGAGATGAGTATACGTATGATCATCTAATTTAAGATAAGATAAAATTTGATAGGCGTTAACTAGGTCTCTTTTCAACTCACTATTTGTTAATAACATAGCTCTTGACTAAAATTTTCTAAAGATTTATACGTAAAAAAAAGTTTATTACAAACTAAAAGGTGAACCTACGTTAAAATACTAAGCACTTTTACTTGCCTTAGGTGATTAGAGTTTACATTTCTAGATTACATAGTATTTTAACTATAAAAGCGACTTTTTATGTAATATTTCATATGTTTTAAAGCCTTGTTTTTATGTTATTATAATTGTAGGTTTTAATATTAAAAATAATATGATAAACGTTGACATAAAAAAACAGCTAACAAAATTTTTCATATATATCACTGGTCTTCCAGGAAGTGGTAAACTTTCTACAGCAATAGTATTATCTAGTATGATAAATGCAGTAATTGTAAGTGGACTTGAATATAATCAAACTTCCAAAGAAGCTCGAGATAGAATATATAACACTACACATGTTATGTTTCAGGCAATAGAAGCCTATCCTATTGACTCAAAAAATTATATATTTGTTGATGAATTAATTAAAAATAATGATTACAACATAAGAATATATAACTCAGTAGTAGAACTTAGTAAAAAAATGAGCACAAAAATCCTCCCTATAGTACTTAGGTGCAATCCATTGATATTACAAGAGCGTACTATATCAAAAAAGCAAAGAAAAAATAGGAAGGTTACTAATATAAATAGTATTAAATTTAGGGAGGAAGATTTATTTGTACCACAAAATGCTATAGAGGTAGAAAATTCAAATATGAGTATAAAAGAAGTAGCAGAAGAAATAGTAAGTCAGATGTACAAACTTGGCCAAATTAATAGTGTTTACGCAATAGGCAACGATTTCATATACTGAGGCTCATTTAAATATAGAGCCTCAACTCCATTTAATTTTTGTTTATTTTTTAGTCTATAACGGACTAATAGCCCTGCATGGCTAGCATCCAACTTTGGTAAACTGCAATCCATATATGTAATGCAGTGCGTTTCAGGCTGGAGTTCACTTACTACAGCAGGATTTGATAGCGGTAACAAATTGAAATCAAATAACTGCGTATAAAACTTTTGATCATCTTCGATTATAGCTTTAATATTTTTTTTGCTATTTGTACAAAGTAGCGATATTGCATATGCTTGAGCTTCCAGGGCACTAACCCCATATAACGGCTTATTTGTAGCAAGATTTATACCTTGTGCAGTTGATATACCAACTCTGATTCCAGTAAAACTTCCTGGTCCAACTATCACTGCTAAATGGTCTATTTTATCGTAGCTGTAATTATGCTTATCAAACAAAGTATTCAGTATTTGAAAAAATGATTCTGCATGGCTATTGTTTGCAGAATTGCGTTCTACGAAACAATTACCATCGTAATCAATTACTGCTATTGAACTACCAGCACCTACAGTATTAATTGCTAGAATGGACATCACTTAAGCTTATCATAGAGCTTTGTAAACATCATAGTGAACGCACCGTTACCCATAACATTTGCTGAAGTTATTATTGGGTCAAACACTATATACAATGCTGTAATTAATGAAAGCATCTCTGGAGAGAATTTAAGATACTTCTCAAGAACAGGCAACATTACCATAATTCCTCCTGCTGGAACTGCAACAATAGCAAATTTAAATAACAGAAAGTAGAGAAGGAAAGTCACATAGTCTGTTGCAGACAATGCACCACCAAAAGTCATTATCATTGATAGTATTATAATAAAAAAGCAATCACCTACTAAATGAAAGCTAGCAGTTATTGGCACAACAGACGATGCTATATCATGCTGCTTTACATTTTTTTTGCTTCCTTCAAGAGTAAGCGGCATAGCTGCATTACTAGACATTGTGCTCATTGCAGTAATAAATGCTGGTATCATGTTACCTATACTAGCTATCCAGCTTGTGATCTTGAACGAATTTGCTGCTCCATATAAGAGAAAAACATAAAGGTAAGTTGAAGATGATATAATAATAAAAATTATTGAGTAATCCTTAAATATTATGGGTAAAACCTGATCATGTTCCATTTTTAAAGCAAGACCAAGTACAAACATTGGAATAATTGGCGTCAAAAATGTCTTCAAAATAAAGAGAGTTAAATCTAACATTTTGTTCGAGAGCTCTTTGCTTTTTTTTGGTAATATTGTGGACACTAATATGCTTAACACAAATCCACAAGCAAGGGCATAAAAATTAGAAAGCAATGCAGGTATCCTAAATGACCATAAAGGAACAATTGTTTCTTCATATGTTATATCTTGTATTGAATAAGTGTTTTGTGTGATGAAATGCCCAACAGAATAAGCTATTAAACTTGAAGCTAGATTCGACAAGAAAATCGTTATAATAAGTAACAATATAAACTTTATAGCCGACTGCTTAAGATTGTTAACACTACTAAAGATTAATGCAAAAACAATAAAAGGCATTATAAATAGTAAGATCTCTTTTATACTAAGGCTTATTGAATACAAGAAGGTTTTCACTTCCATTGGAACTAGATGACCAAAAAATACAACCGAAGTGATAACAGCAAGTAAGGTTAGTAATTGTAACATATTCTAATATAGCGATATCCTATGGAAATACATATGATAAATTAGCTGCTAAGTAAAGTAAAACTGCCTAAAATATTTGCATTACCTTCTAGTACTTGAATGAGATTTCAAATTACAACGTTTCCACAAAGTATATAATTAACATCCACACCTTTGGTCAAGTTCCATTCACGCTTTATTACATTATATTCCATACCAGTCATATCTTGTAGTGTTACATTGTTTTCCCTTAGATGATTTGCAATTTCTGATGGCTTGAGAAATTTATTCCAATTATGTGTGCCTTTTGGCAGCCAGTTTAATATGTACTCTGCGCCGACTATTGCAAGACAGAAGGATTTAATAGTTCTATTTATCGTCGATATAAAAATTAGCCCTTCTGGCTTCAACAGCTCTATTGCTTTTTTCATGAAAAACTCTAAATTATCGACATGTTCAACCACTTCCATCAACAAAACCACGTCATACTTCTTGTCATTGCTTAGCTCTTCAATGCTAGTGTGTGTGTATTCTATATTTAACCCTACTTTCTTCGCATGCGACTGTGCCACTTTTATGTTTTCCTCACATACATCTATTCCCGCAACGCTAATACCAATACGCGCCATTGACTCTGACAAAATGCCACCACCACAACCAACATCGAGCAATGATAGTTCTTTTAAATCGCATTTTTTTAATTCTTTTATTTTCTCAACGATGTATGATACTCTCACAGGATTCATCATGTGCAATGGCTTGAACTTGCCATTCTCATCCCACCATTCACCTGCTATTTTAGCGAATTTTGATATTTCATCTTCATTATAAGTTTTTGTGGTTTTTTTCTTGCTAATATTGCTAAGTTTATCAAGGCGTTCTTTATGTCTACTTTCTTTTGAAAATTCTGTTTCGAGGAATTGTTTGACTATGTCTTTTGCTAATCCACTCGCAGTAAACCCTGCACCAAGACACAGTATATTCGCGTTGCCATGCTCGCGAGCTAATTTTGCGATCTCAACACTATTACATAAAGCAGCGTAGATTCCTTCAAAACGATTTGCCACAGTACTCATGCCCAAACCTGTACCGCAAATTAATATTCCATAATTTGCTTTTTTGTTTGTTATATCTTCTACAACTTCAGCAGCATAGTCAGGGTAGTCTACACTCTTTTGTTCAGCAGTGCAGCCACGGTCTATCACTGTATAATCTAAAGTTTCCAAGTAAGCCTTTATTTCTGATTTTAGTTCATAACCTGCGTGGTCTGAAGCAACTGATATCACATCTGACATATAAGAAATTGCAACTTAAGGGTATTTATATGCGTAATTTATTTTGAGCTTTTTGTCAAGCTCTCCTGATCTTTCTGAATAAATTTCGAGTCAGATATGCATAAATTCTATATAATTTTTATCCTACCACTACTCATTCGGTAAAATGGATCATATAGATATTATAAAGTCAAAATTATTGTTGTCCGACATAGTAGGAAAAAAAGTTAGGTTAATAAAAAGAGGAGATAGTTTTGTTGGACTCTGCCCATTTCATAACGAAAAAACTCCATCTTTTTCGGTCAGCAATGTTAAGGGCTTATATTACTGTTTCGGTTGCTCAGCTCATGGTGATGCGTTTGAATTTATTTCACAAACTGAGGGCTTGAGTTTTAAGGAAGCGTTGGAAAAATTGGCATCTGTTGCAGGTGTTGAGTTACCCAAAAACCTCAGCTTTGCTAAAGAAAATGACAAACTGTTTTCAGCACTGAATTTAGCTGCAAGTTGGTTCGCGCAGAAAAATCGAGGTGTTATGGCTTATTTAAGGCAGCGCAAGATCTCACTCAAAATCATAGATAAATTTAAGATAGGTTATGCACCAAGTTCTGGCTTGAAGGAATATTTGAACTCCTCTGGTATTAAAGACGATATTTTGATCGATGTTGGGTTAATAAATAAGAATTCTCGTGATTATTTCTATGATCGGCTGATATTTCCTATACACAACATCACGGGCAAAGTTATTGGTTTTGGCGGACGTGCGCTGAACTCTGAGCAACAGCCGAAGTATCTAAACAGCCCAGAGAGTCAGCTCTTTAAGAAAAGAGAAAATTTATATGGATTAAACTTTGCTTTGAGTGAAATACGCAAAAAACAGCATCTATTTGTTGTTGAAGGATATATGGATGTAATAGCACTACATCAAGCGGGAATTAGCAATACAGTTGCTCCGCTTGGTACCGCAATTTCTGCAGAGCAGATAAAAAATCTTTGGAAACTTGCTAAAGAAATTTCTATCTGTATGGATGGCGATAGTCCTGGATGTCATGCTGCTATTCGAATTGCAGAACTTGTTCTGCCGATACTGGAGCCTGGATACACATTGAAGTTCGTGACTTTGCCAAGCAACAAGGACCCATACGATATATGCAATGAACTAGAATATAAGACGGAAGATGTACTATCCGCTTTTAACCGCTCAACAGAACTGCACTCTGAATATTTATGGCATCACATAATTGGTAGCAATTTGCAAAATTATGAAAAATTTGCTCCGGAAAAATATTCAATTCTTGAGCACAAGTTCATGAAATATGTCAATGCTATCGGTAACAGCAGTATTAGAAGGTATTATAGAGATTATTTTTACAATAAGGTCAGTGAATTAAGAAGAAACTTTAAAAAGCTGATTTTTAATAGCAAAGCAACAAAAGGTGAGTATCTTTACAATAAATCTCCAGAGCTAATTGAAGCAGAGCAAAATCAGGCCATAATTTTGCGTATAGCCGTAGAATTTCCTGAAATCTTGAACCGTCCTATATTTTTTGAGCAATTTTCTCATTTCGAATTTACTAATGAGATGAAAAAATTACAACAGTGCGTAATTAATATGGTAACTAATGAGAGCAACTTTAATAAAGAAATTCTGCTACAGGAGTCTAGTGTTATAAAGTTTATATTTGAAAAAACTAGCGTACTAAATAGTCAATTAAGTGAGAAGAGATCGGCAGAAACTGTCTGGAATAACATAGTATTACGGAAAGAATTAAATGTATTACAAGAAGAAAAAATTAAAGCAAGGCTGGGCGGTAATTTTGACTTAGAGGAAAGGCTAATAGAACAAATAAAGCAAATAGAGGATAGTATACAAGAAATGCAAATGGAATTTATTCAAAAGTAGATGGCTTAAGATGTTCAAAATTATTAGAAAAACACTGTATTAGTAGTTGCTTAAAATAGCTTATTCTAGTATATTTCTGGTTTGTTCAACTACGATAAGTGTTTTCATTTCTTCCTCTTATTATCTTTCTAGCCTTATACCTTGGAAGTGGTATTTATTTTTCTTTTATCGGACTTGGTAATCCTCTTCATCAAATTTCACCGTTAGTTTGCTTATTACCAGCATTATTTTTTGCTGTTCTATTCAATAAAAACAAAATTCAACATAGTATTGATACTCTTATAAAAGGTATGGGTAATAAAACTACTCTTACCGTATGTTTGATTTTTCTATTTGCTGGAGCATTTTCTACTGTTACTGAATTGCTTGGTAGTATAAATGTTATTACTAACTTAACTATTCGATTTCTTCCAGCAAGATTATTACTTCCTGGAATGTTTTTACTTTCTACTTTTATTTCAAGTGCAATCGGCACATCAATCGGAGTTATTGCACTTATAACACCAATAGCTGTTAATTTAGCACAAAATGGAGCTTTTGATTGTGCAGTGGGTGTTGGAGCTGTGATAGGTGGGTCTATGTTTGGCAGCAACCTTTCAATGATATCTGACACTACTATTGCTGCTACTTCTTCACAAGGAGCTTCAGTAAAGGATAAAATAAAACTCACTTTCAAGACAGGATCTGTTACAGGTCTTATAATACTTATTTATCTAGTAATAATTTCAAATAGTACAGAAGTTGTTTCTATCTCAAGTCTGAATTATTTATCCATAGTCAAAATTATCCCTTATATATCTTTAATAATTATGGGTTTATTTGAAATAAACACTCTGGTAACATTAGCTATTAATATGGTTATTGCTGGGATATTAGGAATAGCTTTTTTTGATTATTCTCTTATTGAATATTCTCGTGACATATATAGGGGTTTTTATAAGATGAATGAAGTAATGATATTTATTCTCTTCAGTAGTGGATTAAGCCACTTAATGTACGAATACAGTCAGAAAAAGATAGATATATTCACCGATAAGGTGAATATGACAAAAACTCAAGCTGAATTTATGATTGCGGGAATATCATCTCTGTTTACTATTTTAGTTTCCAGCAATGTTGTTGCTATTTTATTAACTAGTAATATTGCTAAAAGGCTTGCGCAAAGATATAACATTGCACCACACCGTAGTGCGTACTTATTAGAGATATTTACTTCTATCACAAAAAGTATCTTACCTTATGGTTCTCATGTATTACTAGCAAGCAGCATTGCCTCTCTGTCACCTATCATCGTACTAACAAAAGTATATTATTGTTTTGTTTTTGCAGCAGTTGCGATAGGTGAAATAGTGATTAATGACAGACGTCATGTGGTTGTAGCTCCTCAATTACCATAAACAACTCTTCTGTAGCTTTGTGGAAATTATGCTAACCATGGATGGCTTTCTTGCATAGTACTAACAGACATATGGTTTTAGAGTATCATTATAGGGATTTGGTATTAATAATTCAGGAATACTGGGAACATATAAATTCATAAAGGGTTTTGAGTTTTTTTGCTCTACCAAATGATCTTTACGAACTTGTTATTTATTATAAATGCAATAGGATATACTATATGAGATATGATAGTAAATATAGTTCCTAATAGGAATATAGATGACAAGAGATAGGCAATGGAATTACAAAGAGTTTGCAAATATTAGTTATTATTTGTAGAATATAGAGAAATTAGTAGAGATTTTAATAGTATGCCATCCGTTACTTTTATTTTACCTGATGGAAGTAAGAAAAGTTATGAAGCTGCAGAGGGAGAAACTCTTCTTAATTTAGCCCATAGAAGTGATCCAGATCTGCTTGAAGGTGCATGTGAAGGTTCTCTTGCTTGCTCTACATGCCATGTGATTGTTGATCCAAAATTTTATGATGTTGTAGAAACACATAATCCTATATCTGATGAGGAAAATGACATGCTGGATCTAGCTTTCGGTTTAACAGAGACATCGAGGCTTGGATGCCAAATAAAAATCACAAAAGATATTGACGGTTTGTGCGTAACCGTGCCCAGAGGTACAAGAAATATATCATTAGATAAATAAGAGGATAATGCGTAAAATTTTTATCTATATTCTCATCTCCTTACCTTTGTTTATTCCTCTAGCGTATAGTGGTTTTTGGTATTTTTCTGCATTTAAGGTAAAAAGTCTTTTAACTGATTACATTAATGACGAAAAAGTTGATATTTCACATGATTTTAAGGGATTTCCTTTTAACCTAGTTTTTCGTGTAACGAATCCAAAATTTTCTAATGAGCAATTAACTGTTTCATCTGAAGCTTTAATGATAAAAAACAGATTATTTGATAAGTCAGTATATATCTATATACCAAGCAATAAAGTAAACATTGCTGTCCGTAGTGATGAGAAAAAGAATATAAAGTGTCACACACACGTGAGTAGCCACTTTGTTGTTAAACTAAATGATTTACTATCTTCATTAAAATTCAACAGAAATAGCACTGTAATAGAATATATAGATACATTTCGTTACGAAGATTATGGATTAAAATGTGATGTTTTAGAAAATCAGCAAAGTGTTATAACTGAAGTGAATGATAAAAGTAATTACATTCAATTTCACTTTGATAAAGAACTGAATGAAAATACTAAACTAGAATTTGATTTTTATACTTACCGTTATAAACATACTGCAAGTCCTGAAAATTACCTTAGTGTCGACGCTAAATTAGATTATGAATTTGTAAACCATATTTCAGCTTCTAAGATTAATTTCAACATAGAAAAATTTTTGATTGAGAGTAATAACTTTTCTATTGCTGCGAATGGTGGAGTAAGTAATTACAATTTAGTTACATCTTCATTTGAAGATAAAATCAATGTAGCCATATCAAATTATAAAGAATTAATTTCGTTTGTGACTAATGATTCAAAGACTGCAGATAAATTGGAAAAATCAATATCTTCCTTATCAGAAAAAATCACTGATAACGACATTCAATTTTCAATAAAGTACGACAATAATGTAGGTTCAGGCTTTATTGGAAAATTATCCACTACTGATTTTATCACTCAATTCACCAAGAATGAGAATAGTAATTAGCTTACTTTTTACATTGATATTCCATTTAAGCATAAATGCTTTTACTTTGGATGATAAACTAAGAGACGAAAGCATGGAAGAGCGAGCAAGTAGCTTATTTGCAGTAATAAAGTGTCCAGTATGCTCTGGTGAATTATTATCCGAATCTGAGTCTCAAGTTGCATATGGTATGCGTAAGACAATTCGCAAGAAGATCAGTGATGGATATACTAACGAGCAAATAGTTTCAGAGTTAAAAAATTCTTATGGAGATTCAATTATCATTGTACCACCTGTAAAATCTAGTACCTACATTTTATGGTTTATTCCTTTTATAATTCTTCTTATTGGATGTTTTCTAATACGAAAATCAGTTCAGAAAATAGATAAAGTAGTAAAAAGATAACTATAGAGTAAAAGTGAGTTTACAACAAATGCAAGTAGATACTATAAGAACATTTGAGTTTAGATCAAAGATTGTAAGGTTAAATCTTCCATCCAAATAACCACGCACTCTACCTGCTTATCTGGGTAGACTTCTTGCACTAAGGTTTTATAGATCAACATTTGCTTTTTTATTTCATTTGATGAGGAAATAGAAACGTTATGGTGTGATTTATAGTCAATTATGATTGCTTTGTCTTCTGTTATACACAGTCTGTCTAGCCGCACTAATACTGGTTTTCCGTCAATTGTTCCACTAAGTGGAATTTCTGATTTGCCCTCCAAGTCGAACAGGTAATCATATTTTTCATTAAAGGTTAATATTTTGCTGTAAATTTCATCCTTATCTTCACTAGTGTTTATGCTATCAAGATATTTCCTAACCCAATTTTTTCTCCTGTCTTTCTCTATCTTGGGCATATATTGCAATATACTGTGAATTATTAAGCCTCTTGCATAGCTGTCTGTCGTCCCAATGCTCCTTTTTGTCATTCCAGCATTCTCATCTGTCATCCCAGTGCTTGACACTGGCTTTTTTTCTCCAGGTTCCAGCGTTACGTGCTGCAATGACATTGATAGGTTTGATGGAGGTGAAATCACTGGAACATCAAAATAATCACGTTTTTTATAAATAGAAGGGTAGTTTGCATTCATGCATAGCACTTCAACTTTTTCTTTAAATATCGGCTGTAAGTATAGTTTTTTCCTCTCATATAATGCTCCATATTGAATAACTAGATCATACCAAGAGCCCTTTTGCACTGGCTCTTTGCCTAAAATGTATAACTCATCTTCAGCACGCGTAAGTGCCACGTACAGCAAACGCAAATATTCGTTATAATCCTCTAGTTTTTTCTCTCTTTTTACTTGATTACAATAAGCATTACTATTTTTGCCACACCAAAATGGTGCTTCCGTTGCATCAAACAAAATATTTTCACTGTTTCTTGGTACTGTATTTGTGTCAACTAAAAACACTATTGGAGCTTGTAGACCTTTTGATTTATGAATTGTCATTATTCGTACAGCATTGAGTTCTGATTGCATATCGTTTTTAATCTCAGGATTATTTCCTTTGATCCACTGAACAAATGCTTGAAGAGATGGGTGCTCAAATTGCAATACGAGGTTCATAAATTCGTCTAGAATCTCGAAGCACTCAAGACCTAGCCTTGCAGCAAATTTCTTCTTGCCTGTGCGCAATATATGCGTGAATAGTGTAAGGGGGGATTCTGTCTGAGATAAATTAATTAGATAGTTTAATTCATTAGAGATAATCTCCTGATAATCTTGAAGTTTTTCCCACAACGACTGTTCTTTACGATCGTATGCAATATTGAATAAATCATCCTCAGTGAAGTTAAATAGCGGTGATTTTAAAACATTTGCAAGAGCAAGATCATTTGCCTGGAGGAGCAAAAATTCAGCTAAAGCTATTAAGTCCTGCACAGCTATGTAATCCATAATTCTAAAATAATCTCGGCCTATAACTGGTACATTTACTTTTTTTAGTTCACTTATTATGTAATCAACTAACACATTTCGCTGCCGTACCAAAATCATAATATCCCTTGGTTCTATATGACGATCTTTGGCGACTAAAATCCGCCCTTCGTTTAACCAATTGTGAATTCTTTGGGCTATTGCCTGAGCAAGTAATCGATCTGTTACTACATAATCTTTCCTCTGTATTAAATGAATTTGTAAGGCTTGCTGCTCTTCCTCTTTATACCTTGGCAGTAACGGCCAGATTTCAATGTACCCTTGATCGTTTTCTCTATATGGAATATGTTTTATCTTGTTATCATTGAAAGATATTTCTTCACGAAAATTGTTAAATATTCTGTCTACAAGCATCAAAACTTCTGGAGTTGAGCGAAATGACTTTTCAAGTTGACATGATACCCAATCTCTGCCACCGGTTTTCGTGTGAAAATATTGCTGCATGTAATTAAATAGATGGGGATTTGCTCCTTGAAATCTGTAAATTGATTGTTTTACATCGCCAACAACAAATAAAGTTCTCTTTTCATCACTGCCGGTAAAAAATTCATCGCAGAGACTTGTTATAATTTTCCATTGACTAATACTATTGTCTTGTGCCTCGTCAACAAGAATGTGGTCTATTTTTTGGTCTAGATTAAACAATATCCAATCTTTATTGCCTGGATTGCTAAGGAGATTTGTTGCTAAATTGATGATATCATCATAATCAAGCAGTGCATTCTTTGATTTTTCATTATTATATAGATCAACATATACTTTAAATATACTAAGTAAACTACTGGTTCTTCCGAATATTTGATAAGAATTCATGTCTTTTACGTGAGTGGATACTGTGTTTTGAATGCTTTCTATCATTTGCTCTGCATCTTCAAATTTTTCCAAAGTACCCTTTGTTATAATTGATGATATGCTTTTTTTTTCCTGCGATTCTGACTTCAGAAATACTTTGGCTAGATTTTCTATCTTAGTTTCATCCCACTTTATTCCGGTGTCATCCAAGTAGCTGACACTGGGATCTGCTAGGCCTGGTGTCATTCCAGTGCTTGACACTGGAATCCACATATTTTCTTTCTGGATCCCAGCTGGGATGACAGTAGAATAAAGTATCGCACTGTAACTCTGATCTCTTTTGCTTCCCTTACTTAATATTTCAGCTAATCTTTTTATCTGCTCAATCGTTTCATTCTGTAAATTGTCAATCTTGTCTGGGACGCTTAGTTTATCTTTTATATATCCTAAATTATTTTCTAGAGCTGATCTCTTTATACATAAGGTATAGAGCAAATCACGCAGCTTATTTTCATCAATTTCAGCTGCAACGATATTGATATCGTCCTGCACAGTTTCATTATGAAGCGTTTTTTCAAATACAATGGAATGCAATTCTTTACATTCGCTCAACGTACAATGTGGAGCGATACCAGCTTCTGTAGGAAAGCTGGAGATTAATTTGTAACAAAAGGCGTGTATAGTTTGAATATTAAGACCAATATTTTCCAGTTCAGAAAAAAGCCTTCTTGCTCTTGTTAAATAATCTTTATTTTCTCTGGTCACACACTGGGCTAATTGTTCTAAATCTGTGACCAATATACCCTCTGGACATATTGCCCACTTACTAAGTGTACTGTAAATGCGATCCTCCATTTCATTTGCTGCAGCATTGGTAAATGTTAAGCAGAGAATATTTCTCTTATTCTCTAATAGAAGTCTTAATACTCTGTCTATTAAGATCTTTGTTTTACCTGTACCAGCTGATGCACTTACCCATACAGAGAAGTTAGGATTTATGGCATTTGATCTCATTAGGAGTGTATAAAGTTTGACTGAAGTGGCATTTCAAGTATAGTAAATAAGATAGTGTTAGTGAAGATATACAGATGGAAAGTTTTTGTGTAAAGGCTCCTGCAAAGATCAATCTTTTTTTACATATTATAAATAGAGAAGAAAGAGGGTATCATTTAATTGAAAGTTTGGTTGTCTTTGCTAAACTTTCTAATTTTTTAGAGATAAAAGTAGGAGAAAAAAACTTTAGATATGATAACTCTACAGTTGAATTTGTAAATTCTGAGTTTAGAATAAATTATCGATATAATACTATAACGAAAGCAGTGAGTCTACTGCTTAGGCATGCTCCTGTACGCACTAAAGTCACTGTGAAGGTTGTAAAAAATGTACCAATTGCTGCGGGATTTGGTAGTGGTTCCTCAGATGCTGGAGCTGTGATACGCATGCTGGGAGAGCTTTGGAACATTGATAGGCAAATTTTAAATGATATAGCTTTAAGAGTTGGTGCTGATGTGCCTGCAAGTATAGATAGTAAGCCAGTTTTTGTCAGAGGTGTTGGTGAGGAATTATGCCCCATTAAACAATGCTCTTTACCCACAAGTCTGGTACTTGTGAAACCAAAAAAAAAGTTTTTGAATACATCAGAAGTATTTTCCAAGTATAAAGAGGATTTCTCTAATCCAATTAAGTGGAGTGATAAAACTGAGGAGAATTTGTTAGAGCTTCTTAAAGAGACAAAAAATGACCTTCAAGAAGCAGCAATAGGTTTTGTACCTGAAATTCAGAATGTAATATCAACACTAGAGTCACAAGAAGGCTCTATACTTTCTCGTATGTCAGGTAGTGGTGTAGCGTGTTTTGGAATGTTTGATAGTGAAGAAAATGCAAAAGCTGCAGCGGCAAATATCAAAAAGGAATATCCAGAATGGTGGGTGTGCGACACGGAATTAATAGTTTGATTTATGCCCTTAATTTCCAAGAAGAAAAATCTTATAGATGGTTACAGGGAAGAAAGATTTTGGGTAAATAATCAAGAATATCATGGCTCAATTATAATTTTTCCTGAAAAGGTGATTAAATTGAAAGAAAGTGATATAAATAACAAGGAGTATTTTAAATCTTTTTTAACAGAGGAAATAGAGATTTTGATAATAGGTACTGGTAAGATACGCGATTGTTCAATGAAGTCTTATCTTATGGAGCAAAAGAATTTAAATTTTGAATTTATGACGACGGGTTCTGCATGCAGAACCCATAACGTTTTAATATCTGAAGATAGATTTGTTGTCAGTTATCTGATAGCATGTTAGAGATATTTACACAGAGTTTTTTTATAAACAGTCTAATTGCGGTAATTATGATTAGCCTAGTCACAGGAGCTCTAGGGTCATTTATGATATGGCAAAGGTTATCGTATTTAGGTGATAGTTTGTCCCATTCTTCATTGCTTGGTATTGCACTTGCTTTGATCTTTAATATCAGCCCATCGGTAAGTATAATGCTCATTGCAATTATGTTTGCTATACTACTTTCTCTTAATTTTAATAAATTATACTCTGCTGATACGATATTGAACATAGTTACCAATGTAGTTTTATCATCGAGTTTAATACTTATGTCTTTTCTTCCATCAGGTAATAATAGTATTATTAGCTCACTTTTTGGTGACATATTAATGATTGACCAAAGTAATATAATATCAATTTTTCTAACCTCCGTAATAGTTACTTTGATATTAATATTTAGATGGCGCTATTGGCTGATGATTTCGATTAATCAAGATTTGGCAACAGTTGAGAAAGTACATGTTAATTTTGTTAGGCTAGAATTTTTGATTATACTCGCTATCTTTATTGCAATTTCTGCTCAATTAATAGGAATATTACTCATTGCTGCATTTTTGTTAATACCTGCTGCATCAGCAAGACTCATTTCAAAAACTCCAATGCAAATGATTATTGTTGCAACAGTTTTTTCTGTGATTTCTGGAGTATCAGGTTTGATATTATCTGCAAGTTTTGACTTATTAACTGGACCTGCAATTATACTTATCGCAGCTGTGTATTTAATCATTGCTTATTTTATAAGATTGGTGTTAAGTAGATCGACTTAATTTTGGTCTCGGAAGTTCATAATTCATTAACAAATGAGTGTAACTATCTGAGCGTAAAGTAGTTTTTGCTACGTTGTTTTTATGTGCTAATTGTTAATTTGTGGAGTGAAAGATATGGCCGAAGGATTTTTTTCTAGATATATAGGACAGCCTATAAAAAATTTTTATAATTATGTTACGGGAAAGAAAGAAGTGTCTGATGATATGCAGAATACAGCAAATCAAGAAAGCTCAGAATTGTTGGAAACTGATGTGCAATCAAATGATGTACCACCAAGTAGTGATAATATAATATAGATGGCATGAGAATCACGCCATCTAAAGTTAAAAAATTCCTTGAGAAACCCGATACTTTAAGTGGTCTATTAATTCATGGGAGTGACAATAGTAAGGTCGATATTTTTGTACAGGAAATAATTGCCAACTTGAATGAGTATTCAGTTCAGGTGATGGATTTTGCAGTAGTGAATAAGTCGCCTGGCTTGTTATTTTCCGAGTTGGCAAACATTTCGATGTTTACTAAAAAAAGGTTAGTTAAGCTGATAAATGTCAGTGGAAGTATATCTAAAGAGTTAAGAAACATATTGGATCATAATATAGGCGATCATTATATAGTAATGATAGCAAATGATCTTCCATATAGTTCTACAACTAAAAGTTATATGGAAAGCTCAAAAATTTTCGGTGTCATTACCTGCTATAAGGACAGCGGTAGTAATCTTTGTGATATTATATCAAGTTACTTGAAACAAAATGATATAGAGTGCACAAGTGAGATAATCTACCACTTGCAGTCTTATTTTAATCATAGCAAACTGCCTATATATTCAGAGCTTGAAAAATTAGTTTTATATCTAGGAAAAAGAAAAGATCTTAAACTTGCTGATATAGATCTATGCTTTTCAACCTCCGGCAATGATTATGTTACACTTGATAATCTGTGCTCTGCAATAGTGAGTAAAGACATGGGACAATTCATCAAAATTTCCGATGTATTGATATTACAAGAGAATTTTTCACCGATAGCATTAATCCGTATTATATCAAATTATTTTCTACGGCTAGAAAGCGTTTTGCTGTTAATACAAAATGGAATGAATGAACAAGCTGCAATTGACCAGCTGAGTCCTCCATTGTTCTTCAAACAATTGCAGAGTTTTAAATCTCATTTGAAAAGTTTGCAACTTTCAGAACTTAAGAAGATCTTAGAAAATTTGATGAGCTTGGAAGTGACTTGTAAAAGAACTGACTTGGACCATAAAATGATCTTTCAGCATGAGATTAACTATTGGTGTTATTCGTTCAGCAGAGTAGTAAAATAAGGTAGACGAGAAAAAACAACTAAATGTTGTCATGAAAGTAGCTGACACTGGGATCCAGAAATATGGGATATGTGTAGAAGTTATTTTAAAATACAACGTTTTGGCAAGATTATGGATTCCAGTGTCAAGCACTGGAATGACAGGAGCAGAAACTGGAATGACAAGAAATCTAATATTTTCACATTTCCTGAACAATGCTTATTGGTGTCATTCAAATACATTCGGTGCATTTAAACCTTTTGTATGATTTTCTTCTAACCTTGCAACAATGCTCTCTCTACCGATAAAAATTAATAATTTAGCGAGTTCTGGACCTGTTTCTGTTCCTGTTAAAGCGAGGCGCAACTGCATAAATAGATCTTTTGCCTTTATATCAACTGTCTGTCGAATATTTTTAACCCACTCTGATAATGTGTTTTCATTACAATCACCTTTAGGCAATGAACTTAGCGCTATTTTTATAAACTCTTTATTAAGAACCACAGGCTCTATACCAAATTTGCATGTTTTCCACCATTTGGCCACCTCAGAAAACTTTTCTATATTACTCCTTATAAAATACCAAAACTCTGAGCCAATTTGACTTAAACGATCTTGCACCATTTCAAATGGCATTTGTTGCAGCACTTTGCTATTTAGCTTATACATTTCACTCAAGCTGAATTGTGCAGATGCTGAGCTAAATTTTTTAATATCAAATGAGTTAATTAAAGACTGCATATCAACATGAGCTTCTATCGGATCAGATGTGCCAAGTTTTGCTAAATAGCTAGTTAGCGCCATTGGCTCAATCTCATCTTCTCTTATGGACTTAATATCCAACCCACCTTTCCGTTTCGATATCTTGCTATCATCAAAATGTAGTAGGGGAAGGTGAGCAAATATAGGAATTTTCGCTTTTAATGCTTTAATAATTTGGATCTGAACTGCGGTATTAGTTACATGATCTTCCCCGCGTACAACATGGGTTACATTAAAGTCAACATCATCAACAACAGAAGGTAACATGTATGTATAAATTCCATCTTCTCTTTTTACCACAGGATCGCTAATGTGAATTGTTGCAATATTTATTTCACCTTTAACTTCATCATTCCATTTTACAATTTCGTTTCTATTCAATTTAAATCTGAAATGTGGTTTTCGTCCTTCTTGCTCATAACGAATTTTCTCTTGCTCAGTTAGAAGCAACGCACCTCTATCGTAAACAGGGGGAAGACCTTGTTTTAATTGCAATTTTCGTTTAGTGTCTAATTCTTCTCTTGTTTCATAACATGCATAAATATGACCTTCTTTCATTAACTGTAAGAACACCTCGTTATAGCTCTCAAAACGCTCTGATTGCTTAAAACTTGAATTCCAATTTATGCCAATCCATTTTAGGTCTTCTATGATATTATCTACATATTTGATATCTGAACGCTCAAGATCAGTATCATCAAAACGTAGTAAAAATTTTCCATTTTGATTACGTGTGTACATCCAACAAATGAGTGCAGTGCGTATGTTTCCTACATGTAGGTAGCCAGTTGGGCTTGGAGCGAATCTTGTTAGCATTTAAATGATTACTTTAGTTTATTTTAATTTTATATAAATGTACTGCTAAAGCAAGATTCTTCTTTGTCTTGGTGTTAGTTGCTACAAAGTACAGCGAACATGAAACCTTTTTGTTAGAGTTCCATGATCTGCCTAAAATACTCTGAAAGCACGGCTTTAGTTATTTACTCTAAATATATTATACGTATACTTGTTATTAAATTAAATTTGAAATGATAAGAAATGAGTGAATTTAAATCAATCCGCAATATTGCAATAATTGCACACGTTGACCACGGAAAAACTACTTTACTTGATAACATGTTAAAACAAAGTGGCACGTTTCGTGAGAATCAAGAAGTTCAAGAACGAGTGATGGATAGTGGTGATCAAGAACGCGAACGTGGGATTACAATACTTGCAAAATGTACGTCAATAATGTGGGGTGATGAGAAAATCAATATCATTGATACACCAGGACATGCGGATTTTGGTGGAGAAGTGGAAAGGGTGCTCTGCATGGCAGATGGTGTATTACTACTGGTTGATGCTGCAGAAGGTCCAATGCCACAGACTAAGTTTGTGTTGTCAAAAGCACTAAAGGCAAATTTAAAACCGATTGTGATAATCAATAAGGTTGATCGACCAGACAGCAGAATTGATGAAGTACTAAATGAAATATATGAGTTATTTTTTAACCTTGATGCAACCAACGAGCAACTAGATTTTCCAGTACTCTATGCTTCAGGTAGAAATGGTTGGTGTGCTAAGGAGCTATCTGATGAGAGAAAAGATTTAAGCCCATTATTTTCAACGGTGATAGATTACATAAAACCTTCCGTTTATGATCAAAATGCACCTTTTGCTATGCTAGTTACTTTACTTGAATCTGATAAATTTCTTGGCAGAATATTGACAGGAAAGATTTACCAAGGAATCGCGCAAGTTAACTCAGATCTTAAGGTAATTGATCTTGATGGTCAAGTGGTTGAGCGAGGGAGATTAACTAAGTTACTCTCATTTTCTGGCTTAAAACGCGTTCCAGTAGAGCAAGCTGTAGCTGGTGATATCATTGCCATTGCAGGACTTGAGAAAGCTTCAGTTTCAGACACTATAGCAGCACCAGAAGTTACAACTGCGATCAGCTCAACTCCAGTTGACCCGCCAACAATGGCGATTACTATAAGCGTTAATGACTCACCTTTTGCTGGGCAAGAGGGAACAAAACTTACCTCAACTGTTATAAAAGATCGTTTATATGCAGAAGCAGAAACAAACGTTGCAATTACTGTAACTTTGGCTCCAAGTGGTGAAGCATTTGAAGTAGGTGGACGTGGTGAGTTGCAGCTTGGGGTACTGATTGAAAATATGAGAAGGGAAGGTTTTGAACTTTCAGTTTCACGGCCTCGAGTGCTGTTTAAAGAAGAAGATGGCAAAAAACTTGAACCTATAGAGGAAGTAGTAATTGATGTAGATGATGAGTATAGTGGAATCATCATGGAAAAACTTAGCTTTCGAAAAGGTGAAGTAACTGATATGAGACCTTCTGGTAGTGGCAGAACTAGGTTGACATTTTTAGTGCCATCAAGGGGATTAATTGGCTATCAAGGAGAATTTTTAACTGATTCTCGCGGCACTGGTATAATCAACCGTTTATTTCACAGTTATGCTCCACATAAAGGTTCAATTTCCGGAAGGCGTAATGGGGTTTTAATTTCAACAGACAAAGGCGAAGCAGTAGCGTATGCAATTTTCAATCTGCAAGATAGGGGAATTATGTTTGTTAAGCCACAAGATAAGGTATATTGTGGTATGATTGTCGGTCAGCATAGTCGTGACAATGATTTAGAAATAAATGTACTTAAAGGTAAGCAATTAACAAACGTAAGAGCTTCAGGTAGCGATGAAGCTATAAAGCTTACTCCACCAAAAATAATGACACTGGAGGATATGATAGCATATATAGACGATGATGAATTGGTAGAAGTAACTCCAAAATCTATACGTTTGCGTAAGAAGTTCCTCGATCCAAATGAACGTAAACGTGCAGGAAGGGCGAAGAATAAAGAGTAATCAACGTTCCTGATAAAAAGCTGGATGAGCTACTCGGATAACACCATCATAAAGGGAACCAGTGTCAGTTACTTGAGCAGGTATTGGGATGACAAGAGAAGGCTACAAAGGTGTCATGCAAGTGGCTCATCCAGCTTTTTTATAATCATCGAAAACATTGTATTTTAACATTACTTTTATACTTATAAGTTTCTAGGCACTGGATTTGTTGTAGACTTACTCTATCACTTTACCCTCTTATTTTACCACTCTCCTGCCTATATATTTTTATATGAGGATTTTTGCAAAAGTTTCGCATTTTTTGTAACATGATTTTCAGTATGTGTAACCTAAATGCAAATTGATCACGAAACTAGTGTAATTATTGAGGCCATAGAGAAATTTGGTGGTGAGGCAAGGCTTGTTGGTGGATGTGTTAGAGATTCAATTTTACAGCGTGACATTCACGACATCGATCTTGCTACTAATCTGCTGCCTAATCAAGCAGTTAAAGCGTTAAAACTCCGTAATATAAAAACTATTCCAACTGGCTTAAAACATGGAACTATTACTGCGATTTTAAATAAAAGATCCTTTGAGATTACAACGCTAAGGCATGATGTAAAGTGTGACGGTAGACATGCGAAGGTAGAATTTACTAATGATTGGCAAGCTGATGCTTCAAGGCGCGACTTTACGTTTAATGCTCTTTATGCAGACAAATATGGCCATATATACGACTACTTTGGTGGCATTCAGGACTTAAAAGCACGAAAGTTAAACTTTATAGGTAACGCTGAAGATAGGATTAAGGAAGACTATCTACGTATTTTAAGAGCGTTTCGTTTTCACGCTAAAATATGCATAGGAGATTTAAGTGATGAAATATTGGATGTGTGCAAAAAGCATTCGCACATGATTCAAAACCTCTCTGGAGAGAGAATAAGAGAAGAAATATTTAAACTCTTGGAATGCAATGATCCTGCTCCAACACTTAAGAGCATGCAAAAATCTGATGTTTTACAAAAAATTATTCCAAAAGAAGTAAAATGCGAAATTTTATCTTCACCACTTCTTATCAACACTAAACCTCCTACAAAACCCTCAGCGTATGGCCATACGCCTTTCCTAGATCCCACAATCGATGCACTAACAAAATTAGCGTTGCTTATTAGGACTGCTGAAGATAGAGTTAGTCTTGGGGAAGAAGTGAGCAAGTTTTTACGTCTTTCAAATAAGCAAAAGAAAAAAATATTATTTTTATTATCAAACAATATCAAAACAGAGCTTTCAGAAAAAGAGCAAAAGAAATACATATCTTTATTTGGTAAGGAATTATATTGTGACTTAATGAAGATTTGTGGTATTGAGTCTGAAATAAATGTTGATGAGTATATTTCATTTGCTAAGATGTTTAACATTCCAAAATTTCCTTTATCTGGTGATGATTTAATAACTATAGGTCATCAACCAGGGAAAAGTTTAGGTAGAAACTTGGAATTGCTACGACAACATTGGGAAGACAGCTCCTACACTTTAACAAAGGAGGAGCTGATACTTTATGCTAAGAGCCTACTCTAGTTACTCTCTGAATGTTTGATGAAGTAGTGTGACGCATGGAAGAGTTAGGTGTTAATTCGTATTCTTTTTTAGCTTTATCTGTTAATTCATATTCATTGTTTTCTTTTGAAGTTTGAACGCACATTTTCTGATCTGGAGATAAAAATTTATCTCGTATGCTTGATGCTAGTTGTAATCCTTGAATCTTATCTGAAAAACATTTCATTTCAGCTTCCGTTAACTTCTGCACAACAAATTTTTTGACTGAATCATTATTGCTATTATTTTTGTGAGCTAAAAATTCCATTAAGGAACTTATTATTGCTTGACTATCTTCTTCATTTAAATATAACCCTTTTGCACACTCTTGAACAAAAATTACCTGTTCGATAGAATGCTTTTTACCAACTTTTTCAACAACTGTGTTAACCTTAATTTCTATAATCGCTCTTCCAGATTTCATCAAATTACTTTTCAATAACTCAAGTAATTTATCACTTTCAAATTTACCATCACCTTGATTTGATAAAGATTTTATAGTTTCATCAAGCACGTTATGGCAAAAGTGTTTTCCTTCAAATTCAGGAAAACTTTTTTTCAACTTTGTATTTTGATCAGATAAAAATTTATCGAGACTGTCATTCCCGCGAAGCTTAGATAAAGTATTTGAAAATTTTAACTTCACAGAACCAGAAGTAGAAAAAATACTCTTTGTATCTGCTTTAGTTTTTTTATTAATATCTTCTGGCTTTTTACTAGCGTCTTTTTGCTTGTTTTGTAACTTTTGTTGTTCTTGATTATTTGACAATTGCTGTTGCTCCAACTGCTTTGGCGTGCTTGATAAGCTTCTCTTTAATTGATCTATTTCAGCTAACAGACCTTTATTTTCGTATCCGTTCAGAGGTGTGGCAAGGATAAAAAACAATTGACATAATATATTAAAGTAGTAATAACACAAAATGTTGATAGTAAAGTAAGGCTAGATGCTTCAATTGTTGATCAGTATTGTAGAGTTATGTAAAAACTTAGAGCAGAAAGTAGCAAAGCTTGAAGAAAAAAATAAAATCTTAGAAATAGAGAATGCTGAACTAAGAGAGAGACTCGGCTTAAACTCAAGGAATTCATCTTTACCAAGTTCAAAAGAGCTGTACAAAATAAAAAAAGACACACCAGAAGATAAGTCAGAGGGCGGCAGGAAGATAGGTGGTCAAGTTGGACATAAGGGGAATTGCCGAGCTAAAATGGAAGCAGATGAGGTGGTGAAGGTAGAGTTACCAAATAGATGCGAGTGTGGTGAAGAAATCGCAATATCGGAAAAACCATATGTCTATCAAAAAGTTGATTTACCAGAAATTAAGCCTTACGTAGTTGAGTATCAATTAGAACATGGTCGCTGTCGTAAATGCGGAAAAAGAAGGAGTAGCAAATTACCAGAAGGAGTTACACCGGATACCTTTGGTCCTAGAGTTAAGTCAGTAGTTGCATCACTAAGTGGGTTTTATAAGAATTCAAAGCGAGAAATAGCGAATATTATGAAAGACATCTTTAACATGAGTATAAGTGTTGGTAGTGTGTCCAATAGTGAAGCAAGGGTTTCGTCAAAATGTAAAGAAGCCTATGAACAAATAGAGGAAGAAATAAAAGCAAGCGAAATTTTGCATATTGATGAAACCAGTCACTACAACAAAGGCAAATTGGGATGGTGCTGGATGTTTGCCAACAATAAAGCAAGTCTTATGAAGTTAGCAGATACAAGAGGAATGAAATTTTTAAAGAATAGTGCATTTTGTGATTACAAAAACCTGGTAATTACTGACAGATATGCAGTTTACAACCACTTCAGTGATGAAAAACGACAAATTTGTTGGGCTCACTTATTGAGAAATTTCGAGAGGTTATCTCATAGTTGGAATAGTGAAGTAATGAGACTTGGCCATTGTTTAAAAGACGCAGCTAATGGATTGTTTGTATTAAAAAACGCTTTGTCAGAAAATGAAATTAGTATTTCAAAGTTCACTAAGCAAGCTAAAGAATTACGAAGATACATACAGTACTGCATGATAAAAATATCTTATATACTTGAAGCAAAAGGAGCTTCACGAACGGTAAAGGGTATTATAAAATCCGAGTCAATGATGTGGACATTTTTGGATGACCCAGAGAATATTCCATTAACGAATAACCATGTTGAGCGACAGATACGGCATTATGTTGTCTATCGTAAGAATTCATATTTTGCACAGTCAGAGCGAGGGAATAGATTTCTTGAGCGGATAATTTCGTTGTATCTGACTTGGAAACAAAAGGAATTAAACCCTTTTCAAAACCTGCTAGCTGTTGTTTCTTAAACCACACCTCTGAACGGATACTTATTTTCTTCCTGTAGTTTTGTAATATCAATTTTCGATCGATTTTCTGCTTGCTTATGTTCCTCTTGTAACTGCTTAATCTGCTTCTCTTGCTTTGCAAGTTCTTCTTTTAACATTTCTGTCAGATTCGAATGAGTTTCCTTTAAGCTATCATCTATTCCCGCTGATTCCCACTCTTTACTTTTTTCTAATGCCTGTACTTGTTCTTGTAGACTAGTAATCTTACTTTCTAATTCTTTTTTCTCTTTTTCAATGGTATTTAGATTAGTCTTTTCTTTCTCTAATTGTTGTTTAAGATTCTCTACTTCAGCATCTTTTCCCTTAGCTTGTTCTTTCAATTCATTAATTTCACTTTCTAAATCTTGTTTCTTTTTTTCAATGGTATTTAGATTAGTCTTTTCTTGCTCTAATTGTTGCTGAGTACTTTCCAATTCTCTTGTAAGGTCCTCTACTTCAGTATTTTTTTTCTTAGCTTGTTCTAATTCTGCTTTTTTTTGTTCATTTAATTGCTTTATTTTAGTATCAAATTCGTTTTTTAACTTACTAACTTCATTCTCAAGTTCTGTTTTTTGCACTCGTAGGTTTTCATTCTCTTTCTTCACAGTTTCATTTATATCTTTATTTTCATGAAATGACTTTATTAAATCCTCTTGCTCTTTTATTCTTTTCTCTAGATCAGATATAACTTGCTTTTGTTCGTTATTTTTAGTCTCCATTTCCTTTTTCTCTTGTTCTAATATTTTATTTAATTCCGTTAAACTACCTATTTCCCCATCTTTTTCTTCTAACCTTACTGAGAGCATTTCTATTTTATTTGCAAATTCTTTACTGCGCTCAGTTAATTCTTTCTGCAAACGTAATATCTCTTCAGACTTTTTCTTCAACTGTACTAAAAATTCTTCTCCTCTTTTTCGTGCAACTTTTGCTAATTCTTTATAACTCTCTTTAAGTTTTTTAATTAAGGAGTTTAATTGTTCTTTTTCCTCTTTTAAAAAATCACTCTCTAATTGTAAATTTTCAATATACTCTGCTTGATTATTATAGAGCCCAATGAACACCTCTAGTGCCTGACTTACACCTTCCAGTTGCTCCTTTAATATTTTCATTCTTATCCTCTGTCTCAACAAATTCAGTCTGAATTTCTGTATCTTTAAATGTAGTTTTACCTTCACTAATTATTTTACTTTGGACCTCTTGTGCTACAACTTCAGAAATTTGAACACTTTGATCTACTACTTCGGGAGCATCAGTTTGAACTCCATTATTCACAATAACTTTATTGTGGTGTAGGATATTCTTTGCCCATTGATTCCATCTCCCTGGCAATATTCGTCCGATTGTTTTTAGATATAGCCAAGCAAGCACAGTGGATAAGCTGTATTTTTTTTCCTTTTGTTTAATACTAGGTTCGTAATTAACCTTATTGTTAGCATTTAGCATAAAATTACCTAATTTTTAAAGTATTGAAGTTATATATATTAATATAATTATTAAATAAGTAATAATATAAATGTTAAATTGTGTGAAAATTTTTATAGATTTTAAGTAGAAATACACATGTTCGTAAGCACAGAATTTGCTTTTTCTATTGCTCTTGCTAACATTTCTTGTTCATTGTAATGATTCTTCACATTGATTACCTGAGCTGACAAATTTGCAGGGAAAGTGACTAAACTAACTTCCCATAGCTCCACTTGTTTTAACACTCGAGCTCCGCTTTCATGATCAACATCATACTCTATCGGTATATAGCCAATCGAAAGCCCGTTAATAGTTCCAGTTTTTAGCATTAAATATGCTTCCTCTGCTTTTTGAATACCAAAAAGCAAATGTGCAGTTATATATAGGCCAACATCATTTTCGCAAATATCTGTAATATTACCTATAGGCTCACTTGGGTTGTGCTGCCAAAGAAGTTTTATCTGACTTTTATTTAAGTTGTTCTTAAATGCTCCGGGTAATATCAGATCATTTTGCTTATCAACTATATTAAAAACGCTCGCATAGCCAGAAAATACTCCGTTTTCTTCTATGCTTTTTATTGATAATGGTGAATAGAGAAATTTCTTATTCATAAGTCCTCCTTGTAAATTATGGTATTGGGTTTGCCAGCGCTCTGAGCCAGCTTAAAATGTTGTATAGATTGTTTTCCTATATCTCAGGATGAGTATAAGGCACTACAATATAATTCTATTGTATGCAGTGCTTTGAAAATGGGGAAGTACTTTTTTAGTTATAAAATTTGTCATTTTATATACATAAGGGTAGGGTTTGTTGCACATTGGGTTGTTCAACAGCAGCGTTTTCCAGATTTGTAGAAACAGCTTCATTTGTAGGATTAATTATTTTTCCTAGAAGGAAGCCAAATCCCAAAGAAACAGCGGCTATAAAACCATTCATTAATGACTCTGTCCATGTTTCTCCCTCGTATTCTTGATAGATTTTAGAATATATCATTGTGCCTAAGAATGCTCCAATCATTGATCCAACCAGTTTACTTGTTTCAGCTACTCTCTGTCTTCTCAACTCAACTTCTCTTAGACCTTTATTATTGGCTTCATTCAGGTTTAAATTTCTTTCCAACTCTTCTGATGTTTTCTCCTCAGCATCTTGGGATTTTGTTGATGAACTTTTCTGTAAGTTTTCTAATTCTTGTGTGTCCATCAACACCTCACTATTAAAGCTTAAGTACAAATCATACAGCACTATAATTGTTTAGTCAAGGTAAATACTAGTATATTAAGTAAATATTTACTATATTAATATGATTGCTTAAATTCACAACTAATTGTTTGGGGGAATAAAAAGATTGTGTTTTGTAGGTGATTTGCGTAGCGGAAGGTGTTACCCCAGTTTTACAACACTGGGATAACGGTAAAAGTAGCTATATGCTCTGTCCTTGAATATTTTGTTGTTCAGTGGTAGCATTTTCGGGAGTGTTAAATAAACTGTGTCAAATCGATTTTTAACCTACCAGGAAAAAAGATATCAAGTTGAGAGATAGTAAAAGCCCAATCATGTATAGGCATAGTCCATTTCTCTCCTGCCTTCTTTATAGCACAATATACCTGTTTATGCAAGGCATTTGTGCTGGTAAATGAGCCCTTAGTTTTAGTAAATTTTCTGATCTGTCTATGTAACCCTTCAATAGGATTTGTGGTATAAATTAACTTTCTTACAGGGCCGGAATATTTAAAATAACTAGACAGATTTTCCCAATTATTCTCCCAAAACTAAAGTATATTTTTCTCCCCATTTTTCCTCCAATTCAAGTAAATAATTTTCGGCTATTTCTCTACTTGATATGTTTTTTTCAAATCATTCATGAAAACTTTTGCTCGATACATATTTCAGTGAATTTCTTATCTGATGTACTATACATTTCTGCATTAGGAAATACGCTATTTATAGCTGTAGGAAAGCTTTTTAACACAAGCTATCAGAATATCATCTACTCCTCTCTCCTTTAGGTCATTTAGTACTTCCAACCAGAACTTCACTTTCAGCCAAATAAAAACCCAAAACTTCTTTTCTGCCATTTTGCTAATATGTTATACATACATTTGCTTACACAATGCCCGTCCTCCTTGACCTTAAAAAACCATGAACACTATTGGATATACAGATTGCAGCGGACGACTGCGCCATTCGTTGATTACCGGTAACAATTTGTCAGTAATACTTGATATCTCTGCTGCAGATATTTTATATTTCTTCTACATGCGATGCTATATCCCATGCCACTGGCATATGTACTTAAAACCTTTGCTTCAAGTTCGGTTGTTTGCCTTTTTCTGACTACTTGTGGCTCAAAGCTTCCTTCCCTATCTATTGGTGTCAATAGTTCAAATACTTGTCCGTAAAGTCTTTGAATTTCTTCGGTTGTTTTTTTCGCTTTCAGCTGACAAATGGTTTTCTATCTCGCCTTCCCTCTAGCAGTTTTTTTACAAACGGTGTTAATGCACCATCTCTTTCCGTCAATGGTCTTGTATCTTGTAAAAAGCATCTAATGTTTTAAGCTTAAGCATTAGATGGAGAAGAGAAGAACTCTGTCAGTGGTCTTAGATATAAAATCTGTAAGGTAGATAAGAGTTCTCTTCTCAAGAGTACAGGCTGGACGGTATCGTAGAAAAACCTAAATGGTTCTAATTCTGTATTCACAAGACTAGCCTTACTTTTCATTTTTAATGGTAACGCATGGGGTTATATATGATCAACAACTTTTTAGGTATAGATGTATCGAAAGATCGCTTTGATGTTTTTCTCTCGTTCATAAGCAAAAAAGGAAGATGTGAAACTAGAAAAAGGAGTTTTAAAAACGAGGATTCTGGGTTTCAAGGTTTACTTAGCTTTCTACAAAAACATAATGTAGAAGAAGTAAAAGCCTGCATGGAGGCTACTGGTTGTTATAGCGAAGCTTTGGCTGAGTTTCTGCACAACGCTGGACATTCTGTTAGTGTTGTAAATCCTTATTGCATAAAATCTTATGCAAGGAGTAAGCTGATACGACAAAAGAATGATCAGACCGATGCAGAAGTTATTGCTGATTATTGCCAAAGACAGGAACCTTCTAGTTGGACACCACCTTCTCCTGAAATGAAAAAATTAAAACATCTTTATCGTTGCTCAGTTGCGTTAAAAGATGAGTTAACATTAGTAAATAACCACTTAGAAAAAAAAGAGAGACTGCTTAAAGAAGTTGCAAGTGCTTGGGAAGACCTTGCAATGAATATAGCTCAAAAAATAGAAACAATAAAAAACTCCGTACGTGAACTATTAAATCAACATAAAGAATTGTTGGAAAATTTTCAACTTCTATTGACTATTCCAGGAATAGGAGAAGAATCAGCAATAGCTATTTTAGCTGAAGTTCCTGACATAGAGGTTTTTAGAGATGCCAGGCAATTGGCAGCATATACAGGAGTTATACCACGAAATATGACGTCAGGTTCCTCTGTATATGCCAAACCCAGATTAAGTAAATCCGGTTCACAAACATTACGTAAAGCACTTTTCTTTCCTGCTATAGTAGCTAAGAATCACAATCCTATCATTATTAGTTTTTGCCAGAGATTAAAGGAAAAGGGTAAGCATAATATGGCTATCGTTGGTGCTGCAATGCGTAAGCTACTCCATATCATTTTCGGTGTTCTAAAATCCAAAAGTGCTTTTAATCCTGACCATATCAAGAATTACAGGGCAAAGCGGTTGGAGGAGAATTTAGTACTTTAAAATCAAAAAATGCGTACTTTCTATCTTATGTAAAATAGCATTTTACACAAATTTATTTAATGTAGTTGGTTAGTGTATATGTTGATAGAAAGTATTTTTTGATTTCGTAATACAGCTTAAGATTCAATTTCTATAATTTTCTTGTTGACTGACAAGACGGTATCTTCCTTCTCGTATAGATGATAAGATATTTGTTTCTAATTCTTTATAGTCTACCAAACCGGTAGTTGTGTTTGCTTGACTCATTGTCAAACCTCCATTTTTTTATCAATTTATTACTTTACTTCTCGGTTTGACACAGTTTATTTAACACTCCCGCCTTCCTGGATAGATATGTACTCTTGTATAACCTCGTCTGTCAGAACTTACGGCTCAATATCCACGTGCCCAAAGGTGCCTGCCCCAAAATTGCTTACTTAGACTTGCAAAATCTTGCATCAGCAACCTTGAACTTGTTCCTTTCAAAAGTTGTACAATTTTACTAACACTTTGCTGTGGTTTATATGATATAAACATATGAATATGATCTACTGCAACTTTGCCTGAGATAATTTGGATCTCATTTTCCATAGTAACCTGCCTTAACAGCTCCCTAACTCTAACAGCAATTTGGCCTATTAGCACCCTTTTGCGATATCATACCAAGTGTACTTTCATATCGTACTTAGAGTGTGCATTATACCCATAACGTCGCATACGCGACTATTGTAACTTGTCCTTCGCCTCAAGGCGGGACAATCCCCGAAGGGGGACACTAAAAAATTTCTTCCTTAAGTTGTGTAATGTCAGCTTGAGGAAGACCAGTAGATTCAGCTATTAAGTCAATAGATACACCAGCTTCAAGTAAATTTTTTGCCACTGCTATTTAGCCTGTTTTTCGCCCTCTTCCCTACCTTCCGCTTTACCTTTTTTATGGCCGATTGGGATGCCTTCTTGTCTACCTTCTAGTTTAGCATCATCGAGTTTTTGTTCCAAGATAGCAGCTTCTTTCTGTAAATCCATTACTCTTTCTTCATAAGCCACTAGATCCTTCTCATTCCAATGAAACTTGTCTAATTCATCATATGCTAGCTTTATTATTGGTGATTTTTCTGCTATTTTTCTTAAATCTTCATCGGTCGTTTCTTCTGCATATTTGAAGAAAAATAGCCAACGATCTACTACATTTTCTAGCTGCTCTTCTCTACTCTTAGGAAACTTTGGTAACTCAATGAAAATAAATTGAAAATCTTTTAAGTCATGCTCGTTAGTTTTTTCATCTCTTATGGTATGGCTAGATATATAATCAAGCTTATCAGGAAATAAATTACAGTTAGAAATAGCAATAAAGAAAACCTTCTTTAAATCAATGTACTTACCACCTTTATCAGCCTGCCTTGAGTAAGCCTTAGCAGCATATAATTGAGCCCGTTTTTCGAAGCCTTTATCACGAGCGAGTTGCATCTCAATCACGTATCTGGCCCCAGTAGAATCTCTGCACAGAACATCGACAATACTCTGCTTATCAGAGGCAATTTCAGGGTCCATAATGGTGCTAAGGAATTCAACTTCTTGTATAGTATTTATTTCAGTAAACCCCAAAATATCATTCAAAAAGTGGATAAGGATATTCTTATTTTTTTCAGTACCAAAAATTTTCTTAAATGTTAAATCAAGCTTAGGATCTAAAAATCTTGAGAGAGCCATAGAAAATCCACTTAAAAAGCATTAATAATTATACACAATTGTGAAGAAATATTCAACTAAAATTCAAACATAGAAAGAAGCATCCCTTTTGTATATCTTTATTTGGTAGTATTAACCTGTATAATATTTATGACAAATACCTCGATAAGGTACCAGATAGCACAAAAAGTAAGGAGCTGGAGGTTAAAACAAAAATATACCCTGAAAAACTTAGCAGACAAGGCAGGCATAAACTATCATACACTGCTAAGATATGAGCAAGGAGCATGTGGCATTCCAATTGGAAGGCTAAAAATCCTAGCAGAGTCGTTATCAATCCCTATTAGAAATCTCTTTCCAAGACAAAAAGTACTAAAAGAAAACAGTTGTTTTGATAAAGCTAAGATCCAGGAAATGTATAATTTCATAGAAAAATACAAAAGAATAGAAGGACGCAAAGCAATTTATGCATTAACCAAATCTATCCGAACTGAGGAAGAAAGTAATATAAAAGCAGCAAGAATAAAAATTGCAAAGGATCTAGTTAAGGTAGGGCTTGATACTGAGATTATCTATCAAGCAACAGGCTTATCAACCGAAGAATATGCTGATAAAGAGAGATACGAGCCAAACAGAGGACAAGAGATAAAAAAGTGGAAGAGGCTATACGCAAGAAGAATTAGCAAAAAAGCTTAATATAGGACCCTCACAGATACATCACTACGAGCAAGGGAGTGTTACGATTTTAAGTGAAAGGTTATGGAAAATAGCAAGAGAATTATCAGTGGATGTTGAAGATTTGATAAAGGAATATAAAGAAAATGATTGCAAAGATGGTGAAGCAGAAAATGAATTATTAAGTTGGGCAAGAGAATATAGAAAAATTGATAATCAAGAATCACTAGATGAACTGAATATATGGGTAGAATTTTTATTGCAAAGAAAGCAAATTTACAAAGAGAAGATTGATAAAGTAGAGGAAATGAAAGTTGCAAATAATTTACTCAAGTTAGGTTTTTCTACTGATGTTATTTCTAAAATAGTAACAACTTCTTTTACATAAAGAATTAATTTTCAATTAGATAAAATAAGCATCTGTTAATATCTTAATTTCTTGATGAAAAAATAAGTAAAAAAGATTGAAAAATTGATTTGACTTCACTCGAAAGCTATGGCCTTATGCCAATGCTGATAAAAAACAGCAGTAAATAATTAAAAACAATTTGTTATTAACGAGGAGTATATTTTATGAATAATGGTAAAAAACTTACAGAAGAAATTGAGAGAGTACTACAAAGGGTTCTGTCGCATTTGTAGGGAAGTAGAAAGAAGAATGATATAATTGTCTAAAAAAAAAGCAAAGATGTTTCGTATCAATCAAAAATTGTTGCCATATTTCAAAGGATTTAGCTTTTCAGCGGATGTTATCTGTATACATGAAATGTCGATTCTCTTTGAGCTATCGAGATTTGGAAGAAATGATGAGTATAAGGGGAGCAAAATGCTACGTTACAAAGGTGGGTTATCACCACTGATAGATGAGGCAGTAAGGAAAAGAAAGAAGCAGGTTGGTAGTAGTTGGAGAGACTTACATTAAATTAAACGGTAAATGGGTTTATTTATATACTGTAGACTTGTGTGTTAGTAGAGACAAGTCTGCAGCACTTGCATTCTTTCATAAAGCCTTCAGGAGTAACTATCTTCCTGAGAAAATTGTAATTGATAAAAGCGGCAGTAATACTGCTGCTCTTGATGATTTGAATGCAGAAATTTCTGAAGATTACAGTTCTTCAAATAAAATATCTAAATAATATTGTTGATAGATTTATCAAAAAACTAATAAAGCCAATGCTTGGGTTTAAAAGCTTCCATTCCGCAAAGATTACCATCACAGGCATAGAAAATATTCGTATGATTCAAAAAAGACAAATTATTAAAATAATGTTTCTACTTTTGAGAATTTTGCTATGTTAATGGCTTCATAACTCCTATAATCCCACCTTTAATGATCTTCTTTCCTATGGTTTATAGATGCGACAGAACCTTTTTTAGTGCTGTGCATATTTGGCAGTAGACGTTTACTTATTACTAAATTTATTATAGTATAATTTAAAATCCTCATGGTATCGAACCATTTCACTAAGTACAATGATAAAAAAACTAGCCTTTCTATGTCTAATATTCGTTTTGATGAGTAGTTGTAGTTTTAGCAATAGGTGTAATCACACTGCAGGTCATTATAAAATTGGCAATAGCTATACAATAAATGGTATCACCTACCACCCAAAATACTGTAGCTGTTACGAAGAAGTAGGAATAGCATCGTGGTATGGAATAGAAGATCATGGCACAATTACAGCCAACGGTGAAGTGTTTAATCGTCACTTGATTTCTGCAGCACATAAGACCTTGCCCCTACCCTGCTTTGTTCGTGTTACTAATTTAGAAAATGGAAGAAAGCTTGTTATAAGAGTTAATGATAGAGGGCCATTTGTTGAAGGTAGAATAATAGACTTGTCAGAAAAAGCAGCACAAGTTTTAGGACTTCATAAGTCTGGGCTTGCGAAGGTAAAAGTCGAGTACTTAAGAAAGAGGTCAGAACAATTGATACAAAATACTCCTCATTACAAAAGGCAATATGAAAAAGAAATGCAGAAACGTCACCCAAAACAAAACAATGCAGAAAGTAAGGGATATGTAGCATTTTTTGTAAACGCTCAAGTAGCTAAATCAGCTGCATCAAAGCTTCGTAATCAAGGAATAGAAAATGTTAGATTGCTTTTCAAGAATGATCAATATTGCGTAAAAGTAAGTTAAAACCTGCATTACAGATTGTGTAGCATGCCAGAAACTATTTGACAAATGAGAATGTTCCAAAAGCATGTGCGTCAAGTTGAGAAACTATCGTGAAATATAGCAATATTTAAGATTGGTATTTTATTTGTTACATTTCAGGTAGTGACAGCTACCTCAGCTAGAGCTGTAAAAAATAATCTACCACTCAAGAAATTTCATTAAAAAAATAGCATAATCTTATTTCTCGGGAGTGTTAAATAAACTGTGTCAAACCGAGAAGTATAGCTCTTTTCATAATAGTCCAAACGAGGTAAAATAAGGTTTTATAGTAGTGAAGGTAAGGATGCCAGCAGCATATAGTTATAAAAAAGCAATGGAAGCACTAGAAGAAGGAGAAAGCAGGGAAACGGTGGCAGCAAGATTTAAAATTGGAAGAAGTACGTTATGGGAGTGGCAGCAAAGAAGAAAAGAAACAGGAGATTTTCAGTCAAAAAAACTTGGAAATGGAGGTTATAATCACAAAATTATAGCCCTTCCCATAATAGTCCAAAAAGGTCATAAGAAAGAAGAATCGACAGCATGACGAAAAGATTTGAATAAAGGAATGTTTTTCCTGGTTCTGTTTTTTATAGCAAACCAATAATGTTCAATTTTGTTAAAATCTGGAGAATATGGAGGAAGATATAAAATTTCTGCACCAACTCCTTTAGCAAATCTTATTAGACTTATGAAAAGTAGCATTATCAAGGATAACAGTTTGTCCAGGTTCCAAAATCGGTGTCAGAAACTGCTCAAACCATTTATTAAAGATATCCATATTGCAGTGGCCTTCAAAGGTTAACGGAGCAATTATTTTTCTTCCACTTAAGGCTGCAACCATGCTAATTCGTTGAGTTTTCTTCCCAGATTTTAGGGCATAAAACCGCTGTCCTTTCTGGCAATACCCATAGGTTCAGTGTCCAGACTCATCTATATACACTAATTCTTTAGGTTCTTTTGTTGCTATAACCTTTGAAAATTGAGCTCGCTTTTCTTCATTTCTTTCTTTATATCCGTAGGTCTTTTTTTTCTTGTGAATCCTATATTTTTAAGTGCTCGATGAATTGTTTGTCTACTAATATTGCCCCAGCATCTCTGACTGAGTTTTGCCACCTTGCTCATTTGCAAATTCGGCAAATGAATTCCAGTCGGTAATTTTATGCCACGCTTCCAGGCTTTTTTGACTGAAAATCTCCTGTTTCTTTTCTTCTTTGCTGCCACTCCCATAACGTACTTCTTCCAATTTTAAATCTTGCTGCCACCGTTTCCCTGCTTTCTCCTTCTTCTAGTGCTTCCATTGCTTTTTTATAACTATATGCTACTGGCATCCTTACCTTCCACTACTATCAATCCATATCTTACTCTTTTTGGACTATTATGAGAAGGGCTATAAATGACCTAAAGGAGAGAGGAGTAGATGATATTCTGATAGCTTGTGTTAAAAAGCTTTCCTACAGCTATAAATAGCGTATTTCCTAAAGCAGAAATGTATAGTACATCAGATAAGAAATTCACTGAAATATGTATCGAGTGAAAGTTTTCATGAATGATCTGAAAAAAATATATCGTGCTTCAAGTAAAGAAATTGCTGAGAATTATCTTCTTGAGCTGGAAGAAAAATGGGGAGAAAAGTATCCTTTAGTTATAAAATCCTGGCAGAACAATTGGGAAAACTTATCCAGTTATTTTAAGTATTCTGGGCCAGTTAGGAAGCTGATTTACACCACTAATCCAATTGAGGGGTTGCATAGACAAATCAGGAAATTTACTAAAACTAAGGGTTCATTTACTAGTACAAATGCCTTGTACAAACAGGTATATTGTGCTATAAAAAAGGTAGAGCAAAAGTGGATTATGGCTCTACCTAATTGGGCTTTAACTATGTCTCAACTTGATATTTTCTTTCCAGATAGATTGAAAATTGAGTTGAACTAAAAATGCGGCTTGACACACTTTTTTGAACATTCCCTTTTATAGATAGCAAACTCAACCCTCCTGCTATTTCTCCTTACCTTGAGTTATAATCATTTCACTGTTATTTGATTCACTACAATTTCAACATTGCTATCTTTAAGTAAATTTGAAGGACTATTACAACAGTATATGACTGCAGCAGCAATTAGACAACAAACTCCAACTGCTATTCCTACCGCTAACATTCCTGAGTAAACTGCAATAGCTATCCCTGAAACAATTCCAGCTATTGCTAATGTGAAAGCACATACAGTAGGCAGTTTATTTTTTTCTTTACTTCGTGGAGCATCATTATTTAAATTACTCGGCTGTTGATTATTATTTTGAATACCATTTGTTTGATCTGTTGCTACAACTGAAGTTTCTGAGTATAACCTTTCTGGAACTAACGGTTCTTCATCTGTGTCGCTTTCTCTAATAGTTGCACGACTTTTATTATAATTTTCTGCATCAAAAAACTTATCCTCACTATTCTCATCAATTTGAGCTTCCGTTTCTCTTATGGTATTCTCCTGCTGATTAGATGGATCTTGTGCAAAATCTTGCATTACTTTTATCTCTGGCAGTTTCTCGATGATAAGTTTGTATTCATCATTATTTGGTATATTTCTATCGTAATTCGGTAAAGCCTCTTTAATATTTTCATAAAAATATTTATTTATCTCTGCTAAAATTTTTTGCCGTTCAAAGGTAATTTCTTCAGGCTTATCAATATCTACATTGCACACAGCAAAATCTTTAAGAGCTTCTTTCAATTCTGGATGAGATTCCACATGTTGAACTAGATTCTTAGCCAAATCTTCCAGAAATGGTTTAATGTTCTCTTCTGTAATAACAACTTTCTGTGCTTCTAGTTTTTGTTCTTCTTCTAAATAATGATCATATTGTTCCAAGATCTCAGAGCTAATTTCGTCTATACTATTAATAATTTGGGTCCATGTGCCTTGAATGCAGGCACTGCTACCTTCACCATATGTTGTTGACGCTATATATATTTGTTTTAGAAGAATGAACTCTTTTTGCTCTCTCCAGATCTTTTCTATATCTAGATCACTGATTTCTTTAAATAACACATCTACTTTTTTATTGTCGTCTATATCATTTAACAATGTATGTAGTTTCGTTTTATCAAGTTGTTCTTTATCGAAATCTCCAAGTTCTCTTTTTACTGCAGAGAGTTTGCTCATTACTAAATCTTTGTTTTGTGCCATGAGAGTAACTAGCAATTCTTTTTTTTCTTTCAATGGAATGGAAAAATTATCAATAAGTAGTTTTATACGGCCTATAGATTCAGGTATAGTAATCTTTGCATCATCTCTCTTATAATCATATTGTAATGGTTCTGTAGGATATCCTTGGTCATATTCACCAAATTGATTTTTCCTTAAGTATTTAGTGTTTAATGCATCTTTAGCTTGGTCGATTACAGTTTTTATAAACTCTTTGTCATTTGGTACAGGATTACCACCTAATGTTTTCTCCATCACACTTCTTTTTTCTTTGTCATCTACACTAAGAAGATTTAGTCTTATTGGATCATTCTGATATTGTTTAAGTAGTTCTATACTTTCTACGTAAGAAGTCGCTGCTTGCTTTAACTGTTCTTCATCTTCTTTCGTCGATTCAACCAGTTTTTTAGCAAGAAAGTTTGTTTTTTTAACTGCTTGATTTGCATGGACAGATTGACGGTCTTGTACAATGCGCAAGTCATCTCTTTTTTGTTCAGGTCTTTGTTTAGGTATCATACCACGTTCAAAGAAAAACCTTTGCATTCCAGGGTCGTGATTATAGAAATGAGATAGTGTATGCCCTTGCTCATCTCTTGAATTAATTAGAAAAGGATATTTATCATAGTCATCCAGCAAAACCTTTATTCCCCCTGTATAACCGCGTTGTGCAAGATCAAAAAACAAACTCCTTATAGTGCTTTCATCTAGCTTGCTAACATTACTGTTAGATTTTGCTCTTGCTTGAGACCATGATTTTTTCAGACGTTTACAAAAACCCATAGGTTCGTTATTACCTTTTATATGAGTAATTTTATCTATGAATTCGCAGTATTTCTCAGATTCGGCTAAAGCTTTTGCTCCTTTGTTACCAATCTTATTGACACTTAAATCAAGTTGAGTAAGTTTTGTAAGATTACTATCAGCTAAAGCTTTTGCTCCTTCTGCATCAATATAGTTAAATTGCAAACCAAGTTGAGTAAGGTTTGTAAGATTAGCTAAAGCTTTTGCTCCTTCGTTACCAATCTGATTGCCAATTAAATCAAGTTGAGTAAGGTTTGTAAGATTAGCTAAAGCTTTTGCTCCTTCGTTACCAATCTGATTGCCAATTAAATCAAGTTGAGTAAGGTTTGTAAGATTAGCTAAAGCTTTTGCTCCTTCGTTACCAATCTGATTGTAACTTAAATTAAGTTGAGTAAGGTTTGTAAGGTTACTATCAGCTAAAGCTTCTGCTCCTTCTTTACCAATCTGATTGTAATTTAAATTAAGTTGAGTAAGGTTTGTAAGGTTACTATCAGCTAAAGCTTTTGCTCCTTCTTTATCAATATTATTGTAACTTAAATCAAGTTGAGTAAGGTTTGTAAGATTAGCTAAAGCTTTTGCTCCTTCGTTACCAATCTGACACGAACCGAGAGAAAGTTCTTTAATATTTTTGTTCTCTTGCAAATAGCTTATCAAATTATTGATATCTACTTTTTTATCATACAAATGTAATCTGTTGCCTTCAACATACTGACTGAAAATCATTTTTACCTACTAATGTTATTTAATTAACAATTATAACAAATTATTTTACAATTATCAACTTTACTAATATATTAACTGAACTATATTATAGTTTGCAGAAAATACTGGATTCTATAGCGTTACAACAAATTTGATCATTTACTCTTTTAAAAATCGCAAAAAAGTACATACATTTGTGAGAGCAGCTCAAATAAAAGCAGGATTGTGAAAATAAAGATGTAAAATTTTGCAACAAAATCAGGCAAATTAGTTCGTATGTAGATTTAGCGAAAGTGAGCCAATATGGTTAGTTTTAGCGTATAGTAAAATTATTATAAACAAAAATTTGAACGTATCACTTGGTAGACCATGCCATCCCAAGAAAAACACTTCTCACCGCCCTTGGTTTTGAATGCTGGAAATGGTTATATTATTTAGGTTATTAGTGAAATATGTTATTAAATTAATACCAATTCATTTGGTAATTGAAAAAATTTTAAGGCAAGTTTATAGTCAAAGTAGAGTTAAAATCTTTTTTTATTAGTGTAATTAACTTTAATCAAATTCTTTCATTTAGAAGCTCGTGCAACTTTATTTAACGCCTTTATTTTTGTACGTAATTTTTCCTTTACAACCCCAGTTATGGATTAGAAAATAGATAAAAGTAGAAGTAACAAAGAGTGAAATAGGGTAAACTTAAGTATTTTAGCAATAATTAAGAGGTTACCCATGAAAAAAGATATTTTACTGTTTTATAGAAGATTTTTGTTGCGTTGCTGATGAAAAGTTTTCAGAAAGGCTTCTATCAAGTAGCAAAAAAACAACAAGAATACCTGAAATTACTGTACCAGAAATACTTACTATAATCTTACTTTACCACAAATCGCCGTGCAAAAATTTCAAGTTTTTTTACTTGAATTATCTTAAATTATTGTACAGTTCTGAGTTTTCTAAACTCCCTTCATATCATAGGTTTGTTGCTCTAAAATCGCGGGTTTTATGGTATTTAGCAATGCTTTTGCAGTGGTTCTGCAAGCAAGCGAAAATTACTGAAATTTCCTATATTGATACAACTGCAATCGCTGTTTGCCACACAAAAAGGATCTCAAAAAATAAAGTTTTCAAAGAGTTGGCAAATATAGGAAAGACTACCTATGGGTGGTTTTTTGGTTTTAAATTGCATCTGGTAATCAATGAAATATGCGAAATTCAAGGTATTACGCTAACTAAAGGCAGCGTTGATGACAGAAAACCTGTACCAAATTTGACTAAAAAATTGACAGGACTTTTGTTTGGAGATAAAGGTTATATCAAGAAGGAGCTCTTTGAGAAACTCTTTGGATAGAGGTCTAAAACTCATCACTAAAGTGAAAAAAGGTATGAAAAATGCACTAATTTCACTAAAAGAGAAGATTTTATTGAGAAAAAGGTCGATTATTGAAACAGTTTTTGGTTGTTTGAAAAATAAGTTTGAGATTGAGCATACTCGGCACAGATCGCCAATAAATTTTATGGTACATATTTTTTCAACATTAATTTCATATTCCATGCAGCAAAAAAAGCCTTCTATTTCTAAGTTTTATTGCCTTGGATAATCCGTAACTGGGGTTTCTACAATTAATAAAGTTGCGTTTCATTATTATTTTTTGTAAAGCTAGTTCTGCTCATACGCAAATCAAATATCTTTATGCTATCAATGCTCAAAATACTATGATATTATCTGCTGTGAACTATTTTTTAGTAATTTAGTAATATGAATAAGGAAAAGTTTATTGAGAATTTTCTATCTGTGACAGATTTTCAAAACCCTGTAGAAGTTACCATGGATACATTGCTTGATGATTTGCCAGAGTGGGATTCGCTTGCTGCACTTGGCGTTATCGTTATGTTTGATACAGAGTACGGCAAGAATATAACCGGTGATGATCTATATAAGGCAAAATCCGTAGGTGACTTTTATCAGATGCTCATGTCCTGATTATGCCTATTTCTACTCTTAATAAAGTACGTTTTGCTGGAGTATCAACTTGTGTTCCAAAGAACATTGTCTCTAATCTGACAGATTGCGAGCCCCATCTGCGCTCTGAGCGTGAGCGTCTAGTGCGTAATATTGGCATCGAGACTCGCCGTATGGCACCGAATTGGCAGTGTTTTTCTGACCTTGCTTTTGACGCTGCCAACCTCCTAATTGAAACCTTAAAATGGAAGCGCGAGGAGATCGATGCACTGATCGTTGTTACCCAATCCCCGGATTACCTAGCTCCTGCAACTGCGATTATACTACAAGATCGGCTGAGGCTTTCCCTAACAACAGTAGCATTTGACGTTAACCTAGGCTGCTCAGCCTATCCATTTGGTATCAATCTTTTAGGTTCAATGATCACTGCAGGCGGCGTGAAAAAAGGGCTACTACTAGTTGGCGACCGTAGTTCCAGCGTGAACGATCCTATTTTCTCTGATGCGGGTACTGCAACGGCACTGGAGTTTTGCAACAGTGCTCCACCTATGTACTTCGACCTAAACAGCGATGGTAGCGGCTATAAGGCTATCATTCTGCCAGTCGGAGGACACCGTGAACCGATCAATATCCAGCATTTGATTCCTTTCCGCAAGGGTGAGGATACGCGTTGGCATCGCGCTGTAGATTTGCAGTTGGATGGTGCAGCAGTGCTTACCTTTTCCACGCAAAATGTGCCTATAGCAGTTGAGAAGTTGCTCAACTATGCCGGTGCTACTAAGAAAAACGTAGATTATTTCGTCTTTCACCAGGCCAACCGCATGATTAACGAAACTATACGTAAAAAACTTCAACTATCTGAGGAAAAGGTACCTTCTTCTTTGCGCGAATTCGGCAATACCAGCAGTGCTTCATTACCATTGACCATGACCGTCTGTATCAACAAAAAGCTCGAGGAAAAAGATAATTTTGTACTCCTCTCCAGCTTCGGTATAGGCCTATCGTGGGGGACCTGCTTGATAAATATTCAAGGAGCGAAATTTCCTGACCTAATTGAATCCTAAAACATGGAGTAATAGTAAGTGAAAGATAAAAACGTATTTAATCCTTTTAGTCTTTTTGGAAAGCGCATATTGGTTACCGGTGCCACTTCAGGGTTAGGTAAAGCAATAGCCCAGAGTTGTGCTCGAATGGGAGCAGAGATGATAGTTACCGGTCGCGACCAGAATCGCCTCGCTCATAGTTTGGAAGCGTTATTCTTGATTTCAGACCTGCCACATATGTCTATACAAGCAGATCTGACTGTTACAGAACAACGTGCCGAACTGGTAGCCGCTCTTGACAAGGAGATCGATGGTCTCGTTCATAGTGCAGGCATTTCACAACTGTGTCCGGTGCGAATGATTACCACTGAACATCTCTACAAAGTTCAGGCGATCAATGTAGAGGCTCCTGTAATGTTGACTCAGGCGTTGCTGAAGAAAAACCTGGTCAATGTTGGCGGATCGATTCTGTTCATCTCCTCTATTGCTGCACACATCGGTGTAGCAGGGGTCAGTGCTTATTCTGGTACAAAGGCTGCTTTGATCGCAATATCTCGTTGTTTAGCCATGGAGGTTGTGAAACGAAGGATTAGGGTCAATTGTCTATCTCCGGCTCTAGTAGAAACATCTATGCTTGAGCGCATTTCTGTGGTTGTTGGATCCAGAAAGTACGACGATAGCAATTATCCACTTGGGTTTGGCAAGCCAGATGATGTCGCTAATGCTGCTATCTTCATGCTATCTGATGCTAGTCTCTGGATTACTGGAACAACACTAGTAATGGATGGTGGCCTGACAATCAGCTGATAAAGATAGCAAATTCTTTATTCTAGTAGTGGTCAAATACCAATCTAAATACAATAGTACTAGGCATTGATTTTAAAAGGAAATCTAGGTTTGTAGATTACAATTAGGGTCTTAAGACATTTTAATAGCCCGTTTGGTTGCTTTTGTAACATCCAGATGTGACCAGAAAATTATTTACACCACAGATGCTCTTGAAGAGTTAAGTATCTAGTTGAGCAAAGTCACCAATAAAAAATAAGTTGATAAGGATATTTTAAAACTTTTTATTTGACAATAAATTGCATTACGCGAGAATGAAGTATTCCTGATTAGGCAAGTAACTTTTTAGTGGAACTGACGATGAAGTTTAATATCTAATGGAACAGATATATTTTTTACTTGGGTGATTTGTAATAATTTATAAGGATTTATATATGATGCGTCATGCCCTCAATGCAGAGCACTACATTAGCCCGCGTACCTTCTTACTAGAAAATGACAGGATCTTCAGTAAATTGTGGATATTTGTTGGCTTCAGCTCAATGGTACGTCGTCGAAACCAGTTCTTCACACGTAAGGTGGCCGGTATTCCTATTCTGGTACAGCGCACTAAAGCTGGCATACGAGCCTTCGTTAATCAGTGTCCGCACCGGCTGTCAGCGATTCAGATGGGATACGTAGGGCAGCGCCCTCTTGTTTGTCCATATCATGCCTGGTCTTTCGGTCCTGAAGGTGAGCTAAGAGCTATACCGAATTCTGCTCTATACAATTTTACAGCTGAGGAGCAGAGTGAAATCTGTCTACAAAAACTTCATCTCGAAGAAGTGGGGAAATTGCTGTTTGTAAACTTAGCAGTCAAGCCAATCCCTCTAAATGAGCAGTTTACTGATGATTATCTAGACATCTTGAGAGAAGTTTCATTGCATCTAGACTCTAGGTTGATTTATAGCTGTCATCGAGTCCGTTACAACTGGAAGCTAAATATGGAAAATGTACAAGACTCCAATCACGTACCATTTATTCATTCCAAGACTCTCCTACCATTCATAACTTCACCAATCAAAATGATTAAGCACGAACCAAAAGCACCGTCAAAATTGGTTGGCCTGCTGCAGCTTGGTAAAGTTCCTGATCTGAGTTCGCTCAGCTATTCCGCGCAGACGCCTTTACAACATCTCAACAAGAGCTGGTTTGCTAACCTCTGTTACGTTTATGGGGATAAATATGTCTACTATAGTTGGTATATCTACCCGAACGTCAACTTCTGTAGTGTACTCGGTGAGTATTTCCTATTGCAGCAATACGATCCAATTTCACCAGGAGAAACCGACTACCATCTGTGGATGATGACAGCGCGTCGCAAGGATGAAAGCACAGATTTCACTGCTTTACTGAATATGTTAATTAAGAAGGAACGCATGGTCATCGCCGAAGACACGATAGTTCTCGAACATTTGCAGGAGGGGATCAGTAATCGCTCTAAGCATTTTACTCATGGCGATTACGAGGCACACTTGGTATTGCAGCATCTATGGTATCGATCCCAGGTAGTTAGAGAGGCAGAATGAGGCATTCAATAATCATCGGTGCGGGAAGGATGCTAGAGCAAGCATATGAAACAGCTCAGAACAGTGGTTTAGGCTGCGTTAGGCTTGAACTCAACTCCTCTGATCAATACAACTTTGATACAGCTCCTCTATTTGAAAACTATGCCGCAGCTGAAACCGAGGTCTTTGTAGCTTTGGATGAGCGAGCCATTAACTATGCACGCTACAAACTGATAGCAAGAGTTCGTCTGGCCGGTTACCAAATATTTAACATTGTCTCATCTAAGGCCATTGTTAGCATTAGTGTAAAGTTGCTAGGTAACGTATACATTGGACCCGGATGCAATCTGGCTGGACGCTGTAGTATAGGAACGGGAAGCTGGCTGGATCAGCAGGTTATTGTTGAGAATGAAAGCAGTCTGGGTTCTTGCACAACATTGCTGTCTGGTGTTCAGATTGGCTTGGAGGTCAAGATTGGACGAGGTAGCACGTTGGGAAGTGGCTGTATAGCAGGTGCTAAGACAAAAGTGGGACGTCATTGCGAGTGGTTGTTGCCGGGTATGCTCCCAGAAAAGATTCCAGATTACTCGTTTTACAACCAAGTCATGCCACAAGGAGCTCATATATTCGACTAGAATATGGGTAATATTACAAAAAAGCAAGTACTGGGTTTTATTATCAGAATGCTTTATCCATTTAAATGGGAAATTATTCTTATGTGCGTTATAGCATTAGTCTGGGCAATTGATGTTTCTTTGAGTCCTTATCTGGTAAAAATGATAATTGATCGTGTTTCTACGCCAGATACAAAAGAACTTTTTCATAGTGTTACAGCTACAGCTATATTTTATATGCTAATATTATTTTTAATTGCATGTATTCATAGAGTATATGATTATCTTGTTAATATTAGACTGATTCCAAATCTGCACAAAAAAGTTAATGATTTTATTTTTAAAATGCTACTTAGCAAAAGTCATTCCTATTATCAGAATGAATTCCCAGGTAGTCTTGCTTGCAAAGTAAACCAAATAGTAGATAGTATCCCTCATATTATACAAATTGTAGTAGGGGTATTTCTTTATCAAATACTAGCGCTTAGTATTGCTGTTTATGCACTATGGATGTTGAATGCTAATTTTGCCATTACAATGTTAACTTGGGCTCTAACATTCATAATCTTATCTGCTATTCTCTTAAAGAGGTTAGTACACCTTTCAACTAAATGTTCAGAATACGAGTCAATAATTACGGGTAAAATGGTAGAAGTATTTTTCAATATTTTATCTGTAAGATTATTCTCAAGAAATAATACTGAAAGGTTGTATTTAAAAACTACTCGTGAAGAAGCTAGTTTGGTAGAACAAAAAACAGGTTGGATTTATTTTTTGATTTTTTGTGTTTATGGATTCTCATACGTAATTGTACAAGGGTTCAATTTCTATTTTTTAATCAGAGGTAGACAAGAAGGTGTTATGACAGTAGGAGATTTCATTCTTGTAATGGCAATCAATAGTACCATAGTGAGCTTTCTTTGGGTTTTGACGAGACATTTCTCACAATTTATCATATTATGGGGAAAGGTTACTAATGGCTTACAGACAATTTTATTGATTTCTGAAATTCAAGATCAACCAAATGCACCAAATTTGGTTGTTATTAAAGGGGAAATTAGCTTTGATAAAGTTTATTTTAACTATAAAGCTACAGAGTCGATATTCCAAAATAAATCAGTTACTATCAGTGCTGGTCAAAAAGTAGGGTTAGTTGGTTATTCAGGTAGTGGTAAATCAACCTTTGTTAATCTGATCCTTCGGCTTTATGATGTAACATCAGGAAGAATTTTAATTGATAATCAAGATATCCGTAATGTAACACAAAATTCTTTACATGAAAATATTGCCATGATTCCTCAAGACCCATGTCTTTTTCACAGAACAATCATGGAAAACATTCGCTATGGAAAAATGAATGCAAATGACGAAGAAGTAATTGAAGCAGCAAAAAAGGCATGTTGTCATGAATTTATTTCAAAATTGCCTCAAGGTTATGATTCACTTGTAGGAAACAGAGGTATAAAACTTTCAGGTGGGGAACGTCAACGCATTATAATTGCAAGAGCTATTTTAAAAAATGCACCTATTTTGATTCTAGATGAAGCAACATCTCAGCTAGATTCTATTACTGAAAACTATATACAAGGATCTCTATGTGAATTAATGCAAGGTAAAACTACAATAGTAATAGCACATCGCTTGTCTACAATTTTAAATATGGACAGAATTTTAGTATTTGATCGAGGCAAGATTGTTGAAGATGGTAACCATAAAGAACTTCTTGATAAAGATGGTTTATATCAAATACTGTGGAACACACAAGTAAGTGAATTTTAAAATAATCCTAAAAAAGTTGTAAGTTAAAAATGTGATATAAAAGAGATAAGAGGGAAAGATAGCCCTACTCACTATAGGAATAGAGCTATCACGGGCGTGTGCGACCGAAAAAAAGTTGGTATTACAACCGTTTCCATCAAGGTACACTAGCCCTATCCCTCGATACGTTTGAATAGTTGTGTGGGACATATATATGCACCCGTTTACAATCTTAAATTAATAAAACTATCGAGATGATATGAATTGTTATTGCTTGGCTGGAAGCATGAGAAGATAATAACTTCTCAGAGTGGATAGGTGGCAGGTTGAAAGGATTCATGAGGCCCTATTTTGCTTTTATATGCAATAATGGGATTAGACCTCGTTATCGAGATTAACCGCCCCTGCCACCGAAAACCATCGTGCGGCCCATAAAATTTGGTGACCGCGTATAGGAGGTTGGACCAACCGGTAATATTCTACTCTGATATTTTGTAGTATTCAATAAGAGGGAAAATTTATGCGTTACATAGGTGTTGATTTACATACTAATAGCTTTACTGTTTGCTACTTAGAAAAAGGAAAGCAAGAATGTATTCGCACATTTCACTTACAGGACTTGGACAATTTCGTTGAAGGTCTTAAATCAGAAGAAGATGAAATAGCTTTCGAAGCTACAGGTAATAGCTGTTTCTTTTATGATGCAGTGTCATCTTACGTCAAGCGCGCAGTGATAATTGCACCCTGGCAATTTGAAGTTATTCGCCGCTCTGTAAAGAAGACAGACAGGCATGATGCAAGAGCTATTGCTTTCTTTTTAAGCAAGGATATGTTGCCTGAAGCGAGATGTAAAAGCAAACAATGCCAGCAGTTAGCTTCTCTTCTTCGAACAAGAGAGCAGTTAGTGAAATCACAAGTATCTCTAATCAATAAAATGCACGGTCTTTTTAATTATCATGGGATAAAAATTAAGAAGGAAACGCTGACAACTAAAGCTGGATTTGAACGCTCTATTCAAAAACACAATTGGGATTATATAGAAAAGATAGAGATTGAAGTAATTAGCTATCAACTGGAAGCTATTCGAGAAAACCTCAAGAAGCTTAAAGAAGAAATTACCGCTTTTGCTAAACAACTTCCTGGGTTTAATAATATTATCAGTATTAAAGGTATTGGTGCAATTTCTGCAGCAGTTTTTATCACAACAATTGGCGATATTAATGATTTTAGCAATCCTGAAAAGCTCACTGCTTATTTCGGAGTTGTACCATCAGTTTCTCAATCTAATCAGCAATGTACTATTGGAAGAATCACCAAATATGGGCCAAAAATGGCACGAACTTCTTTAGTACAGTGTACCTGGGTCGCTATACGATATAGTCCTTACCTGAAAAGTTTTTACGAGCATGTGAAAAAGAAGCGTGGTTCTGCTAAGGCTATTATTGCAACTGCTAGAAAATTTCTAACAACCATTTTCTATACACTGAAAAGGAACTGGATTTTTGAAGATTTTACAAAATTTGAATTTTTTATTGAACAATAATTGTAAGGGAAAATATGATACCTTAATTTTTGTAAGCCAAATGAATATGTGCTTTAAGTGTATGTAGACGCACATATTCATTAGCTGTATTAATTTAAAAAATATTAATTAAAAACTTAGTATTTTTGTTGTCAATGAAACAACTTTTGATCGAATAAGATGGTACAGTAATAAATAAAAAATTGCATTAGAGCTGAATTTTACATCAGAAAATGTTTTGAGTAATACAAAAAATCATTATTGACTTTTATGCAATTGAGAGCTACCGATTTCTGACAGACATTTTCTACACACTTTAAAGATAACCGGGTTTTTAAAGATTTTACAAAATATGAAATTTCTTATTGACAACAATCATAGGAGGTTATCATGGTTAGATCTTATCAAAATTTTATTGGTATTGACATCGGAAAATTCAAGAATGTTGTTGCAGTTCACAAGCAGAAGAATGCTGTCGAATTTGACAATAATACTTCTGGTTGGCAACAATTGTGTCAAAAGTTCTCAGATATCTTACCTAATTCTTTAGTGACTTTAGAAAATACAGGAAAATATGAGCTTGGTTTGTCGAATTTTCTTATTGACAAGAATATCACTGTACATCGAGCTAATACTCGCAAAGTAAAAAGTTTTATTTTATCTCACGGAACTTTAGCAAAATCCGATAAATCAGATGCAAGAGCTCTTGCTCAATATGGATTTGAACGCCATAGAACTCTCTCTCTATTTGTACCTACTTCTGAAAAACAATCAACCTTGGTTGCACTTTGTCAACGTCGTGATGACATCACGCAAATGAGAACTCAGGAAAAATGTAGACTGGAAGCACCTGAAAACGACCATATAAGAGCCTGTTCATAATCTTTTTAGAAGCAAAGCAGTGAAAGCCAGAACGACCATTTGCAGGCTAGTGTTGAGTTTCCGCTTGCAATTTTTCCACAATCGCCTACATTTTTGCAACCAAGCAAAAGATCTCTCAACAACCCATCTTTTCGGCAATACGACAAAGGTGTGTAATTCGTTTCGCTTTATTACTTCAAAGGTAGCGCCGATAGTTGCTTTTATTTATGTTGCAAAATTTTCTCCTGTGTAGCCAGCATCAACTAGTATATTTTTAACTTCAGATAGGTTTTCTTTAGCATTTTTAAGCATTCTCACAGCGCTACTACGATCAGTTATTTCTGCCGTTGTTATATAAATTGCGTGGTTGCGTATCTACCTCAATATGGCGTTTTATTCCTGAAACCTTTTTGCCTGCATCATAGCCTTTTTCTTCAGCAGTATCTGCATTTTTTACGCTTTGTGCATCAATTATGCAGAAGCTGATTTTTTCTTTCCGACCATTGTTTTGTCGGACCACGCCAACTATTTTTTTTAATACCAGCTCCAGAACACTTTCTTTATTTGCATCTGCTTTTTTACTCCACTTCTTAAAATAGTCGTAACAATTCCGCCATTTTGGAAATTCTGTTGGTAACATTCTCCATTGGCAACCGCTTTTTAAGACGTACAATACTCCACAAAATACCTCATACAAATCAAGTTTTCTTGGTTTTGTTTTTTTTCTGCAAGACTCTAGATCTTTTACAATAATCTCAAATTTTTTCCGACTTATGTCGCTTGGGTATGAGCTTCTCATATCCTTCACTATCTATATTATCCTCTCATTTTATTTCTTTTTTGAGATCATGTACAGGCTCTTAGGAAATATTCAACTAAAATGCAAACATTTTGTATATCTTTATTTGGTAGTATTAACATGTATAATATTTATGGCAAACATCTCAATAAGGTATCAAATAGCACAAAAAGTAAGAAGCTGGAGGTTAAAGCGAGGTTATACTCAAAAAGATTTAGCGGGAAAGATCGGTGTAACATATCAAATAGTATTACAATATGAAAAAGGAACACGAAAAATTTCGATTGAGAAATTGTACGCTATAGCGGAAGCATTGTCAGTAAGTATTGCGGATCTCATTCCTGTATCAAATGAGAAAATCTATCTTGAAAATAAAGAAGAAGAGATACTAAATTTAATAAGAGAATATAAAAAGATTAGCGGTCAGGAGTTACGTAAGGTATTTTGCTTATTAACCAAATTTGCCCGAGTTGGTGAAGAAAATAGTAAAAAAACAGAGAGAATAAAAATTGCAAAGGGTCTAGTTAAAGAAGGAATTTCTATCGATATTGTCTCGAAAACAATAGGTCTCTCTGCTGATGAGTGTGTTGAAGAAAAGGTTGGTTCTATATACTGCCAAATAGGAAAGAAGATAAAAGAGTGGAGGATAGTGAGAGGGTATACTCAAAAAGATTTAGCAGAGAAAATGAGTACAACACGTGACGAAATAAGCAACTATGAACAAGGGCGTGTAGCTATTCCACTGGAAAAATTATATGCAATAGCAGAAACATTATCGATTAATATTACAGATCTGCTAATAGAGGAAGGTAGTAAAGTAGAAAATGAACTACCGAATTTAATTGAAGAATACAAAAAGATTGAAAGCCAAGAACTACGTCATGCACTAATAAAATCTTTGTTTGAAGGCACACGGATTTGTGAGGAGAAAATTAGAGAAGAAGAAAGAATCAAAATTGCAAAAGATTTAGTAAAAGAAGGAATTTCTATTGATATTATTTTGCAAGCGGTAGGCCTCTCTTTAGACGAAATGCAACAAGTTTAAAATAAAAAAATCATCATATATTAATATCTTCACTTCTTGATGAAAAAATAAGTAAAAAAGATTGAGAAATTGATTTGACTTCACTGAAAAGCTATGGCCTTATGCCAATGCTGATAAAGCAGTAAATATTTAAAAAAAGTTTGTTGTTAGTGAAGGGTAAATTATATGAATAAAAGTAAAGAGGAAATAGAGTTCAGAATATTAGAAAGCAAAGGCAAAGCATTACTTGATCGTGAAATAATGGAAACGTTTCTAAGTGCAGTACATGAAAGGCCACAAGCTCAAGAAATTGCTAAAAATCTGGTGAATACTTATACGGGAGTAGGAAGGATTTTAGGCCGAGAAATGGATGACCTGAAAGTTATAGAAGGAGTGACTGATTCTGCAGTAGCAATGATTATGTGTGTTAAGGAAACACTAGAAAGGGTGCTCAGAGAAAAGCTCAAGAGTGAGCCAGTAATGGACTTACAAGGTCTAGTAGAGTACTTGAACGTAAGCATAGGTCACTCAGAAAGGGAATGTGTAAAAATACTGTACTTGAATAACAGGCGCCAACTAATTGGAGAAGAATCCTATATTGGTGAAATGGAAAAAGCACCAGTGTACATAAAGGAAATTATAAGAAAAGCATTAATAAAGAATGCAACATTAGTAATAATGTCACACAACCATCCTGGGGGACGCTTAGAACCATCAGAAGAAGATCAAGCAGTAACAAAGAGCTTAGCAGCAGCATGTAGTACTGTAAGCGTTAGATTATTTGATCATATTATTATCACAAGTGGAGGCTATTTCAGCTTTCGAGAAAACGGATTGTTATAGTAGAAAGTATTTGCAAATATACTCACTATAATTTATAATGAGTAGTAGAGTGTATAACAACTATACACTTAAAAAGTATATTTAATAGCGGAGGCTAATATGGGTAATAAGATAATTGTACCTTTTAATGATAAAAAGGGAGGTACTTACGAATTAAACATTGATCTTGATAAATTATCAAAAGGTGAGATGTTGAATGCTATTATAGGAATTGGTCGTGCTAAAGAGCAGTCCACTTTTGTAAGCAAAATTAATAAGGCTAAAAAACCTGGAGAAGTGCCCTTCCCTAATAGAGACGTTCAAATCAACTACGGAAAGGGACTTGATTACATATATGGCACAAAACCTATAAGTGATCAAGAAGATAAAAATCCATTTACCTCTGCCTTGCAAAAAATAAAGCCAAGTAGAGGTGAAAGTGAAAAGTTGAGCTGGTTTAAGAGTACTGTGGTAAGAGCAAAAAGTCCAAATGAACTGCACAAGGCTGTAGACGAAGCACTAGCTGCTGGAGCAAGGCTAAATGCATGTAATGATGGGGAATGGAGTTTTGCAGAATATGTAGTATTAGGTACACATTTTCACAGATTAGAAAAAAGTGATCGAAAAAAGCTAATACGTAAATTAATGCTAAGCGGTGCAGAGTTTCATGATACTTTACTGCAGAATAAACTGATAGGTGAAATCTATAATGAGCTACAGCCAGAAGTTCAGCCACAGATAGATAAGCAACTAGAAGAGCTAGAGGAAGCTGGCGAAAGTGCTGTTCAAGAAGGATCCTTAATAGATTTCGAGATAGACAATACAACATCATATATAGAATTTTCTGATGATAGCAAGGTAGAGGTAGCCAAAATACTGGAAGCAAACAGAGGTTTAATTTTAAGAATGGGCAATAATGCAGTAGAGGTTAAAAGCGAGAAAGGAGATATAAGAAACTATACTGATATGTCAGATGGAAGCTCTATTGTATTAGAATTTCCTACGAGCATTGGTAAGCTAAATGTTATATTGTACCACGATGTAAAAAAATATGATCAAGTACAAGTCAGAGTAGAAAACAAGGAAATGTGGGCTGAGTTACAAAAAAGAGGCGAAGAAATAGGAAAAAATTGCCTCTTTGGGGGAGTAAAACTTAAAGAAGCAGTAGAGAGAGGTAGTTTCACTAGATGTGGCATATGGAGTGAAAAGTATGCTATAAAAGAGATTAGCAATGATGAAGTATTGTCTCCGTCTTCATGGGTAAATAGGGTATTTGGAGGTAGTAAAGAAACCTTTAGGGAACTTTAATTCATTTATTTTAAGGTTCCAGAGTTTACTGGAGCCTTTGAGCTATAGTAGAAAATATTATATATATGGTTTTTTGCGTGGAAAAAAGTCTAGACTATGAAGTAGGGCAAAAATTGAAAAGTTGGAGGTTAGAGCGAGGGTATACTCAGAAGGATTTAGCTGAGAAAATTGGTGTAAAGTATTGGGTAATACTGCAATATGAGAAAGGGAATCGTAGAGTTCCAATTGAAAGGTTATATGCTATAGCTGAGGCACTATCAATCAGTATTACGGATCTCATTCCTGTATCAAATGAAAAAATCTGTTTTGAAGATAAGGGAGAGGAAATATTAGATCTAGTAAGAGAATATAAAAAGATTAATGATCAAGAGTTACGTAAGATATTTTGTTTACTAACCAAGTTTGTTCAAATTAGTGAGAAAAGTAGTAAAAAAGCAGAGAAAATAAAAATTGCAAAGGGTCTGGTTAAAGCAGGAGTTTCTGTTGATATTGTTTCACAAGCAATTGGTCTCTCTGCTGATGAATGTGTTGAAGAAAAAATAGGTTCTATCTACTACAAAATAGGGAAAAAGATAAAGGAATGGAGACTGGTAAGAGAGTGCACTCAAAAGGATTTAGCAGAGAAAATGACTACAACACGTGATGAAATAAGTAACTATGAGCAAGGAAGGACTGCTGTTTCACTTGATAAATTATATGAAATGGCAGAAGCATTATCGATTAATATTACGGATCTACTAATAGAGGAAGGGAGTAAAGTGAAAAATGAGCTACCTGATTTGATTAAAGAATACAAAGAAATTGAGAGCCAAGAACTACGTAATGCACTAATAAAATCTCTGTTTGAGGGAATACGTATTTGTGAGGAGAAAGTGAGAGAGATAGAAAGGATTAAAGTTGCAAAGGATTTAGTAAAAGGGGGAATTTCTATTGATATTATTTTGCAAATAGTTGGTTTATCCGCTGATCAAATTGCATGAAAATTTATTTCTAAGTAAGGTATATATGTTTGTTTCTGTAAGAGATATTAGTTCTATAAGTTATAAAATAGGGCAAAAAATAGAAGATTGTAGATTAATGCAAAGGTGTACTCAAGCAGAGTTAGCAAGTAAAATCGGATTAGCATATAAAGAAGTAACCAATTATGAAAATGGGTATATTCCTATTACGATTGAAGTACTATATGTAATAGCAAGAGTACTGTCAGTTAATGTTGTAGATCTATTACCTAAACCAATAACAGTAAGAGAGTATGAAGATGAAGACGAAGAAATACTCTATCTAACAAAAATATATGAGAATCAAAAGTTAGGCAAAATAGTACCTTCATTAATCAGGTTTGTTCATATTAGCGAGAAAATCAATCAAGAGGAGGCAAGATTAGAAGTAGCAAAAAATCTAGTTAAAGAAGGAGTGTCAGTTGACATAATTTCCCAGGCAACGGGTTTATCTATTTACGAGTATGATAGTACAGAGAGAGAAATCTGCACTGATTCTATATATTACAGAATAGGACAAAGAATAAGAGAATGGAGATTGATAAGGAGATACACTCAAAAAGATTTGGCGGATAAAGTTGGTGTAACACTCAAGGAAATACACGAGTATGAAATAGGATACACTGCCATATCATTTGATAAATTATATCAAATAGCAGAAGGATTATCAGTGAATATTAAAGTTCTGCTACCTAAAACAAGAGAAAGCAAAAAGCTATTGAGTTTAATGGATGAGTACAGAGAACAAGAATCATTAGATGCATTAGTCAAATCTCTATCTGAAGATATGAAAAGTGGCAAGGAAAAAGTTAAAAAAGCAGAGAAAATCAGGGTTGCAAAAAATCTAGTGAAGGCGGGTGTTTCTACTGATGTTATTTTGCGAGCAAGTGGCCTAACTGTTGATGAGTTAGGTGAGTGTGAAAATTGAATTGTGTTTAAGATATAAGTAAAGTTAGTTAATGATTTAACCAACAGAATTTGCTAACCAACTTTTTTGGCTCAGTTGAATTTTGCTTGGTATAAATTAAGATATGAAATCGCAAAGTTTATCTATTAATTTCTGATTGTCCTCTATCATTGCCTTTGCCTCTTGTTGAAGAGATTTGATATTTTTTGATGTAATATTAGTATCCGTTCAGAGGTGTGGCAAGGATAAAAAACAATTGACATAATATATTAAAGTAGTAATAACACAAAATGTTGATAGTAAAGTAAGGCTAGATGCTTCAATTGTTGATCAGTATTGTAGAGTTATGTAAAAACTTAGAGCAGAAAGTAGCAAAGCTTGAAGAAAAAAATAAAATCTTAGAAATAGAGAATGCTGAACTAAGAGAGAGACTCGGCTTAAACTCAAGGAATTCATCTTTACCAAGTTCAAAAGAGCTGTACAAAATAAAAAAAGACACACCAGAAGATAAGTCAGAGGGCGGCAGGAAGATAGGTGGTCAAGTTGGACATAAGGGGAATTGCCGAGCTAAAATGGAAGCAGATGAGGTGGTGAAGGTAGAGTTACCAAATAGATGCGAGTGTGGTGAAGAAATCGCAATATCGGAAAAACCATATGTCTATCAAAAAGTTGATTTACCAGAAATTAAGCCTTACGTAGTTGAGTATCAATTAGAACATGGTCGCTGTCGTAAATGCGGAAAAAGAAGGAGTAGCAAATTACCAGAAGGAGTTACACCGGATACCTTTGGTCCTAGAGTTAAGTCAGTAGTTGCATCACTAAGTGGGTTTTATAAGAATTCAAAGCGAGAAATAGCGAATATTATGAAAGACATCTTTAACATGAGTATAAGTGTTGGTAGTGTGTCCAATAGTGAAGCAAGGGTTTCGTCAAAATGTAAAGAAGCCTATGAACAAATAGAGGAAGAAATAAAAGCAAGCGAAATTTTGCATATTGATGAAACCAGTCACTACAACAAAGGCAAATTGGGATGGTGCTGGATGTTTGCCAACAATAAAGCAAGTCTTATGAAGTTAGCAGATACAAGAGGAATGAAATTTTTAAAGAATAGTGCATTTTGTGATTACAAAAACCTGGTAATTACTGACAGATATGCAGTTTACAACCACTTCAGTGATGAAAAACGACAAATTTGTTGGGCTCACTTATTGAGAAATTTCGAGAGGTTATCTCATAGTTGGAATAGTGAAGTAATGAGACTTGGCCATTGTTTAAAAGACGCAGCTAATGGATTGTTTGTATTAAAAAACGCTTTGTCAGAAAATGAAATTAGTATTTCAAAGTTCACTAAGCAAGCTAAAGAATTACGAAGATACATACAGTACTGCATGATAAAAATATCTTATATACTTGAAGCAAAAGGAGCTTCACGAACGGTAAAGGGTATTATAAAATCCGAGTCAATGATGTGGACATTTTTGGATGACCCAGAGAATATTCCATTAACGAATAACCATGTTGAGCGACAGATACGGCATTATGTTGTCTATCGTAAGAATTCATATTTTGCACAGTCAGAGCGAGGGAATAGATTTCTTGAGCGGATAATTTCGTTGTATCTGACTTGGAAACAAAAGGAATTAAACCCTTTTCAAAACCTGCTAGCTGTTGTTTCTTAAACCACACCTCTGAACGGATACTTATAATAGCGTTTTAAAAAGATTCTATGACTTCAGGGTACAATTATACCACCAAGACCTAAGTTACTTATGTAGGGTAGCTTAAAACTCGATTACGAGGCATCTTAATACCCCAAACTTTTATTTATTAGAAAAAACCCTACAACTAGTCTATCATGCTTTTTGTTGATTGCAAAGAAAATTTTTTGAACCTAAAGAACAAATGGTTAGTAGACTTTTTGAAACATTATTTTTGCAATAGCTTTACTTCTACCATAAGTTTAACAGAGGCTCTAACCCTCATCTTTTTTTTAACAAACGCATAACGCTGGTCTACTGAGTTTAATAGCTGAACTAAGAATTCAGATCTCCGGATTTTCCGGAATACTCAATAACTTCCAAGTGAGCTGGGTCTAGTTGCTTTAATAAGGCTTTTATGCAAGCGCGATGAAGACTTCAGGTGGAAAAGATTGAAGAAAGCAAAATAAACAGCTTTATATTCTTAATTTTTTTAGATGAGGCAAAAGCTGCATTTTAAAGCTATCTGTAACTTTAGGGTGTAAACACTTACTAGCCACACTAAAGAACGCTTATAATGCCCTCTAAAACGCAAATAAAAGGCATCTTTAGTAAACTAACTAGTAAGTTTAACACATTTTTTACACTTTGCAAAGAAAATTTTTCAAAAAAGATTGAACAACTTATGGTGAGTATAAGGGGTTATGGAGACTATTATGGGAATACAACAACTTTTATCGCAAACCTCTGAGCAATTAATTGCAAAACTCTCAGTAATGAAATTAGCAAATTGTAGATGAAGCTCAAGGAAAAAAGTCTCTAGCTACTGCCATAGAAGAAGAAACAGAAGCTCGTAAAACTTGATTGCCGCTTAAAATGGAGACAAAGATCAAAATTTACGCCTCCAATTTTATCATACATAAGGGAGACAAAACTTCCACTATTTATTAGTAATAAAAAGCAACTTAGTTTATATTTGGTTTTTAGAATAAACTTATTTTCAATATGATTGACACTTTAACTTTAAAAGAAGGGGATATTGAGACTACTGCATTTGATAATAACAATGTAACTAGAGTATTACACAATGGAGAGTGGTGGTATGTAATAACAGAGGTAATAGCTTTTCTCACAGGTAGTAAGAACCCATCTGATTACCTAAAAAAGATTGTAATCTGCATGAAACAGTAGAAACAGCAAAGACTTTTTATCATATTTATTATTATTTTTTACAAGATAGGATTTCATGAGTTCCGTAGTTAATGCAGATCTTGCAATTTCACTGACAGTAACTTCTAGTTTTGTACGGTCAAAACAGGTAATCAAGTAGTAAGTAACGAGAGAATCGGAATAATTAGCAATCACTTTACGTTTGTATTGTACAGATGTATTATCGTAACTTTCATCATCAAAGAGTTGAGCATTTAATTTATCTTTAAAGGAGTTTTGAAAAATAATATTTAATTGCTTACCAGAAAGTGAATCTATCCAAGACTGACGTATTTTTGTATTGTGAAAACGATCAAGCAAATGGTTAACAGGGACTTCTAAATCATCTTCCCAAAATTTACGATTTGGATAAATGTTCATAAGAAACTAACCACACCATAATAACATAATAGACTATTTAAATAGTTAAGATAGAAATCTGTAAGAAACTAACCACACCATAATAACATAATAGACTATTTAAATAGTTAAGATAGAAATCTGAAAGTCTTGACCAATAATTATGCAAGGGCTGTTTACTGATTTTTAACCAAGTTTTTTCTAAAAAGTTTGCTTAAGAAGAAGATTTTTTGGACAAAAATTTTTCAAATCCTGAATATATATTATATAGCACTCTAGCAAAACAAATTCTGAATATAAATGTCAATCCTAACACTGGACCTCGGTAAACAGACAGGCTGGGCAATTCTAACCAATGGAGTAATTGAAAGTGGAAGCAAAAGTTTTCATGGTAGCCGTTTTAGCGGAGGTGGCATGTGCTTCTTGAATTTTCGTAATTGGCTCAATTCTTTGAAAGACATTTCTGCAGTGTATTTTGAGGAAGTAAGAAGACATTTAGGAACTGATGCAGCCCATTGCTATGGCGGTTTTCTTGCAGTGTTGTCTGCTTGGTGTGAAGAACATCATGTGCCATACAAAGGTGTTAATGTTAAAACTATAAAACGCTTTGTAACAGGCAAAGGCAATGCAAGTAAGAGTGAAGTTATTGAAGCGATACGTGAAAAAGGTTTTTCACCTAGAGATGATAATCAAGCAGATGCTTTAGCTTTGATGTTCTATGTTATGGAAAGATATTAATAAGCTCATAAAAAGTGGGTCCTTTCGGCCATATTGGAGGGTTTGGTGGGTCAGACCCCAGGCCTTCTTTAGCGTCAGAGATATTTTGAATATTAACTTTTTAATTATTAAGATATGAATTTAGCAATCCACTACTATCCTACTCGAAACCTAGTTGAATATGAGCGTAATCCTCGTAAAAATGATGACGTAGTAAATAGAATGTGTGCTTCAATCAGGGAATTTGGCTTTCGTATACCAATAGTTGCAAAAAGCGATGGTACTGTGGTTGATGGTCATTTAAGACTTAAAGCAGCAAGAAAACTTGGTATAGAAAGTATTCCTGTGGTTTTAAGTGATAATTTAAATGAACCACAAACCAAAGCTTTTCGATTACTGGCAAATCAATCAGCTAATTGGGCAAAGTGGGACGATGATCTTTTGAAGGTGGAAATTCAAGAATTAGAAGATTTGCAGTTTGACCTTAAAATGACAGGATTTGAATTAGAAAAAGTTCAACATTTCCTTGATGATTTAGATAGTGAAAAAGAAGATTTTTCTGACTTGGTTGGTGATGAAAAAAGGGTAGAAATAACAAAACCAGGTGATCTATGGATTTTAGGTGATCATCGAATCTATTGTGGTGATAGCTCTGTAGTGGAATCATATAAAGCGCTGTTAGATGATAAAATGGCAGACATTACTGTTTGTGATCCTCCATATAACGTTGATTATGGTAGCAGTCAAGAAAGAGAGGATAAAAAGATACTAAACGATAATCAAGGTGAAAAGTATGAGCTTTTTCTCTATGATATTTGTACTCATATTTTAGCATATACTAAAGGTGCAATTTACATCTGTGCATCATCATCAGAGTTTTCAACGTTGCAAAAAGCATTTGAGGAAGCGGGAGGAAAATGGTCAACTTTTATCATTTGGGCGAAGAATCACTTTACGCTAGGAAGATCAGATTATCAAAGACAATACGAAGCAATGCTTTATGGATGGAAAAGCGGCAATAAACGTGAGTGGCATGGCGGTAGAAATCAAAGTGATCTGTGGTTTTATGATAAGCCAATACATAACTCACTGCACCCAACAATGAAGCCAGTAGAGCTAATGGAGAGAGCAATAGTAAACAGCAGCAGATCAGGAGACATAGTACTTGATCCATTTAGTGGTTCTGGCAGCACACTGATTGCATGTGAGAGAACAGGAAGAATTTGTAGGACAATAGAGCTAGATTCAAAATTTGTAGATGTAACCATAAAACGTTGGCAAGTGTACACAGGTAGGGAAGCAATTCTTTCTGGTGCTGGTAAAACTTTTTCAGAGATTCAAGAAGAAAAACAGTAAGAAAAAAGTTGTAAGTTAAAAATGTGATATAAAAGAGATAAGAGGGAAAGATAGCCCTACTCACTATAGGAATAGGACTATCACGGGCGTGTGCGACCGAAAAAAAGTTGGTATTACAACCGTGTTCATCAAGGTACACTAGCCCTATCCCTCGATACGTTTGAATAGTTGTGTGGGACATATATATGCACCCGTTTACAATCTTAAATTAATAAAACTATCGAGGTTATCATGGTTAGATCTTATCAAAATTTTATTGGTATTGACATCGGAAAATTCAAGAATGTTGTTGCAGTTCACAAGCAGAAGAATGCTGTCGAATTTGACAATAATACTTCTGGTTGGCAACAATTGTGTCAAAAGTTCTCAGATATCTTACCTAATTCTTTAGTGACTTTAGAAAATACAGGAAAATATGAGCTTGGTTTGTCGAATTTTCTTATTGACAAGAATATCACTGTACATCGAGCTAATACTCGCAAAGTAAAAAGTTTTATTTTATCTCATGGAACTTTAGCAAAATCCGATAAATCAGATGCAAGAGCTCTTGCTCAATATGGATTTGAACGCCATAGAACTCTCTCTCTATTTGTACCTACTTCTGAAAAACAATCAACCTTGGTTGCACTTTGTCAACGTCGTGATGACATCACGCAAATGAGAACTCAGGAAAAATGTAGACTGGAAGCACCTGAAAACGACCATATAAGGGAAAGTTGTCAAAAAACTATTGAATTCTTTAATGGCCAAATAGATGAACTCAATAATGCTATACAAAAAATCATTGATGAAAGCCATGAGTTACAAGAACATCAAAAAATCCTTAAAACAGTTCCTGGAATAGGTAAAAAGTTATCACAAGATTTTCTGTGTTTAATACCAGAGCTTGGTTACTTAAACAGAAGGGAAGTAGCAAGTCTTGCTGGAGTTGCACCTCATCCTAGGGAAAGTGGTAAAGCTGTTGGTTATCGAAGGATTATAGGTGGTAGAAGTAATGTCCGTAAAAAGCTTTTTACAGCTGCGATGTCTGCTGCAAGGTCCAAATCTGCACTTGGTGCCTTTTATTCCAAGCTTGTTGAAAGTGGTAAGAAGAAAATGGTAGCTATAACAGCTCTAATGCGAAAAATTATAGTAATTGCTAATGCAAGACTTAAAGAAGCAATTAATTTGCATACTCTCACAATGGTAACTGAAATTGGCTAATGAATATGTGCGTCCGCACAGACTTAAAGCACATATTCATTAGCTAAGCAGAAATTGTTATGGCAGTTGTTTGATATAAAATTTTATTTCTACGACACATAGGTTTTTATTGTCAACATGATTGAACAAAGTTACAGAATTACACAAATAAAAAATTTTTTAAAAAACATAGTTGATGGAAAAGATAACGCAAACAGAAATTTAGTAAGCCTTGGTAGTTGTAATATTAATTTACTGGTATATACCGTATTTTAATGAGTTTAGCGTAACAAATAACTTTGGATTAAATGTGGTGTACTCAATGAATCAAGAAAAGACGTTAGCTGGAGTAGTAACGTCGCAAACAAATAATGAAGCATCGTTTTCTGAAGAAGTAGAAAATAATGTTTCAAATTCTACACTATCTGTTAAGGAGAGAATTGAATTGTTTGAAAAAGGTACGAAGCAAGAACCTGACCTGAACACTGAATGCAAACTAGCTTCTTTAAATGTGATTAGCAATAGTAGCGATAGCAGTATTACAGCAAAAATAGACGAAGCAGGTGCTGATTTTTCAGTGAGTTGTTCTTCTTTAGTATTTGATGATGGTAAAGACATAGAGGACGAATTTAATGCAGTTTGTGAGGCAAATGGAATAGAATATAACCGTCCGTATTCTCTTGATCAGTTTGAGGCAGCATCCAACACATCTTCCAACCCCAAAATAGACAATACAAAAGAAATGCAAAAAGAGGAAGAGGATAAAGAATTAGGAGATAAACCAAAGCCGTTACCTAGGAATGGAATGTTGGAGAAGGACAATATTAGAAATGTAGCTCCACCTTCACCTAGAACAGCAGAAAATCATCGGTTGAGTATTATTCAGGATATTGCACCACCAAAGCTACCACATTCTTCTTTCCAATTAAATGGAGAAAAATGTGATGAGCAAGAAGCTATAGGAGAACCTATGTATGCAACTATAGACAAAAATAAAAAATTCTCGAAAAGAGGGTTAGATGGTGAAATAAACGATCAAAGTCCGGAGATGGAAAAGTCAAATTCTGAAGAAACATCAATTAAGAAAGGATCAATTGGTGAACCTGTAGATCTGAATACAAAATTTTTAAAAAAGAGTTTGGAAGGAAGTGATAGTGGAATAGACAATAGAAGTGCAGAGATGACAAGATCAAATTCTCAAGTAACAGAAATGAGTGAGTTTTGTGGCAGTCAAGGATGGGAGAATATGTCATTAAATCATGATAGTCCAGTTACACTTTCAACTAGCTCATCAGAAAAAAGTGATAATGAAGAAACCCCGTTAATTAAAAAAGAAAAGAAAACAAATAGAATTTTGCCAAGAGTAAAATATGCAGTGCAGCAGAAGGAATTTGTAATTTTCGGTATAGCTGCTGTTGCACTTAGCGCTTCTGCAGCTTTGGTATATCTACAGGATAAAGGACAATTTATTGCATTTTTTGCAAACAGCCCTCTCTATATTACTATGCCAATGATAGCAATTACTTCATTGCTTGCAATTAGCACAATATTTTGTGGAATAAAGCAATTTAGAGATACTGAAGAGTGTCAAATAGGAGGAAAGAATGCGAATGAAACTTTGAATCAGGTGCTAAAGTATCAACCAAAAGATAAAGTAATAAAATCATTCAAACTTGAATACAGCAATGGTACTCATTCACATTTTACACTTAACGCTTGGAAGGGTAAGAACAACTTCATTAATATTGACGACAAAGTCATTAGTAGAAGAAATAAAGTAGAATCAGTAATCAAAGATAGGCCATTATTTACAGCATTATTAAGCAGTTTGGTTGCTGCAAATATAGTATGGCCTTTATTACTGTATGTAGAAGGTGGTATTAATAGTGTACAGAAGTTTTACCAGAACGCTTTGATTAATAACGTAGGGTTATCACTACTTATAGGCTCGAGTATACTTGCACTATCAGTGATATTCCTTGGAGTACATTACTACAGAAAAACAAATTGCACAAATCTTGTATATTGTGAGGAAAGAATTGAACCAGAAAAAGTTAATGGAAAGTTCATTGAGGAAATAAAGGAAGCAAGGACAAAAGTGCTTGAAGAAAACCATAGTAAAGATGCTAAATGCAGCAGTTTAACGCTAGAGCAAGTAGTGGTTGAATCTCATAACTACAAAGATGTAATTTATAGTATTAGTTGAAAATAGCCAAATTTCACTATGTAAAAAGAAAGCAGCTATAAACCGGAGTACTTCGCTTTGTGTTAGTAAAATATCTCTGAAATATTGGCAAGTATAAACAGGTAGGGAATTGCTGATACTGGCAAAACCTTTTCAGAGACTCAAGAAGAAAACTCGTAAAAAATAGGCAAAAAAAAAGTGAAAATCACGCAAACAGAATGGGCAAGAGAGATAGGAGTATCAAAGCAATATGTCTGTTATTTAGTAAAAAAAGGAATAGTTGAGTTGGAGGATGGACTCATTGACCGAGAACAAGCAAACAGGGCTATAGAAACAATCAGAGATCCAAGTCAACCACTGAGAAGAAAAAACTATTCAGAAAGCGGAGAAAAACTTTCCACGATGTTGCTTAAAACGCGAATAAAAAATGAAATGGAGCGAGGTAAACTTCTTGAGGCGAAAGCTAAGGCTGAGATAGGAGAACTTGTAGCAGTAGAAGAAGTAAAGCGCGATGCGTTTAATGTAGCAAGAGTTGTCCGTAATAATTTGCTTAATATTCCAAATAGAGTTTCAGCGCTGCTTGCATCACTGAGTGACACTGAAAAGATTCATATGGCGCTAACTGAAGAGATTACAAACTCATTACAAGAATTATCTAATACTAAATTTCAAATATAAAAAAGATTTTGAATATAAAATGACTGATAACTTAAGTTTAGAGTTAATAAAGTGTCTCATCAATCAACCTGGATTAGATGTTAATGTTAGAGGATTAAATGGAAAGACACCACTACATTGCGCTATAGAGTTTGACGAGTTAAGCATGGTGGATTTATTACTCACGAAGAAGAACATTAATCCTTTTGTTGAGGACAATGAAGGCAAAACCTCCTTAGATTATGCCAAAGAAGGTAAAAAAGCAGAAATATTACAAGCGCTAATTAATAACAAATACGGATCAGAACAAGATAACTTACTTCATTTAGCTGCAATGATAGGTGAAGTTAATGCAGTTAGATATTTGATAGGAAAAGGTGTTGACGTTAATGTACGAAATGCTCTGCATCATACTCCATTACATCTAGCAGCAGGAATAGGACATGCAGAAGTTGTAAAGATTTTGATAAGAGAAGGAAAAGCTGAAATCGAGGTTTTTGATGCACGAAATCAGACACCGATGCACTATGCAGTTAACAACAAAAAATTGGAGATAGTAAAGTTATTACTGGAGCTAGGAGCAGATGTAAATAGCGCACGTGTAGGACAAAACTCGATGAAATTATCACCTGTTCATATAGCTGTAAGTAATACTAATTACGATGAAAGAGACTTATGTCTTGATATCCTCAAATGCTTAATAAAGGAGCCTAATGCTCAAGTCAATTTGCAAGACTATGAAAATAAAACACCACTACATTACGCTGAAAGACTTAAAACAATAGAAGTTTTACTAACGCGAGAAGATATAGACCCTCTGGTAAAAGACGATAGGGGCAAGACACCATTTGATTACGCTAAACCTGAGATAAAGAAGGCTTTGATGAGTAATAAATACGGTTCTGAAAAGAATAGTCTACTCCATTTAGCTGCACAAAGAGGAGAAATTGAGCTTGTAGATGCAATCTTAAAGGAAGAAATTGATATTGATATTGTAAATAATAAAGGTTTATCACCTATTTACCTTGCTGCAGAAAAAGGACATTTACATGTAGTAAAATTACTACTGAAAAAAGGAGCAAACTATACACCTGTTTTGCACTTAGCAATCAAGTCAAATAATTTAGAGTTACTTAAAGTTTTATTTACTGAAAAAAATGGAGCGTTACTCTGCAGAGATACCGTTGTTAATTTTCCAACCCTTCATAATAAATATATAGCACAGAGAGAAATAGCAGATAAAAGGATGAAAAAACATAATAATATTATCTGCATCTGTATTACAGTTAGCGCAGTAGTAATGGCAGCATATATAGGTTTAACAGCAACAACAATAAGCAGTGCGATCATTTTTGCAACAATAACAGGAGTATTTGCGCTTGTTATAGCAATAATGCTAAGTGAGATGAGCAAAAGATATATAGAAAAGGAATTTCAGAAAAAGATGTTTATGGAGGAGTGTAGTTCTACTGTTAATGATATTCAGATAGAACCAATTATGAGTAGATGCAGACAATGATATACGCCACATCTTTTTCTGAAGGTTTAAAACCAGATCCAGAGCTTAAAGTATCAGAGTGGGCAAATGAGTATCGAGTTTTAGCGCCAACTGCAGCATCAGAGCCAGGGAAATGGAGAACAGAAAGAACTCCTTATTTAAAAGAAATAATGGATTCACTTTCTCCTTCTTCACCTGCAGAAAAAGTAGTATTCATGAAAGGAGCGCAGATTGGGGGAACAGAAGCTGGTAACAATTGGATAGGCTATATCATCGATCAAACACCAGGGCCAATGCTAGTAGTACAGCCAACAGTTGAAATGGGAAAACGTTGGTCAAAAGGAAGATTTGCGCCACTGATTGAAAGTACACCATGTTTAAAAAGTAAAGTAAAAGACCCAAGATCAAGAGATTCAGGGAATACTGTACAAAGCAAGGAATTTCCAGGTGGAATAGTAGTAATAACCGGAGCAAATAGCAGTGTAGGTCTCAGGTCCATGCCAGTAAAATATCTCTTTCTTGATGAAATAGATGCCTATCCAGGAGATTCAGGTGGTGAAGGAGATCCAGTGCTGCTCAGTATTGCTCGAACTAATACATTTGCACGACGAAAGATTTTTTTAGTATCAACACCAACGATTCATGGAATAAGCAGAATTGAGAAAGAATTTGAAGCAACAGATAAGAGATATTTTTTTGTACCATGTCCGCATTGTAATTACTATCAAGTTCTAAAATGGTCACAAATAAAATGGGAAAATAACGATTCGAAAACAGCACATTATGTCTGCACTGAATGTAGCGGCAAAATAGAAAATCATCAAAAGACAGAGATGCTTGAGCGTGGAGAATGGAGGCCTACTAATAGAGTAAAAGGTGAGAAAAAAGGATTTCATCTTTCAAGTCTTTATAGTCCAGTAGGCTGGTATAGCTGGACTCAAGCAGTAGAAGATTTTCTTCATGCAAAAGAAAGTGAACAATTACTAAAAGTATGGATAAATACTACGCTTGGAGAAACCTGGGTAGACAAAGGAGAAGTACCAGATTGGAAGCAATTATTTAACAGGAGAGAATTTTTTCCCGTAGGCACAGTACCTAGGAGAGAAGTGGTGCTTACTGCAGGAGTAGATGTCCAAAAAGATCGTTTAGAAGTAGAAGTTGTAGCCTGGGGAAAAGGCAGAGAAAGTTGGTCAATAGACTACCGAGTATTTGAAGGAGATACAGTAGGTAGGGAAGTATGGGGAAAACTCTCTGAGCTTTTAAATCATCATTTTATTGGTGAAAATGGGCTTGAATATATGATAAGCATGATGGCGGTTGATGCTGGGTATGCGACACAAGAAGTATACAATTGGGTAAGAGGTCATCAAGGCTCTGGAAGAGTAATGGCAGTGAAAGGTGTAAATAAAGCTCTAGTACCACTTAGCAGCCCAAGTAGAGTAGATATAACAGTTGGTGGTCAAAAGCTAAAAAGAGGAATAAAGCTCTGGCCAGTGGGAGTATCGATTTTAAAGTCAGAACTTTTTCAATTACTTAATGTTTTAAAGGACGGTGAAGAAGCTCCAGCAGGATACTGTCATTTTCCCGAGTATGCGCCTGAATATTTTAAGCAGTTAACGGCAGAGCAATTAGTCAGCAAGGTAGTAAAAGGATACACCAAACAGGAGTGGCAAAAGGTAAGAGAAAGAAATGAAGTATTAGACTGTAGGATTTATGCAAGAGCAGCATCGATAGCACTGGGAATAGACAGATGGCCAGAGAGTAAGTGGAATAGTTTGAGTGGAAAAATGGAAAGTAAAAAGCCTAAAAAAGTGAGACAAAGTAAATGGTTGAATGAGAAGTAAAATGTACAATCAGGAATATTTAAGTCAAGTCGAAGAAGCGATAAAAAAACTGCAAAGCGGAGAGCGAGTAGTATCAATTGCATATGGTGACCATGTTGTGCGGTACGGGGAAGTTCAAATAAAGGATTTATTGGAGCTCAGGCAACGAATAAAAGCGGGGTTAAAAGTTGCAGGCATGAGGCCAAAGAGGAAAATTGTTTTTTCAACGAGTAAGGGGATCATATAATGATGAAAATCGTTGAAAGGAACCGTATGACAAAAATTATAGCAAAAGAATATACAGAATTTTTAGAGCAGCTGAAAGAACAGATTGCTATTAGTCGTTATAAAGCAGCAAGAACAGTAAATAAAGAGCTACTACTACTTTATCATTATATTGGAACACAGATTCTAGAAAAACAAAAGAGCCAAGGTTGGGGATCCAAAGTAATTGAGCAGTTAAGTAGAGACTTAAAGGCTGAGTTTCCAGAAATGAAAGGTTTTAGCACAAGAAATCTAAAATATATGAGGCAGTTTGCAGGGGAATATCAAGATATTGAATTTGTGCAACAACTTGTTGCCCAATTGCCATGGGGACATAATGTATTTCTGATGGACTTAGTTCGGGACAAAGAAGCGAGGCTATTCTACATAAAAGAAGCTATAGAACATGGCTGGTCAAGAAACATCATGGTAATGCAGATTGAACTTGGGTTACATAAACGTCAAGGAAAGGCTATCACTAATTTTAAAGAGAAGTTACCTTCACCTCAATCAGATCTAGCGCATTACACGTTAAAAGATCCATATATTTTTGATTTTTTAAGTATAGGAAAGGATGCTCATGAAAGAGAAGTAGAAAAAGGTCTTGTAGGACATATGGAGAAGTTTTTGTTAGAACTTGGTGAAGGCTTTGCATTTGTAGGTAGACAATTTCATTTAGATGTTGGTGATGAAGACTTCTTTGTCGATCTATTATTCTACCATCTAAAATTACGTTGTTTTATAGTAATTGAATTGAAAGATAATAAGTTTAAACCAGAATACGCCGGTAAAATGAATTTCTACCTTTCAGCAGTAGATGACTTGCTAAAACACGAGACAGATCAACCATCTGTAGGGTTGATTTTATGTAAATCTAAAAATGATGTACTAGCAAAATACACTCTAAAAGATATGACAAAACCAATAGGACTAGCAGAATATCGAATAACTGAAAGTCTACCAGAGAATATAAAGACAGCTTTACCAACGATAGAGGAATTAGAAGCTGAGTTATCTAAAGTTTCAGATAAAGAGAAGTAATGCTACTCAAATCATTCAAACAACTATTTAGTAAGCCAAAAATCAAAAGCTCAGCCTGGGATGCAGCAGGATCAGGAAGAAGATTTTTTCACTTTCAACCAGAGTTAGGAAGTATAAACAATTTGCTGTCTCAAAGCCTTGAAACTTTACGTAGTAGATCACGTGATATGGTGAGAAAAAATCCTTACGCTGCAAATATAATTGATACGATAGTAAGTAACTCTATTGGAACAGGAATAAAACCACAATCAAAAGCTAAAGATCCAGAGTTTCGGAAAAGAGTGCAAGAGTTATGGCTGAGATGGACAGATGAAGCAGACAGTAGTGGAGTAAATGATTTTTATGGACTGCAAGCACTGGTTTGTAGGAGCATGATAGAAGGCGGGGAATGTTTCATACGGTTAAGAACAAGAAAACCTGGAGATGGTCTGTGTGTACCGTTGCAATTACAAGTGCTTGAATCTGAACACTTAGATAATAAAACAAATCAAACTTTAGCAAATGGTAATGTAATAAGAAACGGGATTGAGTTCAATAGACTTGGGCAAAGGGAAGCATACTACCTATTTAAAGAACACCCTGGTGAAAGTACGTTTGGAGAATCAGTAAGAGTACCAGCAAACGATGTTTTACATATCTATAGACCACTAAGACCTGGGCAAATTAGGGGAGAGCCATGGCTTTCTAATATACTGCTAAAGCTCTATGAGCTTGATCAATACGATGATGCAGAGCTAGTGAGAAAAAAGACAGCGGCGATGTTTGCAGGATTTATTACGAGACTCGATCCAGAAGCAAATATTTTAGGAGAAGGTGAAAGTAATGAGCAAGGAGTAGCACTATCTGGTTTAGAGCCTGGAACAATGCAGCTTTTAGACCCAGGAGAAGATATAAAATTTTCAGAACCATCGGATCAACTATGTTTTTTAAAATTTTTTGAATTTAGTTTCATTACAACTTTTGTTTGTAATTTTGTTTTTTATTCGAGTAAAAAGTGCATTTTTGACAATAAAAACCCTAACTTAATCATAGAAAAATTTTGTATCAAACAACAGTTACTGCTTAGATCTTATGGTTAACGAATATGTGTATAAATACTTTAAATGTGTGTAGACGTATTTATCCACATATTCGTTAACCTATTTTCTATGCAGATTTTTTTAATTCACATTGACTGCTTCTTTAAGCCTCGCATTGGCAATTACTATGATTTTACGCATTAGAGCTGTCATAGCCACCATCTTCTTTTTACCTTTACCAACAAGCCTTGAATAGAAGGCACCAAGCGCAGACTTAGACCTTGAAGCAGACATCGCAGCTGTAAAAAGCTTTTCACGAACGTTGCTTCTGCCACCACTTATTCTGCGATAACCAATAGTTTTACCACTTTCTTTCGGATGAGGTGCAACTCCAGCAAGACTTGCAATTTCTCCCCTACTTACATAACCAAGTTCTGGCATTAGACACAGAAAATCTTGAGATAATTTTGCACCTATTCCTGGAACTGTTTTAAGGATTTTTTGGCGCTTTTGTAACTCTGGATTCTCATCAATAATTTTTTGTATGGTATTGTTGAGCTCATCTATCTGGCTATTAAAGAATTCAATAGTTTTCTGACAGCTTTCTTTTATATGGTCGTTTTCAGGTGCTGCAAGCCTAGATTTCTCTTGAGCTCTCATTTTTGTAATGTCATCACGACGTTGACAAAGTGCAACTAAGGTTGTTTGTTCTTTTGACATAGGTGCAAATAGAGATAGAGTACTATAGCGTTCAAACCCATACTGAGCAAGGGCTCTTGCATCTGATTGATCAGACTTTGCTAAAGTTCCATGAGATAGAACAAAGCTTTTTACTTTGCGAGTATTAGCTCGATGTACAGCAATATCTTTATCAACAAGAAAATGTGCTAAGCCAAGCTCATATTTTCCAGTGTTTTCCAGAGTTACTAAAGAATTAGGTAAGATATTTGAAAAATCTTGAAACAATTGTTGCCAGCCAGCAGTATCATTGTCGAATTCGACAGCGTTCTTCTGTTTGTGAACTGCAACAACATTTTTAAATTTTCCAATATCAATGCCAATAAAATTTTGATAAGATGTAATCATAATAACCTCGATTAGTTTTAATTAATTTAAGATTGTAAACGGGTGCATACATATGTCCCATGCAACTATTCAAACGTATCGAGAGATGGGCTAGTGTACCTTGATCCGAACGGTTATAATACCAACAGTTGGTCGGTCGCACACGCCCGTGATAACTCTATTCCTATAGTGAGTAGGGTTATCTTCCCTCTTATCTCCTTTATATCATATTTTTAACTTACAATGTTGGAGGAAGTTATGAAGCGTTTATAAGACAGCAACTCAGGGCAATAGCGATTGGTACAGGGATAACATATGATCAACTAACAGGAGATTTAACCGGTGTTAATTATTCATCAATTAGAGCAGGATTAATAGAGTTTCGTAGGAGATGTACAATGTTACAGCATAACATAATGGTATTTCAGTTTTGCCGTCCTGTATGGGATAGGTGGTTAGAGTTAGCACTACTTTCTGGAGAGCTAGACATAGGTGAAGAATGGACAAAGGGAAAAGAAGGAGCAAAAAAAGAAGTAAAATGGATACCACAGGGATTTGATTGGGTCGATCCGCTAAAAGATCAGCAAGCACAGCAAATGGCAGTAAGAAATGGATTCAAGAGTCGAGCGGAAGTAGTATCAGAAATGGGTTATGATGTAGAAGAAATTGACCAAGAAATAGCAGAAGATCAAAGACGTGCAAGTGAACTGGGCTTAAGTTTTGATTCTGACGTTACGGCCAATCAAGAGGTGATATGAAACAACAATGGCTAAACAGATGTGTAATGGTAGAACCAAGGAGTTTTGAGTTACTGTCACTACAAACAGGAAAGCAGCCTATCTTTAAAAATATAAAACATGCAGTAAGAAATAGTGAAAGAGGAATAATACCGATACATGGCATTTTAACTAAAAAACCTGGTGCATTTGATGAAATGCTCGGAATGACATCATATGAGCAAATAGAAGAACAAATTACACAAGCATTAGCAGATAGTAGCATAGAGACAATTATACTGGAAATAGATAGCCCCGGAGGAGAGGTAAACGGTATATTTGACCTAGCTGACTTTATTTATGAATCAAGAGGAAAAAAGAGGATAATAGCGATAGCAAATGATGATGCATATTCTGCTGCGTACGCTATAGCTTCTAGCGCTGAAAAGGTATTTGTGAGTAGAACTTCAGGAGTAGGAAGCATAGGAGTAATAGCAAGTCATATAGATCAAAGTGGGTTTGATGAAAAACAGGGAATAAAATATACGACAGTATTTGCAGGAAGTAGAAAAAATGATTTAAATCCACATGAGCCAATAACTTCTGAGAGTTTAGAAAACCTAAAAAGCGAAGTGAATCGTTTATATGGAATGCTGGTTGAGCTAATAGCACGCAATAGAAACCTTTCTGTAGAAGCAATCAAATCAACAGAAGCAGGGCTATATTTTGGCGAGAAAGCAGTAGAGATAGGTCTTGCAGATGGAATTACAATTCTTTCATCTATTAATCAAAACAGGAGTATTATTATGAATGAACAAACTACAAATGACCTAAAAACTAATAATTTAACTAAGTATCGTACTGAAGTTGTTGAATTAATACGTTTGTGTAACTTATCACGAATGCCAGAGAAAATAGGAGAATTTATTGAGCAGGGTGTAAGTGTTGAGCAAGCAAGGGAGGTTTTAATGGAATTACTTGCAGAAAGAACAAAGAAGACAGAGATAATAAGTACAATACCACAGAATTCAGGAGAAGAGTTGATGATGCAGGTAGCGAAAAGTCGTAGGCATTTAAAATATATAACAAAAGGAGAAAAGCAAAATGAGTAGTATAACAGAACAAAATAATCTAGGTGACTTATTAAAGTATGAGGCATCAAGTCTATATTCAAGAGACCAAATAACGGTAGCAAAGGGTCAAAATCTGAAGCTAGGGACAGTTGTTGGTCGTGATAAAGACAACATGATTAGGATAATAAATCCAACTGCCACAGATGGCACACAAACAGCAATAGGTGTAATAACAAGTGATGTAAATGCGACAGAAAATGCCAAAGCAGTAATCATTACACGTATAGCAATGCTAGCAGATCATGCAGTTGTATGGCCAGCAAATATCACTGAAGAGCAGAAAACTGCAGCAATGAAGCAACTTGAAGGACGAGGGATCATTATCCGCAAGGGAGTTTAACTAAAATTAATAAGGAGAAAAAGAATGCAAAATCCATTTACAAATACAGCATTTAGCATGACGGCACTAACAAATGCGATGAATATATTGCCGATAAATTATGGACGTGTTGGAAATTTAAATTTATTTCCAAGTAGATCAGTAAGATTTAGACATATTACGATAGAAGAACACAACGGAGTGTTAAGTTTACTACCAACGCAGTTACCCGGAGCACCAGCAACAGTAGGAAAAAGAGGAAAAAGAAAAGTAAGAACATTTACGATTCCACATATTCCTCATGATGATGTAGTGTTACCAGAAGAAGTACAGGGAATAAGAGCATTTGGATCAGAGAGTGAACTGAAAGCGCTGGCAGACGTAGTAACTGACCATTTACAGCTAATGAGAAACAAACACGCAATAACATTAGAGCATTTACGAATGGGAGCGCTGAAAGGAATAATTTTAGATGCTGACGGGTCAGAATTATTAAATCTGTACAACGAATTTGAAATCACGCCAAAAGTAGTAAATTTTGCACTAGGAACAGCAACAACAGATGTAAAGCGTAAGTGTATGGAAGTACTCCGGCATATAGAAGATAATCTAAGTGGTGAATATATGACAGGAGTACATGCTTTGGTAAGCCCTGAATTTTTTGATGCATTAACTTCGCATAGTAAAGTAAAAGAAGCATATGAAAGATGGCAAGAAGGAGCAGCGCTAAGGAATGATATGAGGTCAGGATTTACATTCTGTGGAATAACATTTGAGGAATATAGAGGGCAAGCAACTGATCCTGAAGGAACGGTGAGAAGATTTATAGAAAGAGATACAGGGCACTGTTTTCCAGTAGGAACAGCAAGTACATTTACAACATATTTTGTATCCGTTCAGAGGTGTGGCAAGGATAAAAAACAATTGACATAATATATTAAAGTAGTAATAACACAAAATGTTGATAGTAAAGTAAGGCTAGATGCTTCAATTGTTGATCAGTATTGTAGAGTTATGTAAAAACTTAGAGCAGAAAGTAGCAAAGCTTGAAGAAAAAAATAAAATCTTAGAAATAGAGAATGCTGAACTAAGAGAGAGACTCGGCTTAAACTCAAGGAATTCATCTTTACCAAGTTCAAAAGAGCTGTACAAAATAAAAAAAGACACACCAGAAGATAAGTCAGAGGGCGGCAGGAAGATAGGTGGTCAAGTTGGACATAAGGGGAATTGCCGAGCTAAAATGGAAGCAGATGAGGTGGTGAAGGTAGAGTTACCAAATAGATGCGAGTGTGGTGAAGAAATCGCAATATCGGAAAAACCATATGTCTATCAAAAAGTTGATTTACCAGAAATTAAGCCTTACGTAGTTGAGTATCAATTAGAACATGGTCGCTGTCGTAAATGCGGAAAAAGAAGGAGTAGCAAATTACCAGAAGGAGTTACACCGGATACCTTTGGTCCTAGAGTTAAGTCAGTAGTTGCATCACTAAGTGGGTTTTATAAGAATTCAAAGCGAGAAATAGCGAATATTATGAAAGACATCTTTAACATGAGTATAAGTGTTGGTAGTGTGTCCAATAGTGAAGCAAGGGTTTCGTCAAAATGTAAAGAAGCCTATGAACAAATAGAGGAAGAAATAAAAGCAAGCGAAATTTTGCATATTGATGAAACCAGTCACTACAACAAAGGCAAATTGGGATGGTGCTGGATGTTTGCCAACAATAAAGCAAGTCTTATGAAGTTAGCAGATACAAGAGGAATGAAATTTTTAAAGAATAGTGCATTTTGTGATTACAAAAACCTGGTAATTACTGACAGATATGCAGTTTACAACCACTTCAGTGATGAAAAACGACAAATTTGTTGGGCTCACTTATTGAGAAATTTCGAGAGGTTATCTCATAGTTGGAATAGTGAAGTAATGAGACTTAGCCATTGTTTAAAAGACGCAGCTAATGGATTGTTTGTATTAAAAAACGCTTTGTCAGAAAATGAAATTAGTATTTCAAAGTTCACTAAGCAAGCTAAAGAATTACGAAGATACATACAGTACTGCATGATAAAAATATCTTATATACTTGAAGCAAAAGGAGCTTCACGAACGGTAAAGGGTATTATAAAATCCGAGTCAATGATGTGGACATTTTTGGATGACCCAGAGAATATTCCATTAACGAATAACCATGTTGAGCGACAGATACGGCATTATGTTGTCTATCGTAAGAATTCATATTTTGCACAGTCAGAGCGAGGGAATAGATTTCTTGAGCGGATAATTTCGTTGTATCTGACTTGGAAACAAAAGGAATTAAACCCTTTTCAAAACCTGCTAGCTGTTGTTTCTTAAACCACACCTCTGAACGGATACCATATTTTGCACCAGCAGACTTTAATGAAACAGTAAATACTCTTGGACAGCCACTCTATGCAAAACAAGAGCCAAGGAGATTTGATAGAGGAACAGATTTACATACACAGTCAAATCCTCTGCCAATGTGCCATAGACCTGGCGTATTAGTAAAAGTCGCTATAGCATAACATACTGGTAGAGTAACTACAAGGTGGTGAGGCACAGAACGACTCTACCGATATGCGCTTTCTTAGCATGTGAAGGTTAGTATATCAAAAAGAAATATGCAAGAGAATATTAAGCGATTATTAGAAGATTGTTTTGCCCATTTAGGAGAAGTGGCTTTGTATAAATCAAAGGATAAGTCATACATGGTACAAGTATTAAAGCAACAGCCAGATAAATTATACGAGATTGGTGAAGGACAATTTGTGGAAGAAACTTTAGCGTTAGAAGTAAGTGCGTTTGATGTGTTAAAGCCAATAGTGGGAGATGTTTTTGTTATAGGTGATCGAAGATATAAAGTACACTCACCGCCACTTAGAGACAAGTCTGGAATAACGTGGAAAATAAAAGCGTCTGGGGTGTAAAATGTCTGTTCATATAGAAGTTGAGGTAATAGAAAGTGTAAATGCTAAAAGAAGAAAAGTAGAATTAGCAACGGTAAAGGCATTAAACAAAACGGCACTATGGTTAAAAGCGCAAGCAGCTAAGGAAATCAGTGAGGAAAAGAAAAGTTTGATAAGAAAGAGATTAAGAATTTTTAAGGCGAAAACTAGCAGATTAGAAGTGTTAATTAGAGCAAATCTCTATGACATTAGAGCATCGACAATTGGCAAAATACAAAAAACAAGAAGAGGATCGAAAGTAGGAAAGCATGAGTTTATAGGAGGATTTGTAGCAGTTATGCCAAAAGGAAATAGCGGTATGTTTAAACGTGAAGGAAGAGCAGCATTGCCAATAAAGGAAGTAAAACTACCGCTGGAACCAGAAGGCTCAAGAATAATAAAAGACCTTGTTAATTATGAGAGTGAGAGAGAGTTTGAGAAATACTTTAAGCATGAGCTAAACTATATTTTAAAGATATGACAAAGTTCTGGACAGATTTACATCAAACAATTTGCAGCACACTGAAGGAAGAAATACCGTCTATACAGACATGTGAAATTTATCCATCGATAAGAAAAGAATTATTAGCGCCAGCGTTATTTGTAGAGCTTGTGAGTTTAGAATCGGGAAAAGATCCAGGAACAGAAGAATTAGCACTGAAAGCAAGATTTGAAGCACGAATTGTGATTGATAGCACAATAGAAAATGCAGCTATTATTGTCAGAACATTAGCAGCAGAAGTAGCAAGAGTAGTAAATAAAAATACTTGGAACGTGAAAAATGTTTCACCAGGAGAATTTATATCAGGAGGAGGAGATGATTTTAGGCCAGAATTAGATGCATATCTCGTGTGGATGGTTGAATGGGTGCATACAATACACGTAGGGCGATCTATTTGGAAAGAAGGAAAATTTATGCCACACAAAATAGAAATCGGTGAAATAAATGTTAGAAAATAATTTTGCAATTTCGGAACTACAGAGGAAAATGGCCAACATTGTTCGTATAGGAGTTGTAAAAGAAATAGATTATGAAAAAGCAAAAGTAAGAGTTAAAATAGGAGAATTTTTAATAGATTATTTACCATGGATAACGAGCAAAGCAGGAAAAGATAGAGATTGGTCTCCACCAGATATCGGTGAACAGGTTATGATATTTTCTCCTCTTGGCGAATTATCGTTAGGAGTGGTGTTAGGAGGGATATACCAGGAAAAATACCCTGCATCAGAGAATAAAAAAGAGGTGAGTAGCTTAACATTTCAAGATGGAACAAAGTTGTCATACGATAAAGATAAACATCATTTAGAGATTGAAGTAGTAGATAAAATAACACTGAAAGCTGGAGAATCGAGTATAGAAATGACAAAAGAAAGAATAAAACTTAAGGGAAGGAGAATAGATCTAAACTAGCATATGGGTAAAGCAATCGTTTGTGTAGGGGATAATTGTACAGGAATACCGGTTCATGTTTGTATGAGTGGAAGTGAAGACGTATTTGTAAATAGTAGATCTGTGTGTCGTAGGGGTGATATCTTGACTATAGGGGAGACACTAACGCAAGGGTCAAACAGCGTATTTGTGAACGGTATGGGAGTAACAAGAACAGGAGACTTGGTATCGTGTAGTTTTAAAGTGATAGGTGTTAGCAAAAATGTATTTGCAGAATGAGAGGCATGAATGCTAGCACGGGAAAGGAATTGGAAGGAATAGAACATTTAAAACAATCAATTACTGATATTTTAACCACTCCTATTGGATCACGTATTATGAGAAGAGAGTATGGTTCTCGATTATTTGAATTAGTAGATAAGCCAATAAATAGAGATTTAACTTTGGAAATCTATGGAGCAACAGCAGAAGCACTGGGGAAATTTGAGAAGAGATTTAAGTTAGAAAAAGTAAAAATAACAGAAGTGAAAGAAGGAAAAGTAACGCTTGACCTAGAAGGATTGTACTTACCAAGTGGAAAAAATATTCGCTTTGATGGAGTTGTGGTATAAAGATGGAGCAGCCTAACATTATTGAGCCACTGAACTTCGAAGAAATTCTGTCTCGGATGAGGGAAGAGTTGGTGAAGCGTGACGCAAGTTTTACAGCATTAGTTGAAAGTGATCCAGCGATAAAGATTCTGGAGGTAGCAGCATGGAGAGAACTTTTGCTCAGACAAAGGATAAACGAAGCTGTAAAGGGTAATTTACTTAAATTTGCGATAGGAGAAGATCTTGATAATTTGGCTGAATTTTATGGAGTAGAGAGAGAAAAAGAAGAAGATGACGAACGATTTAGAAAGAGGGTAAAAGCAAAAGTAAAAGGCTGGAGCACATGTGGGAGAAAGGAGTATTATAGGTATTATGCACTGTCAGCAGATAGTAGAGTAAAAGATGCACTAGTGGAATCACCTATACCAGGGAAAGTACAAATTTCAATCTTATCAACAAAATTATCCACAACTGGCATAGTGTCAGAAGAGCTACTAGAAATTGTAAAAAAGCAGGTTACTAGAGATGATATAAGGGTTTTAACCGATACAGTAACAGTGATAGGTTGCAATATTACGGAAATAGATATTCACAGCAGAATGAGCATAAGTCCTTTAATATCAGAGGAAGAAATCAAGAAGCAGTTTATTGAGAAGTTTGAATTAGCAAAAAGATTAGGGTGGAATGTTACAAGATCATGGATAATAGCAAATTTATTTGTAGAGGGTGTAGAAAACGTAGAATTAATCGAACCAAAAAAAGATGTTGTTGTAGCAGGCAATGAGTGTGCCAAGTTAGAAAATTTGAGAATTGAACTGGTGAGGAAAAACTGATGCTGCTTCCACCCAATGCCACAAAACAAGAACGTACAATAATTGAAGCAATAGATTACAAAGTTGATTCGAGCTGCATTAAGGGATTTAAATTTAGCTTTAAAGAAGAGTTATTACCATGGCTAATAGAAGAATATGGTTTAGAAGAGATACTACGTTGGGTAAAAAACAAAAGAAAAGCCGTAGAAGAAGGGATAAAATTTCAAAGACTTAGAGGAACGCTCGCATCATTAAAAATAGCTCTTAAATGGGCAAATATAGATGAGATTACAATTATTGAAGAACCACCTGGTAAACACTTCTTTGAGCTGCAAATTGGTATAAAGGATGTTCCAAATGACTTTTTTGTTGATGCCGCTATAGAGCTAGCAAAACTGTCACTTCCAGCAAGATCGCGATTAATGAGAATTTTTAATGACCATTACAACGTTGATAGGTTTATATTAGATGAAAGCTTTTTTGGAAGTTTGTTATCGGATTACTCAGGGATAAAAATTGAAAAAGATGGACCAGTACTGTCATTTGGTAGAATAAACTTTTGCAGTTCTAGAGGTCTGTTAGTAGAGATTGTAGACAACTATTTAAGAGAGCATTACGAACAAGCATTTAATGATGATGTATATCGATTAGATGTAGCAGTACTTGGAGAAACAGAGCCACATACCAAAAACTACAGTGGAATATATGAACGAAGTCACCTGTGGTACAATTTCAAAGCACTATATTCATTACCACAGAGCTTACTACCACCAATAAAGTTTGCCAAAGCACAGATTGTACTGTCAGATAGCTGGAAATTAGGAGAAATAAATAGCTGTTTTTCTCTTTGTTATCAAGAAGAGATAGGAGGCACACTTTTCCTTGGTAATGATAAACTTTCTGATCAGCTATGGAACTTGGAATACAAACCAATTTTGGAAAGATTTAATATCAGCTATGAATATGAAGCAAAGAATCTTACTGATCAAAAGGTTGCGAAAGCTAATTTAACGGAATATCACGTTAGTTGCGAAAATGATAGAAGTTCAGGAAAAGAAGATTCGATACACGAATTAGAAAAACACATTTTAGTATTTTACCCAGGAGTACTGAAATGGCACGAACATCGACATTTGCACAGAAGTTGGAAAAATAGTCAAGCAATATGTGTAATAAGTTAAGTACTTATATTTAGATTCTCATATATTATATTAATAATAGGTTAAAATGTATGAAATAAAAAGAAAAGGACTTGCTTTCTCATGCTAAAAAGGACATGACTTGAATAGCGGCAGGTAAATATAAGAAATTTGTCTGGCGCTAGAAAAGCTAATTTTGTGAGGTAAGTATGAAGTTTAGCAAGAGTAAGTTTTTTAAAGAAGTATCAAGTAAAAACATTAATAAAAGAAATGAAGAAGGAGAGACGATCTTGCATCAAGCAGTAGAAATCTCTGATTACAAAACAGTGAGATTATTAATAAAAAAAGGATCAGAGGTAAATGCAAGAGATAAAAAGGGTTATACACCACTACACTGTGCAGTATTTGCAAAAAGTTTAGAAAATGTAAAAGTGCTGCTAAGGTCGAGAGCAGAAGTAAATGCCACTCAATATGTCACTGGATGTACGCCACTCCACTCTGCATGCAAAATAGGAGGAGTTGAAATAATAAAAGAGCTAGTAAAGGCAGGAGCTGAGGTTAATCAACTGAATAAATATGGTGCAACACCAATGTATTACATATGGGAAAGTGAAAAGTATCGTCTATGTGATAGCAAAGAGAGTGAAAAAGCAAGTAAATTTTTGAGAGAACAAGGAGGAGTAACAAAAAGTAGAGAACTGACATGCTATGGAATAGAGAGGCTAGTGGGAGAAATAGCAGACATGTTGAATGGGAGTTATTTGCCAGAGTTAAAAATAATAGAGATAGAAGAAATAAGGAAGAGAGACAAATCACTGATAAAGGAAGAATGTAAAAATTTAGCAAGCAAAATAATGAGCCAAGTGAACGAAATGATAGATGAGGTAGCGAAAAGGAAGGTTTAAAAGAGGGATTTAAATTTAAAGAAAAGGCGAGGTGGATTATGTTAAAGCTTGGCAAATTTAATAAATCAGCAAAAGAATTATCAGAGAACTCATATAAAAATATTTATGCAAGAGACGAGAATGGAAGAACAGCTCTGCATTATGCAATAGACGCAAAAACAGTGAGTTTATTAGTTGAAAAAGGAGTGAATGTGAATGCAGCAGATGTGAAAGGATACACAGCACTGCACCTAGCGGTAACGGAGAAACGTCTAGAAACAGTTAGAGAATTGATAAAGTCAGGAGGGAATGTAAATGCGGAAGAATATGGAAATAAATGCACGCCGCTGCACCTTGCATGTATGGTGGGGAAAGTGGAAATAGTAAAAGAGTTAGTGGAAGCAGGAGCAGAAATAGAGCAAGCAGATAAATTTGGAATGGCAGCAATGGGTTATGCGAAAAATAGTAAAGAGATAACCGAGGTATTAAAGAAAGAAACAGAGAGAATTGAAAAGTTATTTGAACAGCAAAGTGGGAAATCTTCTATGAGAGGCTAAAAGCATGGAGAAAGAAATAGAAAAGAAGGTAATGAATTTAGAGAAAAAAGCGTTGGTAGAGTTGAGAAGAATATGGAAGAAGGTATATGGGGAAGAGGCGCCTAGATACTCAAAGAAATATCTGATACCGAGATTAGCTTATAGAATGCAGGAGGAAGCGTATGGAAAAATGTCAAGAAAGGGGACAAAAAGACTAGAGTATCTGGCAGATCGGCTAGAGAAAGGAAAAAGAATAAGTAGCGATAAACTACCAGTAGAAGGGACAGAATTAATACTAGAGAGAGGAGAAGAGACACATGCGGTAATGGTGACAGATAAGGGTTTAATCTACAGAGAAGAATTTTTTACGTCATTATCAGCAGTGGCAGGAAAAATAATGGGAATGAGCTACAATGGGCCGCTCCTATTTGGTTTGCGTGATCAAAAGGGAAAGGAAAATGTGTAAAGGGATAAGATGTGGAATATATACTAGGAAGTCAAATGAAGACGGTCTAGAACAAAAGTTTAATAGTTTAGATGCGCAACGAGTAGCATGTGAAAAGTATATAAAGAGCAAAGAAGGCTGGGTAGCATTGGCAAAAAAGTACGATGATGGAGGATATTCAGGAAAAAATTTAGAAAGACCAGCGATAAAGGAATTATTTGAAGATGTCAAAGGAGGAGAGATAGACTGTGTAGTAGTATATACACTAGATAGGTTATCAAGAGAAACAAAAGACAGCATAGAAGTAACGTCATTTTTTAGAAGGCACCGAGTAAATTTTGTAGCAGTAACACAGATATTTGACAATAATACGCCAATGGGAAAATTCGTACAGACAGTATTATCAGGAGCAGCACAACTAGAAAGAGAGATGATAGTAGAGAGAGTAAAAAATAAAATAGCAACATCAAAAGAGCAAGGGTTATGGATGGGAGGAACTTTACCGCTTGGGTATGATGTAAAAGATAAGGAATTAATAATAAATGAAAAAGAAGCAAAAACAGTGCAGCATATATTTGAAAGATATTTGGAGCTGAAGTCAATGGCAGAGTTGGCAAGAGAGTTAAACAGGGAAGGATACCGAACAAAAGCAGATATCTTTAAAAAAGCAACGGTGAGAAGAATAATAACAAATCCAATATATGTGGGAAAGATAAGACATTATGACAAACAGTATGAGGGAAAGCATGAAGCAATAATAGAAGAGGAAAAGTGGAAAAAAGCACAAGAATTGATAAAGAATCAGCCATATAGAAAAGCAAAATATGAGGAAGCTCTGCTTAGAGGAATAATTAAATGCAAGAGCTGCGGTGTAAATATGACACTGACATACTCAAAAAAAGAGAATAAAAGATACCGATATTATATATGTAATAACCATTTAAGAGGAAAAAATTGTGAATCAGTAAATCGAACAGTGGTAGCAGGAGAAGTAGAAAAAGAAGTGATGAAGAGAGCAGAAGATTTATATGAAAAATGGAGAGAAAAAGCAGAAGAGTGGAAAAATTTAAGTTTTGGAAAGCAGAAAGAAGTAGTGAACAAGTTAATAAAAGGAGTAATGATAAAAGAAGATGGAATAGAGGTGAGTTTAGAGAATAAGGTGGAATTTATACCAATAAAAAAGAAAGGAAAGAAATGCACAGTAATTGAGCCAGAAGGCAAAACAAACAATGCACTACTGAAAGCAGTGGTAAGGGCTCATCTGTGGAAACGTCAACTGGAGGCAGGAAAATATGCAAGTGTGAAGGAACTGAGCGTTAAAATTAATATAGGTACAAGACGTATACAGCAAATTTTAAGATTAAATTATTTAGCACCAAAAATTAAAGAAGATATAGTAAATGGAAGGCAGCCAAGAGACTTGAAGCTAGCTGATTTAAGAGAAATACCGATGCTGTGGAGTGAGCAATTGGAGAAATTTTACGGCTCAGCGTCGTAACGTTTATAAAAACAACAATATGAAAAAACATCGAAAAAAGTATGTGCCAGAAAATTAAAAAAGGTTATTGCAAAAGGAGCTACTACAAAGGGCCACACAAAAAGATGCTGAAATTGATATAGAAAAGTAAGTCAATGTTACAGAATCAATTATGTGAAAATATCAATATAAATAATGAAGATTTTAGCATACTGGGCGCAACAATGGTAGAAAATGATCCAAAATCTATAAATTATAGTAGTTTATATTTAAATAATAATCTTTAACCTTTATGGCAAATTAATCTACCTAGAAACTTCTCTCCTAGGATCAGAAGTCCTTCTTAATTCTTCACGTTCTGTCCATTTGTTGTTAGACTCGCTTATTACTTCAGGACGCATTAATCCACAAGATCTTTCAAAATATCCCTGTTCAATAGCATCGTAGACCCAGTAGTTACCAAGCTCGCAATCATTGCCTAACTCTTCTTCGCAACCTTTGAATTTTTCTAATATTTCTTCTCTATTACTCACTTCTACTATAATTTTGCTTTTATTCTGTATGTCAGGATACAGCCTAACGTCTACATTTCCCAAACTGGTATAAAAAGTTAATACTATATCGCTACCTTCTGTAAGATCTGTATAATTCCTTATGCCGTTTTCAGTTTTAATTTCTACTTCACTTTTACCGATCTTTACTATATTTCTTCCACACTTTACCTCTCCATCGGTTAGACCTAAATCCCTTGCCCCATCTGTTATCTTTATAATGTCTATTTTACTATCTTTAGAATATTCTAAGTAAAAAACGGAGTTGTCTACTCTTGCATCTTTTAGCTCGCTATTGGTTGCACTTTTTGCGATTTCAATAAACTTATGAGAATTTCTAATATAATCTCTATAAGCTTTTTTTAGGTTAGTTTTATGCTCTTTAAATTCTGATGTCAGTGTGTTAGCATCAACTGTATTACCAAACACTGCCCCTTTTGATACTAATTGACATATTATACTACTAGAAACTTTAGGATTTTTTTCCAACTCACTGATTTTTTTCATCACATAATCGGTAAAAGTGTACTCATTACCTAAAAAAAAATCTTGTGAAAAAGAATAGTTTAATCGTACGCCAGACTTTATAGCATCATTTACAATCTCTTCAAGTTCAGCCATATTTTGAGCTCGCAATACCTTGTCAGAAAACTTATTTAATTTCTCCTTTTGATTTGAAGTTAAATTAACGAGTAATTTACTGGCCTGTCCTTCCTTTTGCTGACGATAAATATTTATACCATAATATAATAATGCTCCTGCTTCTAAAAATATCTTTCTTAACTCTTGAATAAGACCTTCATTGTCCCAAGAAAAACGATCAACATACGAAAACACTTTTGATTCACCCATTCCTTGCCGAATATTTAGCACCACTTTTAGGTCTGAGTCTCTTTTATGCTTACTTAAAAACTCCTTTAAATTTTTAGTGCAGTCTGAATCGAGTACAAGTAAGTCATACAATTCTGCATTTAACTTTTTCTGTTTATCAGTTAGAAATAATTCTTCTATATTATAGCAGAGTTTATTAGTTGCTATTTGTTGTGGAGTTCTCCCCTTTCTGCTTGTTATATTAGGGTTAGCTCCTTTCAAGAGAAGAGAGTTTGCATTATCGTAATGACCTTTAGCAGCAGCAAGGTATAGTGGTGTTTTTCCTTTATTATCTTGTATGTTAGGATCTGCACCTGCTCCTAAGAGTAAATCTATAGCCTGATTTCCTAGGGAACGGAATTCATCAATCTTTGCTCCTGCGATCGCATGTAGTACTGTTGACTCAGATGTTCCTCTTTTGAGGTTAAGAATTACTTTTAAATCTTTATTATTTTTATTGCCTTGTAAAAACTTTTCAAGGGGTTCAGTATTATCAGATAAGCTATGGTAAGAAGTTAAACATCTTAAGGTATTGAGTAACTCCTCATTTAATTTTTTTTGACTTGGAGTAAGATCATACTCAAGAGCAGACCAAATATAAACCTTTTCTCTTAGTCCAAGTTTGCTATCTATCGAAGATGGTGGTTCGTTATAGTTTCTAATTGATGGCAAATCCCCTAAATACAACCCATCGCTTATCAGTTCATTTAACAGATCCTCTTTGGAGGAGAGATGTTCTATAATCAATTCATATTCAATATCATATAGTCCTGATTTGGATTTTGGCTTTAGTTGATTGATGATAGATTTTATTCCAGTAGACTTACCCATAGTTACCCCTCCAAACATACATAATATATTATATGCAATATATAATATTAAATCAATACCATAATCTTTTTACTACTCGTATTTTTGTTAAGTTTTTATGGTGATAGTAGGTTAAGAATTGTTTATTACTGGAAGTTTTAGCCAGTTTTACTATAGATCAACAAAATTTAGAAGCACTAGCGATATTTAATATATAGGAATATGATGCTTTAAAGGAGTGCAAAAACTGCTGAAGCTTGTACAGTAACCTGCGGAGCCACTTCAGCAGAATAAACAAACACATGCCAGTATTAGTAGAGAATTATTTATAAGTCAACTAACTTTTACAAAAAATATTTTAGTGAAGATACCATGCTAGCTAGTGTTATAAAGAATTGAATTATTGACTTTTTCTAAGATTGCAAAAAAGGTCGTATATTTGTGAGAACAAGCCGCGTAAAAATAAGGTTATAAAAATAGAAGATTTAAATTATTTCCATAAGCTTAGGCAAAATAGTTCGTATGTAGATATGGATGGAATGGTCTAATATGGCTAGTTTTAGCGTATAATAAAATCACCATATTAAAAAGTTCGTATGGTACACATGGTAGACCAACGCATTCCAAAAAGAACAGTTCTCACACTTGCTTGTTAATTATGTAAAAGTAAAATTATATTGTTGATTTAATGATAAAAAATATGAAAATATATACTGATTAAAGTGATGTTGTTAGCTATAAAAAAGTAACTTGCTTTAATGATTTTTGCTGCTATATATGCTATAAGTTTAATATAGTGGGTTTGATATGTTTGGATTAAATGAAGTACCAGATCTATCATCTGGTGGTGGTGCTCGAGAAAGCTGTGTTATTAGAGAGCCTATTTCCATTTTTAGTCAGATAAAAAATGTAAAGGATGAAAAGAAAAAAGAGAAGCTTACTCAACTTTTAGAGACACTAAAAAAGAATTTGCCTGAGGGCTTTAAAATTGGAGCTGCTGTAAGTGCTAGAGATTGTTTTTTTGATTCAGTTACTCAAGGTTTGAATGAATTAAAAGGCAAAGGTCTTATTACAAGTGATGAAGGGTTTAACGTACAGTCTTTACGGAGGGGCTGCAAGGAATATGCACAGAGAGAATTGAATACTTCGCAAAATTCATGGTTGAATAAGCTTCTAGATAAGGAGAGTGAGAAACTTCCTGAATATATTCCACGTATTGAATTTACTGCAGAAGATATTAAAAATACTAGTTCTGGTTCAGCAGTAGGAATTCTAAACTTGCAAAATGCTATATGGGGCAGACCTTATATTGAGGGTCAAATATTATGTAATGAGTATAAAGTTAATCTTTGCTACATGGAAGTACAAGATGATCTTATAATAGAAAATGGGAAGTTTTATTTGCGGTTAGAAGAAGATAGTAAGGCAAAAAGAGGAGAAGAAATATCAGATATAATTCTAAAAAATGTTATCGAAGCGGATAATGGAAACACAGAACAAAGAACTATACATATAGTAAACTATAAGCAACATTTTGTACCACTTCTTAGTGACCTAAAAGAAGATATTGAAGAAGCTATAAAAGTTTCTAGAAAAGAGATTTATGGTATACCAGATAATAAAAATAGTCATTCTTTGACTGAAGATACTGGAAGTTATGATTTAGAGAAAATGAAAAACTCTAAAGAAGCTTATGGCAAAAAGCAAGAAAAAGATTCTAATTCTAAAGACAAGGCTAGTGAGCAAATGAAGTCTTTGAAAACAGTAGGTGATGGCAATTGCTTTTTTCATGCAGTGTTTGGTAATAACAGCTCTATTGGATATAAAGCTGAAAAAGCGCAAGAGATGAGAATGGAATGGCACAAGTTTTTAAGTCAATTTAAATCCTTAAGTGATCCAAGTATGACAGAGCCTCTTAAGGAAAGCTTAAAACTAGTGTTCTCATACCTATTATCTAACGTTTCCGAAATTCATAATGTATCACCAAAAATGGGAGATTATATTAAAGAAACAAATAGAGTGATCGATAAGAGGATAGATGAATCTAAAGAAAAAGTAGAAACCTTAAAAAATAACATTATAGAGGTTTTTTGTAAAGATGAAGAACTTCGTAAACAAATGTATGAAAAAATAACTCAATCCATCGAAGCACGTAATGAGCGTAATAAAAATTCTCCACAAAAGCAAAAAGTTTTGCTCAGTATCGAAGATCTGCGAGAGGAAAAGAATAGGAAGGAATTGTGTGATAGAATAGGAGACGTAACTTTTCCGTGTGCAAGTATATGCGGCTACGTTTCGACTCAAGCAGAGTATCAAGACCAATATATAACTAACAATGATGACATATTAAATAGTCTTTTTGATAATCAAGAATTTTATCGGCTTTATCTTGAAAATATAAAAAGTCAGGATTATTTTGTTTTTCACAATGAAATCGGCATTTTGGCTTCTCTCTCTGGTACTGAAATTGAAGTATATTCGGATGGTCAAATAAATCCAGTAATATATACACCAGACTCAGGCATGATAAATTCTAATTATGTAAGAGAATATGTATTATGGGGTAATAAAAAGCGAGAAAAAATATATCATTCAGGGATGCATTTCTCTAGAACTGAGGTAATCCCAGAACAAAAGGAAAGTCATTCACCAGATTCAAGCTGTGGCAAACAAGGATCTTCTATTAATAGAAGTAGTTCTAGAGATGAGATGCAAAAGCAGTCATTAAGGTTAGAAGAAAGAACTAGTACAAAGAGTCAAAATAAGGGGAGTAGTGTTTCAGCTAAAAGTTCTCTTGATCAATCTTCTAAAGAATTTATTCAATCTACCGAAGAGGATAATTTGCAAGTATGGTTGGAAAATACTGTTATTGATGACATTGCAAAGTACTTATATGAGTGGACTGAAGATAACAATGTGATTTGGGGAGTTGAAGGTCCTGGTAGGCTACCAAGAGAATTAAATAAGTTCAAGAAGAATAAAGGTAAAACATTAATATACATTATAAATAAAGATGGTAACCACTGGGTAACATTGGTTGCTATCAATAAGAATGGGCAGGGAGATATTTTTTTCTATGCAGACTCTTTTGGAGAAGGGATTGAAAAGTGTCTTGTAACTGGTTTTGGTAAAGGTGATATTGATAGTAATACGCAGAATAAAGTCTCTCAAGGAGAGGTAGATTGTAACGGTCAAAATGTTAAACAAAATAGCGATAACGATGTCATTTTTGTGGAAGAGACTGTTCCTCTTATAAATGATAATATACGAATACCCTTAGATGAGTTTCTAGAAAGAGAAGGGTTCTCAAAGAATAATATTCACAGTGTATCTTGCAAACAGCAGAATGACACTTACAATTGTGGAGTGTTTGCTTTAGAAAATGCAAAAGCAATTTTAAATGCGGTGAAAGATGGCAATGATGATCCTACTAAAGTAAAAGAGAGCTTGAAAGCGGTAAACAAAGATATAAAATATTTAAATAGCTTAAGGGAGAATTTCGCTAGTAGTTTAAAAAAAGTAAGTTCTATTAACAAACAGAGTTCTGTGACATTTTCTAGTAGCTCTGAAAAAGGTATTGAAGAAAGTATAGAGCAGGAACCCTTGCACAATTATGAGGAGTTAGAAGAACAAACCCTCAGAAAGCTTAAAGAGATCTCAAGTAAGTATATTCTGACTGATAAGCAGAAAGAAAATGAACTTTCTGCTTTTATAAAGATGCAGGACAAGGATAGAGGAAAATTTGACAAGTTGTGGGAAGGCTTTGTTAGCCTTTCTCCTGATGAGAAGAAGAAAGCAATTTTGCGTATTTTCTTTTTTGCTGAGTTTTGGGATTCTAGTGTTGATACAAATGAAAATGCCTTGCGTAATGTTGTGTGGAAGGAAGTTGGCAAGCTAAATGCTGAGGATTACATATTTAGAAAATCTGTTGATTATCTTATATCTTTTGCTTCAACTCCTTCTCCTTCAGAGCCTTTAATTTCTACTGGGAAACGTCTGCATAGCAACGGATTGCGACGAGTACTAAGTAGAGCTCAATCTTTTCTTTCAAAAGATGAAATGGGCAACTTAATCATTAGAATTTGCATAGAAATCTTTAAGATGCGTAATACCTTTAACATCGGTGAACTTTTCACATCCAATAAGGTTAAAGAACGACTATCTACTCTGAAAAATTTTTGTGAAAGTGGTAGAAAAGATAAAATTGCTGATTTGACATTATGTGATTATCAAGATTATAAAATACTTTGTCCACTGTTAAAAGAAAGATCACAGCCTAGTGTTAAATTTATTATAGATTATTTAATAAAAAATTTAGAATGGGAAGAAAGTACCTTAAAGGACCCTCTAGAGGACTTTATCGGTGATTTATATGAAGAAGAACATCCGAGAAAAGATTATTCAAGTAATCAAAAAAAAGAGTTTCTCAAACAATATAATTATTACCTTATTGCCCTCGCTATAGATCAAGTCATTCAATATAATGAATCTCCTTTAGAAAAAGTATTAAGTATAGCTAAAGATCACTTTAGTGAAGAAGAGATGAATGCTATGTTGGAGAGGGCTTGTAAATATATTGTAGATCAGCGTAACAAATCTGTTGAAGGTGTTGCTTTTGATAGCGAGAAAGCTTTCCGCTTGCTGTCCGACAAGCTTAATTCTATTAATCGTAAGAAGGAAGAAATTTTAAAATTTTTAGTAGATAAGTTAGGGAAGATTCAAGATTTTTCTGAGAATTGTCAGTCGAGTACGTTACAGCAAACACTTGAAGAAGTTGTATCATATAGTCCATCTCGTGGAAAGAATACAGGTAACAGAAATCATGAAAGTTGTTCAAAGAATTTTTTTGATGAATTAACAATGATATTGGATGGAGGTAAGACTGATAAACAAGATAAAATCCAATCATTTATAAGTAGTAGACTTTCTCGTTATAAAGGTAATTGCTTTTATAGTCTATTGTTAGGAGAGTTTTTATTTGAAAATCAGGATCATGCTCAGATATCACAAAAATATCTTTTATTGCATCTAGATAGTGAAAGTATTGCATTTTTGTTAACCGCGGGTCAACGTGAAAAAGCCAAAACTACAGTTTTGAGTATCATAGACAAGAGCAGAGGCCCTGTGCCTAATATAAGCAGCTTTGCTATTGATTATAGAAATTTGCAAATTGTCAATTTAGAAATAGACTCTCGTAAAAGTCATCTACTTGATGATATCAAGAAAGAAGATATTGAACAAGGTTATAAAATTAAGTTTATACCGATGAACGAAGAGGTTATTAGTTTGGATTTATTAAGAAAAGCTATAAAAGATGTAGGATCTAGACAACAAGTAATTTATAATTTAAATAATATAATAAATCAAGTTAATTATATAGTTAACTTAGATAACGATAAAATAAAATTTTCTTTCATAAGAAATGAAAAGGATTGTGAAACTTTAGTAAATAGTTTACTGATGGGTAGTGAGCACAAAATATCATTTGATTCTGAGATAATAAACGAAATTATAAGTAGTTTAGTTAAAAACAATATTCAAGCTAAAAGCAATAATATAAGAGACCATCGCCTACCTATTGCTGATAAAAGATCAGGAAAGAAGGATAAGAAGAAAGCAGAGTATTATGCCTACCTTTCTCGAGAGTACGGCATTTTTTCTTCTCAAGCTGATGTTCGAGGTGATCGAGCAATTTTTAATAGGTCAGGAATTCATGAGAATAGGAAAAGACCTATCATAAATGAGGAGAATTATGGCTGTAATGGTCTTCATTTGGCTATCGCTAATGAGAAGTTTGATGATGTTAAGAAGTTAGTAGAGGCTAATGATGGATATGTTAAAGGTCGAGATTTTTATGGTAATACTCCTCTACACTTTGCTGTTCAGGGAAAGAATTTAGAAATTCTTCAATTTTTAATGGATTATATTGGAAAACAAAATCACAAAGAAGATTATTTCGTAGATGAAAATCATGATGGATGCACACCACTACACTTTGCTGCTGGAAGTGGTAATGTAGAGTTTTTTAGTAAATTATTAAAGTTTGTAGGTGCGGAAGCAAAAGAAGGTTATGTTAAAATCGAAAACAATAAAGGTGAAACGCCTCTGCATTTTGCTGCTAGGAGTGGTAAAGCAGAAGTGGTTAGTAAATTATTAGAGTTTGTAGATGCAAAAGAAGGTTATGTTCAAAGCAAAGACAATAAAGGTGAGACACCACTACACTTTGCTGCTAGGAGTGGTAATGTAAAAGTTGTTGAGAAGTTATTAGAGTATGTAAATGATAAAAAAGAAGGGTATGTTAAGCATGAAAACAGTAATAAATGTACACCACTGCATTTTGCTGCTTGGGGTAGCAATGTAGAAGTTATTAATAAATTATTAGAGTTTGTAGGTGCGGAAGCAAAAGAAGGTTATGTTCAAAGCAAAAACAATAAAGGTGAAACACCACTACACTTTGCTGCTAAGAAGAATAATGTAGGAGTTATTCTGAGTTTAATAGGGTGTGTTACAGGAAGAGAGGGAAAAGAAAATTATGTTAAGTGTACAAACAAACTTTTATATACACCACTACACTTTGCTGCTAGGAGTGGTAATGTAGAAGTTATTAATAAATTATTAGAGTTTGTAGGTGCGGAAGCAAAAGAAGGTTATGTTCAAAGCAAAAACAATAAAGGTGAAGCACCTCTGCACTTTGCTGCTAGGGGCGGTAATGTAAAAGCTGTTGAGAGGTTATTAGAGTATGTAAATGATGAAGAAGGGTATGTTAGAGCTGAAAACAATGAGAAAGAGACATCACTACACTTTGCTGCTAGAAGTGGTAATGTAGAAGTTATTAATAAATTATTAGAGTTTGTAGGTGCGGAAGCAAAAGAAGGTTATGTTCAAAGCAAAAACAATAAAGGTGAAGCACCTCTGCACTTTGCTGCTAGGGGCGGTAATGTAAAAGCTGTTGAGAGGTTACTACAATGCGTTGGAAAAGATGAAAAAGAAAACTATATTGGATTTGTAAACAATGATAATGAGAATGCGCTGGACATTGCTATTTCCTGTGGTAGTTGGAAAGTTTTTGATGAGCTATTAAAATACATAAAGAATCTAGAACAAAGCCAGCATTATCTTGATCTTGCAAAACAAGCAAGTGGTTCTAAAAAGAGGAATGTTTATAGTTTAGATGATTTACAAACAAAAGGCCGTGTTGAAGGAAGGAAGAAACAGCGTAATAAAGAGTTAATTACTAAAGAGACGCATTCTCATTCAGAAGCTGTGAAAGATGACAATAACCCATGTTCTCAGAGTGAAAGTCCTACATCGCCGTATTCGAAAAAAAGGTCACGTATTAGTGATGGAAATACACAAAAACCATCAGAAAAAAAGGTTGCACTAGATGATTCTCTTAGGCAGAATGTAGATGTTGAAGAGTCAGTAGGTAGCCATCAGAAAGAAGATGAGTTCTATAAACAGGACTCAAGTAGCTTGGGTTCTCAAGAAGGGGAACAACCAACTTTAAATGATGTAGAATCAAATGGTGAAAATCAAGAGGCATTTTCTAGGTCATCTAGCACTAGTGATAAAAGTGATAACAACAATTTATCAGAGGAAAGTGAATCATGGTCGAGTGTTGATGTGAGAGATAATATAGATGACGATAACATTTCTAAATCAAAACAAGATAGTGCCAGCAACAAAAGTAACATGTTTGAATCTTGTATTTCTCTTATTTCAGATGTTAATGCTTCTGAAAATCAGTTGTTAGAGAAAGTAAAGCATTTCGTTAAGATGGAAGGTGATATAAATTTAACTAGCAAAGATAACATGACTCTTCTTCATCTTGCTTGTAAGAACAGTCGTTGGGAAGTAGCAAAATATCTTATAGGAAACAAAAAAGTTAGATTAGATTTAGCTGATAACGATGATAAGACTCCTCTTCATCATGCTGTTTACTATATTCGATTTTACTTATATCACTACCTGTTAGAGGAAGAGAAAAAGGAAGTAATAAGACAGATCTTAGAAGGAATTAAGAAAAATTTTAGTCAAAATCAACAGCAAATGTATAATTGTATTAATGCTAAAGATAGCAAAGGAAAAACACCACTAATGTATATTGTTGAAGTAAGCAAGGTAAATGTAGCTAAAATATTACTAGAGTATCAAGCTGATATTAAGACTCAAGACCACTGTGGTAACACAGCTCTGCATATTGCTGCTAGTAGTAGTAATGTAGCAATTCTTGATAAATTATTAGAGTTTGTAGATGAAGAAAAAAAAGAAGATTATCTTGAAATCAAAAACAATAAAGGTGAGACACCTCTGCACTTTGCTGCTAGGAGTGGTAATGTAGAAGTTATTAATAAATTATTAGAGTTTGTAGGTGCGGAAGCAAAAGAAGGTTATGTTCAAAGCAAAAACAATAAAGGTGAAACACCTCTGCACTTTACTGCTAGGAGTGGTAATGTAAAAGCTGTTGAGAGGTTACTACAATGCGTTGGAAAAGATGAAAAAGAAAACTATATTGAATGTAAAAATAATGGTGGTAAGAATGCGCTGGAAATAGCCATTTCCTTTGGTAATCAGGAAGTTTTTTTTGAGCTATTAAAATATATAAAAAATTCAGAACGAAAGCAGTATTATAAAGAGTTAATTGCTAAAAAGACACATTCTAATTCAGGAACTGTGAGAGATGGCAATAACCCATGTTCTCAGAGTGAAAGTCCTACATCGCCGTATTCGAAAAAAAGATCACGTATTAGTGATGGAAAGACACAAAAACCACCAGTAAAAAAAGTTGCACAATCTGATAGTCCTAGACAAGAAGTAAAAATAAAATCAAGTGTTGGCAATGACGAATCGGATGAACAACAGGACTCAAGTCGAGAAAGAGGCCCAGAAATAAGTAGTTCACGGTCAAGTAGTCCAGATTCTCAAAAAGTAGAACACACTGCTTCAAATGATATTAGTGAGAGAAGCTCTGGTGATGAAGAAAGTGTTTACAGTTCACCAGAACAAAATAGTGGTAGTTCATTGGAGCAAGCTAGTAATTCTAGCGAAAGAAATGACTTACAGAGTATCTCTTTGCAAGGGGATAATCATGATAATGATGAAGTTGCTGTTGCGTTAAAAGACCTAGAGCATGGTAGTGCTGGTAAGAGAAGTGACATAGATGGTGGTGACATACCACCAAAAAACAGTGACCTAGTAGATTGCTTATTATCAGATACTTTAAGCGATGAGTATGTTAATTTTATTTCTTCGATGCAAGGTTCGTGTGGAATTGGTAACGCGTCACCACAAAGCGTTGACTTAAACTCTCTTCCTTCAATTTCTAGTTTTTTTGATCTTTTTAAGTCCAGGTCAAGTAGTAATAATAGTGATAATTCCGCAGAACAGGAGAGTGCTAATGTTGGCAACGATGAATCGTATGAACAACAGGACTCAGATCGAGAAAGTGATCTGGAGGCAAATAACTCACGGTCAGATAGTATGGACTCTCAAAAAGATGAAGAAGGTAGTACACGATTACATATTGCAGCAGCAGAGGGTAACAATGAGTTTGTTAAGACCTTATTGAAAAAAGGTGATGATGTTAATTCTAAAAATAAACACGGTCGGACACCATTACATGATGCAGTAGTAAATGGTAATAATGAAGTTGTTAAGACTTTATTAGAGAGAGGTGCTAGTATTGATTCTAAAGATAAAGATGATTGTACACCATTACGTTTAGCATTAGCAGATAATAAATGGGAGATTGTTAGGATTTTATTAGAAAAGGTTGCTAATGATTCAAATATGTTGCCAATATTCAATGCTCTAAACATAGAGATACAATCACCAAAAACTACCTTAAATAGTGTAACATTAGACAATCAGCTAAGAAGGAGGTCAGCATCCTTTTGAAGTTTTTTAATTTCATCAATGGGTAATCCGGTAAATTTGGTAACAGTATTAACATCCATTTTATCAGCAAGCATTTCTCTAGCCACAGCTATTTTAGCTTGTTTTTCTCCCTCTGCCTTGCCTTCCTGTCTACCTTTTTCATGGCCGATTTGGATGCCTTCTTCCCTGCCTTTCTCTTCTCCAATTTGGATGCCTTCATGTTTAGCATCATCGAGTTTTTGAGCAAGAACAGCCTGTTCATCACGAATACGCTTTATCTCTTGTTCATAAGCAATAAATTCTTTTTCTGACCAGTTGAACCTATTTAGTTCTTCATATGCTCTTTTAATTATTAGATCACTTCCTATTATTCTCTCTAGCTCTTGTTCACTAGTTTCATCTGCATATCTAAAGAAGTAGACCCATTTTTCAACTATACTTGAAAGCTGATCTTCTTTGGTTTTTGGAAATTTAGGCAACTCAATAAATATAAAGTAAAAATCTTTTAGATCATGTTCATTAGTATCTTCATCGCGAATAGTATGCTTTGATTTATACTCGGATTTATCAGGAAATAAAATACAATCTGCTATGGCAATAAAGATAATTTCCTTAAGATCATGATATTGATCACCTTTATCAGCCTGTCTTGAGTAAGCTTTAGCAGCATAATATTGGGCACGTTTTTCAAAGCCTTTGGTTTTAGCTACCTGCATCTCGCAAACGTACTGAACACCTGAAGAATCTCTACAGAGTACATCAACAATACTTTGTTTTTTAGAGGCAATCTCAGGGTCTTGAATAGTACTTAAAAACTCTATATCCTGTATTGCATTCTTGCCAGCAAAGCCGAGAATATCGTTGAGGAAGTGAATGAGGATGTCTTTATTCTTTTCAGTACCAAAGATACGTCGAAACGCAACATCATTTTTGGGGTCAAGGAATTTGGAAAGAGCCATGAGAAAGTAAGATAAAAAACATTAATAATTATACACAATTGTGAAGAAATATTCAACGTTTTTGTGCTAAAGTCTATTAAAGTTAGCTAAATTTCAAGAATTGGCAAAAAACCACCTTCATAGATGACCATAGAATGCTACTGCGCACCTTAGCTGTTTATTTTATCATCTTTTACAACTCCCTCCATAAACCCCAGCAAATGAATTCATGAGCTATAAAGAGCTTTAAAAACACTTATTTTGGGTGTGAGAGATTAACCTCTTAATAAAAATACAAGCCCAAAAGCTCAATTACGATTTACCTAATATCGTGAGGACAGGTTCATTAATCTCCCACACCTTTACATGATAAAGATCTTGAAACTTAGTGTCAACATTTCAGTAGCAAATTTATGTTAAATCTATATCCTGTCAATATGGACAAAAAGAAGGTTATAATATATACAGATGGAGCTTGTTCTGGAAACCCTGGTCCCGGTGGATGGGCAGCCGTGGTAATGTATGAAAATAAAAGTGTCTTTATCAAAAAACGTATCTCTGGAGGTGAAGAAAACACAACAAATAACAAGATGGAGCTAAAGGCTGTAATTAATGGACTAAAGATGTTAAAAATTTCCTGCAAAGTTATTGTACACACTGATAGTCAGTATATTAAACAAGGTATAACAGAGTGGATCAACAAGTGGAAAATAAATGGTTGGAAGACAGCTGATAAAAAGCCAGTGAAGAACAGAGAATTATGGCAGGAACTAGATGAAGTTGCTTTGCAGCATGATATTAATTGGAAGTGGGTTAGAGCTCACAACGGTAATATGTACAATGAGGAGGCAGATAGACTTGCTAGAAAGGAATCTAAAAAGCTAAAATATAGAGATTGTGAGGTCAAGAAATCACCAAAAAATAGAGGGAACTCTAAGTTTCATAGATTGGGTGGAGTATTATGGCAATAATTCTTTTAGACACAAAAACTATAAATCGTATAGCAGCGGGAGAGGTAATAGAAAGGCCAGCGAGTGTAGTAAAGGAATTAGTAGAAAATGCAATAGATGCTGGAAGTTCAGAGATAGAGATCAAAATAGAAAGTGGTGGACGTAACCTTATAACTGTGACAGATGATGGAAATGGAATAGAAAAGAACGATCTGGAACTAGCACTTATGAGGCATGCCACTTCAAAATTAAGTGATAGTGAGTTAATAGAGATCAGACATCTTGGCTTTAGAGGAGAGGCTCTGCCTTCAATTGCAGCAGTAAGCAGAATGAAATTATCATCCAAGGCAAGTGGAGCAAAGGAAGCATGGTCTATAAGATATGAGGGAGGAGAAAAAATAAGAGAGATTACCCCTTGTTCTTTGTTGCAAGGTACATATATTGAAGTTCGTGACTTATTTTTTGCCACTCCAAATAGATTAAAATTTCTAAAAACCGAGAGGGCAGAAACACAAAGCATTGTTGATATTGTAAATAACTTAGCAATGATTAACTATAGTATTGGGTTTACTCTCACTTCCGGTAATAAAAAGCTCTTAAAATATGTTAAGCAAACTTCATTATTTAACAGATTATGTGAAGTAGAAGAATTTCAAAGCAATTCGCTGGAAGTAAAAGAGGAAGAGGAAGGCATCAAACTTACGGGACACATCTGTAAACCTAATGTCAATCGAGGCAATTCAACTCAGATCTATACGTTTGTTAATAGAAGGCCAATAAAAGACAATCTACTTGTTGGTGCAATTCGATACGCATATCAAGATTTGATTCCAGTTGGGAGGTATCCTTTTGCAGTGTTGCATTTAGAAGTACCATATGACCAAGTAGATGTAAATGTGCATCCAAATAAATCGGAAGTAAGATTTCAGAATAAAAGGCTAATATATGAAATAGTGAGAAGAGGGATAATAAAAACACTATCAACGAGATTTGCAGCGGGTGATCAAGGTATTGAAGAGGAGCTAATTTTTAATGATAGTAAAAGCCAAGAGCAGGTTGATAGTCAAGAGAAAAAAGATCAAAAAGAGTTTTATGAAAAGAGACCAAGTCTTTTAGAAAATCGTCTAATGAAAGAATTCAATGCACCAGATGAAAGAAGGCAAAGCTTACCAGAAACGTTTAAATATGGAGAATCTCCACCCCAAAAGGGAACGATGGTTTTAGAAAGGAAGCAAATTGATTTGATAGAGCTCTAGGATATGCACGCTGTCAGGTCTACAATACTTACATTATTGCTGAGGCTAAAGGCAAATTAATTATAGTAGACCAGCACGCAGCTCATGAGAGGTTGATCTATGAGTGCTTAAAACAAAAATCAAGCATAAAAAGGCAAAAGCTTCTTCTTCCTGAAATAGTCGAGATTAAAAACCAAGCAGGAATGGAGATGGTTGAAATGTATAAAGATAAGCTTTTCGAAATGGGTTTTGGTATTGAAATAGAATCAGAAGATAAAGTAAGGGTAAAAGAAATACCTGCAATTTTAGGAACAATAAGTGTGAAAGAGATGGTGATGAATATAGTTGATAGATTAGTGGAGATAGGAGATACGCTACCTATAGAAGAAAAAGTGAACAAGATATTAGCTACCATCGCGTGTCATGGGTCAATTAGAGCTGGAAGGGAAATGAAGTTGGAGGAGATGAATGAGTTGATGAGACAAATGGAGGAAACACCTTATGCTGGGCAATGCAATCACGGAAGACCAACGTATATAGAAATGAAACTAAGTGATATAGAAAAATTGTTTGAAAGGAGATGAGTTCAGTTTGTCAAAAAGGTTCTCAATTAAGCATACGTAACAGCTCTTCTGGTTATGGAGTATAAAATGTGAAAAAAGAGAATAATTACTCTAATTTTTTATATTATAAAGTAGTAGGACAGAAAGTAAGAAGTTGTAGGATAGCGAAGGGGTATACTCAAAAAGATTTAGCAAAAAAAATCGGAACAACATATCAGGTAATACTGCAATATGAAAAAGGAACACGCAGAATTTCAATTAAGAAGTTATATGAATTAGCAGAAGCATTATCAACAACTGCTAGAGATCTAGCTTGCGGACAAGAAGTATCAAATGAGGAAAAGTACGAGGGAGAAGAGGTATTAAATCTAGTAAGAAGACATAAAGAGATTAAGGACCAAGAATTACGAGAAACGTTTTATTTATTAACTAAATTCATCCGTATTAGTGAGGAAGAAAGTGGAAAGGCAGTAAAAGTAGAGGTGGCAAAGGGTTTAGTTAAGGAAGGAGTTTCTGCTCATGTTATCTCTCAAACGACCAGTTTATCTATTGATGAATATGATAATGATGAGAAAAAAATTTCCATTCCGTATAAAGTAGGTCAAAGAATAAAAGAATGGAGGTTGAGAAGAGGATACACTCAAGAAGATTTAGCAAGTAAAGTGGGTATAATAAATCAAAGAATATATGAATATGAACAAGGACGAGCTGGTGTTTCACTTGAAATGTTAGATGAAATAGCAAAGGTACTATTAATTAATATTACAGATCTGCTTCCAGAAACAAGAGAAAATGAGAATAGTGAAGCAGAGCTATCAAGGTTAATAGAAGAATATGAAAAGATTAAAAGCCAAGAACTACGTCATGTACTAATAAAATCTCTGTTTGAAAGCATACAAGTTTGCAAAGAGAAAGTGGAGAGTGTAGAAAAGATGAAAATTGCAAAGAATTTAGTTAAGGAAGGAATTTCTATCAATATTATTTTAAAAACAGTAGGCATCTCTTTAGACGAAATTCAACAAATTTAAAATAAAAAAATCAGTATCTATTAACATTTTTATTTTTTGATGAAAAAATAAGTAAAAAAGATTTAAAAATTGATTTGACTTCACTCAAAAGCTATGGCTTTATGCCAATGCTGACAAAAAACAGCAGTAAATATATAAAAACATTTTGTTATTAGTGAAGGGTAATTTTTATGAATAATAAGGAAAACAGTAAGGATCGTAGAGAAGAAATAGAATTCAGAGCATTAGAAAGCAACGGTAAAGCTCTACTTGATCGTGAAGTAATAGAAACGTTTCTAAGTGCAGTGCATGACAGGGAAGAAGCTCGAATTATTGCTAGAAAGCTAATAGATAATTTTGGAATAGGAGGAGTTTTAGGCCAGGAAATAGATGACTTGAAAACTATAGAAGGGATAACTGACTCTACAGTAGCAGTAATTTTATGCCTAAAGGAAGCTGCAAAGAGAGTACCAAGAGAAGAGTTAAAGAAAGGACCTGTAATGGATAACTTGGAAACCATCGTAAAATATTTGAGGGTGAGTATTGGTTATTCAGAGGAGGAAAAGATGAAAATAATATATTTTGATCAAAAGTGCCGTTTAAAGGGGGAAGAAGTGTTTACTGGTACAGTGGATAAGGTACCTTTTTACATAAGAGAAGTAACAAGAAAGGCATTAATAAGAAAAGCGACGTCAATAATAATATCGCATAACCACCCAGAAGGAAGGTTAAAGCCATCTGATGAGGATGAAGCTGTAACTAAAGACTTGGCTAAAGCTTGTCAGACTATAGGAATTAGGTTACTGGATCACATTATCATTACAAGTGTTGGATATTTTAGTTTTAAAGAGCAAGGACTGTTATAAAGCAGATATTTGAAGATTTTCATGAGTTGTTTAACTACTTGAATGAAGAAAGTATTTGCAAATGCATTAATCATTACTTATAATTAATGAGAAAGTATATATTGAATTAATAATCAAGTAATAAAGTCGGTTGTAGACTTAGTAAAGTATATTTAATAGCGGAGGCTAATATGAGTAATAAAATAATTGTACCTTTTGATGATCAAGAAGGAAGTACTTACGAGTTAAACATTGATCTTGATAGATTATCAAAAGGTGAGATGTTAAATGCTATTGTAGGAATTGGTCGTACTAAGGAGCAATCCACCTTTGTAAGCAAAATTAATAAGGCTAAAAAGCCTGAAGAAATAGCACCTTTCCCTGGTAGAGAAGTTCGCGAAAACAAAATCAACTATGGGAAAGGATTTGACTATGTTTATGGCACAAAACCTGTAAGCAATCAAGCAGATTATCCAGAAGGGTTGAATCCATTTGCTTCAGCTTTGAAAAAAATAAAGCCGAGTGCAGAAAAGTTGAGCTGGTTTAAGAGTGCTGTGGTAAGAGCAAAAAGTCCAAATGAACTGCACAAGGTTGTAGACGAAGCACTAGCTGCTGGAGCAAGGCTAAATGCATGTAATGATGGAGAGTGGAGCTTCGCGGAATATGTGATACTGGGCACACATTTTCATAAATTTGATAAGGCTAATCGTAAAAAGCTAATACGTAAATTAATGCTAAACGGTGCAGAGTTTCATGATAGTTTATTGGAGAATAAATTGATAGGTGAAATCTATAATGAGCTACAACCAGAAGTTCAGCCACAGATAGATAAGAGACTAGAAGAACTAGAAAAAGCTGGCGAAAGTGCTGTGCAAGAAGGAGAATTAATAGATGTTGAGATAGATAATACAACATCGGTGCGACCCGAAGTTGCGATTTTGTGATGGTTAGATTCCATCTTCCCTAGACATCAGGGATAATGTATGTCTCACATTTTAAAGAATGGCAACCTTTAGGATGCAAGCATGAGATAAAAGCAGGTAATGCTAAACCTTATAGCAAACTCCTGCAAACAGAGTTAGATATGGTTACGAGAGAAACTTATGATTGAATTGTCGTTATATTGAATATGCGAAATTAAGGTTGTTTTACGCATAGACCAAAATGGTATGAAGCATACGAGGAATTAAAGTTAGATGTCTTTGATTATAGATGTTCTCAGCTTCCGGTAAAAAGTAAGAACCTAAGTCTAACACGAAACAAAATCGTGAAACGGGATAACCATATAGGTGCTCTTATATTCATTTGAATGTAAGTAGGCAGCCAGCCATAAGCACTTACATTGGAGGGATTGTCCAAGAAGCTAATGCCCAAAGTAATATTTGGGATATGCAGACGTGGACACTATAATTTGGAAGGTAAAGTGGTGAATAGTAGTAAATATGTTATAGACCAACAATTTGTTAGGTATGAATGGAATACAATTCCTTGGCGTAAAGTTGAGAAATTTGTATTTAAGCTACAAAAGCGAATTTACCAAGCTGCAATATGTAATGATAAGAAGAAGGTACATAAACTTCAAAGATTATTACTCAATTCAATAAGTGCAAAACTACTTGCTGTCAGAAAAGTAACTCAAGATAACAGAGGGAAGAAAACTGCAGGTATTGATGGAAAAGCAAATCTTAATCATAAAGAAAGATTGCAATTAGCATATTCTTTAAATGTTAGAGAAAAAGCGAAACCATCAAAACGTGTTTGGATTCCAAAACCTGGAAAACCAATAGAATATCGCCCTCTTGGTATACTTACTATCTCAGATAGGGCAAAAGAAACACTTATGAAAATGGCACTAGAGCCAGAGTGGGAGGTAGGATTTGAACCGAACATGTATGGTTTTAGACCTGGTAGGTCATGTCATGATGCTATTGAAGCCATATTTAATTCACTGAATTGGAAAACAGCGTACTGTTTAGATGCTGATATTTCTGGATGTTTTGATAATATTAATCAAAATGCTCTGTTGGAAAAACTTAACACTACACCAACCTTTAGAAGAATTATAAAAGGATGGTTAAGAGCTGGAGTAATGGAAAACAGAAAATTTGAATCCACAAAACGTGGTACAATTCAAGGAGGGACGATCTCACCGTTACTTGCTTGTGTTGCATTAAATGGATTAGAACAATATATCAAAGAAACGTTATGGAGTGAACTTCTTCAATATAGGAAGATGAAATGTGGTGTTGCAAGCAGTAGAGAAGCAAAAAGCTCATTAAGTGTAATTTTCTACGCAGATGACTTTATCATCATACATGAGAGTAAGGAAATCATTCTGAAGGCAAAAATGATAGTTGAAGAATGGCTCAAAACCATTGGACTAGAATTGAAACCTTCAAAAACAAAGATTTCTCATACTCAAAATGGAGAAAAGCCAGGATTTAATTTTCTTGGTTTCTCAATAAGGCATTACTCTACGAAAAATAATAAGAGGGGTTATAAATTATTAGTCAAACCAAGTCGTGAATCCAGAAAACAGCATACACTCACTATAAAACATAAGATTAGAGGATTAAGAGGATCAACACAAGAAACAGTAATAAGACAGCTTAACCCAATTACTAGAGGGTGGAGCAAATATTATTCTTCGGTTGTGTCAAACAAGACCTTTAGGTTTATTGACAGTGTAATGTTTAGAAACATCTGGAAGTGGGCAGTCTACAGGCACCCAACCAAAGGAAAATACTGGATTAAAAATAAATACTTTAAAAAGTATAAAAACGATAATTGGCGATTTATGACAAATAACAAAGTTCTTCTTATTAAGCACGGAGATCATGCTATTAAAAGGCATGTCAAAGTGAAAGGAACCAAGTCTCCATATGATGGCGATTGGGTTTATTGGGGTAATCGTTTAAGGAAGATACCAGATAAACTACCAAGAGTAATAAAATTGTTGAAGTTACAACAAGGTAAATGTGGTCATTGTCAACTTTGGTTTAAAAATGATGATATCTTAGAAACACATCATATTGACCGAAACAGACGTAATAATATGAAAAAGAATTTATCCTTGTTACATGGACATTGTCACGATGAATTACATAGAAAGTGTGCATGACAAGCACCAAATTATAGAGGAGCCGTATGAGGCGAAAGTCTCACGTACGGTTCTGAAGTCGAGTGGGGAGAGGCGACTTTTCCCACTTAGATAACTATATAGAGTTCTCTGAAAATAGTAAGATAGAAGTAGCCAAAATACTGAGAGAGTTAGGAAGTAATATTTTAAAAATTGGTAATGATGCAGTTGAGGTTAAAAGTGAGAAGGGAGGTATAAGAAACTATACCGATATGTCAGATGAAAGCTCTATTATATTAGAATTTCCTACAAGCGTTGGTAAGCTAAATATTATATTGTACCATGATGTAAAAAAATATGATCAAGTACAAGTCAGAGTAGAAAACAAGGAAATGTGGGCTGAATTACAAAAAAGAGGCGAAGAAATAGGAAAAAACTGCCTTTTTGGGGGAGTGAAACTTCAAGAAGCAGTAGAGAAAGGTAATTTCACTAGATGTGGCATATGGAGTGAAAAGTATGCTATAAAAGAGATTGGCAATGATGAAGTATTGTCTTCATGGGTAGATAGGGTATGTGGAGGTAGTAAAGAAACCTTTAGGGAACTTTAATTCATTTATTTTAAGGTTCCAGAGTTTACTGGAGCCTTTGAGCTATAGTAGAAAATATTATATATATGGTTTTTTGCGTGGAAAAAAGTCTAGATTATGAAGTAGGACAAAAAGTAAAAAGTTGGAGGTTAGAGCGAGGTTATACTCAGAAGGGTTTAGCTGAGAAAATTGGTGTAAAGTACTGGGTAATACTGCAATATGAGAAAGGGAACCGTAAAATTCCAATTAAGAAGTTATATGCTATAGCAGAAGCATTATCAGTAAATGTTAAAGGTCTAGTTTGTAGAGAAACACTACCAGATGAAAAAAGATATTTTGAAGATGAAGAAATATTAAATTTAGTAAAGGGTTATAAAGATAAAGAATTAAGCGAGGTATTTTATTTATTAACCAAGTTTATTCGTTTGAGTGAGGAAAGAAGCAGAAAAGCGGTAAAAATAGAAGTAGCAAGGGGTTTGATGAAAGTAGGAGTTTCTGCTCATGTTATCTCTCGAACAACTAACTTATCTATTGGTGAGTATGAGGAGAACAAAATTCCGGTTCCATACAAAGTAGGGCAAAGGATAAAAGAGTGGAGATTGATACGAGGATATACACAAAAAGATTTAGCGAATAAAGTTGGTATAACAAATCAAGGAATATACGAGTATGAACAAGGGCGAGCTGCTGTCTCACTTGAAATGTTAGATGAAATAGCAAAGGTATTATCAATCAGTATCATAGATCTACTTCCCGAATCAGATGAGGATAGTGAAGCGGAAGAAAAGCTATCAAACTTGATAGAAGAATACAAAAAGATTGAGAGTCGGGAATTACGCGATATGCTAATCAAGTCTTTATTTGAAGGTATACATGTTTGTAGAGAAAAGGTCAGAGAGGAAAAGAAGATTGAAGTTGCAAGGAATTTAGTGAAAGAAGGAATTTCTGTTGATATTATCTTGCAAACGACAGGCTTAACAAATTATATGATTGAGAAATTTTTGTGATTTCATAAAAACTTAGCCAATAGTGGATTTTTTTGTGATAGAATATATGTTTGCTTCTGTAGGAAAAACAGCTTTTAGAGGATTTATCTATGATAATTCAGAGCATATTGGCTCAGTAAGCTACGAGCTAGGGAAAAAAATAGAAGGTTATAGGATAGTACAAGGGTATACTCAGGCAAAATTAGCAAGCAAAATTGGTTTAACACATAAGGAAATACATAACTTTGAACTAGGGTGCAAGGCTATCACAATCAAAGAATCGTATATAATAGCAGGAGCATTGTCAGTCAATGTTGTAGATCTACTTCCAGGACCAACAGTACTAAGAGAAAACAGTTGGTATGAAGATGAGGATAAAGAAATAGTCTATCTAACAAAAATACATAGAGAAATTAAGGATCAGGAATTACGCAAGAAGCTGTATCCATTAGTAAGGTTTGTATATATTAGCGAGAAAATTAGCCAAGAAGAAGCGAAAATAGAAGTAGCAAAGAATCTAGTGAAAGAAGGAGTTTCAGTTGATATTATTTCCCAAGTGACTCGCTTATCTACTTATGAATATGATGATATAGAGAAAGAAATTTGTACTGATTCTATACTCTACAAAGTAGGGAAAAGGATAAAAGAGGAGAGATTAATACGGGAATACACTCAGGAGGACTTGGCAAATAAAATCGGTTCAACACCTAAAGAAATACATGACTATGAACGAGGATATACAGACATTCCAATTGAAATATTATATAAGATAGCAAAGACATTATCAGTTAACATTAAAGCTCTTGGACTAACAGAATATGAAAATGAGCCAGTTTTGCGGTTTGTAGGTAAATGCGAAAAAATTGAGGATCAAGAATTACTGGATACGGTAGCCAGATCTTTATCTGAAGGAATGCAAACTGGTAAAGAAAAGGTTAAAAAAGCAGAGAAAATCAAGATTGCAAAAGATCTAGTTAAGGCAGGTATTCCTATTGATATTATTGTGCGAACAAGTGCCCTAACTGCTGATGAGTTGGGTGATTGTGAAAATTAAATTGTGTTAAAGATAGTTAATAGTGTTAAATAATATATTAAGATATAAGTAAAAATAGTTATATATTTAATATTTCTATACAGAATTTATCTATCAGTTCCTGATTTTTCTCTATCATTGAATTTGCCTCCTCCTGCAGAGATTTGATATTTTTTGATGTAATATTATCCATGTCAGGTGATGCTATTTTTAATTGCGATTGTATGCGTATATATTTATCAGCTATTACTTGATCAAGTTGGTAGTTTACTGCATCTAAACTTGAAGCAAACATCACATGTAATAGTGGTTTTATCCAGCCTATTTTTCCAAATCTCCTCGAGTTAGAATACCTTATACTTCTATCTGTTCTGCCAGTACCAATTGATAACAGTAGAATATCATCATTTGGAAATAACCTCTTACCACTTGCATATGCGCAAGCCGCAGGATTGTTGGCAAACACCCCTCCATCCACTAATACTCTGTCTATCTGGTCAATTTTTAGATGTTTTGGTATGAAATAAGTAGGTGCAGCCGTTGTAGCTCTGAGTGCATCTTTTAATTTGACAAAATCTCTATCTTCTCTCCAGCTCTTAAAAAAGAAAGGATAGTTGTTATGAATATCATAACTTGTTATCAGTACCTTACTTAAAGTGTTTTGTAGAGTATCATCACCAAAATATTTTTCTAATATCGATTCGATGTTTTTATGTGGGTATTGTGCACAGTTAAACCAAGATAATATTGATCGCCTGAAGAATGAAGATTTGAAAATATATGATCCATATTCCCGATAGAGCTCAACTAAATCATTGGCTGAATATTGGGGATTTCCTTGATTATCTTTCTTGCATAACCCTGCTACAACAATTCCACCAGTTGAAGTACCTGCCATAAGATCAAAGATTTCAGCTATCGGTTTTCTTGCTCTCTTTTCTATTTCTGCTAGAATAATGGCTGGTATTATGCCCCTTATGCCTCCTCCGTCAACTGAAAGGATGTATTTTTTCATATTTATTAGTTCTGTTAACTTGCTCACTTTTATCAGGGTTGCCCAAAAACTACAGTTTGCTTCACACCTAGAGAAAATTGTGCCGAACAAATAACCAATGCTATAGATCAAGCTCAAAAATCCATATTAATTCAGGCATATCAATTTACTTCAAAGCCTATTGCTGAGTCCTTGATTCAAGCCAAAAAACAAGGTGTAGAAGTTAAGATAATTCTTGATAAGTCGCAAGTTCATTCAAAATATAGTGTCATCAATGAGTTATTCGAGCAAGGTATTAAGATTTATATTGATTTCAAACCAGCAATCGCTCACAATAAAGTCATGATTATTGATAACCAAAAAATCATAACTGGGTCTTTCAATTGTTATCTAAGGAGAGAAAGTCGCCCTTCCCCCCTCGACTTCAAAACCGGACTTGTGACTTTTACCACATCCGGCTTCTCTCTAGTTTAGTGCTTATCATGCACACTGCTTATGTATATAATCATGACAATGCCCATGTAACAAAAATAAATTTTTAATATCATTATTGTTTTTAATTTTATCTTGGTGATGCACTTCAATTAAGTCATCTGACCTAAAATATAATTGACAATAATTACATTTACCTTGTTGTAACTTCATTAATTTTATTACTCTTGATGACTTGTCTGGTAATCGATTTAGTCGATTGCTCCAATATATCCAGTCTCCATCATATGGAGATTTAGTTCCAATCACTTTGATATGCCGTTTAATAGCATGATCTCTATGTTTAATAAGATATCTTCCATCACTTGTCATAAACTTCCAATTGTCATTTTTATACCTTCTAAAGTATTTCTTCTTTATCCAGTATTTTCCTTTATTGGGGTGCCTACGAACTGCCCATCTCCAAATCTTTCTAAACATGATATTATCCAATAAGCTAAAGGTTTTGCTTGAAACTGCCGAGGTATAATATTGACACCATCCTCTAATAATAGGATTAAGCTCTTTTATTATAGCTTCCTGAGGAATTTCACGTATTTTCCTAAGCTTATGTTTAATGGTTAATGTGTGCTGTTTTATAGAATTAAGATTTGGTTTAATGAGTGACTTATATCCCATCTTATTTTGCTTTGTTGGATATTGTCTCACTGTAAATCCAAGGAAATCAAAACCTGGTTTTATTTCATTTAGAAATTTTAATGTGTGGGAAATTTTTGTCTTGGATGGCTCTAACTCCAATCCGATGGTTTTTAACCATTTTTCAATCAGAATTTTTGCTTTCAAAACAATTTCTTCACTTTCATGTAGCACAACAAGATCATCTGCATAAGTAATTATACTGAGTGACCTTTTTGCCTCTTTTCTGTATGTTTTTCCAGGTTTCTTTTTCATACAGCTAATGACTATCTCATCTGCCATTGTTTCTTTTACATATCCTTCTAAACCATGCAGAGCAATACAAGCCAATAGTGGAGAGATTGTTCCTCCTTGAATTGTACCACTTCTGGTTGGTTTAAGTATTCTGTTTTCCATAACTCCTGCTTTTAACCACCCTTTTATTATTTTCCTTAGAGTTGGTGTGGTATTGAGTTTTTCTAACAGCACGGTATGGTTAATATTGTCATAACACTTTGCAATATCAGCATCCAAAACAAATACTGTTTTCTTGCTAAGTACTTGAAATATAGCCTCAATGGCATCATGGCAAGATCTACCAGACCTAAAACCATTGTAAGTTAAAAACATGATATAAATGAAGTAAGAGGGAAGATAACTCTACTCACTATAGGAATAGAGTTATCACGGGCGTGTGCGACCGAAAAACCATTGGTATTACAACCGTACTTATCAAGGTACACTAGCCCCATCTCTCGATACGTTTGAATAGTTGTTTGGGACATATATATGCACCCGTTTACAATCTTAAATTAACTAAAACTATCGAGGTTTATTATGGTTACATCTTATCAAAATTTTATTGGCATTGACATCGGAAAATTTAAAAATGTTGCTGCAGTTTACAGCCAAAAAAACACTATCAAGTTCGACAATAATGCTGATGGTTGGCAACTGTTGTTTAAAAAGTTTTCAGATATCTTACCTAATTCTTTGGTAACTTTAGAAAATACAGGTAAATATGAGCTTGGTTTATCATATTTTCTTGTTGACAAGAATATTGCAGTACATCGAGCAAATACTCGAAAAGTAAAAAGTTTTATCTTGTCGCACGGAACTTTAGCAAAGTCTGATAAATCAGATGCGATGGCTCTCGCCCAATATGGATATGAACGCCATAGAACTCTCTCTCTATTTACACCTGCGTCAAAAGAACAATCAACTCTAGCTGCACTTTGTCAACGTCGTGACGACATTACGCAAATGAGAACTCAGGAAAAGTGTAGACTGGAAGCTCCTGAAAATGACCATATAAAGGAAAGTTGCCAGAGGACCATTGAATTTTTCAATAGTCAAATAAGTGAACTCAATGATACTATACAAAAAATTATTGATGAGAGCCATGAGCTACAACAACGTCAAAAAATCCTTAAAACAGTTCCTGGAATAGGCAAAAAGTTATCACAAGATTTTTTGTGTTTAATGCCAGAGCTTGGTTACTTAAGTAAAAAAGAAGTAGCAAGTCTTTCCGGAGTAGCACCTCATCCTAAGGAAAGTGGTAAAGCTGTTGGTTACCGAAGGATTACAGGCGGTAGAAGTAATGTTCGTTCAAAGCTCTTCATATCAGCTATGGCTGCTACAAAGTCCAAATCTGTACTTGGTGCCTTTTATTCTAAGCTTGTTGAAAGTGGTAAGAAGAAGATGGTGGCTATAACAGCTCTTATGCGTAAAATTATAGTAATTGCTAATGCAAGACTTAAAGCAGCGATTACTTCACACAGTAGTAACTGACAATGAATATTGTGAATAAGTACGTCCACATAAACTTAAAGTACTTATTCACATATTTATTGGCTTAAGCAGGCAATAGCTGTTTGACATAAAATTCTATTCCTATGACGAATGGGTTTTTATTACCTACATGATTGGGTAAAGTTGCAAAATTACACAAATAAAAAATTTTTAAAAAACATAGTTGATAGGTGTTTGACTCGAATTTTGCCTCCCACTCTGGTTCTAAAATCATCTTCACAAGCGTTTGTTTTGCTCGACACGATATAGTGGGTATTCCAAGGGGGCGACGCTCCAATGGTTTGCCAGGTTTTGGGATCCAAACACGTTTTGACGGTTTTGCTTTTTCTCTTAGATCCATAGAATATGCTAATTGCATTCTTTCTTTTTGGTTAAGATTAGCTTTTCCATCAATACCTGCAGTCTTTTTTCCTCTATTGTCCTGTGTTACTCTTCTAACGGCGAGCACTCTTGCACTTGTTGATTTGAGTAATAATTTCTGAAGACTATGCATCATCTTAATATTATTACTTTTCGAAGCTCGGTAAATTCGTTTTTGTAGCTTAAACGAAAATTTCTCCAGCTTGCGCCAAGGAATTTCATTCCATTCATACCTGACTTTTTGTCGGTTCATAACATATTTACTACTACTCATAACTTTACCTTCCAAACTACAGTGTTTACGTCTGCATATCCCCAATATTACTTCGGGCGTTAGCTTCTTAAACAATCCTTCCACAAAAAAAAAACTTGCGGTTGGCTACCTGCTTATTATCCTTATTCAGAAAAATAAGAGTTTTCCTGTGGTTACTCCGTTCCATGAAACCGTTTCTTGTCAGACTTAGGTCCTTACTATTTGCCGGGAGATCGGAAACATTTTGATTAAACCAGAAAATTTTAATCATCCATTTTCTCCATACCTTTTGGTCTATGCGTATCAACCTTTTTCGCATATTGCAGCTCTCGACAATTCAAACATAAGTTTCTCTCGTAACCATATCTAACTTTTCTTGGAGGGATTTGCTACAAGGTTTATCATTACCTCCTTTTGTTCCATGCTTTCATCTCGAGAAATTGCCAATTTCTTAAAATGTGGACCACGATTTCAACCCAATGTTAAGGCGGACAGAATTTAGCTGTCACGATTTCACGACTTCCGGATCACACTTTCTGATGCCGCACAGAAAAAAAACGCTGAGAATCTACTAATTATAACAGGAGATCCTCCATTAGTTGAGCAATACATCGAAAACTGGAAGGATCGTAAATCTCAATCTGATCCTTATACACCAAAAGTAGAAGAATAATTACTTAAAATCAGCTTTAAGCTCATCCAATTCCTCAGAAAGATTTTTTACCCTTTCCTCAAGCACTAACACTTTTTCCATTAAACCATATTCAATAAGTTTATCGTGAAATTGTACCCTTGAGTCTAGCTTGGATAACCACCATATCAATGCTACGGTTTGGATTAATATGGTAACAATTACCGTAATTGGGATTTTTTGATTTTGCATGTTTCTCCTAATTGTGTAATAAAAAATTTTCAACTACTTCTTGTTTCCAGTTACGAAATATTACCGCTCAGATTCGTGTTTCTTTTCAGCATTATAGAGCAAGTGTATAATTTCATCGTACGGTTTATCTTTATTATGCCGTGATCTTAGTACAGCTACATCTCTTGGGTTTTTCCCACCTGTGTCTCTAATGTTAGGGTTTGCGCCTTTTTCTAACAAAAGTTTAATTATCTCTAGGTTACCTTTGTATGAAGCTGCATGTAATGCTGTCCATTTTTCATATTTTGCTGTGTTTATATCAGCTCCTTCCTCTATTAGAAATTTAACAACTTCAAAACATCCTGCACCTGATGCATAATGTAATGCTGTTAATTCGGGAATCTGTGTATTAATATCTAATAGATTATTTGCTGAAAATTTCACTACTTCTAGGCTGCAGCTCTTAGAAGCAACTTGCAACATTGTTTTATAATTATCTGTAGCTTTTGTTTTCATATAGCAATAGGTAATAACAACAAATATTATCATTGTTATACACCACCAAAAATGTAGCTTATTTCTTGAGTCTCTATTCATATTCAATACTTTTTTCAACATTAAACATTTGTTTTACTGATTTTCCTTTAACGTTGATGCTGACAACACAGTGCGATAACCTGAACTATTTAACACATGTTCCGCTCTGTCAATTATCCATGCACCGTCTATATCTTGATGAAACCCTAATAAACTGAGTTTTGCCTCTGCAAATAGTTCTGGATTACCAGGCATAGTAACATCCAATACTGCATTATTTCGCTTTAATTGTTTTAACTTAGCATTTGCTGCACTTAGTGCTGATTCTACATTAGAGTAAAGCGTTTGTATAGTATAACTTGGGCTACCAAAGCCAACTGTTTCTGACATAGTTTCACCTCTTTCATAGCTATGCCATTTTGCAACCACTGAGTTGTACCTACTCACAGTAAAATGCACTTTCCAATTTATCGTGTCTTGAGGTCTAATAGCTGTTGTTCCTAAAGCTTTTCCAGTTGCTGATTTTGCTCTGCCTTTTGGAATAAAAAGTATGTATCCGCCAGCTAACTTTGCCATTGCCTCACGTTCTATTGCTATTTTTGTTAATAAACTTATATCACTTTCTTCTGTTTGGTTAATATGTGGAATCAACACATTTTCAAATTCTTCTGCAACTTTGCATCCATATCCATGCTTTTCTGCTATTTCCTTAACCAAGTTACCTAGAGTAATTTGATGCCATTCTTTAGATACTTTCTCCTTTAATGATAGTCTTAAATTTGTTGCATGAGCCTTTATTAGTAAGGTTTTAGGTGGACTCTGTACCGTAATTTCATTAACTGTATATATACCCATGGGCTTCACTCCGATTTCCCTATACCCTAAAGAAATATTCAATTCATCTGGGATATTTAAGTTTTCATCTCTGTAATCAACACACACTTCAACTACATCGTCTATTGTCCCAGATTCATCGGTAAGGCGTAATGATATAACTCTATCTTTAATTGATTCACATTTATCTATTATAAAATCTGGCTGCATTTATTCCCAGATCTTCAATTTTGACTTTTGTATTGTTTTTTGAATAGTAGGGAGCTTTATCTTTAATCCTGCCGGTAAAAAGCTTCCGTATTCTGCCAAACCTAAGTTCTCTGCTAGTACTAATTCCACTACTCCATCCGTAAATCCGTAATGTTTCCAGCAAATCAGATCTAGCATTTCTCCTTCTTTGGCTAAATAATATATAGTCATCTATAGCTCTTCAAACTCAAACTAAATTCAACTTTTCTTGGTAGTCCATTAGGTAAAAAATACATCTGCTTTTCTTCTAACTTGGTAATTACGAATTGTCCTAAAATATTACCTAAACTATCTACTAAAACATGTGGGTTTTCAGCTTCTTTCATATTCTTTAATTGATTTAGCCCGTTGAGATTATGTAGATAAATCGTTCCTTCTAAATCTATATTTTCTATACCTTGACCGATATTTTGTAATAGTGGTATATTTTCAATACACTCAATTGTACTCCAACGATTTTCTCTATTATACTTTAAACTTGTTGGAGCAAATTTATAAGGGCCAAGAGACAACATTTTAATAAACGGAGTCTATGGTATCAAATAAAACATCACTTGACTTTTCTCTTATCCTTTTTATTACTTCATCTGCAAGACTACGAACATCTTGATTTGGCTCTGCTTTAATGCTGATAGTATAATTATTAGTGATGTTCTGAGTTTTATTTTGTTCTTTATTTTCAAATTTACTCTTTGCAAATATCTTATCATTATCACTCTCTGTAAACTTTTTCTCCTCAATAAGGCTTTTGATTCTGAAGCTATTCTGATTTCTATTGGAAAATTCTTTAATTATACTGTTACCTAGCAAAGGATTTCCACTGTTGAGAATATTACTCTTTAGGGGACTATGTACTGCTTTTATTTCAGTAACAATACTTTTTCTTTTTTCAAATTCTTTCAGTGGACTATTTTTAGCAAATATGCTACTAACTGTATTTTCTATCCATGAAAAGGCTTCTCCTATAGGTTTAATGAGTGATTTTATGTATTCCAAAAAGCTAGAAAAAAAGTCTTTCACCTTTTGCCAGTTAGTCACAACAAGAGCTGCACCAGTAACAAGACTTGCTATTAAAAATCCAATCGGGTTACTCATTATAGCGAGTGTTATTGCTCTTAGTCCTGTTACTACTGCAGGAAAAACTGTAGCTGATAAAAATGAAAATACTCCAAGTAGGTTTGCTTTCAGACTAAAAATCGTACTTCCTAGCAATGTAAATCCGTATCCTAGTCCTACTGCTACAATTTTTAAACTTATTAAAGCTGCTATAGTTCCCATGATTGCTGTAGTTAAGGTTGGATATTTTTCTGCAAACTCTGCTATATATCTAGTTTTTTCTTGTAAAAATTCAGCTATAAATTTTAAAGTAGGCAGCATCACCGAGCCCAGGTTCATACCAACTTCAGCTATTGCATTTCGAAGGAGTTTTAATTTATTGGCTGTAGTGTCTGCACGATTTTTGAATTCTTTTTGCAGAGAGCTTCCGTACTTTTCTGTATTAGCCAATAACTTTATTGCATCCTCATACTTATTAAAACTTCCAGCTAATAATGCAATATCATCTTGATATTCCTGACCGAAAAGTTTCATAAGGATTGTAGAACGTTCCTGATTATCCATTTTCTTTAGAGTTTGAAAAAAGTGAAGTAGTGTTTCTTCTCCGCTTTCACTGATCCTTTGTACCATTTCTTCCGCGGTTATGCCCATTTCTTCTAGTGCTGCTTTGAATTCTTTTCCTTGACCTTCAGCAGTTTGAAGTTTGCTAAGCAGTGCATTTATAGCAGTTGCAGCTTTTGCTGGTTGTTTACCTAAACTAATAAAAGCATTTACTAAGCTGCTAGTTTGTTCAAACTTTAATCCAAACTGCTTTGCAGTACCACCAACTATTGCTAGAGCTTCAACCATATCTTTTGCTTTAGCAGCAGTGTTATCTGATAAGTGGTTGATTACATTACCAACATGCTCCATTTCACTAACATCAATTCCATAAACGTTAGAGAGTTTAGCTATGGAATCACCTGCTTGCTCTGCAGACATATCAAATGCTGTAGACATTTTTGCCACCGTTTCTGTAAATTTGAAAAGATCTTCTTTTTTGATACCAAGTTGACCACCGCTTGCAGCTATTTGTGCTAATTCTGCAGCAAATAATGGTACAGTACGTGACATCTCTTTTAACTTCTTAACAAATTTATCAGCTTCCTTTGTTTCTTTGTTAAACTCAACTACTTTTGCAACATCAGCCATAGCCGATTCAAAATCAACAGCAACTTTAATTGGCGCTGCAAGCGTTAGCCCTAGTCCAATAGTCTCTATAATTTGTGACTTAAAATGTGCTTTGCTTGCTAAAAAACTTTGGTGACTACGTATTGCAGACCCAAGTTTACCATACTTACCTTTTAGCGCTTCAACAGATGAACCAAGTTTATATTGGTCACTTACTAATGACTTAATATTTCTGCCACTTTTCCTTACTTCTTCATTAAATGAATGCAAAGCATCTCTCTTTTTCAAATATGCTTCTTTTGCTTTTGTTGCAGAAAACTTAGCTTTATCAAACTCAGCTTTTAAAGTTTTGCTCGGTTTCTCTATTGCCTTCATTTGTTTAGCTAAAGATTTTACTTGATCTTCAAAGCCTTTCCATGACCTCTTGCTAGTCAAAACATCATGACCTAACTGCTTAAACTTTGATACTGATTTTAAAGATGAGTCAAGCTTTCTTATATTCTCACCAAGACGGGTAAGTTGACTACTGCTTCCCTTTATTACAGTATTAAAACTGCCATCAAGTACTGCACCTATTTTTATCGATAATACTGACATTTGAACTCCCTAGCTAATTTGCTCCATAAAATAAACTCACTAATCTCCATATCAAGAATGTGCTCAACTCCACCACCTATGATAGAGCCAAGCACTAGTATTTCTAATCTCAAGTTTTTTGGATAATCGGTGAAAAAAAATCCTTTAATACCTCTTGCACTTTCACATAATCAGCAATATCTAACTCTTCAATCGCTTCTTTTGCAACTGATGTCAAATTGGCAGTCAAAGTTACTTCCTTACTTAGATCACTACCATTAAGGCGTTCTATTGCTAAATAATCCCTTACTTTTGGACGTCTAATGGTAAGTTCTGAGACAGAAATACCATCAACTGTTATTGGATTATCAAGTTTTACTGTTGTCATACTTTCTCCTAAAAAATAAAATTCTAAAATCTTTTTAAAACTGAACCTAAATACCTAAAACCGTTTGCAGCAAGGCCATTTGATCAACACCATTTATCTTTCTTATCATATTTTCAGCATCGATCTCTATCAGCTCATTGCCACCTATCGTAAGTTTATAATAATGAGCAGCTACAGTGCATTTTAGAGTGGCTTTTTCAGCAGGTTTCCAGCTACCAAAATCAAATTCTTTGAATATGCCTCTAAGGTTGATAATTACTCCTTCAACCTCATTGCTACCACTACCTTGCATTCCTCCACGGAGCGTTAAAGATACTGAGTTTCCATCTATCAAGCCAAAAAGTCTAAATAGTTCTGAATCATACTCAGCGAAAGTAAAGTCTGCTTCAAGTTTCTCCATGCCCATATCAATATTTATTGGAATATCCATACCACCAGCACGATACTCCTCTGTTTTTATGGTAAGTTTTGGTAGCGTAATTTCATCTATTTTTCCTGCATAACCACGACCATCAACAAATACGTTAAAATTTCTCAGTATTTTCGGTAACACTTTGCTTTCTCCTAACTTATTACACTATTATTTACGAGATGAGATTTGAATGTTATTTGCTCAGCCGGATATGGTGGTGTAAACTCAAAGTCAAAATATACTTTTCCGCTTGCGATGTTTGCTGGTGTGTTTAATTCTGAAGTTGCATAACATTTTCCGCTGATAATCGCTCCCTGAGCTTTCAAATTTGCAAGATAAGAATTCACCCCCTCAATTACATCATCTATGTAAGTTTTGGTAATATTGCGATCAACTGCCCATAGATGAGCTCTAAGTAAACTATCGTTGATTAAATCTGCAGTTCTTCTCACTGATAAAAAAGCCCATTTCGAATCATTTGAACATGTCCTATTTCCCCAAAGCCTATAGCCATTTTGATGAATTATCGTTGTTACTTCATTTTCATTTAAGTGGTTTGCTCTACAATTTGTATTACCGAGCGTAAAATCAATAGGTCTGCTTGTGCCAACAATACCATTTATCTCTTTATTTGAAGGTGAATGCCAAAATCCTTGTTCGCTATCTACTTTTGCTATTAAACCAGCTACAAATGGGCTTGCTGGCAAGATTTCTTCTTTTCCTTCAATAAATACCTTAACCCAAGGATCAACTACGTAAATTCTTGAGCTGCCTACACTTTTTCTCCACTTGATTGCTTCTTCATCATTGGTATTTGGCCCATCTGCTACTATTATGCTTCTCAGCTTTTCTGCTACGGAAATTAATGCTGCAACCACTGCATCTTCTGGTAGTTGGTGAGTAAATTGAGGTGCAATTAATATTCTTGGGGCAACATGAACTATACTTTCACTGCTGAGGAATGCCTCAATTCCCTGATATTCTCCGGTTTCTTTATCAACACTGCCAATTATATTCTTCAGCGTCTCTTCTTCTTTTAATTTTGGATCACTGTTTTCACTTTCTTTAACTCGAATAACTACTACTGTTGCACCAACTTGTGTAAAGATAGAGCTTACTGCTTGTGGAAGGGTACCTGTTTTACCAAGCTTCGCAGCCTCTTTTAATCTTCCTGCAATTAACACTGGTTTATTTAGCGGAAACTTTTGCTCGTCAGCTTCAGGTGCAGTACCAATTACACCTATCACTGATGATTTAGCTGTGCGTACTGTTCTTGACCCTGAGGTTACCTCAATAACATTTACTCCGTGTAAAAATTCTTCAGCCATTTCTTTGTATTTTTTTCCTGAAATCATCGAGCAAAGTCTGTAGCTCATTTTCACTCTTGGCTTCTTCAATCTTTCTCTTGGCTAAATCTTCAAGCTCTTCACATTTCATTATTTCTTTTACTGCTTTTTTCACTTTTTCCTCAATTATTCTTGCCATTTCAATAACCGTAATACCACGGACTTTTGCTAAAGGTTCTATAATTTCTTTATCCTTTTCATCTATAGATTCTGGTGCTGCTAGAATGCTTTTTGCGGCTTTCGCTTGAATCTCATAAGATTTAGCTTTTTGGTGAGAATGACCTGCATATTGGTGAGTATGATTATCATAATAGAAACGCATACTATCAAATGTACAAAGCTTCGCATTATCCAGTAACTCCTTTTGTATATCTTCTTTAGTACGCTGAGCAATTTCTCCTCCTTCTGTTAAACAATAACTTTTTTGCCAATCAAAATCTTTTGGCGCTTCATACCAATTTTTACCTTTTGGCTTGCTTTCAAGTATTGTTGTTTCTACTTGTTTATCATTTTCAAATCTAATGTAGATAGACATTGTTTGTTACCTCCAAATCTCATGCGTGTTAGATAATCCTGGACATTGCCAAGCCCTTAGCGTTCTCTCTACATCTATCTCAAGCCCCGTGGTTAGAAAATTGCTACGTATGTTATATATTCCCCACTGAATAAATTGACCATAGTTGTATACATAATTTGATGCAAGCATACCTTGACTGACTTGTGTTCTGGAACATAGGTAAGATGATGTGTAAAGTAATGTTGCAACTGTTTTTCCTGCTGGAATTTCCACATTACCAGATCCAGCTAACTTGCTATCAGAACTCGTGTATTGGTAAACATTTTTCCATATTATTCTTGAAATACTTGATTTATTAGAATTGGTATTATCTGGTGTTCCCACAAATAGTCCTGCACCCCCATACTCCGTACTAGAATATGATGATCCAACAAATTCTATTGTTTTATTTATGTTCACATTCGTTGTATTTTTTATAAATACTACTCCAAGTGCAGCATATGGGTAATAGTATATCTCATCATAACTACCCGAAAAACTTTTTGTGCATAACTCTCCGTAAATAAATGTTCCTTTACTTCCCTCTATAAAACTTAGTTGTCTTGGCCGATAAAAACTAACGTAATCTGTATCGTATGTATGGCTACCTGCTAGTAGTTGCAACATACAGTCTGTTTTTGTTATATCACTACTCCACTTTCCAAGCTCTGTCGTAAAAGTTCCGTGGCCAAAGTAATTATTTTTTCTACCAAGTACACCAAATAAGAAAGGTAATGACCCTGGTTCAACCATATTGCGCTTTCTTATTTCATTTATAAGAGACGCTTTTAACTGTTCATCCCGAGTTTTTACCTCATTAGAGATGTTTTCAATTCGAGTTTCTATTTCTCCTATAATTGATGAGCCAGATGGTACATTATTAACAGCACGAAAATCTTCTACTAAACCTTTAAGACCATCTTTATGACTATTACTAATGCTATTTATTGCTGCAATACTGGCATTCTTTCTCGTATCAAGTAGCGATAAATTTGTTGTCCCTTTTTCATCAATTCTCTTTAATAACTGCTTCTCTGATTCAGAGATCACTGCTAAAGAACTAGCTTTTTTATTATCCAGATCAGTTAAGTGTTTTTTTGCACTATCAAGAAGTTCTTTTAGCTTACCATCTGTCATCTGCACAATTTCAGAAACCGCACTTTTGTCGATTATTGATTCCAATGCTTTAGCAAGATATGCTAATTGATCTGGAGTACTGTTTGCTACTAAATCCTTAAGTCTTTTTTGTAGTGCATCAATTATTTCTTTTATTGTGGTCATTTGTACAACGTTGGAAATAGCTTTTTTATCTGCTAGCAATTCCAGCGATTTTGCAAGATATGCCAATTGATCAGGTGTGCTGTTTGCTGCTAAATCCTTTATCCTTTGGTATATTGCTTCTTTCATTTCCAAAAATTTAAAAAAGTCTCAAAATTAAACCGCTCAAAATTACTCTTAAGTTGATTATGCTCATCTTCTCTTTCGGTAATATCTTCATCTATTTTCTCAATTGTGGTACGGATACGAACAACATCCTGCACAGCAATATTTTCTGGATGCGGTAAAGGATATCCACGCCTTGTTTTATCATTTGGCATTTTTCTTATGTTATAACAATCCGCAAGTTTTTTACCTTTGGCCGATAGACAACCGTTCCGCTAAGCACCAACTTTATCCTCGTTTCATTACCATTAAAGTTCGTTAGCACATGAGTTCTCTCCACCCAGTTTTCTCCAATAGGTTTTCCTGATGTTAAATTTACTAATTGCCAATCCACATTTTTTTGCACATATGCTTTAATATCTGCAGTGCCGGGTATTAGCGCATCATATGTTATGGTAATCTTAGTGTTAGCTCCTGCTGTAATACTTCTTGTAACATAATCTCCGGACTCTGAAAGATTACCTAGAACTAGCTGTAACCCAGGATAGAGAACAGGACTTTTTTCTCGCCCTCCTTTTAGGCTTGCTTTTACCGTTAGCTCTCCAGATAATCTTTCACGCAGTGCAAGTGGCAAATTATCAGACAAAAAGTTCTCTTTTCCCTCTTCATCTGTTAAGATAAATTCTACATTGGTATCAAATGCTACTTTTTCGACGTTTGTCAAAACAATTAAATCTGAAGTATTGTTTGCTGTCACTTTGCCCAGATCAACAACATGAGAAACTTCGCTAAATTTGTATCCGTTCAGAGGTGTGGTTTAAGAAACAACAGCTAGCAGGTTTTGAAAAGGGTTTAATTCCTTTTGTTTCCAAGTCAGATACAACGAAATTATCCGCTCAAGAAATCTATTCCCTCGCTCTGACTGTGCAAAATATGAATTCTTACGATAGACAACATAATGCCGTATCTGTCGCTCAACATGGTTATTCGTTAATGGAATATTCTCTGGGTCATCCAAAAATGTCCACATCATTGACTCGGATTTTATAATACCCTTTACCGTTCGTGAAGCTCCTTTTGCTTCAAGTATATAAGATATTTTTATCATGCAGTACTGTATGTATCTTCGTAATTCTTTAGCTTGCTTAGTGAACTTTGAAATACTAATTTCATTTTCTGACAAAGCGTTTTTTAATACAAACAATCCATTAGCTGCGTCTTTTAAACAATGGCCAAGTCTCATTACTTCACTATTCCAACTATGAGATAACCTCTCGAAATTTCTCAATAAGTGAGCCCAACAAATTTGTCGTTTTTCATCACTGAAGTGGTTGTAAACTGCATATCTGTCAGTAATTACCAGGTTTTTGTAATCACAAAATGCACTATTCTTTAAAAATTTCATTCCTCTTGTATCTGCTAACTTCATAAGACTTGCTTTATTGTTGGCAAACATCCAGCACCATCCCAATTTGCCTTTGTTGTAGTGACTGGTTTCATCAATATGCAAAATTTCGCTTGCTTTTATTTCTTCCTCTATTTGTTCATAGGCTTCTTTACATTTTGACGAAACCCTTGCTTCACTATTGGACACACTACCAACACTTATACTCATGTTAAAGATGTCTTTCATAATATTCGCTATTTCTCGCTTTGAATTCTTATAAAACCCACTTAGTGATGCAACTACTGACTTAACTCTAGGACCAAAGGTATCCGGTGTAACTCCTTCTGGTAATTTGCTACTCCTTCTTTTTCCGCATTTACGACAGCGACCATGTTCTAATTGATACTCAACTACGTAAGGCTTAATTTCTGGTAAATCAACTTTTTGATAGACATATGGTTTTTCCGATATTGCGATTTCTTCACCACACTCGCATCTATTTGGTAACTCTACCTTCACCACCTCATCTGCTTCCATTTTAGCTCGGCAATTCCCCTTATGTCCAACTTGACCACCTATCTTCCTGCCGCCCTCTGACTTATCTTCTGGTGTGTCTTTTTTTATTTTGTACAGCTCTTTTGAACTTGGTAAAGATGAATTCCTTGAGTTTAAGCCGAGTCTCTCTCTTAGTTCAGCATTCTCTATTTCTAAGATTTTATTTTTTTCTTCAAGCTTTGCTACTTTCTGCTCTAAGTTTTTACATAACTCTACAATACTGATCAACAATTGAAGCATCTAGCCTTACTTTACTATCAACATTTTGTGTTATTACTACTTTAATATATTATGTCAATTGTTTTTTATCCTTGCCACACCTCTGAACGGATACCTAAATTTTGCAGCCAAAAGCCGAAACGTTAAATCTAAGTTCTGATGTGGAGTCCAAGTACTTGCGTTGCTAGATGAGAGTAATACTCCTACTTGATATGGCTGACTCGTTACCCAGCGGCTATTTACTGCATCATATTTGCCAAGCTCTGCTATTTTTACAGCAGTATCTGCATCATCAGTAAGTAGTACTATCGCATACTCCTCTCCTGCATGGCAAAACACTGGTGACCATTCTATACGTGTTGCTGTGCCATCTATCTTTATATTTTTTGGCTCAATATAACTTTCAGCAATAACAGTCTGCGAGGGCATTCCCACTGCTGTTTCTCTAATCTGCACAACAACACGTTTTTTGCCTTTATTTATAAACCATAACTCTAGACCTCCTATGTGTCTGCTCTCATTTAAAGTAAATGTTTGCGCTAATGGATCAACTCTTCTTGTTGCGATAACTCTTCTTCTCTCTTCTATGGTAATAGTTTTTTTACCAGTATACGTTGCTTCTCCATAGCTTCCTTTATCCCCGTAAAACTGTACTAATTTAGTACCTGCTGGAATATTTGCTGGGATTTTTATCTTTCCCTTTAATTTTCCCTGGTTGTTAGTTGTGAGCATATTTTTTACCTCTTACGCAGTAGGATGAATGAAGACACCATCGAACTTCACCTCCTTGAGCTTTTCATTCGGGGAAAAACCTTCAATTTCAAAATTCTGTACCGCTTCTCTCATAAATTCAGCTTCATAAGAATTACTTGACAATAGCTCTGTCGTTTCTTTAGCATTAAATACTCTGGTTACTGGACTTTTCCAATTTGTTTTTACCTCCGTCCAGTGATCAATGTTTTTATTTAGAGTAATTTGTGCCGGGACTGGATCAAAAGCTTGATATGGATTGATCTTTTCTCCTTTAGTCTGTAAGAGCTGTTCTAGTACCGGTTCAAGTTTATACGGCAACAAATAAGGTTCTCTACCTCTTTCAACATCAATGATTTCTACGTTTATCGGTAAAATTAGTTCCTTGTTTACTATCGCTGCAGACTGAACAATTCCCTGATCACGCATATCATCGTCAAAAAACGAATCAACAAATACTCCTTTTTTCGTTGTAGGTTCTCTTGAATTTGCATCACTGCGTAAACGTTCCTCTGCAACCAGCGCATAAAGATCATTTATTCCTTTTTTCATTGCTTCAAGTTCATTCATCGGCACAGCATGAATAGCACTATTCACTACTTTCACTTTTTCACCTTCTTTCCATGTCTGATGAATATAGCAAAGCAAAAGTTGTCCGTTAGGTGCTTTAGGCATTGATGGTCGCCAAGAATGGGAAATTCCTTTTATTCTCCTTACCACCCCTTTGCTATCGATAGTAATTAAATCAAAGCGGGGCATTTTCCAGGTATAATCTATCAAAACCAAGCTGTTATCAACTGCTCCTTTTACTTTACACCCCTGCTCACTTATATCTTCAGGACTTACATGAGTGCGAAAGCGGTAAGTTATTTGATAACTACTTCCAGGAGCTGGTTCTTTGCCGGGTAATGACCAATCAACGTTTCCTGCGTTTAGTTTATAATCTATGCTGTTTTCATAAATAACGTTGCCTTGTTTAATTTGAATAATTTCAAGTACTGCAGAGTCAGGTATCGGATCAATGGCTCCTGAATATGAACCGTGAGTAATGGTAATAGTTTTTTGAACAGTTATATCTACTTTTTTGATTTCACTTATTGGAAAATCATTAACTTTAAGTTCCATTACTCTTTGGCTATTTGGCTGAAAAGTATGCGGTTCTGATTCAACTGATTTTATATCAGGATCTTCATCAAAAGAAACACGAATACTGTGAGGAAGTTCAATCTCATAGCCATCAACATGAGCTTTGCCCTCATTAATCACAAATATTTCTCCACCTTTTTCGTCCCTTTGCAAGAACATTACTTCAAGGCCATTTACAACGTAGGAACCATTTGCTTCTTTGTCATAACGAGCAAGAGCAGTAGTTACTATGTTTGCTTGTGGTGGCGGTGAATGTTCTATTAATACTCCATTTTCAATGTTATAGATTGGATAAAACTCTCCTTCAGAAAAACGTGGAGAAAGACCTTCTGCTTGATAACCCCAAATGGTGGAAACTTTAAGTCTTGCAGCTCCTACTTCTTGATAATTACGTGTACCAATTGCAGGATCACGAAGGTTTTCATCCTCAAGTTCTGTAATCGTAGATTCTACATAATAAACACCTATGCGAACTGTGGTACTCAGTGGAATAACAAATTCTTCTTTTTCAACTTTTCTAACTGCACCGCGCAGATAGATTTTTCCTCCCTCAAGTGTAGCTTTACCAGTTTCCCCATCTATAATACAATTGCTTCCTGTTATAACATCGCCATCACGAAATATTGCATCGCCTATGCCTTTAAGCTTAGAGAGAGCATACTCCTGAGTCTCGTTTAATTCTGCAGACTGTAGACCTCTTCCAGCAAGAAATAAGCTTTTTTCGTACTCTTTGTCAGGATTAAAGCGGTTATAATAGCTAGTCAGTGTCATAGTTAAAAAGTCACTACAAATGAAAAAGTTTCCCGGGTTGCAGCTGTTCTGATAAGTGGCACAGTGTGTTCTAAAACTAATAAAATTCCATGGTTTTCTACATCTTTTGGCTCAAAATATCTCTGTCCTCTAGGTAATCCTTCTTTTATTTTAGTGCCAACCATAACCCCAAGCTCTCTGATTACTTGATTTGCTGCATCCGTGAAATCGAAAGTAAATTTAAGGTACAAATTATTGGTTGGTACATTTGAGGACCTAAACCTTCCAGAAGGAGTTACAAGTTCTCCATTCTCATCACCTGTGCAGAAGAGAACCTCATCTGCAGTACGTCTGCCAAGTTCATTCAAGAGCTTTATAGAATTTATAGATTCAGGTGGTGTGCTTTGAGTATATTCTACAGTAACTGCACTATTTGCCGTGATAGAGCTATTTTCCGTAAGTTTTATTACACCAGTACTGCTATCAACTGTATAGTCAACACTTGACTGATACACTGTTTGTCCTGTAAAAACCCTTACATCTTTAATAGTGTGGTGATCTAGAGCTATTTCATCCTCAACAAAAACTTTTTCGACCTGATGGCTACTTCCAGAGTTTGCATCACCACTGCCCCAGGCAAGATGTATCGGCTGCTCTTTTATGCTTGCTGCTATTGCTGCTCGACCTGATTGTGTAAGAATTGACATTTCCCTTTTTACGCAGACCTATTACTTAATATATACATTTTTCATAGTTGTATGTTTAAGTGAAAGAAAAATATTTTTATCAATTTGTTTTCTTAAATCTTTGTTATAATTTTTACCGTTGACTAGTTTTTGAATTATGTTAAATGTAGCGTATTATATTACACATAATATATGGTTAATCTTTATCCTAGTAGAGAATTCTGGGAGAGTAGTTTGGAAATGCCAGTAGATCATTGGCTGACTAGCTTTCAAGATGAAGAAATACGTAAAAATTGGCTTTATTCTCTTTCAGGTAGACAACTAAATGTTATTTTTCAGTATTCCTTTACACATAAGCAAAATGGCCAATTGTTTGAATTTCATAAACATGATGATATTTCAGTTCAAGAACAACGCAAAATGCTTATAGGTTGCTCAGACTCTTTGTTCAGCTATTATCTACTTAGCCACTTCAACCATTCTAAACTTGAGTCTGCTGTTGTTGAAGTAGCAAGGTCTATTTTGACTGAAGAGTTGATCACAAACTTTTTATGTAAAAATAACAAACATGATAAAAAATCCTTAATTTTTGTTTTATTTCATAGTGACCCAGAATTAATCAAATGTGTTTACCACTTTGATAAAGTACAAAAGAGAGGATTTTCATCTTTTACTTTACAAAATTCACCAAGGCAGATGAAAATTCCATTTAAAAACTTTATATCAAAAGAAGTTACTCACCGATTACTACAAGAATACGATGCTGAAAAAGATGATGGCTTTGAAACTCAACTACAAGGGTTTTTCTATCACCAAAATCGTATATATGTGTTTATACGTCGAGCTAGCGATAAGGACCTACTCTTCAATTCAAATCGTATTATCCATGGATATAGACCAAGTTGGATTATTCTGGATTTTTCACTGCATGGTAATCAAGTAAATCTGTGTGCTAAAAATTTTAATGAAAGCCTAAAAATAGCAAATAGTATCGCAAGTAATTATTTTGAATGTGAATGCTTATTTATCGACATGAAAGACCAGAATTGTACACTTCTTGTTGCAACATTCTTAAAATCTTCCATAGAAGGTACTGATCCTAATATTTGTCTATTTGAGGTAAAATTTCGTTCAACTCAGCTGAAGAAAGATACGTACTTAGTTGTAGTTACCAATCCAGTTAACTCAATTGCTAGGGAACTACAAATACTAAAGCTAACAATTGAGCAAGATAATTCACTTGTTGAATCTATTCGTATTGTATTTAAAGAAAAGAAAGTAACTATGTTCTTTAAAAGAAACCAACACTATACTATTATTTACTACTCAGAGCACATACTCAATAAAAAAGAGCGTGAAGATTTTAAATCATTAATGAAAGAAACCTATGGACTTACAATCCTCCCAAAAGCAAGCTGCTGCAGATATTCTGAGATCTCATGACTCCTGGATTGATCCTAGTAAAGCTTATTTAGAAACTGCATTGTGGTTGTCTGACCTCAGCTTTGTTAAGCTAAAAGAAGTTGATTTTGTTATTTGTTCCCGCATAGAAGACCATCTAGATTGGCCTCACGTATTCTACCCAGATTGTAATAATGAAATTCCTATTAGTCGAGATTTTGATGAAGAGTGTGATGACATGATTTGTGAAGATTGTTGTCGCTACATTTTACCAAATACACACCAAAAACAACGATTTCACCTACTATCAACCAATCTTAACTTAGAAAAAATTGCAAGTTGGTTCGAGGATTTATTAAGTAGCTCAAAATTAATCTGGCGAAGAGCAGCAGAAGGAGTTTACCACATAAGCAGCCAAGGTAGTATAGTAAGCGTAATTATTCTTGACCTTTGCACTGATGCAGTACATTTAACTGTAGATAAACTGAGAATTCAGCCCACTATCCTAATTACGGTAAGAGAAAATATACCAAACTTGCCACTAGTTTTACCTATTGTAAAAATGTCTGATCTTTTTTGTGAGCATAAAACTTTAAATGAAATACTTTGTGAGGCAGCTATACCAGAATTAATTGCTAATGTTTCTACGCAAATATTTCCCATTATTTCACTAAAGGAAGTCAAACCTAAATTACCAAAAAAGGTTCTACAACTAAAGTTTTCACATGGTGTGGTTTACATTAATGACATTGAAGTAGTAAATAAACGAGCTACATTGTGTATTAGTATTTTTAGCGTTTTATTCAAACAATTCCTTAATGATTTTGAAAATGATGTACCGTTAGAGAAACATATACCCCTTAGCATTGAAAAAATAGCAGACCGTTTAACTTTTCATTCAGAAATTACAGATTTAGAACAACAAATAAGATATCCTCTGAATAAAATGCAAAGAACGATAAAAGAAAAACTAGCCAATCAATTGGGATTAAACATTAAACGTGATGATGTTATTCAAACCATTGGTTGGCCAGAATTAACTTGTAAAGAACATGGTTATCGTCTTAACCCCTTTACTCTTATGTTGAAAAGGTAAATTTCTGCTTCACCTTTTGTATTTCCTCATTCTCAGTTAAACACACAAATGTATCTGGTTCACTCATTACACCAAGCTCCGAAAAACCTTCTTTTTGAAACCCTATTCTTTTACATACTAAATACCGCAAACTTGTGAACACCAACTGCCATTAACCTTACTGATAAACTTTGTCGGCAAGGACTGACCATTTTTTGACTCAAACATCAACTGGCGAATATTTTCCTCTTCAATTGGTTTTAACATGAGCATACCAGAAGTGTAAACGTTTCTTAAACTACTTGCACCACTTAAACTTTGAAAAGGATTTTCCTTAGGAAGCTTTTTATTAACATTGTGAGTTAAGATAACTCCTGCACTTGGATTAATTGTAGAACGTAACTTTTCAACTTTTTCCTGCAAAAAAGAATACATAACATTGTTGTCATTTTCATTTCTATAGTTAAAGACATTGCGTAAAGAGTCAATAACAACAACATCTACCTCTGCTGGGTTGAAAAATTGTTTTACGGTATTATAAACTTTACTGATATTGTTCTTATCAAGTAGTAAATTAGCATCAGAAGTAATAGCAAAGTTATTGGCAACTAAGTTCAAAAGTTTGTTGTCAATCTTAAGTTGTTGTAGTCTCTCACGCATATAGTGATAGCCAACATCAGTCTGTAGATAAAAGATTTTTAGAGGTTTTGCTGGCACCATATCAAAAAATGGAATACCTGCTGACATATTAGCGAGCCAAGAAATCAAAAAATCAGTTTTTCCCACTTTAGGAGTACCACCAAGTACTAATAATCCACCTGGTATTAAGATTCTTGGGGAAATTATATCTTTTGGTATTGGTGACTTATCGTTTAAATACTGCTTTACAGAAAAAGCTGAGATGTTTTCTTTTATTACTGAATTGGTTAGCTGGTTTATATCTATTTCTTCTGCAATAGCATCAAGAGCACTCCATCCACTCTTTTTACCTTCTGGAATGTTGAGAATAGAGCACTTTAGGTTACTCAGCTTATTAGCTATTTTTTCAGCATACTGTTTACCTGCTTCATTATTGTCTGGCCAAATGATGATCTGTTTTCCATTGAGAGGTGAAAAGTCTGTCTGATCAATTGAGTCAAACATCACTGTTGTTGCTGTGATACCATGATTTGTTAATTTTTCAGCACATTTTTCGCCTTTTACTATAACTACTCTGTCTGATTTTATGATTTCAGGAATGTTGAAAAGAGGCCTTGAATTACTACTGCGCGTTTTAGTATTCCAAGCATAATAACTGTTATCATTATAAAGATAGACATAAATAATGTCTTTGCCGTTTTCATCACGGTAAATGAATCTTTCAGCATTGAGCCATTTTGATATTAAGCCAATAACGTCAAAAAGTTTAGTTTTACCAGTAACGAATGCCCAAAGACTGATGATATCTCCACTTTTACCGGTAACTAGGCTAGACCAATTTCCTGCTTTTATGTCGACTACGATTTGGTCCTTTTGTAGATCAGCAATACAAAACTTCTTTTTATAGAATTTTCCATTAGGAAAAAGATGAGAAATGCATGCTTTAATATTATGAAGTAGCAGTGATCTAATTCCTAAAACATCTTCAGAATCTTTCCACAAAAAGTTTTCTGTAATACTCCAAAAATCCATATATCCCCCATATTTACTATTTTTTTTACTTTTCAATTTTTTAATTCCAATTAACTGTTGCCTTCATAAAACTCGCGTAACTACCATATTCTGGAGTAATCACTGAGATGATCTTATTTTTTTCACCATATCCACTAGTTTCCGTGCCAATCTTAACTAAACATTCCAGGCCATTTAGTTCTGAAATGGATTTAATTTTACGGGCAAGATTTGCTTCTTCTCGATCATCATGAGGATAGATATTGCGAGCTGACTCCAAAATACTCCTAATCATCGAACGACCCATTTCTCCCCAGACATCTTCTCCATTTTCGTTGAGTTTACTCCCTTGAATACCAAAGATTTGATAGATCTTACGTTTTGAGTATGGTCCTTCTACCACAGTAAATTCGAGATTTAAGTAGATGCTGCCAGTATTTTTACTTTTCGTGAGTAAGCCATTTGGTTCATGGCCTCCAGGACAAATTTTAACCAATACTTTTACTATGGTACCCGCTGGTATTAAGCTACTTCTTGGTTTCGCAGTATTAAAATCAGTTAAAAAATCTGTTAGCATATTGTTCCCTATAAATTAAGTAAAAAAAGAATCAACTCCATTGGTCTACAAGCTGCCAATGACCATTTATTTTATCAACAAGCTTGCTTGCTACACGTTCACCATTGCGCAGTTCAAATACTATTTGACGGGTAGTACTTTCTTCATCATGAGCAAACATTACCATGCCAGTACTATAAAATCCCCTCAAAGAACCAGCTCCGCTCAAACCCTGAAATGGATCTTCTTCCAGCATTTTTTTTGATAATTTTTTTGTATGATGAGTGAGTACAATGCAAGCATCTGGATTGACAGCACTGCGTAGCTTTTCAAGAGTCTTTTGCAGAAAAAACAGCATAGCACTATTATCGTTTTCATTTCCATACTCGCTGCTAAAGATGTTACGTAATGGATCTATGGCCAAAACATCAGGTTTAAAGCGTTCATTCACAATTTCCTTCATTTCACTTATTTCATCGTGATTAAATGATAAGTGCACCTTTGGCGTAATGATTAAGTTGTTAGCAGCTATATCCAAAAGTTCCTCATCAAGTTGAAGTTGTTGCAAACGTTCTTTCATATATTCATACTCAATTTCAGTTTGCATGTAGAAAATTTTCAAAGGTCTATTTGGTGTCATACCAAGAAATGATCTACCAGCAGCCATGTGAACAAGCCAAGAGATCAAAAAGTCACTTTTGCCGATTTTAGGTGGGCCACCTAGTACCAATAAACCTCTTTTCGTTAAAATTCTAGGGCAGATTATATCTTCTGGTATTGGCGTTTGATCACTTAAATACTCCTTTACGCTGAAAAAAGGAATTTTTTGACCGATGTTGAAAAAGCTTTGTTCCATAATAATTTCTCCAATTTTTAATTAAACAATAGGAGCCAAAGTTTTGGCTTTAATTTTCGCAAGTAATTTACCCAAATGTGGTTCTTCAACCATATCAAGGCAGCCACTTCGATCTTTAGCAGGGTATCCCCAAGTATTAATAGTCTGACAGACAAATGAGCGAACTTCTGTACCATCATCTTTCTTGATTCCAACCATGCTGATTACCTCATCAACTATCCCTGGAATCTCACTAGCAGTTTTAGCCCCTTCACATTGAGGTAGCCAAGTTGGACGATTGCAGTCATCAAGATATTGACCTAATGTACCAACTATGATAATGTCTTTGTTTCTGATATGTTGAAATTGATTGAGCCAGGCCATCATTTCTTGGGCGAGTAGTCCGTAAGCAGCTCTTTTGTCTTCTTTTCCTGATCTATCAGAAAAAGCTTCAGGTTGTATTCTTGCCCATAAAAGACACAAACGTGATGCAACAGTTATGCTATCAATAAAGATAGAGCGGTATTTAGAAACCTCACAAAGAAGATCTTTGTGCTTGCTACAGACATGCTCATAGTCCCTTTGACTATATGCTTGATCAGATTTCAGTGCAGGGTTTGGCCCACCAATAAGACAAGCAATATCTCTTGCCTCATTCCAAGTGCGAATCTCAGTTGAATCTCCTTTCCAGTCCTGAACGGCAAGAAGTCCTGCTTCAAAATCGAGACAAAGTGTTGTTGATTCATCGAGGGTTTTGAGCAGACTGGTCTTGCCGATTCCATAAGGTCCAAAGATTACTATCTTCACACCTGTTACTATTTTTACCCTTTCTTTGCTGTTTATTATTTTTAAGGTCATATATCGTGGCCCTCCTATAAGAGTTATACTAGAACTGTTACTTGTTGTTTGATTTGCTAAAAAAAATTTTTTATGTGCCGTCTTATTCGTTGCAAAGTGTTATAAACTGTTGTGCGTGGTATTCCATTTATTTCAGCTATTTCTGGAACACTGAAAAATTCCAGTTGTCTGCATAGTACTTGCCATTCTTGGGGTAGTGTTGAGATAACATCGTTCACATCAATACGAGTTGTGATTTCAGTGATAAAATGACATCTATCATCAACTACTTCATGTAGATCATCAGGATCAACATAGAATATACCTTCTCTGCCACCACGTTTTTTACAGAGTTGCTTATTGATTAAATTAATAGCTCTACACTTAACAAGTTGACATACAAAGGTAGAAAAAGAGCTTCTACTTTCGTCATATTTCTCAATAGTAGGCCAAATCATACAGAAAAGTTCTTGCTCAATATCTTCAAGACTTTCATGCGCAAAACACTTTAAGTTCTTTATACATTTTGCGTAATGTCTAACGTACTTGACAATTATGGGATCAATCCCCGAGTAAGAATTCTTTGATTTCATTGAAGCTCCTTGAATAACTAACTGTCAAGGATGACCTTTATAGACGGTTAATTGCAGGTTCAGAGAAATTTAAATAATTGCGGTGCGATTTTTAACCTATTGATATTCGCTTGCTTTTTTCTGAGAATAATTGCGGTAGGATTTAAAATAATGTCGATGTAAACATTAGCCTTCAAAACTTGAATAACCCTTATATAAGGTTGTTTATGGTTTTATTATGAATATCGATTCTAAATCTTTAAATGATAAAGCAGAACTATTGCTTAACATAAGATCTTGTCTTTTTTACCTTTTGCCAAGAGGAACTTTTCGTGGTGATAAGTTTTACGTAGGTGATGTGCATGGTAATAAAGGAAAAAGTCTGGTAGTAGAATTAAGTGGCAGTAGAGCTGGGTTATGGAATGATTTTGCAACTGGAGAAGGTGGTGACATTATCGACCTTTGGGCAGTTGTGCATAGAAAGAATGCAAGGACAGAGTTTCCTGAGGTAGTAGCTTCAATAAGTGAATGGCTCGGAAATAATAAAAAATACAGAGAGAAACAATATGTTGATGAAGACTTCGAGAAATTTATTACCCACAGTTGGAATTATTATGATGAAAATGGCCAGGTGATTGTAAAAGTTTACCGTTCTGATCCTCCTGGAAAGAAAAAAGTATACAAGCCTTTTGATGTCAAACAATCTAAGTTTGCAGCACCAGAGATAAGGCCACTCTACAACATTCCAGAAATCTTAAAGTCTGATAAAGTTATTCTGGTTGAAGGAGAAAAATGTGCAGAAGCGCTGATAGAGAAAGGAATAACTGCAACAACAGCAATGTCAGGAGCAAATGCACCTATTGAGAAGACAGATTGGACTCCACTTAAAGGTAAACACATTATTATATGGCCAGATAATGATGAAGCAGGTAAGAAATACGCTGAAAAATCTGCTATGAAACTTACTTGTCTTGGAGTTGAAGAACTTTGCATTTTGGAAATACCTAAAGATAAACCAAAGGGTTGGGACGCTGCTGATTGCGTGAAAGAAGGTATAAATGTTGAAAAATTCTTATCTTCAATTCTTCAAGTTCCATATGTGAAAAAACTATCAACTACCGAGGAATTCTCGAAAGTTCAAAAAGCAGGACGTCGCATTTCACTTTCAGCAATTCCAGTAATAAAGTATTTAAACGATAAATCACCAATGCCGAAAGACATAATAGCTCCAAGAATTTTAACTCCAGGAGGACTATTGGTGTTTGCAGGTGCACCTAAGGTTGGAAAAAGTGATTTTCTTATTTCTTGGTTATTACATATGGCAGGAGGAATTCCATTTTTGAACATGATGCCCACAAGACCTTTGAAAATCTTTTACTTACAAACTGAAATTGGCTATCACTATATGCGTGAACGTCTTCAGCAGATTAAACTAAATGAAGAACTTCTTGAAATTGCTGGATATAACTTAGTTATTACACCACAAGTGGAGTTACTTCTAAATGATGATAGTATAGAGATTATTGTAGATAAAATAGAAAGTTCATTTGGCTCGAATGCAGTTGATATAATAGCAATAGATCCACTACGCAATATTTTTGATGCCGGCGAGAATAGTAGTGAAAATGACAACAATGCTATGTTATTCTTTCTACAAGAAAGGGTTGGTAAATTGAGAAAGCTGGCTAATCAAGATGCAGGGGTTATTTTAGTACATCATACAAAAAAGATTCAAAAGAAATCATTAGAGGAAGATCCCTTTCAAAGCTTTAGTGGAGCTGGTTCATTGCGAAGTTTTTATACTACAGGAATGATAATGTTTAGACCAAATGAACAACAAAGCTGTCGTCAGCTAATATTTGAGTTACGCAATGGTCATGCTATTGCATCAAAATACGTTGATAAAATTAACAATAACTGGTACGTGGTTGATTATGAATCGCAAAGACTTGTGAATAAAGATTATGGTCAAAGGTTAGATGCAGAACGTTCGCGTAGGTATGATACTATTCTACAATTAATTTATGATGAAGCACGGAAGGGACGTCTATATACAATAAATTCGTTCTGTCAGGCATTTGAGAATAAAGCAGGTCTTGGTAGTCAACATTCGATCCGTGAACGTATTGATACTTTAGCTACAAAAGGCTATATAAAATTTAACAGAGAAGGTAAAAATGGAGCAAGAACTAGATATGGGGTGCTTTGTGTTGCAGGCATGGAAAAGAAAAGTAAGGTATTTGATCATCAACTGAATAAAGAAGTGACAATTTATGAAAAGGTCTTACCAACCGACTATAAATCACTGGAGAATGGTAGCATTTTACCAGTTGAAAATCCGAATACTTGGGTTCATCATAGCATCTGCAATTAATAAAATTAAAATAGAAAATATGAGTTATTTCAGTCTTCGGATTTGCTCAGTTTGTCTTCAGAATTTGCTTAGTCTATGCAGACTGAATTTAGTAAGGGTGAAAGAAATGCGAGATTTTCAACAACTTAGAGGGATTATTGAATTTTATAGCTGCAGACTGAGCAATAGGGAAAAAGTTCAGGAATATAGAGGGTTTTGTTCAACTCTCAGTTTTCAGAATAACTCCTATTATTATATAATAATAATATAGTAGTATGGCTTTAAAACATACTACTTGTACCTAACCTTTGCAACTAAAATAAATATAATTTCTTAAAATTAAAGGAAGTCAGAAAAACAGGTGCAAATAACTTAATCAACAAAAACTCTATGTGCAATTGAAGTGTATAACTTTGAGTTTTCGTAGTTAAACTAGAAATTTTAGTCTAATGCTTTAAATTTTTTTAGAGAAGGTAAAAACACATTTTTAAGCTAGGTGTAATTTTTAGGATATCTGTATAGTCAGGCTTATAACAGACCTTAAAGCTCAAATAAAAGCTATTCTTGAATCACCGTAGAAGAAAGAAATTTTTTCAAAAAAACTGTTAACGCAAAGAGGAGACGAAGATTTAAATTTTGGGTTTTATGTCTCCATGTTGATGGGCAAAACTAGAGCTGTACCTTTTAACGTTTATACTCTGGCTTTAAAAAATAGTGCCTTTTACCCCAAACTTTTATTTATTAAAAAACTGTAGTTGCAAAGAAAATTTCTGAAACCTAAAGAACAAATAGATTTTTTTATGATTTCTTTACCTTTACAAGATTCAGCCCTAAGCTTTTACACTTTTTTGATCAAGACTTTTCTTTTCTTCTACCAATTTATCAAAGTCTGACTTGTATGACTTATCCTGTGTTTTTCTAAACACCTCATATTCTTTTGTAGCTAGGGCAATTGCTACTTCATGAGAGGTTTTGCCATAATTCTGTAATATATCTTGCTCATTAAATCTTAAAAATGCATCGAGTTTCTCTTTCCAATCCTTCATATACATTACTTTACCCCTGGCAGCTTGAAACTCTGCGTAATCTATATACATATTTACTATCCTGTTTAGCTGAGCAATTTCATTTTTATCTAAATAGTTTTTTGCTACTTGCATGTCAGAAAGAAAGATTTTTCCCTTAGGTGCCTTACGCCAATTTGTTAATCCCATATTAGGTTTATTTCTATCCACTCTGTTAGCAATAATTTCTGCTGCTGTATTTCCAGTAATAGCAAAATGCAATTTATTCTGTACTACAGCAAAGAAATTTTTCGTTTCGGTTTGCATAGTCTACTGAAGTTGCATAAATGTCTGTGATTTTCTGATAAGCCATACGCTCACTTGCACGAATTTCTCTAATTTCTTCAAGCAACTCATCAAAAAAATGAGTATCAAATCTAGAGCCATTTTTAAATCTATTGCTATCAATCACGAAACCTTTGAAAATATACTTCTTTAGCTTATCAGTTGCCCATGTACGAAATCACGTTCTGAATTGACACGATAACCAACTAGCCTCTAAATTGTAGAAAACCACATCACGTTTTACTTCTCTTTCTCCCTCTTTTTGAACTATCGAGATGATATGAATTGTTATTGCTTGGCTGGAAGCATGAGAAGATAATAACTTCTCAGAGTGGATAGGTGGCAGGTTGAAAGGATTCATGAGGCCCTATTTTGCTTTTATATGCAATAATGGGATTAGACCTCGTTATCGAGATTAACCGCCCCTGCCACCGAAAACCATCGTGCGGCCCATAAAATTTGGTGACCGCGTATAGGAGGTTGGACCAACCGGTAATATTCTACTCTGATATTTTGTAGTATTCAATAAGAGGGAAAATTTATGCGTTACATAGGTGTTGATTTACATACTAATAGCTTTACTGTTTGCTACTTAGAAAAAGGAAAGCAAGAATGTATTCGCACATTTCACTTACAGGACTTGGACAATTTCGTTGAAGGTCTTAAATCAGAAGAAGATGAAATAGCTTTCGAAGCTACAGGTAATAGCTGTTTCTTTTATGATGCAGTGTCATCTTACGTCAAGCGCGCAGTGATAATTGCACCCTGGCAATTTGAAGTTATTCGCCGCTCTGTAAAGAAGACAGACAGGCATGATGCAAGAGCTATTGCTTTCTTTTTAAGCAAGGATATGTTGCCTGAAGCGAGATGTAAAAGCAAACAATGCCAGCAGTTAGCTTCTCTTCTTCGAACAAGAGAGCAGTTAGTGAAATCACAAGTATCTCTAATCAATAAAATGCACGGTCTTTTTAATTATCATGGGATAAAAATTAAGAAGGAAACGCTGACAACTAAAGCTGGATTTGAACGCTCTATTCAAAAACACAATTGGGATTATATAGAAAAGATAGAGATTGAAGTAATTAGCTATCAACTGGAAGCTATTCGAGAAAACCTCAAGAAGCTTAAAGAAGAAATTACCGCTTTTGCTAAACAACTTCCTGGGTTTAATAATATTATCAGTATTAAAGGTATTGGTGCAATTTCTGCAGCAGTTTTTATCACAACAATTGGCGATATTAATGATTTTAGCAATCCTGAAAAGCTCACTGCTTATTTCGGAGTTGTACCATCAGTTTCTCAATCTAATCAGCAATGTACTATTGGAAGAATCACCAAATATGGGCCAAAAATGGCACGAACTTCTTTAGTACAGTGTACCTGGGTCGCTATACGATATAGTCCTTACCTGAAAAGTTTTTACGAGCATGTGAAAAAGAAGCGTGGTTCTGCTAAGGCTATTATTGCAACTGCTAGAAAATTTCTAACAACCATTTTCTATACACTGAAAAGGAACTGGATTTTTGAAGATTTTACAAAATTTGAATTTTTTATTGAACAATAATTGTAAGGGAAAATATGATACCTTAATTTTTGTAAGCCAAATGAATATGTGCTTTAAGTGTATGTAGACGCACATATTCATTAGCTGTATTAATTTAAAAAATATTAATTAAAAACTTAGTATTTTTGTTGTCAATGAAACAACTTTTGATCGAATAAGATGGTACAGTAATAAATAAAAAATTGCATTAGAGCTGAATTTTACATCAGAAAATGTTTTGAGTAATACAAAAAATCATTATTGACTTTTATGCAATTGAGAGCTACCGATTTCTGACAGACATTTTCTACACACTTTAAAGATAACCGGGTTTTTAAAGATTTTACAAAATATGAAATTTCTTATTGACAACAATCATAGGAGGATTCCTCGGTAGTTGAGTTTTTATCTAGTTCTTTACATAGATAAATGTTCTTTAGATGCAATGAAATATTATCAGTTGAACAGCCAAATAACTCAGCCATATGTTTCTGAGTAAGCCATAGATTTTCATTTTCAAATCTAACTTCAATACATACCTTTCCATCATCTGTTTCATAAAATAAAATTTCATTATGATTTCTGTTCATACACTTCCTTTAACACCCTTTAAAAAGCAAATAAAAAGTACTACTAATGATTAGATTGATATAAGTAAACTTACAAGTAAGTTTAACATCGTTTTTATTCATTGTAAAGAAAAAATTTGTATGAAGGAGAAAACTCACTTTGCAATAGCTTTCATAAGTTTAACAGGCTTCGGAAGTTCCTATTATCATCTTTTGTTTATACTGAGTGTTCCGAGAAAGCCCTTAAATTAGCTGATAGCAAGAGAGACGAAGTGTTTGGTAAGTTGCGTAATTGAGAAGTTTTGAATTCTTTTAAACGACTTATTATTTTTTCAAATCTAGCTTATTTTTTGAAGAAATAATTTAGCTAAAACAAAAAAATTTTAGTGCAAATCAAATTTCTAACCTCATTTCTAGTATATATCTGTTAAGAGGTGGTTGAAAGAGCTACTATAACGTAGACAACCTTAACCCATATACTTCTTAGGGGTAGCACATGATTCTTGGATTTCCGTTGTTGGCCAACAAAAAAACTATAAACCGCTTTTTGATAGTACGTTGCAGGAACCAAACGATATTTTGGAATCAGTGCTACTTATAGTTTTAAATAATGTCAACCCTAACACTAGATCTAGGCAAACAAACGGGCTGGGCAATTCTAACAGATGGAGTAATTGAAAGTGGAAGCAAAAGCTTTCATGGTAGCCGTTTCAGTGGAGGTGGAATGTGTTTTTTAAGTTTTCACAATTGGCTTAATTCTTTGAAACATGAGTTCACTGCAGTGTATTTTGAGGAAGTAAGAAGACATTTAGGAACAGATGCAGCGCATTGTTATGGTGGTTTTTATGCCGTTCTGACTGCTTGGTGTGAAGAGCATCATGTGCCATACCAAGGTGTTAATGTTAAAACTATAAAACGCTTTATAACAGGCAAAGGCAATGCAAGTAAGAGTGAAGTTATTGAAGCTGTAAAGAGAAAAGGTTTTTTACCTAGAGATGATAATGAGGCCGATGCTTTGGCATTAATGTTCTATATTAGTAAAGATATTAATAAGACAAAAAACCCATAAAAAGTGGGTCCTTTCAGCCAGAATGGCGGATTTGGTGGGTCAGACCCCAGGCCTTCTTTAGCGTCAGAGATATTTTGAATATTAACTTTTTAATTATTAAGATATGAATTTAGCAATCCACTATTATCCTACTCAAAATCTGGTCGAATATGAGCGTAATCCACGTAAAAATGATGACGTAGTAAATAGAATGTGTGCTTCAATCAGGGAATTTGGCTTTCGTATACCAATAGTTGCAAAAAGCGATGGCACTGTGGTTGATGGTCATTTAAGACTTAAAGCAGCAAGAAAACTTGGTATGGAGAGCATTCCTGTTGTTTTAAGTGATAATTTAAATGAACCACAAACTAAAGCTTTTCGGTTACTGGCAAATCAATCAGCTAACTGGGCAAAATGGGACGATGATCTTTTGAAGGTGGAAATTCAAGAATTAGAAGATTTGCAGTTTGATCTTAAAATGACTGGATTTGAGCTAGAAAAAGTTCAAAACTTTCTTGATGATTTAGATGGTGAAGAAGAAGATCTTTCTGACTTAGTTGTTGATGACAAAAAGGTAGAAATAACAAAGCCAGGTGATCTTTGGATTTTAGGTGATCATAGAATCTATTGTGGTGATAGCTCTGTAGTTGAATCATATAAAGCGCTGTTAGATGATAAAATGGCAGACATTACTGTTTGTGATCCTCCATATAACGTTGATTATGGTAATAGCCAAGACAAAAAGATATTAAATGATAATCAAGGTGAAAAGTACGAACTTTTTCTCTACGACATCTGTTCCCATATTTTAGCATATACGAAAGGTGCAATTTACATCTGCATATCATCATCAGAGTTTTCAACGTTGCAAAAAGCATTTGAGGAAGCGGGAGGGAAATGGTCAACATTTATCATTTGGGCAAAGAATCACTTTACGCTAGGAAGATCAGATTATCAAAGACAATACGAAGCAATGCTCTATGGATGGAAAAGCGGCAATAAACGTGAGTGGCATGGGGGTAGAAATCAAAGTGATCTGTGGTTTTATGATAAGCCAACACATAACTCATTACATCCAACAATGAAGCCAGTAGAGCTAATGGAGAGAGCAATAGTAAACAGCAGCAGATCAGGAGACATAGTACTTGATCCATTTAGCGGTTCTGGAAGTACACTGATTGCATGTGAGAGAACAGGAAGAATTTGCAGGACAATAGAGTTAGATTCAAAATTTGTAGATGTAACCATAAAACGTTGGCAAATATATACCGGAAGAGATGCCCTTTTAGCCAGTACTGGTAAAACTTTTGCAGAAATTCAAGAAGAAAATTCGTAAAAAGGAGCAAAAAAAGTGGAGGAAAAGAGTGGAAAAAATCACGCAGACGGAATGGGCAAGAGAGATAGGAGTATCAAAGCAATATGTCTGTTATTTAGTAAAGAAAGGAATAGTTGAGTTGGAGGATGGTTTGGTAAATAGAGAACAAGCAAATGAAGCGGTGGCAGCAATAAGAGATCCAAGTCAGCCACTGAGGAGGAAAAATCCAGAAAGTACAAGTAACCTTTCTACGATGTTGCTAAAAACTAGAATAAAAAATGAAATGGAACGAGGTAAACTGCTTGAGGCAAAGGCAAAAGCTGAGATTGGTGAACTTGTAGCAGTAGAGGAAGTAAAGCGCGATGCATTTAATGTAGCAAGAGTTGTCCGTAATAATTTGCTTAATATTCCAAATAGAGTTTCAGCACTGCTTGCATCACTAAGTGACACTGAAAAGATTCATAAGACGCTCACTGAAGAGATTACAAACTCACTTGAAGAATTATCTAATACTAAATTTCAAATATAAGAAAGATTTTGAATATAAAATGGCTGATAACTTAAGTTTAGAGTTAATAAAGTGTCTCATCAATCAACCTGGATTAGATGTTAATGTTAGAGGATTAAATGGAAAGACACCGCTACATTGTGCTATAGAGTTTGATGAATTAAGCATGATAGATCTGCTACTTACGAAAAAGAATATCAATCCTTTTGTGGAAGATAATGATGGTAAAACATCTCTTGATTACGCCAAAGAAGGGAAAAAAGCAGAAATATTACAAGCGCTAATTAATAACAAATACGGATCAGAACAAGATAACTTACTTCATTTAGCTGCAATGATAGGTGAAGTTAATGCAGTTAGATATTTGATAGGAAAAGGTGTTGACGTTAATGTACGAAATGCTCTGCATCATACGCCATTACATCTAGCAGCAGGAATAGGACATGCAGAAGTTGTAAAGATTTTGATAAGAGAAGGAAAAGCTGAAATAGATGTCTTTGATGCACGGAATCAGACACCAATGCACTATGCAGTTAATAACAAAAAATTGGAGATAGTAAAGTTACTGCTAAAGCTTGGAGCAGATGTAAATAGCACGCGCATGGGACAAAACTCAATGAAATTGTTACCTATTCATATAGCTGTAAGTAATACTAATTACGATGAAAGAGATCTGTGTTTGGATATCCTCAAATGCTTAATAAGGGAGCCTAATGCTCAAGTCAATTTGCAAGACTACGAAAATAAAACACCACTACATTACGCTGAAAGACTTAAAACAATAGAGGTCTTACTAACGCGAGAAGATATAGATCCATTGGTAAAAGACGATAGCGGCAAAACACCATTTGATTACGCTAAACCTGAGATAAAGAAGGCTTTGGTGAGTAATAAATACGGTTCTGAGAAGAATAGTCTACTCCATTTAGCTGCACAAATGGGAGAAGTTGAGCTTGTAGAGTCTATTTTAAAAGAAGAAATTGATATTGATATTTCAAACAATAAAGGTCTATCACCGATTTACCTTGCTGCAGAAAAAGGACATTTACATGTAGTAAAATTACTACTGAAAAAAGGAGCAAACTATACACCTGTTCTGCACTCAGCAATCAAGTCAAATAATTTAGAATTGCTAAAAACTTTATTTAAAGAAAAGAGTATCAAATTACCAGATGAGATAGGCAAGTCTGTACCAGTTTATTATAGATGTATAGAATATAGAGATGCAAAAGTAAGAAAATACAATAATGTGATCTGTATTTTTACCTCAGTAAGTGCAGTAGCAATATCGGTATATATAGGGTTAACAGCAACAACAATAAGCAGTGCAATCATTTTTGCAACAGTAACAGGAGTATTTGCGCTTGTTATAGCAATAATGATAAGTGAGATGAGTAAAAGATATATAGAAAACGAATTTCAGAAAAAGATGTTTATGGAATTGGAGGAGTGTGGAGGAATAAACTCTACTGTTAACAATATTGAGATAGAACCAATTATGAGTAGATGCAGACAATGATATACGCTAGAGCTTTTTCTGAAGGTTTAAGACCAGATCCCCAGCTTAAAGTATCAGAGTGGGCGAATGAGTATCGAGTTTTAGCAGCAACTGCAGCATCAGAGCCAGGTAAATGGAGAACAGAGAGAACTCCTTATTTAAAAGAAATCATGGATTCACTATCTCCGTCCTCACCAGCAGAAAAAGTAGTATTCATGAAAGGAGCACAGATTGGAGGAACAGAAGCAGGAAATAATTGGATTGGCTATATCATCGATCAAACGCCAGGGCCAATGCTAGTAGTACAGCCGACAGTTGAAATGGGAAAGCGTTGGTCAAAAGGAAGATTTGCACCACTGATTGAAAGTACACCATGTTTAAAAAGTAAAGTAAAAGACCCAAGGTCAAGAGACTCAGGCAATACTGTACAAAGTAAGGAATTTCCAGGTGGAATAGTAGTAATAACCGGAGCAAATAGCAGTGTAGCACTGAGATCTATGCCAGTAAAATATCTCTTTCTTGATGAAATAGATGCCTATCCAGGAGATTCAGGAGGAGAAGGAGATCCAGTACTGCTTAGTATTGCTCGAACTAATACATTTGCACGGAGAAAGATTTTTTTAGTATCAACACCAACGATTCATGGAATAAGCAGAATTGAGAAAGAATTTGAAGCAACAGATAAGAGATATTTTTTTGTACCATGTCCATATTGTAATTACTATCAAGTTCTGAAATGGTCACAAATTAAATGGGAAGATAATGACTCAAGAACAGCACATTATGTCTGCACTGAATGTAGTGGCAAAATAGAAAATCATCAAAAGACAGAGATGCTAGATCGTGGAGAATGGAGACCTACTAATAGAGTAAAAGGTGAGAAAAAAGGATTTCATCTTTCAAGTCTTTATAGTCCAGTTGGGTGGTATAGTTGGCAACAAGCAGTAGAAGATTTTCTCCATGCCAAAGAAAGTGAACAATTACTAAAAGTTTGGATAAATACCACTTTAGGAGAAACTTGGGTAGATAAGGGAGAAGTACCTGACTGGAAGCAATTATTTAACAGGAGAGAATTTTTTCAGATTGGCACAGTACCAAAAGGTGAAGTGGTTCTCACAGCAGGTGTTGATGTACAAAAAGATCGTCTAGAGGTAGAAGTTGTAGCCTGGGGAAAAAGCCGCGAAAGTTGGTCAATAGACTACCGAGTATTTGAAGGTGATACTGGAGGAGGAGAAGTATGGGGAAAACTTTCGGAGCTCCTCAATCATCATTTTATCGGTGAAAATGGTCTTGAATACATGATAAGTATGATGGCGGTTGATGCTGGGTATGCGACACAAGAAGTATACAATTGGGTAAGAGGTCATCAAGGATCTGGAAGAGTAATGGCAGTCAAAGGTGTAAACAAAGCGCTAGTACCACTTAGCAGCCCAAGTAGAGTAGATATAACAGTTGGTGGTCAAAAGCTAAAAAGAGGAATAAAGCTATGGCCAGTAGGAGTATCGATATTAAAGTCAGAGCTTTTTCAATTACTTAATATTTTGAAAGAAGAAGAGAAAGTGCCAGCAGGATATTGTCATTTTCCGGAGTATGCACCTGAATATTTTAAGCAGCTAACGGCAGAGCAATTAGTCAGCAAAGTAGTAAAAGGATACACCAAACAAGAGTGGCAAAAGGTAAGAGAAAGAAATGAAGTATTAGACTGTAGGATTTATGCAAGAGCTGCATCTATTACGCTTGGAATCGATCGTTGGCCAGAGAGTAAATGGAATAGTTTAAGTGAAAAGCCAGAAAGCAAAAAACCTAAGAAAGTGAGACAAAGCAAATGGTTGAATGAGAAGTAAGATGTACAACGAAGAGTATTTAATTCAAGTCGAAGAAGCGATAAAGAAACTACAAAACGGAGAACGAGTGGTATCAATTGCATATGGTGACCATGTTGTGAGATATGCTGAAGTTCAGATAAATGATTTGCTCAGCCTCAGACAACGCATCAAAGGTGAACTAAAGATTGCTGGAATGAAGCCTAAACGAAAGATTATTTTTGCAACAAATAAAGGAGTTATATGAGGGAAAATTTTCTGAGAAAAGTTGTAAAAGAGGAATATTCTGAATTTTTAGAGCAATTAAAAACTTTTATAAAACTATGGGAGAATAGAGAGAGTCCAGTAAATGGAATAATAGATTTGTCACATTGGCAAGAAAATGTGGATTTTGAGTTAGCTAAAGAGAGTGGTATAATTGGAGTAATTCATAAGGCAACACAAGGACTAAAATATGTGGATTCAAAGTATGCGAAGAGAAGAAAGAAAGCTGAAGAAGAAGGATTACTCTGGGGAGCATATCATTTTGGCACAGAAGGAAACGGCAAAAATCAAGCTGATCATTTTCTAAAAACGGTAGGCGAAAGCAAAAATACTATACTTGCGCTGGATATTGAAGAAAACAAAAGTGGCAAAAATATTACAGTTAAGCAAGCTGAGGAATTTGTAAAGAGAGTTGAAGAAGTAACAGGAAGATTACCCCTAATTTATGGCAGTAGCTATTTTCTTAAGGATTTTGCCACGCCAACTTTGACAAAATGTCCATTATGGATAGCAAGCTGGAGAAAAGAGCTCACATTACCAAAAGGCTGGAATGATTGGATTTTATGGCAATATACTGACGGTAAAACAAGTCCAGAGCCACATGAAGTAGAAGGAATCGGAAAATGTGACAGAAATAAATTTAACGGAACTTTGAAAGAATTAAGAGAATTTTGGTTAGTATGATGCTGAAAAATTTCAAACAACTATTTAGTAAGCCAAAAATCAAAAGTTCTGCTTGGGATGCGTCAGGCTCAGGAAGAAGGGTAATATATTGGCAAGGAGAAGCGGGAAGCATAAATAATTTACTTTCTCAGAGCCTTGGGCACTTACGTAGCCGCTCTCGGGATATGGTGAGAAAAAATCCTTACGCTGCAAATATAATTGATACGATAGTAAGTAACTCTATTGGAACAGGAATAAAACCGCAATCAAAAGCAAGAGATGGAGAATTTCGAAAGAAGGTGCAAGAATTATGGCTAAAATGGACAGATGAAGCAGACAGTAACGGAGTAAGTGATTTTTATGGATTACAAGCTCTGGTATGCAGAAGTATGATAGAGGGAGGAGAATGTTTTGTACGTTTAAGAACGAGAAAGCTGGAAGATAGATTTTCTGTGCCATTACAACTGCAAGTACTTGAGTCTGAACATCTAGATAATAAAACAAATCAAACTTTAGGAAATGGTAATGTAATAAGAAACGGGATTGAGTTTAACAGGCTTGGGCAAAGAGAAGCATACTACCTATTTAAAGAACACCCTGGTGAAAATACCTTTGGAGAGTCAGTAAGAGTGCCAGCAAACGATGTTTTACATATTTATAGACCACTAAGACCTGGGCAAATTAGGGGAGAGCCATGGCTTTCTAATATACTGCTAAAGCTTTATGAACTTGACCAGTATGATGATGCAGAATTAGTGAGAAAAAAGACAGCAGCGATGTTTGCAGGGTTTATTACGAGACTCGATCCTGAGGCAAATATTTTAGGAGAAGGCGAAGCGAATGAGCAAGGAGTAGCATTATCAGGTTTAGAGCCAGGAACAATGCAGCTTTTAGACCCAGGAGAAGACATAAAATTTTCAGAACCGTCAGATGTAGGAGGAAGTTATGAAGCATTCATGAGACAGCAACTGAGGGCAATAGCAATAGGCACAGGGATAACATATGAGCAGCTAACAGGAGATTTAACAGGAGTGAATTATTCATCAATCAGAGCTGGATTAATAGAGTTTCGTCGTCGATGTGCTATGCTGCAACACAACATTATGGTATTTCAATTTTGCAGACCAGTATGGAATAGATGGCTAGAACTTGCCACTTTATCTGGAGAGCTTTCTACAACAGATAATCAAGTATTTAAAGATGTAAAATGGATACCACAGGGATTTGATTGGGTGGATCCACTAAAAGATCAGCAAGCACAGCAAATGGCAGTAAGAAATGGATTTAAGAGTCGCTCAGAAGTAGTATCAGAAATGGGTTACGATGTAGAAGAAATTGACCAAGAAATAGCAGAAGATCAAAGACGTGCAAGTGAACTGGGCTTAAGTTTTGATTCTGACGTTACGGCCAATCAAGAGGTGATATGAAACAACAATGGCTAAACAGATGTGTAATGGTAGAACCGAGGAGTTTTGAATTACTGTTACTACAAACAGGAAAGCAGCCCATCTTTAAAAATATAAAACATGCAGTAAGAAATAGTGAAAGAGGAATAATACCGATACATGGGATCTTGACAAAAAAGTCAGAAGCTTTTGATGATATTTTGGGAATGACTTCCTATAATCAAATAGAAGCACAAATTACACAAGCAATAGAAGATAGTGATATAGAAACAATCCTGTTGGATATAGACAGTCCTGGAGGAGAGGTCAATGGAGTGTTTGATCTTGCTGATTTTATTTACAATGCAAGGGAAAAAAAGAGGATAATAGCGATAGCAAATGATGATGCATATTCTGCAGCGTACGCTATAGCTTCTAGTGCTGAAAAGATTTTTCTTACCCGCACTTCAGGAGTTGGAAGTATAGGGGTAATAGCAAGTCATATAGATCAAAGTAGGTTTGATGAAAAGCAAGGTATTAAGTACACCACAATCTTTGCTGGTAGTCGAAAGAATGATTTAAACCCGCATGAGCCAGTGACGTCTGAAAGTCTGGGAAGCTTACAAAAAGAAGTAGACCGACTATATGAAATGTTTGTGCAGCTAATAGCAAGAAACAGAGGTCTTTCAATTGAAAAGATTCGATCAACAGAGGCAGGGCTATATTTTGGCGAGAAAGCAGTAGAAATAGGTCTTGCAGATGGAGTTACAATTCCTTCGGAGTTAAAATCTATTAATAAAAAGAGGAGTATTACTATGAATGAACAAACTACAACTGACCTAGAAACTGATAATTTAACTAAGTATCGTACTGAAGTTCTTGAATTAATACGATTATGTAATATATCAAAGATGCCAGAAAAGATAGGAGAATTTATTGAGCAGGGCGTAAGTGTTGAGCAAGCAAGGGAAGTTTTAATGGAACTGCTAGCAGAGCGAACGAAGAAGACAGAGATACTGAGTGCAATACCACAGAATTCAGGAGAAGAATTGATGATGCAGGTAGCGAAAAGTCGTAGGAGTTAAAGTATTTTTATAACCGCCGTATATAGCATTGATAAAAGCGGCGGTAAGCAGTTAAGGAGAGAAATTTATGAGTTGTATAAGCGAACAAAATAATCTGGGTGACTTATTAAAGTATGAGGCATCAAGTCTATATTCAAGAGACCAAATAACAGTAGCAAAAGGGCAGAACCTAAAGCTTGGTACAGTAGTGGCTCTCGATAAAGATAGCATGGTTAAGATAATAAATCCAACTGCCACAGATGGTACACAAACAGCGATAGGTGTAATAGCAAGCGATGTAAACGCAAAGGAAAATAGTAAAGGAGTAATTATTGCTCGTGGTGCAATGCTAGCAGATCATGCAATTGTGTGGCCAACAGGTATCACTGAAGAGCAAAAAGCTGCAGCAATAAAGCAACTTGAAGGACGAGGGATCATTGTCCGCAAGGGAGTGTAACTTAAATTAATAAGGGGGAAAAAGAATGCAAAATCCATTTACAAATACAGCATTTAGCATGACGGCACTAACAAATGCGATGAATATATTGCCGGTAAATTATGGACGAGTTGAAAATTTAAATTTATTTCCAAGTAGGTCAGTAAGATTTAGACATATTACCATAGAAGAACACAACGGAGTATTAAGTTTACTACCAACGCAAGTTCCAGGAGCACCAGCAACAGTAGGAAAAAGAGGAAAAAGAAAGGTAAGAACGTTTACGATTCCACATATTCCACATGATGATGTAGTGTTACCAGAGGAAGTACAGGGAATAAGGGCATTTGGATCAGAAAGTGAACTGAAAGCGCTGGCAGATGTAATAACTGACCATTTGCAGCTAATGAGAAATAAACATGCAATAACGTTGGAGCATTTGCGTATGGGAGCGCTGAAAGGAATAATTTTAGATGCTGATGGGTCAGAATTATTAAATCTGTACAACGAATTTGAAATCACGCCAAAAGTAGTAAATTTTGCACTAGGAACAGCAACAACAGATGTAAAGCGTAAGTGTATGGAAGTACTCCGGCATATAGAAGATAATCTAAGTGGTGAATATATGACAGGAGTTCATGCCTTGGTAAGCCCTGAGTTTTTTGATACACTAACTTCTCATGCTAAAGTAAAAGAAGCATATGAGAGATGGCAAGAAGGAGCAGCACTTCGAAATGATATGAGATCAGGATTTACGTTCTGTGGCATAACGTTTGAGGAATATAGAGGACAAGCAACTGACCCTGAAGGGACGGTAAGAAGATTTATTGAGAAAGATACAGGGCACTGTTTTCCACTAGGAACAGCAAGCACATTTACAACATATTTTGCACCAGCAGATTTTAATGAAACAGTAAATACTCTTGGACAGCCACTATATGCAAAACAAGAGCCAAGGAGGTTTGATAGAGGGACCGATTTACATACACAGTCAAATCCTTTGCCAATGTGCCATAGACCTGGAGTGTTAGTCAAAGTTGCTGCAACATAACAATACCGGTAGAATGAATGTAGTGAGGTATTCTACCAGTATGTTCCTTCTTAGCATACTTATAAACCTTAATACATAAAATGGAGAAATGCAAAAAAATATTAAGAGACTACTAAAAGATTGTTTTGCCCATTTAGGAAAAGTGGCTTTGTATGAATCAAATGATAAGTCATATGTGGTACAAGTACTAAAACAACAGCCAGATAAACTATACGAGATTGGTGAAGGACAATTTGTGGGAGAGATGCTTTTTCTTGAGGTAAACGTTTTTGATGTACTGAAGCCAATGGTGGGAGATATTTTTGTTATTGATGGTCGTAAATATAAAGTATATTCTCCACCGCTGCGAGATAATTCAGGAATAGTATGGAATATAAAATGTACAGTACTTGGAGAGAAGGATGTTTAACATTGAGGTTAATGAAAATATTGAGAGGATTATTCACAACATTGATGCTAACAAAGCCAAAATAGAATTGGCAGCGGTAAGAGCACTAAACAAAACGGCACTATGGTTAAAAGCGCAAGCAGCTAGGGAAATCAGTGAGGAAAAGAAAAGTTTGATAAGAAAGAGATTAAGAATTTTTAAGGCGAAAACTAGCAGATTAGAAGTGTTAATTAGAGCAAATCTCTATGACATTAGAGCATCGACAATTGGCAAGATACAAAAAACAAGAAGAGGATCGAAAGTAGGAAAGCATGAGTTTATAGGAGGATTTGCAGCAGTTATGCCAAAAGGAAATAGCGGTATGTTTAAACGTGAAGGAAGAGCAGCATTGCCAATAAAGGAAGTAAAACTACCACTGGAACCAGAGGCTTCAAGGATAATAGGGAATCTTGTTAATTATGAAGTTGAAGAAGTCTTTACAAAGTTTTTTGAACGTGAATTGAGCTATAAAGGATGAATTTGAAAGATTTACATGATAAAATTTGTACCACGCTGAAGAGAGAAATACCAGCAATTCAAACTTGTGAAATTTATCCATCGATAAGAAAAGAATTAGTAGCGCCAGCGTTATTTGTAGAGCTTGTGAGTTTAGAATCGGGAAAAGATCCTGGAACAGAGGAATTAGCCCTAAAAGCAAGATTTGAAGCGAGAATTGTAGTTGATGGAACAGTCGAGGATTCCTCGTTAGTTGTAAGGTCATTAGCAGCAGAAGTAGCAAGAGTAGTGAACAAGAATACCTGGGAAAAGAATGTATCTCCGGCTGAATTTCTTTCTGCAGAGCCTGATGGATTTAGACCCGAATTAGATGCATATTTGGTGTGGATGGTTGATTGGAATCATCAGCTTCATTTAGGTAAATCAGTATGGGAAGAGGGGAAAATTAAACCACATACAATAAACGTAGGAAATATAAATGTTGGATCATAGTTTTGCGATTTCAGAGCTGAATAGGAAGCTAGCAAACGTTATTCGTATAGGAATTGTAAAAGAAATAGATTATGAAAAAGGAAAAGTAAGAGTGAAAATAGGAGAATTTTTAACAGATTATTTACCGTGGATAACAAGTAAAGCAGGAAAAGATAGAGATTGGTCTCCGCCAGATATTGATGAACAGGTTATGATATTTTCTCCTCTTGGTGAACTGTCATTAGGAGTGGTATTAGGAGGAATATATCAGGAAAAATACCCTGCACCAGAGAATAAAAAAGAAATAGATAGTGTGAAGTTTCAAGATGGAACAAGATTGTTATATGATAAGGAAAAACATCATTTAGAGATTGAAGTAGTAGATAAAATAACACTGAAAGCTGGGGGATCAAGTATAGAAATGACAAAAAGTGGAATAAAACTGAAAGCAGAAAGGATCGACTTAAATTGAACAAAGGAATAGTGAGGTTAGGAGACTACTGTGGAGAAGCTATACCACATTTCTGCATTAGCGGCAGTAATAATGTTTTTGTAAACGGTAAGTCAATATGTAGACAAGGAGACAGTTTTAGTGAAGGAAAAGTAATGATTCAAGGATCAAAAATAGTATTTGCAAATGGTCTTGGTATAGGAAGAGTAGAAGATATAGTTTCATGTGGGTTTAAAGTAATTAGAGGGAGTTCTGATGTTTTTACAGAGCCAGTATGAAGGGAATGAGCAAAGAAACAGGTAAAGAACTAGAGGGTTTAGAACACTTAAAGCAATCAATAATTGATATACTGACCACTCCTGTTAACAGTAGGATCATGAGAAGGGATTATGGATCGAGATTATTTGAGTTAGTGGATAAGCCAATAAATAGAGATTTAACACTTGAGATATATGCAGCAACAGCAGAAGCACTGGGAAAATTTGAGAAGAGATTTAAGTTAGAAAAAGTAAAGATTGCTGAAGCTAAAGAAGGAAAAATGACTCTTGTACTTGAAGGTATGTATCTTTCAGAAGGCAAGTTCATAAATATTAGTGGAGTAGTTGTTTAGAAATGCAAACATCTAATATTATTGAAAAACTAAGCTATGAGGAAATATTTTCGAGAATGAAAGAAGAGTTAGTAAATCGAGACACAAGTTTTACAGCATTAGTTGAAAGTGATCCAGCGATAAAGATTCTGGAGGTGGCAGCATGGAGAGAGTTGTTACTCAGAGAAAGAATAAATGAAGCAGTAAAGAGTAACTTACTTAAATTTGCGACAGGAGAAGATCTTGATAATTTGGCTGAGTTTTATGGAGCAGAGAGGCAAGATGGAGAAGAAGATGAACGCTTCAGAAAAAGAATCAAGGCAAGAATAGTTGGCTCAAGCACAGGAGGGAGTAAAGAGCATTATCGGTTTCAAGCACTCTCAGCAGATAGTAGAGTAAAGGATGCGCTGGTTGAATCAAAAGTGCCAGGAAAAGTACAAATTTCAATCTTATCAACACAATTATCCACAACTGGCATAGCATTAGAAGAGCTACTAGAAATTGTAAAAAAGCAGGTTACTAGAGATGATATAAGGGTTTTAACAGATACAGTAACAGTAATTGGTTGCAATATTACGGAAATAGATATTCACAGCAGAATGAGCATAAGTCCTGTAATATCGAAGGAGGAAATCAAGAAACAGTTCATTAAGAAGTTTGAAGCAAATAGAAGGCTGGGATGGAACGTTACAAGATCATGGATAATAGCGAATTTGTTTGTGGAAGGAGTGGAAAACGTAGAATTAATCGAGCCAAAAGAGGATATTGTGATACTAGGGAACGAGTGTGCAAATTTGCGAAAATTAAAGATTGAGTAATGCTATTACCACCAAATGCAACAAAACAGGAAAAAGCGCTAGTAGATGCAACAGATTATAAGGTTGATCCAAGCTGTATTAGAGGATTTAAATTTAGATTGGAAGAAGAAACATTGTCGTGGATAATAGAAGAATATGGTTTAGAAGAGATATTACGCTGGGTAAAAGATAAAAGAAAAGCCATAGTAGAAGGAGTAAAATTTCAAAGACTGCGAGGAACACCTAAATCACTTAAAATAGCACTCAAGTGGGCAAATATAGAAGACATTACAATCATCGAAGAACCACCCGGTAAACACTTTTTTGAGTTGCAAGTAGGGATAAAAGAGGTACCAAATGACTTCTTCGTAGATGCAGTAGTAGAGCTGGCAAAACTATCACTGCCTGTAAGATCCAGATTGATGAGGATTTTTAACGATTATTATAATGTGCAGAGATTTATATTGGATGAGAGTTTATTTGGAGATCTTCTTTCTGATTATTCAGGGGTAAAAATAGAAAAAGATGGACCAGTGTTATCATTTGGAAGAGTAAATTTTTTCAGGTCTAGTGGTCCAGTTATTAGGATTATAGAAAATTATCTACGCGATCATTATGAACGAGCTTTAAGCAATGATATATATCGCCTAGATGTAGCAATCCTTGGAGAAACCGAGCCTCACACAAGGGATTATAAAGGCATCTATGAAAGAGATCATTTGTGGTACAACTTAAAAGCACTATATCCATTACCACAGAGTTTATTACCATCGATTAAATTTGCAAAAGCGCAGATAGTCTTATCAGATCAACTATGTTTTTTAAAATTTTTTGAATTTAGTTTCATTACAACTTTTGTTTGTAATTTTGTTTTTTATTCGAGTAAAAAGTGCATTTTTGACAATAAAAACCCTAACTTAATCATAGAAAAATTTTGTATCAAACAACAGTTACTGCTTAGATCTTATGGTTAACGAATATGTGTATAAATACTTTAAATGTGTGTAGACGTATTTATCCACATATTCGTTAACCTATTTTCTATGCAGATTTTTTTAATTCACATTGACTGCTTCTTTAAGCCTCGCATTGGCAATTACTATGATTTTACGCATTAGAGCTGTCATAGCCACCATCTTCTTTTTACCTTTACCAACAAGCCTTGAATAGAAGGCACCAAGCGCAGACTTAGACCTTGAAGCAGACATCGCAGCTGTAAAAAGCTTTTCACGAACGTTGCTTCTGCCACCACTTATTCTGCGATAACCAATAGTTTTACCACTTTCTTTCGGATGAGGTGCAACTCCAGCAAGACTTGCAATTTCTCCCCTACTTACATAACCAAGTTCTGGCATTAGACACAGAAAATCTTGAGATAATTTTGCACCTATTCCTGGAACTGTTTTAAGGATTTTTTGGCGCTTTTGTAACTCTGGATTCTCATCAATAATTTTTTGTATGGTATTGTTGAGCTCATCTATCTGGCTATTAAAGAATTCAATAGTTTTCTGACAGCTTTCTTTTATATGGTCGTTTTCAGGTGCTGCAAGCCTAGATTTCTCTTGAGCTCTCATTTTTGTAATGTCATCACGACGTTGACAAAGTGCAACTAAGGTTGTTTGTTCTTTTGACATAGGTGCAAATAGAGATAGAGTACTATAGCGTTCAAACCCATACTGAGCAAGGGCTCTTGCATCTGATTGATCAGACTTTGCTAAAGTTCCATGAGATAGAACAAAGCTTTTTACTTTGCGAGTATTAGCTCGATGTACAGCAATATCTTTATCAACAAGAAAATGTGCTAAGCCAAGCTCATATTTTCCAGTGTTTTCCAGAGTTACTAAAGAATTAGGTAAGATATTTGAAAAATCTTGAAACAATTGTTGCCAGCCAGCAGTATCATTGTCGAATTCGACAGCGTTCTTCTGTTTGTGAACTGCAACAACATTTTTAAATTTTCCAATATCAATGCCAATAAAATTTTGATAAGATGTAATCATAATAACCTCGATTAGTTTTAATTAATTTAAGATTGTAAACGGGTGCATACATATGTCCCATGCAACTATTCAAACGTATCGAGAGATGGGCTAGTGTACCTTGATCCGAACGGTTATAATACCAACAGTTGGTCGGTCGCACACGCCCGTGATAACTCTATTCCTATAGTGAGTAGGGTTATCTTCCCTCTTATCTCCTTTATATCATATTTTTAACTTACAACAGTTGGGATTTAGGAGACATAAATACGTGCTTTCCAGTTAGTAGCGTAGAAGAAAGAGGAAATAAATTTGTATTGGGAAGCGATAAACTTTCAGGGCAATATTGGAATTTAAAACACAAGCCAATTTTAGAAAGATTTAGCGTTACTCACAACTATAAAGTAGAAAATTATACAGATCAGAAGGTCAGAAAATATGTTTTAGCAGAACACAACGTTTACTATAAAAATGATTTGGATTCAGAGCAAAAAGACTCAATACACGAATTAGAAAAGCACATTTTAGTATTTTACTCAGGAGTACTGAAGTGGCACGAACATCGACATTTGCACAGAAGTTGGAAAAATAGTCAAGCAATATGTGTAATAAGTTAAATACTTATATTTAGATCCTTATATATTATATTAATAATAGTTTAAAGTGTATGAAATAAAAAGAAAAAGACTTGCTTTCTCATGCTAAAAAGGACATGACTTGAATAGCAGCAGGTAAATATAAGAAATTTGTCTGGCGCTAGAAAAGCTAATTTTGTGAGGTATGAAATGAGTTTTAGCAAGAGTAAGTTTTTTAAAGAAGTATCAAGTAAAAACATTAATAAAAGAAATGAAGAAGGAGAGACGATCTTGCATCAAGCAGTAGAAATCTCTGATTACAAAACAGTGAGATTATTAATAAAAAAAGGAGCAGATGTTAATGCAAGAGATAAAAATGGTTATACACCACTACACTGTGCAGTATTTGCGAAAAGCTTAGAAAATGTAAAAGTGCTGCTAAGAGAAGGAGCAGAAGTAAATGCTACTCAATATGTCACTGGATGTACGCCACTGCACTCTGCGTGCAAAATAGGAGGAGCAGGAGTTGAAATAATAAAAGAGCTAGTAAAAGCAGGAGCTGAGGTTAATCAACTGAATAAATATGGTGCAACACCAATGTATTACATATGGGAAAGTGAAAAGTATCGTCTATGTGATAGCAAAGAGAGTGAAAAGGCAAGTAAATTTTTAAGAGAAAAAGGAGGAGTAACAAAAAGTAGGGAACTGACGTGCTATGGAATAGAGGGGCTAGTGGGAGAAATAGCAGACATGTTGAATGGAAGCTACATGCCGGAGCTAAAAATAATAGAGATAGGAGAAATAAGGAAGAGAGACAAATCGCTAATAAAGGAAAGATGTCAAAATTTAGCAAGCAAAATAATGAGCCAAGTGAATGAAATGATAGATGAGGTAGAAAATGTAGTGAGAGGGAAGGCTTAAAAGAGGGATTTAAATTTAAAGAAAAAGTGGGGTAAGTTATGGTAAAGCTGGGTAAAAAAGAGGAGTCACTATTAGAGAACTCGTTTAAAAATATTTATGAAAGAGACGAAAAAGGAAGAATAGCTCTGCATTATGCAATAGACGCAAAAACAGTGAGATTATTAGTTGAAAAAGGAGCGAATGTGAATGCAGCAGATGTAGGAGGATATACAGCACTGCACCTAGCGGTAACAGAGAAACGTCTAGAAACCGTGAGAGAATTGATAAAATCAGGAGGGAATGTAAATGCTGAAGAGTATGGCAATAAATGCACTCCATTGCACCTTGCATGTATGGTGGGGAAAGTGGAAATAGTAAAAGAGTTAGTGGAAGCAGGAGCAGAAATAGAGCAAGCAGATAAGTTCGGAATGACAGCAATGGATTATGCGAAAAATAACAAAGAAATAGCCGAGGTATTAAAGAAAGAAACAGACAGAATTGAAAAGCTATTTATGAAGGGCTAAAAATATGGAGAAAGAAATAGAAAAGAAAGTAATGAATTTAGAGAGAAAACCTTTGGGTGAGCTGAGAAAAACGTGGAAGAAGGTATTTGGGGAAGAGGCGCCTAGATACTCAAAGAAATATCTGATACCAAGATTAGCTTATAGAATGCAGGAAAAAGCGTATGGAGAAATGTCAAGAAAAGGGTTAAAAAGACTAGAATATCTGGCAGATCGACTAGAGAAGGGAAAAAGAATAAGTAGCGATAAATTACCAGTAGAAGGGACAGAATTAATACTAGAGAGAGGTGAAGAGACGCATGCGGTAATGGTAACAGATAAGGGTTTAATCTACAGAGAAGAATTTTATACATCATTGTCAGCAGTGGCGGGGAAAATAATGGGAATGAGCTACAATGGGCCGCTTCTATTTGGAATGAGAGATAAGGAGAAAGAATGCTGAAAGAGGTAAGATGTGCGATATATACTAGGAAGTCAAATGAAGATGGTCTGGAACAAAAGTTTAATAGTCTTGATGCGCAACGTGTAGCATGTGAAAAATATATAAAAAGCCGAGAAGGCTGGGTAGCATTGGCCAAAAGGTACGATGATGGAGGTTTCTCAGGAAAGAATTTAGAAAGACCAGCAATAAAGGAATTGTTTGAAGATGTAAAAAAAGGAGAGGTAGATTGTGTAGTAGTGTACACACTAGACAGACTATCAAGAGAAACAAAAGACAGCATCGAAGTAACGTCATTTTTTAGAAGGCACCGAGTAAATTTTATAGCAGTAACGCAGATATTTGACAATAATACGCCAATGGGAAAATTCGTACAGACAGTATTATCAGGAGCAGCACAACTAGAAAGAGAGATGATAGTAGAGAGAGTAAAAAATAAAATAGCAACATCAAAAGAACAAGGATTGTGGATGGGAGGAACTTTACCGCTTGGGTATAATGTAAAAGATAAGGAATTAATAATAAATGAAAAAGAAGCAAAAACAGTGAAGTATATATTTGAAAGATATTTGGAGCTGAGATCAATGGCAGAATTGGCAAGAGAGTTGAACAGAGAAGGATATCGAACAAAAGCAAAATCAGATATTTTTAAAAAAGCAACAGTGAGAAGGATAGTAACAAACCCAATATATGTGGGAAAGATAAGACATTATGATAAACAATATGAAGGAAAGCATGAGGCGATAATAGAAGAAGAAAAATGGCAAAAAGCACAAGAATTGATAAAGGATCAGCCATATAGAAAAGTAAAATATGAGGAAGCATTGCTAAAGGGAATAATAAAGTGCAAGAGCTGTGAAGTAAACATGACGCTGACGTACTCGAAAAAAGAGAATAAAAGGTATCGATATTATGTATGTAACAATCATCTAGGAGGGAAAAATTGTGAATCGGTAAATCGAACTATAGTTGCTGGAGAAATAGAAAAAGAAGTAATGAAAAAAGCAGAGCAATTATATGAAGAACGGGGAGAAAAAGGGGAAGAATGGAGTTTTGGAAAGCAGAAAGAAGTAGTGAAAAAGTTAATAAAGAAAGTAATGGTAAAAGAGGATGGAATAGAAGTGTGTTTAGAGGATAAGGTGGAATTTATACCAATGAAGAAAAAAGGAAAGAAATGCACAGTAGTAGAACCAGAAGGTAAAACAAACAATGTGCTACTGAAAGCAGTGGTAAGAGCACATCTGTGGAAACGTCAACTAGAGGAAGGGAAATATGCGAGTATAAAAGAACTGAGTGCCAAAGTTAATATAGGTACAAGACGTATACAGCAAATTTTGAGGTTGAACTATTTAGCACCAAAAATTAAAGAAGATATAGTAAATGGGAGGCAGCCAAGGGGTTTGAGGTTAGTGGATTTAAGAGAAATACCGATGCTGTGGAGTAAGCAAAGGGAGAAATTCTATGGTCTTAATTTATAAAAGCCACAGGAGATAGATGTGCCAGAAAATCAAAAGGTACCACTATTGCAAAAGGAGCTGCCACAAAGGGCCATACCAAAAGATGTTGAGATTGATGTAGAAGAGCAAATCAATGTTACAAAATCAATTATGTAAAAATATCAATACAAATGATGAATATTTTAATATTCTGGATGCAACAGTGATAGAAAATGTATCCAATTTAGCTGCATATTTTAATAGTAGATCTGGAGTGTAAAAGGCAGCTCAGAGCCAATTGTATGTTCCATATCCTCATTTTGTAGCCAGCTTAAAAACAATATAAAAGAGTATTCTTAGAAGACATTGGTACAATTTCCTTAATCTATAAATCATAGTAGTTTATATTTAAATAATAATCTTTAACCTTTATGGCAAATTAATCTACCTAGAAACTTCTCTCTTAGGATCAGAAGTTCTTCTTAACTCTTCACGTTCTGCCCATTTCTTGCTAGATTCTCTTATTACTTCGGGAAGCATTAATCCACCAGATCTTTCAAAGTACCCATTTTCAATAGCATCATAAACCCAATCTTCACCAAGTGCACAATCATTACCTAATTCTTCTTTTCTACCTTTGAATTTTTCTAATATTTCCTCTCTATTACTCACTTCTACTATAATTTTGCTTTTATCTTGTACGTCAGGATACAGTCTAACGTCTATATTTCCCAAACTAGTATAGAAAGTTAATACTATATCGCTGCCTTCTGTAAGATCTGTGTAATACCTTATTCCACCTTCGGTTTGAATTTCTACTTCACTTTTACCAATCCTTATTATATCTCTTTCATATTTTATGCTTCCCTGAGTTGATCCTAAATTTCCTGCTCTATCTGTAATCTTTGCAACATCTATTATGCTGTCTCCAGAATATTCTAAGTAGAGAGTAGAGTTATCTATTCTTACATCATACAACTCACCATTGGTGGTACTTTTCGCCAATTCAATAAACTTATGAGCATTACTAATATAATTTTCATGAGCTTTTACCATATTAGCTTTATGATCATTAAATTCTGATTCCAGTGCATCAATTACACCAATACCAATTTTACTGTTAAACACTGCTCCTCTTGATACCAACTTACATATTATGTTGCTGGCAACTTTAGGATTTTTCTCTAGCTTACTGATTTTTTCTATTACATGATCTACAAAATTGTATGCTTTTTTACCTTGAGAAGACTGCTTAGAAAAACCAATCCTTACTCCGGAGCTTATAGCTTCATTTACGATTTCTTCTAGTCTATACATATTTTGAACTTCAGATATCTTGTTTAAAAATTTATTCAGCTTTACCTGATTTGGTGTATTCCATAAAGTAGATTTTACACAATACTTTTCTCCCACATTATAAAAAGATCCACGACAATCTAAGAGAGAAGCTTCTTTCTTGCAAAAAATACCTGCCCCTACCGATAGAAATAAATCTACTACTTCCTTATCAATGTACCGAGCATAATTAAGTATTTTTGAATTACCATCTATGTCTCGAATACTAAAAATCACCTTTAGGTCTTCGCTATTCTTGTGTTTACCTAGAAACTCTTTTAGATTTTTAATGAAGTCAGAAGCATAACATGAATGATCCTCATATGCACCAAGACATTCATCAAGCATACGGTATAATTCTGTACTCAAACTCTTTTGGTCATTAGTGCAAAAGCATTCTTCAATATAATAGTAACGATTATCAATTGCAACTTGTAGTGGCGTTTCCCCTTTTCTATTCTGTATGGTAGGATTAGCTTCTTTCTCTAGGAGTAAATTAACATAGTCAGCATGACCAATACTAGCGGCATGATGTAAGGGTGTTTCTCCTTTGTGATCTTGTATATTAGGGTTGGCCTTTCCTTTTAAAAGAGAAGCTGCATTAGCAAGAACATCAGTATAATGCAGGGGAGTCCTTCCTTTATCACTCTGTATGTTAGGATTAGCACCTGCCTCTAGAAGTAAATCTACAGTTTCATTATATCCTTGAGTCACCTTACCTACAGAAGATACTAGATGCAATACTGTTAATCCAGATTCTCCTCTTTTAAGGTTAAGAACAGTTTTGAGGTCTTGATTATTCTTATTGCTTTGTAGGAAATTTTTAAGTTTTTCAATATAGTATTCACAATGTCTATCTTCTTTTTGATCATAATGACATGGATCTAAACCTTTAACGATGTTTAGTAATTCTCTATTTAACTTCTTTTGACTGTCTGTTAAATTAGATGTGCAGGCAATCCATGTACATACTATACCTTGAAATGAGAGTTTACTATCCATCAAGATAGAAGAAGCAAGAGGTGAAAAAAGACGATTTTTTATCAATTGATATTCTTCATCTAATATTTTGCCAATGCTTAAATCCTCTTCTAATTTTTGCTCATATGCTTTTTTATTTTGCACAATAATAGATTCAGTAACAACCATACCACACCTCCTAACCTAGACGGATATCGTATCATATACAATATACAACATAAGTAAAACTGATTAAACATAATCTTTTTATCATTCTGCAATGTTTTAACTTCTGCACTAAACTCAGATATTCACATAAACTTTAATCAGCACCCTAATATACAAGAAATATAACTTACATTTTCCTTCAATTATGCCACTTATTTTTCTTGAGCATTTTTAGATAGGTTTTCTATTATTTTATAAGTTAGCACTATCCCAACCTTTTATAGTATTCTTAATCGACCACATTGCGAACGTTGTTAATTTTTTCCACCTTAACTTTTGTAAATCAAGTTATTCTGCTTAAACATTAGTAAACACAGCACCCACAAAACCTCCACCAACTTATAAGTTCTTTGCTCAAAACTTAATCACTGATTAACTACTCGAGATGGACCTGCTTGTTGAGCGTTAAGCTGTTGGAGATTACTACTCTGATGTTGACGAGTAGAAAGCATTGTTTCAGAACTATGCTCTTTAGGTAGAGTTTGAAAACCACCAGTTTTTATAAGAGAGTCTTTATCTTCTGCATTTTCATCAAAGATAGCGTACATTACATTTACTCTATCAGCATCGGTAATTATCTTATATGCTCCACCCTCTTTATATCTTATCAACTGGCCCTCAGCCTCTTTTTCTTTTTTACCTAATTCTTTTTTCTTAGCAAATTTCAACTCTATTCCAATAGGGGGATACTCCTTTGTGCTAGAAGCTTGAACCAATATCATATCCAACTTCTCTCCACCACCTATTTGGAACTCAGTAATAACTTTTATATTATCATCGCTGTAGCTACTAAACAAACCATGTAACACAGCTTGAAATGTAGCTTCATTGTTTATTAATGATTTGAAAGGATACAGTATATTAGAAATTTCTTTAAATACTTTTTTGTAATTACTATCATCACCGGATTTTATAGCATTCTTCATGGCTGTCTTAAACTCCTTGTTTTCAATAATCGAAGTAAAATTACCCTGAAGAATTTCTCTATCTTCTTTGTATTCACCCAATGAGTTGTACGTGGTTACTGCAATTCCCTCACAGTATCGATCAAACGAATTCCTATTACTAGGTGTACCACGTAAGTTACAGATTATTTCCTGTATCTCTATGTTATCAATGTTTCGAAATTTTTCTTCAATCGGAATCCTTGTATCAGGTGGTACTTTTAACGCAGGTCTATCTTTTTCGTTTATATTGAGTATAAACATCTTTTTACCCATAGTTAACACTATGGTTGTAACACAGTCTGCAATACTTTCTTCTGCTAGTTTTGGACGTGTTTGTGTTCCTTCAACCATTTTACCACCCCTATTATAAGTAAAAAGATACTTTTTTAATTTCTCATCTTCAATCTTATCAGGAATAAGTATTAACTGACCTATAATAAACTGACTTACATAGTGTATATTATCACTACCTCCATTACTCCAAACGATTCCATGATATAGGTATTCTAACTGTTTCTTTATGATTTCAGTTGCACAAATATTAGGTAACTTTTTCAAAAGTTCCTCTAAACACTGTTTATTAACTTTATCTTCTTTTCCAAATAAATCTATTAATTGGTTTTCTATTATTTTATCAATTTCTTTTTCACCTAATCGCTCTTCTATAGTGCTTTTATTTACTTCCTTTTTCCGAGTTTTTAATAAATTTTTTAACTCTAACTTGTCCACTGCTTTAGCAGCTGATATCATATCTTGAGAAATACTAAATGACTTTTCTATTACAGAATTACCTTCCCTGTTTAAGAAACTTTGCGCATAAAGTGAATATTTAGGAACATAGTTCATTTCAAAGTTCAACCCTATACAAACCACTTCTTTAGCTGCAGTAATCATTCTAGTAAAATTAGAAAAGAAACCTTTAACATAATCTTGAACCTGTTTCATTGCTTCTTGTGGTGTGTTTTTTTTATCCGTACCAGCTTTAAGCTCAATAATAATAGGCACAGCATTTAGTGATTTATCAGCGCCACGTACAAGTAAAATAATATCTGCATAACCTTTTCCCGCAAACAGCTCTAGATAAAGTTTTAGATGAAAGCGATACTTAAAATTCATCAAAAATCCTGCTAAAAAGCCATGATAACTTGATTCTTTACCTTCAAATTGTTTTTTAATTTTATCCTTATATTGATCACGGACACCAGTAATATATTTTAACACTTTTTCAATTGTATTTATTACTTGCCCAGAGTTTGTATTCGCTAACCCTCCAATTGAATCTTTCAAGTTCTCTTGGTTGTTTTTTATTAAAGTAAATTTTTTCGCCTGTTCTGAGTCAGAAGGAGCTATTTTAGGCTTTTCCATCACATCACAAGCAACCTTTCTTTCCTTTCCAATTGTTACACTATAAACAGTTTCTTTGCGATTTTCATATCTTGGATCTTGACCTCGATTAGGAAAGACATGGAGATATATGTTTCTCAATTCTTCTGAATCAAATTTTGGTTTATGATTCTCTTTATCAGATACTGCAATATAGATTATTTTTTCACTTTTTGTCTTAGAATCTTCAGTTAGTACAGCTAACTTCAAAGCACCATAACGATCAAAACGAAAGTAAATTTCCTTAACCTTAACATCTCCAAAATCAGCAAGATCTGAATCCAATAAAGTAGCAAAAGCACCAAAAAAGAAACTAGGAAAAAATCCTTCTTTCCCAACCGAGTGCAAGAAAGAAGGAGACTGATCAATGAATGACTGAAACCTTTTTTGAAAATCTAAAAACTCGTCCCCTGATGTATTTTCCATCAATAGAAGTTGTACCAATTCAAGTGGCCCTGTAGTATTTAGCATATAATCCTTTGCTATGGCTTGAAGATTCTACATGACATGGGGCATCAGTTAGGCTAAACCTTGATTGTGGCAAACCGGCTGGCTCACCAGCCCCATCATCACCTTGAGCAGCTAGATCCCCTTTTTTGCACTTAAAGGACTTATCTAAATCAGAAAAAAGCTGCTCTATCAGTTTCTTATCCTCAGTGAATCGCTCTTCACCAATTCCATGCACCGCACTCATTCTATGTATTAAAGAATTTTGAATCTCTTCAATTTGTGTATGCTTAACACACTCCAATATTCCTAATATTTCCTTCTTTCTATTTTCATTATCTGAACTTTCCTTTCTTAATTCTACTATTAAATTCGTTACCATTACAATAAAAGAGTAGTCTTTAAATACAGATTTTCTGCATTCCTCAAAATTCTCATGTTTCCAAACGTACATGATAGTTTCCTTAGTTTGTTCAGCTAAGTCTGAACTTAAAAGCATCCTTCTTGATAGTGATGATAAAATAACCCCATACTGCTCGAACGAAAGATCATTGGATTCAAGTAGGTCAAATAAATTCTTAAAAGAGTCAAAGCAGTATTCATCAATCAGTTCACTTAACACTGCATAATATGTATTTTCTTTAAAGTCTCTTTTCAATAACTCCTTTTTCTGCTTATCACTCATATTGGGTAGACAAAACTCTATAATATCTGAATCTCTGTACCCCTTGACTGCAGATAAAGCTGCGTTGATTAATAAATCTCCTTTACTGTAAATACTTGGATCATTTTGTAACTTATTATAGAAGAACTCTATACCCTCTTCCCAATTTTTACGTGAGTTTACTCGTATGGCTTCTTTTAAACCTTCAACTGCTGTATATTCATTTAGTTTTCCAGTCTGTTTATCAATAAGGGAAGACCAAAAAGCCTTTATAGGGCTACTCTCTTTATGGTGATCCAAAAGTTCATCTTTTAGCTTGTCATCAGAAATATCTTCTTCAAATGCACTATTTTTAAACTTTATAAATACTTGCTCAAATAATCTAGGTATCTTACCTTCTAAGCAGTATTTACATGCTAAGTAATATCTTTTAGAAACGTTTAACGGATTCTCTTTTCCATTTTTATTTATTTCTTCAGTTAGCCTTTCACCAACAACTTCATTTTTTAACCCCGCTCCTTTCCAACAAGAATCATCAGAGAATATATCAGAGAAAAATTCTAGCTCTACTCCGCTAAAATTTTCAATCAACTGAATGTTAACTTTTAACCACCTTTCTATTCTTAAACGTTTTCTTGCTTCGGTCTGTTTGTCACTGTCCTTGACAGCACTTGTTAACCTATTGAGTATTGCATTGTAATTACAATCTAAACCAGATTCCATACTTACTACCCCACTATATATTTTAATGTAGTTTCTAGTGTACTAAGTCACCATTGTCAACAACTATTTTTCTAAATTTTAAGTAAATTTTTTGTTGATACCTAATTATAAACATGAAAACTTTGAGCAATGTATGAAAAAATTCCACACTGTACTTTGCTTTTCCATGCTTAAGAGAAGGAGCTAAGTGTGGTACTCTCATTTGATTATTTGTTCTTCTTTTTCTTAATCTAACGGTTAATTATAAAACATTTTTACCATATGAGAAATGGACCTCTTTGTCCTCATTGTAAATAAAAACACATCTATTTTAGCGTCACAGAAAATTTGTTTATTTACTTCTTAAAAACGTAAGATAAAGATCGTATATTCGTGAGAACAAACTGCGTAAAAATGGGATTGTAAAAATAAAAGTTTGAAACCTTTGCAACAAAGTCAGGCAATTTGATTCATATATAAATGTGGTAAGAATAGGCTAATATAGCTAGTTTTACGATATGGTGAAATCACCATATAAAAAAGTTCGTATGGTACACATGGTAGATCAACGCATCCCAAGAAAAACACTTCTCACGTTCCTTGGTTTTGAGCGCTGGAAATGGCTAAATTGCCTGAGTTTTCAACACAATATATTGCTAAATTAATAATATTTAACTTGAGGATAAAAATTAAGATAAGTTTATAATAAGTAAATAATTTGAAAGCAATCAACTGTAACAAGCCTATTTAGGAAGCTTTTATCAAAAATGGCTTAAAATTAAAAAATTTTTTCTAAAATAGTAGTTGACAAGCCTTAAAAATGGAGTGACTATGCTAAAAATAGTTTTTAGAGTAAGTTTTACGTTATAAAAAGGTGACCGTCTAAGAGTAGGGAATTAATTTATTCAAGGTGGTTCATCAGTATATAGGCTTTTCTAGTCTGGGTGTTAGTGTAAGTAATCTATAGGGTGTTATATTATGGAATCTGATAAAAACGTTGATTATCTTTTGAACTCTGCAGGAGCTGGTGATATAGAAAATGTTAGGTTCTATATTGAGTCCTGCGGCGTGGATGTAAACTCCGCTAATGACATTGGGCGTACTGCACTGCATAGGGCTGCTTACAGAGGTAGAAATTCAATTGTAGAGTACTTGTTATCAAAAGGGGCAAATATTGATTCCAAAATTGAATGTTCTGATCCAAAGCTCTCTGGTGCTACGCCTCTCTCCTGGGCGGTAATGTCTGGGCATATAGATGTTGTTAAAACTCTTATTCAGCACGGTGCTAAGGTTGATGTGGTGCTAAATGGCTCCAACCTTCTGGGTGTTGCTGTGCTTTCGGATAATCCTTTTATGGTAGAACTATTATTAAATTATATTCCTGATATTAATGGGTATGATCATGATGGTGAGACACCATTGATAATTGCTCTAGGAGAAGATAAATATGAAAGTACGCGTTTTTTACTGGAGAGAGGTGCAGATTATAGGAAATTCGATGCTGATGGGCATTCTCCATTACTTGTTGCTGTACAAGAAAAAAAGGGAAGTAAGTATACCACTGCCATTAAGTTAAGGGAAAGAGAAGTTAAGATTGGACAAAAAATTTGAAGTGATTGATAATTATGGTAAATACTAGGGTGAATTTTTAAGAAAAGGGAGTCTGAAAAGTGCAAGTTATTTAAAAAAGTAATAATTGCAGGTTATTTTGCAAAGAATGTACTAATGCAATGATACTGAAAAGATATCTTGAATTTAAAACACATGTTTTCTAGCTCTTTTCTGGTAGTTGAGTGAACGAATATCAGATATCTTATGACGATCAACTCTTCTCCCTTTTCTCACCACTAAAGTGTTCATCAAAAATAACTGTGATAGTCGATACATAATGCAGTCTATGTCTGACTCTGTAGAAAAAATATCAAAGGCTAAGTTTTTAATCGCATTAAATGAGACAGATTTATTGATGCTTTTTTTTAGTTTACTATTCTGTGAGCTCAATGTCTCTTCATCATCTTCTATCATGATACTTTCTAGATTACTGATGAAGATAGTTGACCAAAAATCCTGCTTGATAGTTTCAATACTTTTTCCTGTGAAATTCTCTAAATTTAATCTTCCCTTCAGCCTAGAAAAAAATGTTTCTACTCCCCAGCGCAAGTAATATAATCTCTCAAACTCTTCAACTGTAAAACGTTTCTCATCTAACAGAGATGTTACTAACACTTCAACTTCGCCAGAAGAAAGTATTATTTTGACTAACCTGAATTTCATCTCATCAGGTAATCCTAGCTTTCGTAGCTGTCTTGCTACTTTAATAGGTGCGGTAGACACTACCACCGTACTAGATGGGCTTTCCGGCTTAAACATAGTGTTTATTTCATTGAAAGACGAACTTGAACAGCGAATTATATAATTGATTTTCCTTCCTGTAAGCTCAGCAAGAAATCGATAAGATACGTATCCTCTATCACAGATTAACAAATCGTCTGATTTTATGGATTCAAGCATACCGATTGCTAAATCAACCTCATAGCTGTCACCTCTACTTAGCACAGATTTTATTGCAATATTATTTAGCACATCGTAGCAAACTTCAAAGGTTGCACTTGTATAGTCTTCAAATCTCTGGATTCCATTCCATACTGCTCTTGAGCCAAACTCACCTATTATTTTGTCGCTCTTTGGCAGAATCAGTATTGAAGCATCAAATGCAAGTACTCTGAAGCCATGGTGGGTTTTAAATTCCTGATCTTGGTAGTATAGGGAAACTATATCATCATTTAACTCTGAAAACGCAGTATGTTTTAGCTTCTTTCTTGCTTGAGTAAATGCACTTGCCGTAATTGTATAATCTTTTCTTGTATGCAGAACAAACTCATTAAGCATCACTTGTAATGACTTTACACTCTTTCTAAAAATCAGGAGAAATACATTAACGAAGGGCAGCTTTCTTTTTCGTGAGAAGTCTTTTGAGGATGCTCTGTGTGCGTTTATAAAGTTTAAACTCATCAATTTATTTTTTATAAACATGATTATTCTTTTTTTTACTCATGTCATTACTTCTTTTAATTTGTGAATCTTACCTGATTTTATAATACAGTTCATCACTTTTCCTTAACTTAATGGCAGTGGTAAGTATACCGAGTTACTACTGAAGCATGTAAAGGAGAAAGAAGGAAAGGAAGGGTTGGTAGAGTATATAAATTCTATCGACTCTGGTAGTGGTCGTACTGCATTACATCTTGCTTGCTCGGTTCAGAACTATCATACGGTAAAGGTTCTTTTGGAACATGGTGCAGATTATAGGATAAGAGATAAGGAAGGTTTTGAACCCGATGATCTTGTGGTGGGAAATTCACATTCGTCTCGTCAAATAAGGTATTTGTTTGGACCTTATAGACATAGGGATTTTGCAGTAAATAGTGTAGGTAAGTGATTTTATGTTCGTGAATTTGTTTCTGAGGAGGTTCGTGTATGCTAGATTGTACTGATACGAGTAAGCTTATTAACAATGAAAAAGGCGATCGCAGAGGTTTTATCCTTCTATCCCTACTGACAAAATTACATTTGGAATGCTTGAAGCAAATTCAAAGTGGTGGTCGTTCTAAATTTCCAGAGGACCAAGAGAACTTTCTCTTCGATAAGATTAAAGCTGAGGTCAAAAATCTTAAAAGTCAGCTAGTTCAGTTAGATGCTAAACATCTTAAACTTATTGAATTAGCCCTCATTGATTATAAAAATTTGGGAGATATTACCCTTAATAAGCAGAATTTATTGGAGTTTCTTATCTCATCTTACAAGGCAATATCAGAGACAATTTTAGAAAAAGAAATGCCCCCAGAAACTTTGCAAGAAACTTTGAACGAGAAAGAATCGAGAAAAGTCGAGCTACTTCAAAAATGGAAAGAAACTATTTCAAAGTTTAATAAAGATGAAAAAATCAAAGTCCTTTTAGATGAGGCTATCCTGAGTAAAGTTAATAAGTATTTAGATATTAGAGGGGATGCTGAATCTTTATACGAAATTTATTCTACTATTGATTCATGCAAAAAATATTTTGAAAAAAAAGGAACAACTATAGAAGAAAAGAGGTTAGTTCTGCAAACAGTATTGCAGAAGGTTGGCGAGTATCTTAAAAGCACTTTAGATACTCCCAATTTATCAGATGGTACAAGGAAATCTCTAGAACTAGAACAACTGCCTATCAAGCTTTTAACTGATTTTAGAGACCAGATAGTGCATTATCAGGTATTCTCTCTAGAATTAGATGGCCGGGATATAACAAAGCTACTTGATGAAGGTTTGGTACCTATTAAGGAGTTTGTCTATAATAAAATAATTGGGATGGAGAAGGATTTTATTCAGGATCTTGTGAAAGAAAAAACGTCTGGGATTGGAGATAAGAATGTTAAAGAGCTTAACTCTTACGCCGGTGAAGGTATAACGGAGCTTATAAAAGGTATTGAGCAGATAAAAGGAAGGGAAAATAGTAAATACAACTCTATGGATGATAAGAGCAAACGACTGGTTGACGAAATTTACGGAAGTGCTCTGCAGATGAGATCTAGGGATTTTCCTTCACAGAGCGAAGGGGTTTCTAAAATAAAACTAGATGCTAAAAAATTAGAAATTATTGAAAAATGCACTGGGAAAAGTAAATCGAAAGTAAACAAGAAGGTGAATGATGAGTTGAATTCATGGAATCTAGGTCTAAGTCAATACTTAAGTGACGTATCCAAGATAGAAGAAGTAGTTCACTATCTTCAATATGGTATTCCTTCGGTAGTTAACAAAAAAAAAGAAGCGGATGTCGTTTTAAATAATTTCCTTAGTATCACCGAAGTACTTGATAAAATAACCATATTTGATAACGATCAGCGGGTTCCTCTCAAAGGTCAGCTGGAACAATATTTCGATCTACAAAGCTTTAGAGAAAAGCTCCTCTATTCTGAATTTAGAGGGATTAAAAAGGTCTCTTTAGTTAATTTGTTGAATAGTGTCAATGTGGATAGTGGCAATAAAAGAGCTTTACTTAAATTTTTAAAATCTAGTAATCAAAATCAAGGTAGTCCCCACGATTTTATTACACCTGATCGATATGAAGAACTAGTTAAGGGACTCAACCTTACTCCTAAAAGCGAAGAAAAACTACTTTCGTACTCGGTAGAGTGGAGAAGAAATAAATGTATTAATTTACTTAAAAGTAACCCTACTGCTCTTAAAGTAATATGTGACAGCATAACAGAAGGTAAGGTAATACCAGATCGGGTGTTTAAAAATCTTGCTTACCAGTATAAACCTAAAGGTGAGGGTAATACTGATACGGAAAAGAGAGCCATTTCTTTACAGCAATCCATTGAGAGTGAAGTGGGAAATCTCTACTCAAGGGAAGTAAAAAAGAAAATTGATGTGCTGGGTAGATTGCACCATCCTGATGCGGTGCAAATGCAGTTTATTAGTATATATTCTCTTTTAGATAGAACTAGAAAAAATGGAGATGACCCTTTTCTAATAAGAAAGTTACGTAATCATTTAGCACATAGTGAACAAAGTGAACTTTTTAGAGGACAATTTCTGCAGTTAATAGAAGGAGCCGTAAAAAAATAGATATTTCAAAAGAGGTCACTCTTTCCAGTTTCAACAAGGCTGTTTCTGATGCACAATCACAACTTAGATTATCTGAGATAAAAGAAGTTGTTGGTGAAACTGGTACTAAATCCAATTCTGGCTTTTCAAAGGGAAACCTAAATCATTGTGGAAGTCGAGGCTCGGCGAGAAGGGCAAGAAGTATTACCGAGTGCCTGTTTTCAAAGGAAGACGTAGAAAAGTTTAGTAAAGGAAAGGTAGATGAAAATAATGTAGATAAGGTCATAATTGATAGCGAAAAGTTTCTAACTTATGTTAAAAGCAGTCAAGATGAAGCAAAAAATGCTCAGCTTATAAAGTTTATTGGGGATAAAAGTATTGAAGGTGATTATAGGTATTTAGTTAACAGGGTGGTTCAAGAGCAAGGGTATGAACGTTATATTCAGAATGAACGTGTTAAAGATTTGTACGGTGGCATTTTACAGAAGGATGTTGGTTCAACGAAAAACTCAAAATTAAAAGGTAGGTTAATAAATGCTGCAGGTAGAATACAGTTAATAAGAGGAATTCATGGAACGGTTGTATCTTGTGCTGATGGAGACTCCATAGATTGTGGACTGAGTGTGAGTGGAATGGCATGGTCTTTTGCATCTCAACCAATTGAGAATGTAATAGTTAAAATTGCCCCAAAAATTGTAAAATCAGCGGGGCAATTTGTAGGAAAAATGGTACCAGGTACTCTAGGGAGACAAGCACAGTTTGCTGTTGCTTTTACGGGAGCAAAGATTGGAAGTAAAATAGCAAAAGGTGTAGCAGGGGCGGTAGGGGGTATCTTTGATATTATTGATATAAGTAGGTCAGCAAGTAATCTCGTTGATTGTAAGAAGAGGGAAGATAGTGATAATCCATGTGGAAAGAAGGAAATAAGGGATGAGATAGTATCTATGTCCTTTTCTAGTGTGTCGTTTGTTGCTGGTGTTGCTCTTACAGCTGCTGGTATGCCGGTAGTCGGTATTGCAATTGGATTTGCGCTCATGGTGGGTCAGGGAGTTTATAGTGGTGTTAGCAATATTATAGAGTATGAAGAGAAGTATGATACAACTCATGATGAAAATTGGCGTATTTTTTGGCACACGTTTGCTTTTCAACCTATACCATTGGATGTGCAACACCTTGCAGAGAGAAAGGAAGTTGTTAATAGTCTCGCTAAAGAAGTTTGGAAAATGCTAAATAACGTCCCTGATAATGTTGTTGCTTATGGTGTTGGTCTTGGAAAAGTAAGTGGTGGTACTCTTCGTCCGGATCATGCAACGATTATGATGAATACAGAAAGGGCTGATATAAGAAGTCTTTCACGTGTTATACCTGATGATATCGAAGGTGCTGACATGATTTGTTTACCAAAGATTACTAATCAAGATTATGAAAAAGGTATCACAAGTTTTGTTCCATCAGCTAAGCACTATTGTAAGAATGCACTGATTATTGCTGATAAAAGCAAAAGTATGCAAAGCAACAAAACAGTTGTTTTTGATTTAAGGAATGTAAACTTTGGGAATATAGTTGGAAGCAAGAAATGGAATAACAATTTTCTAATTTTTGAAGGATCAGAAAAAATAATTGGTGTTTCTAACATAGTAAATAGATTTGTTCTTACAAATTCTAGATTTGTGGGCCAGATCATTATGGGCATTAATTCTACTAATGTGTTTGATTTGAGTCAGATAGAAGATAGTGTTGTAAGAGTGAATCCTGTTGATAGTATTATATCTACAATTTTTCAGACACTGGACTATGCAAAATTGGAAGTAGGAATAAATCAATGTATTACCAATTATGTCAATACTATTAGATATCATTATATTGGAAGACATAATAAGGTGGATATAGTTTCATGTACTACTAGTACAGGGGATTTCATAGATTGCGATACTATCATAGATAGTTGTGGAGGGAATAATGACAAGCAAAGAGATACAATTGCAAACTGCAATAAGGTAGTAATAGCTCCTTATACTGATGTTCTAGGTAAAGATGGTAATTATATCTTCTATGTACAGAGTAAAGGATACAAAGGTAAAAATTTACATTCTGAAATTGATGTAGAAGGAACAGGGATCGTAATTTTTCCGGAAAATGACTTGCTTAATGATTGTGATAACATAACCTATTCTTCGGATACTAATACTTTATCTTTGAGAATAGTATTAGGACAAAATAATCGATATACCCTTGACATTAAGAATTATAGGAAACAAGGTATCATTCAACCTAACTTTACATTAGTCGATATAAATGGTAGCAATGTCGTTCCTAAGATTAGAGAATTCGGCATTAGAAAAATCAATTCATTTGAATTACATTCCGAGCATTCTCTAGATAGTCTTGATAACGTTAAAACCCATTACAAAAAGATTATAGGCAATAATAAGAGTTATGAGGTTTTCACTGTCATTAGAAACAAAACACAGAGCCAGGATGATAGTAAATTTCAAAAGATGGTTTTTGGTTCTTTTGGAGATGATGTAATAAACTTAGATCAAGGCACTATATTTGCTAAGGGAGGAGAAGGAAGTGATTTGTACTTTGTTAGTGGTGATATGGATAGTGAAAAAGTTAAAATTGATAATAATTCAGATGATAGAAGCTTAGATGCGATATCTATGCCAGAAGTTCCAGAAAAGTTTCTCATGCAAGGGTGTGATTTATATTTAGATCATAATGGTACTGATATTCAAGTAGAAAACTACCTCAAAGACAACGGGTATAGACACATTGCGTTTGTTAATGGTAAAGGGGAAAGCTTTATTCCTTATATACAATCAATATCATGTGTTGGGTCTTCTGAAGAAAATGGTAAATTAGTTCCTTTTTTCCATGCTACACCAACTCAAAACATGTTTGTATTACCTAAAGGTTTTCAGGGTGATAGTGTAGTGATAGATTCCCGTCCTGAAGAGATTGAGAGGTATAAAGACAGAGATGATCTCTTACTGGTAAGAGAAGGTGGAATTCCTTTTATAATAAAAGTGGAAAATTTTTATAACGATCGAGGTGGGTGGGAAAATGTTAATTTTCTTTTATGGAATGATGGTAATTTTTCTCCATATTCTGGTTTGTACCAGAAAGTGAGTGAAGTAATCGATTATCAAGATAAGCTTAAGAGTGATTATGAAGAATCTTTCAAAGAATATGTTGTAGATTTTACTCAGTCTGTAAATATTACACATAATCAGAACGATACTTTAACTTCGTTGGAAGAGGATGAAAAACGCATAGGGGTAATGATACTAAAAAATATTACTCCGGATAGGATTCAAGTTTCCAGTAGTGGTAGGGATTTAGTATTCTCTGACAAAGTATCTAACAATGTAATCAATATAAAAAATTGGAGTGATTCTGAGTCTTATAGAATTTCTATGTTGGAATTTGATTTAGGGTTAGAACCAATATTGATCCGAAGATTAGATCAGTTTACTTTGTCTAATATAGAGGAAATACGAAATTTAGTCGATAAGGTTTCAGAAATTTGCCAAAGCAATGCTGTATGTGAAACCAACATTGAAGCTGAAAATTGTAATGTACAAGTATCTTTGCACTGTGCTGCTGCAAGTGGTCAATTAGACGTAGTAGAAAAACTTGTGAAAGAATTAGCTTTAGCTGATGTTAATGTAAAGGATAGTACTGGGTGGACGCCTTTGCACTATGCTGCTGCAAATGGTAAGCTAAATGTGGTGAGATACCTTATAGGGAAAGTGGCTTCTGTTGATGTAAGAGGTGACCTTGAACAAACACCTTTGCTCTTAGCTGTTGAGAATGGTAGGCTAGATGTAGTAAAATATCTGATAGAAAAAGGGGCTGATGTTGATGTAAGGAATGACCTTGAACAGACACCTTTGCACTTAGCTGCTGGGAATGGTAGGCTAGATGTGGTAAAATATCTGATAGAAGAAAAGGAAGCTTACATTAACACAAGGGATAAGTTTTGGATCACGCCTTTGCATTTAGCTGCTAGGAATGGTAGGCTAGGTGTGGTAAAATATCTGATAGAAGAAAAGGAGGCTGACATTAACATAAGGGATAAGTTTTGGATCACGCCTTTGCATTTAGCTGCTAAGAATGGTGAGCTAGATGTGGTAGAGTACATTACGGAAAAAGGGTCTAGTACTAATGTACGTGACCAATCTGGAACATCACCTTTACACTTAGCTGCTAGGAATGGTAGGCTAGACGTTGTAAAATATCTGATAGAAAAAGGGGCTGATGTTGATATAAGGAATAAGTTTGGAACCATGCCTGTGCATTTAGCTGCTGGGAATGGTAGGCTAGATGTAGTAGAGTACATTATAAGAGAATGGGGTGATTTTAATGCATATGATTGGCTTGGGAGAGTGCCTTTGCACTATGCTGCTGAAGGTGGTAAGCTAGATATGGTGAGGTACATTATAGAAAAAGGAGCTAATGTTAATATAAAGAGTAAAGCTAGAGAGATATCTTTAAGTGTAATTGATGAGAATAATGAGCTAGAAGAATTGGAATATTTTACAAAAAAGAGAGCTAATGTTAATGTAGAAGATGACTTTGGGTTCACACCTTTACACTTGGCTGCTGAGAATGGTAAACTAAATGTGGTACGGTATCTAATAGAAGAGAAACATGCCGATATTAATATAAAGGATAATCTTGGACGGACACCTTTGTCCTTAGCTGACGATATGATGTATTATGATGTCGTTGAGTATTTAGAAAAAGAACTTAATGAAAGAAAAGAAATACCTAAACAACGTAACCGTCGTCATCACCATGGAGATCACGATCGTCATTACTTATCACGCAAACCTCGTGCTACAGATTCAATTAATCAACCTGAAATAGTAGCAAGTAGTGGTGCAAGTTCATCTTCGTGGATAAATGATTTATTTGGTTGGGTAAAAAACTCTATAGGTGGGTTATTAGGTTCTAGAACTGCCTTATCCAAGGAGACATCAAGCACTCCAAGTTCAATCTCACAAGTTGATGCAAAAATGGATGTAAATGGTACAATAATGTTACTTGATGTGCTCATTAGAAAAGTTACAGATCAGAAATATATTTCTACAGTAGATCAGTCTATATCTCCACTAGAAGCACAGGGCTATGCACTCAATATTACAAATGGATTTAAGAAAGTAGTAGAGCAAGCTGCATTAAAAAGTGGCATATCAATGCACCGGTTAGATATTGATTATATGGGAATGCAGAAAGAGATTACTAGAAAAGTCATGAGTGGTAAATTCAATGAAATTTCAGGGATTTTAAACTCATATGTAGAGAAAGCATATCCTAGTAGAGAAGTAGGATGTCCTGGTAAGTTAAGTTCGAAGAAGTTTGACAAGTTTATGGTAGAGTTTAATAGCGGGCTGCTAAATCAATCAATAGAGCAGATATTACACAACAGAGATGGTAGATTGAAAGTTGATGATGCGAAGCAAATGAGTTTAGAGCCTCAAAGTTATTTAAGTAATTCTTCCGTTCAAGGCCATTCAAAAGTATCAACTTGTCTTTCTGATATAGGAGTAACTAAGCTTGTGAATAACCTCAGTAGGTAGATTAAAATATGAGAGATGGAGCTATAATATGCCAAGTAGTGGAAAATTTAAAGTGAGGGTAGCCAAAATAATTAGGGAAACCAGTAGCAAGTTTGATAGTCTTAATACTAAAATGGATGAAGTAGACATTAAATACTAAGTGGTTAATGTGTTTTCCATATTGAACTTACAGCACGTAGCTTTGATATAGAAGTTTGAGTAACGTTATGATAGTAATTTATATAATTCTTTGTGCAATCTTCATAGCTGTTTTAGATAGTTCACCAGATTCTTAATTAGGTGATATGTCGAACTTAGAGAAGGTTTTCATAAATGTTGAAGTGAATAATTATGTTTTTTCTTTGAATTGTGAAATTTCAGAATGAGAGAGACCGGTAATTTGAGCGATAACATCTATAGAGACACCGGCCTTGAGTGAGTTTTTGGCCACAGCTATTTTAGTCTGTTGTTCACCCTCTGCTATACCCTCTTCCTTACCTTCAGCTCTACCTTTTTCATGGCCGATTTGGATGCCTTCTTTCTTGCCCTTCTCTTCTCCAATTTGGATGCCTTCATGTTTAGCATCATCGAGTTTTTGAGCAAGGACAGCCTGTTCATCACGAATACGCTTGATCTCTTGTTCATAGGCAATAAATTCTTTTTCTGACCAGTTGAACCTATTTAGTTCTTCATATGCTCTTTTAATTATTAAATCACTTCCTATTATTCTCTCTAGCTCTTCTTCACTAGTTTCGTCTGCATATCTAAAGAAGTAGACCCATTTTTCAACTATACTTGAAAGCTGATCTTCTTTAGTTTTTGGAAATTTAGGCAACTCAATAAATATGAAGTAAAAATCTTTTAAATCATGTTCATTAGTATTTTCATCGCGAATAGTATGCTTTGATTTGTACTCAGACTTATCAGGAAATAAAATACAATCTGCTATAGCAATAAAGATAATTTCCTTAAGGTCATGGTATTGATCACCCTTACTAGCTTGTCTTGAATAAGCTTTAGCTGCGTAATATTGGGCACGTTTTTCAAAGCCTTTGGTTTTAGCGACCTGCATTTCGACTATCACTTGCAGCCCATTTTCATCTCTACAGAGAACATCAACAATGCTTTGTTTTTTAGAAGCAATATCAGGGTCTTGAATAGTACTTAAAAACTCTATATCCTTTATTGTACTTTTGCCAGTGAAGCCAAGAATATCATTAAGAAAGTGAATAAGGATATCTTTATTTTTTTCAGTACCAAAGATACGCTTAAACGATATATCATTCTTGGGATCGAGAAACTTAGAAAGAGCCATGATAAATTAACCTAGAAAGCATTAATAATTATACACAATTCTGAAGAAATATTCAACTAAAATTCAAACATAAAAGTTTTTGTATATCTTTATTTGGTAGTATTAACCTATATAATATCTATTTCTGTATGGCAAAGTATACTACTGTTTCCATAAGGTACCAAATAGCACAAAGAGCAAGAAGCTGGAGATTAAAGAGAAAATATACCCTGAAGGATTTAGTAGGCAAAACAGGCATAAACTATCATACGCTGCTAAGATATGAGCAAGGAACATGTGGCATTCCAATTGAAAGGCTAAAAGTGATAGCAGAAGCGTTATCAATTCCTATTAGAAATCTATTTCCTGGGCGAAAAGTACTAAAAGAAAGTAGTTGTTTCGAGAAAGCTAAGACCGAGGAAATGTATAATTTTATAGAAAAAACAGGAGGACACAAAGCAATTTATGCATTAACCAAATCTATCCGAGCTGAGGAAGAAAGTAATATAAAAGCAGCAAGAATAAGAATTGCAAGGAATCTAGTTAAGGCAGGGTTTGATAATGACATTATCTATCGAGCAACAGGCTTATCAACGGAAGAATATGCTGATAAAGAGAGATACGAGCAAAACGGAGGACAAGAGATAAAAAAGTGGAGAATAATAAAAGGATATACACAAGAAGAATTAGCGAAAAAGCTTAATATAGGGCCCTCACAGATACATCACTATGAACAAGGTAGTGTTACCATTTTAAGTGAAAGATTATGGGAAATAGCAAAAGAATTATCAGTGGATGTTGAAGATTTGATAAAGGAATATAAAGAAAATGATTGCAAAGATGGTGAAGGAGAAAATGAATTATTAAGTTTGGCAAGAGAATATAGAAAAATTGACAATCAGGAATCACGAGATGAGCTGGATACATGGGTAGAATTTTTCTTGCAAAGAAAGCAAATTTACAAAGAGAAGATTGATAAAGTAGAGGAAATGAAAGTTACAAATAATTTACTTCAGTTAGGTTTTTCTACTGATGTTATTTCTAGAATAATTGATTAACAACAACCTTTTTACATAACTTGAAAATAAATATATATATTAATATCTTTTCCTATTCATGAAAAAATAAGTAAAAAAGATTTAAAAATTGATTTGACTTCACTCGGAAGCTATGGCTCTATGCCAATGCTGATAAAAAAACAGCAGTAAATAATTAAAAACAATTTGTTATTAACGAGGAGTATATTTTATGAATAATAGTGAAAAACTTACAGAAGAAATAGAGAGAGTATTACAGAGTGGAGGAGGAAGTGCTCTATTTGATCGTGAGATAGTGTCAGTGCTTCTAGGAGCAGTTCACGACAGAAAGCAAGCACAAGATGTTACTAAAACTCTAATGGATAACTGCCCAGGAATAGGAGAAATTTTGGGACGAGAAATCGATGATCTGAAAATGATAGAAGGAATGACCGAACATGCAGCCGCAGCAATTGAATGTGTTAAAGAAGCTTATAAAAGAGCACTCAGAGAAGGGTTAAAGAGAGGCCCTGTAATGGATAGCCAAGAAAAGCTGATAGAGTATGTAAGGGTAAACATAGGCTTTTCAGCAAAAGAAGCTGTCCTGATAATATATTTGGATAAGCAGAACCGTTTGATAAGAGATGAAGTGTATTTTGGTACAATAGATGAAGTACACTTATCTGAAAGGAAAGTGGTAAAAAAGGCGTTATCAATGGAAGCAGCATCGATAATATTATCTCACAATCATCCAGGGGGGAGTTTAGAACCATCAGAAGATGATAAAGTAATGACTAGAGAATTAGTATCAGCATGTCAAGGAGTGGGAATTGAGTTAGAGGATCACATTATTATGACAGACAAAGGATATTGCAGTTTTAAGGAAAGAGAGCTGTTATAAACCAAATTTCAATTGCTTGAGAAGTTTGGCTACACAATGAAATATAAAATCAAGTAGCAAAAAGACTTAGTCAAGAATCTGTATTGGAGAATTACAAAATATAAAAGATCTTTGTATAGTTTGTATATTAAGTTGTAGTTAAAGAATAAAAGTCCTGATAAAGCTATTCTTTTATTATAAATAGTTGCAGAATATACAAGATCTTTTTATAATTTGCGTATTAAGTTAATTATAAAGCAATAAATTGCTCTATAGACTTGAATAATATGCTTAATATGAGAGGTTATATGACTACTAAAAAAGCAGTATCATTTGATGATATGGATGGAAATACTTATGAGTTAATCATTGATTCTAAAAAGTTACCAAAAGGACTATATAGTGCTATTAGGCGTACTAGCAAAAAAAATCAGCAGCTTATACTTTTAGACGAGACTGATCCGAAAATATTTGATGATAAAAGCAGGTTTGAGAAGCCTGAAGGTGTGCCTTCCCCTAGCGATGTTTCTGAAAAATCAATCAATCTTGGAGAAGGACGTGAGGTTTATAACAAAAAATCTTCAAATCGTCAAAATCCGTTTATTCCATCTTTAAGCAAGATAGAGCCAAGTGCAAGTGAAAATGCAGAATTGAGGTGGTTTAAAAGTAGAGTGGTAAAGGCAAAAAGCGTAGAAGAACTGAACAAGACTATAGACCAAGCACTAAGTGCTGGAATCAGGATAAATGCGTATAGCGAAGGGCAGAAGAGTTTTGCTGATACAGTAATATCGAAAATGCCTTTGATCAAATGCAAAGAAAATGAGAAGGAAGATATAATATGTGAATTGATGCTAAATGGAGCAATATTCAGTTACGATCTATTGCAGGATAAGGGAATAAGTGAAATGCATAACAAACTCTATCAAGAGATTCGTCCACAGATAGATGAGTGGCTTAAAGAACTGAGAGAAATCGGTGAAAGTGCTATTGAAAATGAAGGAATCATAGAAGACGTGGAAATAGATAATAGGATGTTTGTGCGACCCGAAGTTGCGATTTTGTGATGGTTAGATTCCATCTTCCCTAGACATCAGGGATAATGTATGTCTCACATTTTAAAGAATGGCAACCTTTAGGATGCAAGCATGAGATAAAAGCAGGTAATGCTAAACCTTATAGCAAACTCCTGCAAACAGAGTTAGATATGGTTACGAGAGAAACTTATGATTGAATTGTCGTTATATTGAATATGCGAAATTAAGGTTGTTTTACGCATAGACCAAAATGGTATGAAGCATACGAGGAATTAAAGTTAGATGTCTTTGATTATAGATGTTCTCAGCTTCCGGTAAAAAGTAAGAACCTAAGTCTAACACGAAACAAAATCGTGAAACGGGATAACCATATAGGTGCTCTTATATTCATTTGAATGTAAGTAGGCAGCCAGCCATAAGCACTTACATTGGAGGGATTGTCCAAGAAGCTAATGCCCAAAGTAATATTTGGGATATGCAGACGTGGACACTATAATTTGGAAGGTAAAGTGGTGAATAGTAGTAAATATGTTATAGACCAACAATTTGTTAGGTATGAATGGAATACAATTCCTTGGCGTAAAGTTGAGAAATTTGTATTTAAGCTACAAAAGCGAATTTACCAAGCTGCAATATGTAATGATAAGAAGAAGGTACATAAACTTCAAAGATTATTACTCAATTCAATAAGTGCAAAACTACTTGCTGTCAGAAAAGTAACTCAAGATAACAGAGGGAAGAAAACTGCAGGTATTGATGGAAAAGCAAATCTTAATCATAAAGAAAGATTGCAATTAGCATATTCTTTAAATGTTAGAGAAAAAGCGAAACCATCAAAACGTGTTTGGATTCCAAAACCTGGAAAACCAATAGAATATCGCCCTCTTGGTATACTTACTATCTCAGATAGGGCAAAAGAAACACTTATGAAAATGGCACTAGAGCCAGAGTGGGAGGTAGGATTTGAACCGAACATGTATGGTTTTAGACCTGGTAGGTCATGTCATGATGCTATTGAAGCCATATTTAATTCACTGAATTGGAAAACAGCGTACTGTTTAGATGCTGATATTTCTGGATGTTTTGATAATATTAATCAAAATGCTCTGTTGGAAAAACTTAACACTACACCAACCTTTAGAAGAATTATAAAAGGATGGTTAAGAGCTGGAGTAATGGAAAACAGAAAATTTGAATCCACAAAACGTGGTACAATTCAAGGAGGGACGATCTCACCGTTACTTGCTTGTGTTGCATTAAATGGATTAGAACAATATATCAAAGAAACGTTATGGAGTGAACTTCTTCAATATAGGAAGATGAAATGTGGTGTTGCAAGCAGTAGAGAAGCAAAAAGCTCATTAAGTGTAATTTTCTACGCAGATGACTTTATCATCATACATGAGAGTAAGGAAATCATTCTGAAGGCAAAAATGATAGTTGAAGAATGGCTCAAAACCATTGGACTAGAATTGAAACCTTCAAAAACAAAGATTTCTCATACTCAAAATGGAGAAAAGCCAGGATTTAATTTTCTTGGTTTCTCAATAAGGCATTACTCTACGAAAAATAATAAGAGGGGTTATAAATTATTAGTCAAACCAAGTCGTGAATCCAGAAAACAGCATACACTCACTATAAAACATAAGATTAGAGGATTAAGAGGATCAACACAAGAAACAGTAATAAGACAGCTTAACCCAATTACTAGAGGGTGGAGCAAATATTATTCTTCGGTTGTGTCAAACAAGACCTTTAGGTTTATTGACAGTGTAATGTTTAGAAACATCTGGAAGTGGGCAGTCTACAGGCACCCAACCAAAGGAAAATACTGGATTAAAAATAAATACTTTAAAAAGTATAAAAACGATAATTGGCGATTTATGACAAATAACAAAGTTCTTCTTATTAAGCACGGAGATCATGCTATTAAAAGGCATGTCAAAGTGAAAGGAACCAAGTCTCCATATGATGGCGATTGGGTTTATTGGGGTAATCGTTTAAGGAAGATACCAGATAAACTACCAAGAGTAATAAAATTGTTGAAGTTACAACAAGGTAAATGTGGTCATTGTCAACTTTGGTTTAAAAATGATGATATCTTAGAAACACATCATATTGACCGAAACAGACGTAATAATATGAAAAAGAATTTATCCTTGTTACATGGACATTGTCACGATGAATTACATAGAAAGTGTGCATGACAAGCACCAAATTATAGAGGAGCCGTATGAGGCGAAAGTCTCACGTACGGTTCTGAAGTCGAGTGGGGAGAGGCGACTTTTCCCACTTAGATAACTATATAGAATTTTCTGATAATAGCAAGGTAGAGGTAGCAAAAATACTGAGAGAGTTAGGAAGTAATATTTTAAAAATTGGTAATAATGCAGTTGAGGTTAAAAGTGAGAAGGGAGGTATAAGAAACTATACCGATATGTCAGATGGAAGCTCTATTGTATTAGAATTTCCTACAAGCGCTGGCAAGCTAAATATCATATTGTACCAAGATGCAAATCAGGTGCAAGTGAGAGTAGAAAACAAGGAAATGTGGGCTGAGTTACAAAAAAGAGGCGAAGAAATAGGAAAAAATTGCCTTTTTGGAGGAGTGAAACTTCAAGAAGCAGTAGAGAAAGGTAATTTCACTAGATGTGGCATATGGAGTGAAAAGTATGCTATAAAAGAGATTGGCAATGATGAAGTATTGTCTTCATGGGTAGATAGGGTATGTGGAGGTAGTAAAGAAACCTTTAGGGAACTTTAATTCATTTATTTTAAGGTTCCAGAGTTTACTGGAGCCTTTGAGCTATAGTAGAAAATATTATATATATGGTTTTTTGCGTGGAAAAAAGTCTAGATTATGAAGTAGGACAAAAAGTAAAAAGTTGGAGGTTAGAGAGAGGGTATACTCAGAAGGATTTAGCAGAGAAGGTTGGTGTAAAGTACTGGGCAATACTGCAATATGAGAAAGGGAATCGTAGAGTTCCAATTGAAAGGTTATATGCTATAGCTGAGGCACTATCAATCAGTATTACGGATCTTATTCCTGTATCAAAAATCTGTCTTGAAGATGAGGGAGAAGAAATATTAGATCTAGTAAGAGAATATAAAAAGATTAATGATCAGGAGTTACGTAAGATGTTTTGTTTGCTAACCAAATTTGTCCAAGTTAGTGAGAAAAGTAGTAGAAAATCGGAAAAAATAAAAATTGCAAAGAGTCTGGTTAAAGCAGGAGTTTCTGTTGATATTGTTGCAAAAACAATTGGTCTGTCTGCTGATGAATGTGTTGAAGAAAAAGTTGGTTCTATCTACTACCAAATAGGAAAAAAGATAAAAGAATGGAGGCTAGTGAGAGAGTATACTCAAAAAGATTTAGGAGAGAAAATGAATACAACACGTCACGAAATAAGCAACTATGAACAAGGAAGGACTGCTGTTCCACTTGATAAATTATATGAAATGGCAGAAGCATTATCGATTAGCATTACAGATCTGCTCATAGAAGAAGATGAGATAGTAGAAAATGAGCTACCTGATTTAATAAAAGAATACAAAGAAATTGAGAGCCAAGAACTACGTAATGCATTAAGAGAATCTCTGTTTGAAGGTATAAGGATTTGTGAAGAAAAAGTGAGAAAAGCGGAAAGGATCAAAGTTGCAAGAGATCTAGTAAAAGGGGGAATTTCTATTGATATCATTTTGCAAATAATCGGCTTATCCGCTGATCAAATTGCATGAAAATTTGTTTTTAAGTAAGGTATATATGTTTGTTTCTGTAAGAGATATTAGTTCTATAAGTTATAAAATAGGACAAAAAATAGAAAATAGCAGGTTAATGCGAGGGCATACTCAAATAGAATTAGCAAGTGAAATAGGTTTAACATACCAAGAAGTAAACAGTTATGAAAATGGATATAGCCCTATTCCAATTGAAGTACTATATGTAATAGCAAGAGTATTGTCAGTTAATGCTGTAGATCTGTTACCTAAACCAATAACAGTAAGAGAGTATGAAGATGAAGACGAAGAAATACTCTATCTAACAAAAATATACGAGAATCAAAAGTTAGGCAAAATAGTACCTTCATTAGTCAGGTTTGTTCATATTAGCGAAAAAATTAATCAAGAAGAGGCTAGATTAGAGATAGCAAAAAATCTAGTGAAAGAAGGAGTTTCAGTTGACATAATCTCGCAGGCAACGGGCTTATCTATTTACGAGTATAATGATACAGAACAAGAAATTTACACTGATTCTATATATTACAGAATAGGGCAAAGAATAAGAGAATGGAGGTTGATAAGAAGATATACTCAAAAAGATTTGGCGGATAAAGTTGATTTAACGCTCAAGGAAATACACGAATATGAAAAAGGATATACTGCCATCTCATTTGATAAATTATATGAAATAGCAAGAGCATTATCAGTGAATATTAAAGTTCTGCTACCTAAAACAAGAGAAAGCAAAAAGCTATTGAGTTTAATGGATGAGTACAGAGAACAAGAATCACTAGTCAAATCCCTATCTGAAAGTATGAAAAATGGCAAGAAAAAAGTTAAAAAAATAGAAAAGATCAAAGTTGCGAAAAATCTAGCAAAGGCAGGTGTTGCTCTTGATATTATTGTGCGAGCAAGTGGCCTAACTGCTGATGAGTTGGAAATGTGTTAAAAACAGCTGAGAAATAATATATAAGTGAAAGTAGTTATATACTTATCTCTAAAAATTTACTTATTGTTTGGCTGATTCAACTGAAGCATTTTCATAATTGAGGTAAAGTTTTGCTGCTAATTTGCATTGGATGTTTTCAGTTATGGTATTATCCACATAGGTGAAGGTGATAGTTGTGATTGTATTTGCAAATATTATTATATATTAAAACAAATCTGTCAGTATCTCTACCTTCAAGTCTATTAAAACTATACAATTAAGCCAAATTTTATATAATATTTTTTTTACTAAATATTCATGAATATGGTTAAACAGTAGGTAGAAGAAAGCCTTTGTATTGTTAATCTTTTTAAAGTCAAGTTATGTTGTGGAAATTTTTGTAAGAACTTTATGAATCACAAATTAAGGTTTTACTTACTTGGAGTTGGATGGTTTATACTTAGCTTACTTAGTAGTGTAGCTAATGATACTATATCAAAATATCTTGGTTTACATCTTCAGAGTTTTGAAATAATTTTTTTCCGCTTTCTGTTTACCACTATTACCCTTGTACCTTTTATGTTTTACTATGGAATAGAAACTTTTAAAACAAGTCAAATATCTACTCAAATAACCAGGGGTGGGTTGTTGTTTTGTGGAATGACCTTATGGACTTACGGGTTGACTGTTTTCCCCATAGTAACTGCAACGATTATAAGTTTTTCTATACCATTATTTGTTATACTTCTTGCAATCCCTTTGCTAAACGAAAATATAATTTGGCAAAGATGGATAGTAACTGTTATTGGCTTTGTTGGTATTGCTATTACTACCAAAGCTCATAGTGAAGATTTTAATCCTAAAATTCTTATTTTTATTGTATCTGCGTTAATCTTTGCTATATTAGACATACTTAATAAGAAACTTGTGATAAAAGAGTCAGTAATAAGTATGTTATTTTATTCAGCTCTAACGACAACTATTTTTTCTACTCCACCTTTGTTATTTTATTGGCATATGCCTTCCTTGTTGGAGTTAGTATTACTGCTGATTTTAGGAATAAGTTCAAACCTAATTCTGTTCTTCATGTTAAAAGCTTTTGCTCTTACTGATGCTACTGCACTTGCACCGTATAGATACATAGAGCTAATAATTTCTGCAATAGTAACATACGTTATATTTAATGAATTACCTGATAAAAGTGCTTTATATGGTACTTTGATATTAATACCATCAACCTTATTTATAGCTTATTCGGAAGGTAAGGCAATTAAGAAAAATAATGTAACAACAAAAGTTTATAATTGTTAATGGTATTTATTTTAGATGCTAAGCTACATTTTTAAGGTGATAGTAAAATGCACATAACTATTATAGGAGTAGGGTATGTAGGCTTAGTATCTGGTACAATGTTATCGGAGCAGGGCCATAAAGTTGATTGCATTGACATAAATACTGAGAAGATTGAACTTTTGAAATCAGGGAAAATTCCTCTATATGAACCTGGATTAGCAGATTATTTAGAGAATAATATAAAGTCACAAAGGATAAGATTTTTTGATTCGTATTCTCAAATAAATCCCAATACAGAAGTAGTATTTGTAACTGTAGATACTCCATCAGACTCCCTAGGAAATGCAAATTTAAAGAATGTATATAATGCAGTAAGTGAAGTTTCTGAGAGGGTTAATCAAGATTGCTTAATAGTGATAAAGTCAACTATTCCTCCTGGTACTGCAGAAAATATACATAATTATTTATCTAATAAGGGCTATAACTTTGATTTGGGAGTTAATCCAGAGTTTCTCAAGCAAGGCTCTGCAGTATCAGATTTTTTATACCCAGATAGGATAATAATAGGAGTAAAAACTAAGCTAGCTAGGGCAAAACTAGAAGTTATATATAGATCATTTATAGATAAGAATATTCCGTTAATAGTCACTGATACAGTTACTGCTGAAATGATTAAATATGCTTCTAATGCTTTTCTAGCAACAAAGGTTGCTTTTATCAATGAGATGGCAGGTTTATGTGAGCTATTAGGAGCAGACATTGACCTTTTAGCTAACAGTATGGGAATGGACCATAGAATAGGTAAGGAATTTCTCAAAGCTGGTCCAGGATTTGGAGGATCATGTTTTCCTAAAGATTTGTCAGCTTTAATAAGGCTTGCTGAAGATCACAATGTCAAGCTACAAATTTTAAATTCAGTTAAGGAATCTAACTATAATCATATAACAAACATTGCTAAAAAGGTAGAATATGTATTAAATGGAGTCCAAAATAAAAAAATAGCGATATGGGGGCTAACTTTTAAGTCTGGTACTGATGATGTAAGAAATAGCCCAGCTATAGACGTTGCAAAATTGCTAGTGAATAACAAGGCTAAAATTACTGCATATGATCCAATGGGGATGGATAATGCTAGGCAAGTTCTAAAGGATATAGAGTACGCGGACAGCGCTATAGGAGCTGCAAGAGACGCGGAAGCCTTATTATTATTAACGGAGTGGAAAGAATTTAAAAATCAAGATTTTGCAAGTTTAAAGAGTATTATGGCTGCACCTAATATTTTTGATTTCCGTAATTTATTAGATAGCGAGCTATTACTAAGATATGGTTACCATATTTATTCCTTGGGTAAAAAATCTATCTACAAAGTTTAACGGTTGAGAAATTTTTTTTACACCGCTTTACTTAGTTTTTTAAGATCTTTGCTTGATAGTATGGAAAAGCAAACGAGTGCAACAACAGAGCAAATGGAAAAAAATGAAAACATAATACTGTTACCACAGTGCTTAACAAGTACTCCTAAGAGCAGACATGAAAATATTGAACTTGCAATATACCCAAATAATCCTGTTAAGCTTACAATTGCACATACATTATTTTGTGGAGCAATTTCTACAGCTATAACACCTGTCAGTACTTGAACTCCAAATATAAAGAATCCTGATAAGATTGCACCAAGGTTCATAAGAATTATGTTTTGGCCAAAGTTCATTGCAATAAAAGTGAGTGCTATACCCAACATGTAAAGTAATGCCAGCAAGCTTCTATTTTGAAAAAAGTACATATCACTAATTCTTCCTGTGATTAAAGTTCCAAGGATTCCACCTAAATCATATACGCCTGTTATTAGTGAGGATTGTACAAGAGAAATTTGTAATTTATCCCTTAAAATTATAGGAAACCAAAAGAAGATTCCCATTTTTATAATATAAGCACAAAAAGTAGCACAACATAGAAACCATATGGAACTTTTCACTTTGACACCTATCTGAGATTTCTGCACCTTATAATAGGTAGTAAAGTTGGCACTTTCTTTGTAATATGCTTTTAATATTATATAAATTCCAAAAAGTAAGCATAAGAGACCAGAGTACAAAAATGCACTTTTTGCATCATATATTTTAATTATACTTGGTAATACAATTAAAGTAATACAAGAACCAAGTTGCTGAGATGCGCTCATAACTCCCCATGATGATGCAATTGAAGAGATGCTAGAGTTTGTAACCATAAACTTGGTAATAGCTGGCCAACCTAACCCTTGTGTCCAAGCTAATAATATTAATGTTAACAGTAATAAAGTTAGATTATTATATGATAAAGTTATACCAATGGTTAATAATCCAGTTGCAATATTGCATAGCCCAAACATAAATAATGGATTATTTTTGGAGTCCATGATTATTCCATTAACGAATTTTGATACTCCATAAAAAAAAGAAAAGCAGGCAAAAAAATAGCTTAATTTTACATGGTCAGTATCTATTAACAGTGGTAGAGCAATTGGTATACTTTGTCTTGATAAATAAAGCAGCATATATCCACAGAAGAATAGCAAATATTGAAAGAAGACAAAGTTCACACCTATTCCCAAATAGCTCTATGCAGATGCTAGCATAATACTATATTGGTATAATATTGTTTGACAAGAAGTTTGCAAACAATTAGTGCAGAAAATTACTTACTTAGTATCTTTCTTATAGCAGATACAGTAGTATTAATATCTTCATAGCTTATATCTCTATGTGTTATAGCTCTGATTTTACCTCTTATGTTAGCCATTCTAATTCCATAATTTGTAACTAGTACGTTTATTAATTCTTGAGTAGATATACAATTAGTACGTAATGAAAAATACGCTATATTAGTTTTGTATAGGTCGATATCAATTATAACTTGATCTATGGAGTCTAGGCCTTCTATAAGGTGCTGCATCTTTTTATGATCTTCCTCTAAACAATTTATATTATTATGTAAAGCATATAAACATGCAGCTGAAATAATGCCAGCTTGGTGCATACCTCCGCCAATTTGAAACTTATAGTACCAAGCTTTTTCAATAAACTCTTCACTTCCAAGCAATATTGCGCCCATTGGAGCACCTAATCCTTTACTAAAATCAATGAATACCGAATCAAAATAACTTGCATACTCTTTTGGAGATATTTTAGTATGAGCACAAGCGTTGAACAGTCTTGCTCCATCTAAATGAGTGAATACGTCATTCTCTTTGCAGAGACTTGAGATCTCTTGAATATATTCTAAAGGCCACACAGCTCCACCACCAAAATTTGTCGTTTGTTCGATAGAAACAAGCCCAACTCTCGGAATATTTCTTAAACTAGGACGAGTAATAAACTCAACAATTTGTTTTCCAGTAAATATTCCTCTCGTACCTTTGATGGGCAAAGGAGTGGCATGTGCCTGGGCTGCGATCAAGCCAGATTGTACTATGAGCGGATGTGAAGTTTCATCAAGCAGCAAGTAATCACCAGGTCTTTGAATGTGTACTTTATAAGCAATTACATTGGACATCGTTCCTGAAATCAAAAAGATTCCTGAAGGTTTACCTAATATTTTACATGCGGTTGCCACTAATTCGTTCACAGTTGGATCTTCACATGCAGCTTCGTTTCCAACTTTTGCTTTAGCCATCGCTTCCCTCATTTTAGCTGAAGGGTCAGTGTTTGAATCGCTAAAGAAATCTATTTTTATTCTCATATTAAATTTAACACAACTTCCTTTATAATTTCAGCAGCTTTCATGATGTCTGTTTCCTTTGTGCCAAGATGGGTAACTGCTCTTATATGAGACTCGAGCCAAGGAAAAAGCAATAAACCATAAGCTTGGCACTTACTCAAGAAAACCTCATTAGTTACATTTAGTGCTTTTATACTAAAGCTTACTATATTAGTTTCTGGATAAGGTAGTACCAGTTTTATGTGTGGAATTTCTTTAATCTTATCTGCAAACAATTTAGCGAGCTTATTATCTTCTTTAAGCCTAGAGATATTATTCTGTAGTACGTATTTTGCTGCATTAGCACAATACCCTATCTGATGATAACCACTACCTAGCCAAACCTGTAGCTTTTTAGCCCTTTCAATTATCTCTCTTTTACCCATAAGCATTGAACCAAAAGGAGCGCCAAGTCCTTTAGTAAAAGAAAAGCTCATTGTATCCACATATTTAGCATAATCTGCTAAAGCAATATTTGTTTCGATATGAGCATTAAATATTCTTGCACCGTCTAAATGAAGATTTACATTGTGAGCTTTTAAAAAGTGATATAACTCGACTTGTTTTTCAAAAGGATAAATTTTACCATTAAACCCATTTATACTATTTTCTATAGAAACAAGACTCACCTGAGCAAAAATTTTATACCTCGGCTTAGAATTAATAGCATATTCTACTTCATCAACATCTAAGATTCCGCTATTATTTCTAATACAATTAAATACGATATTATTTACTTTTGCATTGCCTGCGCTATCGAAAAAATTAACGTGATAATTATAATGAGTTATTAGTTCATCACCAGGACTTGTTTGACTGGCAATGGCTAATCTATTTGCAAGCATACCGCTGGTTACAAATAATGCTTCTTCTACTTTGAATAATTGTTTGCAATATTCTGATAAGTCATTACAGCTTTTGTCTTCACCATAAGCAAAATCTCCAACAGTTGCATCACTTATTGCATGTATAACGTTGGAGCTCTGCAGAGTTGTAGTGTCGCTTCTCAGATCAATAATTTTTTCCATCTTCTTTTTTGCCATTCAAACAACCAATTTGAGCATTCCAAAGTTCTTTATAAAGACCGTGTTTAGAAACTAGTTCAGCGTGTTTACCATCTTGGACAATTTTTCCTTTGTTAAATACTATAATTCGGTCCATGTGTAAAAGTGTAGAAATACGGTGTGCTATAGTAATTGTAGTTTTATTTTTCATCAATTTGAATAAACTCATTTGAATTGTTTTTTCTGTTATAGAATCTAACTGACTAGTTGGTTCATCGAGAAATAATATTGGAGCGTTTTTTAAAAATGCCCTTGCTATTATTATTCTTTGTCTTTCTCCTCCAGATAGCTTGATGCCTTTTTCTCCAACTGTAGTTCCATATTGATCTGGTAGAGTCATAATGAAATCGTGAATACCAGCCAGCTTTGCAGCTCTCATTATTTCTTCGATAGTAGATTGAAGTTTACCATATATGATGTTTGCTAAAATAGTATCATGAAATAACAATGGGTCTTGAGGTATTACAGATATTTGTTGCCTCAAAGAACTCTGTGTAACTTCTGATACTATTTGATTATCAATCTGTATATTACCTTTTTTAACATCAAATAGCCTTAGAATTAAGTTTATAAAAGTAGATTTACCACCTCCAGAATAACCAACTAGACCTACCTTTTCGCAAGGATTAATGGTAACTGAGAAATCTTGAAATAATGGCTCCTGACCTTCATAAGAAAAAGAAACATTGTTAAACGTTATTCTTCCACTTAATAAATTTAATTCTTTAGCATTTTCCTTATCTTGAATTTCTGGTACGGTAGTCAAGATTGGCAATGCATCTGAAACTTTGCCGAAATGAGTAGAAAATTGGGTAAGATTCCTAGTTAGATGGTTAAGAAACTCTATAATCGATATATTAATTCCAAGTACAAGAACAATATCTCCTATTGCGATTTTGTTCAATTGATAATCATGAATTAAAAAATACAAGATACCGTCTTGTCAGTCAACAAGAAAATTATAGAAATTGAATCTTAAGCTGTATTACGAAATCAAAAAATACTTTCTATCAACATATACACTAACCAACTACATTAAATAAATTTGTGTAAAATGCTATTTTACATAAGATAGAAAGTACGCATTTTTTGATTTTAAAGTACTAAATTCTCCTCCAACCGCTTTGCCCTGTAATTCTTGATATGGTCAGGATTAAAAGCACTTTTGGATTTTAGAACACCGAAAATGATATGGAGTAGCTTACGCATTGCAGCACCAACGATAGCCATATTATGCTTACCCTTTTCCTTTAATCTCTGGCAAAAACTAATAATGATAGGATTGTGATTCTTAGCTACTATAGCAGGAAAGAAAAGTGCTTTACGTAATGTTTGTGAACCGGATTTACTTAATCTGGGTTTGGCATATACAGAGGAACCTGACGTCATATTTCGTGGTATAACTCCTGTATATGCTGCCAATTGCCTGGCATCTCTAAAAACCTCTATGTCAGGAACTTCAGCTAAAATAGCTATTGCTGATTCTTCTCCTATTCCTGGAATAGTCAATAGAAGTTGAAAATTTTCCAACAATTCTTTATGTTGATTTAATAGTTCACGTACGGAGTTTTTTATTGTTTCTATTTTTTGAGCTATATTCATTGCAAGGTCTTCCCAAGCACTTGCAACTTCTTTAAGCAGTCTCTCTTTTTTTTCTAAGTGGTTATTTACTAATGTTAACTCATCTTTTAACGCAACTGAGCAACGATAAAGATGTTTTAATTTTTTCATTTCAGGAGAAGGTGGTGTCCAACTAGAAGGTTCCTGTCTTTGGCAATAATCAGCAATAACTTCTGCATCGGTCTGATCATTCTTTTGTCGTATCAGCTTACTCCTTGCATAAGATTTTATGCAATAAGGATTTACAACACTAACAGAATGTCCAGCGTTGTGCAGAAACTCAGCCAAAGCTTCGCTATAACAACCAGTAGCCTCCATGCAGGCTTTTACTTCTTCTACATTATGTTTTTGTAGAAAGCTAAGTAAACCTTGAAACCCAGAATCCTCGTTTTTAAAACTCCTTTTTCTAGTTTCACATCTTCCTTTTTTGCTTATGAACGAGAGAAAAACATCAAAGCGATCTTTCGATACATCTATACCTAAAAAGTTGTTGATCATATATAACCCCATGCGTTACCATTAAAAATGAAAAGTAAGGCTAGTCTTGTGAATACAGAATTAGAACCATTTAGGTTTTTCTACGATACCGTCCAGCCTGTACTCTTGAGAAGAGAACTCTTATCTACCTTACAGATTTTATATCTAAGACCACTGACAGAGTTCTTCTCTTCTCCATCTAATGCTTAAGCTTAAAACATTAGATGCTTTTTACAAGATACAAGACCACTGACAGAGTTCTTCTCTTCTCCATCTAATGCTTAAGCTTAAAACATTAGATGCTTTTTACAAGATACAAGACCAACGCATACCAAGACAAACACTTCTCTCATTAGCTGATTTTGAGTGCTAAAAATAGTTATTTTGCTTGAGATCTTAATAATATGTTTTGCTAAATTAATATTGATTTACTTGCGGAAGAATAATGAAGACAAGCTCATGACGAAAGAAAATTCAAAATAAATAAAATGTCATTTATTGAGTCTATTAAGGGTCTTTTGCCTAAAACTACTTTGGGTTAGAAAATTTTTCTATACATAATGGTAATTGACAAAGTTTTAAAGGTAGAGCAACATGTCTAAAATATATTAAATCTTGTTAGGGGGTAAGTATGGATTACGAAGATGTACAAAAGATATTACTAACGTCTATCAAAGAAGATGATCCTCATAAAGGGTTTAAAGGGTTAGAGATTAAGAGATATTGTATTGCATATCAGGGACTATTTAGTAGATGGAATAGCATAATACTACCACCTTTTTTAAAGAAAATTCTAGAAAGCAAAATTTGTTGGAAAGTCGATGATACCTTAGGTTATGTTAAACTCGATAGGTATGCACTAGGGAAAAAATTGTTAGGCTTAAAAACTGAAGATGGACAAAAATCTCTTCTTGATTCCTTTGACCGTTACAGAATTGCCTGCTGGTGTTGTTTTGAAGACGAGATAAGAGCTATTTTTGAAGAATTTAAATTAACATTAGGTAATAAGCCAGTAGAGAGTTTAGTTAAGGGATGTAATAAAGGGGCTTTAATGATTTACTGGTCACATGCTATAAATAACCAAGAACATCAGTTAGAATTAAATAATGAGCATCCGTACGTTTACGCTTTTAAATGTGCGATGCTAGAAAAGCATGTTGAAGCTTTGGAATTCTTTTGGAATAAATTGCAATCTATTGATTCTGTATCTCCAAAAAGAAAAGAAGATTTATTAATGGAAGTAGCATATAATAAAGGAAATTTTTCTACTGATGATGTTGGTATGGTTGATTTTTGCCTACGTTATCTTGATCCTGACAGATATTATGAATTATTAAAAAGAGATTTTAAACAAAATAAGTATCATTATACGTTAAGTACGCTCACAGGAAGTTACTCCTTTGAAAGTGCTAAAAGGCTATTTGAAAATTTAAAGTCAGAAGATTTATCTCCTGAAGGTTATAGTACATCGATGTTTGGAGCATTGGATTCACTTATTTCTGTACCAGATGATAGTTTTATTAAGTCTGGTAGTGACATGCTTACCTCCATGTGGAATCGTTCTGGCTTTGAAACTCATAAACAACACTTTTTAGATAAGTTGGGTATAGGATATGCATCTAGAAATAGAATTGCTTGTTTGATCAAAAAGAATGTGGATATTAAGGTATTGCCGGAAATTATTAAATCTCTTAATCAAGAGCAAATGCAATCTATTATGGAAGAAGATAAATCAATACATGAGATATTCACTAGAATTAGAAATAAGCAACTAGTTGGTGGAGGAGGTGATCAGTTGCCAAGTTCATCATTAGATGTAGAAACTATACAGCAGAAGGTAACTGATGTTAGAAGCAAAGTGTAGAGTTTCTCTTTTTGAAAATTCAGTTACTTAGACTTAAACGAAAGCATACAAAGAATTTTAGTGAGAGTAAAAATTGTAAAAGGTTAAAATCAGGAGGCGGTTATGGTTGATAACAATCAACACCAAGAAAAACCACAAGATTTCGAGTTAATTGAGTTACTTTTTGGGAAAGTAGATTCTTCAGCTTCTAATGCAGTAGATCAATCTTTTGAAGCAAGATATCAGTCATTGGTTGATCAAATACAATCTTATTTACATTCTAGTGAAAAGCCTGGCTTTTTTCCTCATAGATTTTTAGGTTCTTTTTCCAGTGTATTAGATACTAAACTTAATGATAAGTTAGGTATAAAGAAGTTACACTTTCATTTTGAGGGGGCAAGAACTTTAAAGATTGTAGCAGAAACAGAATCCAAAACACATGTTTTTATTTTCACTGAAGATATAGAAGCTCAACATTCTAAACAAACAAATACTAAGAATTTTGAATTCACCACAGGTGAGTGGAAGAATGTGATGGGTAGAGATTACACTCCATTAGACGAACGTAAGCTTCAAATTGATGTGATAAAAATTTTGAAAGATAAGTATGAGTTAGTAAAAAGCAGACCAAAGTCAGACAAGGATGTTAAGTCGAAGAAGTTACATTTATATCTGAAGAATAACGTATTGGAGTATAAAGCTAAGGATATATATGGAAATATTCAAACAATGCAAATTGATTCTGGTGAGTTAAAGGGTAATGATGCGTTTAAAAATAAATTTTTTGATGAAATCAAGCAGTTTCTAGGTAAGTCAGGTAAAGATCTTAGTGATGATGTTAGAAAAGAATTATCAAGACTTACGTCAGCAAAGGGATATACCTTAAAGAGTGATGGAGAAGATGAAAAAATAAACATTAAGGTAGAAAGTAAAAAGAAGATTGTAGATCAACCCATCGAGCCTACAGTAAAGTTTCAGGAAGTGACAAAAAAGCTGGGTAAATCTATTTACCTAGAGGGTTATATAGAAAAGCTTGTCAGTTCAGATACACGTCAAGCTAAGGAAAATCTCGAAGACATTCTAAATTATATAAAAAAAATTCATACCAATTTAGACTTGCAAGCTAATGTTTATGGTATTAAAGCTCGCGAAGCTGATCAACATGGCTTTGTAGCAGGAGTATTTGATAACTTTCGATATCGTGATAATACCAAACTCTATCTGGAGCAATTTGCTGGTGGAGGTTATGCTGATGTTGTTTTGCTTGTTCGTGGGCCTAATCGTGCTGTTGATTCAGTTCCAATTCTTATTGAACTTAAGGCTGGAACTGAAGGACAAGTTGATCCAAATGATGCACTGGAGCAAGCTAAAGGTTACATTGAAGGTTTTAGACCAAATAAGATGAGGGTTTTAACCAATGCAGATAATACTATTGCTGTTGGGTTAAATTTAGATAATGCGGAACCGTTTAAAACTGAAGTAAAACCTATTAAACAACCACCAGCTCCTTTGATGGAAGAATTTATCGAACTAGTTGGCAAGTGGGATAATCAATCAGCTTATGAGGAATTTTTTAAGCGAGAGGTAAAAGATTTATTATCAAGCGAATACTATACTTTTCCAGCAAATAAAGAAACAAAAGATCATTACTATTTCAGTCGAGACATATTAGGTCAATCAATTTTAATCAACAAGGTTGGTCAAGATCAAAGTAACATTAAAAAATATATATACTCATATGGTGAGTACCCTCTGGATTGGTCTGGGGGAACAGAGTACACTTTATCCAAAAGCCCTGTTACAACATTAATATTTGTTCAAGGTAATGAAGGGCAAGAGAAAACAGCGTTCATTTTGCATATACGAGAGTCCAATACAAAAGAATTCTATGCTGATAAAAAAATTCCAGTGCTGGACATACCTGGAATAGGAAGAGTAGGCAATGTCATAGAAACTAAAATGAGTCTTAAAAAATATGAAACAGGGTTATCTTTTGAAGAACTTTTTGAAATAGAACAGATAAGCAAATATAAACCAAGTAGTGCAGATCAACAATTTGCAGGTAGTTTTTTCAAGATACCTAATTCTGATGAATTAAAGGGAAAACTTGATCAAGCAATTACTTCTCAACATGCTTCTGACGGTGAGGTTTCATTGCAAGCATATAAAGCGTTGCTTACTGAAGTAGCAGATAAGATTTACCCTATTAAAGATTTGATTACTAATGAAGCAAGATTACAAGCTGTTCTTAATGGTTTACTTAGTAGCTACAGTGATTTGAAGCTAAAAGAGACTTCTACAAAACAACAAGATTCTGCGAAGACTGTAGTTATACCTGAATTTCAAGTAGGAGCAGGTGGTCGTGTAGATATGGTAATTCAAGGTATTGGTCCTTCATCTCAGGGTACTAAAGAATACACTCCTATAGCGCTGGAATTTAAGCTTATAGATAAAAACTTAGATGAAGAAGGGATGAAGAAAGAGGTTGATAAATTAACAAAAGAACAAAATGTTAGATATGCTAAAGGAGCGGCACTGAAAGCAATTACAGACAGTGACAAAATGCTTTTTATGGGAGTAGTTGTTAATGTGAAAGCTAAAGATAAAAATTCTTTAATATTAACAAGTGATACATTTGTTTCTGCTACAGTAGTTCATAGTTCTATTCATATGATACATCCTGATACAGTAGCACAACAAGGAGAAGATCAACGGACTTTAGAATCTACAATAGGTAGTAATGATGGTGCGAGGCCTAGAAATAAGTTAGAATTTCCAGGAGTTAGTGATATTTCCAGAGGTCGTGGGAATCAATGAGTAAACGAGGATATTCAGTTAACTCAAGCAGTTCATTATACTTCTCTTCATGATAAATATGATTTGATTAGTACTAACGCTTTTTATGACAGTATTATGACAAATAACGGGAATGATATGGAGGTAGGCAATTCATTTGTAATATATTTAAAAATTTCTATAAAGAGCCTAAAATGAAAATCTTTACTAATTTGCAAGAAAGTCTTATAATTCTTTTAATGAAATAACATAAAATTGATCAGATTATTCACCTAATCGGAGAGGAGAAGTTTGTTGAGGGTTTACGTGTGTTTATAGGTATTAAGCCTGAGCAGTATAGTGATGCAAGTTGTTTTGTTTACCACAGGGAAATGGTGAACCTGCACCAAGTTATGGGTCATATTTATGTGAAAATGCAATTGGTATATTCGCAAATAAAACAGGAGATCACACTTTTAGGAGAAGGTAAAGATTACGCAAAAAGATGTTTAAATAGTCCAAATTTATGGTGAATAATGGTTCTAAGAAAATATTTTCAGCAAAGCAATTAACATTACCAAAAGATTTCAAGAAGAAAGTCAAGTAAAATATAGAATTGTGCAAATAAAAATTTGGCATTACTATAATCAAGCTAACATGTATCAATAACAAAAACTTTAAACCATTAGTTTTGTGGTATATCATTAATTCTGGTGTTTTTTATGTGAGGTAACTATGCTAAATACTTCTTCTAGCAAGGTAAGAAGGGAATCTTTGAAAAAGTCTTCCTTAGAGTCAAAAGTATCTTCTCAGCAATCTACTGAAGAAATGGGGAGTGAAGATTCTGATAGATGCGAACCAAATTCTATAGAAGGAAAACATTGGTATGAGTTATTAAAAGAAAAAATAGGTTTTGATATTAATGCGAAAAAATGGATGGAAGAACATCCAGAATTGGCTTCAAAAAATAAGTCTGAACTACTAATAAGACTAGCATACGAACTGTGTTTAGCTAAAAATACAAAATATGATCCAGAAAACGAAAATGAAGAGCAGAATAATAAATACATAAGATTTGATACACAAAGGATATTTGCGTTATTTGAAGTGGCTAATGAGCTGATAGATCCTTCAGATCGTAAGAATTTTGTAGAGTTTGTCTGTCAAAAGGGTAATGTGCAGTTATTGGAAATGATTTGTAAACAAGAAAGTTCAAAAGACTTTAATAAGATAAAACGTCAGTACAAATGGCAAGGAGCTTTTACTGGCTATTCAAAACTAATAGACTTATTACAATATGTAATTGACAATCGATGTTCTCAAGAAATAGTGCTGTGTATTGCAAAAAAAGTATATGGATATTCACATATTTTTTATAATGGAGAACAGTATCTTGAACCTAGTGCTGTAGTAGCTATGAAAAGCATTTTCAATTATCAAGATTCAGTTGTAAAAGAGCTTTTAAAGCAAGCAATTAAACTAGGTTACAAAGATACAGTATCAGTAATGTTAAGTGGTGATATTTATCACTCTATTCGCTTAATGAAATGGCAAAAATTCCAAGAGGAGCCAGAATTTATTGCAGCCTACAACATGATAAAAGAAACAGTAGCAGATGTAATAGATTCATGGGTGGAAGGTTGCAAAGATGATTTACGACGTTTATTGGATCAAGGAATAGAGATAGACATAAATGAAATAGGCAAGGAAGATCTAATATATCAACTAGAATATCTAGGAGAAGAGGTGAAAAGAGAAACCACAAGAAGAAAAGAAAGATTAGTGCAAGAGTTAAAGAAATTAGGAAAGGAAAAAGGAGAAGTAAGACTCAAGTCAACTATAGTTGGTGCTTTAATATCGACGTTGTTTTTTAACTATCAGGACAAAGTGATGGAAGGTGGGTTGTTTATATTGAAAATTAAGCAGCAAGATGATAGTAAAAAAGGAAAAATTCTTGATACATTAAAGAAAAAGATAAGTAAAGAAGAGTCTATAGACAGCATAATGTTAGAATTAATCAAATTATTGCACTTAGGTAATCATATAAAAAGTAACTGGTTCTTTAGAGAAGTGTTAGTAGAAGTTGTGAATAAGAATTTAGATAAGTTAAAGGCAGTTTGTGCTGCTATCTGTAAAGAGCCCATGGAAGAATTGCTAAGGGGTGAAGAAGTTCATGAGGATGTGATTGATGTTCTGCAATTTTTTGGTGTTGATACTCATTCATTAAAGAGAGATTTAGGGTCAGTAGAAAGTCAAGAAACATTTGAGTATACAGATTCGAGTAGTGCAACTGAAACAAACAAGTTAAGCAGTCAGGATATTGTGGATGTTGCAAAATATTACTACAAGTGGATGGAGCCTATAAATGGCAAGTATTTAGAAGGTATGAATGAAAAAGTGTTTTTCACTTGTACTGATAGATTTTCACTAGAAGATAAATTAAAACATTATAAAAAAATTCAACAAAAGGATTTAATATTTACCTCAATTATTAATACAGGTAGAAAGCATTGGGTAACATTGGTTGTTGCACGTAATGTACTAGGTAAGAATGTCGCTTACTATTGCGACTCATTTTGCAAAAAGAAAATACCAAGTGTGTTGAAGAAAGCTCTAAAAATAGATATTGATTGCATTGGCACCTCTCAGATTAAACAACATGAAGATGAATACGACTGTGGAATATTTGCTTTAGCGAATGCTTATAAAATTACCGGGATGATAAAAGGTAAATCATTTACTGAGATTAATATAGAATTAAAAGGTAAGTTTGATATAGGGCAATTAAGAAAAGATTTTGCAAAGAAAGTGAAAGAAATGCGGCAAAAGAGTGGTGTAGATAGTGAAGAAGAAGTACATGAGCCTATGGAAGTAAAGGACGGCGTTGATTCATTATTTTTACCTGATTTAAAAGCTGCGGAGAGAAAAAATGAAGAAATTGTGAAAAATGATTGTAGACAGGACAAAAATATTCAGTACCCTAGGGGGGTGTTATCTGTAATAGCACACAGAGTTGGTGTTTTTCATGAGAGGAAGGTAATGATTGGTAGTAGTAGTGTTAAACGTAAGCGCAACTGGTCTGAAGTGGAAGATATAGCAAGTAGACGAAAAAGGGGGAGAACAAGGGTTATTAAATTTACTCCTCCGACGTATTTAGAATTTTTGACTATGTTTGAAGAAGAATATAAAGATCTCTTACTAGAGTATGAATTTAGTTACGATAACCTCAAGCTTTTATGTGCTCCTTGCAATAAAGAAGTTGTAGGTTATGATGAGTTTAGTTCGCCTTCTAGCGGTGAATTTTCCTCGCCTACTAGGGATGAAGAGAGCGAAGAAACTGCTTTTGAGATATATGATCGTGCGATTACACTCTTGACGAACGGAAATAAAAAGGAAGCTATTTCAAAGCTAAATGATTTGTCAGAGAAGCACGAAATGCCGCATGCGCGCTATGCATTAGCAGTAGTAAAATTTAAGGATTTATGGAAGGGTGAAGCCGCTGAATTCGGGAAAGATAAAAAATCAGATCTTGTAGTTTCTGAAATTATTAAATCGTTAAATAGGATGACTCTCGATAATGATCTTCGTCCTTTGAATACCAGCTTGCTTTTGAAGGTACAAAAATATGATATAGGAGGGTATGGTAATCAAGTTCGGGAGATAACAGGATTAACTGTAGATGATTTGCTTTATAAGATTGTTAGTTGTACTAAAGATACTGTCTTTAGGTTTCGTAGAGAATTAGTTCCGGAAAGTGCGTTACTTCAGCCTGGTCAGATAATAAGCAAGGATACAGACAGAAGGGATTATGCTGAGTTTCTTATTAGATTTTCAATGTATGAATTCCTTAAATTGAAAATGTTAAAAAAAGATGACCTGCGAGGAGAAGATGTTGCGATAATAGATGCATTCTCCCAAATATCTAAATGCAAATTTATAAAAACGTTTAACTCTTTTCCTGCTTGGGTGATGTATGGACATGCAATCTACCTCCTAGAGTCTAATATTGGGGAAGATAATGGAAAAAGAGATGCTGTGGAACTTCTTAATAAAGCTTGTAAGCTGAAACATCAAGGAGCGTTATATTTACGTGGGGCCTTGCTTTGCGATAGGAAGAATTTTCAATTTATCTCAGAAGATCCTATTCAATTTCAGGAGTGTTTTAATGGTCTTGAGAGTTTCGCTAAACGGTATAAGAATGAAACAGCAGCATGTATGGTTGCTAATGAGCATTTAAGAAGTGATTCTCTTGTTCGACAAATGAGTCAAGGGGATGCTGAAAAGAAAGCTAAGGAGATTTTAGAAAACAGTGGATGTATATATATTTGGAAAGATTGGGAGGATAAGCAAGAATGCAATGGTCAATTACTAAGTTCTACTCCAGTGAGGACTGGTGCTCTGAGAGAATCAAAACTTTCTCTCTCTTTTACAACTTCGACAGCAAGTCAAGCTCATAGTTCTTCGTCTCCTCTTTCTTTTACGTCTTTTCAACAAGTTGAGCATAGCCCTATGAGCCCTATGTCATACTTTAACTCTAGTTTTGCTCAGGGATTGTTTCTAGGATCAAGAGAGAGAAGTGAATCAGTCTCACGTTTTGGCCAATTAACTAATGAGGATATGAAGCATAGAGGAAACATATCACATAAGTTCATCTCAGCTTTTGACGATCAATATTTAAATAGTAGAAGTATACTTTTATCCAGAAAGGAGTATTTTTTTCTTACTAGAAGAGGTGACGGGATTCTAGACAATAATTTTTCCGATATAGAAGAATATTGTAAAAAAGGTGAATACAACAGGGTTATCTCACATTGTGAGGATTTTATTGGTCTTAAAGGTGCGGGTTATATTACTAATGATGTTACCCTCAAAGCCTATTATAATAAAGGGGAAGCGCTTTTCGTACAAGGTAAATATGAAGATGCTATACAGGTTCTCGAGAAGGTGTTTGACTTAAACAATTTAAGAAAAAAAGATTATCAACAGATTTCATTTGCACGTCTTATAGCAGAGATATGTTACAAAGCTGGTAAATATGACAAGGCTATTTCCATTCTTAAAGAAGTGAGTGGTAATAGTGATAAAAACCTTAATGCGTTAATTGATAAAGATATCAAAGAAATAAAGAATATACAAAGTAGTCCTGATGTTACAGAAAATATATTTCTCCCCACTAGACCTAGTACTAGCATGAGTGGTATAGAATCAGAAAAGCATATGGTAGAAGGAAAGAAAAAATAATAGTGTGCTTTCCATACTAAAATCACAGTATGCATGGAAGGCTGAAAAAGTAGGGTTTTTATGGTACTAATCTATGTAGTTCTATGTGTAATTTTTATAGCCATTTTAGACAGTTCACTAGATTCTTAATGATGGGATATGTCTAACTTAGAAAAGGTTTTCATAAGTGTTAAAGTGAATAATTATGTTTTTTCCCTGAGTTGTAAAATTTCAGAATGAGAAAAACCTGTAGTTTGTGATATAATATCAGTAGAGACACCAGCTTTAAGTAGGTTTTTTGCCACAGCTATTTTAGCTTGTTTTTCGCCCTCTTCTCTCCCTTTTTCTGCACCAATTTTAATACCTTCCGCTTTACCTTTTTCATGGCCGATTTGGATGCCTTCTTGTCTACCTTCTTGTCTACCTTTTTGAGTGGCATCATCGAGTTTTTGAGCAAGGACAGCCTGTTCATCACGAATACGCTTGATCTCTTGTTCATAGGCAATAAATTCTTTTTCTGACCAGTTGAACCTATTTAGTTCTTCATATGCTCTTTTAATTATTAAATCACTTCCTATTATTCTCTCTAGCTCTTCTTCACTAGTTTCGTCTGCATATCTAAAGAAGTAGACCCATTTTTCAACTATACTTGAAAGCTGATCTTCTTTAGTTTTTGGAAATTTAGGCAACTCAATAAATATGAAGTAAAAATCTTTTAAATCATGTTCATTAGTATTTTCATCGCGAATAGTATGCTTTGATTTGTACTCAGACTTATCAGGAAATAAAATACAATCTGCTATAGCAATAAAGATAATTTCCTTAAGGTCATGGTATTGATCACCCTTACTAGCTTGTCTTGAATAAGCTTTAGCTGCGTAATATTGGGCACGTTTTTCAAAGCCTTTGGTTTTAGCGACCTGCATTTCGACTATCACTTGCAGCCCATTTTCATCTCTACAGAGAACATCAACAATGCTTTGTTTTTTAGAAGCAATATCAGGGTCTTGAATAGTACTTAAAAACTCTATATCCTTTATTGTACTTTTGCCAGTGAAGCCAAGAATATCATTAAGAAAGTGAATAAGGATATCTTTATTTTTTTCAGTACCAAAGATACGCTTAAACGATATATCATTCTTGGGATCGAGAAACTTAGAAAGAGCCATGATAAATTAACCTAGAAAGCATTAATAATTATACACAATTCTGAAGAAATATTCAACTAAAATTCAAACATAAAAGTTTTTGTATATCTTTATTTGGTAGTATTAACCTATATAATATCTATTTCTGTATGGCAAAGTATACTACTGTTTCCATAAGGTACCAAATAGCACAAAGAGCAAGAAGCTGGAGATTAAAGAGAAAATATACCCTGAAGGATTTAGTAGGCAAAACAGGCATAAACTATCATACGCTGCTAAGATATGAGCAAGGAACATGTGGCATTCCAATTGAAAGGCTAAAAGTGATAGCAGAAGCGTTATCAATTCCTATTAGAAATCTATTTCCTGGGCGAAAAGTACTAAAAGAAAGTAGTTGTTTCGAGAAAGCTAAGACCGAGGAAATGTATAATTTTATAGAAAAAACAGGAGGACACAAAGCAATTTATGCATTAACCAAATCTATCCGAGCTGAGGAAGAAAGTAATATAAAAGCAGCAAGAATAAGAATTGCAAGGAATCTAGTTAAGGCAGGGTTTGATAATGACATTATCTATCGAGCAACAGGCTTATCAACGGAAGAATATGCTGATAAAGAGAGATACGAGCAAAACGGAGGACAAGAGATAAAAAAGTGGAGAATAATAAAAGGATATACACAAGAAGAATTAGCGAAAAAGCTTAATATAGGGCCCTCACAGATACATCACTATGAACAAGGTAGTGTTACCATTTTAAGTGAAAGATTATGGGAAATAGCAAAAGAATTATCAGTGGATGTTGAAGATTTGATAAAGGAATATAAAGAAAATGATTGCAAAGATGGTGAAGGAGAAAATGAATTATTAAGTTTGGCAAGAGAATATAGAAAAATTGACAATCAGGAATCACGAGATGAGCTGGATACATGGGTAGAATTTTTCTTGCAAAGAAAGCAAATTTACAAAGAGAAGATTGATAAAGTAGAGGAAATGAAAGTTACAAATAATTTACTTCAGTTAGGTTTTTCTACTGATGTTATTTCTAGAATAATTGATTAACAACAACCTTTTTACATAACTTGAAAATAAATATATATATTAATATCTTTTCCTATTCATGAAAAAATAAGTAAAAAAGATTTAAAAATTGATTTGACTTCACTCGGAAGCTATGGCTCTATGCCAATGCTGATAAAAAAACAGCAGTAAATAATTAAAAACAATTTGTTATTAACGAGGAGTATATTTTATGAATAATAGTGAAAAACTTACAGAAGAAATAGAGAGAGTATTACAGAGTGGAGGAGGAAGTGCTCTATTTGATCGTGAGATAGTGTCAGTGCTTCTAGGAGCAGTTCACGACAGAAAGCAAGCACAAGATGTTACTAAAACTCTAATGGATAACTGCCCAGGAATAGGAGAAATTTTGGGACGAGAAATCGATGATCTGAAAATGATAGAAGGAATGACCGAACATGCAGCCGCAGCAATTGAATGTGTTAAAGAAGCTTATAAAAGAGCACTCAGAGAAGGGTTAAAGAGAGGCCCTGTAATGGATAGCCAAGAAAAGCTGATAGAGTATGTAAGGGTAAACATAGGCTTTTCAGCAAAAGAAGCTGTCCTGATAATATATTTGGATAAGCAGAACCGTTTGATAAGAGATGAAGTGTATTTTGGTACAATAGATGAAGTACACTTATCTGAAAGGAAAGTGGTAAAAAAGGCGTTATCAATGGAAGCAGCATCGATAATATTATCTCACAATCATCCAGGGGGGAGTTTAGAACCATCAGAAGATGATAAAGTAATGACTAGAGAATTAGTATCAGCATGTCAAGGAGTGGGAATTGAGTTAGAGGATCACATTATTATGACAGACAAAGGATATTGCAGTTTTAAGGAAAGAGAGCTGTTATAAACCAAATTTCAATTGCTTGAGAAGTTTGGCTACACAATGAAATATAAAATCAAGTAGCAAAAAGACTTAGTCAAGAATCTGTATTGGAGAATTACAAAATATAAAAGATCTTTGTATAGTTTGTATATTAAGTTGTAGTTAAAGAATAAAAGTCCTGATAAAGCTATTCTTTTATTATAAATAGTTGCAGAATATACAAGATCTTTTTATAATTTGCGTATTAAGTTAATTATAAAGCAATAAATTGCTCTATAGACTTGAATAATATGCTTAATATGAGAGGTTATATGACTACTAAAAAAGCAGTATCATTTGATGATATGGATGGAAATACTTATGAGTTAATCATTGATTCTAAAAAGTTACCAAAAGGACTATATAGTGCTATTAGGCGTACTAGCAAAAAAAATCAGCAGCTTATACTTTTAGACGAGACTGATCCGAAAATATTTGATGATAAAAGCAGGTTTGAGAAGCCTGAAGGTGTGCCTTCCCCTAGCGATGTTTCTGAAAAATCAATCAATCTTGGAGAAGGACGTGAGGTTTATAACAAAAAATCTTCAAATCGTCAAAATCCGTTTATTCCATCTTTAAGCAAGATAGAGCCAAGTGCAAGTGAAAATGCAGAATTGAGGTGGTTTAAAAGTAGAGTGGTAAAGGCAAAAAGCGTAGAAGAACTGAACAAGACTATAGACCAAGCACTAAGTGCTGGAATCAGGATAAATGCGTATAGCGAAGGGCAGAAGAGTTTTGCTGATACAGTAATATCGAAAATGCCTTTGATCAAATGCAAAGAAAATGAGAAGGAAGATATAATATGTGAATTGATGCTAAATGGAGCAATATTCAGTTACGATCTATTGCAGGATAAGGGAATAAGTGAAATGCATAACAAACTCTATCAAGAGATTCGTCCACAGATAGATGAGTGGCTTAAAGAACTGAGAGAAATCGGTGAAAGTGCTATTGAAAATGAAGGAATCATAGAAGACGTGGAAATGGATAATCAGACGTTTTTTATGAAATTTTCTGAGAGTAGTAAGGTAAATATTGCAAGAATATTGGAAGGTACAAAAAATTTAGGATTAACCACAGGAGAGGTAAAATTAGGAGGTGATGTTATAGAAATAGGAAATAGTAAGGTTGAGGTTAGAAGTGAAAAAGAAGGTGAGAGGAATTACGTTGATGTGTCTGACAATAGTGCTTTTGAGATAACATTTCCTACAAGTATTGGTAGCCTAAAAATTGTAGTATACCATAATGCGAAAAATGACAGTCAAGTAGAGGTCAGAGTAGCAGATAAAGAAATGTGGTCTGAACTACAAAAGAGAGGGGAAAATATAGGAAAAGGGTGTTTTTTTGGAGGAATGACGGTCACAGAAGCGGTAGAAAAAGGAAGTTTCCCTAGGAGTGGTAAGTGGAGTAAAGAAAAGGCAAAAGAAGAAATAAGGGCGATTAGTAATAATGAAACATTATCATGGGTTAATAGGATATATGGAGGTAGTAAAGAGACCTCTCGGAAACTTTAAACGAAGGGAGGTTTTCTTCCCTTCTTTAACCAAAATCATAAAATTACAAAATCTTTATAAGCTAAACTTAGGTTGTAGCAAAATAACAGATGTTTATTTCGGTAAAATTGTTACGATATGGCAAATATCTCTATAAGATATAAAATAGCACAAAAAATAAGAAGCTGGAGGTTAAAACAAAAGTATACCCTAAAAGATTTAGTAGATAAAACCGGCATAAAATATCATACCTTGTTAAGATATGAGCAAGGAGCATGTGGCATTCCAATTGAAAAGTTAAAAGTGATAGCAGAGGAATTATCAATCCATGTTAGAAATCTATTTCCTAGGCGAAAAGCGCTAAGAGAAAGTGGTTGTTTTGACGAAAGTAAGATCGAATGGATGTATAATTTTATAGCAAAAACAAGAGGACGCAAGGCAATTTATGCATTAACTAAATCTATTGGAGCTGAAGAGGAAAGTAATGTAAAAGTTGCAAGAATAAAAATAGCAAAAAATATTTTAAAGGCAGGGTTTACTAATGATATAATTTACCGAGCAGTAGGTTTATCAACTGAAGAATATTCTGATAAAGAGAGTATACATTATACAAGCCAAAACGGAGGACAAGAGATCAAGAAGTGGAGAATAATCAGAGGATATACACAAGAAGAGTTAGCAAAAAAGCTTAATGTGGGACCCTCGCAGATACATCATTATGAACAGGGGAGTGTGACAATTTTAAGTGAAAGGCTATGGGAAATAGCAGAAAAATTATCGGTGAATGCTGAAGATTTGATAAGGGAAAAAGATTGTTATGAGGATGATGAAGGAGAAAAAGAGCTATTAAGCTTGGCAAGAGAGTTAAAAAAAATTAACAATCAAGAATCACGAGATGAACTGGACATATGGGTAGAATTTTTATCGCAAAGAAAGCAAGTTTACAAAGAAAAGATTTACAAAGCAGAGGCAATAAAAGTTGCGAATAATTTACGTATGTTGGACGTTTCTATTGATGCTATTTCTGAAATAACGGGCTTATCTATTGAGGAGCTTGAAAATTATGCTTTTAAAACTTAGCCTGGTTTAAAAACTGCAGTAGCTTACTGACTCATAAATAATACATTAAAATATCAATAAAAATAGTTGTATATTTAATATATCTAAATTACTGAATGAAATTCTTGTGCTTCTGTATTTAATATATAATGTTCAAATAGATTGAAGTGAATTAACTAAATTAGGTACTAGAAATTTGCTTAATGTAATTCATTGGTATCACAAATGATTATCTTGAGTATGCCAATTTTTCTAAAAATATTGACGGTACTAAAAAAATAAGTTATCCTTTTAACAGATTTATTAAGAAGGTGTGTATGGTTAGTCATGAAAAGAAACATACAGTAGCATTTTGCATTTCAGCTATTGCGTTTTGTGTTGGCATCTCATTAATTGCAGCAGTACTTACAACAATAGCACCTTTAATTGCCATAATTGTTTCAACTATAATAGGGGTAATAACTATTTTGTCTGCTTGCCAAGCTATTGAAAGCTACTCAGTCATAAAAAATAGCAATAAGGTAACAAGTAGTTTGCATGAAATAAAAGAAGCTTTTACAGGAAAGGAAAGCGAGCTTTTTATTGAAAAGGTTTTTAACCATTTATGTGGATTTTTTAGTAGTGAAAAAGAAAGTAGTACACAAAGATAATAAGATTTCTCAACAAGGCAAATTTGCTTATTTTACTTTTCTGGTTCAACTAAAGCTTTAGATTTTACTTGATGTAAATTAAGATACAATGTCACAAAATTTATCGATTACTTTTTGATTGCCTTCTATCATTGCATTTGCCTCCTCCTGAAGAGATTTGATATTTTTTGATGTAATATTATCCATGTCAGGTGATGCTATTTTCAGTTGCGATTGTATGCGTATATATTTATCAGATATAACTTGATCAAGTTGGTAATTTACTGCATCTAAACTTGAGGCAAACATTACGTTCAACAGAGGTTTTATCCAACCTATCTTTCCAAATCTCCTTGAATTAGCTATGCTTCTATCTGTTCTTCCAGTACCTATCGATAACAGTAGAATATCATCATTTGGAAATAACCTCTTACCACTTGCATATGCGCAAGCCGCAGGATTATTGGCAAAAACCCCTCCATCCACTAATACTCTGTCTATCTGCTCAATTTTTAGATGTTTTGGTATGAAATAAGTAGGTGCAGCCGTTGCAGCTCTGAGTGCATCTTTTAGCTTAATATTACCTTTTTTCCAGCTTTTAAAGAAAAATGGACGATTATTGTGAATATCATAACTTGTTATCAGTACCTTACTTAATGTATTTTTTAGAATATCCTCTCCAAAATATTTATCCAGTACAAATTAAATATTTTTATGTGGGTATTGTGCACAGTTAAACCAAGAAAATATTGATCTCCTAAAAAATGAAGACTTAAAAATATATGCTCCGTACTCTTGGTAAAGCTCAACTAAATCATTGGCTGAATATTGGGGATTTCCTTGATTATCTTTCTTGCATAACCCTGCTACAACAATTCCACCGGTTGAGGTTCCTGCCATTAAGTCAAAGATTTCAGCTATAGTTCTTCTTGTTCTTTTTTCTATTTCTGCTAATATTATGGCTGGTATTATGCCCCTTATGCCTCCTCCGTCAACTGAAAGGATATATTTAATCATGTTTAGATATTTAATAATTTTATTAACTTGTTCTCTTTTATCAGGTTGTGTTTCTTGTCCTAGTACTACTGTATGTTTCACTCCTAGAGAAAATTGCACCAACCTAATAATTGATTCCGTGGATCATGCTAAAAAATCCGTGTTGGTTCAGGCATACCAATTTACCTCAAAGCCTATTGCTGAATCCTTGGTTCAAGCTAAAAAGCGTGGAGTTGATGTCATGGTTATTCTCGACGAATCGCAAGTTAGCTCAAAGTATAGTGTTATTAATGAACTGTTTCATCAAAAAATCCCAATATACATAGACTATAAACCTTGTATCTTGAAAAAAGCATCTAATGTTTTAAGCTTAAGCATTAGTTGGAGAAGGGAGGAACTCTGATATAAACCTTAGATATAAAATCTGTTTTGCAGATAAGAGCTCCCTCTCAAAAGTATAGGCTGGACGGCGTCTTAGAAAGACCTAAATGGTTCTAATTCTGTATTAACAAGGTTAGCCTTACTTTTCATTTTTAATGGTAACGTATGGGGTTATATATGATCAACAACTTTCTTGGCATAGATGTATCAAAAGATCGCTTTGATGTTTTTCTCTCATTTATAAGTAAAAAAGGAAAACGTGAAACTAGGAAAAGGAGCTTTAAGAACGATGATCATGGGTTTCAAGGTTTACTGAGCTTTCTACAAAAACATAATGTAGAACAAGTAAAAGCCTGCATGGAAGCTACCGGTTGTTATAGTGAAGCTTTGGCTGAATTTCTACACAATACTGGACATTTTGTTAGTGTTGTAAATCCTTATTGCATAAAATCCTACGCAAGAAGTAAGCTTACACGGCAAAAAAATGATCAGACTGATGCAGAAATTATTGCTGATTGTTGCCAAAGACAGGAACCTACTCGTTGGACACCACCTTCTCCTGAACTGAAAAAATTAAAACATCTTTATCGTTGCTCGGTTGCGTTAAAAGATGAATTGATATTAGTAAATAACCACTTAGAAAAAAAAGAGAGACTGCCCAAAGAAGTTGCAAATGCTTGGGAAGACCTTGCAATGAATATAGCTCAAAAAATAGAAACAATAAAAAACTCCGTACGTGAACTATTAAAGCAACACAAAGAGTTGTTGGAAAATTTTCAACTTCTACTGACTATTCCAGGAATAGGAGAGGAATCAGCAGTAGCTATTTTAGCTGAGGTTCCTGACATAGAAGTTTTTAGAAATGCCAGACAATTGGCAGCATATGCAGGAGTTATACCGAGAAATATAACATCAGGTTCATCTGTATATGCCAAACCCAGATTAAGTAAATCCGGTTCACAACCATTACGTAAGGCACTTTTCTTTCCTGCCATAGTAGCTAAGAATCACAATCCTATTATTATGAGCTTTTGCCAGAGATTAAAGGAAAAGGGTAAGCATAATATGGCCATAGTTGGGTCTGCAATGCGTAAGTTACTTCATATTGTTTTTGGTATTTTAAGATCAAAAAAGGCTTTTGATCCTGACCATATCAAAAACTACAGGGCCAGGAGGTTAACTGAAGGTTTAGTACTTTAAAATCAAAAAATGCTTCCATTCTATCTTACGTAAAATGGCATCTTACACAAATTCATTGAATGTAATTAGTATGTTGATAAGTAAATTAGTTTTATATATACAAGACAGCAGAAATTTACTTATCAACATAACTATAATCTGTATCCGCTATACAGGATGTGAGTTGGAAGTATTTTTTAGTTTTACAATACAGCCTAGGCAATGAGACAATTTTTATAATTTTTTTGTTGACTGACAAGACGGCGTCTGCAATTTCACACAGTAAAATTATGATTATTGATGAGCAAAAAATCATAACTGGATCTTTCAATTTCTCTGACGCCGCGCAGAAAAAAAACGCTGAGAATCTACTGATTATAACAGGAGACCCTACATTAGTTGAGCAATACATCGAAAACTGGAAGGATCGTCAATCTCAATCTGATCCTTATACACCAAAAGTAGAAGAATAATTACTTTAAATCAGCTTTAAGCTCATCCAATTCCTCAGAAAGATTTTTTACCCTTTCCTCAAGTACTAATACTTTTGTATCCGTTCAGAGGTGTGGTTTAAGAAACAACAGCTAGCAGGTTTTGAAAAGGGTTTAATTCCTTTTGTTTCCAAGTCAGATACAACGAAATTATCCGCTCAAGAAATCTATTCCCTCGCTCTGACTGTGCAAAATATGAATTCTTACGATAGACAACATAATGCCGTATCTGTCGCTCAACATGGTTATTCGTTAATGGAATATTCTCTGGGTCATCCAAAAATGTCCACATCATTGACTCGGATTTTATAATACCCTTTACCGTTCGTGAAGCTCCTTTTGCTTCAAGTATATAAGATATTTTTATCATGCAGTACTGTATGTATCTTCGTAATTCTTTAGCTTGCTTAGTGAACTTTGAAATACTAATTTCATTTTCTGACAAAGCGTTTTTTAATACAAACAATCCATTAGCTGCGTCTTTTAAACAATGGCCAAGTCTCATTACTTCACTATTCCAACTATGAGATAACCTCTCGAAATTTCTCAATAAGTGAGCCCAACAAATTTGTCGTTTTTCATCACTGAAGTGGTTGTAAACTGCATATCTGTCAGTAATTACCAGGTTTTTGTAATCACAAAATGCACTATTCTTTAAAAATTTCATTCCTCTTGTATCTGCTAACTTCATAAGACTTGCTTTATTGTTGGCAAACATCCAGCACCATCCCAATTTGCCTTTGTTGTAGTGACTGGTTTCATCAATATGCAAAATTTCGCTTGCTTTTATTTCTTCCTCTATTTGTTCATAGGCTTCTTTACATTTTGACGAAACCCTTGCTTCACTATTGGACACACTACCAACACTTATACTCATGTTAAAGATGTCTTTCATAATATTCGCTATTTCTCGCTTTGAATTCTTATAAAACCCACTTAGTGATGCAACTACTGACTTAACTCTAGGACCAAAGGTATCCGGTGTAACTCCTTCTGGTAATTTGCTACTCCTTCTTTTTCCGCATTTACGACAGCGACCATGTTCTAATTGATACTCAACTACGTAAGGCTTAATTTCTGGTAAATCAACTTTTTGATAGACATATGGTTTTTCCGATATTGCGATTTCTTCACCACACTCGCATCTATTTGGTAACTCTACCTTCACCACCTCATCTGCTTCCATTTTAGCTCGGCAATTCCCCTTATGTCCAACTTGACCACCTATCTTCCTGCCGCCCTCTGACTTATCTTCTGGTGTGTCTTTTTTTATTTTGTACAGCTCTTTTGAACTTGGTAAAGATGAATTCCTTGAGTTTAAGCCGAGTCTCTCTCTTAGTTCAGCATTCTCTATTTCTAAGATTTTATTTTTTTCTTCAAGCTTTGCTACTTTCTGCTCTAAGTTTTTACATAACTCTACAATACTGATCAACAATTGAAGCATCTAGCCTTACTTTACTATCAACATTTTGTGTTATTACTACTTTAATATATTATGTCAATTGTTTTTTATCCTTGCCACACCTCTGAACGGATACATACTTTTTCCATTAAACCATATTCAATAAGTTTATCGTGAAATTGTACCCTTGAGTCTAGCTTGGATAACCACCATATGATTGCTACGGTTTGGATTAATATGGTAATAATTACTGTAATTGGGATTTTTTGATTTTGCATAATGATTTAAAATGTGAGTTTATTATGGATAGCTACTTTAGTGATTACTTTGTTGATTCGTATCTATCTTCTGCTTCTGCAAGTAACTTTATTATTTGATCGTAGGGCTTGTCTTTGTTGTGCCTTGACCTTAACACAGCTACATTTCTAGGTTTTTTTCCATCATCGTTTATAATGTTAGGATTAGCGCCTTTTTCTAGCAAAAATTTGATAATCCTTAAATCACCATAATATGCAGCATTATGTAGTGCTGTGCTTCCATACTTGTTAATAATGTTTACGTTAACTCCCTCATCTATTAAAAACCTGACTATCTCTAAACATCCCCCTTCTGCAGCGTAATGTAACGCAGTTAACTTAGGCATGTGTGTATCAATATCTAATAAATTTTTTACTGAGAATTTTACAGTCTCTAAGTTACAATCAACTATGTTTTTTAAAATTTTTTGAATTTAGTTTCATTACAACTTTTGTTTGTAATTTTGTTTTTTATTCGAGTAAAAAGTGCATTTTTGACAATAAAAACCCTAACTTAATCATAGAAAAATTTTGTATCAAACAACAGTTACTGCTTAGATCTTATGGTTAACGAATATGTGTATAAATACTTTAAATGTGTGTAGACGTATTTATCCACATATTCGTTAACCTATTTTCTATGCAGATTTTTTTAATTCACATTGACTGCTTCTTTAAGCCTCGCATTGGCAATTACTATGATTTTACGCATTAGAGCTGTCATAGCCACCATCTTCTTTTTACCTTTACCAACAAGCCTTGAATAGAAGGCACCAAGCGCAGACTTAGACCTTGAAGCAGACATCGCAGCTGTAAAAAGCTTTTCACGAACGTTGCTTCTGCCACCACTTATTCTGCGATAACCAATAGTTTTACCACTTTCTTTCGGATGAGGTGCAACTCCAGCAAGACTTGCAATTTCTCCCCTACTTACATAACCAAGTTCTGGCATTAGACACAGAAAATCTTGAGATAATTTTGCACCTATTCCTGGAACTGTTTTAAGGATTTTTTGGCGCTTTTGTAACTCTGGATTCTCATCAATAATTTTTTGTATGGTATTGTTGAGCTCATCTATCTGGCTATTAAAGAATTCAATAGTTTTCTGACAGCTTTCTTTTATATGGTCGTTTTCAGGTGCTGCAAGCCTAGATTTCTCTTGAGCTCTCATTTTTGTAATGTCATCACGACGTTGACAAAGTGCAACTAAGGTTGTTTGTTCTTTTGACATAGGTGCAAATAGAGATAGAGTACTATAGCGTTCAAACCCATACTGAGCAAGGGCTCTTGCATCTGATTGATCAGACTTTGCTAAAGTTCCATGAGATAGAACAAAGCTTTTTACTTTGCGAGTATTAGCTCGATGTACAGCAATATCTTTATCAACAAGAAAATGTGCTAAGCCAAGCTCATATTTTCCAGTGTTTTCCAGAGTTACTAAAGAATTAGGTAAGATATTTGAAAAATCTTGAAACAATTGTTGCCAGCCAGCAGTATCATTGTCGAATTCGACAGCGTTCTTCTGTTTGTGAACTGCAACAACATTTTTAAATTTTCCAATATCAATGCCAATAAAATTTTGATAAGATGTAATCATAATAACCTCGATTAGTTTTAATTAATTTAAGATTGTAAACGGGTGCATACATATGTCCCATGCAACTATTCAAACGTATCGAGAGATGGGCTAGTGTACCTTGATCCGAACGGTTATAATACCAACAGTTGGTCGGTCGCACACGCCCGTGATAACTCTATTCCTATAGTGAGTAGGGTTATCTTCCCTCTTATCTCCTTTATATCATATTTTTAACTTACAATAGCTGGAAATTAGGAGAAATAAATAGCTGTTTTTCTCTTTGTTATCAAGAAGAGATAGGAGGCACACTTTTCCTTGGTAATGATAAACTTTCTGATCAGCTATGGAACTTGGAATACAAACCAATTTTGGAAAGATTTAATATCAGCTATGAATATGAAGCAAAGAATCTTACTGATCAAAAGGTTGCGAAAGCTAATTTAACGGAATATCACGTTAGTTGCGAAAATGATAGAAGTTCAGGAAAAGAAGATTCGATACACGAATTAGAAAAACACATTTTAGTATTTTACCCAGGAGTACTGAAATGGCACGAACATCGACATTTGCACAGAAGTTGGAAAAATAGTCAAGCAATATGTGTAATAAGTTAAGTACTTATATTTAGATTCTCATATATTATATTAATAATAGGTTAAAATGTATGAAATAAAAAGAAAAGGACTTGCTTTCTCATGCTAAAAAGGACATGACTTGAATAGCGGCAGGTAAATATAAGAAATTTGTCTGGCGCTAGAAAAGCTAATTTTGTGAGGTAAGTATGAAGTTTAGCAAGAGTAAGTTTTTTAAAGAAGTATCAAGTAAAAACATTAATAAAAGAAATGAAGAAGGAGAGACGATCTTGCATCAAGCAGTAGAAATCTCTGATTACAAAACAGTGAGATTATTAATAAAAAAAGGATCAGAGGTAAATGCAAGAGATAAAAAGGGTTATACACCACTACACTGTGCAGTATTTGCAAAAAGTTTAGAAAATGTAAAAGTGCTGCTAAGGTCGAGAGCAGAAGTAAATGCCACTCAATATGTCACTGGATGTACGCCACTCCACTCTGCATGCAAAATAGGAGGAGTTGAAATAATAAAAGAGCTAGTAAAGGCAGGAGCTGAGGTTAATCAACTGAATAAATATGGTGCAACACCAATGTATTACATATGGGAAAGTGAAAAGTATCGTCTATGTGATAGCAAAGAGAGTGAAAAAGCAAGTAAATTTTTGAGAGAACAAGGAGGAGTAACAAAAAGTAGAGAACTGACATGCTATGGAATAGAGAGGCTAGTGGGAGAAATAGCAGACATGTTGAATGGGAGTTATTTGCCAGAGTTAAAAATAATAGAGATAGAAGAAATAAGGAAGAGAGACAAATCACTGATAAAGGAAGAATGTAAAAATTTAGCAAGCAAAATAATGAGCCAAGTGAACGAAATGATAGATGAGGTAGCGAAAAGGAAGGTTTAAAAGAGGGATTTAAATTTAAAGAAAAGGCGAGGTGGATTATGTTAAAGCTTGGCAAATTTAATAAATCAGCAAAAGAATTATCAGAGAACTCATATAAAAATATTTATGCAAGAGACGAGAATGGAAGAACAGCTCTGCATTATGCAATAGACGCAAAAACAGTGAGTTTATTAGTTGAAAAAGGAGTGAATGTGAATGCAGCAGATGTGAAAGGATACACAGCACTGCACCTAGCGGTAACGGAGAAACGTCTAGAAACAGTTAGAGAATTGATAAAGTCAGGAGGGAATGTAAATGCGGAAGAATATGGAAATAAATGCACGCCGCTGCACCTTGCATGTATGGTGGGGAAAGTGGAAATAGTAAAAGAGTTAGTGGAAGCAGGAGCAGAAATAGAGCAAGCAGATAAATTTGGAATGGCAGCAATGGGTTATGCGAAAAATAGTAAAGAGATAACCGAGGTATTAAAGAAAGAAACAGAGAGAATTGAAAAGTTATTTGAACAGCAAAGTGGGAAATCTTCTATGAGAGGCTAAAAGCATGGAGAAAGAAATAGAAAAGAAGGTAATGAATTTAGAGAAAAAAGCGTTGGTAGAGTTGAGAAGAATATGGAAGAAGGTATATGGGGAAGAGGCGCCTAGATACTCAAAGAAATATCTGATACCGAGATTAGCTTATAGAATGCAGGAGGAAGCGTATGGAAAAATGTCAAGAAAGGGGACAAAAAGACTAGAGTATCTGGCAGATCGGCTAGAGAAAGGAAAAAGAATAAGTAGCGATAAACTACCAGTAGAAGGGACAGAATTAATACTAGAGAGAGGAGAAGAGACACATGCGGTAATGGTGACAGATAAGGGTTTAATCTACAGAGAAGAATTTTTTACGTCATTATCAGCAGTGGCAGGAAAAATAATGGGAATGAGCTACAATGGGCCGCTCCTATTTGGTTTGCGTGATCAAAAGGGAAAGGAAAATGTGTAAAGGGATAAGATGTGGAATATATACTAGGAAGTCAAATGAAGACGGTCTAGAACAAAAGTTTAATAGTTTAGATGCGCAACGAGTAGCATGTGAAAAGTATATAAAGAGCAAAGAAGGCTGGGTAGCATTGGCAAAAAAGTACGATGATGGAGGATATTCAGGAAAAAATTTAGAAAGACCAGCGATAAAGGAATTATTTGAAGATGTCAAAGGAGGAGAGATAGACTGTGTAGTAGTATATACACTAGATAGGTTATCAAGAGAAACAAAAGACAGCATAGAAGTAACGTCATTTTTTAGAAGGCACCGAGTAAATTTTGTAGCAGTAACACAGATATTTGACAATAATACGCCAATGGGAAAATTCGTACAGACAGTATTATCAGGAGCAGCACAACTAGAAAGAGAGATGATAGTAGAGAGAGTAAAAAATAAAATAGCAACATCAAAAGAGCAAGGGTTATGGATGGGAGGAACTTTACCGCTTGGGTATGATGTAAAAGATAAGGAATTAATAATAAATGAAAAAGAAGCAAAAACAGTGCAGCATATATTTGAAAGATATTTGGAGCTGAAGTCAATGGCAGAGTTGGCAAGAGAGTTAAACAGGGAAGGATACCGAACAAAAGCAGATATCTTTAAAAAAGCAACGGTGAGAAGAATAATAACAAATCCAATATATGTGGGAAAGATAAGACATTATGACAAACAGTATGAGGGAAAGCATGAAGCAATAATAGAAGAGGAAAAGTGGAAAAAAGCACAAGAATTGATAAAGAATCAGCCATATAGAAAAGCAAAATATGAGGAAGCTCTGCTTAGAGGAATAATTAAATGCAAGAGCTGCGGTGTAAATATGACACTGACATACTCAAAAAAAGAGAATAAAAGATACCGATATTATATATGTAATAACCATTTAAGAGGAAAAAATTGTGAATCAGTAAATCGAACAGTGGTAGCAGGAGAAGTAGAAAAAGAAGTGATGAAGAGAGCAGAAGATTTATATGAAAAATGGAGAGAAAAAGCAGAAGAGTGGAAAAATTTAAGTTTTGGAAAGCAGAAAGAAGTAGTGAACAAGTTAATAAAAGGAGTAATGATAAAAGAAGATGGAATAGAGGTGAGTTTAGAGAATAAGGTGGAATTTATACCAATAAAAAAGAAAGGAAAGAAATGCACAGTAATTGAGCCAGAAGGCAAAACAAACAATGCACTACTGAAAGCAGTGGTAAGGGCTCATCTGTGGAAACGTCAACTGGAGGCAGGAAAATATGCAAGTGTGAAGGAACTGAGCGTTAAAATTAATATAGGTACAAGAAGGGTACAACAAATTTTAAGGTTAAATTACCTAGCTCCAAAAATAAAGGAAGACATAGTAAAGGGAAGACAACCAAGAGGTTTGAAGTTAGCTGATTTAAGAGAAATACCAATGTTATGGAGTGAACAATTAGAGAAGTTTTACGGCTCAGCGTCGTAACGTTTATAAAAACAACATGAAAAAACATCGAAAAAAGTATGTGCCAGAAAATTAAAAAAGGTTATTGCAAAAGGAGCTACTACAAAGGGCCACACAAAAAGATGTTGAAATTGATATAGAAGAGCAAATAAATGTTACAAAATCAACTATGTAAAAATATCAATACAAGTGATGAAGATTTTAGCATATTAGGTGCAACAATGGTAGAAGATGTATCCAATTTTAGCTGCATATTTTAATAGTAGACCTGGAGTGTAAAAGGCATCTCAGCCAATTGTATGTTCCATATCCTCATTTTGTAGCCAGCTTAAAAACAATATAAAAGAGTATTCTTAGAAGACATTGGTACGAACTCCTTAATCTATAAATTACAGTAGTTTATATTTAAATAATAATCTTCAACTTTTTAGCAAATTAATCTACCTAGAAACTTCTCTCCTAGGATCAGAAGTCCTTCTTAACTCTTCACGTTCTGTCCATTTGTTGTTAGACTCGCTTATTACTTCAGGATGCATTAATCCACCAGATCTAGCAAAAACACCTCGGTCTATAGCTTCAATAACCGATAAACCTCCCAATAAGCAATTTTGCCCTATCTTTTCATAATTTTCTATTCCTTCATTGCAATCTTCTATTGCTTCATTATAACTGTCTATTTCATCGAGTAGAAGTAGGCCTTCTTCACTCACCTCTACTTTTATCCAATTTTTATTTTCTTCATGAGGGCATAATCTAACTTCTAATTCTCCCAAACTAGTATAGAAAGTTAATACTATACTGCTGCCTTCTGTAAGATCTGTATAATTCCTTATGCCATTTTCAGTTTTAATTTCTACTTCACTTCTACCGATCTTTACTATATTTCTTCCACACTTTATCTCTCCATCGGTTAGACCTAAATCCCTTACCCCATCTGTTATCTTTATAATGTCTATTTTACTATCTTTAGAATATTCTAAGTAAAAAACGGAGTTGTCTACTCTTGCATCTTTTAGCTCTCTATTGGTTGCACTTTTTGCGATTTCAATAAATTTATGAGAATTGCTAACATAATCTATATAAGCTTTTTTTAGGTTAGTTTTATGCTCTTTAAATTCTGATGTCAGTGTGTTAGCATCAACTTTATTACCAAACACTGCCCCTTTTGATACTAATTGACATATTATACTACTAGCAACTTTAGGATTTTTTTCTAATTCACTAATTTTTTTTATCACATAATCGGTAAAAGTGTACTCATTGCCTGAAAAGAAATCTTGTGAAAGAGAATAGTTTAATCGTACACCAGACTTTATAGCATCGTTTACAATCTTTTCAAGTTCAGCCATGTTTTGAGCTCGAAATACCTTATCAGAAAACTTATTTAACTTCTCCTTTTGATTTGAAGTTAAATTAACGAGTAATTTACTGGCCTGTCCTTCCTTTTGCTGACGATAAATATTTATAGCATAATCTAATGCTCCTGCTTCTAAAAATATCTTTCTTAACTCTTGAATAAGACCTTCATTGTCCCAAGAAAAACGATCAACATAAGAAAATACTTTTGATTCACCCATTCCTTGCCGAATATTTAGCACCACTTTTAGGTCTGAATCTCTTTTATGCTTACTTAAAAACTCCTTTAAATTTTTAGTGCAGTCTGAATCGAGTACAAGTAAGTCATACAATTCTGCATTTAACTTTTTCTGTTTATCAGTTAGAAATAATTCTTCTATATTATAGCAGAGTTTATTAGTTGCTATTTGTTGTGGAGTTTTACCCTTTCTACTTGTTATATTAGGGTTAGCTCCTTTTGAGAGGAGAGAGTTTGCATTATCGTAATGACCTTTAGCAGCAGCAAGGTATAGTGGTGTTTTTCCTTTATTATCTTGTATGTTAGGATCTGCACCTGCTTCTAAGAGTAAATCTATAGCCTGATTTCCTATGCGACGAAATCCACCAATATTTGCTCCTGCAATCGCATGCAATACTGTTGATTGAGATTCTCCTCTTCTTAGGTTAAGAATTACTTTTAAATCTTTATTGTTTTTATTATCATGTAAAAATCCTTCAAGGGGCTCAGTATTATCAAATGAACCACAGTTAGAAGCTAAACATTTTAGAGCACTAAGTAACTTTTTGTTTAAAATTTTTTGACTTGGTGTAAGATCGTGATCTAGAGCAAACCAAACACAAATCTGTTCACTTAATCCAAGTTTGCTATCTATCAAAGATGGTGGTTCATTATAGTTTCTAACTGATGGTAAATCTCCTGAGTACCACATATCATTCATCAGTTCATTTAATAAATGCTCTTTAGATGATAAATGTTCTATAATGGATTCATATTCAAAATCAGATGGTTCTGGTTTGGATTTTGGTTTTAGTAGATTGATGATAGATTTTACTATCCCAGTAGACTCACCCATACTTACCCTTTAAGCTAAGATATATGATATATTGTATGCGATATGTAACATTAAGTCAATAACCATAATCTTTTTACTACTCACGTCGTTAAGCTTTTGTTAAGTTTTTATGGTGAGTACTGCTAGGTTAAAAGTTGTTTATTACTGGAAGTTTTAGCCAATTTTACTATAGATCAACAAAATTGAGAACACCAGCAATATTTAATATATAGGAATATGATGCTTTAAAGGAGTGCAAAAACTGCTGAAGATTATACAGTAACCTGCGGAGCCACTTCAGCAGAATAAACAAACATATGCTAGTATTAGTAGAGAATTATTTATAAGTCAACTAACTTTTTCAAAAATATTTTAGTAAGAACATCAGTGTTGTGAAAAAAAGTTCAAAACCTTCCAGCGTTGGTAACTATTTACACAATACATACTTTTAGCTCTTAGCTATCTAAGGAATTCACTGGAGATTGATTACTATAAATGTAATTCTGTAGTATATGAGAAATTTCTTCAAATAGTTTTTTGTAATCATCATATTTACCAGATTCTATAGCTTTGCTCAAAGCTGCTTTAAATTTTTTATTTTCCACAATTGGAGTAAAATTACCTTGTAAAATTTCTTTACCTCTTTTGTATTTGTCCAATGAGTCATACGTATTTACTGTAATTCCCTTATTCTTATTACAGTACTGATCAAATGGATTCTTATTACTAGGTGTACTGTATAAGTTACAGGTTATTTCTTGTATCTTTATGTCATTGACGTTTTGAATTCCCCTAATATTTTCAATAGGAATTCCTTTATTATCTGGCACTCTCAATGCAAATTCATTTTTTTCATTTATGTTGAGTATAAGCACCTTCTTACCTAAAGTTAGCACTATAGTTGTAACACAATCCGCAATACTTTCTTTTGCTGCTTCTGGGCGTTTCTGTGATCCAGTAACCATTTTATCATTTTGATCATAAATAAAAATATGTTTACCTAACTTTTCACGCTTAATAATATTAGAAATGAGTACTAGCTGACCTAAGATCATTCTGCTGACATAATTAATATTATCACTTCCACCATTGCTCCAAACAATTCCATAGTAAAGATACTCTAGCTGTGTTCTTATCACCTCAGCATTCGCTGCTTCAGTGCCAAGTAACTTTTCTATTACAGAATTACCTTCTCGACTAAGAAAATTTTCTACATCAATTTTAACATTTTCGTGATGAACCATGTCAAAATTTAATCCTACACAAATAGCTTCATTAGCTATAGTAATCATTCTTATAGAGTTAGAAAAAGAGCCCTTAACATAATCTTGTGCTTGCTTCAATGCTTTTATCACTGTACTTATCTCACCAGTACCTGCTTTAAGCTCAATAATAATAGGAATAGAGCTTAGCGACTTATCAGAACCGCGCACAAGTAAAATAATGTCTGCGTAACCTTTTCCAGCAAATAATTCGAGATAAAGTTTTAGGTGAAAACGATACTTAAAATTTATCAAAAACCCAGCTAAAAACCCATGATGACTTGATTCTTTACCGCTAAATAGAGTTTCTTTTTCATATTTCTTATAGACATTTGTAATATAATTAAACATTCTTCTAGCGTTCTTTTTTACTTCTTCGAAATCTTGATTACTCAATTTTGAAATTAAGCTCTCTAGGTCTTGTTGGTCACGATCTTTTTCTATTTCTGTAAAACCTTTTTGTGAATAATCAGTCTTTTTACTAAAAGCTGGATCAACATTTCCGTACTTTACTTCTTTTCCTGTAATTGTTATTTCATGCTCTTCTTTTTCTAGTTTATCAAACTCTGTTACCATTTTCCATTCCTGTGCTATTTTTTCTAACTCTCCTTGAGAGAACTTTAGATGCATGTTACCATCAACTTGATCAGACACCGTTATACACTTAAGTCCCTCATTAGTTAATATAGCTATTTTTAAAGCTCTATTATCATCAAAACGAAAATGAAGTTTTTTGATACCAATTTTAGTAGCAAGTTCTGTGTCTAATACAGTAGCAAACATACCAAAAAAGAAACTAGGGAAAAAGCCTGGCTTTCCAACTGAATGCAAAAAAGAAGGAGATTGATTGATAAACGATTGGAACCTTTTGTGAAAATCTAGGAACTCGTCTTTTGATTTATTTCTCATTAACAGAAGCTGTACCAACTCAAGCGGCTTGACATTACTTGGCATATTACTCCTATTTGCTATGGCCTAAAGATTTTATATTATATGGGGTATCAGTTGTACTGAGGCTTGACTGTGGCAAAGTATCACCAGCTTCACGCAAAATTGATTCTTTAGAAGCTTCTTGAGCTAATTTAGAAAACACTTGTTCTCCTAATTGCAATTTTTTACCCCCATGAAATAACTGAATTTTACTTAATACAGAATCTTTAACCTTTATCATCTCTTCACTACTCATTTCTTTTACGTGCTTTAATATCTTCCCTAATATTTCTTCTTTACTTACCCCTTGTCTACTTGGATCCACAATTAAATTTGCTATTGTATATGTAACTGAATAGTCTACAAAAATAGAGGAAATAGATTGCTCCCCGCGGTCTTGAGTTTTTAATTTTATTATACGTTCCCAAACATTCATCATACATTTTTTTGTTTCTTCAGACAGATCTGGATTTTTCAGTACTTGATCTGATAATGAAGATAAAAAAGTTGTGTAACGTTCACATTCAATCTGACTACACAATCGGCTTAATTCCATAAAAGAATCAAAGTAATACTGACCTACTAGCACATTCAACACTGCATAATAAGTATTTTCCTTATAATCTCTATTTAGTAATTTTTTCTTTTGTTCATCATCCATTTTAGACAGGCAAAACTCTATGGTGTCTACTTCTTTGTAACCCTTTACTGCAGATAAAGCTGCTTCAATTAACAAATTATTTTTATCTTGACTAGAAATACTGGAATCATTGTGCAATTTATTATAGAAGAACTCTATACCTTCTTCCCAGTTTTTATTAGAATTTATCTGTATGGATTTTTGCAAACCTTCAACTGATTTATATTCGTTTAGTTTTCCAATCTGCTTATCAATAAGAAAAGACCAGAAAGCTTCTATAGGGCTAGTTTCTTCGATATTTTCCAATAATTCTCTTCTCAGATCATCATCAGATCCATCCTCTTCAAAGGCACTTCTCTTAAATCTCATAAATACTTGTTCAAACAATCCAGGAACCTTATCTTCTAGACAATATTTACATGCCAAGTAATATCTATCTGCAAGATCAAGCGGATTTTCTTTTCCATTTTTATTTTTTTCTTCAGTTAGCCTTTCACCAAAAGCTTTATTTTTTAATTTTATTCCATCCCAACAAGAATTATCAGAGAATATATCAGAGAAAAATTTTAATTTTCCCTCATCAAAATCTTCAATTAATTGAATATAAACCCTCAACCATCTTTCTACTCTAAGATGTTTTCTTGCTTTAACTTGATTATCGTCGCCTTTAATACCACCTTTTAATATATCAAGTATTTTATTGTAATTGTGATCCAAACCAGATTCCATACCCGTAACCCCATTTTGTATTTTAATATAAACTTTAGTCTAGTAAATTATCGTTGCCAAGCCAATCTTTTTCTCCAAACCTTACCACTGCACAACAGGAAATTTCTTGAGAGCCAAGTATGATATTTTCATTCTAATAATTAATTAGAAAACATTTTTATTTACGAAAAAATAGACCTTGTTGTAACTAAAGAAACGTCTATTTTAGTGCTGCAAAAATTTGAATTATTGACTCTTTCTAAAATTGCAAAAAAGGTCGTATATTTGTGAGAACAAGCCGCATAGAAATAAGGTTATAAAAATAGAAGGTTTAAATTATTTTCATAAGCTTAGGCAAAACAGTTCGTACGTAGGTTTAGTAAAAGTGAGCCAATATAGCTGATTTTAGCGTATAATAAAATTATTATAAAGAAAAGTTCGTATGGATCACATGGTAGATACCGTCTTGTCAGTCAACAAGAAAATTATAGAAATTGAATCTTAAGCTGTATTACGAAATCAAAAAATACTTTCTATCAACATATACACTAACCAACTACATTAAATAAATTTGTGTAAAATGCTATTTTACATAAGATAGAAAGTACGCATTTTTTGATTTTAAAGTACTAAATTCTCCTCCAACCGCTTTGCCCTGTAATTCTTGATATGGTCAGGATTAAAAGCACTTTTGGATTTTAGAACACCGAAAATGATATGGAGTAGCTTACGCATTGCAGCACCAACGATAGCCATATTATGCTTACCCTTTTCCTTTAATCTCTGGCAAAAACTAATAATGATAGGATTGTGATTCTTAGCTACTATAGCAGGAAAGAAAAGTGCTTTACGTAATGTTTGTGAACCGGATTTACTTAATCTGGGTTTGGCATATACAGAGGAACCTGACGTCATATTTCGTGGTATAACTCCTGTATATGCTGCCAATTGCCTGGCATCTCTAAAAACCTCTATGTCAGGAACTTCAGCTAAAATAGCTATTGCTGATTCTTCTCCTATTCCTGGAATAGTCAATAGAAGTTGAAAATTTTCCAACAATTCTTTATGTTGATTTAATAGTTCACGTACGGAGTTTTTTATTGTTTCTATTTTTTGAGCTATATTCATTGCAAGGTCTTCCCAAGCACTTGCAACTTCTTTAAGCAGTCTCTCTTTTTTTTCTAAGTGGTTATTTACTAATGTTAACTCATCTTTTAACGCAACTGAGCAACGATAAAGATGTTTTAATTTTTTCATTTCAGGAGAAGGTGGTGTCCAACTAGAAGGTTCCTGTCTTTGGCAATAATCAGCAATAACTTCTGCATCGGTCTGATCATTCTTTTGTCGTATCAGCTTACTCCTTGCATAAGATTTTATGCAATAAGGATTTACAACACTAACAGAATGTCCAGCGTTGTGCAGAAACTCAGCCAAAGCTTCGCTATAACAACCAGTAGCCTCCATGCAGGCTTTTACTTCTTCTACATTATGTTTTTGTAGAAAGCTAAGTAAACCTTGAAACCCAGAATCCTCGTTTTTAAAACTCCTTTTTCTAGTTTCACATCTTCCTTTTTTGCTTATGAACGAGAGAAAAACATCAAAGCGATCTTTCGATACATCTATACCTAAAAAGTTGTTGATCATATATAACCCCATGCGTTACCATTAAAAATGAAAAGTAAGGCTAGTCTTGTGAATACAGAATTAGAACCATTTAGGTTTTTCTACGATACCGTCCAGCCTGTACTCTTGAGAAGAGAACTCTTATCTACCTTACAGATTTTATATCTAAGACCACTGACAGAGTTCTTCTCTTCTCCATCTAATGCTTAAGCTTAAAACATTAGATGCTTTTTACAAGATACAAGACCAACTGATTCCAAGAAAAATTGTTCTCACCGTCCCTGGTTTTGAGCACTGAAAATGGCTATATTATTTAAGCTATTAGTAAAATACGTTGTTAGATTAATAATAATTTTCTTAAGGAGGAATTTAAGGCAAACTCATAATGAAAACAGAATTTGAAGGTAAAGAAAAATCCCGTACCGACCTTCTTAAGAGACTTTTGCCTAAAACTACTTTGGGTTAGAAAATTTTCTACAATAATGATTGACAAGTTTTAAAGATAGAATACTATACTTAAAATGTAATTGATAATCTAATTAATTAAGGTAGTGGCTATGTTGCGTTCAGATATTCCAAAAGTTTTGTTTTCGTCTATTAAAGAGGATGATCCCCATAGAGCATCTAAGCTTTTTCAAATTGAACGCTGGTGCTATGCAAATTGGCGTCTGCACCAAAAAAGTGGCAAGAAAGGACGTAATTTTCTTGCACAGGTATTGTCTAGCGAGGATTGTTGGAAAAAAGTAGACAATTTACACGGAGTTAAGCTTGATAGGCAAATGGTAGGTAAAAAATTGATTGTGCAAAATTCAAATAGTCCTTTTAGTACTGATAAAAGATATGAGATTGCCTGTCGTTATTGCCTGGAAGAAGATATTATTGCTCTATTTGAAGAGAGAAAAAATAAACTATCAGCTCAAGGTAAGAGCAGTCTGTTGGAGTATGGTCACTTAGTTAAGACTCTAGGAGGCAACCTTTTAATAGTTTTTTGGTCACATTTTGTTAGTGGTTACATCTCTAAACTAAATTTAGATGGCTGTCATCCATATGAGTACGGGCTTAAATGTGCTGTGAGTCTTAAGCAAGAGCAGGCAGTGGAATTCTTCTGGAATAAAATAAAATCATTACCTGAAAGTGAGATGAGCGAACAGAAAAAGGATGAAATCTTGATGAAGACAGCAGTATATGTAGCAGGGAACCGTTGTAATAGTTATCCTGAAATATTCGAGTTTTATTTTAGTCAAATAAGTCCTGATAAATATCCAGAACTTCTAAAAAGAGACTTAGCTGAAAATGGTTATTATGGTAGTTTGAATACACTACAGGGTGCACTTCGCTTTGATCAATTTCAAGCATTGTTTGACTATTTGAAACCAAGTAATGTTTCAGAAGATAAATATCTTGTCTGGCTACACTATATAAAAACAGAAAACAGCTCATATTATGCTGGTGAAGGTGCAAAGCTTTTCATGCATATGTGGAGAAAGGAGGGATTTGATAGCCATCGTACTTATGTGCTGAAGGAAGAAGTTTGTAATAGATCTTGCTTTCTTGTTACAAGTTTATTAGTACCTTGGGTAAATCAAAATTACATGGAACCGGTATGGGCAATATTAGATAAGGCTAATTCTGATCAAATTAAAGAATTTATGGATTCTAGGCAAGCGGAGTATATACGATCTGTGTTAGAGCAAAGAGATATTGATTCATTAAATAAATTTTTATCATACGGTAAGTCTACAGCTGAAGGGTTTACTAGCTTGACTGAGGTTAAATTAAGCAAAGCATGTGAGCAATTAGGGTTGGGCAATTAAGGTATTATAAGGCAATTCTATAAAACAGGTGATGGTTTCTTGTTACTACTTTAGCTTCTGTCAAAAAGGCGTTGCATTATAATATAAATGTTATATATCCAAGTTAGTATGCAGGTAAAAATAGCTTATATTGTTGATATCTCTGATAATAAATAGTGGATTTGGTATAATGTAATGAAGGGGGCTTTATGTTTAAGACACAATATCTAACAGATCACCTAAAAAAAGAAGGCGTTAATTCAAAGATTACCGAATTATCGGATCAAATACAATATATAGAGCAAGCTAAAGAATTTTATCAACTTAAGCGTTATCGTAGATCTGATGTTGATTCCGAAAGTGGAAGTCAGGTTAAGAGAATCGATGTTCCAGGAGACGGTAGTTGCTTATTTTGGTCTGTTACTATGGCTTACTTAATACCCGTCAGAAACGACGATGCTTTATTTCGACAAAGGTATGAAGTACTATTTGGAAATGATGGAACTGTAACCCAAAATTTAGATCATATTAGAGGTTTGGTTCGGAATTTAGGTGCTGCGAATTATGATGATACATTTGCAAATTTAGTAAGAAACGTATTTCGTAATCGAGTAGTTGATCACATAAGTTCTTATAGAAATGAGTTCAGAGATTTTGTTGAAGGTGATTTTGAGCGTTACTTGGAAAACATGAGGAACCCTGATACTTGGGGAGGTGAACCTGAAATAAGAGCAATGAGTGGAATGCTTAGCGCAACGATTAGTGTTTCTGGTGAGGTTGAAACTCAATATGGTAATGGAAATACTCAAATACAGTTATTTCATGTTGGTGCACCAGGTAAACGAAACCATTATAATTTTGGTCTTGAAAGGAATATTATTGATAATGATAAAGAGCTTGCAAAAGGCTTAAAAAGAGTCATGGGTAAAGTAAGACCACAAGACTTTGAGTTAATACAGTTATTGATAGAGGAAGCAAGTAAAGAAGTTGGTATAAGCCAGCAAGATGAGGATTTTAAATCTTTTGAACCGAGATTTCAGTCATTTGTGGATCAGATTCCATCTTATTTACACTCTGTAGAAAAAGCAGGATTTTTTACACACTTCTTCCTAGGGAGCTTTTCTACTTTGCCAGATATAAAAATTGCAGAAAAGTTAAATATTAAAAAGATTTATTTTAGTTTTGATACTTCAAAAACTTTAAAAGTAGCTATTGTTAAAAATGGTCAAATTGGAAATGCTGAAGATGCTATTAATAATATAGATTTATTTTCCATTTCAGAAGGTAAGCGTGGCCATCAGTTTACTGTTAATGAGTTGGAGAACATATTAAGAAAGAATATAGATAGGAGTAAGATTAGAGATCGGGATGTTGAGAATGAGATCCTAAATATTAAGAATGAAATTCAAGATAGAATAAAATCTAGATTAGTACAGATCTATAAAGGAAAGGGTGATATTTTTGTTAATATGGAAGCTAAAGAGATACTTGATTCTGCTACTAGCAAGGAATTTTATGAAATAGAAAAAGGAATATGGAATAATCCGGAAGGTGATATAGCGAAGCTATCTGATTCTGATGCGCAAACAGTTAGCAGGTCTTTAAAAAAAGTTCTTGAAAAAATTAATAACGTTCATTCTGAGTATGTAGGATCAGTAGTCTATGATAATAGTGCACGTGAAGCAGCACATCATGGATTTATGGTAGGCGTTTTCATGAATTTCCACTATAGGTATAATCTTAGAGTTTACCCAGAGCAATTTGCAGGAAGGGGTTATGCAGATATTATCTTGCTGGCTCGTGGTCCTGATCGTGCATTGGATTCTATTCCCATTATTATTGAATTAAAAGCGGGAGCAGGTTCTAATGCTACTCCAGATAAGGCTTTGCAGCAAGCAGAAAAGTATGCACAAGGCTTTCAACCAAATATTCAGCGAGTTCTAACCACTGCAGATGACATTTTATGTGTTGGTGTCAATCTTGATAATCCATCTCCTATCTCTGATATTAAAGTATCAAATCGTGGAGAAGAAATAATTCCTCTTTTTCAAGATATGTTAAAATCCTCTGATGATTGGGATACGCAAGAGATTGGTAAAAGAGAATTAAAAGAACAGATAAAAGATAATATGGAACGTATTTATCATACGTTTCCTGGTACATCAGAGAAGGGAGATAATCATTATTTTAGTAGGTTTTTACTAGGGCAATCATTATTATTAAGTGAAGATTCAGGAACAAGTTTAAAAAAGTATATTTTTATCTATGGAGACAATATACCTACTGAAGTGCATCCTAATCTTCGTAGGCTTGGACGTCCGGCAGCTCAAAGAGCCAGAGAAAGACTGTCAGCTAACCTTGATGCAAGCCATGCAGTTGTAACAATGGTGCTCATTCCAGAAAATACAGAGAAGTTGGTTTATGTGATGAATATTGTTGAAGCTAACAGAAAAGATGTTTTGAACGGGCTGAATGAAGTTCTTCCTCTTGATAGATTAAATAGAGAAATAGGGAATAGGGAAATAATCGAATTAAGTCTTAATTTTGATACTAGATACAAGTCAGATTTTAAAAGATATCTTACTATTTGGGCTGAAAAATACAATTCTTTACAAGAGTACAACAACGGAGATAATAGATTTCAAGGTACTTTTAAAGAAGTTACTTATCCTAATGAGTTAAAAGAAACATTTGATAAAGCACTAGATATCCAATCCTTATCAATAAGAGGATATAGTAGATTATTAGAAAAAATTGGAGAAGGAATCTTTCCTTTTAAGAGTCTCGTTAATAAAGAAGCTCATTTCCAGGGAATATTGAATGGAGTGTTTAGTTATTATAGTGACTTAAAATTACAGGAATCACCAGAAACTAGAGCATTAGTTTTAACTGAGTTTCAAACTGGTAGAGGGGAACGTATTGACATGCTAGTTCATGGTATTAAGTTTGTGGCTCAAGGTGGAAATGCTGAGGAGTACACTCCAATAGGGTTAGAACTTAAGGCATCAAGGCAGGGTAAAGGGGCTCAAGCTTTATTGAGGGAAGCAAATGATCAAATAAATGAAGAGTACAAAGAAGGTGTTACCTATAAAACACTTACAGATGGTGATGAGGTAAAATTTATCGGTGTTGTTTTCGATAAAGGATCTAATAATCCGAATAAACTTATTTTAACAAGTAGGACAACCAAGGAAGGATTTATTCCTGTTGAAGTAGTTCATAGTTCAGTTCATATGCTGCCTACTGGTGAAGCAACACAATCTTTGAATAAGTTAAATCTTAATGGCTGTGCAAAGCAAAGCAATAGAAAGAAGAGAAGTATTAAATGTTTATTTTCAAAGGATGATGTGGAAAAGTTTAGTAAAGGAAGGGTAGATAAAAATAATGTAGGTAAGGTTATAATTGATAGTGAAAAGTTCCTAACTTATGTTAAAAGCAGTCAAGATGAAGGGAAAAATGCTCAGCTAATAGAGTTTATTGGAAACAAAAATATTGAGGGTGACTATAAATATTTAGTTGATAAGGTGATTGGAGACCAAGGGTATGAGCGCTATATTCAGAATGAGCGTATCAAGGATTTATATGGTGACGTTTTACAGCAAAACAGTGATTTAACAAAAAACCCGAAATTAAAAAGCAGATTAATGAATGCTGCAGGTGGAATACAATTAATAAGAGGAATTCATGGTGCTATTGTATCTTGCAAGGATGGAACAGCAACGGATTGTGGATTAAATCTAGGTGGAATAGGATGGTCTTTTGCGTCTCAACCAATTGAGAATGTAATGGTTAAAATTGCTCCAAAAGTTGTAACATCAGCTGAAAAAGTTGTAGGAAGGATTATACCGGGTACTTTAGGTAAGCAGACAAAATTTGTTGTTCAAGTTGCAGGAGTAAAATTTGGAAGTAAAATAGCGAAAGGCACGGCAGGAGCTATAGCTGGTATATTTGATATTATTGATATAGGCATATCAGCAAATAACCTTGTAGACTGTAAAAATAGAGAAGATAGTAATAATCCATGTGGAGAAAAGGAGATAAGAGATAATATAGCTTCTATAGCCTTTTCTGGTGTGTCATTTGTTTCTGGTGTTGCTCTTACAGCAGCTAGTCTGCCTGGAGTTGGTATTGGAGTTGGATTTGGACTCATGGTAACTCATGGAGTTTATAGTGGTATTAGCAATATTATAGAGTATGAAAAGAAGTATGATACAACTCATGGTGAGAATTTCGATATCTTTTTGCATACGCTTTTACTTTCATCTATGCCATATGATCTGGAACACCTTGCAGCCAGAAATAATATGGTTAATAGTCAAGCTAAAAGAGCCTGGAAAGCTTTAAGTGATAGCCCTAATGATGTAGTTGCCTATGGAGTTGGTTTTGGGGTGGATAGCGACACGCCATCTCTTCATGCAGGGTATGGAAAGATTCTAATGAATAGAACAGATGCTGATACAACAAACCTTTCACGTGTTATACCTGACCCAATTCAAAATGCTACGATGATTTGCTTACCACAAGTCACTAGCGAAATTTATGAAAAAGGTATTAAAAAATCAGTTCCAACAGCTGTGCATCACTGTGAAAATACAATGGTTATTGCTGATAGAAGAAGAATGCAAAATGGTACAATAATTCTTTATAATTTAGAAAGCATAGATGAAGGTACCATTGTTGGAAGTAATACATTAAATAACTACTTCTTGATTTTTAGAGGAAACACAGGAATAACTGGTGGTAATAATACTGTTAACAAATTTATTCTTGTGAAACCTGGAGGTTTTTCGGGTAAAATTATTGGTGGAAGTAATGCTACTAATATACTTGACCTAAGTCAATCAACAGAATACGACTTTGTACAAGCAAAAATTGACTATCGTTTTAGACCTAACGCTCCCGGTCTTTTAAGGTTAACAACAAATCTTCATCGATTGATCAATGATTATGTTGATAGCAATGTCGATGCTTTCAGGTATAGCTATATTGGAAGGCAAAATAAGACAGATAATGTTTTATGTACATATAATTCTAGGCGCCTTACTAGAAACGATAATCGTGACGTCTTTATAAATAGTGGTGGAGGTTTGAGCAAAAATGAGAAGGATACAGTTGATAATTGTAAAAAAGTAGCTATTGCGCCATACACTAAAGTTACAGGTGCAGAAAATGATTATACCTTTTATATAAAAACCACAGATTACGAGGCTAAAGATTTATATTCAGAAATTGATGTAAAAGGAACGGGAACTGTAATCTTTCCGGAAACTAATCTGCTAGATGATTGTGATGAAATATCTTATTTCTCGACTAATAATACTTTATCTTTAAAAATAGGGCTGGGTCAAGGTAATCAATATACCCTTGATATTAAAAATTATATTAAGCAAGGCAGTAATCAACCTAATTTTATGCTGATAGATAAAAATGGTAGTAATATTATTCCTAAAATTGAGAAACTAGAATCATCCATTACAAAAATTAACTCGTTCGAGTTACATACAGAACATTCTCTTGATAGCTTTGATGCTGCAGAAAATCATTACAAGGAAATACTCATTAATAATAAGGACTATAAAGTCTTTGGTGTTGTTAGAGCAAAACTACAAAGCAATAGCGAATTCCAACATATGGTATTTGGTTCTTCAGGAGAAGATATAATAAATTTTGACCAAAGGAGTATGTTTGCTAGAGGTGGAAATGGAAGTGATATGTATGTTATTGATAGCAACACAGAGAAAAGAGAGATTATTATTGATAATAACTCAGGTGATAAAAAATTAGATATGTTGGTTATGCCAGAAGTTCCTGAGGAGTTTTCAATTCAACAGTGTAACTTGCATTTAAACTATAGTAATACTCATGTTCAAGTAAGAAATTATCTTAAGGGTAACAGCTATAGGCACCTTATGGTTATGAACAGTAAAGGAGAAACCTTTATTCCTTATGTACAATCAATGTCATGTGCTGGCTCTTCCGTAGAAAGTGGCAAATTATCTCCCTTTTTCCATGCCACACAGACTCAGAATATGTTTTTGTTGCCTAAGGATTTTGAAGGTGATCATTTAGTGATTGATTCTAATCTTGAAGATATCGAGAAATATAAAGATGAAGATGATCTCTTATTAACAAGAGAAGGTGAGATTCCTTTTATTATTAGAGTAGAAGATTTTTATAATGACCAAAGTAAATGGAGAGATGTTAATTTTCTTCTGTGGAACAATGGTAATTTTTTTCCATATTTAGGTTTACAGCAAGAGGTTGATGGAATAATGGACTATCAAGATAAACTTAAGAATGATTATGAAAAAATTATAAAAGAATATGTTATAGATTTCACTAAGTCTATCAGTATCACACATAATCAAGATGGCACTTTAACTTCGGTGGGGCAAGATGAAGAACGCATAGGAGTAGTGATATTAAAAGATATTACTCCAGATCAGATTAGGGTTTCCAGTAGTAATACAGATTTGGTGTTTTCCGACGAAGTATCTAACCATGTAATCAATGTAAAAAATTGGAATAATTCTGAGTCTTATAGGATTTCTACATTGGAATTCGATTTAGGGTTAGAACCAATAATAATCCGGAGATTAGACAGGTTTAGTTTGTCTGATATAGCAGAAATACAAGGTCTGATTAATAAAGCTTCAGAGATTTGCCAAAAGAAGGCTGGGTGCGAAGCTAACATTGAAGCTAAAAATAACGATGGCCAAACACTTTTTCATGTTGCTGCTCAAGAAGGCAAATTGCGTTCTATTAGGTTTCTTATAGGTAAAATTGAAAGTATGAATTTTGAAGATAATTTGTATTCAGAACCTGATGAACTAGTAAAAGCAGTTCGCCAAAGAGAAAGATTAAAGTCTCTCATAAATGAAAAAGATAAGTTCGGTTATACACCGCTACAATATGCTGCTAAAAATGGCAAGTGGGATATAGTTAATCTTTTCCTTGATAAAACTGCTGAAAGAAATCAAGATGACGTTGCAGATAAAGATAAATTCTCAACAAGCTGGACTACCGTGCACTATGCCGTTTACAATGGTAATATGAGTCTATTTAATGATATATTTCAATTTCTTTCAGATAAAGAAACTATGATTAATACTAAAGACAGTAGTGATTGGACACCTCTACACTATGCTGTATATTACAATGCTTTAGATGTGGTAAAATTTCTTGTGAACAAAGGAGCTGATATCAGTGTTAAAGATAAGGATAGTAAAACACCTTTAGACTTAGCTGCTCAAGAGAATGACACAAATGTAGCAGAGTTTCTAAAGCAAACGGAATTAGATAAAAAATTGTTAGCTGCAGTGCAAGATGCAGGTCTTAATGAAGTTAAAGATCTTATTAATCAGAAGGCTAATATTAATGCTAAAGACATGTACGGTTGGACGCTTTTACACTTTGCTGCTTCTCGTGATAAACTTAGTGTAGTTGAGTTTCTCTTCAATAACAATGCTAATATTAATGCTAAAGATGTGTATGGTAATACACCATTACATGTAGCTGCCCAGTACAGTAGTAGTCTTGAAATAGTTAAGTTTCTTTTAGACAAGGATATTAGCGGTATTAATAATATAACCAATAATGGTTGGACACCATTGCATGTAGCTATACAAGGAAACAAATTAAATACAGTCGAACTCCTTCTTGGCAGAGGTGCTGATATTGAAGTTAGAGATATTTATAACCAAACATCTTTAGATTTGGCTACTCGAAAAGGTTACCTAGATATAGCAGGAATTTTGAAGCAAGTACAATTAGATAGAAAATTGTTGACTATTGTGGAAAGCGGTGGTTTTAATGAAGCTAAAGGTCTTATTGCTCAGGGTGCTAACATTGATACCAATGACAAGAACGGTAATACACTACTGTATTCAGCTGCTGAAATCGGTGATTTAAACCTAGTTAAACTCCTTCTTGATAACGGTGCTAATATTGAAGCTAAAAACGGAGAATATCAAGCAACTCCATTGCATGGAGCGGTTGAAAACTACAGGATAGATGTAGTCAAATTACTTCTTAATCGTGGTGCAAATGTTAACGCTGAAGACAAAGACAATTGGACACCTTTACATTATGGTGCTGATACCAACAGTCCTGATATAGTAAAAGTTCTTGTCGATGCTCATGCTAATCTTGGTGCTAAAGGTAATTACGGTAAAACACCGCTAGATATTGCGAAAGACAAGGGGCACAATAATATTGTGGAATACTTAGAAAAAAAGCTCAGGGGAGGAAGAGGAGAACGCAAACGCCGTCATCACCATGGAGATCACAATTCTCATAACTTATCACGCAAACCCCTTGCTATAGACCAACCTCAGATAGCAACAAGCAGTGGCGCAAAACCATCTTCATGGATAAATGATTTATTTAGTCGGGTGAAAAGCTCTGTAGGTAGATTATTGAGTTCTAAATCTGAGGGGACTGCAAGTTCATTATCACAAGTTGATGGGCAATTTGCCAAAGCGTCGATAAGTAATAGTAGTTTCACAGGTACCACACTACCATCTGATGGTACAGATAAAAGACAAGAAAATGGAGGTTTCTTTCGAGACAACGTCGATTATGTAAATGCAAATCTAAAACGAATGTGTGAAAGGCAAGCACCTGTTAAATTTAAGCCTAAGGATAGAAATACAATATTAGAAATGGGAGATCACTATCTATCACAGGTTGACTTTAATGGTACAATAACTTTATTTGACTTATTGATTAGAAGGGTTACAGGTCAAAAGTATATTTCTACAATAGATCAGTCTATATCTCCACTAGAGGCACAGGAATATACACTCAATATTACAAAGGGATTTGAGAAAGTAGTAGAGCAAGCTGGATTAAAAAGTGGTGTGTCAATGCATCGATTAAATATTGATTTTGTGGAAATACAGAAAGAAGTTACAGGAAAAATCATGAGTGGTAAATTTGATGAGATTTCGGGGATTTTCAACTCATATGTAGAGAAAGCATGTTCTGGTAAAGAAGCTGGTAAATTAAGTCCGAAGAAATTTGAAAAGTTTATAGCTCAATTTAATAAGGGTCTGCTAAATCAATCAATAGAGCAGATATTACACAACAGAGATGGTAGATTAGAAGTTGATGGTACAAAAAAACAGCAGATAAGTTTAGAGCCTCAAAGTTATTTAAGTAATGCTTCAGTTCACAGCCATTCAGAAGTATCAACTTGTCTTTCTGAGATAGGAGTAACCAAGCTTGGAGGTAATATCAATAGGTAGGTTATAATATAAGAGGTGCAGCTATAAAATGCCAAGTAGTGAAAATTTTAAAGTGAAGGTAGCAAAATTAGCCAAAATAATTAGGGAAACCAGTAGCAAGTTTGATGGTCCTAATACTAAAATGGATGAAGTAGACATTAAATACTAAGTGGTTAATGTGTTTTCCATATTGAACTTACAGCACGTAGCTTTGATATAGAAGTTTGAGTAACGTTATGATAGTAATTTATATAATTCTATGTGCAATCCTTATAGCTATTTTAGACAGTTCATTAGATTCTTAATTAGGGAATATATCTAACTTAAAGAAGATTTTCATAAATGTTGAAGTGAATAAGTTGTAGTATTTATGTTTTTTCCCTGAGTTGTAAAATTTCAGAATGAGAGAGACCGGTAATTTGAGCTATAACATCTATAGGGACATCGGCCTTGAGTGAATTTTTTGCAACTTCAATTTTACCTTCAATTTTACCTTTTTCATGGCCGATTTGGATGCCTTCTTTCCTGCCTTTCTCTTCTCCAATTTGGATTCCTTCATGTTTAGCATCATCGAGTTTTTGAGCAAGGATAGCGTTTTCTTTCTGCACGCTCAATATTCTTTCTTCATATGCGATCAAATCCTTTTCATTCCAGCGAAACCTGTCTAATTCATCATATGCTAGCTTTATTATCGGAGCTTCTGCTGCTATCTTTTTTAGATCTTCTTCAGTTGTATCTTCTGCGTATTTAAAAAAGAAACACCATCTCTCTGTAGTATTCTCTAATTGCTCTACCTTATTTTTTGTAAATTTAGGCAACTCAATAAAGACAAATTGTAAATCTTTCAAGTAATGCCCATTGGTTTTGATATCGCGTATATTATGAGTAGAAATATAGTCAACTTCTTCAGGCAGAAGGTTACAATTGGAAATAGCAATAAAGAAGACTTTCTGAAGATGAATGTAATTACCAGATTTATCTAATTGCCGAGAGTAAGCTTTAGCAGCATAAAGTTGAGCACGTTTCTCAAAGCCTTTATCACGAGCGAGTTGCATTTCGATAACAAATCTATTACCAATAGAGTCTTTGCAAAGAACATCAACAATGCTTTGTTTGTCAGAGGCAATTTCAGGATCCATAATGGTACTAAGGAATTCAATTTCCATTATTTGATCAGAAGTAGAAAAACCTAAGATATCGTTGAGGAAGTGAATTAAGATATTTTTATTCTTTTCAGAGCCAAAGATCTTTTTAAAGCTCAAGTCATTTTTGGGATCAAGAAATTTCGAAAGAGCCATGACGAATTAACCTAAAAAGCATTAGTAATTATACACAATTGTGAAGAAATATTCAACTAAAATTCAAACATAAAAGTTTTTGTATATCTTTATTTGGTAGTATTAACCTATATAATATCTATTTCTGTATGGCAAAGTATACTACTGTTTCCATAAGGTACCAAATAGCACAAAGAGCAAGAAGCTGGAGATTAAAGAGAAAATATACCCTGAAGGATTTAGTAGGCAAAACAGGCATAAACTATCATACGCTGCTAAGATATGAGCAAGGAACATGTGGCATTCCAATTGAAAGGCTAAAAGTGATAGCAGAAGCGTTATCAATTCCTATTAGAAATCTATTTCCTGGGCGAAAAGTACTAAAAGAAAGTAGTTGTTTCGAGAAAGCTAAGACCGAGGAAATGTATAATTTTATAGAAAAAACAGGAGGACACAAAGCAATTTATGCATTAACCAAATCTATCCGAGCTGAGGAAGAAAGTAATATAAAAGCAGCAAGAATAAGAATTGCAAGGAATCTAGTTAAGGCAGGGTTTGATAATGACATTATCTATCGAGCAACAGGCTTATCAACGGAAGAATATGCTGATAAAGAGAGATACGAGCAAAACGGAGGACAAGAGATAAAAAAGTGGAGAATAATAAAAGGATATACACAAGAAGAATTAGCGAAAAAGCTTAATATAGGGCCCTCACAGATACATCACTATGAACAAGGTAGTGTTACCATTTTAAGTGAAAGATTATGGGAAATAGCAAAAGAATTATCAGTGGATGTTGAAGATTTGATAAAGGAATATAAAGAAAATGATTGCAAAGATGGTGAAGGAGAAAATGAATTATTAAGTTTGGCAAGAGAATATAGAAAAATTGACAATCAGGAATCACGAGATGAGCTGGATACATGGGTAGAATTTTTCTTGCAAAGAAAGCAAATTTACAAAGAGAAGATTGATAAAGTAGAGGAAATGAAAGTTACAAATAATTTACTTCAGTTAGGTTTTTCTACTGATGTTATTTCTAGAATAATTGATTAACAACAACCTTTTTACATAACTTGAAAATAAATATATATATTAATATCTTTTCCTATTCATGAAAAAATAAGTAAAAAAGATTTAAAAATTGATTTGACTTCACTCGGAAGCTATGGCTCTATGCCAATGCTGATAAAAAAACAGCAGTAAATAATTAAAAACAATTTGTTATTAACGAGGAGTATATTTTATGAATAATAGTGAAAAACTTACAGAAGAAATAGAGAGAGTATTACAGAGTGGAGGAGGAAGTGCTCTATTTGATCGTGAGATAGTGTCAGTGCTTCTAGGAGCAGTTCACGACAGAAAGCAAGCACAAGATGTTACTAAAACTCTAATGGATAACTGCCCAGGAATAGGAGAAATTTTGGGACGAGAAATCGATGATCTGAAAATGATAGAAGGAATGACCGAACATGCAGCCGCAGCAATTGAATGTGTTAAAGAAGCTTATAAAAGAGCACTCAGAGAAGGGTTAAAGAGAGGCCCTGTAATGGATAGCCAAGAAAAGCTGATAGAGTATGTAAGGGTAAACATAGGCTTTTCAGCAAAAGAAGCTGTCCTGATAATATATTTGGATAAGCAGAACCGTTTGATAAGAGATGAAGTGTATTTTGGTACAATAGATGAAGTACACTTATCTGAAAGGAAAGTGGTAAAAAAGGCGTTATCAATGGAAGCAGCATCGATAATATTATCTCACAATCATCCAGGGGGGAGTTTAGAACCATCAGAAGATGATAAAGTAATGACTAGAGAATTAGTATCAGCATGTCAAGGAGTGGGAATTGAGTTAGAGGATCACATTATTATGACAGACAAAGGATATTGCAGTTTTAAGGAAAGAGAGCTGTTATAAACCAAATTTCAATTGCTTGAGAAGTTTGGCTACACAATGAAATATAAAATCAAGTAGCAAAAAGACTTAGTCAAGAATCTGTATTGGAGAATTACAAAATATAAAAGATCTTTGTATAGTTTGTATATTAAGTTGTAGTTAAAGAATAAAAGTCCTGATAAAGCTATTCTTTTATTATAAATAGTTGCAGAATATACAAGATCTTTTTATAATTTGCGTATTAAGTTAATTATAAAGCAATAAATTGCTCTATAGACTTGAATAATATGCTTAATATGAGAGGTTATATGACTACTAAAAAAGCAGTATCATTTGATGATATGGATGGAAATACTTATGAGTTAATCATTGATTCTAAAAAGTTACCAAAAGGACTATATAGTGCTATTAGGCGTACTAGCAAAAAAAATCAGCAGCTTATACTTTTAGACGAGACTGATCCGAAAATATTTGATGATAAAAGCAGGTTTGAGAAGCCTGAAGGTGTGCCTTCCCCTAGCGATGTTTCTGAAAAATCAATCAATCTTGGAGAAGGACGTGAGGTTTATAACAAAAAATCTTCAAATCGTCAAAATCCGTTTATTCCATCTTTAAGCAAGATAGAGCCAAGTGCAAGTGAAAATGCAGAATTGAGGTGGTTTAAAAGTAGAGTGGTAAAGGCAAAAAGCGTAGAAGAACTGAACAAGACTATAGACCAAGCACTAAGTGCTGGAATCAGGATAAATGCGTATAGCGAAGGGCAGAAGAGTTTTGCTGATACAGTAATATCGAAAATGCCTTTGATCAAATGCAAAGAAAATGAGAAGGAAGATATAATATGTGAATTGATGCTAAATGGAGCAATATTCAGTTACGATCTATTGCAGGATAAGGGAATAAGTGAAATGCATAACAAACTCTATCAAGAGATTCGTCCACAGATAGATGAGTGGCTTAAAGAACTGAGAGAAATCGGTGAAAGTGCTATTGAAAATGAAGGAATCATAGAAGACGTGGAAATAGATAATAGGATGTTTGTGCGACCCGAAGTTGCGATTTTGTGATGGTTAGATTCCATCTTCCCTAGACATCAGGGATAATGTATGTCTCACATTTTAAAGAATGGCAACCTTTAGGATGCAAGCATGAGATAAAAGCAGGTAATGCTAAACCTTATAGCAAACTCCTGCAAACAGAGTTAGATATGGTTACGAGAGAAACTTATGATTGAATTGTCGTTATATTGAATATGCGAAATTAAGGTTGTTTTACGCATAGACCAAAATGGTATGAAGCATACGAGGAATTAAAGTTAGATGTCTTTGATTATAGATGTTCTCAGCTTCCGGTAAAAAGTAAGAACCTAAGTCTAACACGAAACAAAATCGTGAAACGGGATAACCATATAGGTGCTCTTATATTCATTTGAATGTAAGTAGGCAGCCAGCCATAAGCACTTACATTGGAGGGATTGTCCAAGAAGCTAATGCCCAAAGTAATATTTGGGATATGCAGACGTGGACACTATAATTTGGAAGGTAAAGTGGTGAATAGTAGTAAATATGTTATAGACCAACAATTTGTTAGGTATGAATGGAATACAATTCCTTGGCGTAAAGTTGAGAAATTTGTATTTAAGCTACAAAAGCGAATTTACCAAGCTGCAATATGTAATGATAAGAAGAAGGTACATAAACTTCAAAGATTATTACTCAATTCAATAAGTGCAAAACTACTTGCTGTCAGAAAAGTAACTCAAGATAACAGAGGGAAGAAAACTGCAGGTATTGATGGAAAAGCAAATCTTAATCATAAAGAAAGATTGCAATTAGCATATTCTTTAAATGTTAGAGAAAAAGCGAAACCATCAAAACGTGTTTGGATTCCAAAACCTGGAAAACCAATAGAATATCGCCCTCTTGGTATACTTACTATCTCAGATAGGGCAAAAGAAACACTTATGAAAATGGCACTAGAGCCAGAGTGGGAGGTAGGATTTGAACCGAACATGTATGGTTTTAGACCTGGTAGGTCATGTCATGATGCTATTGAAGCCATATTTAATTCACTGAATTGGAAAACAGCGTACTGTTTAGATGCTGATATTTCTGGATGTTTTGATAATATTAATCAAAATGCTCTGTTGGAAAAACTTAACACTACACCAACCTTTAGAAGAATTATAAAAGGATGGTTAAGAGCTGGAGTAATGGAAAACAGAAAATTTGAATCCACAAAACGTGGTACAATTCAAGGAGGGACGATCTCACCGTTACTTGCTTGTGTTGCATTAAATGGATTAGAACAATATATCAAAGAAACGTTATGGAGTGAACTTCTTCAATATAGGAAGATGAAATGTGGTGTTGCAAGCAGTAGAGAAGCAAAAAGCTCATTAAGTGTAATTTTCTACGCAGATGACTTTATCATCATACATGAGAGTAAGGAAATCATTCTGAAGGCAAAAATGATAGTTGAAGAATGGCTCAAAACCATTGGACTAGAATTGAAACCTTCAAAAACAAAGATTTCTCATACTCAAAATGGAGAAAAGCCAGGATTTAATTTTCTTGGTTTCTCAATAAGGCATTACTCTACGAAAAATAATAAGAGGGGTTATAAATTATTAGTCAAACCAAGTCGTGAATCCAGAAAACAGCATACACTCACTATAAAACATAAGATTAGAGGATTAAGAGGATCAACACAAGAAACAGTAATAAGACAGCTTAACCCAATTACTAGAGGGTGGAGCAAATATTATTCTTCGGTTGTGTCAAACAAGACCTTTAGGTTTATTGACAGTGTAATGTTTAGAAACATCTGGAAGTGGGCAGTCTACAGGCACCCAACCAAAGGAAAATACTGGATTAAAAATAAATACTTTAAAAAGTATAAAAACGATAATTGGCGATTTATGACAAATAACAAAGTTCTTCTTATTAAGCACGGAGATCATGCTATTAAAAGGCATGTCAAAGTGAAAGGAACCAAGTCTCCATATGATGGCGATTGGGTTTATTGGGGTAATCGTTTAAGGAAGATACCAGATAAACTACCAAGAGTAATAAAATTGTTGAAGTTACAACAAGGTAAATGTGGTCATTGTCAACTTTGGTTTAAAAATGATGATATCTTAGAAACACATCATATTGACCGAAACAGACGTAATAATATGAAAAAGAATTTATCCTTGTTACATGGACATTGTCACGATGAATTACATAGAAAGTGTGCATGACAAGCACCAAATTATAGAGGAGCCGTATGAGGCGAAAGTCTCACGTACGGTTCTGAAGTCGAGTGGGGAGAGGCGACTTTTCCCACTTAGATAACTTTATGAAATTTTCTGAGAGTAGTAAGGTAAATATTGCAAGAATATTGGAAGGTACAAAAAATTTAGGATTAACCACAGGAGAGGTAAAATTAGGAGGTGATGTTATAGAAATAGGAAATAGTAAGGTTGAGGTTAGAAGTGAAAAAGAAGGTGAGAGGAATTACGTTGATGTGTCTGACAATAGTGCTTTTGAGATAACATTTCCTACAAGTATTGGTAGCCTAAAAATTGTAGTATACCATAATGCGAAAAATGACAGTCAAGTAGAGGTCAGAGTAGCAGATAAAGAAATGTGGTCTGAACTACAAAAGAGAGGGGAAAATATAGGAAAAGGGTGTTTTTTTGGAGGAATGACGGTCACAGAAGCGGTAGAAAAAGGAAGTTTCCCTAGGAGTGGTAAGTGGAGTAAAGAAAAGGCAAAAGAAGAAATAAGGGCGATTAGTAATAATGAAACATTATCATGGGTTAATAGGATATATGGAGGTAGTAAAGAGACCTCTCGGAAACTTTAAACGAAGGGAGGTTTTCTTCCCTTCTTTAACCAAAATCATAAAATTACAAAATCTTTATAAGCTAAACTTAGGTTGTAGCAAAATAACAGATGTTTATTTCGGTAAAATTGTTACGATATGGCAAATATCTCTATAAGATATAAAATAGCACAAAAAATAAGAAGCTGGAGGTTAAAACAAAAGTATACCCTAAAAGATTTAGTAGATAAAACCGGCATAAAATATCATACCTTGTTAAGATATGAGCAAGGAGCATGTGGCATTCCAATTGAAAAGTTAAAAGTGATAGCAGAGGAATTATCAATCCATGTTAGAAATCTATTTCCTAGGCGAAAAGCGCTAAGAGAAAGTGGTTGTTTTGACGAAAGTAAGATCGAATGGATGTATAATTTTATAGCAAAAACAAGAGGACGCAAGGCAATTTATGCATTAACTAAATCTATTGGAGCTGAAGAGGAAAGTAATGTAAAAGTTGCAAGAATAAAAATAGCAAAAAATATTTTAAAGGCAGGGTTTACTAATGATATAATTTACCGAGCAGTAGGTTTATCAACTGAAGAATATTCTGATAAAGAGAGTATACATTATACAAGCCAAAACGGAGGACAAGAGATCAAGAAGTGGAGAATAATCAGAGGATATACACAAGAAGAGTTAGCAAAAAAGCTTAATGTGGGACCCTCGCAGATACATCATTATGAACAGGGGAGTGTGACAATTTTAAGTGAAAGGCTATGGGAAATAGCAGAAAAATTATCGGTGAATGCTGAAGATTTGATAAGGGAAAAAGATTGTTATGAGGATGATGAAGGAGAAAAAGAGCTATTAAGCTTGGCAAGAGAGTTAAAAAAAATTAACAATCAAGAATCACGAGATGAACTGGACATATGGGTAGAATTTTTATCGCAAAGAAAGCAAGTTTACAAAGAAAAGATTTACAAAGCAGAGGCAATAAAAGTTGCGAATAATTTACGTATGTTGGACGTTTCTATTGATGCTATTTCTGAAATAACGGGCTTATCTATTGAGGAGCTTGAAAATTATGCTTTTAAAACTTAGCCTGGTTTAAAAACTGCAGTAGCTTACTGACTCATAAATAATACATTAAAATATCAATAAAAATAGTTGTATATTTAATATATCTAAATTACTGAATGAAATTCTTGTGCTTCTGTATTTAATATATAATGTTCAAATAGATTGAAGTGAATTAACTAAATTAGGTACTAGAAATTTGCTTAATGTAATTCATTGGTATCACAAATGATTATCTTGAGTATGCCAATTTTTCTAAAAATATTGACGGTACTAAAAAAATAAGTTATCCTTTTAACAGATTTATTAAGAAGGTGTGTATGGTTAGTCATGAAAAGAAACATACAGTAGCATTTTGCATTTCAGCTATTGCGTTTTGTGTTGGCATCTCATTAATTGCAGCAGTACTTACAACAATAGCACCTTTAATTGCCATAATTGTTTCAACTATAATAGGGGTAATAACTATTTTGTCTGCTTGCCAAGCTATTGAAAGCTACTCAGTCATAAAAAATAGCAATAAGGTAACAAGTAGTTTGCATGAAATAAAAGAAGCTTTTACAGGAAAGGAAAGCGAGCTTTTTATTGAAAAGGTTTTTAACCATTTATGTGGATTTTTTAGTAGTGAAAAAGAAAGTAGTACACAAAGATAATAAGATTTCTCAACAAGGCAAATTTGCTTATTTTACTTTTCTGGTTCAACTAAAGCTTTAGATTTTACTTGATGTAAATTAAGATACAATGTCACAAAATTTATCGATTACTTTTTGATTGCCTTCTATCATTGCATTTGCCTCCTCCTGAAGAGATTTGATATTTTTTGATGTAATATTATCCATGTCAGGTGATGCTATTTTCAGTTGCGATTGTATGCGTATATATTTATCAGATATAACTTGATCAAGTTGGTAATTTACTGCATCTAAACTTGAGGCAAACATTACGTTCAACAGAGGTTTTATCCAACCTATCTTTCCAAATCTCCTTGAATTAGCTATGCTTCTATCTGTTCTTCCAGTACCTATCGATAACAGTAGAATATCATCATTTGGAAATAACCTCTTACCACTTGCATATGCGCAAGCCGCAGGATTATTGGCAAAAACCCCTCCATCCACTAATACTCTGTCTATCTGCTCAATTTTTAGATGTTTTGGTATGAAATAAGTAGGTGCAGCCGTTGCAGCTCTGAGTGCATCTTTTAGCTTAATATTACCTTTTTTCCAGCTTTTAAAGAAAAATGGACGATTATTGTGAATATCATAACTTGTTATCAGTACCTTACTTAATGTATTTTTTAGAATATCCTCTCCAAAATATTTATCCAGTACAAATTAAATATTTTTATGTGGGTATTGTGCACAGTTAAACCAAGAAAATATTGATCTCCTAAAAAATGAAGACTTAAAAATATATGCTCCGTACTCTTGGTAAAGCTCAACTAAATCATTGGCTGAATATTGGGGATTTCCTTGATTATCTTTCTTGCATAACCCTGCTACAACAATTCCACCGGTTGAGGTTCCTGCCATTAAGTCAAAGATTTCAGCTATAGTTCTTCTTGTTCTTTTTTCTATTTCTGCTAATATTATGGCTGGTATTATGCCCCTTATGCCTCCTCCGTCAACTGAAAGGATATATTTAATCATGTTTAGATATTTAATAATTTTATTAACTTGTTCTCTTTTATCAGGTTGTGTTTCTTGTCCTAGTACTACTGTATGTTTCACTCCTAGAGAAAATTGCACCAACCTAATAATTGATTCCGTGGATCATGCTAAAAAATCCGTGTTGGTTCAGGCATACCAATTTACCTCAAAGCCTATTGCTGAATCCTTGGTTCAAGCTAAAAAGCGTGGAGTTGATGTCATGGTTATTCTCGACGAATCGCAAGTTAGCTCAAAGTATAGTGTTATTAATGAACTGTTTCATCAAAAAATCCCAATATACATAGACTATAAACCTTGTATCTTGAAAAAAGCATCTAATGTTTTAAGCTTAAGCATTAGTTGGAGAAGGGAGGAACTCTGATATAAACCTTAGATATAAAATCTGTTTTGCAGATAAGAGCTCCCTCTCAAAAGTATAGGCTGGACGGCGTCTTAGAAAGACCTAAATGGTTCTAATTCTGTATTAACAAGGTTAGCCTTACTTTTCATTTTTAATGGTAACGTATGGGGTTATATATGATCAACAACTTTCTTGGCATAGATGTATCAAAAGATCGCTTTGATGTTTTTCTCTCATTTATAAGTAAAAAAGGAAAACGTGAAACTAGGAAAAGGAGCTTTAAGAACGATGATCATGGGTTTCAAGGTTTACTGAGCTTTCTACAAAAACATAATGTAGAACAAGTAAAAGCCTGCATGGAAGCTACCGGTTGTTATAGTGAAGCTTTGGCTGAATTTCTACACAATACTGGACATTTTGTTAGTGTTGTAAATCCTTATTGCATAAAATCCTACGCAAGAAGTAAGCTTACACGGCAAAAAAATGATCAGACTGATGCAGAAATTATTGCTGATTGTTGCCAAAGACAGGAACCTACTCGTTGGACACCACCTTCTCCTGAACTGAAAAAATTAAAACATCTTTATCGTTGCTCGGTTGCGTTAAAAGATGAATTGATATTAGTAAATAACCACTTAGAAAAAAAAGAGAGACTGCCCAAAGAAGTTGCAAATGCTTGGGAAGACCTTGCAATGAATATAGCTCAAAAAATAGAAACAATAAAAAACTCCGTACGTGAACTATTAAAGCAACACAAAGAGTTGTTGGAAAATTTTCAACTTCTACTGACTATTCCAGGAATAGGAGAGGAATCAGCAGTAGCTATTTTAGCTGAGGTTCCTGACATAGAAGTTTTTAGAAATGCCAGACAATTGGCAGCATATGCAGGAGTTATACCGAGAAATATAACATCAGGTTCATCTGTATATGCCAAACCCAGATTAAGTAAATCCGGTTCACAACCATTACGTAAGGCACTTTTCTTTCCTGCCATAGTAGCTAAGAATCACAATCCTATTATTATGAGCTTTTGCCAGAGATTAAAGGAAAAGGGTAAGCATAATATGGCCATAGTTGGGTCTGCAATGCGTAAGTTACTTCATATTGTTTTTGGTATTTTAAGATCAAAAAAGGCTTTTGATCCTGACCATATCAAAAACTACAGGGCCAGGAGGTTAACTGAAGGTTTAGTACTTTAAAATCAAAAAATGCTTCCATTCTATCTTACGTAAAATGGCATCTTACACAAATTCATTGAATGTAATTAGTATGTTGATAAGTAAATTAGTTTTATATATACAAGACAGCAGAAATTTACTTATCAACATAACTATAATCTGTATCCGCTATACAGGATGTGAGTTGGAAGTATTTTTTAGTTTTACAATACAGCCTAGGCAATGAGACAATTTTTATAATTTTTTTGTTGACTGACAAGACGGCGTCTGCAATTTCACACAGTAAAATTATGATTATTGATGAGCAAAAAATCATAACTGGATCTTTCAATTTCTCTGACGCCGCGCAGAAAAAAAACGCTGAGAATCTACTGATTATAACAGGAGACCCTACATTAGTTGAGCAATACATCGAAAACTGGAAGGATCGTCAATCTCAATCTGATCCTTATACACCAAAAGTAGAAGAATAATTACTTTAAATCAGCTTTAAGCTCATCCAATTCCTCAGAAAGATTTTTTACCCTTTCCTCAAGTACTAATACTTTTTCCATTAAACCATATTCAATAAGTTTATCGTGAAATTGTACCCTTGAGTCTAGCTTGGATAACCACCATATGATTGCTACGGTTTGGATTAATATGGTAATAATTACTGTAATTGGGATTTTTTGATTTTGCATAATGATTTAAAATGTGAGTTTATTATGGATAGCTACTTTAGTGATTACTTTGTTGATTCGTATCTATCTTCTGCTTCTGCAAGTAACTTTATTATTTGATCGTAGGGCTTGTCTTTGTTGTGCCTTGACCTTAACACAGCTACATTTCTAGGTTTTTTTCCATCATCGTTTATAATGTTAGGATTAGCGCCTTTTTCTAGCAAAAATTTGATAATCCTTAAATCACCATAATATGCAGCATTATGTAGTGCTGTGCTTCCATACTTGTTAATAATGTTTACGTTAACTCCCTCATCTATTAAAAACCTGACTATCTCTAAACATCCCCCTTCTGCAGCGTAATGTAACGCAGTTAACTTAGGCATGTGTGTATCAATATCTAATAAATTTTTTACTGAGAATTTTACAGTCTCTAAGTTACAATTTTGAGAAGCAATGCGTAATATCGTTTTATAATTATCTACAGCTTTTGCCTTCATGTAGGAATAGGTAGCAATAATACATACTATTACTGTTATAAGCCACCAAAAATGCAGCTTGTTTTTTGTATCTTGACCCAATTTATCCATATTCAACATCTTTTTAATATTAAATAGATCATTTACTCATTTTTTATTAACATCACTTACTCAAAGATGCTGACAACATAGTAAGGTAACCTGAGCTATTTAAAGTATGCTCCGCTCTATTAACTATCCATACACCATCTACTGCTTGATTGAAACCTATAAGATTAAGTTTAGCTTCTGCAAATAACTCTGGATGGCTTTGTTGCATAGCTAGTGTTGGTTGAGGTTATTGTAAGAAGAAAAGCTTTTTAATATATGGCTACTAACGCATTTTGTTGTAAAATAGGCATTTTTCAAACAAGTACAACTTATGCCACAAAAAATGAGAGTAAGTAACCAAAGAGAATATAACGAGTTTCTCAAAAAAAGAGGAAATGTTTTTCATTTTGTTAATCAAGCCATAGAAAATTGGTATAAAAATAGTCCAAAAGTTGCAGGTGGCAATAACACTTATAGTGATAAAGTTGTAATTTTAATACACATAATAGTTCATCAACTATGTTTTTTAAAAATTTTTTATTTGTGTAATTCTGTAACTTTGTTCAATCATGTTGACAATAAAAACCTATGTGTCGTAGAAATAAAATTTTATATCAAACAACTGCCATAACAATTTCTGCTTAGCTAATGAATATGTGCTTTAAGTCTGTGCGGACGCACATATTCATTAGCCAATTTCAGTTACCATTGTGAGAGTATGCAAATTAATTGCTTCTTTAAGTCTTGCATTAGCAATTACTATAATTTTTCGCATTAGAGCTGTTATAGCTACCATTTTCTTCTTACCACTTTCAACAAGCTTGGAATAAAAGGCACCAAGTGCAGATTTGGACCTTGCAGCAGACATCGCAGCTGTAAAAAGCTTTTTACGGACATTACTTCTACCACCTATAATCCTTCGATAACCAACAGCTTTACCACTTTCCCTAGGATGAGGTGCAACTCCAGCAAGACTTGCTACTTCCCTTCTGTTTAAGTAACCAAGCTCTGGTATTAAACACAGAAAATCTTGTGATAACTTTTTACCTATTCCAGGAACTGTTTTAAGGATTTTTTGATGTTCTTGTAACTCATGGCTTTCATCAATGATTTTTTGTATAGCATTATTGAGTTCATCTATTTGGCCATTAAAGAATTCAATAGTTTTTTGACAACTTTCCCTTATATGGTCGTTTTCAGGTGCTTCCAGTCTACATTTTTCCTGAGTTCTCATTTGCGTGATGTCATCACGACGTTGACAAAGTGCAACCAAGGTTGATTGTTTTTCAGAAGTAGGTACAAATAGAGAGAGAGTTCTATGGCGTTCAAATCCATATTGAGCAAGAGCTCTTGCATCTGATTTATCGGATTTTGCTAAAGTTCCATGAGATAAAATAAAACTTTTTACTTTGCGAGTATTAGCTCGATGTACAGTGATATTCTTGTCAATAAGAAAATTCGACAAACCAAGCTCATATTTTCCTGTATTTTCTAAAGTCACTAAAGAATTAGGTAAGATATCTGAGAACTTTTGACACAATTGTTGCCAACCAGAAGTATTATTGTCAAATTCGACAGCATTCTTCTGCTTGTGAACTGCAACAACATTCTTGAATTTTCCGATGTCAATACCAATAAAATTTTGATAAGATCTAACCATGATAACCTCGATAGTTTTATTAATTTAAGATTGTAAACGGGTGCATATATATGTCCCACACAACTATTCAAACGTATCGAGGGATAGGGCTAGTGTACCTTGATGAACACGGTTGTAATACCAACTTTTTTTCGGTCGCACACGCCCGTGATAGTCCTATTCCTATAGTGAGTAGGGCTATCTTTCCCTCTTATCTCTTTTATATCACATTTTTAACTTACAATCTTTTTAGAATTGGCTTGAGACAAGCTGTAGGTTTTGTAAAAGGTTATATGGTACAAATAGGCAAAAAACTTAAGATTATCAGCTATACACAAGCTTCCAGAAGATTTAAAAAGCTTAATTTGAAGATTGATGACCATAGAAGCAATAAAGATGATCTGGAAAATGTTGAAATTGCCGTAGATAGCACTAGAGTTAGTATCTACAATAATAACGGTGGGCATAGTAAGCTTAATATTCGAAAAAGAAAATACAGTGGTTATGGTCAAGTAAGAAAATTACATGTTGTTTTAAACATAAATGATAAGAAAGCAATAAGCATCTAGTGGTGTTGCTGTAGACTATTTGCCGGTCTGCGATATGTTAGAAGAAGTCAGTGATAAATATAACATTTGTTCTATTCGAGCAGATGCGGCTTATGATATAAAAAGTGTGTATAAAGAATGCAGAAAATACAATATTGTGCCTATTATTCGCCCTAGGAAGGATACTAAAATTTGTTTAGCTGACTACTTATCAGAAAGAAACAAGTATGTTAGTAGAATTAGGTCATATGAGAATTATGAAGATGGTATTAATGAATGGAAGAAAAAAGTTAAGTATGGAGCACGGTCTTATATTGAAGTCTTTTTCTATAGGTTGAAGCAAATATTTGGGTTTGGCTTGAAAAATAAATCAGAGGTAAATCGTGAAAAAGAGCTGTTAATTAAGTGCTACTTATTGAACAAATTTACTGATATAGGTATGGCTGAATTTAAATTAGCTGCGTAAATTCACTGTGATTTACATGCCTATCAGTGCTATGCAACAAAGCCACTCTGCATTTGAGTAAAGTTCCAGCATAATATAACTTGGTTCACCGCTACCAACTGTTTCTTTAATAGTTTCACCTTTTTCATAGCTATGCCATTTTGCTACTACTGAATTATACTTATCACGTACGGTAAAATGCACTTTCCAATTAATTGTGTCTTGAGGTCTAATAGTCGTTGTTCCTAAAGCTTTTCCTGTGGCTGATTTTGCCATATTCTTTGAAATAAACAATATATACCCACCAGCTAATTTTGCCATTGCTTCACACTCTGTTGCGATCTTTGTTAACAGACTTATATCACTTTCATCTGCCTGATTAATATGGGGTATCAATACATTCTTAAATTCCTCAGCAACTTTATGTCCATATCCATGTTTTTGAGCTATTTCTTTCACTAAGTTTTCTATGGTAATTTGATGCCATTCTTTTGATACCTTTGCTTTTAAAGATATTCTTAAATTTGTTGCATGAGCTTTTATTAGTAGAGTTTTAGGTGGGCCTTGTATAGTAACTTCGTTGACTGTATATATACCCATTGGAAAGATTCCCGTTTCCTTATAACCTAGTACTATGTTCAATTCATTTGGAACTTCTACATTTTCATTGCCATAATCAACGCATACCTCTGCAACATCATCTATAGTACCAGATTCATCAGTAAGATGCACCGATATTACAGGATCTTTTATTCCTTCAATGCTAAATTCAGGTTTCATTTATTCCCACACTTTTAACTTCGATTTTTTTAATTGCTCTTGTATTCTAGGTAACCTGATCTTTAATCCTGTAGGCAAAAAACTTCCATGTTCTGCAAGGCCTGGATTTTTAAGCAATACTTCCTCTACTGCTCCAGAGCTATATCCATAGTGCTTAAAACATATGTAATCTAACATTTCATTTTCTCGGGTTATATAATGTACTGTCATACATAACTCCTTAAACTTAAGCTAAATTCAACCTTTTTTGGTAATCCACAGGGAAAATACGACATTTGCTTTTCTTCTAACCGCACAATAACAAATCTTCCCAAAACATTTCCTAAACTATCTACTAAGATACTTGGTTCCTGATTTTTCTCAGCTTCTTTCATACTTTTTAATTGATTTAAATCATTGAGATTATGGAAATAAATTATTCCTTCTAAGTCTATATTTTCTGTACCTTGGCCAATATTTTGTAATGAAGGTATTTTACCAATAGACTCAATTGTACTCCAACGATTTTCTTTACTATACCTTACACTTGTTGGAGAAAACTTATGTTGACCAAGTGATAGCATTAGTAAATTGGTTCTATTGAATCAAATAGAACGTCTCGCGATTTTTCTCTTATTCTTTTTATTACTGCATCAGCAAGACTACGTACATCTTGGTTAGGTTCTGCTTTTATACTTATATTAAATGTAAAAGTTTGATTGAAAATTTTTTGTTCACACTTTTCACAGTCTTTTAAAACTTTCTCTGAATTATCTCCTGCAGAACTTTTTTCTGTAATCACACTTTCAATATTCGTTCTACTATTCGAAATTCCACTAAAAGCATTATTATTTAATAAAGGATTTCCTTTACTAAAAACATTTCTATTTTCACTAGTTGCACTGCCTATTTTTGCTTCTACTGGTTTCTTTAATGCTTTTATTGGACTATCATTAAACAATTTTTCTACACTAATCCAATTTTCTATAGGTTTTGTCACTGATTTCCAGATACTTGAGAAAAAGTTCTTTACCTTTTGCCAATTAGCGATTACAAGCGCTGCACCAATTGATAGTCCAGCAATAGCAGCTCCTATAGGATTGGTTAGCGTTAAAGCTTTCAGTCCCATGATCACTGCTGGAATTACTCGAGCTGATAACGAAGTTAATACTGGCAAAAGTGTTCCCTGCAAAATAGCCTTAAAAGTTAATATTCCACCTCCAGCCAATGCAAATGCATAACCAAAACCTACCACTGTAATCTTACCAATAATAAGAGCTGAAATTATGCTCATAACTCCTGTAGTCAAAATTGGACACTTCTCTGCGAACCAAGCTATACCTATAGATATAGACCTCAAAATCTTACTTATCCAATTTAAAGGAGGTAGCACAACTGACCCTAAGTTCATTCCTAGCTCTGCTATTGTATTTTTGAGTAGCTGCAAATTATTTGCTGTAGTACTTGCACGGTTATTAAATTCCTTTTGCATAGATTTATTATACTTTTCTTTATCAGTCACAAAACCTATTGCTTTTTTATATTCTTCCAAACTCCCAACTATCAATGCAATATCATCTTGATATTCTTGACCGAAGAGGTTGAGAAGAATTTGAGAACGTTCCTGTTTATCTATTTTCTCTAAAGTTTTAAAAAAGTAGAGTAATGCTTCTTGACCGTTTTGAGCAACTTTTTGTGACATCTCTTCTGCAGTTATGCCTATGGATTCCAATGCTGCTTTAAATTCTTTGCCTTGCCCTTCAGCAGTTTGAAGTTTGCTAAGTAGAGCATTTATAGCAGTAGCAGCTTTTGCTGGTTGTTTACCTAAACTAACGAAGGCATTTACTAAACTACTTGTTTTCTTGATATCAAGACCAAATTGTTTTGCAGTACCACCAACTATTGCTAGAGCTTCAACCATATCTTTTGCTTTGGCAGCAGTGTTATCTGATAAGTGATTGATTACATTACCAACATGCTCCATTTCACTAACATCAATTCCATAAACATTAGAGAGTTTAGCTATGGAATCACCAGCTTGTTCGGCAGACATGTCAAATGCTGTGGCCATTTTAGCTACTGTTGTGGTAAATTCAAGTAGCTTATTTTTGTCAATACCAAGTTGACCACCACTTGCAGCTATTTGTGCTAACTCTGCAGCCGATAATGGTATTTCACGAGATAACTTCTTTAATTTTTGAGCAAATTCATTAGCTTCGTTTGTCCCTTCTTGAAAGCCTACTACTTTCTTAACATCAGCCATAGCACTTTCAAAGTCAATAGCAACTTTAATTGGCGTTGCAAGCGAAAGTCCTAGTCCTATAGTCTCCATTACTTGTGATCTATAATGCGCTTTTTTTGCCAAAGCATTTTGCTGTTTTTGTATTACAGATCCTAATTTATTGTATTTCCCTTTGAGTACTTCAATAGATGAACCAAGTTTAGTTTGATCCCTCACTAAAGATTTAATATCCTTTCCACTTTTCCTTATTTCTTCATTTAATGTGTGAAGTGCATCTCTCTTTTTAATATAAGCCTCTTTTGCCTTTGATGCCGATGCTTTCAATTTTTCGAATTCATTTCTCAGTGCTTTGCTTGGTTCTTTTTTTTCCTTCTTCTCTTTAGCGATTGCTGTAGCTGATTCTTTTGCTTTCTTCTCCGCTTCCTTCCAATTCTTCATGGCTTCAAGAGCATCATGATTTAATTGCTTAAATTTGGAGACTGATTTCATTGACGAATCAAGCTGCTTTATACTATCACCCAACTTAGAAAGCTTTGCTGCACTACCTTTCATTGCACTATTAAAACTGCCATCTAATGTTGCACCGATCTTTATTGAAAGCATTGACATTTTTTTGCCACTCCTTTACTTATTTCTATCCAGGATAAAAATTCATTTACATCCATATTAGTAATCTGCTCAATTCCACTTCCTGAAATAGAACTGAGTAGTAATACATTATACTTTAAGTTCTCTGTTCCAGCGGCGACAAAAAATCTTTTAGTACCTTTTGTATTTCTACATAATCTTTAATACATAAATCTTCAACTACTTCTTTTGGCACAGATGCTAGATTAGCAATTAAAGCTACCTCTTTCAAAGCTTCGCCTTCTATGCGTTCTATAGCAAGTAAATCTCTTACTTTAGGTTCACGCATCGATAACTCTGAGACAGAGATACTATCAACTGTTATTGATTCACTAAGTGTAATTGTTTTCATATTTTCCTCTAAAAAAATAAAATTTCAAATAAGTTTTCATATTCCTAAAACCGTTTGCAGCAAGGCCATTTGATCAACACCATTTATCTTTCTTATCATATTTTCAGCATCGATCTCTATCAGTTCATTACCACCTATGGTAAGTTTATAGTAATGAGCAGCTACAGTACACTTCAGCGTTGCTTTTTCAGCAGGTTTCCAGTTACCAAAATCAAATTCTTTGAATATTCCTCTGAGGTTGATAATTACTCCTTCAATATCATTGCTACCACTTCCTTGCATTCCTCCACGAAGCGTTAAAGAAACCGAGTTTCCATTTATCAAGCCAAATAGCCGAAAGAGTTCTGTATCGTATTCAGAAAAAGTGAAATCTGCTTCAAGCTTCTCCATGCCCATATCAATATTTATTGGAATATCCATACCACCAGCACGGTACTCCTCTGTTTTTATGGTAAGCTTCGGCAAAGTTATTTCATCTATTTTTCCTGCATAGCCTCTACCATCAACAAATACGTTAAAATTTCTCAGTATTTTCGGTAACATTTGTTTTTCTCCTTTTCTTACAGTACTTCGCTATTGATCAAGTGTGATCTAAAAGTAATCTGTTCTGCCGGATACGGTGGTGTAAATTCAAAGTCAAAATATACTTTTCCACTTGCAATGTTTGCCGGCGTATTGAGTTCTGGGGTTGCATAACATCTTCCACTGATAATCGCTCCTTGGGCTTTTAAATTAGCCAAATAAGAATTCACCCCCTCAATTACATCATCTATATAAGTTTTGGTGATATTGCGATCAACTGCCCATAAATGAGCTCGAAGTAAACTATCATTGATTAAATCTGCAGTCCTTCTCACTGATAAAAAAGCCCATTTTGAGTCATTTGAACATGTTCTATTTCCCCAAAGCCTATAGCCATTTTGATGAATTATCGTTGTTACTTCATTTTCATTCAAGTGGTTTGCTCTACAATTTGTATTACCGAGCGTAAAATCAATAGGCCTGCTTGTTCCAACAATACCATTTATCTCTTTGTTTGAAGGTGAATGCCAAAATCCTTGCTCACTATCTACTTTCGCTATTAAACCAGCTACAAATGGGCTTACTGGCAAAATTTCTTCTTTTCCTTCAATAAATACCTTAACCCAAGGATCAACTACGTACACTCTTGAGCTGCCTACACTTTTTCTCCATTTTATTACTTCTTCATCATTGGTATTTGATCCATCTGCTACTATTATTGCTCTTAGCTTTTCTGCTATAGGAATTAAAGCGCTAACCACTGGATTTCCAGCATCTCCAGATAATTGATGAGTAAACTGAGGTGCAATTAGTATTCTTGGCGCAACATGAACTATGCTTTCACTACTGAGGAATGCCTCTATCCCTTGATACTCTCCAGTTTCTTTATCAACACCGCCAATTATATTCTTCAGCGTCTCTTCTTCTTTTAATTTTGGATCGCTGTTTTCACTTTCCTCAACTCGAATAACTACTACTGTTGCGCCAATTTGGGAAAATACTCCATTTACTGCAGAAGGTAAACTGCCACTCTTTCCAAGCTTTGCTGCTTCTTTTAAGCTTCCTGCAATTAACACTGGTTTATTTAGCGGAAATTTTTGCTCATCGGCTTCAGGAGCAGTACCAATTACACCTATCACTGATGATTTAGCTGTATGCACTGATCTTGTCCCCACTGCCATTAAGTTAAGGAAAAGTGATGAACTGTATTATAAAATCAGGTAAGATTCACAAATTAAAAGAAGTAATGACATGAGTAAAAAAAAGAATAATCATGTTTATAAAAAATAAATTGATGAGTTTAAACTTTATAAACGCACACAGAGCATCCTCAAAAGACTTCTCACGAAAAAGAAAGCTGCCCTTCGTTAATGTATTTCTCCTGATTTTTAGAAAGAGTGTAAAGTCATTACAAGTGATGCTTAATGAGTTTGTTCTGCATACAAGAAAAGATTATACAATTACGGCAAGTGCATTTACTCAAGCAAGAAAGAAGCTAAAACATACTGCGTTTTCAGAGTTAAATGATGATATAGTTTCCCTATACTACCAAGATCAGGAATTTAAAACCCACCATGGCTTCAGAGTACTTGCATTTGATGCTTCAATACTGATTCTGCCAAAGAGCGACAAAATAATAGGTGAGTTTGGCTCAAGAGCAGTATGGAATGGAATCCAGAGATTTGAAGACTATACAAGTGCAACCTTTGAAGTTTGCTACGATGTGCTAAATAATATTGCAATAAAATCTGTGCTAAGTAGAGGTGACAGCTATGAGGTTGATTTAGCAATCGGTATGCTTGAATCCATAAAATCAGACGATTTGTTAATCTGTGATAGAGGATACGTATCTTATCGATTTCTTGCTGAGCTTACAGGAAGGAAAATCAATTATATAATTCGCTGTTCAAGTTCGTCTTTCAATGAAATAAACACTATGTTTAAGCCGGAAAGCCCATCTAGTACGGTGGTAGTGTCTACCGCACCTATTAAAGTAGCAAGACAGCTACGAAAGCTAGGATTACCTGATGAGATGAAATTCAGGTTAGTCAAAATAATACTTTCTTCTGGCGAAGTTGAAGTGTTAGTAACATCTCTGTTAGATGAGAAACGTTTTACAGTTGAAGAGTTTGAGAGATTATATTACTTGCGCTGGGGAGTAGAAACATTTTTTTCTAGGCTGAAGGGAAGATTAAATTTAGAGAATTTCACAGGAAAAAGTATTGAAACTATCAAGCAGGATTTTTGGTCAACTATCTTCATCAGTAATCTAGAAAGTATCATGATAGAAGATGATGAAGAGACATTGAGCTCACAGAATAGTAAACTAAAAAAAAGCATCAATAAATCTGTCTCATTTAATGCGATTAAAAACTTAGCCTTTGATATTTTTTCTACAGAGTCAGACATAGACTGCATTATGTATCGACTATCACAGTTATTTTTGATGAACACTTTAGTGGTGAGAAAAGGGAGAAGAGTTGATCGTCATAAGATATCTGATATTCGTTCACTCAACTACCAGAAAAGAGCTAGAAAACATGTGTTTTAAATTCAAGATATCTTTTCAGTATCATTGCATTAGTACATTCTTTGCAAAATAACCTGCAATTATTACTTTTTTAAATAACTTGCACTTTTCAGACTCCCTTTTCTTAAAAATTCACCCTAGTATTTACCATAATTATCAATCACTTCAAATTTTTTGTCCAATCTTAACTTCTCTTTCCCTTAACTTAATGGCAGTGATCTTGTCCCTGAGGTAACCTCAATAACATTTACCCCATGTAAAAATTGTTCTGTCATAGCTATTATAAACTTTCTAAAGAATTCTTCACTTGCTTTTTAAAATTGTTAAGAAAACTCTTTGATTTTCTTTTGATTACTACTTTTTAAGATTTAGTATATTTATTAAAATAAAGACAAAAACTAGAAAATATAGAAAACTACGCATTTTGTAATAAGTCTTCTTGAATATTCTTTTCACTTCGTTTAATACTCTTTTGTTAAATAGTAACTTTTTTTACCAATAAAAATTCTTTGGTGCCTATGGCTTGTTTTTAAGCTCTAATATCTTACGTAGTGAAAGATACAAGTATTTTGGTTTCAACTTATATATTTTTTTAATGCCAAAGTTTATATGTTGCATCTAACCCTGGAAATTGCCAAGCTCTTAGCGTCCTCTCTACGTCCACCTCAAGCCCTGTAGTTAAAAAATTGCTGCGAAAATTGTATATTCCCCACTGGATAAATTGACCATAGATTGTGCTATACGTATGCTCACTTGCAAAGAACTCAGGTGTCTCACCAACTCTTTCACCTTCTGAGTGAAGATTAGATGACGTATAAAGTAACACTGTAACAGTTTTTCCTGCTGGAATGATTATGTTACCTGATCCAATAAATTCAGAACTGCTAATTTCATGCTGGTAAATACGTGTCCAAGTAATTCTCGAAATCTCTGACTTCCTTGTATTAGTTTTATCAGGTGTACCTATAAATAATCCTGCTCCTCCATAATTAACTTCATCTTTATACCACATTGCAGATCCAACAAAGTTTATAGTTTTACTTATATCTACATTGCTTGTGTTTTTTACGAATATTACTCCCAATGCAGCATAAGGGTATTTCAGCATATTGAATTGCTCAGAAAATCCATCATACATGAATCTTGGGTATGATTCTCCATAGATAAATGTACCTTTGCTTCCCTCTAAAAAGCACAATTGTCTTGGCCGATAAAAACTAACATAGCTTGTATCATATGTGTGAGTACCTGCTAGTAGTTGTAGCATATAGTCTGTTTTTGTTATATCACTACTCCACTGACCAAGCTCAGTTGTAAAAGTTCCGTGACCAAAGTAATTATTTTTTCTACTTAGTACACCAAATAAAAAAGGTAATGCTCCAGGTTCAATCATGTGACGATTTCTTACTTCTTTCATGATTGATGAGCCGCTTGGTACATCATTTATAGAGTTAAGCTTAGTTGTTAGTTGATTTTCTCTGCTCCTTATCTCCCTCATAATCGATGAACCGCTTGGCACATCATTAACAGTACGGAAGTTATTCACTAAACCTTTTAGACCATCTTTATGATCATTGCCAACACTGTTTATTGCTGCAATATTGGCATTCTTTCTCGTATCAAGTAGTGATAAATTTGTTGTTCCTTTTTCATCAATTCTCTTTAATAACTGCTTCTCTGATTCAGAGATCACTGCTAAAGAACTAGCTTTTTTATTATCCAGATCAGTTAAGTGTTTTTTTGCACTATCAAGAAGTTCTTTTAGCTTACCATCAGTCATCTGCACAATTTCAGAAACTGCACTTTTGTCGATTATTGATTCCAGTGCTTTAGCAAGATATGCTAATTGATCTGGCGTACTATTTGCTGCTAAATCCCTAAGCCTTTCTTGTAGTGCATCAATTATTTCTTTTACTTTAGTCATTTGCGCAATATCAGAAATAGCTTTTTTACCTATCATCGATTCTAATGATTTAGCAAGGTACGCTAATTGATCAGGTGTGCTATTTGCTGCTAAATCTTTAATTCTTTGATGCAATGCATCTATGGCTTCGTTAGCAATGGTCATTCCAAAAATTCAAAAAAGTCTCAAAATTCAGTCGTTCAAATGCTTTTTTAAGCTTATTGTGCTCATTCTCTCTTTTAGCGATATCTTCATCTATTTTCTTAATTGTAGTACGGATACGAACAACATCCTGCACAGCAATATTCTCTGGATGAGGCAGTGGATACCCTCTGCTTGTTTTATCATCTGACATTCTGCTAAGTGATAATGATTCGTAGATTTTTGACTTTAGGACGATAGACAACTGTTCCACTTAAAACCAATTTTACCCTCGTCTCATTAGCATTAAAATTTGATAGTACATGAGTTCTCTCCACCCAGCTTTCTCCAATTGGTTTTCCTGATGTTAAATTTACTAATTGCCAATCCACGTTTTTTTGTACATATGCTTTAACATCTGCAGTGCCAGGTATCAGCGCATCATATGTTATGGTAATCTTAGTGTTAGCTCCTGCTGTAATGCTTCTTGTAACATAATCTCCAGACTCTGAAAGATTACCCATAACTAACTGTAACCCAGGATAAAGAACTGGACTTTTTTCTCGCCCTCCTTTTAGGCTTGCTTTTACCGTTAATTCCCCATTTATTCTTTCACGCAGTGCGAGCGGCAAATTATCAGACAAAAAGTTTTCTTTTCCTTCTTCATCTGTTAGAATAAATTCCACATTAGTATCAAATGCCACCTTCTCAACATTTGTCAAAACTATTAAATCTGATGCGTTATTTGCAGTAATTTTGCCCAGATCAATAACGTGAGAACTTTCGCTAAATTTTGCAGCTAGTAGTCGAAACGTTAAATCTAAATTTTGATGCGGTGTCCACGTACTTGCATTGCTTGATGAGAGTAATACTCCTACTTGATATGGTTGACTTGTTACCCAACGGCTATTTACTGCATCATATTTGCCAAGTTCTGCTATTTTTACTGCAGTATCTGCATCATCAGTGAGTAGCACTATTGCATACTCTTGTCCTGCATGGCAAAACACTGGTGACCACTCTATACGTGTTGCTGTGCCATCTATCTTTATATCTTTTGGCTCAATATAGCTTTCAGCAATGACAGTTTGCGAGGGCACTCCCACTGCTGTTTCTCTAATCTGCACAACAACACGTTTTTTGCCTTTATTTATAAACCATAAGTCTAGACCTCCTATGTGTCTGCTTTCATTTAGAGTAAATGTTTGCGCTAAAGGATCAACTCGTCTTGCTGCGATAACTCTTCTTCTTTCCTCTATGGTAACTGTTTTTTTACCAGTATAAGTTGCCTCTCCATAACTACCTTTATCACCGAAGAACTGCACTAACTTAGTCCCAGCAGGAATGTTTCTTGGTACAGTAAATCTTCCTTTTATTTTTCCTCTGTTATCAGCAATAAATGTTGCGATCATGTTTTTCTTTCAAATATTTTCTATGCTTGAGGTTGAATAAAAATTCCATCAAACTTTAATTCCTTAAGCTTTTCACCAGTTGCAAAACCCTCAATCTCAAAATTTTGAGTTGCTTCTCGCATAAATTCAGTTTCGTATGAGGTACTTGACAGCAGCTCTGTCGTTTCTTTAGCATTAAATACTCTGGTTACTGGACTTTTCCAATTTGTTTTTACCTCCGTCCAGTGATCAATGTTTTTATTTAGAGTAACTTTTGCGGTTACTTTATCAAAAGCTTGATATGGATTAATTTTTTCACTTTTAGTCTGTAAAAGCTGTTCCAATACCGGCTCAAGTTCATACGGCAAAAGATATCTTTCCCCACCTTTTTCAATATCTGCAACTTCTACATCTATTGGCAGAACTAGCTCTCTATTTACTATTGCTGCAGACTGCGAAATTCCTTGATCACGCATATCATCATCAAAGAATGGGTCAACAAATACTCCTTTTTTGGTAGTAGGTTCTCTTGAATTTGCATCATTGCGTAGACGTTCCTCTGCAACCAGCGCATAAAGATCATTTATTCCTTTTTTCATTGCTTCAAGCTCATTCATCGGTACAGCATGAATAGCATTATTCACTATTTTTACCCCTTCTTTTTCTCCGTTTTTCCATGTCTGATGAATGTAGCAGAGCAAAAGTTGTCCAGAGGGCGCTTTAGGCATCGATGGTCTCCAAGGGTGAGCTATGCCTTTTATTCTTCTTACCACCCCTTTGCTATCGATAGTAATTAAATCATAGCGGGGCATTTTCCAGGTGTAATCAACCAGAACCAAGCTGTTATCAACTGCTCCTTTTACTTTACACCCCTCTTCACTTATATCTTCAGGGCTCACCTGAGTACGACAGCGATAAGTTATTTGATAACTACTCCCAGGTGCTGGTTCTTTGCCAGGTAATGACCAATCAACATTTCCTGCATTTAACTTATAGTCTATACTATTTTCATAAATAACATTGCCTTGTTTAATTTGAATAATTTCAAGTACCGCAGAGTCAGGTATTGGATCAACAGCTCCTGAGTATGAACCATGAGTAACAGTAATGGTTTTTTGAATAGTGATATCTACTTTTTTGATTTCACTGATTGGAAAATCATTAACTTTAAGTTCCATTACTCTTTGGCTGAAAAGTATGTGGTTCTGATTCAACTGATTTTATATCCGGATCTTCATCAAAAGAAACACGAATACTGTGAGGAAGTTCAATCTCATAGCCATCAACATGAGCTTTGCCCTCATTAATTACAAAAACTTGTTTTCCTCCTTCTCCCTCTTCCTTTTGCAGGAACATTACTTCAAGACCATTTACGACGTAGGAACCATTTGCCTCTTTGTCATAACGAGCAAGCGCAGTAGTTACTATGTTTGCTTGTGGAGGTGGTGAATGTTCTATTAATACTCCATTTTCAATGTTATAGATTAGATAAAACTCTCCTTCAGAAAAACGTGGAGAAAGACCTTCTGCTTGATAACCCCAAATGGTGGAAACTTTAAGTCTTGCAGCTCCTACTTCCTGATAGTTTCTTGTACCAACAGCAGGATCACGAAGGTTTTCATCCTCAAGTTCTGTAATGGTAGATTCTACATAATAAACACCTATGCGAACTATAGTACTCAGTGGAATAACAAACTCTTCTTTTTCGACTTTTCTAACCGCTCCACGAAGATAGATTTTTCCTGATTCAAGCGTAACTTTACCAGTTTCTCTATCTATAATACAATTGCTTCCTGTTATAACATCACCATCACGAAATATTGCATCGCCTATGCCTTTAAGCTTAGAGAGAGCATATTCCTGAGTCTCGTTTAGTTCTGCAGACTGTAGACCTCTTCCTGCAAGAAATAAGCTTTTTTCGTATTCTTTGTCAGGATTAAAGCGATTATAATAGCTATTCAAAGTCATTCTTTTCCCCTCTTCAGAATGTAACGACAAAGGCAAAAGTTTCCCGGGTTGCTGCGGTTCTGATCAGTGGTACCGTGTGTTCTAAAACTAACAAAATTCCAGGATTTTCCACGTCTTTTGGCTCAAAATATCTCTGTCCAGGAGGTGCTTTCTCCTTTACCTTTGTACCAACCATAACCCCGAGTTCCCTGATAACTTGATTTGCTGCGTCCGTGAAATCGAAAGTAAATTTGAGAAAAAGATTATTAGTTGGTACATTTGAGGGCCTAAACCTTCCAGAAGGAGTTATAAGTTCGCCGTTTTCATCACCTGTGCAGAATAGCACTTCATCTGCAGTACGTCTGCCAAGCTCATTGAGCAGTTTTTGAGATGTAATGGACTCTGGTGGTGTGTCTTGAATGTATTCTATAGTTACTGTACTATTCTCTACAATAGAGCTGTTTTTCGTACGTTTTATTATACCACTACTGCTCTCAACTATATAGTCAATACTGGATTGATACACTGTTTGTCCTGTAAAAACCCTTACATCTTTAATAGTATGGTGATCTAGAGCTATTTCATCCTCAACAAAAACTTTTTCGACTTGATGACTACTTTCCCAATTGGCATCACCACTGCCCCAAGCAAGATGTAGAGATTGCTTTTTTATGCTTGCTGCTATTGCTGCTCTTCCTGACTGTGTAAGAATTGACATTTGAAAATTTGACTCCTGTATATATATTCACCAAAATTACAAAAACTGTTCAGTTTTTTTAGGAAAATTCTTCTTTTATTTCATAATAAATTTTTGTTGACTAATCTTTAATCTATTTTAGACATAATATATTTACTTTTAGATATATGATAGCTAGTGAGGAATTTTGGGAAAATAATTTAGAAATGCCAGTATCCTTTTTGCTTAAGGACTTTCAAAATCCAAGTTTACGTGAAAGTTGGCTTAATTCTCTTTCTGGTAGACAATTAAGTGTGATTTTTAACCACTATTTTCAGAATAAGCAAAATAGGCAATTATTTAAAGACTACGAAAAATCCGATGATATTTCAACTCAGCAAAAGCGTAAGATGCTTATTAAAATTTCTGAATCTCTGTTTGATTATTACTTAGTCAATCGTTTTAGTCGTGCAAAATCAGAAACAACTATAGCTGAAGTAGCACAGTCTGTATTAAGCCAAGATCTTCTGAAATCATTTCTGTTGCAAAATAACAAATATGACAAAAAGTCCTTGTTGTTTACTCTCTTTATAATTAATCATAACTTACTGAAACAAATTTTCTGCTTTAATCAAGTGCAGAAAAAAGGTTTTTTACCTTTCGTATTAAAAAATCCTCCAAGACAAAAGTCCACTTCATTTAAGGATTTTTTATCAAAAAGTACGATACAGGAAATATTAAAACAGCATGATCTATTCGAAAATGATAGTTTTGAAAGTCAGTTTCAAGAACTCTTTTACTACCAAAATAGTATTTACTTATTTATACGACGTGCTAGTAAAGATGAAGATTTGGTAATGAGTTCAAATAAGGTAATACACGGTTATAAACCTAGTAGAATTATTATTGACTTTGCTTTAAATGCTAACCAAGTAAATCTATCTATTCAAAGTTTTGATCAAGGATTAAAAATAGCAAATAAAATAGTAAGCTGTTATTTTCAACGAGAATGTTCATTTACTAACATGCGCCACCAAAATACAACAGCACAAGTGAGTACTTTTTTGAATGACTGTGTAAAACAACATGTACCTGATATTCGCCTATTTGAATTGAAATTTGGTCCATCTAAATCTAAAACTAATCTTACGTTAAACACGGATAATATTGAAGAGTGGTTGCAGAAGATAGAGCCTTCGGTTGGTAGTGTACTGCATGATGTTTCGCTTGTTCAGCATATCAAAGTATTGTTCAAAAGTAAAAAAGTTACTTTATCCTTTCAGACAGACACGCAATACGCAAATTATATAGAAATTGATTACTCAGAATATGTTCTCAATAGAAAAGAACGAGATGATTTTAAGTCTTTAATTAGAGATAGCTATGGAATTACCGTTTTGTCGAAAACACTCTCAAGATATTGATACTATGTTAGTAAATAGGTCCTGGGTAGATCCTGATGAGAACTATATAGATGCTGCAGAGTATCTCAACCAGATTGATTTTGTTAAACTTGAGAAGCATTACTTCGTTATTTGCGCTAATGATTTAGATCTTGATTTTCCAAATATACAAAATCCTTATTGCAAAAACGAGGTTATCATTTCTCATGATTTTGATGAAGAGTGTGATGATCTAGCTTGCGAGGATTGTGGTCGTGATATTTTTCCTGATACTTATAAAAAACAGCGTTATCTTGTGCTTTCAATTAAACTTAATACGGAAAAAATTATAAGTTGGTTTGAAAAACTATTAATAGGGCTCATATGGGAAAAGGCGGCAAATGGGATATATCATATAAGCTTTAAAAGTAAAATAGTAAGCGTTATTATACCAACTTTATGTACTGATAAGTCATATTTAACTGTAGATAGGTTAAGAACTAATGTTGCTGTTCTTATAACTTTTGGAAAGGCAGACTTAAAAATATTGTTAAGCCTATACACTGTTTCCATGGCTGATTTAATTTGTAAACATCAAACTCTAAATCAAATACTAAGCGAAGCAGTTGAAAAAGGAGTACCAGAGCTATTACCTAATGTTTCTTTTCAAGCATTCCCTTATGTTCCACTGCAAGAAACAACTCTTCCAGAAAAAAAGATACTGCGATTAAAAGTTGAAGATAATACTATTTATGTTAATGACATTGAAATTATAGGCAAACAAGCAATTTCGAGCATCCGCATCTTTAGAGTATTACTTAAACAATTTTTGCGTGACTTGGAAGCAGTTAAAGAATATAAATTTCTTAGTATCATTCAAATAGCAGATAGTTTGTATCCGTTCAGAGGTGTGGTTTAAGAAACAACAGCTAGCAGGTTTTGAAAAGGGTTTAATTCCTTTTGTTTCCAAGTCAGATACAACGAAATTATCCGCTCAAGAAATCTATTCCCTCGCTCTGACTGTGCAAAATATGAATTCTTACGATAGACAACATAATGCCGTATCTGTCGCTCAACATGGTTATTCGTTAATGGAATATTCTCTGGGTCATCCAAAAATGTCCACATCATTGACTCGGATTTTATAATACCCTTTACCGTTCGTGAAGCTCCTTTTGCTTCAAGTATATAAGATATTTTTATCATGCAGTACTGTATGTATCTTCGTAATTCTTTAGCTTGCTTAGTGAACTTTGAAATACTAATTTCATTTTCTGACAAAGCGTTTTTTAATACAAACAATCCATTAGCTGCGTCTTTTAAACAATGGCTAAGTCTCATTACTTCACTATTCCAACTATGAGATAACCTCTCGAAATTTCTCAATAAGTGAGCCCAACAAATTTGTCGTTTTTCATCACTGAAGTGGTTGTAAACTGCATATCTGTCAGTAATTACCAGGTTTTTGTAATCACAAAATGCACTATTCTTTAAAAATTTCATTCCTCTTGTATCTGCTAACTTCATAAGACTTGCTTTATTGTTGGCAAACATCCAGCACCATCCCAATTTGCCTTTGTTGTAGTGACTGGTTTCATCAATATGCAAAATTTCGCTTGCTTTTATTTCTTCCTCTATTTGTTCATAGGCTTCTTTACATTTTGACGAAACCCTTGCTTCACTATTGGACACACTACCAACACTTATACTCATGTTAAAGATGTCTTTCATAATATTCGCTATTTCTCGCTTTGAATTCTTATAAAACCCACTTAGTGATGCAACTACTGACTTAACTCTAGGACCAAAGGTATCCGGTGTAACTCCTTCTGGTAATTTGCTACTCCTTCTTTTTCCGCATTTACGACAGCGACCATGTTCTAATTGATACTCAACTACGTAAGGCTTAATTTCTGGTAAATCAACTTTTTGATAGACATATGGTTTTTCCGATATTGCGATTTCTTCACCACACTCGCATCTATTTGGTAACTCTACCTTCACCACCTCATCTGCTTCCATTTTAGCTCGGCAATTCCCCTTATGTCCAACTTGACCACCTATCTTCCTGCCGCCCTCTGACTTATCTTCTGGTGTGTCTTTTTTTATTTTGTACAGCTCTTTTGAACTTGGTAAAGATGAATTCCTTGAGTTTAAGCCGAGTCTCTCTCTTAGTTCAGCATTCTCTATTTCTAAGATTTTATTTTTTTCTTCAAGCTTTGCTACTTTCTGCTCTAAGTTTTTACATAACTCTACAATACTGATCAACAATTGAAGCATCTAGCCTTACTTTACTATCAACATTTTGTGTTATTACTACTTTAATATATTATGTCAATTGTTTTTTATCCTTGCCACACCTCTGAACGGATACGATAGTTTAGGTATTGAAGACCCAGAACAGCAAGTACGCAGACCTCTTAACAGAATGCAAAAAACAATAGCAGAAAAGCTAGCTAGCACCTTGGGACTAAATATAAAACGCGATGATGTGATACAAGCGTGTAACTGGTCAGGCTATCGGCTTAATCCATCTACCATTAACTTAAGTGCTAGCTAGCCCTATTGCTAAAAACAGTCTAATGGTAACATAACTTTAACGCGTCTGTTATTTCTTGTTTTTCACGAAATTTTATATAACCTTCAGTAACTAAGGCATTAATATATCTAAGAATAGAATGATGACTCTTAAGACCATTCAAAAAAATAGCAAAATTGGGTTTTAGTAAAAAAGCGTCCCTTCCTCATTAATTAACTGTAAAACAGTATCATATTCTCTCTTCCAGCGTATGGTTCCTTTATGTTTAGTAATTTAACAAGGTTTATGTCACTTATAATTGAACTCAAAAATTCAGCTATATCCCCGTTTTTATCTTTAGAAACCTGTTGTTCAGCATTCATATCACTAATACCAGGCGATAAATAAGACAGACATTCTTTAAATCAATAGTGTTTTTTGGGATTTATTCATCTATAAAAATTGTTTCAAATAAACACAGCAGCTTTAGAAAGGTATCCAATCACGCTCAGTATTTTGATGTTGCTCTTGAGTAATAACCGTAGCAATCTTGTTTTTCTCTCCATATCGATCAGCCTCAATACCAACTTTTGCAGTAAACTCTAACCCATTAAAATCAGCTATAGAGTTGACTTTTCTAGCAATAACTGCTTTTTCTGAAGTGTCATTTGAATGAATGTTCCGTGCTGACTCTAAAATACTTCTAAGCATAGAACGACCCATTTCTCCCCAAGTATCTTCTCCTTCAACGCTTGCTTTGCCACTTTTAATACCAATTACTTGATAAATCTTACGTTTTGCATATGGACCTTCAGTGACAGTAAATTCAGCGTTTAAATAGATGCTACCAGTAGTGTAGCTTTTCGTGAACCAATTCTCATAACCTCCAGGCTTTATTGCCATTTTTACCTTGACTATTGTACCTTTCGGTATTAAACTGCTTTGCAGTTTTGCGTTATTAAAATCAGTTAAAAAATCTGCTAGCATATTGTCTCCTATAAATTAAGTAAAAAAAGAATCAACTCCATTGGTCTACGAGTTGCCAATTGCCATTTATCTTATCGACAAGTTTGTTTGGTACACGTTCACCATTACGAAGCTCAAATACTATTTGACGGGTAGTGCTTTCTTCATCATGAGAAAACATCACCATGCCAGTACTGTAGAATCCTCTTAAAGATCCAGCACCGCTTAAACCCTGAAATGGATCTTCTTCTAACATTTTTTTGGATAGTTTTTTTGTATGGTGGGTGAGTATTATGCCTGAATCTGGATTGATAACATTTCTCAGTCTTTCAAGTGTTTTTTGCAAGAAGAATAACGTATCCGTTCGGAGGTGTGGCAAGGATAAAAAACAATTGACATAATATATTAAAGTAGTAATAACACAAAATGTTGATAGTAAAGTAAGGCTAGATGCTTCAATTGTTGATCAGTATTGTAGAGTTATGTAAAAACTTAGAGCAGAAAGTAGCAAAGCTTGAAGAAAAAAATAAAATCTTAGAAATAGAGAATGCTGAACTAAGAGAGAGACTCGGCTTAAACTCAAGGAATTCATCTTTACCAAGTTCAAAAGAGCTGTACAAAATAAAAAAAGACACACCAGAAGATAAGTCAGAGGGCGGCAGGAAGATAGGTGGTCAAGTTGGACATAAGGGGAATTGCCGAGCTAAAATGGAAGCAGATGAGGTGGTGAAGGTAGAGTTACCAAATAGATGCGAGTGTGGTGAAGAAATCGCAATATCGGAAAAACCATATGTCTATCAAAAAGTTGATTTACCAGAAATTAAGCCTTACGTAGTTGAGTATCAATTAGAACATGGTCGCTGTCGTAAATGCGGAAAAAGAAGGAGTAGCAAATTACCAGAAGGAGTTACACCGGATACCTTTGGTCCTAGAGTTAAGTCAGTAGTTGCATCACTAAGTGGGTTTTATAAGAATTCAAAGCGAGAAATAGCGAATATTATGAAAGACATCTTTAACATGAGTATAAGTGTTGGTAGTGTGTCCAATAGTGAAGCAAGGGTTTCGTCAAAATGTAAAGAAGCCTATGAACAAATAGAGGAAGAAATAAAAGCAAGCGAAATTTTGCATATTGATGAAACCAGTCACTACAACAAAGGCAAATTGGGATGGTGCTGGATGTTTGCCAACAATAAAGCAAGTCTTATGAAGTTAGCAGATACAAGAGGAATGAAATTTTTAAAGAATAGTGCATTTTGTGATTACAAAAACCTGGTAATTACTGACAGATATGCAGTTTACAACCACTTCAGTGATGAAAAACGACAAATTTGTTGGGCTCACTTATTGAGAAATTTCGAGAGGTTATCTCATAGTTGGAATAGTGAAGTAATGAGACTTGGCCATTGTTTAAAAGACGCAGCTAATGGATTGTTTGTATTAAAAAACGCTTTGTCAGAAAATGAAATTAGTATTTCAAAGTTCACTAAGCAAGCTAAAGAATTACGAAGATACATACAGTACTGCATGATAAAAATATCTTATATACTTGAAGCAAAAGGAGCTTCACGAACGGTAAAGGGTATTATAAAATCCGAGTCAATGATGTGGACATTTTTGGATGACCCAGAGAATATTCCATTAACGAATAACCATGTTGAGCGACAGATACGGCATTATGTTGTCTATCGTAAGAATTCATATTTTGCACAGTCAGAGCGAGGGAATAGATTTCTTGAGCGGATAATTTCGTTGTATCTGACTTGGAAACAAAAGGAATTAAACCCTTTTCAAAACCTGCTAGCTGTTGTTTCTTAAACCACACCTCTGAACGGATACAGAATAACATAGCGCTATTGTCGTTTTCATTGCCATATTCACTTGAGTTAAAAATGTTACGAAGAGGGTCAATCGCAATAATATCAGGTTTAAAACGCTCTTTGACAACATTTTTGATTTCATCTATTTCTTCACTGCTAAATGATAATTGCACTCTTGGCGTGATAATTAAGTTATTGGCAGCTATGTCCAAAAGCTCTTTATTCAGTTGAAGTTGTTGCAACCGTTCTTTCATATATTCATATTCAATTTCAGTTTGCATGTAGAAAATTTTCAAAGGTTTATTTGGTGTCATACCGAGAAATGATCTACCAGCAGCCATGTGGACGAGCCATGAAATTAGAAAATCGCTTTTGCCAATTTTAGGAGGGCCACCCAGTACTAATAGACCTCTTTTTGTCAGAATCCTTGGTGAGATTATATCTTCTGGTATCGGTGATTGATCATCCAAATATTCTTTCACACTGAAAAAGGGAACTTTTTGACCGATATTGAAAAAGCTTTGTTCCATAATAATTATTCTCCAATTTTTAATTAAGCAATAGGAGCCAAAGTTTTGGCTTTAATTTTCGCAAGTAATTTACCCAGATGCGGTTCTTCAACCATATTCAGGCAGCCACTGCGGTCTTTAGCTGGATATCCCCAAGAGTTAATAGTCTGACAGACAAATGAACGTTTCTCTGTGCCATCATCTTTCTTGATTCCAACCATACTAATTACTTCATCAACAATACCTGGAATTTCACTAGCAGTTTTAGCCCCTTCACATTGAGGTAACCAAGTTGGACGATTGCAGTCATCAAGATATTGACCTAATGTGCCAACTATGATAATGTCTTTATCTCTGATGTGTTGAAATTGATTGAGCCAAGCCATCATCTCTTGAGCAAGTGTGCCATAAGCAGCTCTTTTATCTTCTCTCCCTGATCTATCTGAAAAAGCTTCAGGTTGCATTCTTGCCCATAATAGACATAAACGTGAGGCAACGGTTATACTATCCACAAAGATGCATCGGTATTTAGAAACTTTAGAAAGAAGATCTTTGTGCTTGCTACAGACATGCTCATAGTGTTTTTGACTATACGCTTGATCAGACCTTAATGCAGGATTAGGACCACCAATAAGACAAGCAATGTCTCTGGCCTCATTCCAAGTGCGCATATTGATTGAATCTCCTTTCCAGTCTTGTACAGCTAGAAGTCCTGCTTCAAAATCAAGGCAAAGTGTTGTTGATTCATCGAGAGTTTTGAGTAAGCTAGTTTTACCAATTCCATAAGGGCCAAAGATTACTATCTTCACACCTGTGACTATTTTTGCTCTTTCTTCGCTGTTTATTATTTTCATGTTTTTACCTATATGCACTTATATATAAATTCACCAAATTTCAAAAAACTGTTCAATTTTTCTTATGCTTTTTTCCGTAAACAGGTGCAAATTTAGATCGCATTTTCTTGAAAATGTTGTACAAAGTAGTCCGTGACATATTGTTCATGTCTGCAACTTCAGCAATGCTGTGATGTTTAAGTTGTTCACATAAAACTTGCCACTTCTTTGGTAATTTTGAAATAATTTGCTCAACATCAATACGTAGTATCGTTTCATCTTCAAAGCAGTAACTTTCTTGTTGCACATTATTTTCAAGCTTAGGAGTAGTACGTGAGTGTTTACGGACTAGATTATTAATACGATTTTTAACAACTTGCTTAGCAAAGGTTGAAAGACTGCCCTTAGTTTTATCATACTGATCTATGCATGAAAGAAACTCACAGAAGAGGTCTTGTTCTATGTCTTCAATATCTTGATCAGTAAGCGATTTATAATATTTTGCGTAAAATTTTATTAAATTAACAACTTTAGGATCAATACCTGAATAAGAGTTTCGAGATTTCATAAGATGTATCCTTAAATGAAAGACTTAAGGATGAAACTTGCTTAGTAAATATTGTAGGACATGAAAAAAATACCTCAGACAATCGTGAGTTTTTTACCCTCTGAAAACCTGGAATCTTTTTTCAAACCTCAGACACTCAAAACTTTGATCAGACAATGCACTTACGAACTGAACAGTTTTTGTAAATCCGGTGAATATATAGAACAAGACTCCGAATTTAAAGGTTAATTATGAGTGTTTCATACAATGTTCCAGAGATTAAAGCACAACTATTGTTGAATTTAAGATCATGCCTTTCTTACCTTTTCCCCAATGGTACCTTCCATGGTGATGAATTTCGAATAGGTGATGTGCATGGTAACAAAGGACAAAGTTTAAGAGTAGAACTAAGTGGCAGTAGAGCAGGATTATGGAATGATTTTGCAACTGGAGAAGGTGGTGACATTATCACTGCCATTAAGTTAAGGGAAAGAGAAGTTAAGATTGGACAAAAAATTTGAAGTGATTGATAATTATGGTAAATACTAGGGTGAATTTTTAAGAAAAGGGAGTCTGAAAAGTGCAAGTTATTTAAAAAAGTAATAATTGCAGGTTATTTTGCAAAGAATGTACTAATGCAATGATACTGAAAAGATATCTTGAATTTAAAACACATGTTTTCTAGCTCTTTTCTGGTAGTTGAGTGAACGAATATCAGATATCTTATGACGATCAACTCTTCTCCCTTTTCTCACCACTAAAGTGTTCATCAAAAATAACTGTGATAGTCGATACATAATGCAGTCTATGTCTGACTCTGTAGAAAAAATATCAAAGGCTAAGTTTTTAATCGCATTAAATGAGACAGATTTATTGATGCTTTTTTTTAGTTTACTATTCTGTGAGCTCAATGTCTCTTCATCATCTTCTATCATGATACTTTCTAGATTACTGATGAAGATAGTTGACCAAAAATCCTGCTTGATAGTTTCAATACTTTTTCCTGTGAAATTCTCTAAATTTAATCTTCCCTTCAGCCTAGAAAAAAATGTTTCTACTCCCCAGCGCAAGTAATATAATCTCTCAAACTCTTCAACTGTAAAACGTTTCTCATCTAACAGAGATGTTACTAACACTTCAACTTCGCCAGAAGAAAGTATTATTTTGACTAACCTGAATTTCATCTCATCAGGTAATCCTAGCTTTCGTAGCTGTCTTGCTACTTTAATAGGTGCGGTAGACACTACCACCGTACTAGATGGGCTTTCCGGCTTAAACATAGTGTTTATTTCATTGAAAGACGAACTTGAACAGCGAATTATATAATTGATTTTCCTTCCTGTAAGCTCAGCAAGAAATCGATAAGATACGTATCCTCTATCACAGATTAACAAATCGTCTGATTTTATGGATTCAAGCATACCGATTGCTAAATCAACCTCATAGCTGTCACCTCTACTTAGCACAGATTTTATTGCAATATTATTTAGCACATCGTAGCAAACTTCAAAGGTTGCACTTGTATAGTCTTCAAATCTCTGGATTCCATTCCATACTGCTCTTGAGCCAAACTCACCTATTATTTTGTCGCTCTTTGGCAGAATCAGTATTGAAGCATCAAATGCAAGTACTCTGAAGCCATGGTGGGTTTTAAATTCCTGATCTTGGTAGTATAGGGAAACTATATCATCATTTAACTCTGAAAACGCAGTATGTTTTAGCTTCTTTCTTGCTTGAGTAAATGCACTTGCCGTAATTGTATAATCTTTTCTTGTATGCAGAACAAACTCATTAAGCATCACTTGTAATGACTTTACACTCTTTCTAAAAATCAGGAGAAATACATTAACGAAGGGCAGCTTTCTTTTTCGTGAGAAGTCTTTTGAGGATGCTCTGTGTGCGTTTATAAAGTTTAAACTCATCAATTTATTTTTTATAAACATGATTATTCTTTTTTTTACTCATGTCATTACTTCTTTTAATTTGTGAATCTTACCTGATTTTATAATACAGTTCATCACTTTTCCTTAACTTAATGGCAGTGGGGACATTATCGACCTTTGGGCAGCTGTGCATAGAAAGAATGCAAGGACAGAGTTTCCTGAGGTAATGGCTTCAATAAGTGAATGGCTCGGAAATAATAAAAAATACAGAGAGAAACAATATGTTGATGAAGACTTTGAGAAATTCATTACCCAAAGTTGGAATTATTATGATGAAAATGGTCAGGTGATTGTAAAAGTTTATCGTTCTGATCCTCCTGGAAAGAAAAAAGTATACAAGCCTTTTGATATCAAACAATCTAAGTTTGCATCACCAGAAATAAGGCCTCTATATAATATTCCAGAAATCTTAAAGTCTGATAAAATTGTTCTGGTGGAAGGGGAAAAATGTGCAGAAGCGCTGATAGAGAAGGGAATAACTGCAACAACAGCGATGTCTGGAGCAAATGCACCTATTGAGAAAACTGATTGGACTCCGCTAAAAGGTAAACACATTATTATATGGCCAGATAATGATGAAGCAGGTAAGAAATACGCAAAAAATGCTGAAGAAAAGCTTTTAGAAATCGGAGTTGAATCACTTGTTGTTCTTAATATTCCACAAAATAAAACAAAAGGTTGGGATGCTGCTGATTGTGTAGAGGAAGGAATAAATGTTAAAGAATTTTTAGCTTCAACTGCACTTACTACTAATACTCTAAGTACAAAAAGTTTGATTTCATTTTCTGCAAGGCAATACTTTAACGATAAATCACCGATGCCAGAAGATATAGTTGCTCCTCGAATTTTAACTCCAAGTGGACTTTTAGTGTTTGCTGGAGCACCTAAAGTAGGAAAAAGTGACTTTTTAATTTCTTGGCTAATTTACATGGCAGCAGGAGTTCAATTTCTTGATATGGTACCTAAAAGGCCTTTAAGAATCTTTTATCTTCAAACTGAAATTGGCTACCACTATATGCGTGAACGTCTACAGCAACTAAAAATCAATGAAGAACTGCTTGAGATTGCTTTGGATAACTTAGTCATTACACCTCAAACAAAGCTACTCTTAAATGATAATAGTATAGATGAAGTTCTTGATGAAATAAAAAAATCATTTGATTCAAATACAGTTGATATTATAGCTATTGATCCACTACGTAACGTTTTTGATGCTGGCGAGAACAGTAGTGAAAATGATAACAATGCTATGCTATTTTTCCTGCAAGAAAGAGTTGAAAAATTGAGAGCGTTAGTTAATCCGAATGCAGGAGTCATTTTAGTACATCACACGAAGAAGATGCAAAAGAAATCATTAGAAGAAGATCCTTTTCAGAGTTTCAGTGGTGCTGGTTCGTTAAGAAGCTTTTATACTACAGGAATGATAATGTTTAAGCCAGATGAACGGCAAAGTAGTCGTCAACTGATGTTTGAATTACGTAATGGTCATGCTATTCCATCAAAATGTGTTGATAAAATCGATAACTGCTGGCAAATACTTGATTATGAGTCACAGAGACTGATACATAAAGATTATGGACAAAAATTAGATGCAGAGCGTTCTCGTAGATATGATATTATACTGCAATTAATTTACGACGAGGCGAGAAATAGAGGGAAAGTATATACAATCAATACATTCTGTGAGGTATTTGAAAATAAAGCAGGTCTTGGTAGTAAAAACTCCATTCGTGAACGCATTGATGTTCTTGCTGCAAAAGGTTACATTAAGTTTAACAGGAATGATAAAAATGCTGAAAGAAGTAAGTATGGGATACTTTGTGTTGAAGATATGGAAAAGAAAGTTACAAACCAACTAAATAAGGATATTACAGTATATGAGAAGATTTTACCAACCGATTATAAATCGCCAGAATATGGCAGTATTATGCCAGTTGAAGATTCAAACATTTGGCTTTACTATAATTAGATCTCTTCTATATCATTTACAGTAATAAGGTTACTTACGAAGTATATTGATTATTTCAGACTCCAGAACTCTTCAGTCTTGGCAGAATCTGGTGCAGTTTATGAGATCTGGTACTTTCTGGTAGTAAAAAAATGCTAGATTTTCAATGGTTTAATGGTTGACAGATTTCTGAGCTGTAATCTGGTTTAGGTGGCAAAAAGCTTAGGAGTATTGAGGAGTTTTGACCAGTCTCCAGTTTCCAAAATTTCCTATTATTATATAATAATAATATAGTAGTATGACTTTAAAACATACTACTCTGTTCGGTTACTAACCAGTCTACAATAATAAGCTATGGATACGTATAAAGCTCTCTTTCAAAATTATCTGATAAAAGAAATGAAAGACAATGCTCAGAAAAAACAAATGAACCGTAATTGGATTTTAAAGCGATTCTACAACCTCAGGGTACAATTATACCACCAAGACCTAAGTTACTCACGTAGGGTAGCTTAAAACTCGATTATGAGGCATTTCTAAATTATTTCTTGCTTTAAAGTTTTACTTGTTATAAAAAAACCCTTATTGTACCCTATCACGCTTTTTATTCGTTGTAAAACATTTTTTTCAAAAAAGTGAAAAGTTTTTGTAATTTAGGTGAAACAAGAGCTGGTTTTGGAGGTCTTATTGAGATATAACGACTTTTATCTAAAATTCTTAAGTTGAGTCTTTAGGTAATCTCTATAAATAATTTGTAAATGAAGCTAAAGGAAAAAAGTTGCTGCCATAAACATAAGCTACAAAACCCTCTCAATAGTTCAAGATGGAGACAAAGATCTAAATTTATTTATTTACGTCTCCAATTTTATCTAGTATAACGGAGACAAAGATTTATATTTCGTATTTTATGTCTCCATCATTTATTGGTAGGCAAACTGAGTTAAAACAACTACTGGAGCTTACAGAAAAAAATACTGCATCTTTTGTAGTAGTCAAAGGAAGGCGTCGTATAGGAAAAAGTCGTTTAATTCAAGAGTTTGGTAAGTATTTTGAACAATATTACTCCTTTATAGGTTTGCCACCAGAAAAGCATACTACAATGTCCTACCAACTTAATGAATTTTCTAGACAAGTTGCTAGACAATTTAATACATCTTTTGCTAGGTATGATGACTGGAGCGATTTACTATGGGCAGTTGGTGAACGTCTACTATCAGGGAAAATACTATTGTTATTTGATGAGATTTCTTGGATGGGCTCAAAGGATCCAACCTTTTTAGGCAAAATAAAAAATTTTTGGGATACACAGCTAAAAAATAATAACAAACTAATTTTCGTTATTTGTGGATCAGCTTCATCATGGATCGAGAAAAATATACTTAGTAGTACTGGCTTCGTAGGAAGAATATCGTTAACTTTAACACTCGGAGAATTATCACTTTCTGATTGCAACGAATTTTGGCCAAAAAATATTTCAGCATATGAAAAGTTCAAGGTGCTTGCAGTAACTGGCGGAATTCCAAAGTATTTAGAAGAGGTAAATTTTAAGCATAGCGCTGAAGAAAATATTAAAAGGCTTTGTTTTACAAAAGGTGGGTTTTTAGTTGAAGAATTTAATCAAATATTCTCAGATTTATTCATGCGAAAAACGGCTTTTTATAAGCAAATAGTCAGAGCTCTTTCTACTGGAGCTAAAGAACAAGAAGAAATTTGTGCTACTTTAAATATCGTAAGACATGGACGCATTTCTGAGTATCTGTATGAACTTGAGCTTGCTGGTTTTATTGCAAAGGATCATACTTGGAGTATAAAAACGGGTACTGATTCACGACTCAGGAGGTACAGACTTCAAGATAATTATTTAAGGTTTTATCTAAAATATATCGAAAAAGATCTAGGAAAAATTAGTCGTGACACCTATTCTATAGGGTTCTTACCAGAGTGGTATACAATTATTGGGCTTCAATTTGAAAATTTGGTGCTGAACAATAGAAAGAGTATACATAATATCTTAGGAATTGATGGAATAATAAGCGAGAATCCATTTTTTCAGAAAAGAACGCGTAATAGTGCAGGTTGTCAAATTGATTATATGATTCAAACGAAGTTTAACACTCTCTACATTTGCGAAATCAAATTTTCAAAAGATAAAATTGGTCATTCAATAATACAAGAGGTACAAAAGAAAATAGATGCACTAAATCGTCCAAAAGGCTTTTCATGTCGTCCAGTCCTTATCCACGTCAATGATGTAAGTGATGATGTTATAGATAGTGATTACTTTTCAAACATAATTGATTTTGGAAAATTATTAAATTGTAAGTAATATTTTTCCTGACTTAAACAATGGTAGTTTCTACAGTTATTCTTAAATTCATAGAGTTTGCTAACATTAGTATCTTTAGCTTTACAAAAAGGGGATGGAGCCAAAACAATCTCTCTGCTGCAACATAATTCTTTAAACCATTTAAAGGGCTATTATAGCGTTATTGATGATCTAGATAGGGGGATCAAAAGCTCGTGTAGTCTCCTCTCAACTCAAATAGTAAGGTGTCTAGGAGGTCGGACTTACGTTTAGTGGGTTCTTAAAGTTTAGGCTCTCTTTAATTCTTTTGGTAATTTAAAATTATTTTAACTTTTTTTCAAAAAATCCCGGAAAAAGTAGTAAGAAATCCGGTATATATTTAGTATAGGGGCATTGAGTGTAGATGTGCTTCAAACAGAAAAGTTGGAAAACAGAAAGCAAAAGAAATCTAGGCTTTTACGTAATTGAGAATTTATATTTTTTTAAATAAGGCAAAAACTGTGTTTTAAAGCTAGATATGGCTTTAGGGAAAAAACTATCACTGCTCACCAAAGAACGTCTATAATAGCCTTTAAACTCAAATAAAGTATCCGTTCAGAGGTGTGGTTTAAGAAACAACAGCTAGCAGGTTTTGAAAAGGGTTTAATTCCTTTTGTTTCCAAGTCAGATACAACGAAATTATCCGCTCAAGAAATCTATTCCCTCGCTCTGACTGTGCAAAATATGAATTCTTACGATAGACAACATAATGCCGTATCTGTCGCTCAACATGGTTATTCGTTAATGGAATATTCTCTGGGTCATCCAAAAATGTCCACATCATTGACTCGGATTTTATAATACCCTTTACCGTTCGTGAAGCTCCTTTTGCTTCAAGTATATAAGATATTTTTATCATGCAGTACTGTATGTATCTTCGTAATTCTTTAGCTTGCTTAGTGAACTTTGAAATACTAATTTCATTTTCTGACAAAGCGTTTTTTAATACAAACAATCCATTAGCTGCGTCTTTTAAACAATGGCCAAGTCTCATTACTTCACTATTCCAACTATGAGATAACCTCTCGAAATTTCTCAATAAGTGAGCCCAACAAATTTGTCGTTTTTCATCACTGAAGTGGTTGTAAACTGCATATCTGTCAGTAATTACCAGGTTTTTGTAATCACAAAATGCACTATTCTTTAAAAATTTCATTCCTCTTGTATCTGCTAACTTCATAAGACTTGCTTTATTGTTGGCAAACATCCAGCACCATCCCAATTTGCCTTTGTTGTAGTGACTGGTTTCATCAATATGCAAAATTTCGCTTGCTTTTATTTCTTCCTCTATTTGTTCATAGGCTTCTTTACATTTTGACGAAACCCTTGCTTCACTATTGGACACACTACCAACACTTATACTCATGTTAAAGATGTCTTTCATAATATTCGCTATTTCTCGCTTTGAATTCTTATAAAACCCACTTAGTGATGCAACTACTGACTTAACTCTAGGACCAAAGGTATCCGGTGTAACTCCTTCTGGTAATTTGCTACTCCTTCTTTTTCCGCATTTACGACAGCGACCATGTTCTAATTGATACTCAACTACGTAAGGCTTAATTTCTGGTAAATCAACTTTTTGATAGACATATGGTTTTTCCGATATTGCGATTTCTTCACCACACTCGCATCTATTTGGTAACTCTACCTTCACCACCTCATCTGCTTCCATTTTAGCTCGGCAATTCCCCTTATGTCCAACTTGACCACCTATCTTCCTGCCGCCCTCTGACTTATCTTCTGGTGTGTCTTTTTTTATTTTGTACAGCTCTTTTGAACTTGGTAAAGATGAATTCCTTGAGTTTAAGCCGAGTCTCTCTCTTAGTTCAGCATTCTCTATTTCTAAGATTTTATTTTTTTCTTCAAGCTTTGCTACTTTCTGCTCTAAGTTTTTACATAACTCTACAATACTGATCAACAATTGAAGCATCTAGCCTTACTTTACTATCAACATTTTGTGTTATTACTACTTTAATATATTATGTCAATTGTTTTTTATCCTTGCCACACCTCTGAACGGATACCAAATAAAAGGTATCCGTTCAGAGGTGTGGTTTAAGAAACAACAGCTAGCAGGTTTTGAAAAGGGTTTAATTCCTTTTGTTTCCAAGTCAGATACAACGAAATTATCCGCTCAAGAAATCTATTCCCTCGCTCTGACTGTGCAAAATATGAATTCTTACGATAGACAACATAATGCCGTATCTGTCGCTCAACATGGTTATTCGTTAATGGAATATTCTCTGGGTCATCCAAAAATGTCCACATCATTGACTCGGATTTTATAATACCCTTTACCGTTCGTGAAGCTCCTTTTGCTTCAAGTATATAAGATATTTTTATCATGCAGTACTGTATGTATCTTCGTAATTCTTTAGCTTGCTTAGTGAACTTTGAAATACTAATTTCATTTTCTGACAAAGCGTTTTTTAATACAAACAATCCATTAGCTGCGTCTTTTAAACAATGGCCAAGTCTCATTACTTCACTATTCCAACTATGAGATAACCTCTCGAAATTTCTCAATAAGTGAGCCCAACAAATTTGTCGTTTTTCATCACTGAAGTGGTTGTAAACTGCATATCTGTCAGTAATTACCAGGTTTTTGTAATCACAAAATGCACTATTCTTTAAAAATTTCATTCCTCTTGTATCTGCTAACTTCATAAGACTTGCTTTATTGTTGGCAAACATCCAGCACCATCCCAATTTGCCTTTGTTGTAGTGACTGGTTTCATCAATATGCAAAATTTCGCTTGCTTTTATTTCTTCCTCTATTTGTTCATAGGCTTCTTTACATTTTGACGAAACCCTTGCTTCACTATTGGACACACTACCAACACTTATACTCATGTTAAAGATGTCTTTCATAATATTCGCTATTTCTCGCTTTGAATTCTTATAAAACCCACTTAGTGATGCAACTACTGACTTAACTCTAGGACCAAAGGTATCCGGTGTAACTCCTTCTGGTAATTTGCTACTCCTTCTTTTTCCGCATTTACGACAGCGACCATGTTCTAATTGATACTCAACTACGTAAGGCTTAATTTCTGGTAAATCAACTTTTTGATAGACATATGGTTTTTCCGATATTGCGATTTCTTCACCACACTCGCATCTATTTGGTAACTCTACCTTCACCACCTCATCTGCTTCCATTTTAGCTCGGCAATTCCCCTTATGTCCAACTTGACCACCTATCTTCCTGCCGCCCTCTGACTTATCTTCTGGTGTGTCTTTTTTTATTTTGTACAGCTCTTTTGAACTTGGTAAAGATGAATTCCTTGAGTTTAAGCCGAGTCTCTCTCTTAGTTCAGCATTCTCTATTTCTAAGATTTTATTTTTTTCTTCAAGCTTTGCTACTTTCTGCTCTAAGTTTTTACATAACTCTACAATACTGATCAACAATTGAAGCATCTAGCCTTACTTTACTATCAACATTTTGTGTTATTACTACTTTAATATATTATGTCAATTGTTTTTTATCCTTGCCACACCTCTGAACGGATACAATAAAAGTATCCGTTCAGAGGTGTGGTTTAAGAAACAACAGCTAGCAGGTTTTGAAAAGGGTTTAATTCCTTTTGTTTCCAAGTCAGATACAACGAAATTATCCGCTCAAGAAATCTATTCCCTCGCTCTGACTGTGCAAAATATGAATTCTTACGATAGACAACATAATGCCGTATCTGTCGCTCAACATGGTTATTCGTTAATGGAATATTCTCTGGGTCATCCAAAAATGTCCACATCATTGACTCGGATTTTATAATACCCTTTACCGTTCGTGAAGCTCCTTTTGCTTCAAGTATATAAGATATTTTTATCATGCAGTACTGTATGTATCTTCGTAATTCTTTAGCTTGCTTAGTGAACTTTGAAATACTAATTTCATTTTCTGACAAAGCGTTTTTTAATACAAACAATCCATTAGCTGCGTCTTTTAAACAATGGCTAAGTCTCATTACTTCACTATTCCAACTATGAGATAACCTCTCGAAATTTCTCAATAAGTGAGCCCAACAAATTTGTCGTTTTTCATCACTGAAGTGGTTGTAAACTGCATATCTGTCAGTAATTACCAGGTTTTTGTAATCACAAAATGCACTATTCTTTAAAAATTTCATTCCTCTTGTATCTGCTAACTTCATAAGACTTGCTTTATTGTTGGCAAACATCCAGCACCATCCCAATTTGCCTTTGTTGTAGTGACTGGTTTCATCAATATGCAAAATTTCGCTTGCTTTTATTTCTTCCTCTATTTGTTCATAGGCTTCTTTACATTTTGACGAAACCCTTGCTTCACTATTGGACACACTACCAACACTTATACTCATGTTAAAGATGTCTTTCATAATATTCGCTATTTCTCGCTTTGAATTCTTATAAAACCCACTTAGTGATGCAACTACTGACTTAACTCTAGGACCAAAGGTATCCGGTGTAACTCCTTCTGGTAATTTGCTACTCCTTCTTTTTCCGCATTTACGACAGCGACCATGTTCTAATTGATACTCAACTACGTAAGGCTTAATTTCTGGTAAATCAACTTTTTGATAGACATATGGTTTTTCCGATATTGCGATTTCTTCACCACACTCGCATCTATTTGGTAACTCTACCTTCACCACCTCATCTGCTTCCATTTTAGCTCGGCAATTCCCCTTATGTCCAACTTGACCACCTATCTTCCTGCCGCCCTCTGACTTATCTTCTGGTGTGTCTTTTTTTATTTTGTACAGCTCTTTTGAACTTGGTAAAGATGAATTCCTTGAGTTTAAGCCGAGTCTCTCTCTTAGTTCAGCATTCTCTATTTCTAAGATTTTATTTTTTTCTTCAAGCTTTGCTACTTTCTGCTCTAAGTTTTTACATAACTCTACAATACTGATCAACAATTGAAGCATCTAGCCTTACTTTACTATCAACATTTTGTGTTATTACTACTTTAATATATTATGTCAATTGTTTTTTATCCTTGCCACACCTCTGAACGGATACGATTTTTTCACTTTCAACCAGAGTTAGGAAGCATAAATAATTTACTTTCTCAGAGCCTTGGGCACTTACGTAGCCGCTCTCGGGATATGGTAAGAAAAAATCCATATGCAGCAAATATCATTGATACAATAGTAAGTAACTCTATTGGAACAGGAATAAAACCGCAATCAAAAGCAAAGAATGCAGAATTTAGAAAGAAAGTGCAAGAATTATGGCTAAAATGGACAGATGAAGCAGATAGCTGTGGAATAAGTGATTTTTATGGATTACAAGCTCTAGTATGCAGAAGTATGATAGAGGGAGGAGAATGTTTTGTACGTTTAAGAACGAGAAAGCTGGAAGATAGATTTTCTGTGCCATTACAACTGCAAGTACTTGAGTCTGAACATTTAGATAATAAAACAAATCAAACTTTAGGAAATGGTAATGTAATAAGAAACGGGATTGAGTTTAACAGGCTTGGGCAAAGAGAAGCATATTACCTATTTAAAGAACACCCTGGTGAAAGTACCTTTGGAGAGTCAGTAAGAGTGCCAGCAAACGACGTTTTACATATTTATAGACCATTAAGGCCTGGGCAAATCAGAGGGGAGCCTTGGCTTTCTAATATACTGCTAAAGCTCTATGAACTTGATCAATATGATGATGCAGAATTAGTGAGAAAAAAGACAGCAGCGATGTTTGCAGGGTTTATTACGAGACTCGATCCTGAGGCAAATATTTTAGGAGAAGGTGAAAGTAATGAGCAAGGAGTAGCACTATCTGGTTTAGAGCCAGGAACAATGCAGCTTTTAGACCCAGGAGAAGACATAAAATTTTCAGAACCGTCAGATCAACTATGTTTTTTAAAATTTTTTGAATTTAGTTTCATTACAACTTTTGTTTGTAATTTTGTTTTTTATTCGAGTAAAAAGTGCATTTTTGACAATAAAAACCCTAACTTAATCATAGAAAAATTTTGTATCAAACAACAGTTACTGCTTAGATCTTATGGTTAACGAATATGTGTATAAATACTTTAAATGTGTGTAGACGTATTTATCCACATATTCGTTAACCTATTTTCTATGCAGATTTTTTTAATTCACATTGACTGCTTCTTTAAGCCTCGCATTGGCAATTACTATGATTTTACGCATTAGAGCTGTCATAGCCACCATCTTCTTTTTACCTTTACCAACAAGCCTTGAATAGAAGGCACCAAGCGCAGACTTAGACCTTGAAGCAGACATCGCAGCTGTAAAAAGCTTTTCACGAACGTTGCTTCTGCCACCACTTATTCTGCGATAACCAATAGTTTTACCACTTTCTTTCGGATGAGGTGCAACTCCAGCAAGACTTGCAATTTCTCCCCTACTTACATAACCAAGTTCTGGCATTAGACACAGAAAATCTTGAGATAATTTTGCACCTATTCCTGGAACTGTTTTAAGGATTTTTTGGCGCTTTTGTAACTCTGGATTCTCATCAATAATTTTTTGTATGGTATTGTTGAGCTCATCTATCTGGCTATTAAAGAATTCAATAGTTTTCTGACAGCTTTCTTTTATATGGTCGTTTTCAGGTGCTGCAAGCCTAGATTTCTCTTGAGCTCTCATTTTTGTAATGTCATCACGACGTTGACAAAGTGCAACTAAGGTTGTTTGTTCTTTTGACATAGGTGCAAATAGAGATAGAGTACTATAGCGTTCAAACCCATACTGAGCAAGGGCTCTTGCATCTGATTGATCAGACTTTGCTAAAGTTCCATGAGATAGAACAAAGCTTTTTACTTTGCGAGTATTAGCTCGATGTACAGCAATATCTTTATCAACAAGAAAATGTGCTAAGCCAAGCTCATATTTTCCAGTGTTTTCCAGAGTTACTAAAGAATTAGGTAAGATATTTGAAAAATCTTGAAACAATTGTTGCCAGCCAGCAGTATCATTGTCGAATTCGACAGCGTTCTTCTGTTTGTGAACTGCAACAACATTTTTAAATTTTCCAATATCAATGCCAATAAAATTTTGATAAGATGTAATCATAATAACCTCGATTAGTTTTAATTAATTTAAGATTGTAAACGGGTGCATACATATGTCCCATGCAACTATTCAAACGTATCGAGAGATGGGCTAGTGTACCTTGATCCGAACGGTTATAATACCAACAGTTGGTCGGTCGCACACGCCCGTGATAACTCTATTCCTATAGTGAGTAGGGTTATCTTCCCTCTTATCTCCTTTATATCATATTTTTAACTTACAAAGAGTTGGAGATTCAATATCTTGTGGTTCTAAAGTAATAAGTGGTAGTAGTAATGTTTTTTCAGGATAAAAATAAACCATCTGCTATACTTACCAAAAATAAAGTTATGAACATGGATATAACTATTAGCCTATTAGGAGACATTAGTAATTTAATAGATAGAGCAAAGAATCATCTTTCTGTTCAATTCAACTCTACTCTAGTATTGTTAAACTGGGAAATTGGCTCCAGAATTGATCAAGATATTCTAAAGCACAAACGCGCAGATTATGGGAAGCAAATCATCTCCCAACTTGCAAAAGAACTTCAGATTAAATATGGACGTGGGTTTGATAGAGCGTCATTATTTCGTATGGTGCAATTTTCTAAATTCTTTCCTGATCAAGAGATTGTCGCGACACTGTCACAACAATTGAGTTGGTCACATTTTGTAGAAATTATTGCAATTTCTGATGAGCTGAAGCGTAATTATTATATAGAAATGTGTCGTATTGAAAGGTGGAGTGTTAGGGCACTACGTAGTAAAATCGATACTATGTTGTATGAACGTACAGCACTAGCAAAAAAACCTGAAGATTTCATAAGAAGGAGTATAAAAAATTTACGTGAAGAAAATATGTTAGCACCAGAATTCATTTTTCATGACCCATACTTCCTTAGCTTCATGGAATTGCCATCAAGTTATAGTGAGACTGATCTAGAAAATATAATCTTGGATGAATTGACAAAGTTTTTACAAGAGTTTGGGAATGATTTTTGTTTTGTAACACGTCAAAAAAGGATGAGTACTAAAACAACTGACAGGTATTTGGACCTGCTATTTTTTCACAGAGGATTAAAACGCCTTATAGCAATAGAACTAAAAATAGGTCGCTTTGAACCAGCTTATAAAGGACAGATGGAATGGTATTTAAATTGGTTAGATAAAAATGAACGAAAAGCAGGTGAAGAAAAACCGTTAGGGATTATTTTATGTGCTGATAAGGATCAAGAGGATATAGAATATCTTGAACTCGAAGGCTCTAATATTCATGTTGCACAGTATTTAACACAGCTTCCTTCTAAAGAAATTCTTGAAAAGAAGTTAAGAAAGGCTATTTCTATAGCACGTGAAAAACATGCAAGTATTCAGTCAGAGCCATGAAAAATATATGCGAGGAATGGATGCTAAAACGGGAAAAGCTCTTGAAGGAATAGAGCACTTAAAGCAGTCGATAATTGATATACTGACCACTCCTATTAACAGTAGAATAATGAAGAGAGATTATGGGTCAAGACTATTTGAATTAGTAGATAAGCCAATAAATAGAGATTTAACTTTGGAAATCTATGCAGCAACAGCAGAAGCACTGGGGAAATTTGAGAAGAGATTTAAGTTAGAAAAAGTAAAGATTGCTGAAGCTAAAGAAGGAAAAATGACTCTTGTACTTGAAGGTATGTATCTTTCAGAAGGCAAATTCATAGGTATTAGTGGAATAGTTGTTTAGAAATGCAGACATCTAATATTATTGAAAAACTAAGCTATGAGGAAATCTTTTCCAGAATGAAGGAGGAGTTAGTGTGTAGAGATGAAACCTTTTCAGCGTTAGTAGAATCCGATCCAGCGATAAAGATTCTGGAGGTAGCAGCCTGGCGAGAACTTTTGCTCAGACAAAGGATGAACGAAGCAGTAAAGAGTAATTTACTGAAATTTGCAAGGGGAGAAGATCTTGATAATTTGGCTGAATTTTATGGAGTAGAGAGGCAGAAAGAAGAAGATGATGAACGATTTAGAAAAAGAATTAAAGCAAAAATAGTGGGCTCAAGCACGTGTGGAAGCAAAGAACACTATCGATATCATGCACTGTCAGCAGATAGTAGAGTAAAAGATGCACTAGTGGAATCAACTATACCAGGGAAAGTACAAATTTCAATCTTATCAACACAATTATCCACAACTGGCATAGTGTCAGAAGAGCTACTAGAAATTGTAAAAAAGCAGGTTACTAGAGATGATATAAGGGTTTTAACAGATACGATAACAGTAATTGGTTGCAATATTACGGAAATAGATATTCACAGCAGAATGAGCATAAGTCCTGTAATATCGAAGGAGGAAATCAAGAAGCAGTTTATTGAGAAGTTTGAAGCAAATAGAAGGCTGGGATGGAATGTTACAAGATCATGGATAATAGCCAATTTATTTGTAGATGGTGTAGAAAACGTAGAATTAATCGAGCCAAAAGAGGATGTTGTAGTATTGGGGAATGAGTGTGCAGTGCTTGGCCATGTCAAGTTAGATAGGATTTAAAACGTATTTTTTTGTTTTGTGCCAGTGAGGGGATTGCGTGCAATAAGTGGTTTACTGGATCCAATGTTAGGAAGAAGAAAGTATTGATTTTCTTCCAGAAGTTGTAACTTGTTTTTTAAAGTATGGATAATATGGTCAAATTAACCCTCTGACATTAACATCTATTATGGAAAGTGTTTTCGATATTAAGAACATCTTTATTTTTCTGCAACGATCTCTTGGTTACTCATAAGCTACCTAAATAAAGGAAATTAAAGCAACTTGAAAGAAAAGACAAGTATCCGTTCAGAGGTGTGGCAAGGATAAAAAACAATTGACATAATATATTAAAGTAGTAATAACACAAAATGTTGATAGTAAAGTAAGGCTAGATGCTTCAATTGTTGATCAGTATTGTAGAGTTATGTAAAAACTTAGAGCAGAAAGTAGCAAAGCTTGAAGAAAAAAATAAAATCTTAGAAATAGAGAATGCTGAACTAAGAGAGAGACTCGGCTTAAACTCAAGGAATTCATCTTTACCAAGTTCAAAAGAGCTGTACAAAATAAAAAAAGACACACCAGAAGATAAGTCAGAGGGCGGCAGGAAGATAGGTGGTCAAGTTGGACATAAGGGGAATTGCCGAGCTAAAATGGAAGCAGATGAGGTGGTGAAGGTAGAGTTACCAAATAGATGCGAGTGTGGTGAAGAAATCGCAATATCGGAAAAACCATATGTCTATCAAAAAGTTGATTTACCAGAAATTAAGCCTTACGTAGTTGAGTATCAATTAGAACATGGTCGCTGTCGTAAATGCGGAAAAAGAAGGAGTAGCAAATTACCAGAAGGAGTTACACCGGATACCTTTGGTCCTAGAGTTAAGTCAGTAGTTGCATCACTAAGTGGGTTTTATAAGAATTCAAAGCGAGAAATAGCGAATATTATGAAAGACATCTTTAACATGAGTATAAGTGTTGGTAGTGTGTCCAATAGTGAAGCAAGGGTTTCGTCAAAATGTAAAGAAGCCTATGAACAAATAGAGGAAGAAATAAAAGCAAGCGAAATTTTGCATATTGATGAAACCAGTCACTACAACAAAGGCAAATTGGGATGGTGCTGGATGTTTGCCAACAATAAAGCAAGTCTTATGAAGTTAGCAGATACAAGAGGAATGAAATTTTTAAAGAATAGTGCATTTTGTGATTACAAAAACCTGGTAATTACTGACAGATATGCAGTTTACAACCACTTCAGTGATGAAAAACGACAAATTTGTTGGGCTCACTTATTGAGAAATTTCGAGAGGTTATCTCATAGTTGGAATAGTGAAGTAATGAGACTTAGCCATTGTTTAAAAGACGCAGCTAATGGATTGTTTGTATTAAAAAACGCTTTGTCAGAAAATGAAATTAGTATTTCAAAGTTCACTAAGCAAGCTAAAGAATTACGAAGATACATACAGTACTGCATGATAAAAATATCTTATATACTTGAAGCAAAAGGAGCTTCACGAACGGTAAAGGGTATTATAAAATCCGAGTCAATGATGTGGACATTTTTGGATGACCCAGAGAATATTCCATTAACGAATAACCATGTTGAGCGACAGATACGGCATTATGTTGTCTATCGTAAGAATTCATATTTTGCACAGTCAGAGCGAGGGAATAGATTTCTTGAGCGGATAATTTCGTTGTATCTGACTTGGAAACAAAAGGAATTAAACCCTTTTCAAAACCTGCTAGCTGTTGTTTCTTAAACCACACCTCTGAACGGATACCATTGAACTTCTAAAAGGGTGTCAGCTACTTGGATGACATCATTATAGAGTACAAAAGCATCAGCCCCTTTTCTCCAATATCAGCTACTGACATTTGCTAACTCAACAATTCAAAAAAATCTATCAATTAAAAAGGAGGACATTATGTCTACAATAATTTTATCATCAATTTTAAGTAAAGCGGGCAGTATTTTTGGGCCAATTGGCCAGATTGTTGGCTCAGAACTCGGTGCTCTGCTTGGTGCACAGCTTGATAATGCAATATTTGGTCTTGGTGCCGAGCAAAAGATAACGCATGGGGCGAGGCTGAAAAATCTGCAAGTTCAAACCTCAACTTATGGCAAAGCAATTCCAATTATCTATGGCACTGCTCGTGTTGCAGGGAACATTATTTGGTCACAGCCAATAAAAGAGGAGGCGATAACTACCAAAATCGGAAGAGGTATAAATGTTGCGTACAACTACTATGCAACGCTTGCAATTGCAATCTGCAAGGGGAAAGTGGAAAAATTAAATAGGATCTGGGCGAATACAAAATCGCTTAGTTTTGATGAAATAGACTATACTTTTTACCACGGCAGAGAAGACCAGAACCCTATGTCATCAATTGAAGGTGAGAAGAGTCTGCCAGCTTATAGAGGAATATCTTATATAGTTATCAAAAATTTCCCTCTAACGGACTATAACAATCGCGTCCCGGTGTTTACATTTGAAGTGCAAACTGCATTAAAATCAAGTGGATTTTCAGTGGCAAAGAATATTCGGAATATCAATATCATACCAGGTTCAGGTGAGTTTGTGTATGATACGAAAATACAGAAGAAAATTGCGCGAGAAAGAATAAGCAGTAGCCAATATATTCCCTATGGACCGGCACAAAGAGTAAATCACAATAATCACACAAAAAAGAGCGATGCTATGCTTTCTTTAGACCAATTGAAGGAAAGTTTACCAAATGTTGAATGGGCATCGGTAGTGGTTAATTGGTTTGCAAGCAGTTTAAATATCAAAGATTGTAAAATATATCCTGCAGTTGAATTTCAAGATGATTCTGCGATAGTGCCTGATGATTGGCAAGTGGGAAATATAACCAGAGATAATGCCCAGCTCATTTCAAAGGATGATGATGGTAATCCAAGGTATGGTGGTACAGTTAGCGATGCAGCACTAATAAGATATATAGAAGAGCTGCATAGCAGAGGTTATAAGGTGATGCTCTATCCAATGCTCTTGCTTGACACAAAAAACAAAGAGTGGCGAGGAAAATTGAGCGGTACTCCTCAGGATATAAGTGATTTTTTTGAGAATCAGTACAACAAATTCATAGAGCATTACACGAGCATTGCCAAACAAACTAAAGTGGAAGGGTTTATAATCGGGTCTGAGTTTGCTCAGCTTACCAGAGTAAAAGATGTAGAGGGTAACTATCCTGCAGTAGCAGAGCTAGTTAAAGTTGCAAAGCAAGTAAAACTTCAGCTTGGAAAAGAAGTAAACGTAACTTACGCTGCCGATTGGAGCGAATATCATTCATATGATGGTTGGTATAATATGGATGAACTTTGGTCTTCACAGTTCATCGATGTTATTGGCATAGATGCTTATTTTCCACTCACCGATGGTCCAGAACCTCCTTTTGGCTATTCCGCTAAAGATGTAACGGGTGGTTGGAGCAGTGGAGTAGGGTATGATTATTTTTACGATTACTCAAAAAGTGATCCTGAGAAAATAAAGTATAATGACAGCGAATATGCGTGGAAAAATATCGAGAAATGGTGGAGTGAAGTTCATGTAAATCCAGGTGGTAGTAAAACAAAATGGCAACCAAAAATGAAGAAAATATGGTTTACCGAATATGGATTTCCCAGTATGAACGGCTGCACTAATGAGCCCAATGTGTTTGTTGATAAAGGTAGTATAGAGAGTAAATATCCACGATACTCAAACGGAGAGGTGAGCTTTCTTTCGCAGAAAACTGCAATCGAAGGAACATTAAAAAAGTGGCAAAGCTCAGAAATGGTGGAGAAAATGTTCCTCTGGGCGTGGGATGCAAGGCCATTTCCTTATTTTCCCAACTTGTGTGATATGTGGACTGACTGCCATAATTGGCAAACAGGGCACTGGATTCAGGGAAAAATTTCACAACTTAATGTTTCCGATGTTTTGTCTGATCTGTTGCAAAAGGTAGGTCTCAAAGGCGATCAGTTTGATACAAGTGATGTTAAAGGATTACTATCTGGGTATGTAATAAATGATCAGCAACCCGTACGCTCAATTATTAAAATGCTGCGAAGGTGCTATTTTTTTGATGTGGTTGAACAGAACTCAAAACTGAAATTTATTCAAAAGGGCAGGGGAGTGAAAACTGAAATACCAATTGGCGAGATGGTTACCAATAACGTTGCAAAACTTGTTAATATTAGTCAGCTAGATTTAAATAGTAAAGTCAATGTTGTCTATTTTAACCGCAATTTTGGCTATCCAATTGATGTGAAATATGCTGAACTGCCAAAGCAGGGCAATGCTGCAACAGTTGAAATACCTCTCATTATGGAGGAAGGGGAGGCGCAAAATATAGCTGAAGTTTTACTTTATTCTTCGTGGCAAGAGAGAAATGTATACAACTTTAAGCTCCCGATAAAATATGCATGGCTTTTACCAAGTGATGTCATAGCAATTTCAGATGGCGAGAAAAGACATACGATGAGAATTATAAAAACAAAGTTTGAAAGCATGTCCATTCAAGTAATGGGAGTTGGTTATGATCCCTCTATATACAAGCTCTCCTTTCCTTCAACAAGATCACTTATGCTTAAAGAATACCCTCCTTCTCGCGTCAGTAAATCTATCGTAGAAATGATAGATTTACCGCATATTAAAGGTAATATCGCAAGTTTTACTTTAATTAGTGAAGAGGAAGGTTGGAAAGGAGAAACACTTTTTATTTCGTATGATGATAAAGATTATAAGCCTATCGCAAGTGCAAATATACAATCTACTTACGGATATATAATGGAATCTAGCAATGAGGAAATTGTAGTAGTATTACGCTTTGGCAAGCTGGATGCAACTGCATCAGCACTCGTTGGCAAAGAGATAATAAAATTCCAAAATGCTGAGCTTATAGGTAAAAACAAATATAAGCTTAGTGACCTAATTAGAGAACAAGAGGGTACTAAGAAATATGAACACACCTCAGGTGAAAAATTTATTCTACTTGATGATTCAATAATTTCTTTTGAAGTGCAAAAAGGGAGAAAGTTTTATCTTAAGGCAGTCACTTACGGTGATTCATTAGATAATACGGAAACAAAAATTGTAAACTGAGAGAGCGTAAGTGAAATCTTAATGTCTACTTGCATTTTATTAAAAAATCTACTATATTATAAACATAGCAATATAGTAAGGTAAAATAATGATCGGTAATGTAAAAAAATTATCAAATGAAGCGCCAATAATACTAACATGGGTGTCAAGAGTACATGGTGCATCTTTACCAGATGGTAAAAACAGTGACCTTAATTACTTAGATATAATAAAAAATCATAAATTAATAAATAAAGAAGAGAGGGATATATATTTGATTATCAACGGTCCTGGATTCAAAGAAAATCAAATAGATGATTTAAAATGTAAACTGAAAGGAATTGAAGGAGTACATGTTATAGACTTGCATCAGTATGACTGGAGCGAAATAGATCAAGGATGGAAGATAGATGGTAAAGATACTAGTATCAAAGATTTCTTTAGAGATATGTATAACATGACAGATGAACAAAGAACATACTTTGCTGTTGAAATAGATACTTTTAGATTAGTTGCTCTGGCACTCTTAAAGCAGTTTACAGGACACGAAGGTGGGATATATATAGATTTTGATTCTTTAAAAGCCATTGACTCTCATATAGGGAAGGATATAACAATTCCTGAGGGAATTTTATTAGGGCAAGTTACTGCACATGTTAATCAAGAGACCGGCAAAATTATTAAAACGGATTTAAATAATGATCTGATTGCAGTAAGTTGTCCACATATAGCGATTAATATTTTATCTCAATATAAAAGCGCAATACTGAGTCAAGAAAAAATGTGCTATGAGTTAGCAGAGCGTTTATCTAATTTTGTGAAAAAAGAAAAACTACGGTTTTTTGCTATTTATAAAGGGTTGGGAGAGAAACAGCTGTTAGATGATGAAGCGAAGAAAAAAGGGAAGAGTGTTATAGAGGAATTAGATAAGATAGAGCACAAAATAGTTGATCTAAGAAATGGTAAGATAAGAGAACTATATGATCCGCTAGTCTGTCATTATTCTAGGTATCGTGAAATAGGTTTAAATTTAGGTCAATTTTATACCGTGGAAGTAGTCCGTAATGAATTGATCGGTCAAGACGAAAGCAAACTAGGGCTATTTTTTTTCGAAAAGAACAATGGCAATTACGTTTGTACAATAAATGGTGACCTATCCTGGATGAAGGGAAAAGATCTATACCATGAACGAGTAGATAACAAGCTAGAAGAAGCAGAAGTAGACAGGGTAGCAATGCGCTTGCATAACAGTTGTTAAAGATAGAAAGTCCTTTAAAGCAAAGGTTCTAAATAATTGACAGTCAATAAAATATAATACTAGTATTAATCTATGTGATAGAGGGAATAATATGGCAAAAAAAATAGTTAATGCATTAAAATCTGAAGTGGAAAAGCTCAAGTATGCTGATTTAAAATCTGTGCCAATAAAATCAGATTGTTGGAACTCTGGTTACAACACATATATTGACCTTGGTAGATCACACAACCTTACTATTAATGAGAAAGAAGTGCCTAATGAGCTTATTGAGAAGCTATATTCAAAACATAAAGATCTCATTTTAGAAGATGAGAATGGAAGAAAGAACTATAGTCCATTTCTTAAGCAAATTTTCATAAAAATATTTGAATATGCTGGTGCAGAAGTTCCGAGTGACTCTATCATGGAAGAATTGATAACTAACTATCATCAAGAAGGGTATAATCATTTTCTGTTTCTTCATATATTAAAGGCTCTTTCTCCATTTGGCTTGCTTGTGTTAGATTCTAGCATAACAATAACTTATAGTATGGATTGCCGTGACTCCAATTGTCTAAAATTTAATTTTAGCATGGATTGTATAAAGGTGTGCAGCAGTGATCTTGTTAATGATATTAAAACACCAGGTTTTTGCAGTTCAGTAGAATTTAAACTAAAATGTAAGGGTCGAAATGTAACATATGAAGATGGTAAAGTGCTTATTACTATTCCGAAAGAGCTGAAAAATCATAAAGCAAGTGGTAGAAATTTTTTTGATATTGCTACTGAACGTTTTCAAGAATTTTGTGAGAATTTAGGATGTAATTTTGAGACAAAAGTGGAACATAGTCTAGGTGAACCACTTAAAGTGTTAAAAGATGTAAATACATACCATGATAAGAACTTAAACTTGAACCAACAGTTAAGTAATTCAAGATAAGATATTGAGATTCGCATTTTTAAAGCTAGAAAACACATTCATTGAGAGAATAATTTCGCTACTGAAAGCAAAAGGCGTTTTTACAATCTTCTATCTACTACTCCCTCATGAACAGATACGTTAATCTCATCTAACTGCTCACTAACTTCTTCATTACTTGGCAAGTGTCCTCTAAGAGATAAGTTACGTACTGCATGCTGACATCGATCCAAAGGAGTTTGTAATCGCTCAACATATACTTTTGCTAGCAACTCAGCGTCAATTAGCGCTCCATGTAACTCCCTACTCTCTAGTGATATACCAAAACGCTCACACAATGCACTTAAAGAAGCCGGTGGTCCAAATTTCTTTCTTGCAAGCGGTAATGTATCTAACACTCTGTCTGAAGAGATTAATTTGGCATTCAGTTTACCAAGTTCCATGTTCAAAAATTTAATGTCAAATCCAGCATTGTGAATTACCAAAGTATCGCTAGATATAAAATTAAGAAATTCAGATGCAATCTCTGAAAATAATGGCTTATCCTTTAGAAATTCTTCGCTGATACCGTGAACTTTAAATGCACCTTTGTCTATGCTCCTTTCTGGGTTGATGTATCGATGGAATACTTTGCCTGTTGGAATATGATTAATTAGTTCTACACACCCTATTTCGATAATTCGATGGCTATTGACATCAAGACCTGTAGTTTCAGTGTCAAGTACTATTTCACGCAGCCCATCTTGTTTGGAAAGTTCTATACTTAACCTACTACTAGGATCTGACTGACTATTGGTAGCTTGTATCGTTTTTTTTCTTTTAGCTACTAATTTTTTTGTAGCACCTTCACCATCTTTTACTCTAGAGTGTCCAGGCGCTTCGGTTATTGAGCTTTTTTTTATACTATCAAGGATAACTTCTTTATCATTTAAGAATTTTTTACCGTTACCTTCTACATAAAGTGAGGTGAGATTTTTGAGTGCTATATCTCCTCCATAGTGGTGGCGCCACACTCCAACAATGTTGTTGTTTTCTACATTTAATAAAGTAAGATTTGGGAGACGTTTGCTGCCAATCAAAAATGCAAAACCTATGTCTCCAATATTGTTATTACTTATTTCAAGTAAAGTAAGGTTTTTTAGATTGCTTTTACCTATATATCCTGCACCTTCAAAACCAAGTTTATTGTTCCTTAGAGTAAGCGAAGTAAGATGTGTAAGTTTACCTAACTCTTTTACATCTTTACTATCAATCTCTACATTTATTAAATTAAGCTCGTTAATATCTTTTTTATTCTTTAGAAAGTTTACTAGATCTCTTACATCAATCTTAGCACTTATATCTGATATTGTTAAAATTTTGTCATGTACATAGTCACTAAAGTTCACCTTACCCTATGTTAATATACTATGTAAATATTTTAGCTGGCATCTCAGTAGCTGTCAATTGCTTATATAAGATCTTAAACAGCTGGTTTAGGTGCTGTAAAATTCATACTTTTTGTGATCAGCTAAGTAAAAAGTTAAGCCCAGGGCAACACACTAAGCTTTCCTGACTTATTGTCCCAAATTTGGGACAATAAAATCGAGATGTCAATTACAGGACTTGAGCCTGTTAAAATCTTCTTCAGCGTGATATGATGAACGGGTTAATGGACTTGATGCAACTACCAAGAAGCCTTTAGAATAAGCAATATATTTATAATGCTCAAACTCTTCTGGAGTAACATATCTATCAATTTTTGCATGCTTTGGAGTTGGTTGCAGATATTGACCAATTGTAATGAAATCAACTTCGGCGCTACGTAAATCATCCATAACCTGAAAGATTTCTTCTTTTGTTTCTCCAAGACCAACCATAAGCCCTGACTTCGTGAAAAGTTTAGGATTAATCTGTTTCACCATCTTTAGCAAATATAGTGAATGAAAATAACGAGCTCTTGGTCTTATTTTTGCATACAGCCTTGGTACTGTTTCGATGTTGTGGTTATAAACATCAGGTGATGCAATAGCTATTGCTTCAAACGCTCCTTTCTTATTTAAAAAATCAGGAGTGAGGATCTCTATTGTTGTTTCCGAAGTTATCTTTCTAATTTCTTCTATACACCTTATAAACTGATTTGCACCACCATCTGGTAAATCGTCACGGTCAACAGAGGTAATGACAACGTGCTTTAAATTTAACTTTTTTATTGCTTTTGCTAAATTTTCTGGTTCATGAGGATCGAGCTTATCAGGAATGCCAGTTGCAACGTTGCAAAACGCACAAGCACGAGTACAAACAAAACCGAGAATCATCACAGTAGCATGACGTTTATTCCAACATTCACCAATATTTGGACACGCAGCTTCTTCGCATACTGTATGTAAGTTATGTAGCTTAACAGTATTTAAGGTTTCATTGAATACTTTACCAGCTGGAGCTTTTGCTCTGAGCCATGTAGGCTTACTATGCATTTGAAACAGCTAGCTCTACCTCTTGTTTTGCTAAAACTTTCTTTAATCTTCTTTTTATCTTTTGCGCTTCTTTACTTAGTTTAATTGTTTTTGTGTTGAGCAAGAAAGCATCAAGATCACCTTTGTAATCTATAGTTCTTAAAGTTCTTGTCGCTATACGAAAGCTAAACTTTTTGTCTAATATATTACTCGTCAATGTAACTTTATGTAAATTTAAGAGAAAGGTACGCTTTGTTTTACGATTTGAATGCGATACCTTATTACCAAAAGACTTTTTTCTATTTGTTAACTCACAAATTCTACTCACTTCAATATACCAATTTATCCTATGTAACTAGGTTAACCTGATATAGTTAAATAGTCAACTCCCTTGCTTGATTTTTATACCGTATACTGCTTTATAGCCAAAAAACACTGTAATTTTTTCTATTACAAGAGAAACCATATGCTGCATTTCTAATGCTTTACTGCCATTTGTTACTAACAGATGCAGAACACCAGAATTTACGTTTTGTGCGTATGAGATCTTTTGTGGTTTTGTACATTCTGCTAATTCCTCTCCAACTATACTTTTCCAGTTTAAAATAAGACGTATTTCATTTTTGCTGATCTTATTTTTCATGCATTTTAATGCATAGTTTTCTATTATAGATTTTAATTTCTTTGGCCCGCTATATTTAAACATCTTTCCAGTGCTTAAAATTAAATTATATTACAACTTTCTTATACAAAAAACTAACTTATTGTTTTCATAATCCTCGGCCTCACACATAAAAAGCAGTATTTGTATATCTAGCATTTGCCAGAATTTTGTGTTTCCTACCTTGTAATCATTTTTAATTTTAATTTGTTAAATTATTATGAAGCTAATTAAAATTCGGGTAAAGTATAGTATTTCCAAGAAAATTATCTTTTTACTGTATGCAGTAATTTTCTTATAGCTATCTGTTTTTTAAGATCTTTCTGCAATCCAAGCTGCTTGAATGGCCTCTAATATTTTTTCATTACAATACTTTTCATCATCATCAAACTCTTCTAAATCCAAGACTTTTCTTTTAAGTTCAGTGAATCTAATACTAATTATATCTTCATTTGGAAATTTCTCTTCTAGAGCTTCTGCAATATCTTCTATATCAAGCCATTTCATACTTTTTTAATAAATTAAACTGGTGCCCATGGGGAGACTTGAACTCCCAAGGTCGCAAAACCCACGGATTTTAAGTCCGCTGCGTCTACCGATTCCGCCACACGGGCCTTATGTTGTTTATCTAGAGTAAAATTCTACTACTAAATTGACTTCCATGTCTGCTGAATAGGGGACTTCGGAATATTGAGGCGCTCTCAAATACTTCACTGAAAGTGCTTTGCTATCTGCCTCTAAATAATCTGGAGCCTTACGTTCTTGTTTTTGTTCAGCCTCTATTAATATAGGAATTTTTGCTGCTCTTTCCCTTATTTTTATTATATCACCAGGCTTCACTCTATAACTTGATATGTTAACCACCTTATCATTAACTGTAACATGTTTATGAGATATAAGCTGTTTTGCCGAGTAAATTGTTGGCACAAAACCAGAGTGATATAAAACAGAACTTAACCTTGATTCCAAGGCACCAATAAAATTATCAGCCGTATAACCCTTTCTTTTGTAGGCATCTAAAAATGTACGTCTAAGCTGCTTACTTGAAATTGCATAGTAGAACTTAAATTTCTTATGTGCAGCAAACTGCTTACCAAAATCAGATAACTTCTTAAATCCAAGAATACCATGCTGACCTGGAGGGTATTTTCTTTTATTGACCGAATCTTTTGCTCTACCCCATAAGTTTACACCAAGCCTGCGACTGATTCTATACTTTCTATTGATAACAGTTGTCATACAAAAATTCTCACAATCTAACTATAAATTATTAATGATTTTAACATTAAGTGTCAACTTGTTTTTGCCACTATGATGTAGTATACTTCACTTTTAAGTTTTCCTATTAATACATGAATCATCTACTACTAAAATCCATGGCAAATGCTGTCCGCTTTTTATCAATTGATGCGGTACAAAAAGCAAATTCTGGACACCCAGGTATGCCACTTGGCATGGCAGATGTTGCCACTGTATTATTTGCTAAATATCTAAACCATAACCCTGATGATTCTAAATGGATCAGTAGAGATCGTTTCGTCCTATCAAATGGTCACGGTTCAATGTTGCAATACTCTATATTATATCTGACAGGCTACATTAGTATAGATGAACTAAAAAACTTCAGGCAACTTACATCAAAAACTCCAGGTCACCCAGAATTTGGCTTAACTTCTGGTATAGAAGCAACAACAGGCCCGCTTGGTCAGGGATTTGCCACTGCTGTTGGCATGGCACTTGCTGAATCGATTCTTGCAAAGCAGTTTGAAATCAGTCACTACACTTACGTAATGCTAGGAGATGGTTGTCTTATGGAAGGTATAAGCCATGAAGCAGCATCCCTTGCTGGGCATCTTAAATTAAATAAGCTGATAGCACTTTTTGACGACAATGACATCTCTATAGACGGCTCTACTAGCCTCTCTTGCTCTGATGATGTAGAAAAGCGTTTTTCAGCGTATGGATGGAATGTTGACAAAATCGATGGGCATGACTTTGATGCTATATCCCTTGCAATAGAGCAGGCGCAAAAGTCTGATAAACCTACACTAATCTGTTGCAAAACTATTATCGGAAAATTTTCGAGCCGTGCTGGCACATCTTCTGCTCATAGTGGTGCCTTTACAGAGGAAGATGTAAAACAGATGAGAGAAAAATTAAATTGGGACTATGAACCATTTCATGTACCAGAAGATGTGAGAAACGCTTGGATAGAAACAGTTAAGAGGGCAAAGCAAAACTATACATCCTTGATCAATAAAGAACTACAAAGAAGACTTGAGAAACGTTTGCCGAATAATATCGAGAGTGATTTGGCTGATCTGAAGAAACAAATATGTAAGCTAATGCCAAACGAAGCTACTCGATCTTCTTTCGGCAGAGTAATGGAACTATTAACTAAGTCTATGCCAGAACTAATTGGTGGCTCTGCTGATCTTACCGGTTCAAATTGTACTAAATATAAGCACATGCAGGCAATAGATAGTAATAATTATAGTGGCTCTTATGTACACTATGGAGTGAGAGAGCACGCTATGGCAGCTTGTATGAATGGTATGGCTCTTCATGGTGGGATTATTCCTTATGGTGGAACTTTTTTAGTATTTTCCGACTACTGCCGCCCTGCTATACGTCTTTCAGCCTTGATGAAACAGCAGGTTATATATGTAATGACTCATGACTCAATTGGAGTAGGAGAAGATGGTCCAACTCACCAGCCAATAGAGCATTTAGCTTCTCTGAGAGCTATACCAAATCTGTATGTTTTTAGGCCAGCAGATGCAATTGAAACTTTGGAGTGCATTAGCATTGCACTTGAAAAAAAAGAGTCACCTGCACTATTTGCGCTTTCAAGGCAAAATATTAATTACATGCACTCTTATACTGACCAATTGGCCAACCTATCAAAATTTGGTGCATATATACTATGCGAATATTCAGGGAAGCTAGAAGTGACGATATTTGCTACCGGATCTGAAGTTGAAATTGCAGTTGAGGCAAGAGAAAAATTACAGGAAAAAGGTGTAGGTACAAGGGTCATTTCTATGCCGTGTTGGAGGCTTTTTGACGAGCAAAGTGATGAATATAAAGGGGTAATATTAAATAATGATAGTATTAAAGTTGCAATTGAAGCTGGAAGTGAAGTGGGTTGGCATAAATATATAGGTTCAAACGGTATATTTATTGGCATGAAAAATTTTGGAGAATCAGCACCTTATGAAGCTCTTTATAAGCATTTTAATATTAGCGCTGATTATGTAGTAAAATGTGTTTGTGAAAACGCTTTTTATCATTCCACTGCCCATAAAATTACTTAATGAACTCAGCCAGTGCCGTTATTATGATATATATAACAATTTTACAAAAATAATATCATAGAATTCAAGAATTGCTACGTGCTAAAAAAAGCAAAATGCTGTTTATAAGAATAAATGGCAAACACTCAACCAATTTCTATTTGTAAATCAGGTGAAGTCAAACCTATAAAAAATTTGGGAGTGTTCATACGCGTCAAGAAAGGTGGTTTTTTTAAAAATATCTTAAATTTTTGATCAAAAACTACCTCACTCTACACTTCCGCCATTTTCTTCAATTTAAGCTACAGCACCAGCAAGGACTTTTTAACTTGCCAAACAGGTACAGATTTAAAAGCCTAAAAACTATCTAAACAACTACAAGATTAGTAGTTTGATCAATTTCAACATTACTAAGTGTTGTATTTGCCTTATACAAACAGTAACATCCTGCTGCAAGAAAAATTAATGCGGCTACAGCGAGTGAAAGACACATTGCTAAATGAAACATTGTCAAACTTGCACCAACAGCAGATGCTCCAGATAATACAAAAGAAATAGAGGCGTAACTACCTTGCCTTTTACTATTGTTGCTTGCTCCTAAGAATTTTTCATATTTACTATTTAGCTCTTTATTTTTACCTTCAAATTGTTTTTGTAGATCTTTAACACGATTCTCTAATGTGCTTTCATGTTTCTTGAGTTCGGTTGTTACCATACTCTCTAATTCACTCTTTAGTTGAGTATATTTTTCAGTGATAGTCTTTAGATCATCCTTTAATTGAGTGTATTCTTTAGTACATTGAGTTACTTTAATTAAGTCTTTCCTTACAGAATCTAGGCCCTGTTCTAAGTTACTGTTCCTAGAGTCAAGTTCTTCAAATCTTTCCTCACGTTCTTTCTGTAGCGCATTAATTTTAGTTTGTATACCATTAAGTAATTTAGTCACTTTAGCCAACTGTTGAGTAACTACAACATCTGAACTACTATTTGCAGAGCTATGACTTTCTACATTATTTTTATTACGAAGAAGACTATTGAGTGACTCTAGATCATTATTAACTTGCTCACCTTCAGGCTCTTTAGATTTCTTCTCCTTAATTGCCTGAATGAAGTTACTAGTACCAATAGTGACTTTTCCTTCACTTTCAAAAGAAGATATGATATCCCCTGTTGTTTTATCTATTAAATATTCTAACTCAGCTCCCGAGAAACCATCAGTTTTATCTGCAAGTTTTTGAGTATCTACTGTAACTTCCAACTCTTCAATACCTTTGAATTTTTTTATATATAAGTCCAATATATCCTTACGCTGGGCATTACCTGGCAAAGGAATTTCAATATGATTAGAGAGACGGCCTGGCCTAGTAAACGCTGTGTCTAAAACATCTCTACGATTAGTTGCAGCAATTACTGTTACACCTTCTAGTGGGTTGAAACCATCGAGCTCGGTTAAAAACTGATTCACAAGGCTGTCGCATGATTGAGCATGACTAGAACTACCACCGCTACCACGTTTTGTAGCAATACAATCAATTTCATCTATAAAAATTATACAAGGAGCATTTGCTCTTGCCTTTTTAAAAATTTCTCTTACGTGCTTTTCACCTTGACCAATATACGATTTCAGAAATTCAGATGCAGAAACACTAATAAACTTTGCTTTAGCTTGACATGCAATTGCACGAGCAATTTTGGTTTTACCATTTCCGGGTGGACCATAAAAAAGATAGCCTTTTTCTGATTTGCAACCTGCCTTTTGAAGTAATGCTTTATTTCTTTCTGGAATAATACCAAGAATCTTGTTTAGCTCCTTTTTAACGCTTTCTGGAATTATAATATCATCAAGTGTTGTTTTATTTTCCGATTTATCTGGATCAAAAATTTCTATTGAAGAGTTACTTTGTTTTAATTGATTTATAAAACTATCTATTATTCCAAAATTTTCTATACCTTTAACATTAACTTTTTTAAGATCAGCTAAAGCTTTTGCTCCTTTATCACCAATGTTGTTCAAAGCTACATCAAGTGAAGTAAGGTTTGTAAGATTACCATTAGCTAAAGCTTCTGCTCCTTCATCACCAATACTGTTACAACTTAAATTAAGTTGAGTAAGGTTTGCAAGATTACCATTAGCTAAAGCTTTTGCTCCTTCAGCATCAATTTTGTTACAACTTAAATCAAGTTGAGTAAGGTTTGCAAGATTAACATTAGCTAAAGCTTTTGCTCCTTCATCACCAATATAACAGCTTTTTAAACTAAGCTTTGTAATACTAAGATTGCTCTGTAAAAAGCTTACTAATTCACTTATGTTTATTGTTTTCGAGGACAAATCAAGAAAGTCGTCTAGAAGAAATTTACTAAAATCCATTTCGTTTCTCCATTAAATATATAGATATTTTAGCCTATATTTTAATAATTGTCAAATTTTTAATAAATCTAATGAAAAATTATAGAAAATGCTTAGCATCACAAAAAATTTACTTTATTTTTAAGTAGAAAAATAGTACGTACCTTTGTGAAAACGAGTTGCATGATAAGAAAGCTGGTGAAATGTTTCGAGTAACTTTTTCGTTTCTATGATCCACTTGGCGGCAAGAATAAAGTTTTAATCGTTCCATGGTTTCTGTATAATTTTCAAAACTTAATTGGTATATATGAAGGTAATAATAGGTAGCGCTAGTAAACGATTAGGAGATTCAATAGCAAGTGGGCTAAATGCTCAGCTATTCCCCAATCAGGTGTCAAGATTTGCCGATGGTGAGGTAAATGTAGAAGTAGCAAATGATCTACGTGATCAAGAAGTATACGTAGTGCAATCTCTTTCTTCCCCTGTAAATGATAACCTTATGGAGCTTCTGCTTACAATTGATGCAGCAAAGAGATCTGGAGCCAAGAGAATAACAGCTATTATTCCTTATTACGGATACAGTAGGCAGGATAGGGTTATTAAAAACAATAATATGCAATCTGCTTTAAGTGCTAAATTAACTGCAAATCTTATTCAAACAGCTGGTGCAAACAGTGTTGCTGCTATTGATTTGCATTCAAGTCAAATTGAAGGTTTTTTTGATATACCAGTTACTAATCTAAGCTGTTTTGAAGTATTTGTTAACTCTATATACAAGGAAAACTTGGCAATAGTTGCGCCTGATGTTGGAGCAATTGGCAGAGCTCGTGCTTTTGCAAAGATTTTAGAGGAAAAACACAAGTTGGATAATGATATTGTTGTAGTAGATAAATATAGAGAAAAAGCAGGTACATCTGAGGTAATGAATGTAATCGGAGAAGTTGCAAACAAAAATTGCGTCATTGTTGATGATATAGTTGACTCTGGCGGAACATTATGTAATGCAGCCCTTGCTTTAAAAGACCGAGGAGCAAAGTCTGTAGTTTCATGCATTACACATGGCGTACTTTCAGGAAATGCAGTTGAGAAAATCTCTTCCTCTTCTCTGGATAAATTAGTAATTACGGACACCGTATTTCACAAATTTGAAAAAAATGATAAGATAGAGGTTGTTTCAATTGCAAATATTTTAATTTGCTTTATGCAAGGAGGTAAAAGTGCCAGCTAGATCAACAGAAGATGTTATCACTTCGTTAATAGAATTTGCAAATAAGAGAAAAATAACAATTACTAAGGAAGAAATGCTTAAAACTGCACAGCTTGTGAGGATTAAGTTATCCGATGATGAGATTCAATACTACTCAAAAGAACTGACAATGCTGGATTGGATACATGATACTTTGTTGAAAGTTAATACTGAAGGTGTTTCTCCTATGCGTTATGGAACTATAGATAAGGATGTCCATGTACGCGATGATATTATAAATTCTCAAAACATTAAAGAAGAAATATTATCCAATACAAAATCGGAGCATGGGTATTTCGTAGTACCGAAGGTTATAAACGATTAAGATAAAGCAAGATTTATACCGATTTTATAGATCTACTTTCAAAAATAAGACCAATCTGGTAAAGAAGCATTCGTTGGAGTAAAAACCATTTTTTGATTTTTCTTTACTAAATCTACTAAATATAATTTAGAGTTGCTTGGTGATTCTGCGTTAGTAAAGATAATTTCTCTGCCATTTGGTAGCCATGCCGGAGATTCAATTTTATGTCCCTCTGAAAGCAAGCGCTCTTCTTTGCCATCTGGCTTCATAACTCCTATGTAAAATTTTCCTGACTGAATTTTTGTAAAAGCTATCAGATCTCCTTTTGGCGACCAAACAGGTGTAGCATATCTTCCATTTCCAAAACTAATTCTCTTGGGTTTTTTGCTTTTTTTAGTGAAATCTATGATATATAGTTGCTGACTTCCACTTATATCAGAACTAAAAACCATGTACTTTTGATCTGGAGACAAAGAGGGAGAAGTACTTATAGCTGAACCTTTAGTAATTTTTTTTGTTCGTTTACTGCTTAAGTCTAGAGATAATATATTTGTTTCACCACTCAATGAGTGGGAAATAAAAAGAGATTTACCATCAGGAGAAAATCTGGGTGCAGAAATAACTCCTTCAAATGCGCTGATTATTGATTCAGTGTTATCTTTTAAATTTTTTAATATTATATAACTTTTACCATTTGTGTATGAGATATAAACAATACCCTTTCCATTTGGTGAAAATCTTGGTGTTGACACAAATTTCTCACCATTTGTTAAGTACTTTATATTACTTCCATCTTGATTCATCACAGCAATTTTACGGACGGATTTGTAATTGCTATCTTTTTCTTCAGCGATATATGTAATTTTTGTATTGAAATGCCCTTTCTCACCAATCAATCTATCATGTATCACATCTGAAACAAGATGACTAATTTTCCTCCAGTCTTTTGCTAGAAAAACAACCGACTGAGTAAGTAATTCTCTGTTTGTAAAGCTGTCAGATAAACGAAAAGATAGCTCTAAATTTCTGTTTGATACTTCACTTAAACTTACTGTGACTACAGTATCGCTTTTCCAAGACTCAACTTTCGTGTTACGTTTCACATTAAATAAGCCACAATTAGATAGATTTGTTTCAATTACTTTTGTGATGCTTTCACTTAGCTCACTTTCCACTTCTGTCTTGCATGCACATTTAGATACAACAAGATCAATATTACCAATATTGCTTTTTTTTATATCAACATATAAAACAGCTTTTGTGGAATAAGGAATAAATAACGAAATAAATAACACCAATTGAACGAATAGCTTCATTAGATTTCTTGCATTACCTCCTGTCATCTCAGCAAATAGCTTACTTTTGAAGTTAAACTGCATGACAGTAGAGTAAATCAATTTCTGCAGTACTTGACACTGGAATCCAGAAATTTGACTGCAAGTAAGTGCACTGAGGTGGCAAGCATAAAAGTAGCTGTTTTATTCTAAAATAAACGTCTTTGACAAGGTTGCATGAAAAACTGGATTCCAGTGTCAGAGCACTGGGATGACACTCTACTGGTGGAGATTGCTCTAAAACTACAATGTTTGCCTGGGCGTTGAGATGGCACCTTTCTGGTAGATTCAAATCACAATGTTTGTATAGTTGTGTGATCTGACACTGATTTTTTTTTACGGATTCCAGTATTGCATGCTGAAATAACATCAAAGAATACATTGTTAACTTCTTACTCAAATAATGGTTAATAAAAAGAGGTATATTTCTATACCTGTTCTATTTGGACTTCAATTATAGGTCTTTTTAGTAAATATTCCTTTAAGATACTAAATATTGAACTTTCAATCTTATTTCTTATTTTTTTTATCGGTTGTGGACTAAATGCTGACTCAACCTTCTCTATGATCTTTTGCATAATGGCTGCATCTTCTTGCGCTTCGAAAACACCAGGTGCAAATACTTTTGGCTTAGCGAGCAATTTGTTTTTCTTATTCACAATTGCTGTTACTACAATAACCCCAGCATCTCTCATTCTCTCACGCATCTTTATAACGCTGCATTCTGGATGGCGTAGCAACGTACCATCAATACCAAAGTAGTCAACATCAATTGAACTAACTTTTTCTCCATTCTCCAAATTAACAATATCACCTGGTGCAATCATTATTGCTTTTTTCACACCGCACTCTTTAGCGAACTTTACATGTGCATCCGTATGAATATACTCACCATGAACTGGAATAGCTATCTTAGGTTTTATCAAAGAATACATTTCCCTTAGCTCTGCTTTTACTGGATGTCCGGAAGCATGAACATTCTCTGTTTTTTCAGTAATAACTTCCACTCCCATCTCAATAAAGGCATTGAGCATGTTATGTGCACGAGTTTCATTGCCAGGAATGATTTTTGATGAAAAGATCATGGTATCACCTTGCTGCATTTTAAATGCTTGATGACTCTTATTAGCAAGCCTTGAGGTTGCTGCCAGTGGCTCACCTTGACAACCTGTGCAAAGTAGCACCAGCTTTTCCCTTGGAAAATTTACTGCCTCCTTTGCTTCTAGAAACTCAGGAGAATCAGTTAAATAACCACTATCCTGCGCAACTTTCACTATTCTCCATAAAGATCTGCCAAGTAAAACCACTTTTCTATTTAGTGCTTTTGCAGCTTGGCTTATTGTTTCAATTCGCGCCACATTCGAGGCAAATAGCGAGACAGCAACCAATTTTTTAGACCGCTTTATTATATTGTAAATATTATCATAAATTTCACTTTCTGATTCAGGGTCGTGTTTGCTCAGTATGTTTGTTGAATCACAAATTGCTGCAAGTAGATCACCTTTATCGCCAATTTCTTTTAAACGCTCTATATTAGAAATTAATCCAACAACAGGTTTTGGATCAAATTTCCAGTCCCCAGTATGAAGTGCACTACCTGCTTCAGTGCTAATTAATATTGAATTTGCCTCAGGAATTGAGTGAGTTACATTTATAAACTCAACGGTAAAAGGACCCAAATTTATGCTGCCATTTATGTCTACCTCTTTCACAGGTACCACACCTTCCAATCGAAACTCCTTTAGTTTCTCCTTGAGAAAATTAACTGTAAATTTTGTTGTATATATGGGACATTGCAAATCTTCCCACAGATGAGGCACTGCACCACAGTGATCCTCATGTGCATGTGTAATTATTATTCCAAGCAAATCTTTTTTTCTTTGAGCAATAAAATCTACATCAGCGATGAGCAGCTCAACACCTGGCATAGTTTCATCTGCAAAACCGATACCAAGGTCGATCATAATCCACTTGCCTTGATAATGATATAGGCTAACGTTCATCCCAATTCTTCCTACTCCTCCAAGAGGAAGAAATAAAAACTCATTTTTGTTTATGTTCATTAATTTTAAATTATTAAAATGCGAGGATAGCAAAACTTCGACCTTAAATAAAGGAATTTATCACTTTTGCATAACTTAAAAAAATCTTTTCACTAAAAGAGAAGGCTTTCAAATTGGTAAAAAGAATTAAGTGTATACAGCTACCTCTTTATATCATTTAGCAAATTTCTCATTTTTTTTTTACTTTTCCAAAGAATCCTTCAGATTTCTGCTCTACACTTTCATGTTCCTCTTCCTCAAGCGCTTTTAATAGCTCAATCTGCTTTTGGGTTAAATTCTTTGGATTTAAAGTCTCAACTATTACCTGTACGTATAAATCACCACGAGCATGTGAGTTCATATATGGCATACCCTTTTCCCTACAACGTAGTTTGGTACCAGTTTGAGTGCCTTCAGGGACCTTTACTTTTATTTTAGCTCCATCAATTGATTGAATATCGATTTCACCACCAAGTACTGCTAGTGTCATTCTTATAGGCACTTTACAGTGTAAATCTGCTCTATTGCGAGTGAAGATCTGATGAGTAGCTATTTTCACACATACGTATAAATCTCCGCTTTTTCCACCTCTTGCTCCAGCTTCTCCTTTACCACTGACCCTTACTTTAGCTCCTTCTTCTATGCCTTTTGGAATTGAAACGGAGATATTTACTTCATCTCTTTTACGTCCACTTCCACCGCATTTCTTACATTTATTTTGTATTATTTCTCCTTCCCCATAGCATGTAGTACACGTTCTTTCAATGGTAAAAAAGCCCTGTTGAGTTCTAATTCTACCGCTTCCCTGGCATGTGTTGCACTGAACTGGTTTGATTGCTCCTTCGCTACCTGTGCCTTGGCATGTATTACATTTTATATTTGTCACATAATGTATAGGTGCTTGTATTCCTTTAAATGCATCTTCCAAGGTAATTTTAAGGTCGTAGCGCAGATCTGCTCCAGATACTCCTGTTGTACTTCTTTTTGTTCTTGACCTACTTGTACTGCCGCCGAATCCTCCACCAAAAAAATCGTTAAATATATCGCTAAAATCCCCTCCAGCTTGGCTGAAATCAAATCCACCGGAAGCACCATCGTGACCATAACGATCATAACCTGCTCTTTTTTCAGAGTCAGATAGAACTTCATATGCAGCTGTTACTTCTTTAAATTTTTCCTCTGCTTCCTTATTACCAGGATTTCTGTCAGGATGATATTTTAATGCTAGTTTTTTATATGCTTTTTTTATCTCGTCAGTACTAGCATTTCTGCTCACTTCTAGCAGATCATAGTAGTCTTTTTTGTTCATATATAATAGCTCAGTATTTTACCTTTAAAGATAGGTATTACATATATGAATTTCAAGTATGACCTCTATTTCCTATAAAATATGGTGCACCCTGAGCGACTTGAACGCCCGACCTTTTGATCCGTAGTCAAATGCTCTAATCCAACTGAGCTAAGGGTGCTTGCACAAAGCTGACTTTAACAGATTTTATAGCTTATTTCAATTGGTTTAGCTAAAAATAAAACTCTTATCATGTATGAAACCTGTAAGAAATTGTACTAGCTCTCTTAAAGGATAACTTAAGTTAACAGTTTCCAATTACTGTGATTTTAGAACCGCTATCCGAATAAGAGCTTTTCACATTATACTGCCAAGCTGCTAACAAATAGCGGAATGACGGTTATAGTTAAATCTAAACTATTTTGGCTATATCAGAAGACGGGTTATGCAGAAACCTTAAAATACTTCTTGCTTGCCAAGGAGAATAAATACATTCCTACAAACAAGCAGATACTCAATATCGATGCATAGGAAAACTTGAAAATTAAATCTTTAATATATATTGATAAGCATTTACCTGCAGAAATTTTGTATAGTAGTCCAACACAAATAATCGTACTATCAATGACCGATGCTATAATTAAAGTGATGAAATTTGCCATATGAAAATTCAATTTCGACTTTAATTCTTCAAAAACAACTATGCTTGAGAGAAGAGAGATTAAAATTGCAGTATATAGAACCAGTATCATAAAACTAAAATTTTGCAATTTAAAAAGACAGCATATCACTGTACACACTATTAAGCTGTAAGTAGCTTTGCTTCTACCATAAAACTCAACCATTGAGTTTACAACTAAAGTAGCTCCCACAAATAAGGCAGCACATATCATTAATTTATTTGAAGTGTTAAGTAAAGAAAGACTGATAAGCAAGAGTATTGATAAAATGGACATAATCACCTACCCAAATTTAATAATATGCATTTATTTTAATCAGACATTACACATAATGAAAAATTTGTCTAGCGTAATCAAAAGTTATTTAAACTAGTACCTAAGTCTTTCAAATCTATTCTTATAATATCCTTTATATTGAGAGCTTTCTCCTCTGTCACTTTTCCAATACATGAAAAAACTATACCTTTAAACAATTCTTCAAACTTCCGCTGATTTTGCGGGGCAATGGTTACTAATATTCTACTTTGCGATTCAGAAAACATTATTATCTTGTTTATTATGTCTGTATTTTGTGTTTTTCCTATTGGTACTAGTGAAAGATCAATTTCAGCACCAAGGTCTCCTGCAATTAGCGATTTTGCCAAAGCAATAATTAAGCCGCCTAAGTTTGGTGCAATTGCAGAGACAATTATGCCATCTTTTATTGCCTGGTTGTAACGTTCATACAACTTCCTAGCGCTCTTTGCATTAACTTTTGGCACGTTGTTATTATCTATTCCACTATATAACTGATATTCAGATCTACCAAGCTCATCGTGGGTTGTACCAAGCACATATATCAAGTCCCCTGGCATTTTCACATCAAGCGATACCGCATTTTCAATATTGTCTATAACTCCAATTGCTGAAATGAGTAGTGAAGGTGGTGCAGATATCATCACTTTCTCGCCATTTTCATCATATCCCTTAAAGTCGTTAAACATACTATCTTTTCCGGATATAAATGGTGTTTTAAATGCAGTTGCAAAGTTGTAACAAGCCTCTGCAGCTCTCTTTAGTTGCCACAGCCTTTCTGGATTATAAGCATCACACCAGCAAAAATTGTCGAGCAACGCTAGATGATTTATATTTCCTCCTGCAGCTACGTAGTTGCGTATTGCAGTGTCAATCGCACATGCTGCCATGTGATAAGTGTCAATTTCTCCATAACTTGAGCCAAATCCCTGCGATTTTACAACACCTTTGTTTGAAGAAAGGACTGGCCTCGAGACAACAGCTTCACTGCACACTCTTCCCTTGCCTTGCAGTGGTTTCAGTATTGACGATCCTTGAACCTCATGGTCATATTGCACCACTATAAACTCTTTGCTGCGTATGTTTGGTCTGCTTAGCATTTCTTTTAGTGCAAAGGTGTCATTCCAGTGCTTGACACTGTAATCTATCTCAAGCTCAACTCTGCCATCGCACGTATTTTTACATAAAGTTTTAGATTTATTTGCAGACAAAGCCTGCTGGATTCCAGTGTCAAGCACTGGGATAACAGGAGAGAATTCTGGAATGACAGCGTATGGGTTAGATTTTCCAGACCATGGCTTTGTCTGTAAATGCATTTTAGGATTACCATCATGCAGAAATTCAGTTTCGATGTCCATTATTACTGCCCCTGGGGGACATTTAACAACGGCTTTGCCACTTTTGTTGAATTCTCCAATTACACAGACCTCCACATCATGTGTTTTCATGATTTGCTTAAACGCAGGAAGATTTTCTTCTGGCACTGCTAAGGTCATTCTCTCTTGTGATTCTGATATCCATATTTCCCACGGAGCCATACCATTGTTTTTAAGGAGAACCTTGCTCAAATCAACTTCAAATCCGTCTTTTCCCATTTCACCAATGGACGATGATAGACCGCCTGCTCCATTATCCGTTATTGCATTATAAAGACCAAGATCTCTTGCTTTTACGACGGCGTTGGATAATTTTTTTTGTGTTATAGGATCACCAATTTGCACAATTGTTGAAGGGCTGTTTCCCGACAATGCCTCTGAAGAAAAAGTTGCACCGTGAATTCCGTCCCTTCCAACTCTTCCACCAATAATTACGATTTTATCACCGTTTTTGGGTTCTTTTATGTGTGAAGGTGCATTATTTATATTCCGTGGAATAATTCCGATGCTTCCAACAAAAACTAATGGCTTTCCACAGAATCTATCGTCAAAGTATACCGATCCAAGTTGCGTTGGAATACCGGAGCAATTACCAGCAACATTAACACCGTGAATCACTTCTTTCATTATATATTTTGGTGGTAAGATTTTATCAGTACGCTCTTTATCTCTATAAAGTTTGCCTTTTGATTCTTTGGCAAAGCAAAAGTAATAAGTATTCATGATAGGTTCTGCACCTTTGCCAAAACCGACTATATCTCGATTAACTCCAAGCACTCCAGTCATTGCTCCACCGAACGGATCGAGAGCTGAAGGACTATTGTGAGTTTCAACTTTATCTACAATCAAGTAATCGTCATCAAAAATTATTCCTCCTGCGTTGTCGGAGAAAACTGACACGCATATGTTAGAATTTATCTCACGCGTTGCACGCTTAATATAATGAGCATATAGACCATCTTTTATTTCATCAATAGGGGAGCAAAAAATATTGTGTTTACAATGTTCAGACCAAGTCTGTGCCAGAGACTCAAGTTCAATATCATATGGATTTCTACCGAGTTTTTTAAAGTAATCCTTTATAGCTTTCATTGCTGCCAGCGAGAGCCCTAAAGTGCCATTACCATCGATTCCATCTCTGCTGATTTTTTCAAGCTCTTGGTCACTTACATTGAGTTTGACAGATTTTGCTCCATTATTACCTGGTGTCATCCCAGTGCTTGACACTGGAATCCATTCTTTTTTTTCCTGGTCACGCGCTGTAATGACACCAGGTGGGGTATTTGGTTTACTGTAATACTTCCAATGGCAATTGCCGTTTTCTTTATAGACAAGTGTGCAATATTCAGTAATAGGATTGAATTCCTGTTTTATGTCATCTTCGGTTGGAAAACCTCCTTGACTTAGAATCAATTTTGAACTTCTTGCCTTGATAGAAACACTTTCATCAATGTGGCCTTTGCTCATTAGATATTCTCTAACAATTTGTTTTGCCGTGTTTCCTACGTTATCGGTCATGCCAGGTAAAAAGCTTATCTCCAAGCCCCACTTTTCTTGTGATTCTATGAAGTTATATTGAAGGTTTTCATTGTAGGAATAATAACGGCAGTCTTGTATGACTTTATTATAAAATAGCCCACAAATTTCTTCATGTAATTTTGATGGTAATTCTTTGCTTATGTAAATCAAGTAAACATTAACTACCCTTCTACGGCCAACTTGTTCACATTTATTAAAAACTTCTATTCTGATGTTTGCCATGTAATATTGTGAAAGACTTTAATATATCATAGCATAAGAAACTGCGAGCACATTTATATTTTAAATAATTTCTATACAATAAAAGTGTTGTATTAATTGTTACTGTTAGTGGGAAGAGTTTTTACTGTTAATGTGAATGAGTCCCTTTTTGATGTTCTGGTTCAGCACATATTTTCTGAATATGAAAGAGAAAAAATTCCCGAGATAAAGATCATACTTCCCTGCAAGAGGGATGTGATAGCATTGCTGAGTGCATTCAAGAATTACAGAACTATAATTTTGCCAGAGATAGTTTCACTAGAAAACATTGATGAAGAAGATTTAATATTAAATCTTGATAGAGTTAAAGTTATTAACCCGACAAAGAGAACGCTGCTACTCATTCAATTTATATTGGAGTGGAATAAAAAACACAATGATAGTTTTCCAATCGATCTAGTTTACAGTTTGCCGTCATTACTTCAATATACCCAAATAGCGGATTGTTATCAGCTTGATGAGCATTCAAAGAAAATGGAGAATTTCATAAACTTACTTATCAAAACTTGGAGTAACACTTTAAAAAATTTAGGAGTAGTAGATATACTAAAGCATAAGAGTGACTACATAAACAATATGATAGCCTCCCTGAAGAAAGATCAGCATATGATCTTTATTGGAATTGGAAAGGAGGAGATTTATAAGTTGTTGATTAAAGCTGTATACGACCTGCCATTTGGAAAGATAATTTTACCTAATCTGAATTTGAAAATTAAAGAGAAAGATTGGCAATCACTTGATAAAAAACATTATCAATATTGCCTGAAAGATCTGCTCGATTATTTAAGTATAGGCAGAGAGGATGTAAGTTTTCTGCCAGAAGCTTGTTCTGATGTCATTCCAGTGTCCAGACACTCGGATCCAGAAAACTTAACTTTAAATGAGTGCACCAGGTGGCTGTACAATAGAAACTGGATTCCAGTGTCAAGCACTGGAATGACATCATCTACTACTCAAATTACCTGCAAATTACAATGTTCGTACACTAAAAATCAGAGGGCTGGGATGACAGGCAGTCCTGAACTAGATTATGTCTTTGATACAACTGCCGATCTAAGTAAAGTTAGTAATGGATATATTGGCAATATTGAAGTCATCACTTGTGATTCCAGAGAGGAAGAAGCACAGGTGACGTCACTAATTATGGAGAATGAAGGTTATGAAAACGTTTCTTTGTTTGTTTTTGATAAATTACTTGCAGTTCGTATGGTGTGCCCCATATCGAAAAACTATTCTTATGTGACGCTTCTGCTTTATAGTATTGAGATTTTGAACTCAAAATGGAACGGTGTGGCATTGCTTTCTCTTCTTAAACATAGGCTAGTGACTTTTGGTTACGCTCAAGAAGAGTACACTCGTATTTTATCTGAGTTTGAGATAGAAGTATTGCGTAGCTTTGATATAAATGGTCTTAAGGATATTATCAACGCTATTAGTACTTGTAAAAAGCTAAGATATAAAGAAGATATATTAATTATTATCAGTAGATTAGAAACTATATTTAATCTTTTACTTAATCTTATAAATTATCCTATTTCTGATATAGCAGCAGCTCATTTACAGTGTGTTAATGTGCTTTCTAATGTGAATTTTCTAGAGCTAAATGGTGAAATAGGTAATTTTACTCGTGATTTCTTAAATGCATGTGACGGTATAGCAATTGAGTGTTCCTTAGAGTTATATAGTCAAATCCTGATATTATTTTTAAAAAGGAAGTTTTTTTCTCCAGAAAATAACTTTGATAAATTTAGCTTATATCAAAATAAAGTTGTAATACTTGCTGGATTTAATGATATACCAAATTTTCAGAATCCGTTTTTGAGTGCACTGAATAGAGAAAAATTTAACCTTCCTTCTGTGCAAGAAGAGCAAGGGTACTTTTTGTATACTTTGCGCAATTTATTTGGTGCCGGCAAGGTTTATATTACGAGGCTAGTGAGTGATAGAAAATCAATTCTATTGCGCCGTTTGGAAGTTCTGTTACAAGAACCAAAATATCCTTATCGCAATTGGCTAAGAATATTAAATACACCTGAGTGCATTGTTCCATGTACTCAGCCTATGCCAAAACCTCAAGCCAAAGTCAGAGAAGGAAAAATGCAAGTGATGTCTTGCAGTGCGGTAGAAAAACTGATTCGTAACCCTTATTCATTTTATGTTGAATACATACTGAACCTTAGACAGTTGAAAGACTTAAATTTTAAGCCATCGATATTGGAGTTTGGCACTATGGTACACAATATTCTTGCAAGATATTTACGCAACGAAAAGTCGCTGATGAGTATTGCACGAGAAATATTCTCGTCTAATCGATTCCACTTTTCAAATATGTGGTGGGTAAGGTTGCAGAGGATAATTCAATCTTTTGTTGAGTTTGATAGGACTGGAAACAATCAAGTTGAGTTGGAGAAGAGCTTTTCCTATCCGATATTTCATATTCCAGCGCGTGACACACAACTGCGCGGATGCTGTACAACTTCCACTAAGAATAAGGGTGTCATCCCAGTGCTTGACTACTTGGATCCAGAAAATTTGATTGCAAATGAACACACCAGACAATTGTGTAATAAGAGCTGGTCAGATACTCGAATGACAGAAGAAATTTTATTGACAGCAAGATGTGATAGAGTTGAGTATCTACCAGGTGGGCAAGTAGCAATTATAGACTATAAACTTGGTTCACCACCTTCCAATGAGGAAGTTATGTCAGGATTTTTCCCGCAATTAATTTTACAAGCTTTAGCAGTGGAATACACAACAAAAAAAGAAGTCTCGGAGCTTGCTTATTGGAAACTTGATTATGATAAAATAAAGGTTATTGCTTTGAAAGATTATAGACAAAAAATGCATGAATTTCAGAATATTCTACCAGATTTCTTATCTAATTATTTAAGAGATACTACTCCCTTCATTGCCTCTCCTTATTTTGATAAATTCCTGAGATTTAACATCTACAAACAACTAGAAAGGATAGGGGAGTGGTTATAAATTATATCTCCTCTCATCCAGATCAAAATAGCTGGTTGTACAGCTGGTTTACTAAGTGCAGTAGGAGAATTACTAGATTGTGATATAGACTAATCTTTGCTAGACTCAAACAACCATAAAAAAACACTAAAAAGTGATTCAATCAATTTTAGCCATTAAAACTTGAATAGTGGCTAAAATAGCTTTAAATTGTATATTTATTTTAGAGGGGTATATGCCATCACAAAAACAGCTAAATGCGCAGCTAATTGATGCTGCTAAAAAAGGACAGCTAGATTTTGTTCAGCAAGCTATACAGGGTGGAGCAATTATTAATACAATAGATGATGATTATGGGAGAACTGCTTTAATATGGGCTGCTGACAATGGTCAACTAGAGATATTACAATACTTGATAGAAGAGGGAGCAAATGTTAATGCAGAATCTCCGGGAAACATAACTGCTCTAATTCATGCTGCTGCCCATGGTCATCTTGAGGTAGTACAACTTCTAATAGCAAATGGAGCTGATTTAAAGTATCCGTTCAGAGGTGTGGTTTAAGAAACAACAGCTAGCAGGTTTTGAAAAGGGTTTAATTCCTTTTGTTTCCAAGTCAGATACAACGAAATTATCCGCTCAAGAAATCTATTCCCTCGCTCTGACTGTGCAAAATATGAATTCTTACGATAGACAACATAATGCCGTATCTGTCGCTCAACATGGTTATTCGTTAATGGAATATTCTCTGGGTCATCCAAAAATGTCCACATCATTGACTCGGATTTTATAATACCCTTTACCGTTCGTGAAGCTCCTTTTGCTTCAAGTATATAAGATATTTTTATCATGCAGTACTGTATGTATCTTCGTAATTCTTTAGCTTGCTTAGTGAACTTTGAAATACTAATTTCATTTTCTGACAAAGCGTTTTTTAATACAAACAATCCATTAGCTGCGTCTTTTAAACAATGGCTAAGTCTCATTACTTCACTATTCCAACTATGAGATAACCTCTCGAAATTTCTCAATAAGTGAGCCCAACAAATTTGTCGTTTTTCATCACTGAAGTGGTTGTAAACTGCATATCTGTCAGTAATTACCAGGTTTTTGTAATCACAAAATGCACTATTCTTTAAAAATTTCATTCCTCTTGTATCTGCTAACTTCATAAGACTTGCTTTATTGTTGGCAAACATCCAGCACCATCCCAATTTGCCTTTGTTGTAGTGACTGGTTTCATCAATATGCAAAATTTCGCTTGCTTTTATTTCTTCCTCTATTTGTTCATAGGCTTCTTTACATTTTGACGAAACCCTTGCTTCACTATTGGACACACTACCAACACTTATACTCATGTTAAAGATGTCTTTCATAATATTCGCTATTTCTCGCTTTGAATTCTTATAAAACCCACTTAGTGATGCAACTACTGACTTAACTCTAGGACCAAAGGTATCCGGTGTAACTCCTTCTGGTAATTTGCTACTCCTTCTTTTTCCGCATTTACGACAGCGACCATGTTCTAATTGATACTCAACTACGTAAGGCTTAATTTCTGGTAAATCAACTTTTTGATAGACATATGGTTTTTCCGATATTGCGATTTCTTCACCACACTCGCATCTATTTGGTAACTCTACCTTCACCACCTCATCTGCTTCCATTTTAGCTCGGCAATTCCCCTTATGTCCAACTTGACCACCTATCTTCCTGCCGCCCTCTGACTTATCTTCTGGTGTGTCTTTTTTTATTTTGTACAGCTCTTTTGAACTTGGTAAAGATGAATTCCTTGAGTTTAAGCCGAGTCTCTCTCTTAGTTCAGCATTCTCTATTTCTAAGATTTTATTTTTTTCTTCAAGCTTTGCTACTTTCTGCTCTAAGTTTTTACATAACTCTACAATACTGATCAACAATTGAAGCATCTAGCCTTACTTTACTATCAACATTTTGTGTTATTACTACTTTAATATATTATGTCAATTGTTTTTTATCCTTGCCACACCTCTGAACGGATACGATTTAAATGTGAAACGTAAAGGTCAATTCTCTGCCCTAACATATGCTATTGTAAATGGCCATACGGAGATAGCAAAGCTTCTAACTAGATATCATTTAATAGCTAATCTTGATATGTCAATACCTCGCTTACCTCTTCCTACTTGTATACCAGAGTTATCATCTTATTGGTATGACTGTAAGGATGAGCTCAATAAAATGAAGGAAGAAGATAGTGAATTATATAATTTTCTTGTAAGTAAGAGAATTAATGAACAGGTAAGAATTTGGACAGAGAGTGAGACAATACGAAATATTTCACAAGATAGATTAAATATAGAATACTCAATCTATGCTAAAGATTTAACAGGTAAAATAGAATTAGTGATATTTTTTCTTAACAACAGGGAAATAATCAATTCTTTATCGCGGTATTATAAGGTAAGAATTCAAACAATTGATCAGGTAAAAAGGCTACTTGATCGTTTCACAAGAGAACATGTAGAGCTTGAAGTAGAAATTGTTCCAGCACAATTAAACTTTAATACTCAAGAGTTACAACCCCCTAAACTAAAAACATTATCATTTGCACAAATGATTAACAATCATGCAGGATTATTTTCAGCTGCCAAAAATGGTCAATTAGAAACAGTAAGATACCTGATAGAAAAACAGAAAGAAGATATTAATTCAACAGATCACTATGGAAGAACTGCTCTAATGTGGGCTGCTGGAAGTGGCTATTTAGAGGTAGTAAAGTACCTGATAGAAACAGCAAAAGCAAATGTTAATGTGAAAGATGGCTATGAAAACACTGCTCTGAATTATGCTACTAGAAACGGGCATTTAGATGTAAAAGAATATCTGAAAAGTCATATACAAAAAGAGCTACGGAAGAAATACGTCTGCATTGGTGTTAGTGGTATAGTAGGTTATGTTGCAGGTATGACAATATCATGTTCTGCGGGAGCAGTGATTACAGTTTGTGCAGCATCAGCGACCGTTAGTCTAGCGTTAGGTGCAATGTTGGGTTATATGATTGTAGAAGTAAAAAAAGAGAAAGCAAACAAAGGTATAGCTTCTGCGCTTAAAGATGTTTTCACTATTCAAGCTCTAAGTAGAATAGCCTTATAGAGAGTGAAAGTAGGTTTATTGCTTAAGGTTGCATGATTGCCTTAATAACAATAAAAAAATAATAGAAGTAAAAGATATGGCTTGAAAATTTTCTAAGGTCTTCACTAAAAATGTCTCAACTTGACACTGAAATACAATTTGATTTAATTAATTCATATATGTAGTGTCAAGCACTAGAATGAGGAAATATGGATAAAAAAGTTAGAATAGAATCAGATAGCTTAGGAGAAGTAAAAGTACCAAGTGAACATTACTGGGGAGCGCAGACTCAGCGTTCTTTGGAAAATTTCAAAATTGGTACAGAGAAAATGCCAGAGTTTCTGATTAAAGCGCTAGCAATAGTAAAACTTGCAGCAGCACGTGTTAACATGAAGCAGGGTAGCATAGATAATAGAGTAGGGGATGCAATCTGCTCAGCTGCAAAGGAAATAATAGACGGTAAATTTAATAATCAATTTCCACTTGTTGTTTGGCAAACCGGATCTGGAACTCAGACTAACATGAATATGAATGAAGTGATCAGCAATCGTGCAATAGAAATTTTGGGCGGTGATTTAGGTAGTAAGTCTCCAGTGCATCCAAATGATCATGTAAACTGTGGTCAGTCATCAAATGACACTTTTCCAACAGCAATGCATATAGCAGTAGCAGAGCAAATAAACCGCTTGCTTATTCCCAATCTTGAAGAATTATATAAAGCGCTAAATAATAAGGTTCATGAATTTAAAGATATAATAAAAGTAGGGCGTACTCATCTGCAAGATGCAACTCCTCTAACACTTGGGCAGGAATTTTCTGGCTATGCAGTTCAGATTAAAAAGGGAATAGAGAGAGTAAAGTCAACTCTGATCAATGTATATGAACTTGCACAAGGTGGCACCGCGGTTGGCACGGGAATCAATACTAAAAAGGGTTTTGCTGAGGATTTTGCTAAAGAAGTGGCAAAAATCACTAATTTTCCATTTATTTCAGCAAAAAATAAGTTTGAAGCACTAGCAGCAAATGATGCTTTAGTTGAGCTCAGTGGAGCACTCAATACAGTAGCAGTAAGCTTGATGAAAATTGCAAATGATATAAGGCTACTTGGTTCTGGTCCAAGATGCGGAATTGGAGAAATAATGTTACCAGAAAATGAGCCTGGCTCTTCAATCATGCCGGGTAAGGTGAATCCAACTCAATGCGAAGCGGTGACTATGGTATGTGCTCAAGTTATGGGAAATCATGTTACCGTGACAATTGGTGGCTCAAATGGTCACTTTGAATTGAACGTGTTTAAGCCGGTGATAATTTACAATGTTTTGCAGTCTATAAGACTTTTAGCTGATGCAAGTTTAAATTTTGCAGAGAAATGCGTAGTTGATATTAAAGCAAACGAAGAAAGAATAAAGGATTTACTAAATCAGTCGTTAATGCTAGTTACTATATTAAATACGCATATAGGATATGACAATGCAGCAAAAATAGCGAAGCTTGCTTATAAAGAAAATATCACTCTAAAAGAAGCAGCAGCAAAACTTCAACTGCTCACTGAGGAGGAGTTTGAAAGGATAGTGAAACCAGAGGAGATGGTAGGTTAAACTACCACCTTTTTTAGGGTTCTGTCGCATTTGTAGGGAAGTAGAAAGAAGAATGATATAATTGTCTAAAAAAAAAGCAAAGATGTTTCGTATCAATCAAAAATTGTTGCCATATTTCAAAGGATTTAGCTTTTCAGCGGATGTTATCTGTATACATGAAATGTCGATTCTCTTTGAGCTATCGAGATTTGGAAGAAATGATGAGTATAAGGGGAGCAAAATGCTACGTTACAAAGGTGGGTTATCACCACTGATAGATGAGGCAGTAAGGAAAAGAAAGAAGCAGGTTGGTAGTAGTTGGAGAGACTTACATTAAATTAAACGGTAAATGGGTTTATTTATATACTGTAGACTTGTGTGTTAGTAGAGACAAGTCTGCAGCACTTGCATTCTTTCATAAAGCCTTCAGGAGTAACTATCTTCCTGAGAAAATTGTAATTGATAAAAGCGGCAGTAATACTGCTGCTCTTGATGATTTGAATGCAGAAATTTCTGAAGATTACAGTTCTTCAAATAAAATATCTAAATAATATTGTTGATAGATTTATCAAAAAACTAATAAAGCCAATGCTTGGGTTTAAAAGCTTCCATTCCGCAAAGATTACCATCACAGGCATAGAAAATATTCGTATGATTCAAAAAAGACAAATTATTAAAATAATGTTTCTACTTTTGAGAATTTTGCTATGTTAATGGCTTCATAACTCCTATAATCCCACCTTTAATGATCTTCTTTCCTATGGTTTATAGATTCGACAGAACCTTTTTTTTGACTCTGTTGAATTAAAAGGCTAACTACAGAACGGCCAACTCAGTCTAGTCTTGTAACGGCTTACTAAGGATTCTTTAAATATCGATCCTCAAAAAAATCGGCGTAGGTTTAGGCAGTGTAATGCCTAAGCTTACACATGCGTTGCACAGAGATTTTAAATCACGTTGTTCTTTTGGAATTTGCAACTGATCGAGTATCATTTTTGCTGACTTTGGAGCAATTGGCTGCAGCAAAATGCCAATCATTCTAATGTATTCAAGTAATTTGTAGATTACTAAATCCATGCGCTCTCTATCGGTTTTACTGAGTGTCCAGGGTGCACTTTTATCTATGTAAGCATTGGCCTTGGAAGAGATATTGATAATCAGGAGTATAATCTGGTTAAATTCATACTTTGATAGATGATCCATTACTTGATCAATTATGGCTTTGCAATTTGGTAAACTCTCATCATCTTTAAGCAAATTGCGATCGACCACTGGTACAACTCCAAAGCATTGCTTGTGCAGAAATGAAATTGTTCTTTGCACTAAATTGCCTATATTGTTTGCCAGCTCTGAGTTTATGCGGCTGATCATGTTCTTCTTACTGAAATTACCATCTTGACCGAAACTTGCTTCCCGAAGGAGAAAATAGCGTAGTTGATCAACACCAAACTCTTCTGCCAGACCAATTGGATCTATAACGTTACCAAGGGATTTGGATATTTTTTCCCCCTCGTTCAGCCACCAACCATGAACTGCAATTTGCTTTGGCAGTGATAAATCTGCTGCAAGGAGGATCGCTGGCCAGTATACAGCGTGAAAACGCAATATGTCTTTACCGATCACATGAACGTTGAAGGAGTTTGTCCAAAATTTCTTATATTCCTCATCTTCTATATTAGGAAAGCCTATTGATGTGAGATAGTTAGTGAGCGCATCTATCCAAACATAAATTACGTGCTTGTCATTCCCTGGTACTTTTATTCCCCAATTAAAACTAGTACGAGAAATCGAAAGGTCAGTAAGTCCTGATTTTACAAACGATACCACCTCGTTTTTTCTGCTCTCAGGAAAGATGAAATTCGGCTGATTTTCGTATAACTCTAGTAATTTATTTTGCCAACTTGACAAACGAAAAAAGTAGCTCTCTTCTTTTATCCACTGAACTTCAGCACCTGTTGGTGCTCTGCCATCTATCAACTCTGATTCCTGATAAAACGCTTCATCACGAACTGAATACCAACCTGAGTAAGAATCCAGATATATTTGCCCTCTCTCTTCAAGCCTATTCCATAGAGCTATAACTGCTTTTTCATGACGTTCTTCTGTGGTGCGAATAAAATCATCATAATCAAAGTTCATTAGCTCAGCCAATTTTCTGAACGTAACACTTATTTCATCTGTAAATTCTTTTGGCTCTATTCCCTTTACCTTAGCCGCTTTTTCAATTTTCTGTCCATGTTCATCTGTACCAGTGGTAAATTTGACGTTCTTTCCAGCTAATTTCATAAATCTAGCTGTAACATCACAGATAAGGGAAGTATATGCGTGGCCGATATGTGGCTTGTCGTTTACGTAATATATTGGCGTAGTGATGTAAAAGCTCTCAAATTGCTCCATCTTGTAGTGCTTAAAGCTTTATCGTATCTGCACTAGTAATAAAAATCAATATATATCCTATCGTACAAGCAATCTGAAAAGCCATTATACCGCTGCGTTTTGCAGCGGTATAATGTGAGTAACTTACGTTTGAGTTGCTATGATATTGTTGTCCATAACTTCACAACTGTACAAACATTCATCTGTGAAAGCAGTGTGTTAAATATTATAGCAGATTTTGCCTCAAACACAAAAATGTCATCCCAGTGCCCAGACACTGGGATCCAGAAAAATTAATTGTAAACAAACGACTATACAACATGTTCAATAAAATTACAAAAAAGCTGGATTCCAGTGTCAAGCACTGGAATGACACTATTTGCTGTACAATTTACCTTCTACAATCAATATTATATCCATGATTTCCAGAATGTTTTTCCGCATTAGAATGAGAAAACAACCCACCAGGTCTGGTGTCATCATAAGAAGGAGCACTTGGAGCAGTATTAAAATCGTAAGGAGGTGGTGCCTCGCGATGAGAAGAATCTCCCAAATCATATCCAGGTCCTGATTTATGATAGTTAATTACCGCTTCTTCAGCCTTCTTAATATTTTCTGACTCTTTCTCATGCTTCATATGAAAAGCCACACCACCAGCAAGACACACAAGAGAATTAATGCCAAGAATGACTAAACCCCAAACTGGTAAGACTGGGTTAATAGCGCAACCTATCAAAGCTGCTAAAGAAATTGCACCAACTGCAAATTCTATATTTCTGAACATTTTAAGTTGACTATCTAGATAATCGTATCCGTTCAGAGGTGTGGCAAGGATAAAAAACAATTGACATAATATATTAAAGTAGTAATAACACAAAATGTTGATAGTAAAGTAAGGCTAGATGCTTCAATTGTTGATCAGTATTGTAGAGTTATGTAAAAACTTAGAGCAGAAAGTAGCAAAGCTTGAAGAAAAAAATAAAATCTTAGAAATAGAGAATGCTGAACTAAGAGAGAGACTCGGCTTAAACTCAAGGAATTCATCTTTACCAAGTTCAAAAGAGCTGTACAAAATAAAAAAAGACACACCAGAAGATAAGTCAGAGGGCGGCAGGAAGATAGGTGGTCAAGTTGGACATAAGGGGAATTGCCGAGCTAAAATGGAAGCAGATGAGGTGGTGAAGGTAGAGTTACCAAATAGATGCGAGTGTGGTGAAGAAATCGCAATATCGGAAAAACCATATGTCTATCAAAAAGTTGATTTACCAGAAATTAAGCCTTACGTAGTTGAGTATCAATTAGAACATGGTCGCTGTCGTAAATGCGGAAAAAGAAGGAGTAGCAAATTACCAGAAGGAGTTACACCGGATACCTTTGGTCCTAGAGTTAAGTCAGTAGTTGCATCACTAAGTGGGTTTTATAAGAATTCAAAGCGAGAAATAGCGAATATTATGAAAGACATCTTTAACATGAGTATAAGTGTTGGTAGTGTGTCCAATAGTGAAGCAAGGGTTTCGTCAAAATGTAAAGAAGCCTATGAACAAATAGAGGAAGAAATAAAAGCAAGCGAAATTTTGCATATTGATGAAACCAGTCACTACAACAAAGGCAAATTGGGATGGTGCTGGATGTTTGCCAACAATAAAGCAAGTCTTATGAAGTTAGCAGATACAAGAGGAATGAAATTTTTAAAGAATAGTGCATTTTGTGATTACAAAAACCTGGTAATTACTGACAGATATGCAGTTTACAACCACTTCAGTGATGAAAAACGACAAATTTGTTGGGCTCACTTATTGAGAAATTTCGAGAGGTTATCTCATAGTTGGAATAGTGAAGTAATGAGACTTAGCCATTGTTTAAAAGACGCAGCTAATGGATTGTTTGTATTAAAAAACGCTTTGTCAGAAAATGAAATTAGTATTTCAAAGTTCACTAAGCAAGCTAAAGAATTACGAAGATACATACAGTACTGCATGATAAAAATATCTTATATACTTGAAGCAAAAGGAGCTTCACGAACGGTAAAGGGTATTATAAAATCCGAGTCAATGATGTGGACATTTTTGGATGACCCAGAGAATATTCCATTAACGAATAACCATGTTGAGCGACAGATACGGCATTATGTTGTCTATCGTAAGAATTCATATTTTGCACAGTCAGAGCGAGGGAATAGATTTCTTGAGCGGATAATTTCGTTGTATCTGACTTGGAAACAAAAGGAATTAAACCCTTTTCAAAACCTGCTAGCTGTTGTTTCTTAAACCACACCTCTGAACGGATACAGATAATCTATTTTTTCTGACTTTCTAGCCGTTTTTTCGCTGCTGTTGTACCAAACACACATTAAAGCATGGAAAGCAACACACGCAACTACAGCTACTATCCCTAAAGCTAATAATTTCCTGCTGTCTTCTGAGTCTTTTTTCTTATCTTCTCTGCTTTGGTAGCCAACAGTATCAAAACCAGGGTTATTTATAACTGTAGTACGACCACCAAACAGGTTGCTAAGTAGTAAATAATCCCAAAAATCTAAACCTCTATTATCGTTTATATGTACGTGCGTAACTTGAGGGCCTGTAGTTTGTTGCCTATTGCTTCTATCATATTCTGTACTGTGCTGATCATTAGTTGGATTACTGCGCTTAAATCCCTTATACGCATCTTCAAAAATTTTATCACTACAGTTCTCAATATTTTGCATACCACAAGAACATAAAAATTCTTGAACACCATTGTCACTGCCATTTTCTTTTATATAGGCAAGTGCATACCTTTTTAAAACACTATCACGCATAAAAGTTCCCCCTAAATTAAGGTTAAATTAATAAACATTTATTATAACAAAGTAAAGTTTACTTGTCAATTCAACCATACCCTAATACCCAGTTAATATCCTTCCCACCAGTTCTTTTACTGTCGGTACGTAGCCATTTTCATAAAATGGGTCTTGCTTAAATCTGTACACATTGTGTCCAGAAAACATGAGTTCATTTTCAACATTGCCGTCATGTACAATGTTTTGCAGTGTCTTTTGTATACAGAAACTCCGTGGGTCTGGCTTTCGCCCTGTTGAATGGTCACCATGATCTTTCCAATTGCTAAACAGACAATGGCTTAAACATCCCATGCAATTAATTTGATCTTGTCTTATTTCCGCAAATTTGCCTGGTGTCACAAAAATAACAGTTGTATCTGGAGTTTTCATTACCTCTGTATACCCTGCTTTAATCCATGCATTTGCTAGCTCTTTGTCTTTTACAGTGAGGTAAATCTTTCTACCTCTGCTACCCATTGCAAATTCATTATTAAACTCTCCGCTTGCACTTTCCGAAAATTTTATTTGACGTGAATTCCTCTCCTGTAGCTCACGTATGAAGTTATTTCTTACTGCAGATGAGTAAAACCCTGTTGGACTAAATTTGTTTAAAAATACATCACCTTCTTCTAAAGTAAGTAACTTCTTTTTCCACTCTGTAGAAATCGGGCTTTCTTTTGTTAAAAGTGGACGAGTACCAAGCTGAAAAGCTATTGGTCCGATTTGTAAATTGTCAAACCAATGTTCCCAATCCTTCAAATGCCACACTCCCCCTGCCATAACAATTGGCGTTTCAGCAAGACCAACTTCGTTCATGAAAGATCTAAGCTCTGCAACTCTTTCAAATGGAGCCTGTAGTAATTCCGGATCTTCACTATTACTTAGTCCATTGTGACCACCAGCAAGCCACGGATCCTCGTATACTACTCCACCAAGTAAAAAAGAAGATATTTTTTGGTAAGCACGTTTCCACAACGCTTTAAAAGCACGTGCTGATGAGATAATGGGGTAGTAATAAACTTGATATTTAGCTGCAATTTCTCCAAGCCTGTAAGGCATACCAGCACCGCAAGTGATGCCATGAACTAAGCCTTTTGCTTTTTCTAATATGCCATGAAGGACTTGTTCTGCTGCTCCCATTTCCCAAAGCACGTTCATATGTATTCTTCCACGGCCCTTTGATATTTCATTCGCTATTTTTGCTTGACTAACTCCAGCCTCAATACTATACTTGATTAACTCTTCGTGCTTTTCATTTCTTGTTTTACCTTTATAAATTAGTGGTACCAGCTCGCCATTGTCATCGATAAGTTTAGCATTTGCACCAGAAAACGTACCAACAGCATCCGCTGCAGCAAATGCCCCACTTGATCCTCCATCACTGATTGCAATACCTTTACCGCCCTCAATGATTGGCCACACTTCTTTCCCTGAAATCACTATCTTTTTTATCTTATCTTTCAAAATTTCCTCTTAATCTTTCACTCTATTTTACTTAATTACTAAAAAAATAATAGCTTTTCTTTTTATACCTATGCATTCAGTTTTAAATAGGCATAGGAGATGCTATAAATATAGTTTTATAAGAAATTTGCTATATGATCATAGGTTTAACAGGTGGGATTGCAGTTGGAAAGAGCTTTGTAGCCAATTGCTTTAAAGAATTTGGTGCCGCTTTGTTTGATGCCGACTCTGTCGTGCACCAGCTTTATAAAGTGGACAAAAACATAATAAGTTATGCAGAAGAAAAATTTCATGGGGTAGTAGTAAATGGAAAAATTGATAGAACAGTATTGTCTAAATATTTTTTAGCACATGATGAAAATTGGAAGCAATTCCAGTCTTTAGTACATTCCGCTGTGCGAAATGAATTAGAATTTTTTATTGATCATGAGAAAGAAAACAACAGAAAACTTCTAGTTCTAGACATTCCACTCCTGCTGGAAACGAGATTCCATTTGTATTGCGATTTTATTGTTTTTATCCATGCAGATAGCGTTGTGCAAGCTCAAAGGATTAGTGAGCGTAATATGGATAAAGAAAAGCTGAATCTAATGTCCAGTATTCAGCTACCTATTGAAGAAAAAAGGCAAATGAGTAACTTCATAATCGATAGCAGCGCAAATGTTTTTTCTCAAGTGAAAGACATAATAAACTCGTTAGACCTCAGCACGTGATACGGTTATTTTTCACGAGATTACTCCGAATTTTAGCTGTACTATCAGCAGATTTTACCATTAAAATCTCAAACCTTGAGCCTGCGTTCAAAAATGATTCAACTGACTTACCGAAAAAATCATATCTCCACCCCTTGAATAGTTTATCTATCTGCCCAGATATTGAACCAGCTAACTCATCTTTTGATGAAACTAACTTTCTTGATATGTTATTTTCCTTACATTTGCTCTCTAAAATAATCGAGAGTATATCAAATACAGATTTATCATAATTATCTGACAGAGTATAATTTTGCTGCACAAACTCCTTCTCATTCTCATTGAAAATATTCATAAATTCTAATAAATCTTCCTCTTTTATATTTTTTGTGTTCCTCTCAAGATCATCTAAAACCTCGTCAATACGCTCCACATTTTTTTCAATAAGACCAATTATTACAGCATTATTAATTACTTTATTACGATTGATGTTATAGCGTTGTGCTAAAGTCTCTTGCCACTCACTCACTGCTTTAACAACTAACATTAGCCTCGGATTTGCTTCATAGTTAAATTTAATCCTCCTCCATGCATCTTTTGGACTATGCAAATACTTATTTATATCAACCAATAATTCCATCTCTTCTTGAAACCAACTCATCCTATTACTTTCTTCAAGTTTATTGCACAATATTTGGTATAGATCATATAGATATACCACGTCGTTTATTGCATAGTCTAGTTGATCCTCAGACAATGGACGCCTTAACCAGTCTGAATTTTTAGCTTTAATTTTATCCAGTGCTATTCCTTGATATTGCTCTACTACTTTTGAATAACCAATAAAGTCATGATAATAATGGCAAAACATAGCAGCAACTTGGGTATCAAAAATAGGAGTGGGAACACATTTAAACACAGTGAGTAAGGATTCTATATCCTGCCGGCAGCTATGAAACACTTTGATTATTCCCTGATTTAGCATCATTTTCTTAATGAATGATAAATCAATTTCTGGCACTAATGCATCTACAATAAAACTCTTCTCTCCGTAAGAAATTTGAATTAACGATAATTTTGGGTAGTAGGTTAAATTATTTCTAATGAACTCCGTGTCAATTGCTATAAATTTTGGATCTTTTTCCATCAATTCTTTACATGCATTTTCCAGTTCCGATGTCGTACTAATTAGCATATATTTTTTATTCAGTGGCTATATTTTACCACTTATATTAAATCTTTACAATTGATTGAAGTTGAGAGCACAATTGTATAATAACTAACTCTTCTGTAAATATACAGTTTTGCCAGACACAACGGTACGTACTACGTGCCCTTTCACTTTGCGTCCACCGAAAGGCGAATTCTTTGATTTACTAGCAAAGTTGTCAACTTTAATTTCCCATTCATGATCCAAATCAACTAAAATTAAGTCCGCTACAAGGTTTTTCTGTATGCGGCCACGTGGCATATGTATGATATCTGCAGGCTTATATGTCAATTTTGCAAGCACATCAAGTAGACCCATTTGTCCACTATGATATAGTTCAAGTGAAAGGGGCAGCATTGTTTCAAGGCCAACAATACCAAATGCAGCATTTTCAAGTGGAAGATCTTTAGAACTAAGATCATGCGGAGCATGATCGGTTGCAATGCAATCAATCACACCTGTTTTTAAACCTTCAATCATAGCTAAACGATCTTCCTCAGTACGTAGTGGCGGATTCATTTTTGCGATTGCTCCGTGTTGTTTTACTATATCTTCAGTTAAAGTAAAGTGATGAGGAGTTACTTCACATGTAACATTTAATCCCAAATCTTTTGCACGTTTAATAGCATCAAGTGAATCTTTTGAAGAGACATGTAAAATATGGTAGTGTACATTTTCTATGTCCTTCATTAGCAGTATATCACGAGTTACCATAACCGATTCCGATTCACTCAAGATTCCCTTTACTCCCAATTCTTCAGAAATCTTACCCTCGTTAATTACGCCACCAGCAGATAGATTCAAATCCTCTGCGTGTTGAGCAATAGGAACACCAAGCATACTTGAATAAAGCAGTGCCTGTCTCATAATCATTGGATTCATAACTGGCATACCATCATCGGTGAACCCAACTGCACCTTCTTCCTTTAAGAGTGCCATTTCAGTTAATTTTTCTTCCGAAGTGGTGATTTTAGCGTAAAATTGAACATTCACATGCGAAGTTTCAAATGCTCTATATTTCAAATACTTAGCCAAGACAACACTATCAATCGCTGGAACAGTGTTTGGCTGGCAAACTACAGTTGTAACGCCCCCTGCAGCTGCAGATTTGCTGCCTGTATGTATAGTTTCTTTATGCTCTTGACCTGGTTCACGAAAATGCACGTGAATGTCAATAAGACCTGGCATTAGAACAAGCCCTTCACAATCTATTGTTTCATCAACTCCACTTGTTGAAAATAATGATTCGCCAAAATCAACAATTTTACCCCCTTCAGTCAATAATGAACCTTTTATATCAAGTTTAGTTTCCGGGTCAATAATACGAGCATTGGTATACGCAATTTTATAGCCTTCCTTTTGCCCTGTCTGCAATAAATTCCAAATCATATTTGAGTATCGATTATAAAATAAATCTAAAGTTTTTTTAGTAAAATACAACCAAATTAAAGTGATGATATAAAACTAGCAATAAAGAATATTTAAATTAATACTCAAGCAGCTATTCTATAACTACCATTTTCGATTTCAACGTTATTAAGTGCGGTATTTGCGTTATAAGAACAGTAACATCCTACTGCAAGAAAAGTTAATGCAGCTACAGCAAGCGAAACACACATTGCTAAATGAACCATTGTTAGACTTGTACCAACAGCAAATGCTCCAGATAATACAAAAGAAACAGAAGCATAATTACCTTGCCTTTTACTATAAATTTTTGCTTTCAAGAATTTTTCATTTAGCTCTTCATCCTTGCTTTCAGATTGTTTCTGTTGAGTTACTTCATCAGTTAGACCTTGCCTTGTATCATTCAGCTGCCCTTCCGGTTCTGTCGAATCTATAAACCATAGGAAAGAAGATCATTAAAGGTGGGATTATAGGAGTTATGAAGCCATTAACATAGCAAAATTCTCAAAAGTAGAAACATTATTTTAATAATTTGTCTTTTTTGAATCATACGAATATTTTCTATGCCTGTGATGGTAATCTTTGCGGAATGGAAGCTTTTAAACCCAAGCATTGGCTTTATTAGTTTTTTGATAAATCTATCAACAATATTATTTAGATATTTTATTTGAAGAACTGTAATCTTCAGAAATTTCTGCATTCAAATCATCAAGAGCAGCAGTATTACTGCCGCTTTTATCAATTACAATTTTCTCAGGAAGATAGTTACTCCTGAAGGCTTTATGAAAGAATGCAAGTGCTGCAGACTTGTCTCTACTAACACACAAGTCTACAGTATATAAATAAACCCATTTACCGTTTAATTTAATGTAAGTCTCTCCAACTACTACCAACCTGCTTCTTTCTTTTCCTTACTGCCTCATCTATCAGTGGTGATAACCCACCTTTGTAACGTAGCATTTTGCTCCCCTTATACTCATCATTTCTTCCAAATCTCGATAGCTCAAAGAGAATCGACATTTCATGTATACAGATAACATCCGCTGAAAAGCTAAATCCTTTGAAATATGGCAACAATTTTTGATTGATACGAAACATCTTTGCTTTTTTTTTAGACAATTATATCATTCTTCTTTCTACTTCCCTACAAATGCGACAGAACCCTTTGTAGTACTCAAAAAAAGAGAATAAAAGGTACCGATATTACGTATGCAACAATCACTTAAGGGGAAAGAATTGTGAATCAATAAACCGAACAATAGTAGCAGGAGAAGTGGAAAAAGAAATAATGAAGAAAGCGGAGCAGCTATATGAAAAATGGAGAGAAAAAGCAGAAGAGTGGAAAAATTTAAGTTTTGGAAAACAGAAAGAAGTAGTGAAAAAGTTAATAAGAACAGTATTGGTGAGAGAGGATGGAATAGAGGTGAGTTCTGAATCAGAGGAAAAATTTATACCAATGAAGAAGAAAGGAAACAAATGCACAGTAATCGAGCCAGAAGGAAAAACAAATAATGCGTTACTCAAAGCAGTGGTAAGAGCCCATCTGTGGAAACGGCAACTAGAAGAAGGAAAATACAGAAGTGTGAAAGAGCTGAGTGCCAAAATTAATATAGGTACAAGACGTATACACCAAATTTTAAGATTAAATTATTTAGCACCAAAAATTAAAGAAGATATAGTAAATGGAAGGCAGCCAAGAGATTTGAAGTTGGTTGACTTGAGAGAAATACCGATGCTGTGGAGTGAGCAGATGAAGAGATTTTATGGGTTTAAGCAAGCTGTCTGCCAATAAAAAATAAGATAAATGGGAGTGTTAAATAAACCATACGCGTCAAGTTAAGGAAATATCGTGAAATATAGCAACATTTGAGATGGGCATTTTATTTGTTACATTTATTTTTTTAGGGAGTTCTTATCTAGAAGAAGATGATTTTTTCAGAAGAATCTATAAATTAATAACTTTATTACTTAATATATAAAATAGTTTTTTTTCGTTTTCTTTCTTCCTTATACCACTTTTCCTTAACTTGACGCGTATGGTTTATTTAACACTCCCTCTCAAAGAGGTGCTTTTAAAATGCTATTTGATTAATAACTTTACTGATATAGGTATGCCTATTTTCAAATTTGCCTCGTAAATTCCTTTCATTACTCCTCCTCATTCCTTGCCATTCAACAAAGCCTCCCAGAAGCACCATAAATACGCTTTTCAACACATATTTAATAGAGTTTGTGAAGAAAATGACACTGAACACCATTTGACAAAAGTCTTGGACAAATGGGCAAGTTGAACGTATGAATAAAACTTTTAAAAATGCTACAGTTAAAAAATATTACCACCGCTCACATCAACAGCTCAAAAAGCATCTTTACAATTTTATGATGGCTTACAATTATGCTAGAAGAATTAAAACTCTTAATGGTCTTACACCTTTCGAATTTATATGTTTACAGTGCTCCTCATTTATTTACACTACCATCACACTCTGGAACCATGTATCTAAACTTCTGCTGAAACCTTACTGTAATTGTCCTTAGATTATCATTAAATAATATTAAAAATTTAAGCATCTAGACCCATCTGTTGTAAGAAGATAATGTTTTGCCAGTCAATATTATAAATTGACTATAGCATCTTGCTGACGGCTAAGATTTACGTTGACATCGTTAAGATAACTCTTAATGGCTGGCTGGTTATCTATTTTTCTCCTTTTAGTTTTTGTACTCTCTGTGTCTAGAAACCTTTTGTTTCCTAGCAGTAACTCTTCACTTGATACTGAAGAAGAACTTTCGCTATTTTTTTCTACATAAAGCTCTTTTAAGATTGAGACACCCTTAGCATTCAAATCAGATTTTTCAAATTGTAAGAGCGATTCTCTTTTTTCTACCTCATTTTTTAAATATGTTGATTTATCTTCATCTCTAGTAAACAACTTTTGTATAGCATATACAGTATCTAAAGTATCAAGATGATTTATCCCTATAACCTTCTCTTGTAATTCTTGCAATCGTTGAAGTTCTTGTAATGCTTTTTCTTTATCCTCTAAGCAACTATGTAAAACAGCTATATAAAACTTCACAGATAGTACGTTAGGATGATTATCTAAAAATCCATAATTTTTTTGTAGCTTCAGCACTTTCTCAAAATATTGCAATGCTTTCTCTCTTAATTCTCTTTGAATTACTTTTCCTACCTCTATTGCAACAAAATAAGGAGCCGGTTGTAAGTACTGACTACTCTCTTGATTTATCAGAATATCTTGTAGCTGCCTAAATAAAGCTTGTATACTCAATTCACGAGGTAAATCTTCTTTATGTGGTAACGCTTCTTCATTTATAGTTACTTTTTTTCTTTCTTGAATCATAAAGAAATATGCTAAGGCATAGATATATTTTGTATCTAAATTATAAAATTCATACACCTCGGAAGGATCAAGATAAGGATCATCATCGGAGTTAAAATCACTTATTTTAAGGAAAATTTCATTTCTCAGTTGTCTTACATAGTACAAAGTTGTAAATGCATCAGTATATCTTTTTTGCATTACAAATACTTCAGCTATAATAACTGCCATATCTAGATGTTCTTCTATAAGTTCCATGATTTCTTCGTTAAATGAACTAGTAAATATAAAGTTATTGTATTTACTGTACGACAATGCTTTTTTATAATTTTTTTGTTTGAGATAAATAGAAAGTATTTTTTTATCCAAAGCAAGAGAAGGAAATACATCATTTACCTTCTCTAATTTTTTCAAATCTAGAAAGACTTTTAATGCTTTATCATACCATCCCAAACCAGCTCGCGCACAGGCAAACTCATATTTGATCAACCTTGAATATCCATCATCTACAGCAAGTAATTGATATAATTGCGACGTAAGATTGATAACTTTTTGATACTCATATAACTCATTTAAGCCACTTAAAATTAAACAAGGAAGATTCTTATTTTCTTCTATTAGATAGTCATATTTTTGACCATGATCAAACAAAGATAAGAGGTGAACTACATCTAAAAACCCTCCTTCAGTTTCAGATACCAGTTCTATGACACAACTTAATATGTGTTTTTCCTCATCTATGGTAAACTGTGAACGTATTACTTTTTTTATTAATTCATGCATAGTATAGACCTTGTATTTACCTTCCTTTTTTGGATAAATTATCGAATATTGTTCTAGCAATTTAAAAATGGAGTATAGCCTATCCTCATATCTAATCCAGGGAAGAAATAAATTGGGATCAATTGTACCATGACCAAAATAAGCCATAGCATTTAAAATTTTTAGAACTTTCTCTCCAGAACTCATCTTTTCTATTGTTTCCATCGAGATTAGTAATGTTATTTGCAGTATTCTATCGTATTCATTTTGTCTAGTGTTTCGTGGAAATTTCTGATTAAACCTTTCGTATTGTATTAAATATTCAAAAATTCCAAATGCTTCGCTCAAAGAGCTTGATCCTTTGTTTTTAATACATGCTACTGCTAGATTTATAGCTAATGGAAAACCTTCGAGTTTTCTTATTAGTGCTTTTATTTTTTCATCTTGCGACTTATCTGCTATCTCTAAAATTCTTTTTACAAGTTGTATAGCTTCTTTTTCTCCAAGACTATCTAAAGACACTTCTGCTATATCTTGATAACCTTGATCAGAAGAAGTAAATAAGCAGTCAAAACCACCTCTTTTACCTCTGATCTTTAAAATTCTCTCTAGATCTTCTTTTTTAACTCCCTGAAAAAGGAATAGGCATTTTTCCTCTACTTTATTTCTTTCTCTTTCCATACACATGCTTAGCCTATCTCGGACAAGGGAATCAAAAGAACTTTCTATGGACAATATATCTTGAGTATTTACCTCATAGATATGAAGATAAACTCCTTTGTTTTCTTCAACAAATTTTCTAGCTAGTTGAGTTTTGCCAATTCCAGATGGACCTACTATTATTACTTCTCCCCCATGTAATTTTGTATATATCTCCTCTATTTGTTTCTTTCTTCCAGTGAATTCTTCTACTGGAGCACATACATCCTTAAAATTCATTTTCCCAAGTAGAGATGATAATCTTTTTATATCTGATACTTTTATACTAGGCCAAAAACTCCTAGATCTTGCTGTATTACCATGCTCTGATTCAAGTAGGTTGCTATAGTTTTGAGAGACTGTTTCAGCATGATTTACAAATGCTTCTTTTACTTTTAGATAATAAAACGAATTTGGAATTGTTTTTAAATTTTTTTCCATCAAAGATACAACATCACTATTTTTTTCAGTTCTTCCTATTAACTCTTTGCCTCCTATTATATGTTGTTCTTTTTTTCCTTCTTCTTTAACTAAGTATTTCAAATTCATATCTAAATTTTGTTTGCGCTCTTGACAACAAAATAAGATATGCTCGTTTAAAAAGCTTACCTCTTGTTCAATATGGGATTTAATTTTTACTATAAGATCCTCAATTATCTTTTTGCTTGGAATTTGGATTTCTTTATTGACAATATAAAATACCTTCTCCACTTTAGCCTTAAATTCTTGTATATTTAAGGCATCTAAGGTATACACATAGTTTTCAAGTTCTACGTTTGTAGCTTCTACTCTAATATATCTTGTATCATATGTTCTTTTCGACTTTTCACCCATAAGGGAACGGCGATAACCATACTGACTAGATTTATCCTCACTTTTCTTTCTATAATAGACGAAAGAGCCTTCACTGCCTTCTGCAATTCCGATATTTTCATATAGGTCTCTAAGATTATAACTTATTTCTCCATACTGCGCAGACATACCTTGAAAGTATGTATTTAGAACAAGGGTTTCAGCTATTCTTATATTGCTCAAATCTCCCTTGTATTCTTTCTGAATGTAATATTCAATTATCTTATCTACGATATCATCTGCTATCTTTGAAATATGATCAAAGCCTATTTTCTCAAACTGCATTTCAAAACTTTGAAAAATATTGCATCCAGCATCCATTAATATTTTTCTAAAGCCCAGTTTATATTCATTAAACGTTCCTATTAAGTCTGATAGATTAATAAAACTTTTTGTCGCTTTTGTTACATTACCTTCTCTCAAAGATGCTTTCATACCAAACATCTCCCAATCATCATGTGTTGAACATCCAAAAATACTTTGCACAAACCTGTTAATGCTCACCCCATCCGAAAATATTCTGTTCCCCTCTCTCAGTGTACTTGCAAGTATATCATATATAATAAGCCTCGTTTCAAATGATTGAATGAAACTCAGAACAAACTTCATCAAATTTGAATACTCTACTTGATAAAATTGATAATGATTATTTTCTTTATAAGACAAGCGTATTTTGTTACAGTATTTTTTCTTTTCATTGTATATAAGATCTTTTGAATCTTTCTCAGACACTATTATCGCTGTATTTAGTAGATCAGACATTGCATTTATTTCATGCTTTCCACCCCAAGTTTGAGTCATTTCCATGCATTTCAAGTATGTATCAAATATAAATTCCTGAACTTGATCACGTTTTTTTATCTTATTAAGTTCAGTACAAATTTCCTTTATTGCACTTTCATCAAAAAAATTGGGTTGGAGTTTACTAGTGTCAATATTATACTGCTCAATTTTTTCAGCACCGAATTCATGTTCAAACTCTTTTTTAAAGGTACCTCCTGTAAAATAACTTCCACTGTGACTCTCAAAAAGATCCATAATCTCGACCTTATTTTCAAATCTTCTTTGGCTGAAACATACTTCATCAGCAACCTCACAACGAAATGTCTTCGTTACCAACCGCCTCATTACACTATCTTCATAAATATTTGCATTACTTTGCATTAGCCTTTGAATTGAATGTACATCATGGTCGCTCGCAAATAATTCTTTAAACCTTTCATGAAAGGCATAATCATCAAATTTTACGGGAGTTAAGTAAGCTAAAGCAACGGACCAAAATAAGCAACTGCCATCTCCAGGTACATCAACTTCTTCATATGAAATAAGCGGTTGCAGTATCTTAGCGATATCTTTTCTGTTATTATCTTTAGCAATATCTATAGGAGTCTTTCCCTCTCCATTTACAACATCAACTTGTGCTCCTATCTTTAGCAAAAACCTAACAATTTTTAATTCTCCCACACGAACAGCAATATGTATCGGTGTATCATTATATTGATTCACCTGAAAATTAACGTTTAGACTCGGATATGCTTCAAAAAAACTTTTTAGCTTTTCAAGCTTTCTATCTTCTATAAGATTAGAACCCTCTAGAATACTAGTAAATTCTTTCTGTATTTCACTTATTAATAGTGTCTCGCTCAAGATTGGCTCAAAATGGAAATCTCCTTTATTTATTATATGTATAGTATCTTTTTCATTATAATCTGTACTTACAGGTTTGGATCCTAATCCATCAATAAGAGACCCTGACCATTCATATATGGGAAGATATTCAATAACATGCAGCTTAACATTATATTCATTACAAATCATGCTTCCCTCAATTTTAGGTCTGCCACATATAGGAACCTGCAACGTATTTCCATACTTTAAATCAGTTAATGATGAAGCCACTTCTTTATTGTCCTTCTGCATTCTTTCTATATCTTCATTACTGTATTCTATACCAACCAAATAAGTCTTCCATAATTCATCATCATCAATACCAGGCCCTGGAGGTATGACTGTAGAATCTTCACGGTTTCTAGCATCGGCTATAATCTTTTCTTTCATTTCTTGACTAATTAAAGCTTGCTTCCTACAAATTTCTCTCAAAGATTTCACAGTAACACTTGTTCCTGGCTTTAATTGCTTAAGTCCTTGTACAACCGCGTGAAAGAAACCATCCCCTCCTCCAACTGCTTTCCCTATTGTAAAACCTTCTGGCAGCTGTAATATTTGCTGACTACTAGATGACAATGTGTCTTCTTTTTGCGCTCTTATTAACCTAGATTGATTATCTGTTACTTGTTCCTTTGTATTTTCTTTACCTAACATAAAGCCTCCTATATTTTAATATTCATATTTTGATTGTTTTGTCGTACACCTCTTTTCTGAAGATTGGTTTTGACATCTAATTCATTTGATTCTTATGCAGCTGTACCAAACCAATTTGCTGTAGAAACTTTACGGTAATCCTAAGTAACTTTGATTACAGTGCGCCTTTCTTTTGATTTCTTACTAAACTAGATATATTCTTAAAAAAGCCAGGATTGCTTTCTGAATGATGTACATAATACAATTCATCTAACACCCCATGTATTCTTTACATTGAATCACATTATAGCTAAAAAGATCTAGCAGAGCAAGAAATTTTTAGCATTTTATTTTAGTTTGTATTTTTAAAACTAAAGCCAGTACTTGCAAAAACACTTCTGTTTTTTTACTGCAATGTACTCTTTCTATTTTTAAGTACTAATTCAACTTTACATATTACTCAAAACTGAAACAATACAGCCATTTCCGATAACTAAAATCAGCAAGCGTGAGAACTGCTTGTTTTGGGATGGATTGGTCTCACTGCCATTAAGTTAAGGAAAAGTGATGAACTGTATTATAAAATCAGGTAAGATTCACAAATTAAAAGAAGTAATGACATGAGTAAAAAAAAGAATAATCATGTTTATAAAAAATAAATTGATGAGTTTAAACTTTATAAACGCACACAGAGCATCCTCAAAAGACTTCTCACGAAAAAGAAAGCTGCCCTTCGTTAATGTATTTCTCCTGATTTTTAGAAAGAGTGTAAAGTCATTACAAGTGATGCTTAATGAGTTTGTTCTGCATACAAGAAAAGATTATACAATTACGGCAAGTGCATTTACTCAAGCAAGAAAGAAGCTAAAACATACTGCGTTTTCAGAGTTAAATGATGATATAGTTTCCCTATACTACCAAGATCAGGAATTTAAAACCCACCATGGCTTCAGAGTACTTGCATTTGATGCTTCAATACTGATTCTGCCAAAGAGCGACAAAATAATAGGTGAGTTTGGCTCAAGAGCAGTATGGAATGGAATCCAGAGATTTGAAGACTATACAAGTGCAACCTTTGAAGTTTGCTACGATGTGCTAAATAATATTGCAATAAAATCTGTGCTAAGTAGAGGTGACAGCTATGAGGTTGATTTAGCAATCGGTATGCTTGAATCCATAAAATCAGACGATTTGTTAATCTGTGATAGAGGATACGTATCTTATCGATTTCTTGCTGAGCTTACAGGAAGGAAAATCAATTATATAATTCGCTGTTCAAGTTCGTCTTTCAATGAAATAAACACTATGTTTAAGCCGGAAAGCCCATCTAGTACGGTGGTAGTGTCTACCGCACCTATTAAAGTAGCAAGACAGCTACGAAAGCTAGGATTACCTGATGAGATGAAATTCAGGTTAGTCAAAATAATACTTTCTTCTGGCGAAGTTGAAGTGTTAGTAACATCTCTGTTAGATGAGAAACGTTTTACAGTTGAAGAGTTTGAGAGATTATATTACTTGCGCTGGGGAGTAGAAACATTTTTTTCTAGGCTGAAGGGAAGATTAAATTTAGAGAATTTCACAGGAAAAAGTATTGAAACTATCAAGCAGGATTTTTGGTCAACTATCTTCATCAGTAATCTAGAAAGTATCATGATAGAAGATGATGAAGAGACATTGAGCTCACAGAATAGTAAACTAAAAAAAAGCATCAATAAATCTGTCTCATTTAATGCGATTAAAAACTTAGCCTTTGATATTTTTTCTACAGAGTCAGACATAGACTGCATTATGTATCGACTATCACAGTTATTTTTGATGAACACTTTAGTGGTGAGAAAAGGGAGAAGAGTTGATCGTCATAAGATATCTGATATTCGTTCACTCAACTACCAGAAAAGAGCTAGAAAACATGTGTTTTAAATTCAAGATATCTTTTCAGTATCATTGCATTAGTACATTCTTTGCAAAATAACCTGCAATTATTACTTTTTTAAATAACTTGCACTTTTCAGACTCCCTTTTCTTAAAAATTCACCCTAGTATTTACCATAATTATCAATCACTTCAAATTTTTTGTCCAATCTTAACTTCTCTTTCCCTTAACTTAATGGCAGTGGGATTGGTCTGCCGCTAGATCCGTGCGAACTTTCCTTTATAGTAATTTTAATACAACACGAAACTAGCTATTTTAGCCTACTTTCACCAAATTTATATACGAACTAATTTGCTCAAGCTTATGGAAATAATTTAAATCTTCTATTTTTATAACCTTATTTTTACGCAACGTGTTCTCACAAATATATGACCTTTTTTGCAATTTCAGAAGAGTCAATAATTCAATTCCTTATAACACTAATTAGTATGGTCTTTTCATTAAATTTATCCTCTCAAAAAGACTGTGCTTTATTCACCTGCTTTAATGGTATTATAATATTTTACACCTAAACCTACTCTATAAAAATTCACAATACGAATTAGTAAATAGATTATATTCAAATTGATTGTATTTATGATATATAGCGCATACAATATATTACTTGTTTATTTTAGTGGGGGGTATAGGTATGTTTAGTTTAAAGCAGGTAGTACAATATAATTTATTTGGTAGTAACGACCTTGAAGGCAATTCATCTTGTGAATTTGAAGATTTTCCTGAAGAGGTATTTGAGATTAGCAATGAAGAAAATCAAGCAATAGATAGTTTGAAAAGTAAAATAGAAAATCTACAACAAGAAAATTTTGATCTTAAAAAAAATGTAGAGTTACAAAAACACTATAAGAAAATAGTAGAAGAGTATTACGAAGAAGTAAGTGAACTTAACAGAGAAATGCAAACCCTAGAAGGGAAAATTAAAAGGCTTGAAGTTGAATTACAAAGAAGGACGAGAAATTTAATTGAAAATGATCAAGACATCGAACAGCTAAAACAGAAAGTAGAAATATTATTATTAGAAACTCAGAACAAAAGTGATATAATTAAGAACTTAAATAATCAATTAAAAGAGGCAAAGAATGAAATTCAGTTAACAGACAAAATAAATGAAGAGTTACAGCAAAAACTGGTTTTGACTGAAGATGAGTTAAATAGAGTAAGAAAAGAAAGTACAGTGCTGATAAACAGTATAGAGGATTTGAAAGGTGATTATGAAAATCAGATATTAGAAAAAGAGAAGGAGCTTAATGATGTAAGAGATCAATTTTGTATTTATTTATCAGAGTATAAAGAACTATTTGCAGAATTCAATAGACTGCAGAAGGAAAACGAAAGTTTAAAACAGAAAAATTTCTATATTAGTAATGAAGTGTCTCTTGCAGATGAAATAAACAAAGAAAACGTAAGAGAAGAAATAGCAAAGCTTCAGTTTGTACCTGAAGTGAAAATTAAACATATTATTGATAATAATGACCAAGAATCAACCTTACCAGATAGAGAAGCAGAAAATTATCGAACAAGTGAAGATAAAAACCTTGAAAATACTGATTTCGAGATTGGAGTATGGAATGAAGCTGACGATGAAAGTAGCGATGACCAGAAATCAACCTGGCTATATGGAAAAACAGAAAATTGTCGAACAAGTGAAGATGAAAACCTTGAAAATAATGATTTCCCAATTGAAGTATGGAACGAAACGGATAGTGAAAGTGACGATGACAACAATGTTAGCCCTTGCCCTGATTATGATGAAAGTTTTGGTAGGCGTTACAGTCAACTATTCTATGATGAAGCCATAATTCATAAAGAAAAAGATACTTTTGTTTTAATTCGTCAAAAAGATTCTTTTTCTTTAGCGAAAGTGAAACCGAATACAAGAGAAGAAGAAAAGTATGAAAGTATTTGGCAAAAAATAAATAAGATCCATGATTATCTGGATATTTTAGGTTACTCTGGTAGCGAAGAAGATTATGAGGAGTGCGAAAAAGAACTTGATAAAGTTATAAACGAAGCACTGAAACAAGGAATAATGTTCACTTTTCCATATAAATCTGATATGTCCTTGATAGATCGTATAGCTGACACATTCCCAAAGCTATATTTATCTGCTGACACTACTCGAATTTATGAGTTTTTATACAAGAAAAAAATATTTCAGATAATATCAGAAGGTGCATCTTTAAACAGATTTAGCGATGAAGAGCATGGAGATGTAGTAAACGTAATTTGTTCAGATAAAGATACCTTAGGTCAGCGAAAAGCAAACCTTTCAAAGCTGAAGGAGTTAGCACTTGAAAGTATTATAAGTAAAAGTGAGCAAATTGATGAACATGACTTTGAACTAGAAATAGATAATGGATATTTTTGTATAGATTACCCACAAAATAGTACTATTGAAGTTGCAAAGATATTCAATAATCAAAAAGCTAAAGATTTAAATCTAAATATTGGTATAGTTCAAGTTGGAAAAAGTATAATTAGAGTTGAAAACATAGAAGGAAGGAGAAATTATACAGACATCTCAGGAGATATCATTGAAATGTCTTTTACCACTGAAGTAGGAGAGATCAGTATTTATCTATGTCCTAATGAGAAAGATAGTAATAAAATAGAGGTGAGGCTTGTCGATGAAGTAAGATTTAACAAATTAGAGAATAAATCAAGTTTAGGGCTAAATTGTCTATTAGGGGGGAAAAGTGTTTTAACAGCTATAGAATATGGGTATTTTAAAAGAAATAGCAGCGTATTTGAAGAGTTAGATAAGGCTATTAAACAGTCAGATTATACAATAGAAAATCCATCTAGCTTTCTAGAGGGGGTTAATAAAAATCAACTACTCAAAGTGAATGCAAGGAGATATGGTCCAGGATTATGATAATACAAATTATCTGCATTATACTAAAATGTAAAAACAAGAGGAGCGAAGATGCTTTTTAATTTAGAGCCAGGCAGTGTTGGTTATAGTGATAAACATAGGATTGGAACTATCAAAATAAATGATAAAGAAAGAAGGAACTATAGCCCTTCTCATAATAGTCCAAAAAGGTCATAAGAAAGAAGAATCGACAGCATGACGAAAAGATTTGAATAAAGGAATGTTTTTCCTGGTTCTGTTTTTTATAGCAAACCAATAATGTTCAATTTTGTTAAAATCTGGAGAATATGGAGGAAGATATAAAATTTCTGCACCAACTCCTTTAGCAAATCTTATTAGACTTATGAAAAGTAGCATTATCAAGGATAACAGTTTGTCCAGGTTCCAAAATAGGTGTCAGAAACTGCTCAAACCATTTATTAAAGATATCCATATTGCAGTGGCCTTCAAAGGTTAACGGAGCAATTATTTTTCTTCCACTTAAGGCTGCAACCATGCTAATTCGTTGAGTTTTCTTCCCAGATTTTAGGGCATAAAACCGCTGTCCTTTCTGGCAATACCCATAGGTTCAGTGTCCAGACTCATCTATATACACTAATTCTTTAGGTTCTTTTGTTGCTATAACCTTTGAAAATTGAGCTCGCTTTTCTTCATTTCTTTCTTTATATCCGTAGGTCTTTTTTTTCTTGTGAATCCTATATTTTTAAGTGCTCGATGAATTGTTTGTCTACTAATATTGCCCCAGCATCTCTGACTGAGTTTTGCCACCTTGCTCATTTGCAAATTCGGCAAATGAATTCCAGTCGGTAATTTTATGCCACGCTTCCAGGCTTTTTTGACTGAAAATCTCCTGTTTCTTTTCTTCTTTGCTGCCACTCCCATAACGTACTTCTTCCAATTTTAAATCTTGCTGCCACCGTTTCCCTGCTTTCTCCTTCTTCTAGTGCTTCCATTGCTTTTTTATAACTATATGCTACTGGCATCCTTACCTTCCACTACTATCAATCCATATCTTACTCTTTTTGGACTATTATGAGAAGGGCTATAGTACTCCCAACCAGAACTTCACTTTCAGCCAAATAAAAACCCAAAACTTCTTTTCTGCCATTTTGCTAATATGTTATACATACATTTGCTTACACAATGCCCGTCCTCCTTGACCTTAAAAAACCATGAACACTATTGGATATACAGATTGCAGCGGACGACTGCGCCATTCGTTGATTACCGGTAACAATTTGTCAGTAATACTTGATATCTCTGCTGCAGATATTTTATATTTCTTCTACATGCGATGCTATATCCCATGCCACTGGCATATGTACTTAAAACCTTTGCTTCAAGTTCGGTTGTTTGCCTTTTTCTGACTACTTGTAGCTCGAAACTTCCTTCTCTATCTCTTGGTGTCAATAGTTCAAATACTTGTCCGTAAAGTCTTTGAATTTCTTCGGTTGTTTTCTTCGCTTTCAGCCGACAAATGGTTTTCTATCTCGCCTTCCCTCTAGCAGTTTTTTTATAAATGGTGTTAATGCTCCATCTCTTCCTGTCAATGGTCTTGTATCTTGTAAAAAGCATCTAATGTTTTAAGCTTAAGCATTAGATGGAGAAGAGAAGAACTCTGTCAGTGGTCTTAGATATAAAATCTGTAAGGTAGATAAGAGTTCTCTTCTCAAGAGTACAGGCTGGACGGTATCGTAGAAAAACCTAAATGGTTCTAATTCTGTATTCACAAGACTAGCCTTACTTTTCATTTTTAATGGTAACGCATGGGGTTATATATGATCAACAACTTTTTAGGTATAGATGTATCGAAAGATCGCTTTGATGTTTTTCTCTCGTTCATAAGCAAAAAAGGAAGATGTGAAACTAGAAAAAGGAGTTTTAAAAACGAGGATTCTGGGTTTCAAGGTTTACTTAGCTTTCTACAAAAACATAATGTAGAAGAAGTAAAAGCCTGCATGGAGGCTACTGGTTGTTATAGCGAAGCTTTGGCTGAGTTTCTGCACAACGCTGGACATTCTGTTAGTGTTGTAAATCCTTATTGCATAAAATCTTATGCAAGGAGTAAGCTGATACGACAAAAGAATGATCAGACCGATGCAGAAGTTATTGCTGATTATTGCCAAAGACAGGAACCTTCTAGTTGGACACCACCTTCTCCTGAAATGAAAAAATTAAAACATCTTTATCGTTGCTCAGTTGCGTTAAAAGATGAGTTAACATTAGTAAATAACCACTTAGAAAAAAAAGAGAGACTGCTTAAAGAAGTTGCAAGTGCTTGGGAAGACCTTGCAATGAATATAGCTCAAAAAATAGAAACAATAAAAAACTCCGTACGTGAACTATTAAATCAACATAAAGAATTGTTGGAAAATTTTCAACTTCTATTGACTATTCCAGGAATAGGAGAAGAATCAGCAATAGCTATTTTAGCTGAAGTTCCTGACATAGAGGTTTTTAGAGATGCCAGGCAATTGGCAGCATATACAGGAGTTATACCACGAAATATGACGTCAGGTTCCTCTGTATATGCCAAACCCAGATTAAGTAAATCCGGTTCACAAACATTACGTAAAGCACTTTTCTTTCCTGCTATAGTAGCTAAGAATCACAATCCTATCATTATTAGTTTTTGCCAGAGATTAAAGGAAAAGGGTAAGCATAATATGGCTATCGTTGGTGCTGCAATGCGTAAGCTACTCCATATCATTTTCGGTGTTCTAAAATCCAAAAGTGCTTTTAATCCTGACCATATCAAGAATTACAGGGCAAAGCGGTTGGAGGAGAATTTAGTACTTTAAAATCAAAAAATGCGTACTTTCTATCTTATGTAAAATAGCATTTTACACAAATTTATTTAATGTAGTTGGTTAGTGTATATGTTGATAGAAAGTATTTTTTGATTTCGTAATACAGCTTAAGATTCAATTTCTATAATTTTCTTGTTGACTGACAAGACGGTATCTTCCTTCTCGTATAGATGATAAGATATTTGTTTCTAATTCTTTATAGTCTACCAAACCGGTAGTTGTGTTTGCTTGACTCATTGTCAAACCTCCATACTTCTCGGTTTGACACAGTTTATTTAACACTCCCGGGCCACTTGAAACTGATTTTTCTTTGCATTCCAGTTATGCAAGAAATCTATTATATAATATTATTATCACCCTCTTGATAGTTTGTTAGCTCCTCTCCTCCTGAGTTACTTGGTGCAATTATTTGATCAGATTCAGTTGATGGTTCATCAGATCCAAACAACCATGAAAAGAAATTACCAAAAAATGACCCTATTAAAGAAAAAGGCTTCATAAGTATACTAAACAAGTTACTAAAAAAAGAACTTTCTGTCTCTGTAGATTCTGGAGTAGAAGCAGCATAAGCTTGTACATCTGTTTCTTCTAAAGACCTGCTGCAAAAGGTGATTGAAAAAATGATGTGAGAGAGGTAGAAGAAGAATAAGCAGATCAAGTAAGGAAAAAAATGAGCTTTAGTTACTATAATATGAAAAAACACCCAAGAAACTTTCGTAATATAACAGGTTTAACTATAGAGGAGTTCGAAAAGGTGGTGGAAAAAGTGAGGTCTGAATGGGAAAAACTTGAAAAACAGAAAAAGTGTCATGGTAGAAGATCAAAACTACCAACTCTGGAAGATAAGTTGTTTTGCGTAATTTTGTACTATCGCACTTACATAACGCATAGATTTTTAGGATGCCTATTCAATGTACACAACGCAAATGTATGTAGGTTACTTAAGAGAATAGAGCCATTACTCGCCAAAAAAGTGACTATAATAAAAGATAGAAGTATGACATCAGAAAAAATACTAAAGATTCTGGCTGATGTTACAGAACAGCGCCGGACAGATAAAACCTGTCAAACCAAAAAGAAACTTCCTAGCTGAGTGTATAGCAAATTTTATGTATAATTTTGTAGAGAAGAGCTTTTTGCAGTTATAGCCGAACTGTGCAATGGTGCCTTAAGTGCCCGTAGGACAGCGTGGCTTTGGAGGAACGGTCGAACCACTGATTGAGCCTTTTGGGCTAACTCGATTAGAAGAATGTATAACTCAACCGTCCCAAGCTTAAGCACTTCTCAATTATGGATTATTATATAATGGAGATTAAAAATGGCAAAGTTCAAAAGTAAATTAGAGATCTAATGCAGCAGGAATCGATGTTGGCTCGGCTGTACATTATGTATGTGTACCCGAAGGAAGCGATGAACAACGTATACAAAAATTTAGCTGCTTTACGTAAGATCTCTACAACATAGCAAAATGGTTGAAAAAATGTAAAGTTAATACAGTAGCCATGGAGTCAACAGGAGTGTACTGGATTCCTTTGTTTCAAGTACTTGAATCACACGGATTTGAAGTAAAACTGGTAAACGCAAAACATGTTAAAAATGTACCTGGGAGAAAATCAGATGTGCAAATGGATTCAACAACTACACAGTTACGGGTTACTCCAAGGGTCATTTAGGCCAGATGATCAAATGTGTGTATTGCGTAGTTATGTTCGGCAACGTAAAAATTTAATTGAAAATGCTTCTACACATACTTTGCGTATGCAAAAAGCGCTAACACAAATGAATATTCAACTACATAAAGTTATAAGCGATACAACTGGTGTAACTGGAATGCAAATTATTAAAGCAATAATAGATGGTGAGAATAATCCTGAAAAATTGGCTGAACTAAGAGATGGACGAATAAAAAGTGATAAATCTGTTATTGCAAAAGCATTAGCAGGAAACTATAGAAAAGAACACCTATTTACATTAAAGCAAGAATTTGAGCTATATAATATTTATCAGGAAAAAGTAGCAGAATGTGACAGGAGCATTTAAGAATATTATAAAACATTTGAGACAAAGTCTGATGAGAGTAAAAAGTTAGGTGAAGAGAAAAATAAGCACAGAAAAAGTAAACCAAACTTTGCTTTGCATGAAGAATTATATCGAGTAACTGATATAGATTTTACCAAAATTCCTGGATTGGATATACTAACTGTACAAACTATCATTTCGGAAGTTGGTATTAACTATAATAAATGGCGATCAGAAAAGCATTTTACTTCGTGGTTGGGGCTAAGCCCTGCTAATAAAATTACAGGGGAAAAAGTGTTTAGCACAAGAACACGTAAAGTCATTAATCGTGCCGCGAATGCATTTCGAATGGCTGCTCACTGTGTATCAAGAAGCAATAGCGGAATAGGTGCATATTGTAGAAGGTTAAAAAAACGACTAGGTGCACCAAAAGCGATTACTGCTACGGCAAGGAAATTAGCATGTATCTTTTATAGTATGTTGAAGTATGGACAAGAATATGTAGAAAGAGGAATAGATTATTATGAAACACGTTACAAAGAGAAAGTTGTAAAAAATTTAATCAAAAAGGCACAGGAATTCGGTTATATCTTAGTTCAACAGGAATAACTAATGGGAAGTTTCTTAGAAGCAAATACAGAGACCAGAAGATAGTAAAAAACGGAAGAAATCATATTCAGGAAAAAAAAGAACCAACACTATGAAAACTGAATCGAAGAAGGAGGAAGAATGTTATCAGTGTCAAAGCCATATCGTGTAGTGATTTTCGCATAAGGAAACAAGAAACCACTTGATAGCATAAAACATGCCGATTCTTGATATCAAAGTTGGCAAAAATTGCAAAGCAATGTTATAATTCCATATAAAAAGTATCGTAAAAAGCCATTAACTCCAGAGCAGAAAGAGCATAATAGAAGATTAGCATCATTTAGAATGAGAGTAGAAAATAAGATCCGTGAGGTAAAAGATTATGTCCCATGTTTACCGCAATTTTCAGAAAAAATACAACCTGAGATTATTGCTGGTATTGTAGCACGCCTTTTAGTTAACCTTCATTTTAGTCACCCTCCTTTCCTTCTTTTTATCGCTTGATTCGCAGCAGGTCTTTTGCGGAATGGAAGCTTTTAAACCCAAGCATTGGCTTTATTAGTTTTTTGATAAATCTATCAACAATATTATTTAGATATTTTATTTGAAGAACTGTAATCTTCAGAAATTTCTGCATTCAAATCATCAAGAGCAGCAGTATTACTGCCGCTTTTATCAATTACAATTTTCTCAGGAAGATAGTTACTCCTGAAGGCTTTACGAAAGAATGAAAGTGCTGCAGACTTGTCTCTACTAACACACAAGTCTACAGTATATAAATAAACCCATTTACCGTTTAATTTAATGTAAGTCTCTCCAACTACTACCAACCTGATTCTTTCTTTTCCTTACTGCCTCATCTATCAGTGGTGATAACCCACCTTTGTAACGTAGCATTTTGCTCCCCTTATACTCATCATTTCTTCCAAATCTCGATAGCTCAAAGAGAATCGACATTTCATGTATACAGATAACATCCGCTGAAAAGCTAAATCCTTTGAAATATGGCAACAATTTTTGATTGATACGAAACATCTTTGCTTTTTTTTTAGACAATTATATCATTCTTCTTTCTACTTCCCTACAAATGCGACAGAACCCTAAAAAAGAAGTAATACATATAATCGGTATAGGTGGAATTGGAATGAGCGCAATTGCTGAAATTCTTCATAATTCCAGTTATAAAATTCAAGGCAGTGATAGGCGATCAAACGACAATATAGATAGGTTACAAAAATTAGGTATAGAGGTCTATATTGGTCACGATGCAAGTAGTATTAGACAAGCTCAAATAGTTGTACATTCTTCCGCAATAAAACCTGATAATGTGGAGCTAGTTGCAGCAAGAAATAACAATAAAACAGTTTTGCATAGGTCAGACATGCTGGCTAAAATTATGAAAGGTAAATATTTGATAGCGGTTTCTGGTTCAAGTGGCAAGACAACAACAACAGCTATGATTGCTTCCATTTTTGATCATTCTGGTACTGATGCTACTGTAATTGTGGGAGGAGTATTAAACTCCTATCAGAGTAATTCAAAACTTGGCAAGAGTGACATTTTTTTAATCGAGGCTGATGAGTCTGATGGAACTATGTTAAAAATTCCTGCAAATATTGCTGTTGTAACAAGTATTAATGACGACCATATAGACCATTACGGTACATTTAACGAAATCAAAAATGCATTTTCTCGATTTGTAAACAACGCGGATTTTGCGGTTTTACCTGATTCTGCAAGCGTCAATTATGATGAGAATAATTCTATAACGTTTGGGTTTGGGAATGATAAGATTAGAGCCAGCAACGTCAAACAATACAATAATAGCATAGAATTTGATGTATTGATTAGTATAAACGAAAATAACTGGATTCCATTGTCAACTACTCAAATAGTTGATAGGGATGGGATAAAAGCAGCTCTTGATTCGTCACTTCAATGCTTGAAACGGGACTCTCGTTTCAATGTTGAACAAAATACTATAGAACTCAAGAAGACAATCCCTAGAAAATCTCTACATCCCAAAAAAAAGTAAATCGTACTAATGATATTTGAACGAACTAGCGCAAAAGTAAGCTAAATTTTTTAGGGTATAAAAACAGCAAGAAACAGTATTTTAAAGAAAGTTAGAATTTGATTGGATTGTTGAAAGTTGGCTCTCAAATTTTAGACGCATGAGCAAGCTCATATTTGTTAACTAATATAGACTAGGTGATGTGGAAGAGATACATTTAGAGCAGCCGGCAAAATTGCAATACATATTACCGCAATAACTAGAAATGAGAAGGATCTATATGGTGATTATAGATTTTTCCAGATCTTGAAAACAATAAATAGACAGTAAATTAGAACTACTGCAAAAAAAACAAGAATAGCTACACTGGTTGCTTGACCATCGTAAACGTAGCTTGTTAAGCCGATAAAAATAGCCATGATAGAAGCTCTAATAAATGAAATTGCAGAAGAAGTTGTGCCTTTCATTTCAGGGAAAATATTTAATGATGCATTGAAAATGACTGCTTGACAAATTCCACAGCCAATACAAAAAATAGCCATAGACAGCGTTACTAAGTAGTAAGCACTGGGCATGATTATACTGAATATTAAAAGTGATAGGGATCCAATAGCAATTACGCCTGTACCGGAAATTACACACCAAATTGCTCCAAGTTTCTTTAAGATCTTACTGGAAAACAGGCTAATTAGTGAGAAAGACCCAACCATTGCACCTTGATGTAGCGCATAAATAGTGCTGGATAAACCAAAAGTTTCCATATACAAAAAAGGTCCACAAGTAATGAATGACATATAAGCCGCAGAAAAAAGGCTCTGTGCCAAAGACAACACCATAAATTTTGAACTTGATAATAATTTTTTATAGTCTTTCATCATTTTTTTTAGACTAAAAATATCACGGTCCTTTTTTGTTTCTGGTAACAGAAAAAGCAGCAAAACCCAAGAGATGAAACAAAGTATTGCAACAGTTGCATAGTTGCCACGCCACCCAACAATTTTGTTGATGAAACTGCCTAATACTGGTGCAATTGCTATGAGAACTGTGAGAATAGAATTCATGATTCCAATAAATTTTACTGCTTCGTTGCCTTTATAGCTGTCTGCAATAATTGCAAACACAACTACAGATGTGCTAACACCAATGCCTTGAATAAAGCGAGAGATTAAAAGCCAAGAAACTGACAGCGCAAAAACACAGCCAACAGCACCGATGAGTAGCAAAGTGTTGCCTATGATCATCATCCTTCTTCTGCCATAGCATTCAGACAATGGACCAAAAAATAACCCTCCTATGCAAACGCCTAAAAAATTATAAGCAATAGTTAATTGAATTGTGCCTTCCGGTACGTTAAAATAGCGTACTATATCAGGAAAACTAGGTACAGAAATATCAATTTCAATGAACTTAGCAATTAGAGATAGAATTAATAAAAACGGTAGTAACACTTAAAATCTTTAATTAATGAATAAAAATATCACATTTAAAGCGTTGAAAGAAGAACATTTTTCACTATTATTAAAATGGGTAGAAACACACCATATAAAGAAGTGGTGGGATGCGGATATAAATTGGACACCAGAGTTAATTGAGAAAAAATATAGCAACTACGTTAAAGGATTCAAACGTTTGAAATCTAAGACACAAATTATTGAAAAACCAATGCACGCATTCATTATTAATTGTGATGGAGTTGATATTGGTTATATTCAATATTACAACAAACATGATTTCCCACCTGAACAGGTCTATAACACTTTAGAACTTCCAGAAAGTTGTGCTGCTATAGACTGGTATATCGGAGAGCTGAATTATGTAGGTAAAGGAGTTGGTTCACAAGCTTTGAATATATTTTTAAACAAATTTGTCTTTAAAGTTTATGAGAATGCCTTTGTCGACCCAGGTATAGCAAATGTTTGTGCAATCCGTGTTTACGAAAAAGTTGGCTTTAAAAAAATTATGGAAAGTAATAGTGCGATTTTAATGATTAAGGCAAGAATTCCTGAGAACCATTCAAGATGAGTGTTTTTTCAACAATCTACCTAAATTACTACAAGTGGTTTATAAAAATATACAAGGAGCTTTATACAAACTTAACATAATTTAATCATAAAAATATCATTATTAAGTCCTATATAAGAACAAATTTTGGCACTCAGTGAATCTTTTTTTAACTAACTATGAACTTGATTAATTGGAAAATAAATTTTACTTACTTTTACAATACCTTAAAATCTAATATCACTTTATCAGCAAAGATATCACAATAGGCTAGTATGTTCTTTACTCTTTTCCTCAAAATATTACCTATTTACATTACAATACTTATTGGTTACTTAGCAGGAAGATATCTTAAAATTGATAGAAATACTATATCTCAAATACTCTTTTATATAGCTAATCCAATAGTGATTTTATACGGAGTATCTCATACAGAAGTTAATTTAAAAGTAATTTCTCTGCCGATTTTGATATGGTTTATAGGTAGTACTATGTCCTTATCAGTGTATTATCTTTCTTCTTTTTTATTTAAGGACAACACGAGAAACATATTAGCGTTTAGCTCGGGCAGCACAAGTATGGGTTATTTTGGTCTACCGATTGCCATGGCTTTATTTGATGAAGATTCAGTGTCTGTGTATGTTGTCTGTTACATAGGAATGGCACTATTTGAAAATAGTTTGGGATTTTATATAGCTGCAAATGGTATCTATACTGCAAAAGAATGCGTATTAAAGTTATTCAAACTTCCCTCATTATATGCAATGATTCTAGGTTTCTTTTTAAGTATATATGATATACAAATACCCACTTTTTTGACAGATGTTATGATAAATATCAGAAGTACATTTATCACATTAGGAATGGTGCTGCTTGGAGTAAGTATTGCACAAATTACAAATTTTAAAGTAGATTGGAAGCTTGCCTTGACCACTATTGTAGCAAAGTACATATTCTGGCCATCATTTGTTTTGGGAATTGTCTTGCTAGACAAGCATGTTACAGGTATATACGATGAAAGCATCTATAAAGCACTGATGTTACTGGCTATTATTCCGATTTCTGGATCCAGTATAATACTTGCTAATATTTTAAATTACCAACCAGATAAAGCTACTTTATTGCTCCTAATTAGTACTGCAGTGGGACTATTTTATGTTCCACTTATAATATCATTATTTTTTACTAAACTTGTCCCTTTTTGATCAAAAATTTAAGCGCTAGCCTATTCACAAAACTTGAATTTAGACTAGACTTCTTGGATAATCATAAAAGAAACTAATCCTTTTTTCCTCTCCTTTCTTATTTTTTTACACAGAATAGGAAGTTATCAATTGATGGAATTTTCGCAATAATGTCAATAGCAGTAAGATTTCCTACACCTTTTAGCAGGTCTATAGTTGAATTTGGATGTTCTATGAGCAGCAACAAATAAATGTAACTTGCCTTTTTCTATATGATGCTATTAACCGAATAGGTATTCGCTTGACATTTCCATATCTTTGTTATCATTAGTAATACTAAAGGGAAAACTAAACTTAATAAGATTTGGAAGCATATTGTTGTTCTATGATTCACGTAATGCTGCTATGCCTTCGTTGCAGACGTTGTCATAAAGTAAATTAAATTCTTTAATATTTGAAAAACTACCACCCCTTAGCGCACTCATTAATATTATTCCACTTTCAACATCAATATCATTAGAAATTAAATCAAGTTTAATAAGATTTGGAAAGTTACCATTCTTTAACATTTAGTGATTGCTATTGAGCCTTCTGCGCCAATAATGCTAGAAGTTAATTTACACTCAGTAATATTTGGAAGATTAATATTCTCTAATGCTTCATTTAAAACTTCTCCGCACTGAGCATCAATATAACAATTAGATAAAGTCAAGCTTGTAATATTTTGCTTTTTCTGTAAAAAGTTTACTAGCTTTTCCATATATACATATAGATTATTTAACTCTAAGGTGTTACTATTAACATATTGATTAAAGTCAACTTCCATGGTTTCTGTAAGTTATAGAGCTGCTAATTATAGCATAAATTTAAATAATTGTCAACCTTATGAACAACTAACTTTACTTCTTTTTAACCTGATACCTATGCTTTGTTTCAAATTTCCATCAAAAAGTAACATTACCCCCTCCAGTCAACCTTTCTGCTTCATTTCGTGAAATCAATGCCTCAATAAATTCATCTAGTTCACCTTCTTTTATAATCTGTTCTAGTCGATGTGAAGTGAGATTAATTCTATGATCTGTTATTCTTGATTGTGGAAAGTTATAAGTTCTTATACGTTCAGAGCGATCTCCAGAACCAATTTGGCTTTTCCTCATTGTTGACCTTTCCATTTCTTTTTTTTGTCTTTCAATTTCGTATAGCCTTGCTCTCAATACTTTGAGCGCTTTAGCCTTATTTTTGTGCTGCGATTTTTCATCTTGCTGTATTACAACTATCCCTGTTGGCAAGTGGGTGACCCTTACTGCGCTGTCAGTTGTATTCACTGATTGCCCTCCAGGACCACTGGATCTATAAACATCTATGCGTAAATCTTTTTCTTCTATTTCAAAGTCAACCTCTTCTACTTCAGGTAATATTGCAACAGTAGCTGCGGAAGTGTGCAATCTTCCTGAGGATTCAGTTTCTGGCACTCTTTGTACTCTGTGCACCCCTGACTCAAATTTCAGTCTTGCAAAAACTTCTGTTCCATTAATGAGTGCAGAAGCCTCCTTATAGCCACCTATACCTGTATTAGAAATACTTATTGGCTCAAACTTCCAATTTCTTCTTTCTGCATATTTTTGATACATACGAAATAACATCGCTGCAAATAATGCTGCTTCTTCTCCGCCTGTGCCTGCCCTAATTTCTAATATTGCATTTCTTGAGTCATCTTCATCTTTGGGTAATAATGCCAACTTTAGTTTTGCTTTTACTTTCGGTAATAGTATCTTTTGCTTCTCAAGAAGTTCTTCTTTTGCTAACTCTTTTATATCACCATCGCTGTTCTCATCTTTCATGATTTCTTCTAAATCCGAAATTTCCTCTTTTAATATATTATATTCATCGATTATCTCGATAATTGGTCTGAGTTCAGAGTATTCCTTTGAAAAACTAACGAATTCTTTTTGACTCAAATTGGTAGGGTTTTCCAGATTTCTCTCTACATCAGAAAACTTTTTTTTTAAGTCTTGTAAATTATTCTCTATATCCATACAGTACAGGTCTAGTTTTCAGCTGTTTAAGTAAGTAATATATACTGAAATAAAAAATTTCTTATATCAAGCAATAACACTATAATTGTCTCGAATATTTCTACCTAAGTATAATGGCAAAACAGATAACATCAATCTGCAGCTTCATATTTGGAGCTTCAGACAAAAAATCATTACCAGATGAGTCGGCTCCAGAGATTGCATTTGCTGGTAGATCAAACGTAGGAAAATCAAGTTTAATCAACTTGCTGATAAACAGCAAAAAAGCTGCAAGAGTTTCTTCTAAACCTGGATGCACTAGACAAATAAATTTTTACTCTATGTACAATGATAAGTTTAGGATTGTCGACCTACCGGGTTATGGCTATTCTTGTGCAAGCAAGGAAGAAGCAGTACAATACTTAAACCTAATTGAGTACTATCTAATTCACAGGAGAAATCTAAAAAGAGTGTTTGTGCTTATAGATAGCAAGGTAGGATTAAAAGAAATAGACAAAGACTTTGTTTATTGGTTAATATGTAATAATATTAACTTTAATATTGTGCTAACAAAAATAGATAAAGTGAATCAGGAAAGTCTAGATGCTATTCTAGAAAATACTCAAAAGTGGGTTAATAATGAACATGTATCAATTCATCAAATAAGCATTCGTGTTAAGCATAAAATCACCAAGGTAAGAGATGAGTTTTTCAAATTTACAAGATAAAAAAATGAAAAGTGATGAATCTTTAAATGGTAAGATGCCATTGAAGGAAAAAACAGAAATATTATTTGAAGTTCTGTCTAACATACCTAAATTTGTAGGCGAAACTTTTATCATCAAATGCAGCAGTGTAATAATCTCAGATGAAACGCTGCTTAGTGCTTTTGCGCATAATGTTGTTCTGTTGAAACAGCTTGGTATAAATCCGGTGGTAGTTCATGACGGAGAATATGAAATTAACTTAGTGTTAAAAATGCTAGGTATGAATGATAAGTTTATAAATGGTGTCAGACTTACAGACAAAAGCACTATGAAAATCATTGAAATGGCACTGTGTGGTTCAATTAATAAAAAAATTGTTCAGCATATAAATTCTGCTGGTGGTTCAGCTATTGGACTATGTGGAAAAGATGGCAACCTCATAAAAGCTGAAAAGATAAGCACTACGCTTAGGGAAAATAGATTAAATAATATTGAAAAAATACTAGACATGGGATTTATCGGTAGACCAACTGAAATCAATCCTGATATATTATTCTTTATTGAAGAATCAGATTCTATACCAGTTATTGCACCTATCGGTTATGGAAAAAATGGAGAAACATATCATATTGATACTGATAGCACTGCAAGTGCAATTGCACTTGCAGTTTACGCATCTAAAATGATAATCTTGAGTGATACAGATGAAGAAATAAACAAAGTTGGCAATGGAAGAGTCTTGATTAAAAATTTAAAAGAATCGATTGATTGTGGAAAAATTAAAGGAGAAAAATTTGTTGAAAGGCTTATGTCATATACTAAAATGGTAGAAGAATGTGCAGGGGTTGTTCACATAGTTGATGGTAGAGTACCTAACATTATACTTGATTTATTTACTGAGAATAATTCAGGTATATCAATAATGGATGATTAATAGCTGTACTGCTTATAACCATATGAATGTTGAAAATTTGGGAATAGCTTATGTCAAATTCCTATTCTCTTTTCCAGTTTTTTAGGGTTTTTTTTTTCTTGCAAGCATAATAGTTTCGTATACATAATGAAACCAAATGGTATTTTTAGCTTGATAACAGAGGAAAATAAAGAGGGCTTGGGTGTAACACTCAAATAATGATTTACCTTATGGATACCGCTAGAAAAGTTGACTAAGGTATACAATTCTCTCTGCGTCAAGTTACTCAAGATATCGAATCTACAAACGCTTTGGATTGAGTGTGTTTGGTCAATTTGAGTGCTTTAAATGAAAGGCGAAAATTGAGCATACTACGCCTCTGTACACAGTATCTTTAATGCAAATGCCCATGTGATTCCACAGATAATTTCTGTTTTTTGATTCTATCTGTCCATTTACCATTTTCCATATCTTGTTTATTGGTTGCTTTTTTTTCTTGTTCAACAATTGCCTTATCTACTTTCTTATGGATTGCATCAATTGCATTAATCGCACCTTTTTTTTCGTATATTTCTCTTTTCCCTTCAATAATTAAATTGGTAAAAATATTTACAACACACTGGACTTGATTATAATTGACCGCACCTTTTACTAAAGAAGGTAACAATTTTAGTGCAAAAAGATCGGGCTTATCGTGGAACCTATAGCCTTGAGAAGGAAGACCTAAATTATCTGCTACTTCCTTTATTAATAACTCTCTGTTTTCTTTATTATCTTCCAATTTAGCATAATTACTCAATAGACCTATAACGGTAGATACTTTAATTTCAATAAAATCATCAACATCTTCTATAGCAGAACCTGATTTGAACAATCTATCTCTGAGATTTTCGCTTAAAAGATTGATAAATCTTTCATTTGCATCTGATCCTGTAGTTGATATCGTACCATCTAAATAGTTACTTACTTTGATTTGAGTACCTAAGTCATGCTCTATTTGTATTTTTGTCTCATGTTTAAATCCTAATTCTGCACAGAATTTCTGAAAATATTCTTTAATAATGTCAAACAAACTCTTGCCATTATCTTTATAGTTTTTCAACTCTTCAGGAATAGTAAGTGACAATTTACCTTCTTTATATGTTATACTATCTTTGCTATCTTGAGACTCAAGTGTAAATTCTAATGAGCTGGATAGGTCACATATTTTCTCTTCCGGATTGTCAATCGTGGTTATAGGTATTGCCATATCAGACGTCACTTTTATGCGGTTGTGGTCAGTGCAGTAAATGTTTAGCACTTTTTTAGGACTGTGTGGAGTTAAATTACAACTACTGAGTGCGGCATGAGATTCATTAAATATACCAGCCCCATACCCTGCTTGATTACAATTGGTGACTAACTCTTCTAAAATAGCATCACTTGGGATTTCTGCTTCAGCGTATCTAAACATTTCCTTAAAAATTTCCTTTGCTAATGAACGGTAATCTTTTTTGGAGAATAGATGATAAGAGCTTCTCCCTGCGTTATAAAATCTCTCAAATTCCTTTCTATATTCATCAATTTTTTTTTCATCAGCAACTGTAGGGCTATTACAATGATTTTCCCAAACTTCAGATAGTCTATCTTGATCAAGCTCCTTAAGTACTGGTTCCATAAAAGCTTTACCTTCTTCAGAGAGGTTATCAAAATTATCACGGTTAAAAATCTCATTTTTATAATCTTTAGCTCCTTCCTTAAATGCAATAATAAAATTTTTATCTATTTCTTTTTCATTAATAATAAAATTCATTCTTTGAAAATCTAAGAACATTGTTTCACCGGAATTCGCTAATTTATTATCTTGATCTGCTCTTAATTTACTAAAATTGAATTCTTTAGCTGTGGCCTTTAATCTAACTACCGGACTCTTCTTTGCCTCTTTCATAATTAACACCTTACTATAAATATGCTGTAAGTTGTACCATATAATGATGAATAATTTTATAATATATAAAAAAGTCGATAGTCTATTTCTTTATTTTAGGGATATAGGAAAGGCGTAGATTTCTCTTTTCATTTGTAGCATGCTGCATTAATATTTACGTATTAATCTAGAAAATAGTGATGAATAATATTGTAATTGTTGGTCTGCAATGGGGTGACGAAGGCAAGGGTAAAATAGTAGATTATCTTTCTGAGAATGCAGATGTAGTTGTGAGATTTCAGGGAGGAAATAATGCAGGGCACACTATAGTAATAGATGATGAGGTTTATAAATTAAATTTACTGCCCTCTGCTGTTTTGAGAGCGGACAAAATATCTATTATAGGAAACGGTGTTGCTCTTGATTCACATGCTCTAGTCTCAGAAATAGAGTCATTGAAAGTTAAAGGAGTGGACGTAAACTATAACAACTTGATGGTATCCGAGAGCTGTCCATTAATACTTAGCGTACATAAGGACAAGGAAAAGCTATTTGAAGATTTAAACGGAAATCACAAAATTGGTACAACAAACAAAGGGATAGGGCCATGTTATGAAGATAAAGTTGGCAGGAGAGCTATACGCCTTTGTGACTTAGAAAACACAGATGAGCTCAATCAAAGAGTGGATGCTCTCCTGAGTTACCATAATGCTATCAGAAAAGGACTTAACTACCAGGTAGTTAAAAAAGAAGAAATATTAAAGGAAATTCAAGAGATTTCAGAAAAAATTCTTTTATATAAAAAACCTGTGTGGAAGATACTAAATGATTTTATGAAAGAAGGTAAGAAAATAATATTTGAAGGCGCTCAAGGCGCATTTTTAGATATCGACCACGGAACTTACCCTTTTGTTACTTCAAGTAATACCGTAGCATCGCAAGCGATAACAGGCTCAGGATTATCCTACAATGCTCACATTATTGGTGTAGCAAAAGCGTATACAACAAGAGTGGGTAATGGTCCATTTCCTACTGAACAAAATAACGAGATTGGAGACAGCTTATTTTCTATAGGTAAGGAACTTGGAACAGTAAGCAATAGAAGAAGGCGCTGCGGATGGTTTGACGCAGTTTTAGTGCGCCAGGCCGTACAACTCTCTGGAGTTTCAAGCATTGTATTAACCAAATTAGATATTCTTGATTCTTTTGATACTATTAAAATAGGCACTGGTTATAAGTATGGCGGAAAAATGTATGATTATTTACCCGCATCACATTCAATACAAAAAGAATTAGAGCCAATATATGAAGAATTTCCTGGTTGGAAAGAGAAAACTCAAGGCAAAAGGTCAGTTAAGGAATTACCTGCAAATTTGATGAAATATGTGAGAAAAATAGAAGAATTAATAGGTGTACCAATTCATCTAATTTCAACTAGTCCCAATAGAGAGGATGTTATTAAGCTTAAAAATCTATGAAAACGTCTTGTTAACTTTTATCTAATAAAAAACGATACTTGTGTGACTTCAAGCAATCTATTATGCAAAGTAGCAGCGTAAACGTACAGTGAGCAGTGTGATTTTTCTTAAATACATGTTGATTGTTATAATATAAACATAGTTAAAGGAGGCGTATTATGATTGCAGGTTTGACTAAGGGAGACAAAGCAGTAAGAGCGGAAAAAACAAGTGATCAGCTGAGAGAATTGTCAGTTGCAGAATATGTAGTTAAGTCAATACATGACTTGCAAAAATTGCATAATAGATTATGTTCATCACAGGGCAACAATTGTGTTAATGATAGAGAGAAGTTTGTCCAAGATAGTGATGGGCTTGGTATATTTCAATTTCTCAAAAGCTATATTAATGATGCAGAAAAAAATGAGCCTTCCATTAAGAACCTTACTATAATGAAATTTCTTCGCTCAATTATAGAAGATAGGGAACTGTATAAAAAGTTATGCAGTTTCGATGATTTTCTCGATTGTGAGTTAGAAAATTTGAGAGATAAGATAAGCTTATTAGCGCTTTTGAGAGAAAAGATGGACTTTGCTGATATACAAAAAGCTTATGATAATTGGCGTTTTAATGATCTAATAGGTGATAATGATTTTAAGCGAATGTACGTGGATCAAGCAGTAAAAGAAAGAGAAAAGCCTGTTAATGAGGACTTTGAGAAAAATATAGGTAAATACATAGAGTTAGTAAAGGAAGGAAAAGAAGTTGCAAGTAGGTATTTTGGAAAATGAAAAGAGGACTTTCAAGTTTACTGTGAAGAAATTGACAATAATAATAGAGTTTTGAATATTAACCTTACTCATTACGACAATAGTGAGCCAACAAAGATTAGTGACGTTTTACAGCAAGAGAAAGATATTAAAGAACTGAATATCTATTGCAATAAAAAACATGAAATACACGCTCGTAAAAAAGATAAGAAAAGATATTATGAATTTAAAGAAGGTGCATATTATGAAATGACAAGCACTTGGCCTGCAAAAGATGGATCAGGAATGTGTACCATGATTATGAATGTGAGTAGAGATGGCATAACTGAAATACTAAAATTTAATGGTGAAGATTTTGTTTCATCGAAGGAGATTCTAGAATTAATAAAGCAAAACGATGAGTTATATATTCAAGGTCTCTCCTTATATGATGCTGTAATGGAATCACTAGAAGAGAATAGGGCTACTCCTATTAATCTTTACAATGAATCTATGGTGGCTTATCAAGGTAAGGAACCAGAGGGGAAGTTAGATCATAAAGTTGATGCTGATAATAGCCTTCCTTCTTCTCCTTCTATTAATAGCAATGCATTGGAAGCCAATTTACAGCACACTGAAACTCAACCAGAAATTGCTTCACAACAAATAACTGATTTACAAAACAGTTTTGGAAAAGAAGAGCGAAAAAACACGGAATTGCAAACTGAACTGGCACAAAAAGATGAAAAGTTAGCAAGTGTGTTAGCAGAGTTACAAGAGAAAGCACAAGAACTTAAAAATGTATGTGAAGCAAAAGGAAAGCTAGAGGGTAAGCTAAAAGGTGTTAATACAGAAAAGAAGGAGTTAGAAGACAAATTAAAAGAAGCAGCACACATAATGAAGGAAAAGGAGCAGTATATAAGCAATTTAAAACTTCAAGTGCAAGAGTTGAAAGATGAGTATAAAGCACAATTGGAATCTTATGAACAAGGGATATGCAAACTAGCATGGGAAGTTGAAGAGTTAAGAAGCAAGCTAGAGTGTGAGAATGAATGGGATGATAAAGTTGTAGAAATAGCTGATGGACTGGGAGAAAAAATTCATGCTGATGAACAAAGAAGCCTCAATAATCAATTTTATACTCCAACAAGAAATATTTTTAATGAGACTAATAATGAGTCTTGTGTTCCACTGGAAGAAAAGATGACGTTACTCAGATCTTCAAGCTCTGATGGCGGATATGGTAGTTATAATGGTTTATCTTCTAACATGAGTTCTATTGAACAAAGAAGCTTCAATCATCAATTTTATACTCTAGCAGGAAACGTTTTTAGTGAGCCCGATAGTGCCTCACAAAAGAAGACAGAGTTATCCAGATCTTCAAGTTTTGATAGTGGACTTGATAGCGATGAGGAAAATTGTGATAATGATTTATCTTCTAACATAACTTCTATTGAGAAGGTAGTAGAGAGTAGAAGCGTAGGTAGCTCGCTTTCCTCTTGCATTGTTAAGGAGATGATTGGAGTTAAGTTGCAAGAGCAATACTCAAGTAGAGTATAAAAATCTCCTGTATTGATAATAATTTAAAATCTATAGTAGACTGAAAAAGATTATTAAATTATAATACGACAATGATAAAAGAAGACAAATCAAAAACAATTTTTGAAGTGGAAGGGGCAGTAACTGCTTTACTACCTGCAGCAGAATTTAGAGTGAAGCTGGACAATGAACATGAGATTATCTGTCATGTATCAGGGAAAGTGAGAAGAAGTAAAATACGCATAATTATAGGCGATAGGGTGTTGGTTGAGATGAGTGTTTATGATAGGAATGCAAAAAAGGGTAGGATAATTAGAAGGCTTAAAGGTACAAGTGACAGAACGATCTCTAAATAATCTTATTCTTGCTTCATCATCGAAAAGGCGTATAGCTTTACTAAAACAAATAAATATTGAGCCAGGTTTAATTTTGCCAGCAGACATAGATGAAGTTCCTTTAAAAAAGGAACTTCCAAGAGATTACTCAATCCGTATGGCAAAAAGTAAAGCTGAGAAAACACAAAGTTCAAATCCAAATTACTTTGTGCTTGGTGTTGATACAGTTGTTGCTTGTGGTAGAAGGATACTGCTCAAAGCTGAAAACGTTGAGCAAGCAGAAAAATGCGTTCGCTTGTTATCAGGAAGAAGGCATAGAGTATACACCAGTGTGTGTTTATTAACTCCTGATCAATCTAAACAGCATATTAGGACTGTAGTTACAATAGTGAAATTTAAGCGTCTCAGCGAACAAGAAATTAAATATTATTTAGCATCAGAAGAGTGGAAAAACAGGGCAGGGGGGTGCAACATACAAGGTCTTGCAGGAATGTTTGTATTATTTTTACGTGGCTCATACTCTTCTGTAATAGGGTTACCATTACATGAAACCCATTGCTTGCTAAGTAATTACTTTAACCTATACTAATACCATTGTCCTTTTTTTGTTTTTCTTCAGCAATAAGTTTAGCCCAGATTCTATTTCTATTTGCTAATGCAATTCTATTGCGATCAGGACTATCATTGCGTTCTGTTAAAGTATCTTTTCTTTCCTCTTCTACTATTCCAGCTTTCAGTTGTGCTGCATCTTTTTCTAGCAATTTATATAGTTCGCTATTTTTGTCTATAGTCAGATTAGTATTATCATTTTCTTGTTCTGCTTCTTGTTCTGCCACTTTTCTTTCTAATAACTTACGTACAGGGTCATATTTTTTACCTTCTTTTATTTCTTTCAACATACTTTCTGAGAATAAATCTTTAGTAGCCTGGTGTGAAGGTTCTCTCAATCCTTTATTCAATTTTTCCAATGTATCTTTTGGTTCAATGGTTTCTAATCTCTTCTCTAATTGCTCAGAATTGACCTGAAAATTATAGTGGCTAGTGTAAGTTGGAGATGAGTAACCTGAGTCGTTTATTTCTTTCTCCGCTGCATTGTCTTTTAGCAATCCAGCTGCTAATAAATGTTCTTTTGTTTGCCCACTCATTTTCTTTTGATTTACTGGTTTTAGCAGGAATTTCTGAGTTTCTTTATCCAACTTACTGGTAAATTCCGTAAGTAGGGTATCATCTCTTTGTTCAACATTCATTAGACTCGCTTTTAACTGTCCAGAATTTACTCGAGATTTTTCATGATTAGAGTGAGTTGGAGATGAATAGCCCGAATCGTTTGTTTTTATGTCTGTTAAGCTGTATTCTAGCGATTCATTTTCTTGTAATTTATCTTCGGTTTCTTTTTGTTTATCGTTTCCTCTTTCTTCGTTTTCCTTAGTGCTAAGATAATCTTTTTCTTGTTTATAATCTGATTGAGGATTTGAAAGCGTTATATACTCATCTTCGTTATCGCTCCAACCATCTTCGAAGTCAGAAAATTCTTCATCATACTCACTTTCACTACGTAATAACTCATTTTTTGCTTTCCATGCAAGAATCGAAGCTACATCATTTAGTGGTTGCTTATTTCCAGTATTGCGTGATTCTTTAGCGTTTTCATACTTAAATGCATCTTTAACTTTTTTGAATGCAACGTCTTGTACTGGTGCAGCGCTTTCAGTAGTTGTAGGATCAAAAATTGCACCTTTTTGCCGATTATTAGATATTTGCTCACTTTCATCTGATTTTCGGCTTCCAGGTACAGCATGTCCAAATGTAGCAAATGTAGGATTGTCATACCGTTCATCCTCTTGTGTATTATCTTGATTGTAGATTACAGACTTGGTGAAAATAGTACTGCTTGAAGAAGCATCAGAATATGGAGAATTGTAGTTATTTCTACTATTAATCCGTATTGGCTGATACTCATCTTTTTTCTGATTATTAGGTAATGAACTAGCTCTAGGTGGAAGTGACGGTGGAATCTTTTTAGCAGATGCGTTATTAGAATTTGTAGTGCTAGTCGTTACATGCTTAAACTCAACTTCTTGATCTTGAGTAGCTTGAACGCCAATACCTTTACTAATATCACTTTCTATGAAAGTTTCAGATGATTGTTGTTTCTCTTGTTCTTGTCCTTTCTCCTTGAATTGTATTTGATATAGGAATAAGCCACCTATTTTTACATCTGTGTTTGCTTTTAATTGTTCCTCAGTAACACCATTACGTTCAGTTAGATCTACACCATCTTTATCAATCTTGATTTTGATAGTACATTTTTTTCCATTTTTGTCATGCCAATTCAAAGTCATTTCATATGAACCATCGGTTACAACATAATGCCTTATTCTTTTCTCTCCTTCTTCGGCAACAAAACCGTGCATTCCGCTCTTTCCATCACTATGCAGCGTTGAAAATCCCGAAATTCCTTTCTTCTGACAAAAGTCACTATTTAAAAACTCGCTGATTTTAAACTCTTTTTTGTCATCTCCCAGTGTAATACTTGCGTGATCGCCATATATTGAAACTCCTGCGATATCATCAACATACTCTTTTAACCTTGCTTTAACTTCACTTTCAAGCTTTTGTTCGGCTTTCTTTATCTTGTTCTGCTCTGGAAGAATAACTTCATAAGCTTTATTTTTGTCTTCATCTATCTCCAAATTCCAGATGGGGTGCTTTATTAGAAACTTTACTGCATTAAAACCAACTCTGGAATTATAAATTGGGTCGTCTTCCTTTTTTATTTCATCGAATAAAGTAAAAAATCCTCGAATGAATTCATGATATTGTTGTGTGCTTTGAGTATTCATATTTTCCCTCACTAATAACCCTCTGCCTTTTAGCCTTAGCTAGTACAATTATTACGGGAATTGATTTAGTTTTTATTAAAGAAGTTGTATTGCTAACGTGATGACATGAGCTATTTTATGTTCACATCAAGCAATTTAAGTTTTCATTCCAGTCTGGAATCTAGATTTTTCTAGACTTGATCCTATAGTCAAATTCATAACTACAAACGTTATAATATAAGAGTAATTTTCACCAAAAAGTATGTCATTCTAGTAGCTGACACTGGGATCCAGTCGCACTCAGTTAGTGAGCATAAAATTATTATGTTAAAACATAACATTTTTGATGAAGTTCATGAAAGGCTGGATTCCAGACTGGGATGACAACTTAAAATATTGCTTTAGCTCTGTTTTTGCAACTTCAAGTATTTGCTACTCATAGTAAATACTTCTGGATCTTGAGAAGTGAGCTTGAGTATAGCAAGTATGTTAATAAAAAGCAAAGCAGCAATCGAGATATCAGCTATATCCCAGAGTAACTTAACTCCACCAATTGCACCAAATGGAATGATTAAGGTAAAAACTACAGTCCAGATTTTGGTGTATTTATTATCCATAGATACATAGCGTATTGTTTGTTTTGAACAAAAAAACCAAGTAAAAATAGTAGTAAATGCAAAGCAAAACATTATGGTCATAATAAAATAGTCAATATAGGGCCAATTCATAGCTTTTCTAAAAGCAAATATGCACATGTTAGTGCTCTCTAAATCAGTAATCCAAGAATCTGTGACAAGCAGTACCATTGTTGTAATGAATACTATGAGTGCAACTATAAAAGGAGATATTATTGTGATTAGACTCTGTTCAATGATAAATTTATTGTTATTTTTTTTAGGAGTAATCGAGGAGTGTACAATTCCTTCGAGGCCAAGTCCTATATCTGTTGCAAAAATACCTCGCAAAGTTCCAACTTGAATAATAGTCAACATTTCTAAAATTAAACCTAAAGATAAACCAGAGTTAAAGCTACTAGTTGTAAAAAAACTGCTTGTTATTAATTTTAGAGAAGGAAGGATATTTTCACTAAACTTAAATAATATTATACCGCAAAGTGTAAGGTAACTCACCGTCATTATCGGTATCATAGCCGATATAAAAATTTTAATTTTTTTTAAGCTGAGAGCTGCAACAACAAAAAATATTATGGCCATTACAATGCCGCCAATAACTACAGGTACATCTACCATGCTGAGTGGTATTGATAGAGAATTTACCTGAACAAGATTACCAACTGTTATTGAAACTATTACCATAACAATTAGAAACACAACTGTAGCTTTTCTAGAGTTAAATGCATCAGCCATGTAGGCTACAGGTCCACCTATAAACCGTCCATTTTTTTCTTTTCTGGTTTTTATACTTAGGTAACAAGTAACATATTTTATCACAGAAGTAACAACAATAATGATTGCCATCCATAAAATGGATCCCGGTCCTCCGGTTTTTAGAGCAACAGCAGTTCCTGAAATATTTCCTACTCCTAAATTTCCCCCTAAGATTGTAAACAGAGCAGCTATAGAAGAAAATTTATTTTCTCCTCTTTTAGCTCCAATAAGTGAAAGGGCATACGTTAGTCTAAATATCTGCAACCATTTTAGTTTAACCGATAGGTAAACACCAGCAACTAGTATGAGTAGTATTGTTGGCAGTAATAAAACAAACTTTACTGTATCCATCTGTAAAAGAGAGATTTTTACTTGAGTATATAGCAAAAGTTGAAAAATACCTAACCTATTTTCTATGTATGACTTCGGTTCCATTATTCTAGCACCTCTTATCTTGTCATACCAATCACAACTGTATGAACATTGTAATATGGTACAATGTTAAAACAATGTCATTCCAGACTGGAATCCAGAAAATGAACAATGGATCATAGTTTTAGCTACTCGGATGATAAGAAAAGGATACTTGAATGACAAGAAAGGGGACACTAGAAAGAAATGGGTGTCATTCCAGTGCTTGACACTGGGATGGCTTTGTTGCATCACTCAAGAGAAAAGAACTGGCAGTTACTGACAAAATTCATTATAGAATAGCCATTTAACCATTGAAGAAAAAATATGCCACAGCAAATGAAAGTCAGTAACTGCAATGAATATAACAAATTTCTCCAAGAAAGAGGAAATATTTTTCATTTAGGCAAGGTGTTGATAAGAAGTTTAAGCTACAAGAGCATTAAATACACTGATGAAGTACGAGAATATCTAAATCACATATTGAAGCAACATTCAACAAGTGTAGATGGAGCACAAGCACAATCTTTAGCAGGTGAAAAGAAACAACTATAGTTTTTGTTATTGTTTAGTGTTGACCTAGAAGGTCAACACTGATATACCTCTATATAATTTAATGTGTGGAGGTATATGTTAGATAATCCTAAAGGTCTAATTAAAACTGACCTGAATCAAAATACAAATGAAAATTTTTATTTACGTGCAAAGGATAAGTTCTTTAAAAATGTAAGCCCAGGTAGCAAAATATCTGTAGATTCTGGAGATAAGAACGAAGAAGTTAGTATTGATGATGATGAAGTGTGGTTTAAACACTTTTCTACTGTGGTTCCTAGTGAAGAAGGACAGGAAAAGTATAGATATGAAGTTAATGGCAGATATGAATACAAATATGCTAATAAGTACGATAGCAAAAATATTGTAGGCAAAATTGCTAACAAAATTGCACAAGATGTAATTGAAAGTATAAAAGACAATACTTTAGAATATATAGGAATTAAAGAAAGTAGAAAGAAAGGTAAGATTAAGCCTGCACTCAGAATTATGCTTGGTGATTCTACAAAATCAATAAATGTGGTTGATGTTTTAAATAGTGATCTATGCAGAAAATATGGTGTAGATGGAATTACATTATTACTGCCTAGTAAAAGCAAGTGTGAAACAAGGGGAATACGCTGCAGAGTTGATGAGAATGGAGTAAGAATTTATGAAGTAGCTAATGGCTCATATTATATGAATTTAAATTGGTATGTTGAGGGGAAAGAGTGTAAAATGAAAATTAGCATTAGCGATAATGGTTCTGTAGAGTTTATTGAAAGCAATGGTGTTACTTGGGATCAATTAGCTGCACATAAAGAAGTAAAAGTAGGAAGACAATATGAAGCGAAGACTTTATATGAAGCATTGTCATATTTAAAGCGAGAAGGCTCTGAAGTAATAAAAGGATTTTATCCTTCAACAAGTGTGGAAAGCATACAAATTACTACAGGAGTTAATAAGCAAGCAGCTCTTTCAAAGTTATAATTTTCGTTATTGATTGAAATGAAGCCTTTTGGGGACCAAAAGGCTTCATGATCGAAATTTTTGAAAAGATCTTTATTGGAAAATTCAGGGACAGGAATAACATTTTTAAGCTATCGTATAACTATCACTTGCTCGCTGGGAGCTCTATTTTTCATACCACTCATTTATGAGTTTATTGATATCAGAATCTATAAAATCCTTTAGTGGTTGACTGGTTTTTATCTCGGCATTTTTAGGGATACACCTATCTTTACATATTGCGTACTTTATATGAAAGTTAATATCAGCGTATTCCTGATTTGGAATGATATTGTTTTTAAAGGGAAATAACACCATATCTTCATATATGTTACTAACAAATGTAACTTCCCCAACTTTATCTTCATGTTCCTTGGGAGTAGGCCAATGAATATCTATATTTGATATGTTACCCTGACAGTCAAAGGAAGTAGGAAGGCCGAAATCTCCAGGGTCTTTGTAATATATATGCCAACCTGGTTTTATTGTAACCTTTATTGCGCCTTCAATGGTAAGGTTTGCTTTATTTACCTTACCAATGAGCAGATCAAATTTTGCAACTTCTTCTTCAGCGCACAATTGAGTGCAAGAAAAAAGTAAAAGTAGGATTGAGTATATACGTATTTTCATAAATACTCTATTTATGAAGAAAATAATTTAAGTTCTATCTATTATAATAAAAATATTATATAAATCATTTGTTAATATAATATTATGCTAATACAAATATAGTAGCAATTATAACTTTCATATATTATTTTTTTATTTTTAAGCAGTTATAATATTAAAGAGACGTAACAAATATAAATAGTAGTGGCTTTGCATAGAAAGTCACAAATTTATTTCCTTTATAAATGTAAGACTTTTTAGAACTAGAAAGATACCTTGGAGCAAGTTGCTCCAAGGCTCTTGTTTACTTAGAATCCACCCATTCCGCCCATTGCTCCTGCACCTATAGGTGATGAAGCATTTTCTTCTTTGTTTGGTAGATCAACTATCATAGATTCAGTAGTAATAAGTGCGCTTGCTACAGACACTGCCGTTTCAAAAGCAATACGAACTACTTTTGCCGGATCAATTACACCAGCTGTTGATGCATTAGCGTAGTTCATAGCCTCAACGTTGTATATAAGCTCTTTATCATTCTGCTTAATCAAATAGTCAATTATAACAGCAGATTCAAGACCAGCATTTTTAACCAATCTTTTGATTGGAGCACTGAGAACTTTTTTGACAATGTTGATACCTATTTGCTCTTCATCGCTTGAAGCTTTTAGCTTATCAAGAGCAGATGCAGCGTAAAGAAGTGCAACTCCACCACCGGGAACTATACCTTCTTCAATTGCAGCTCTTGTTGCGTGAAGTGCATCTTCAACTCTATCTCTGCGTTCTTTTACTTCTACTTCGGTTGCTCCACCAACTTTGAGCACAGCAACGCCGCCTGATAATTTCGCTAAACGCTCTCTCAGCTTTTCTTTATCATAATCAGAGGTTGAAGTTTCAATCTGAGATTTAATCTGGTTAACTCTAGCATCTACTCTGTTTTTTTTATCAGAGTCGCTGTCTTCACTAACAATTGTGGTATTGTCTTTAGTGATTTTAACATTTTTGGCAGTACCAAGATCTTCAAGAGTCAAATCTTCCATCTTGATTCCAAGCTCATCTTTTATGACATACTTAGCACCTGTTAAAGCTGCTATATCTTCGAGCATCTCCTTTCTCCTATCACCAAAACCTGGAGCTTTTACTGCAGCAACTTTTAGACCACGTAATTTGTTGATCACTAAAGTGCTTAATGCTTCACCTTCAACATCTTCTGCAATGATAAACAAAGGTTTACCAGACTTAAAAATAGCCTCAAGAATAGGAAGTAAAGGTTGAATAATATTAAGTTTTTTTTCTGTAATCAGCAAATATGGATCATCAAGTTCCACGCTCATCTTTTCATTATTTGTAACAAAGTATGGAGAGAGATAACCACGGTCAAACTGCATACCAGTTGTATGTTCAACTTCTAATTCTTTTGAACCCTTACTCTCTTCAACAGTGATGACGCCTTCTTTTCCAACCTTTTTAACAGCATCAGCAATGCTATTACCAATATCTTTATCACCATTTGCAGAAATTATTGCAACTTGTGCAACTTCATCCATTTTCTCTAAAGAAATTGTGCGAGACATTGATGTAATCTCCTTTAATATCACATCTTTTGCCTTCTGTATTCCATTTTTGATACAAATACGATCATTTCCAGCTGCAATTGACTTTGAAGCTTCCATTATCATATTGCTAGTCAGTATTGAGCATGTTGTGGTACCATCACCAACTTTGTCATTACACTGAGAAGCACTTTGAGCAATGGTGCTTACTATCGCAGAGTGTAATGGTTTTTCAGGCTTTATACCTTTCATTACCTTATAGCCATCCTTTGTGACCTCTGGTCCACCATATGGCTTGCTAATTCCTACTGTATTTCCCCTAGGCCCTGCAGTTGCTCCCACCGTTGAGTCAACCATTGCTGCAACTTCACGAAAGGCTTCTTGCAACTGTTCGCCTGATACTACTATGTTAGCCATTTTTATCACTCCTTAAATTAATAAAAAATTTAGAATATTAAAATACATAATGCACTATATAGCGCATTAGTTTAGTAAAATAGGAATACCTACTTGATAACAGCAAGTAGGTCTGACTCCTTCATCACGACATACTTTTCATTATCATGCTCTACTTCTGTCCCAGCCCACTGCCTGTAGAAAACCTTATCACCAGTTTTTACAGTTAAAGCTATACGCTCTCCGCTTGAGTTGAGTGAACCACTACCAATTGCTATAACTTCACCTTTAGTAGGCTTCTTTTCAGCACTTGATGGTAGTACAATTCCACCTTGTTTTTCTTCAGTAATAGGCTTTATTAGCACGTTATCATCTAATACATTCAAATTTACACTTGACATTTATGTTTCCTCATTAATAGATTAACCTACAATTCTATGTAGTCATCTAAAGGTTACATTTCAAGGGTTGGAGTTAGTAAAAGTGTATAATTAAGGTTTGAACAGAAGTTTTATGGGTTACATACCGCTAGCAAACCGTAGTCTAATATCTTTATACGGACCAGATACGAGAGATTTTCTTCAGGGTGTTATAACAAATGATATTAATAAACTAAGTAGCCAGCAGGCAATTTACTCTTTATTACTCAACCCTCAGGGAAAATATCTGTACGATTTTTTCCTCATTGAGCATGATAAATATATTTATTTGGAGTGTGAAAATGCCCATCTACAGCAAATAATTGAAAAATTAGACTTGCTCAAAACTTACCTTAGAGTGAGGATTAAAGACATTAGTTCACTATATAAGGTTGGAGTTTTGTTTGATGCTAAGTTGGCGAAGTGTAGTAGTAAGTCACAAGTTATTTTTCAAGATCCAAGGCACAAGCTGCTAGGAATGAGGATCATACATGAAGATGAAATAAAAGAACCGGTTGGAGATTTTATTCAGTATGAAAAAGTTAGAATTAAAAACCTTGTCCCAGATGGAGCAAAAGATATGGTGCAAAATTCATCATTTCCGCTGCAATATTTAATCGATAAGATAAATGGTATAAGCTTTAATAAAGGGTGCTATATAGGTCAGGAAGTTGTAAATCGAATGAGCAGACAAGAAAAATTCAGAAGGAAACTTTACCTTGTTGAGGGAAAAAATGCACTTCCAAATATTGGCACTAAAGTAATCAGTGAACATAATGAAGAAGTAGGAGAACTACGCTCTAGTGTCGACAATATTGGACTTGCATTGCTTAATACTGGAAAAAGCCACGCAAATTTATATGTCGGTGGAGTTAGCATTAAGACGTTATAAAATATCTATTCGGGTAAAAGCACCTTTTTCTTGTTTGAATGTTTGTGATACTAGTTAAATTCTTGACTTTCTTGCTTAAATGTATAATAATTAAAGTATTAGTGTTTTTATAAATATTATGGCTATTAGAAAAGAAGAGCTTTTATTCTGGATGGCTTTGTTGCATAGCTAGTGTTGGTTGAGGTTATTGTAAGAAGAAAAGCTTTTTAATATATGGCTACTAACGCATTTTGTTGTAAAATAGGCATTTTTCAAACAAGTACAACTTATGCCACAAAAAATGAGAGTAAGTAACCAAAGAGAATATAACGAGTTTCTCAAAAAAAGAGGAAATGTTTTTCATTTTGTTAATCAAGCCATAGAAAATTGGTATGAAAATAGTCCAAAAGTTGCAGGTGGCAATAACACTTATAGTGATAAAGTTGTAATTTTAATACACATAATAGTTCATCTTTTTAGAATTGGCTTGAGACAAGCTGTAGGTTTTGTAAAAGGTTATATGGTGCAAATAGGCAAAAAACTTAAGATTATCAGCTATACACAAGCTTCCAGAAGATTTAAAAAGCTTAATTTGAAGATTGATGACCATAGAAGCAATAAAGATGATCTGGAAAATGTTGAAATTGCCGTAGATAGCACTAGAGTTAGTATCTACAATAATAACGGTGGGCATAGTAAGCTTAATATTCGAAAAAGAAAATACAGTGGTTATGGTCAAGTAAGAAAATTACATGTTGTTTTAAACATAAATGATAAGAAAGCAATAAGCATCTAGTGGTGTTGCTGTAGACTATTTGCCGGTCTGCGATATGTTAGAAGAAGTCAGTGATAAATATAACATTTGTTCTATTCGAGCAGATGCGGCTTATGATATAAAAAGTGTGTATAAAGAATGCAGAAAATACAATATTGTGCCTATTATTCGCCCTAGGAAGGATACTAAAATTTGTTTAGCTGACTACTTATCAGAAAGAAACAAGTATGTTAGTAGAATTAGGTCATATGAGAATTATGAAGATGGTATTAATGAATGGAAGAAAAAAGTTAAGTATGGAGCACGGTCTTATATTGAAGTCTTTTTCTATAGGTTGAAGCAAATATTTGGGTTTGGCTTGAAAAATAAATCAGAGGTAAATCGTGAAAAAGAGCTGTTAATTAAGTGCTACTTATTGAACAAATTTACTGATATAGGTATGGCTGAATTTAAATTAGCTGCGTAAATTCACTGTGATTTACATGCCTATCAGTGCTATGCAACAAAGCCACTCTGCATTTGAGTAAAGTTCCAGCATAATATAACTTGGTTCACCGCTACCAACTGTTTCTTTAATAGTTTCACCTTTTTCATAGCTATGCCATTTTGCTACTACTGAATTATACTTATCACGTACGGTAAAATGCACTTTCCAATTAATTGTGTCTTGAGGTCTAATAGTCGTTGTTCCTAAAGCTTTTCCTGTGGCTGATTTTGCCATATTCTTTGAAATAAACAATATATACCCACCAGCTAATTTTGCCATTGCTTCACACTCTGTTGCGATCTTTGTTAACAGACTTATATCACTTTCATCTGCCTGATTAATATGGGGTATCAATACATTCTTAAATTCCTCAGCAACTTTATGTCCATATCCATGTTTTTGAGCTATTTCTTTCACTAAGTTTTCTATGGTAATTTGATGCCATTCTTTTGATACCTTTGCTTTTAAAGATATTCTTAAATTTGTTGCATGAGCTTTTATTAGTAGAGTTTTAGGTGGGCCTTGTATAGTAACTTCGTTGACTGTATATATACCCATTGGAAAGATTCCCGTTTCCTTATAACCTAGTACTATGTTCAATTCATTTGGAACTTCTACATTTTCATTGCCATAATCAACGCATACCTCTGCAACATCATCTATAGTACCAGATTCATCAGTAAGATGCACCGATATTACAGGATCTTTTATTCCTTCAATGCTAAATTCAGGTTTCATTTATTCCCACACTTTTAACTTCGATTTTTTTAATTGCTCTTGTATTCTAGGTAACCTGATCTTTAATCCTGTAGGCAAAAAACTTCCATGTTCTGCAAGGCCTGGATTTTTAAGCAATACTTCCTCTACTGCTCCAGAGCTATATCCATAGTGCTTAAAACATATGTAATCTAACATTTCATTTTCTCGGGTTATATAATGTACTGTCATACATAACTCCTTAAACTTAAGCTAAATTCAACCTTTTTTGGTAATCCACAGGGAAAATACGACATTTGCTTTTCTTCTAACCGCACAATAACAAATCTTCCCAAAACATTTCCTAAACTATCTACTAAGATACTTGGTTCCTGATTTTTCTCAGCTTCTTTCATACTTTTTAATTGATTTAAATCATTGAGATTATGGAAATAAATTATTCCTTCTAAGTCTATATTTTCTGTACCTTGGCCAATATTTTGTAATGAAGGTATTTTACCAATAGACTCAATTGTACTCCAACGATTTTCTTTACTATACCTTACACTTGTTGGAGAAAACTTATGTTGACCAAGTGATAGCATTAGTAAATTGGTTCTATTGAATCAAATAGAACGTCTCGCGATTTTTCTCTTATTCTTTTTATTACTGCATCAGCAAGACTACGTACATCTTGGTTAGGTTCTGCTTTTATACTTATATTAAATGTAAAAGTTTGATTGAAAATTTTTTGTTCACACTTTTCACAGTCTTTTAAAACTTTCTCTGAATTATCTCCTGCAGAACTTTTTTCTGTAATCACACTTTCAATATTCGTTCTACTATTCGAAATTCCACTAAAAGCATTATTATTTAATAAAGGATTTCCTTTACTAAAAACATTTCTATTTTCACTAGTTGCACTGCCTATTTTTGCTTCTACTGGTTTCTTTAATGCTTTTATTGGACTATCATTAAACAATTTTTCTACACTAATCCAATTTTCTATAGGTTTTGTCACTGATTTCCAGATACTTGAGAAAAAGTTCTTTACCTTTTGCCAATTAGCGATTACAAGCGCTGCACCAATTGATAGTCCAGCAATAGCAGCTCCTATAGGATTGGTTAGCGTTAAAGCTTTCAGTCCCATGATCACTGCTGGAATTACTCGAGCTGATAACGAAGTTAATACTGGCAAAAGTGTTCCCTGCAAAATAGCCTTAAAAGTTAATATTCCACCTCCAGCCAATGCAAATGCATAACCAAAACCTACCACTGTAATCTTACCAATAATAAGAGCTGAAATTATGCTCATAACTCCTGTAGTCAAAATTGGACACTTCTCTGCGAACCAAGCTATACCTATAGATATAGACCTCAAAATCTTACTTATCCAATTTAAAGGAGGTAGCACAACTGACCCTAAGTTCATTCCTAGCTCTGCTATTGTATTTTTGAGTAGCTGCAAATTATTTGCTGTAGTACTTGCACGGTTATTAAATTCCTTTTGCATAGATTTATTATACTTTTCTTTATCAGTCACAAAACCTATTGCTTTTTTATATTCTTCCAAACTCCCAACTATCAATGCAATATCATCTTGATATTCTTGACCGAAGAGGTTGAGAAGAATTTGAGAACGTTCCTGTTTATCTATTTTCTCTAAAGTTTTAAAAAAGTAGAGTAATGCTTCTTGACCGTTTTGAGCAACTTTTTGTGACATCTCTTCTGCAGTTATGCCTATGGATTCCAATGCTGCTTTAAATTCTTTGCCTTGCCCTTCAGCAGTTTGAAGTTTGCTAAGTAGAGCATTTATAGCAGTAGCAGCTTTTGCTGGTTGTTTACCTAAACTAACGAAGGCATTTACTAAACTACTTGTTTTCTTGATATCAAGACCAAATTGTTTTGCAGTACCACCAACTATTGCTAGAGCTTCAACCATATCTTTTGCTTTGGCAGCAGTGTTATCTGATAAGTGATTGATTACATTACCAACATGCTCCATTTCACTAACATCAATTCCATAAACATTAGAGAGTTTAGCTATGGAATCACCAGCTTGTTCGGCAGACATGTCAAATGCTGTGGCCATTTTAGCTACTGTTGTGGTAAATTCAAGTAGCTTATTTTTGTCAATACCAAGTTGACCACCACTTGCAGCTATTTGTGCTAACTCTGCAGCCGATAATGGTATTTCACGAGATAACTTCTTTAATTTTTGAGCAAATTCATTAGCTTCGTTTGTCCCTTCTTGAAAGCCTACTACTTTCTTAACATCAGCCATAGCACTTTCAAAGTCAATAGCAACTTTAATTGGCGTTGCAAGCGAAAGTCCTAGTCCTATAGTCTCCATTACTTGTGATCTATAATGCGCTTTTTTTGCCAAAGCATTTTGCTGTTTTTGTATTACAGATCCTAATTTATTGTATTTCCCTTTGAGTACTTCAATAGATGAACCAAGTTTAGTTTGATCCCTCACTAAAGATTTAATATCCTTTCCACTTTTCCTTATTTCTTCATTTAATGTGTGAAGTGCATCTCTCTTTTTAATATAAGCCTCTTTTGCCTTTGATGCCGATGCTTTCAATTTTTCGAATTCATTTCTCAGTGCTTTGCTTGGTTCTTTTTTTTCCTTCTTCTCTTTAGCGATTGCTGTAGCTGATTCTTTTGCTTTCTTCTCCGCTTCCTTCCAATTCTTCATGGCTTCAAGAGCATCATGATTTAATTGCTTAAATTTGGAGACTGATTTCATTGACGAATCAAGCTGCTTTATACTATCACCCAACTTAGAAAGCTTTGCTGCACTACCTTTCATTGCACTATTAAAACTGCCATCTAATGTTGCACCGATCTTTATTGAAAGCATTGACATTTTTTTGCCACTCCTTTACTTATTTCTATCCAGGATAAAAATTCATTTACATCCATATTAGTAATCTGCTCAATTCCACTTCCTGAAATAGAACTGAGTAGTAATACATTATACTTTAAGTTCTCTGTTCCAGCGGCGACAAAAAATCTTTTAGTACCTTTTGTATTTCTACATAATCTTTAATACATAAATCTTCAACTACTTCTTTTGGCACAGATGCTAGATTAGCAATTAAAGCTACCTCTTTCAAAGCTTCGCCTTCTATGCGTTCTATAGCAAGTAAATCTCTTACTTTAGGTTCACGCATCGATAACTCTGAGACAGAGATACTATCAACTGTTATTGATTCACTAAGTGTAATTGTTTTCATATTTTCCTCTAAAAAAATAAAATTTCAAATAAGTTTTCATATTCCTAAAACCGTTTGCAGCAAGGCCATTTGATCAACACCATTTATCTTTCTTATCATATTTTCAGCATCGATCTCTATCAGTTCATTACCACCTATGGTAAGTTTATAGTAATGAGCAGCTACAGTACACTTCAGCGTTGCTTTTTCAGCAGGTTTCCAGTTACCAAAATCAAATTCTTTGAATATTCCTCTGAGGTTGATAATTACTCCTTCAATATCATTGCTACCACTTCCTTGCATTCCTCCACGAAGCGTTAAAGAAACCGAGTTTCCATTTATCAAGCCAAATAGCCGAAAGAGTTCTGTATCGTATTCAGAAAAAGTGAAATCTGCTTCAAGCTTCTCCATGCCCATATCAATATTTATTGGAATATCCATACCACCAGCACGGTACTCCTCTGTTTTTATGGTAAGCTTCGGCAAAGTTATTTCATCTATTTTGTATCCGTTCAGAGGTGTGGTTTAAGAAACAACAGCTAGCAGGTTTTGAAAAGGGTTTAATTCCTTTTGTTTCCAAGTCAGATACAACGAAATTATCCGCTCAAGAAATCTATTCCCTCGCTCTGACTGTGCAAAATATGAATTCTTACGATAGACAACATAATGCCGTATCTGTCGCTCAACATGGTTATTCGTTAATGGAATATTCTCTGGGTCATCCAAAAATGTCCACATCATTGACTCGGATTTTATAATACCCTTTACCGTTCGTGAAGCTCCTTTTGCTTCAAGTATATAAGATATTTTTATCATGCAGTACTGTATGTATCTTCGTAATTCTTTAGCTTGCTTAGTGAACTTTGAAATACTAATTTCATTTTCTGACAAAGCGTTTTTTAATACAAACAATCCATTAGCTGCGTCTTTTAAACAATGGCTAAGTCTCATTACTTCACTATTCCAACTATGAGATAACCTCTCGAAATTTCTCAATAAGTGAGCCCAACAAATTTGTCGTTTTTCATCACTGAAGTGGTTGTAAACTGCATATCTGTCAGTAATTACCAGGTTTTTGTAATCACAAAATGCACTATTCTTTAAAAATTTCATTCCTCTTGTATCTGCTAACTTCATAAGACTTGCTTTATTGTTGGCAAACATCCAGCACCATCCCAATTTGCCTTTGTTGTAGTGACTGGTTTCATCAATATGCAAAATTTCGCTTGCTTTTATTTCTTCCTCTATTTGTTCATAGGCTTCTTTACATTTTGACGAAACCCTTGCTTCACTATTGGACACACTACCAACACTTATACTCATGTTAAAGATGTCTTTCATAATATTCGCTATTTCTCGCTTTGAATTCTTATAAAACCCACTTAGTGATGCAACTACTGACTTAACTCTAGGACCAAAGGTATCCGGTGTAACTCCTTCTGGTAATTTGCTACTCCTTCTTTTTCCGCATTTACGACAGCGACCATGTTCTAATTGATACTCAACTACGTAAGGCTTAATTTCTGGTAAATCAACTTTTTGATAGACATATGGTTTTTCCGATATTGCGATTTCTTCACCACACTCGCATCTATTTGGTAACTCTACCTTCACCACCTCATCTGCTTCCATTTTAGCTCGGCAATTCCCCTTATGTCCAACTTGACCACCTATCTTCCTGCCGCCCTCTGACTTATCTTCTGGTGTGTCTTTTTTTATTTTGTACAGCTCTTTTGAACTTGGTAAAGATGAATTCCTTGAGTTTAAGCCGAGTCTCTCTCTTAGTTCAGCATTCTCTATTTCTAAGATTTTATTTTTTTCTTCAAGCTTTGCTACTTTCTGCTCTAAGTTTTTACATAACTCTACAATACTGATCAACAATTGAAGCATCTAGCCTTACTTTACTATCAACATTTTGTGTTATTACTACTTTAATATATTATGTCAATTGTTTTTTATCCTTGCCACACCTCTGAACGGATACTCTATTTTTCCTGCATAGCCTCTACCATCAACAAATACGTTAAAATTTCTCAGTATTTTCGGTAACATTTGTTTTTCTCCTTTTCTTACAGTACTTCGCTATTGATCAAGTGTGATCTAAAAGTAATCTGTTCTGCCGGATACGGTGGTGTAAATTCAAAGTCAAAATATACTTTTCCACTTGCAATGTTTGCCGGCGTATTGAGTTCTGGGGTTGCATAACATCTTCCACTGATAATCGCTCCTTGGGCTTTTAAATTAGCCAAATAAGAATTCACCCCCTCAATTACATCATCTATATAAGTTTTGGTGATATTGCGATCAACTGCCCATAAATGAGCTCGAAGTAAACTATCATTGATTAAATCTGCAGTCCTTCTCACTGATAAAAAAGCCCATTTTGAGTCATTTGAACATGTTCTATTTCCCCAAAGCCTATAGCCATTTTGATGAATTATCGTTGTTACTTCATTTTCATTCAAGTGGTTTGCTCTACAATTTGTATTACCGAGCGTAAAATCAATAGGCCTGCTTGTTCCAACAATACCATTTATCTCTTTGTTTGAAGGTGAATGCCAAAATCCTTGCTCACTATCTACTTTCGCTATTAAACCAGCTACAAATGGGCTTACTGGCAAAATTTCTTCTTTTCCTTCAATAAATACCTTAACCCAAGGATCAACTACGTACACTCTTGAGCTGCCTACACTTTTTCTCCATTTTATTACTTCTTCATCATTGGTATTTGATCCATCTGCTACTATTATTGCTCTTAGCTTTTCTGCTATAGGAATTAAAGCGCTAACCACTGGATTTCCAGCATCTCCAGATAATTGATGAGTAAACTGAGGTGCAATTAGTATTCTTGGCGCAACATGAACTATGCTTTCACTACTGAGGAATGCCTCTATCCCTTGATACTCTCCAGTTTCTTTATCAACACCGCCAATTATATTCTTCAGCGTCTCTTCTTCTTTTAATTTTGGATCGCTGTTTTCACTTTCCTCAACTCGAATAACTACTACTGTTGCGCCAATTTGGGAAAATACTCCATTTACTGCAGAAGGTAAACTGCCACTCTTTCCAAGCTTTGCTGCTTCTTTTAAGCTTCCTGCAATTAACACTGGTTTATTTAGCGGAAATTTTTGCTCATCGGCTTCAGGAGCAGTACCAATTACACCTATCACTGATGACTTAGCCGTACGTACTACCCTTGCTCCAGAGGTTACCTCTATAACATTTACTCCGTGTAAAAATTCTTCTGTCATTTTTTCCTTTGTACGCTGATTTTTGAAAAGAATTTAACTTTCTAGGTTTTGCATTTTTTGTCTACAATCATCTAGCAAAGTTTGCAGTTCTTCTTTACTTTTAGCTTCACTGATTTTCCTTTCAGCTATATCTACCAATTCTTCACATTTGATTATTGCTTTTACTGCTTTTTTTGCCTTTTCCTGAATCATTTCTGCCATCTCTACTACTGAAATTCCTCGTACTTTTGCTAAAGATTCTATAATTTCTACATCTTTTTCATCTTGGTCTGCTAGAATGCTTTTTGCTGCTTTTTCTTGTATTTGATACGATTTAGCTTTTTGGTGAGAATTTCCAGCGTATTCGTTAGTATAGTTATCATAATAAGCACGAAGATTAGAAAGTGCAGAAAACTTCGCATTTTGTAGTAACTCCAATTCAATATCTTCTTGACTCCGCTGAGCAATTTCTCCTCCTTCTGTTAACTGATAACTCTTTTGCCAGTCAAAATTCTTTGGCGCTTCATACCAATCATTTCCAATTGGCTTACTTTCAAGCGTTGTTGTTTCTACTTGTTTGTTATGTTCAAATCTAATATAAATTGGCATTGGTTTTCTCCGTTTTCTAGTATCAATTCCAAATTTTATGAGTGGCATCTAATCCTGGGCATTGCCAAGCTCTTAGCGTTCTCTCTACGTCCACCTCAAGTCCCGTGGTTAGAAAATTGCTGCGAAAATTATATATTCCCCACTGAATAAATTGACCATAGATTGTGCTATACGTGTGCTCACTTGCAAAGAACTCAGGTGTCTCACCAACTCTTTCACCTTCTGAGTGAAGATTAGATGACGTATAAAGTAACACTGCAACAGTTTTTCCTGCTGGAATGAGTATGTTACCTGATGCAATAAATTCAGGACTGTTAATTTCATGCTGGTAAATACGTGTCCAAGTAATTCTCGAAATCTCTGACTTCCTTGTATTAGTTTTATCAGGTGTACCTATAAATAATCCTGCTCCTCCATAATTAACTTCATCTTTATACCACATTGCAGATCCAACAAAGTTTAGAGTTTTACTTATATCTACATTGCTTGTGTTTTTTACGAATATTACTCCCAGTGCAGCATAAGGGTATTTCAGCATATTGAATTGCTCAGAAAATCCATCATACATAAATCTTGGGTATGATTCTCCATAGATAAATGTACCTTTGCTTCCCTCTAAAAAACTGAGTTGTCTTGGCCGATAAAAACTAACATAGCTTTCATATGTGTGAGTACCTGCTAGTAGTTGTAGCATATAGTCTGTTTTTGTTACATCACTACTCCACTGACCAAGCTCAGTTGTAAAAGTTCCGTGGCCAAAGTAATTATTTTTTCTACTTAGTACACCAAATAAAAAAGGTAATGCTCCAGGTTCAATCATATGACGATTTCTTACTTCTTTCATGATTGATGAGCCACTTGGTACATCATTAACAGTACGGAAGTTATTCACTAAACCTTTAAGACCATCTTTATGATCATTGCCAACACTGTTTATTGCTGCAATATTGGCATTCTTTCTCGTATCAAGTAGCGATAAATTTGTTGTTCCTTTTTCATCAATTCTCTTTAATAACTGCTTCTCTGATTCAGAGATCACTGCTAAAGAACTAGCTTTTTTATTATCCAGATCAGTTAAGTGTTTTTTTGCACTATCAAGAAGTTCTTTTAGCTTACCATCTGTCATCTGCACAATTTCAGAAACTGCACTTTTGTCGACTATTGATTCCAATGCTTTAGCAAGATATGCTAATTGATCTGGTGTACTGTTTTCTGCTAAATCCTTAAGTCTTTTTTGTAGTGCATCAATTATTCCTTTTACTTCAGTCATCTGCACAACGTTGGAAATAGCTTTTTTATCTGCTATCAATTCCAGAGATTTTGCAAGATATGCCAGTTGATCAGGTGTGCTGTTTGCTGCTAAATCCTTTATCCTTTGGTATATTGCTTCTTTCATTCCCAAAAATTTAAAAAAGTTTCAAATCTAAATCGTTTAAAATTATTTTTTAGTTGATTATGCTCATCTTCTCTTTCGGTAATATCTTCATCTATTTTTTCTATCGCTTTGCGAATACGTACTACATCTTCTACCGCAATATTCTCTGGGTGTGGCAAAGGATATCCTCGTTTGCTTTGGTCATTTGGCATTGATTCAAGTAATAATCACTCGCAAATTTTTGACTTTAGGACGATAGACAACCGTTCCACTTAAAACCAATTTTATCCTTGTCTCATTGCCATTAAAGTTTGTCAGTATGTGGACTCTCTCTACCCAATTTTCTCCAATTGGTTTTCCTGATGTTAAATTTACTAATTGCCAATCCACATTTTTTTGCACATATGCTTTTACATCTGCAGTGCCAGGTATTAGCGCATCATATGTTATGGTGATCTTGGTGTTAGCTCCTGCTGTAATGCTTCTTGTAACATAATCTCCTTTTTCCCCTATATTACCTATAACTAGCTGTAACCCAGGATATAGCACTGGACTTTTTTCTCGCCCTCCTTTTAGGCTTGCTTTTACCGTTAGCTCTCCAGATAATCTTTCACGCAGTGCGAGCGGCAAATTATCAGACAAAAAGTTTTCTCTTCCCTCTTCATCTGTTAAGATAAATTCTACATTGGTATCAAATGCTACTTTTTTGACGTTCGTCAAAACAATTAAATCTGATACATTATTTACAGTAACTTTGCCCAGATCAATAACGTGAGAACTTTCGCTAAATTTTGCAGCTAGTAATCGAAACGTTAAATCTAAATTCTGATGCGGTGTCCAGGTACTTGCATTGCTCGATGATAATAATACTCCTACTTGATATGGCTGACTTGTTACCCAACGGCTATTTACTGCATCATATTTGCCAAGTTCTGCTATCTTTACTGCAGTACCAGGATCATCAGTAAGCAGTACTATTGCATGCTCCTCTCCTGCATGGCAAAACACTGGTGACCAAGTTATACGTGTTGCCGTGCCATCTATCTTTATATCTTTTGGCTCAATATAACTTTCAGCAATGACAGTCTGCGAGGGCATTCCCACTGCTGTTTCTCTAATCTGCACAGCAACACGTTTTTTGCCGTTATTTACAAACCATAACTCTAGACCTCCTATGTGTCTGCTCTCATTTAAAGTAAATGTTTGCGCTAAAGGATCAACTCTTCTTGCTGCGATCACTCTTCTTCTTTCTTCTATAGTAATAGTTTTTTTACCAGTATAAGTTGCCTCTCCATAGCTTCCTTTATCCCCATAAAACTGTACTAATTTAGTACCTGCTGGAATGTTTGCTGGTACTTTCACCTTTCCCTTTAATTTTCCCTGGTTGTTAGCTTCCACTTTTTTTTCCTCTATGCCATAGGTATAATAGAAATGCCATCAAATTTTATTTCCTTAAGCTTTTCATCTGGCTCAAAACCTTCAATTTCAAAATTCTGTACTGCTTCTCTCATAAATTCAGTTTCGTATGAAGTACTTGACAGCAGCTCTGTCGTTTCTTTAGCATTAAATACTCTGGTTACTGGACTTTTCCAATTTGTTTTTACCTCCGTCCAGTGATCAATGTTTTTATTTAGAGTAACTTTTGCGGTTACTTTATCAAAAGCTTGATATGGATTAATTTTTTCACTTTTAGTCTGTAAAAGCTGTTCCAATACCGGCTCAAGTTCATACGGCAAAAGATATCTTTCCCCACCTTTTTCAATATCTGCAACTTCTACATCTATTGGCAGAACTAGCTCTCTATTTACTATTGCTGCAGACTGCGAAATTCCTTGATCACGCATATCATCATCAAAGAATGGGTCAACAAATACTCCTTTTTTGGTAGTAGGTTCTCTTGAATTTGCATCATTGCGTAGACGTTCCTCTGCAACCAGCGCATAAAGATCATTTATTCCTTTTTTCATTGCTTCAAGCTCATTCATCGGTACAGCATGAATAGCATTATTCACTATTTTTACCCCTTCTTTTTCTCCGTTTTTCCATGTCTGATGAATGTAGCAGAGCAAAAGTTGTCCAGAGGGCGCTTTAGGCATCGATGGTCTCCAAGGGTGAGCTATGCCTTTTATTCTTCTTACCACCCCTTTGCTATCGATAGTAATTAAATCATAGCGGGGCATTTTCCAGGTGTAATCAACCAGAACCAAGCTGTTATCAACTGCTCCTTTTACTTTACACCCCTCTTCACTTATATCTTCAGGGCTCACCTGAGTACGACAGCGATAAGTTATTTGATAACTACTCCCAGGTGCTGGTTCTTTGCCAGGTAATGACCAATCAACATTTCCTGCATTTAACTTATAGTCTATACTATTTTCATAAATAACATTGCCTTGTTTAATTTGAATAATTTCAAGTACCGCAGAGTCAGGTATTGGATCAACAGCTCCTGAGTATGAACCATGAGTAACAGTAATGGTTTTTTGAATAGTGATATCTACTTTTTTGATTTCACTGATTGGAAAATCATTAACTTTAAGTTCCATTACTCTTTGGCTGAAAAGTATGTGGTTCTGATTCAACTGATTTTATATCCGGATCTTCATCAAAAGAAACACGAATACTGTGAGGAAGTTCAATCTCATAGCCATCAACATGAGCTTTGCCCTCATTAATTACAAAAACTTGTTTTCCTCCTTCTCCCTCTTCCTTTTGCAGGAACATTACTTCAAGACCATTTACGACGTAGGAACCATTTGCCTCTTTGTCATAACGAGCAAGCGCAGTAGTTACTATGTTTGCTTGTGGAGGTGGTGAATGTTCTATTAATACTCCATTTTCAATGTTATAGATTAGATAAAACTCTCCTTCAGAAAAACGTGGAGAAAGACCTTCTGCTTGATAACCCCAAATGGTGGAAACTTTAAGTCTTGCAGCTCCTACTTCCTGATAGTTTCTTGTACCAACAGCAGGATCACGAAGGTTTTCATCCTCAAGTTCTGTAATGGTAGATTCTACATAATAAACACCTATGCGAACTATAGTACTCAGTGGAATAACAAACTCTTCTTTTTCGACTTTTCTAACCGCTCCACGAAGATAGATTTTTCCTGATTCAAGCGTAACTTTACCAGTTTCTCTATCTATAATACAATTGCTTCCTGTTATAACATCACCATCACGAAATATTGCATCGCCTATGCCTTTAAGCTTAGAGAGAGCATATTCCTGAGTCTCGTTTAGTTCTGCAGACTGTAGACCTCTTCCTGCAAGAAATAAGCTTTTTTCGTATTCTTTGTCAGGATTAAAGCGGTTATAATAGGCGTTTAAAGTCATTTTATGCTAGAAAAATTCAAAAAGTTACAACAAATGAAAAAGTTTCCCGGGTGGCAGCAGTTCTGATAAGCGGCACTGTATGCTCAAGGACCAATAAAATTCCAGGATCTTCTATATCTTGTGGTTCAAAATATCTCTGTCCTTCAGGTAATCCTTCTTTTATTTTAGTACCAACCATAACCCCTAATTCCCGTATAACTTGATTTGCTGCGTCCGTGAAATCGAAAGTAAATTTAAGATAGAGATTATTAGTTGGTACATTTGAGGGCCTAAACCTTCCAGAAGGGGTCAAAAGCTCTCCATTCTCATCACCTGTGCAGAAGAGCACTTCGTTCGCAGTACGTCTGCCAAGCTCATTGAGCAGTTTTTCAGAAGTTATCAGCTCTGGTGGTGTGCTTTCACTATATTCTACAGTAACTGCACTATTTGCCCTGATAGAGCTATTTTCCGTACGTTTTATTACGCCACTACTGCTATCAACTATATAATCTATACTTGGCTGATAAGTTGTTTGTCCTGTAAAAACCCTTACATCTTTAATAGTGTGGTGATCTAGAGCTATTTCACCCTCAACAAAAACTTTTTCGACCTGATGGCTACTTCCAGAGCTTGAATCACCTTTTCCCCAAGCAAGATGTATCGGTTGCTCTCTTATGCTCGCAGCAATAGCTGCTCTGCCTGATTGTGTGAGTACTGACATAGTTGATTTGTGCAGTTGATATTATGTATATACAAGATCCGTAGAAAAAACGTCCAATTTTTTTGCAATAATAGGATCAAAATCTTTCCAAGGGAGATTTAAGTGGCGATGTTCATGCCAAGTAACCATACCTAGATAGAATGCTGCTACGTAATTTTCTAGCTCATGAATGGGATCTTTCTGTTTTGAATCTGAATCATTTTTACAATCAACGTGATATTCCACTAAATTAGACTCTATTATTTTTTGATCAGTAAAATTCTTCGCTTCATAGTAATAAGTTATACTAAATCTCTCTAAAATTGGTGTACGTTGAAAATTCCAAATCTGCTCAGAAAGTTTATCTTCACTTAAGTGAAATGTATGCTCTATTTCTTTATAAGTAGTTGATGCAAAACAAGCATTGATATCCCCTAAATTCCAACTATTGTAAGTTAAAAATATGATATAAAGGAGATAAGAGGGAAGATAACCCTACTCACTATAGGAATAGAGTTATCACGGGCGTGTGCGACCGACCAACTGTTGGTATTATAACCGTTCGGATCAAGGTACACTAGCCCATCTCTCGATACGTTTGAATAGTTGCATGGGACATATGTATGCACCCGTTTACAATCTTAAATTAATTAAAACTAATCGAGGTTATTATGATTACATCTTATCAAAATTTTATTGGCATTGATATTGGAAAATTTAAAAATGTTGTTGCAGTTCACAAACAGAAGAACGCTGTCGAATTCGACAATGATACTGCTGGCTGGCAACAATTGTTTCAAGATTTTTCAAATATCTTACCTAATTCTTTAGTAACTCTGGAAAACACTGGAAAATATGAGCTTGGCTTAGCACATTTTCTTGTTGATAAAGATATTGCTGTACATCGAGCTAATACTCGCAAAGTAAAAAGCTTTGTTCTATCTCATGGAACTTTAGCAAAGTCTGATCAATCAGATGCAAGAGCCCTTGCTCAGTATGGGTTTGAACGCTATAGTACTCTATCTCTATTTGCACCTATGTCAAAAGAACAAACAACCTTAGTTGCACTTTGTCAACGTCGTGATGACATTACAAAAATGAGAGCTCAAGAGAAATCTAGGCTTGCAGCACCTGAAAACGACCATATAAAAGAAAGCTGTCAGAAAACTATTGAATTCTTTAATAGCCAGATAGATGAGCTCAACAATACCATACAAAAAATTATTGATGAGAATCCAGAGTTACAAAAGCGCCAAAAAATCCTTAAAACAGTTCCAGGAATAGGTGCAAAATTATCTCAAGATTTTCTGTGTCTAATGCCAGAACTTGGTTATGTAAGTAGGGGAGAAATTGCAAGTCTTGCTGGAGTTGCACCTCATCCGAAAGAAAGTGGTAAAACTATTGGTTATCGCAGAATAAGTGGTGGCAGAAGCAACGTTCGTGAAAAGCTTTTTACAGCTGCGATGTCTGCTTCAAGGTCTAAGTCTGCGCTTGGTGCCTTCTATTCAAGGCTTGTTGGTAAAGGTAAAAAGAAGATGGTGGCTATGACAGCTCTAATGCGTAAAATCATAGTAATTGCCAATGCGAGGCTTAAAGAAGCAGTCAATGTGAATTAAAAAAATCTGCATAGAAAATAGGTTAACGAATATGTGGATAAATACGTCTACACACATTTAAAGTATTTATACACATATTCGTTAACCATAAGATCTAAGCAGTAACTGTTGTTTGATACAAAATTTTTCTATGATTAAGTTAGGGTTTTTATTGTCAAAAATGCACTTTTTACTCGAATAAAAAACAAAATTACAAACAAAAGTTGTAATGAAACTAAATTCAAAAAATTTTAAAAAACATAGTTGATCCGATGGTTCTGAAAATTTTATATCTTCTCCTGGGTCTAAAAGCTGCATTGTTCCAGGCTCTAAACCAGATAGTGCTACTCCTTGCTCATTACTTTCACCTTCTCCTAAAATATTTGCTTCTGGATCGAGTCTCGTAATAAATCCTGCAAACATCGCCGCTGTCTTTTTTCTCACTAGCTCTGCATCATCGTATTGATCAAGCTCATAGAGCTTTAGCAGTATATTAGAAAGCCATGGCTCTCCCCTAATTTGCCCAGGTCTTAGTGGTCTATAGATATGTAAAACATCGTTTGCTGGTACTCTTACTGATTCTCCAAACGTACTTTCACCAGGGTGTTCTTTAAATAGGTAGTATGCTTCCCTTTGCCCAAGTCTATTGAACTCAATCCCGTTTCTTATTACATTACCATTTGCTAAAGTTTGATTTGTTTTATTATCTAAGTGTTCAGATTCAAGCACTTGTAATTGCAACGGTACACACAGACCATCTCCAGGTTTTCTTGTTCTTAACCGTATGAAACATTCCCCGCCTTCTATCATGCTCCTACAAACCAGTGCTTGCAGTCCATAAAAATCATTTACTCCACTACTGTCTGCTTCATCTGTCCATCTCAGCCATAACTCTTGCACTCTTTTCCGAAACTCTGGATCTTTAGCTTTTGATTGTGGTTTTATTCCTGTTCCAATAGAGTTACTTACTATCGTATCAATTATATTTGCAGCGTAAGGATTTTTTCTCACCATATCACGTGATCTACTACGTAAAGTTTCAAGGCTTTGAGACAGCAAATTGTTTATACTTCCTAACTCTGGTTGAAAGTGAAAAAATCTTCTTCCTGATCCTGCTGCATCCCAGGCTGAGCTTTTGATTTTTGGCTTGCTAAATAGTTGTTTGAATGATTTTAGTAACATTACAAAACTCCCTTGTTAGTAGCAAAAATAATTTTCCTCTTCGGCTTCATTCCAACAATCTTTAGTTCAGCCTTAATACGTTGTCTTAAGCTTAGTAAATCATTTATATCTACTTCTGCATATCTCACCACATGGTCACCATATGCAATTGATACCACTCGCTCTCCGTTTTGCAGCTTCTTTATCGCTTCTTCAATTTGAACTAAATACTCTTCGTTATACATTTACTACTTGCTTCTAAGAAACTTCCCCTATCAGCTCATCTTTTTTTATCAGGATATAACCAAATTCATTGGCTTTTTTACCCAGATTCTTTACTACTCTTTCCTTATATAACTTTTCATAATAATCCATTCCTTTTTCTACATATTCTTGTCCACATTTCAGCATTTGATAAAAAATACATGCTAATTTTCTTGCTGTAGCAGTTATTGCTTTTGGTGCTCCCAATCGATTTTTCAATCTTCTACAGTACGCACCTAATGCACTTTTACTGTGCAACATAGAATAACCAGCAAGTCGAAAAGCATTTGCAGCACGGTTAATTACTTTACGAGTTCCACTTCTAATCACTCTTTCTCCTGTAATCCTATTAAATGGACATAATCCCAACCAAGAAGTAAAATGTTTTTCTGATGGCCATTTATTAGCATTAAGACCAACTTCTGAGAGGATGGTCTGTATATTTGATGTATTAAGCCCTGGAACTTTGGTGAAATCCATGCCAGTTATTCGATACAATTCTTCGTGTGCAGCAAAGTTTGGTTTGTTTCCTGCAGACCTCTTTACTTTACTGCATTGCTTATTTTCATTTGATCTTGTTTCAAGTGTTTTATAATAGTTTTCCATACTTTTATCACATTCTTTTATTTGCTCTTGAAAAAAAGTATATGCTTCGTATTCTTGCTTTAATGTAAACAAATGCTCTTCTCTATAGTCACCTGTTAGTGCTTTTGCTATGGTTGATCTGTCATTTTTTATTCGTCTATCACTCAATTCAGCCAATCTATTAGAGTTTCTTTCACCCGCAATTATTGCTTTAATGATTCGCATACCAGTTACACCTGTAATATCACTAATAACCTTGTGTAATTGAATGTTCATTTGAATTAATGCTTTTTGCATACGTTGAGTGTGTACAGCTGCACTTTTTATCAGGTTGTCATGTTGTCTATTATAACCACGTAGTACACAAATTTGGTTATCAGGCCTAAATGATCCTTGAAGTAACCCATAGCTATGTAATTGCTGTAACCACTGGCAATCTTGAACGTCTGATTTTCTTCCAGGTACATTTTTTACATGTCGTGCATTTACCAGTTTAACTTCGAATCCATATGATTCAAGTATTTGAAACAAAGGAATCCAATATACTCCTGTTGATTCCATGGCTATCGTTCTAACTTCACACTTTTTCAACCACTTTGCTAGGTTATGAAGATCTACTGTAAAGCACCCAAATTTTTGAACGCGTTGTTTATCTCTCCCTTCTGGTACGCATGCATAATGTACAGATGAACCAATATCAATCCCTGCTGCATTAGGATTCACTACTTCTAATTTACTTTTTGCTTTTGCCATATAAAATCCCTTATATATACCTTATAATGAAGAAGTGCTTTAGCTTGGGGAGGTTATATTACACAATCTTCTAAACGAGGTAGCTAAGAAGCTCCATCAATGGTTTGACCGTCCCTTCCAAAATCATACTGATCCACGGGCATTTATTGCACCATTGCGAACTCGATTATAACTGCAGAAGCACTTCTTCATAAAATTATATCCAAAAATTACTGCAATGTGCATTAGGACGTTTCTTTCTGGTTTAACAGATTTTGTCTGTTCCGGTGCTGATCCACTTACTTTTCACTATTTTCTTTGATTTTTTACTTTCTGGTTTTTCACTTAAACTATTCCATTTACTCTCTGGCCATCTGTCTACTCCCAGTGCTATTGATGCTGCTCTTGCGTAAATTCGGCAATCTAATACTTCATTTCTTTCTCTTACCTTTTGCCACTCTTGTTTGGTGTATCCTTTTACTACTTTGCTGACTAATTGCTCTGCCGTTAGCTGCTTAAAATATTCAGGTGCATACTCCGGAAAATGACAATATCCTGCTGGCACTTTCTCTTCTTCTTTCAAAATATTAAGTAATTGAAAAAGCTCTGACTTTAATATCGATACTCCTACTGGCCATAGCTTTATTCCTCTTTTTAGCTTTTGACCACCAACTGTTATATCTACTCTACTTGGGCTGCTAAGTGGTACTAGGGCTTTATTTACACCTTTCACTGCCATTACTCTTCCAGATCCTTGATGACCTCTTACCCAGTTGTATACTTCTTGTGTTGCATATCCTGCATCAACTGCCATCATGCTTATCATGTACTCAAGCCCATTTTCACCAATAAAATGATGATTTAAGAGCTCAGAGAGTTTTCCCCATACTTCTCCACCCCCAGTATCTCCTTCAAATACTCGGTAGTCTATTGACCAACTTTCACGGCTTTTTCCCCAGGCTACAACTTCTACTTCTAAGCGGTCTTTTTGGACATCAACACCTGCAGTAAGTACCACTTCTCCTTTTGGTACTGTGCCTATGGGAAAAAATTCTCTTCTGTTAAATAATTGCTTCCAGTCTGGTACTTCTCCTTTATCTACCCAAGTTTCTCCTAAAGTGGTATTTATCCAAACTTTTAGTAATTGTTCACTTTCTTTTGCATGGAGAAAGTCCTCTACTGCTTGTTGCCAACTATACCAGCCAACTGGACTATAAAGACTTGAAAGATGAAATCCTTTTTTCTCACCTTTTACTCTATTAGTAGGTCTCCATTCTCCACGGTCTAGCATCTCTGTCTTTTGATGATTTTCTATCTTTTCACCACATTCTATACATATATAGTGTGCTGTATTTGGATTTTTATCTTCCCATTTTATTTGTGACCATTTTAATATTTGGTAATAATTACAATACGGACAGGGAACAAAAAAGTACTGCTTATCTGTTGCTTCAAATTCTTTCTCAATTCTGCTTATTCCATGAATCGTTGGTGTTGATACTAAAAAAATCTTTCGCCGTGCAAATGTATTAGTACGGGCTATGCTGAGTAAAACTGGATCTCCTTCACCTCCTGAATCTCCTGGATAAGCATCTATTTCATCAAGAAAGAGGTATTTTACTGGCATAGACCTGAGACCCACACTACTGTTTGCTCCGGTTATTACTACTATTCCACCTGGAAATTCCTTACTTTGTACAGTATTTCCTGAATCTCTTGACCTTGGGTCTTTTACTTTACTTTTTAAACATGGTGTACTCTCTATTAACGGCGCAAATCTTCCTTTTGACCAACGTTTTCCCATTTCAACTGTTGGCTGTACTACCAGCATTGGACCTGGTGTTTGATCGATGATATAGCCTATCCAATTGTTACCAGCTTCTGTTCCCCCAATCTGCGCTCCCTTCATGAATACTACTTTTTCAGCCTGTGAAGAAGGAGATAGTGAATCCATGATTTCTTTTAAATAAGGAGTTCTTTCCGTTCTCCATTTTCCTGGCTCTGATGCTGCAGTTGCTGCTAAAACTCGATACTCATTCGCCCACTCTGATACTTTAAGCTCTGGATCTGGTTTTAAACCTTCAGAAAAAGATGTGGCGTATATCATTGTCTGCATCTACTCATAATTGGTTCTATCTCAATATTGTTAACAGTAGAGTTTATTCCTCCACACTCCTCCAATTCCATAAACATCTTTTTCTGAAATTCGTTTTCTATATATCTTTTGCTCATCTCACTTACCATTATTGCTATAACAAGCGCAAATACCCCTGTTATTGTTGCAAAAATGATTGCACTGCTTATTGTTGCTGCTGTTAAACCTATATATGCTGCCATTGCTACTGCGCTAACTGTAATACAGATGCAGATAATATTATTATGTTTTTTCATCCTTTTATCTGCTATTTCTCTCTGTGCTATATATTTATTATGAAGGGTTGGAAAATTAACAACGGTATCTCTGCAGAGTAACGCTCCATTTTTTTCATTAAATAAAACTTTAAGTAATTCTAAATTATTTGACTTGATTGCTAAATGCAAAACAGGTTTATAATTTGCTCCTTTTTTCAGCAATAACTTTACTACATGTAAATGCTCTTTTTCCGCAGCAAGGTAAATCGGTGATAAACCTTTATTATTTACAATATCAATATCGATTTCTTCCTTTAAAATTGCATCTACAAGCTCAATTTCTCCCGTTTGTACAGCTAAATGGAGTAGACTATTCTTTTCAGAACCGTACTTATTACTCATCAAAGCCTTCTTTATCTCAGGTTTAGCGTAATCAAATGGTGTCTTGCCCCTATCGTCTTTTACCAGAGGGTCTATATCTTCTCGCGTTAGTAAGACCTCTATTGTTTTAAGTCTTTCAGCGTAATGTAGAGGTGTTTTATTTTCGTAGTCTTGTAGATTCACTTGAGCATTAGGCTCCTTTATTAAGCATTTGAGGATATCCAAACACAAATCCCTTTCATCGTAATTAGTATTACTTACAGCTATATGAATAGGTGATAATTTCATCGAGTTTTGTCCTACACGTGCGCTATTTACATCTGCTCCTAGCTCCAGTAATAACTTTACTATCTCTAATTTTTTGTTGTTAACTGCATAGTGCATCGGTGTCTGATTTCGTGCATCAAAAACCTCGATTTCAGCATTTCCTTCTCTTACTAAAATCTTTACAACTTCTACATGTCCAATACCAGCTGCCAAATGTAATGGTGTATGAAATATTGCATTGCGCGAATTAATATCAATGCCTCTATTTATTAGGTACCTTACAGCATTTACCTCACCCACCATTGCAGCTAAATGAAGTAAGCTATCTTGTTCTGATCCGTATTTATTATTAATTAGCGCTTTTAATATTTCTGCTTTTTTCCCTTCTTTGGCGTAATCAAGAGATGTTTTACCATCATTATCTTCCACAAAAGGATTAATATTCTTTTTCGTAAGCAGCAGATCCACCATGCTTAATTCGTCAAATTCTATAGCGCAATGTAGTGGTGTCTTTCCATTTAATCCTCTAACATTAACATCTAATCCAGGTTGATTAATGAGACACTTTATTAATTCTAAACTTAAGTGAGCAGACATTTTATATTTAAAATTTAGTGTTAGATAATTCTTCAAGTGAGTTTGTAATCTCTTCAGTTAGCGCCATATGAATCTTTTCAGTGTCACTCAGTGATGCAAGTAGTGCTGAAACTCTATTTGGAATATTAAGCAGATTATTACGTACAACTCTTGCTACATTAAATGCTTCAGTTTTTACCTCTTCAATTGACACAAATTTGCCTACTTCAGCTTTCACTTTAGCTTCCAAAAGTTTACCACGCTCCGTTTCATTTTTTATTCTCGTTTTTAGCAATATCGTTGAAAGTTTTTCCCCTCGCTCTTTTCTCCTAAGTGGTTGACTTGGATCTCTTATTGCTGCCACCGCTTCATTTGCTTGTTCTCGGTCAATAAGTCCGTCTTCCAGCTCAACTATTCCTTTCTTTGCCAAAGAACAGACATATTGCCTCGAAAACCCTTTTTCTCTTGCCCATTCTGCTTGCGTAATTCTCACCTTTTTTTTCTCCTTATTTTAGCACTGCTCAGCTATAATTTCGTAAGTAGTTAACATTTGAAATATGTCTAACGCTAAAGAAGGCCCGAGGTCGGGACCACCAAACCCGCCAGCCTGGCCAAAAGGACCCACTTTTTATGATATTTTCAACGTATTGAAATCTTTACTAAAATTCATAACATAGAACATTAATGCTAAAGAATCTGCTTCATTATCATCTGTTGGACAAAAACCCTTTTCCTGCACTGCTTCAATTACATCAGCTTTACTTGCATTGCCCTTGCCAGTTATAAAACGTTTAATAGTCTTAACCGAAACACCTTGATAGGGAATATTACTTTCTTCACACCAAGCAGAAAGGTGTGCTAAAAACCCTCCATAGATATGTGCAGCATCAGTTCCCAAGTGTCTTCTCACTTCTTCAAAGTATACAACTTCAATGCCTGGAAATTTATACTTAAGTGAATTAAGCCAATTACGAAAATTTAAAAACTGCATTCCACCACCACTAAACCTGCTAACATGAAAACTCTTACTTCCACTTTGCACTATTCCATCATTTAAAATAGTCCAGCCGGTTTGTTTGCCAAGATCTAGGGTGAGCATTTCCTTTCAATTGCCGAGTACATATATATACAAGATTTGAAAAAATTACGTCCAAAAAATCTTTAATTTTCGAAATTTAACAACTAACATAAAAACTCTTTTACAGCCAGTTTGTTTACCAAGCCTTTCAATTGTTGTGTACATATATATACAAGATTTGAAAAATTTTCGTCCAAAAAATCTTCAAATTTTTAGGAATTTTTTTTATAATTCTTGAATTTGAAGACCTTTCAAACGGGTTTCTCTACTTTTAGAGGTTTTTATTATTCTACTCTTATATTTTATATGTTTTTATATATGTGTATATTTTTATATATGTATTATATATATATATTATATATAAGGGTTTCAGGAAGCTAGAATCCTCCATATTGGCGGACTTCAGATATGCCGTTCCTAGGAACGGTTTTAGGAACGCATGGTGAAAACCTGCCATACAGGCTAATTCTAGATTCCTGCTTCCTAATTCCTGATTTAGGAAGCCAGTAATTAGGAACGGAACTTAAGGTTATAGAGAGCATACTTTTCAACTATTTTCCTCTTAAAAATTTAAGCTATTCTTTTAATAGCGAAATCCACATTTTTAGCTCTTTAGGTGATATTGAATTTCAAAATATGAAATTCTTATATGTTTTTAATATAACTTTAGGAAGCCTGAGCTACCCATTCTTAAAAATATTGAAATCCATTCAAAATAGGTTCCAAAAACCTGAACTGTATTATTTTAAATTGCATCAGTATTATTCTCAAAAAAAAACAATAGAATATCAATAGATTAAAAATTGCATCAGTATTATTTATTTTTGCTCCTGTCCTACATAAGGGCATTAATAACTTCCATCCTTAAAGCATTAATTTGTTTTAGGGAAAACCATGAAATTAAAAAATATAGCTATAATTGTTAAAAACGTAAAATACCAAGCCTATAGACTAAAACTTGCCAAGTGCTTTATTGATGAGAATAACGAAGACCTTGAGCAAGAACTCTTCTGTGAAATTTGGCCATGCCTTGATCAGTATGATGAAGATAAAAGTAGCTTTAACACTTTTGTAGCAAGACTAACTGAAAATAAAGCTATTAACATGTTAAAGAAACAGCAATGTGCAAAACGTAATATCAATAACTATATTAGCATTGATGTAACAGATCTATTTGAGGGTGAAATAACAAAACGCATTGATGTAGACTATATGATCTCGGTTTTACCAAAGGAATGGCAAAATATATGTGAGCAACTTAAATTTTTCAACTTACATGAAGTTGCCAAAATGAACAACGTTTCAAGAACCACTTTAAACAATATTATCAAGAAGATACGTGCCAAACTTTCTCCTATTTACTACGAAGGCAAAAAGAAAAATTGAACAAAATTTTTGCCTTTCTTGTATATATATACATCGTAGCATGGATAAATAATGGTTCTTAAAATTTTGAATAATAATGAAAGATTGCAAACAATATCAACTGTAAAAATGGTCATCTTTGGTCCTTATGGTATTGGTAAAACAAGTCTCCTAAAGACCATAGATGAACCAACACTTTGTCTTGATTTTGAAGCAGGGCTTCTTGCTGTTCAGGATTGGAAAGGAGATTCAACTGAGATTCGCACTTGGAATGAGGCCAGAGACATTGCCACTGCCATTAAGTTAAGGAAAAGTGATGAACTGTATTATAAAATCAGGTAAGATTCACAAATTAAAAGAAGTAATGACATGAGTAAAAAAAAGAATAATCATGTTTATAAAAAATAAATTGATGAGTTTAAACTTTATAAACGCACACAGAGCATCCTCAAAAGACTTCTCACGAAAAAGAAAGCTGCCCTTCGTTAATGTATTTCTCCTGATTTTTAGAAAGAGTGTAAAGTCATTACAAGTGATGCTTAATGAGTTTGTTCTGCATACAAGAAAAGATTATACAATTACGGCAAGTGCATTTACTCAAGCAAGAAAGAAGCTAAAACATACTGCGTTTTCAGAGTTAAATGATGATATAGTTTCCCTATACTACCAAGATCAGGAATTTAAAACCCACCATGGCTTCAGAGTACTTGCATTTGATGCTTCAATACTGATTCTGCCAAAGAGCGACAAAATAATAGGTGAGTTTGGCTCAAGAGCAGTATGGAATGGAATCCAGAGATTTGAAGACTATACAAGTGCAACCTTTGAAGTTTGCTACGATGTGCTAAATAATATTGCAATAAAATCTGTGCTAAGTAGAGGTGACAGCTATGAGGTTGATTTAGCAATCGGTATGCTTGAATCCATAAAATCAGACGATTTGTTAATCTGTGATAGAGGATACGTATCTTATCGATTTCTTGCTGAGCTTACAGGAAGGAAAATCAATTATATAATTCGCTGTTCAAGTTCGTCTTTCAATGAAATAAACACTATGTTTAAGCCGGAAAGCCCATCTAGTACGGTGGTAGTGTCTACCGCACCTATTAAAGTAGCAAGACAGCTACGAAAGCTAGGATTACCTGATGAGATGAAATTCAGGTTAGTCAAAATAATACTTTCTTCTGGCGAAGTTGAAGTGTTAGTAACATCTCTGTTAGATGAGAAACGTTTTACAGTTGAAGAGTTTGAGAGATTATATTACTTGCGCTGGGGAGTAGAAACATTTTTTTCTAGGCTGAAGGGAAGATTAAATTTAGAGAATTTCACAGGAAAAAGTATTGAAACTATCAAGCAGGATTTTTGGTCAACTATCTTCATCAGTAATCTAGAAAGTATCATGATAGAAGATGATGAAGAGACATTGAGCTCACAGAATAGTAAACTAAAAAAAAGCATCAATAAATCTGTCTCATTTAATGCGATTAAAAACTTAGCCTTTGATATTTTTTCTACAGAGTCAGACATAGACTGCATTATGTATCGACTATCACAGTTATTTTTGATGAACACTTTAGTGGTGAGAAAAGGGAGAAGAGTTGATCGTCATAAGATATCTGATATTCGTTCACTCAACTACCAGAAAAGAGCTAGAAAACATGTGTTTTAAATTCAAGATATCTTTTCAGTATCATTGCATTAGTACATTCTTTGCAAAATAACCTGCAATTATTACTTTTTTAAATAACTTGCACTTTTCAGACTCCCTTTTCTTAAAAATTCACCCTAGTATTTACCATAATTATCAATCACTTCAAATTTTTTGTCCAATCTTAACTTCTCTTTCCCTTAACTTAATGGCAGTGGAGACATTGCTTGTCTTATTGGTGGTCCTAATCCTGCGCTGAAGTCTGATCAAGCATATAGCCAAAGACACCATGAACATGTATCTGGTAAGTACAAAGATCTTTTCTCTGAGTTTTCTAAATACCGATGCATTTTTGTAGATAGCATAACCGTTGCTTCACGTTTATGTCTTTTATGGGCAAAAATGCAACCTGAAGCTTTTTCTGAGAGATCAGGAAAACAGGATATGAGAGCTGCGTATGGATTACTTGCTCAAGAAATGATGGCTTGGCTCAATCAATTTCAACACATCAGAGACAAAGACATCATCATAGTTGGCACTTTAGGTCAATATCTCGATGACTGCAATCGTCCAACTTGGCTACCTCAATGCGAAGGAACTAAAACTGCCAGTGAAATTCCTGGGATAGTTGACGAAGTAATCAGTATGGTTGGAATCAAGAAAGATGATGGAACGGAGAAGCGCTCTTTTGTTTGCCACACTTTAAACCCTTGGGGATACCCAGCTAAAGACCGCAGTGGACGCCTGAGTATGGTTGAAGAACCGCATTTAGGCAAGCTGCTTACAAAGATTAAAAGCAAGTTTTAAAATTTAAACATGGAGAGTGATATATGTTACAAAACCTATTAACTGATTTTAACACTGTAAAACCGCAAAGTAGACTGATACCAAAAGGTACAATAGTAAAGGTAAAAATGACAATCAAGCCTGGAGGTTATGAGCATTGGTTTACTAAAAGCCCCACTACCGGTAGCATTTATTTAAATACAGAATTTACCGTTATTGAAGGTCTATATGAAAAGCACAAGATTTACCAAATAATTGGTATTAAAAGTAATAAAGCAGAAGATACTTGGGGAGAAATGGGTCGCTCTATGCTTCGCAGTATCTTGGAATCAGCACGTGACATTCATCCACATGATAACTCAGAAAGTGCAATCCTTGCTCGTAAGCTAAATTCAATTGCAGAATTAAATGGCTTAGAGTTTACAGTAAAGGTAAGTGTTATAACTGATGAATATGGAGAAAAGAACAAAATTGCTTCGGTAGAATACCGCAAAAATTATGAAATTGACAGAGTACCATTTTGAAGTACGACGAGGAAAAGCTTTGGTCTGCTGTCGTTACTAGAGGTATTCAGGACGCAGTAGGAAAAAACTCAAAGCTAAGAGAAGAAGCAATTCATTGGCTGAATTCAAAATCTTTTGAAACTGTTTGTGAGCTAGCTAATCTCAACTTTACACGTATGAAAAATATGTATGGGAATTTTATGTCTAAAAAGCAAAAAGAGTTAAAGATGTTATTGATTGATAATATCAAGGAGTGTGTTTCTTACCTACTTCCAAATGGTGAGTTTTACCGAGAAAAAACTTATATCGGAAACTTAAATGGAAATACAATTACAGTTAAAATAGTAGGTAAGGAAGCTGGTGATTGGCGTAATTTTACCAAAGGGACTAGCGGTGATATTATTGATCTTTGGATTTTGATTAAAGGTGATATATATTCTGCTAGAAAGTGGCTCAATAAAAAATCAAAGAGTGGAGAAAAAAAAGGGGGGAAAAGAGAAGAAAAAATATTTTCTGTAAAGCAGTACTTAAGTGATCAATCACCAATACCAGAAGATATAATAGCTCCACGAATTCTCACTCCAGGTGGTCTTTTAGTCATTGGTGGTACGCCAAAGGTTGGCAAAAGTTATTTTCTTCTCTCTTTGCTTGCACATCTTGCAGCAGGAGTGTCGTTTCTTAAGATGAAGTCAGCAAGGCCACTAAAAATAATCTATCTGCAAAATGAGATGGAGTACAATTATATCAGGGAACGCATACAACAAATCATAACTAATCAAAGGCTGCCAAATCTAGCAGAGGAAAACTTGATTGTTACTACAAAGATGAGATTAACTTTAAATGATGAAGGTATAGAGAGAATAAAAGAGATCATAGGGGAAAAATTTAAAACGATAGATCTTATCGTCTTGGATTCGATTGACTATGAAAATATATTTTCTGGCCTGCAAAGCAGAATAGAAAAATTACGTTCTATAATTAATCCGATGGCTGGAATAATTATTACACGTCATACCAGAAAAGTATCGACAGCTACACTCGCAAAAAGTCCTTTTCAAGCTTTAATTGGTGCTAATGCTTTAAGAAGTTTTTATACATCTGGTATGGTAATGTTTCAACCAAATAAACGCGCAAATATCTTGCAAGTAGTATATGAGCTAAGAAACGGTAAATCAATACCAGCAAAATTCATTAGCAGAGTAAATGGGCGTTGGCAGAATTCTAAAATTATAGCTACGGCTTAACTTGTCCGCAAAAAACGGATACTATGGTAGAGCTAAAGACTCAGCTTTTGCAAAATATCAGATCTTGTCTTTTTCATCTACTACCAAGAGGGACATTTCGTGGTGATAAGTTTTATGTAGGTGATGTACAGGGTAACAAAGGCAAAAGTACTGTAATAGAATTAACAGGCGAAAGAGCTGGATTATGGAAAGATTTTGCAACAGGAGAAGGCGGTGACATTATTGACCTTTGGGCAACGGTACATGGGAAAAATGCCAAAATAGAATTTCCTGAAGTAATGGCTTCAATAAGTGAATGGCTTGGTCTTAAGAAACAAAACAATATCAGAAATCTAGAACAATATCTGACTTGTAGTTGGAATTACTACGATGAAAATAACCAATTGATTGTAATAGTCTATCGTTATGATCCTCCTTTAGAGAAAAAACAGTTTAAACCATTTGATGTTAAAAGACAAAAATTCAAAGAGCCAGAGATCAGGCCACTCTACAACATTCCAGGTATTTTAAAGTCCGATAAGGTTATTCTGGTTGAAGGAGAAAAATGCGCAGAAGCACTTATAGAGAAAGGAATTAAAGCTACAACTGCGATGTTTGGAGCAAATGCACCTATTGATAGAACAGATTGGACTCCGCTTAGAGGTAAACATGTTATCATTTGGCCAGACAACGATGAAGCAGGTAATAAATATGCCAAAAACGCTGAAAAGAAGCTTTTAGAACTTGGTGTTGCATCACTTACTACGCTTAAGATTCCACCGAATAAACCAAGGAGTTGGGATGCTGCTGATTGTCTGTTAGAGGGAATAAATGTTTCGGAATTTATTGAAAAAAACTCAAGAAAAATAATTATTAAACCACCACTTGATATTTTCAGCTGGAGTGTAGAGCGTTTTGTAGGTCCAGTACCAAAGCAAAGATTCTTGGTTGAAGGATTATTTCCTTTGGGTGTAACCTCCATTTTGGCTGCAATGGGAGATACAGGCAAAGGTATGCTTCTTCTTGACCTAGCCCTCAAGGTTGCAAGTAGCATAGACCAGGTGTGTGGATTTGGCCCACCTGTTACTGAACATGGGTCTGTGGTGGTATTTTCCGCAGAGGATGATACAAATGAAATACATCGTCGCTTAGAACGACTTGATCCAAAATGCGAGAGATTAAAATATAAAGATAGGCTATTTATTGTACCATTGCCAAATATAGGAGGATCATTTACCATACTTAAGAATGTTCGCGGTAAAGTTGTAGAAATATCTCCAGAATTTGAGTTGGTAATGAAGCAGCTGAGCAGAATAAAGGATTTAAAGCTCATTATATTTGATCCCCTTGCTTCTTTCATTCATGCAGATTTAAATGCTGACCCAGCAGTAGGGGATTATCTCATGTGTTTATTATCTGATTTAGCATGTAGCACTGGAGCTTCAATAATTACTGCACATCATATGAGAAAGCTGAAGGGAGAAAAGCCTATATCAACAGTAGAGCAAGCACGAGATGCTATTCGAGGTACTTCTGCTCTCGTAAATGGAGTCAGGTGTTCTTTTGCTTTTTGGCCTGTTGAAGATATGACTAAACCAATGATTTTTAGGTCAATTGGAAAAATCCCAAGACAAAATGCACTATTTTATGGAGCTGTTGTTAAGGCAAATGGCCTGGCTGATCGTACTGTACGTACTTATCTGAGAAATGAAGAAACAGGGCTATTGGAAGACATTACTGAACAATTAAAAGCTCAAAATATTAGCGATAAAGATCTAAAAATATATCTTATTGACTCAATTGCGCGAGCTGCTAGTTCAGGACATCCATTTACTCATACAGGAAGTGCAGGCATACATAAACAACGACATAGATTGCTTGAAGTTTTTCATAGTATGGGAAGGGATAGACTAGAGCGTATAGTTCAAGAGCTTTTACAAGCAAAGCAAATAGTTAAAGGAATGGCTAATGGTTCAAAAGAAGATAAATGGCTTGATGTAAAAACAGGACCATTTGCACGTGGAGTTGGAAAATTTACTCATGGAGCTGAAAATTTTTAAAATCAGGAAATTCTATTTTTTTATAGTCAAAGTAAAAGGGTTAATACGATAACCATATGATGATCTTTGCCAACCAAGGGTTTGTATTACATCATCACGTTCAATACTTAATCCTAATTTCTCAGCAAGTGTAGATTTGATTGTTCTTTGCATTTTATTTAATGGCTTTCTGATCTGTTGTTCTAAATCTGCTTCTAAACTAAGTCCCAAGAGTTTTTCTAACTGGTTAATATTGAGAAGTTTATGTTTTTCAGGTGGTAATTCTTTCTCACAGTCATGTAAAAATTGCTTGAACAATATTCGAAAAATATTAAGACATGATACAGCTTTTTTATTTATAACTTCAACACTATTAACATATACCATACCTTTAACTACCTGTAACTCCAGAAGCTTTGTTGGCACAATTGGTTCAACACGTTTAAGCGAAATATATGAAGCTGGTAAAACTTGCAAAGAAGTATTTTCTACTACCTCTGGTACTCCTTTTTTAGCTGCTTCTTGGAATATCTCAGTTACAGTCTTAAGCTGACAAAACAGTTTCACCATTGGCACTACATATAGGCTCAATAATAGATTCGGTATATCTTTTTTTAGAGTGATGAGAACTGTAGGGTGGACTCTAAGTTTATCTATAGTTAAAAATATCGCATCAGTACAAAAATCAAGGATTATTAGATTTACAATACGACCTTGATTACAAATATAATAAACTCCTTTTTCCACTTTTTCCCACATAAGTTTTGAATCATTCAACTTTGTTTCAAACCAGTCTATGACCTTTTCTGTATTTAAGTATATGGATAAGAGATGAAATCTCTGTTTTTGATAAGTATTAGGCAGAATATGACGAGAACAGTTTTCACAAATAGCGTCATCACATGCTTCATCAAAGTCTGAATCGATAAAAATCTCATTGCTACAACTTGAATCAATTACATTTGGCCAATCAAGATGATCTTCTTCACGAGAGCAAACAATATAATACCTTTCTTGCATTTTTATCAATCCAAGATCGAATAAGTATCTTGCTGCTTTAATATGATTTTGGCTTGGATTAATCCAGGAACTATTTGAACTTAAAAGATCAGCAATTTGCTCGTGAAAGAATTTTAAGACCATAAGATTGTTCCATATGTTTCTTCAGGTCCTCTCTTTCTTTTTTATTGAGTGGATGCTCTGAATAATAAACTTCCCCACTTATTTTGAAAGAAAATGTTACCTTTTTGTTTTGGAACATTACTTTAGCTGATTGAATAGATTGTAGTATGTTGCCAATAGCTGGCTTTAAAATATGTAACTCTGGTGCAATAGGATCATACGGTTTTACACTTAAAGTAAGATATGTATTACTATTTTTAAAATAATCTGACTTGAAATTTAACTCAAATATACAAATGTCAGGGTCAGAACCATCTATACATGCTTGAAGAAATTTGTGCACTTGTAATGGAAAGTTCTTATCTTGTATATTTACAAAAGTACATTCGCAGTCAAAATACCCACTTACAATGCTATTTGCTATTTCCACAGCCTTGTTAGTATTTTTAGCACAAAGATTAACCTGAGTGCCATCAAGAGAAAAGTCTAAAATCATCCACTCAGGTTTATGACCATGAACAACTTTGTTTGAATTAAGCAGTAAATCCATGTCACTTCCTCGACGTACAAACATATATATTCGATCTTGATGATGGAAAAAACCCTGCAACTGGTCATCATCCTTAAGTATCTGCTCTACAGCTTCTTGTGACATAAACTCTTTAAATGAAGTGTTTATTTGTCTTGGTGATTTCTGTAAAGCAAATGATACGAAACCTTTCTTTTGCACTTTATCAAAGTGATAAACAGATTTTAGAAGTTCGCAATTTATGTGAAATAGTAAAAACAATAAGGATCTTTTATCATACTTGGTATTGTTTTTTACCAGGTACGATCTCATTAACTTCTCAGTCAGAGCAAATCTTGCCACTTCACTGACCGTAGCCTCAAGTTTCGTACGATCAAAGTAGCTAATGAGATAATAGTCAAAAAGAGAGTCAGAGTAACTGGTAAGTATCTTACGTTTTTGTTGAGTCGATCTATCGTCATAATCTCCGTCCTGAAAAAGTTGTCCATTTAAATGATTTTTAAAGCAATGCTGAAAAATGATGCTCAGTTGCTTACCAGAAAGGGAGTCAAGCCAGGATTGGCGTATCTTTGAATCTTGAAAGCGATCTAGTAAAAGATTAACGGGAACTTCTAAATCACTCTCCCAGAATTCGTAACTTGGATGAATATTCATAACACACTAAATAAGCTATATTATACATAATATGACAATTCGAGCAAAGATTTTTTGGACATAATTTCTTCAAATCTTGTATATTTAATTAAGGAGAATTTGTGTGAACTAGATAGCTTTCTTAAATAAGGTGTGCATTGATTTAGTTTAATAGAAGTCTCCTAACCTTATAAAAAAATTCACAGGAAGAAAAACATGCAAAAAGGGGATTTAACTATTTATTGCCGTTATGAGCCCAGTCGGTTGGCAGGTACATATTTGGCAGATGCTTATGAACAATTGTTGAAATATAAAACAAAGGAGGTAGAAGAAAATGATAACGGTAAGCTTGTATGCAAGAGTTTCATCAAGACAACAGGCACAGGAGAATACAATAGAGAGTCAGATTGTAGAATTGGAGCGTCGCATTAGTAGTGATGGACATGAATTGTTAGATGAGCATAGGTTCATCGATAATGGTTACAGTGGATCAAATTTAGAACGTCCTGGCTTAGAGAGTTTACGTGATAGAGTAGCAGAAGGTAAGATTGATAAGATATACATTCATTCACCTGATCGGCTATCACGTAAATTTTCATATCAAATGATCTTACTCGAAGAGTTTAAAAAGGCTGGATCTGAAATAGTATTTTTGAATCATAAGTTTGATGATAATCCGGATTCCCATTTATTTCTACAGATTCAGGGAGCAATAGCAGAGTATGAACGTGCAAAGATTATGGAACGAAACCGTAGAGGTAAACTTCATGCGGCCAAAGCTGGGTGTATAAGTGTGATGGGTAGGGCGCCTTACGGTTATCGCTACATAGCAAAACATGTAGGTGAAGGAAGTGCTCAATTTGAGGTTGATGAAGAAGAGGCAAATATAGTGCGTAAAATATTTAGTCGGGTTGGCCAAGAAAGAGCAAGTATAGGAGAAGTTGTACATGAACTGAATAAGATACCGGTAATAACACGAACAGGAAAAAGGTATTGGAAAAGGAGCACTATTTGGAACATGTTAAAAAATCCTGCTTATATAGGACAAGCAGCTTATGGTAAAACTAGGACATGCTCAAAACCACAAGTAAAAAAATCAAAAAAAGGAACTTGTGGTAAACTTAAAAGTGGTCGCTTTAATAGTGATAAAGAGAATTGGACTTATATTCCAGTACCAAAAATAATCAATGAGCATTTATTTGATTCAGTGCAGGCACAACTAACTGAAAATAGGCAAAGAGCAAGAGTACGACAAAGAAGAGAAACATATTTATTGCAAGGTTTAATGGTATGTCAACGTTGTCAATATACTTATTGTGGTACAAACCACGTTCATAAAAAGTCGACATATTATTACTATCGTTGCTCTGGTACAAACTCTAGCAAATTCAATGGCAATAAAATCTGCGATAATAAATCAATACGCACTGATATATTAGATGGAGTTATATGGGAAGAAGTCAAGAGTATCTTGAAAGAGCCAGATAGGATTGCAAATGAATATCAACGTAGATTATCAGAGAACAAAAAACCTTTACATAATCAAACACGTGAAAAGCAAGAAAGTAAGTTAAGATTAAGTATCAAAAAATTTATTGATAGCTATGCTAAAGGGTTTATAAGCCAAGAAGAATTTGAACCAAGAATCACAACAATGAAACAGCATTTGAAAGAAATTGAAGAAGAGAAAGAAAGAACGCTTGATCAAAAAAAACTACAACAAGAATTGAGCCTTGTTACAGATAGCTTGAAAAACTTTTCCTCAAGTGTTGAATCAAAGCTTGATCAAGTGGATTGGCAGACTAAGCAAAATATTATTAGAATGTTAATTCATCAAATTGAAATCAATCACAATCACTTGTATATAGTATTTCGCATAAAAAGTCTTGCAAATTTTGATCAAAATAGCCATAATAGAATTATGCAATGTTGTACTAGCAGTCAAAACGAGCAGTTGCTAATAAAATTTACTGTAAGTATACAACAGATGCATGCTAGCCATTTCGGTATTTTAATTGCTATCATATAGCGAGATAATCAGGGATATTGTAAACACAAGTTTAGCTATATGATATTTGAAGTAATAAACGCAATACAAAATAATTTGTTAGCATGCTTTCCAACAGAAACAGTATATGCTCTTGCTTGTAATGCGCTAGATCAGGAATCTATAGAAAAAATATACCAGATAAAGAAGCGTTCTCAAAACAAGCCACTCTCTATATTTGTTAGTGATGTTGATAGTTTGACAAATATAGCAAAGGTAAAAGAAGAATATATCAATTTAATAAACTACTTTTCTCCTGGACCAATTACCTATATTTTACCACTTCAAGATAACAGTATATTACCAAATGAGTTCTTTAAAGATAGTATAGGCATAAGAATTCCTGATCATCCTATTGCGATTTCAATATTAAATGAACTGAAAACTCCAGTAGTTGCAACTAGTATTAACATTTCAGGAGAAAAAAGTATATGCAAAGCAAGAGATATACCTCAGTCTATTAAGCAACACTTATCTGCAGTAATTGAAGATGATGAATTAGTTTCTGGTATAGAATCTACTATTATTGACTTAACTGGAGACAAGATTAAGGTTTTAAGAAAAGGTAAAATTTCATTACAAACAATAAATAACGAATTTTCAAACTAAGATCTATAGGAGAAAGAATGAAAAAGGTGATAGGCCACAACCAAGCAAAAAAAAAGATAATGAACAACTTGTCTGTTCAATCTTGGCTGATCTGTGGTAAAAAAGGTATAGGAAAAGCAACATTCGCAAAATCCTTTTCTAATTGGTTTCTTATAAAAAATTACGATGAAGTAGCATTAGACTTACACATTGTTGAAGGTGATACAATAGGAGTGGAAAAGGTGAGAGAAATGAAAAACTTTTTGCACTTAAGCCCCATTCAATCAGAATATAAAATAGCTATAATAGATAGCTTAGAGTCAATGACTAATAATGCTAAAAATGCAATATTAAAAATATTAGAGGAGCCGCCACAAAATTCTAAAATATTTGTAATTAGCCATAAGCCATATGATGTACAAACCACCATCCGGTGTAGGTGTTTTCAGCTGAATTTACTTCCATTAACTTACGATGAAACAAAGCAGGTTGTTTCATCTCAATGTAAATTTGACGATAAAATATTTAGTGAGATCATTACTTTGTTTCCTGGAACTCCGGGAGTAATAATAAATGCAATAAACAGTGGTGCTTATGAGTCACATAAGCATTTTTATACATTTTTCCGTAATCTAAATAATTCTGACATAGTTAATAAAATAATTAATAGTGAGATTGAGCTAGAACTAGCATCACATATAATTCAAACCTCCATTTTAGAAAGTATAAAGAAAGAAGTAAATAATGTTGAAATTCTACTAAGTCAATGGAAAGAAATAGATGAACTTTTCGTTGCTGTAAAGCAATTTCGCTTAGATAAAAAGCATGTTTTAGCTAATGTAGTTAACATCATGACACAAAAATGTAATACTTTTAACATAAATTTATGATAAAATTCTGCTAATTTAATACTGAAAGTATATAACTTGAATGATAATAAATTAACTGTATGGCAATCAATAGAAGTTTTAACAAACACTATACTGAACATGCAGAAAGAATTGAGTTTAATCAAGAATACATCTTTAGATCAAGACGTCACTTTAGAAAAAGGGAAGGAGCTATCAAGTGGCATCTATGAGGCAAATTTTAAGCTAAACAAGGCAATCAATATAGCTACTTTGCCAAGAATTGGCTATTATATGATTAATGATGAACTTGTTGTACGTAATCATATTACGAAAGAGGAAGTAAAGATCCCTAGAGATTTTCATTACTTTAAAGTTGTTAAATCCAATCACGATGATTGTAAATTAACGTTTTGTAATTTTTTAGGTAATGAGTTTTTTGAATATAAAAAGTATGATCCACAATATTCTGGTCTTTCAGATGAATATAAACTCATGGATTTTGGTAGTATAAAAAAGACTAATAATCTAAAACTTAAGGAGTATGTTGGTCATGCACCTAAATTTTTTGCTGTAGAAGGATCTATTGAGCCTGGATCTGAAAACCATGTAATTGATCTATTTGAGCTAGTCAGAGACGGTAAAGGCAAAAAAGTGGGAACTCTTGCTGATGAATTTGGTTATTTTGATGATCAAAATAAATTACACTACTATAATTATCACAAAAGTGCAGAAAGTAATACTTATGATCCTGAAAGCTTCAGTGTAAAAATGATAAATTTAGATGTGAGCAAAATTGATAAATTTCACCTTATTGCAGAACAAGGTGATATAATAATTCATCCCATTTTGGAAAATTTAGACATATTTTAAAGTTTTTTAGAGTATCCAGTATATTATATAATTGGGTTTGTATTATGGAAGATAAATTACTTGAATCAGTAAAAAACAAAAGTTACTTCAGGAAAGCAGTTGAATGGTATTGCCACAGATACCTGTTCTGCGTTGTAGAAAGATCTTGGATGGCGTTAATAGCGTTACTTCTCTTAGTATGTTTATTTTTATCACTACTAAACATATACCTATTACTTCCTGTTAAAAAAGATTTAAATTTTGTGAAGTATATGAACCACACAGAAGATGAGTTCTCTGCAATACATAAACTTAGTTTTAGTAAAAAAGAAGATGAGTACATTTCCATAGCAAGGTATTTAATAAGTAAATATATTGAAACATATGAGTCCTCTCGGACTGTTGAGCCAAAGTATCAAGAAAATTTTATAAAAAACAATTCTGTATACAAAATCTACCAAAACTTTCAGGAAAAAGTGAACAATGAAGCTGTTTCATCCACAAGAAAAATTACCAACATAAACGTAACAACATTATCTATTGACCGGTTGACCAAGAACTTAGTTACATTTGCTGGAAACGCTACTGTAGTTTTTACAGCTGAGCAAAATAAGAAGATGAAAGATTATGCTGTGGAGGTCAGCTTCACTTTGTCAAATATAAAAGCAACTCTAGCTGGAATAGTGCCATTTAAATTTATTGTTAATAGCTATAAATATAGATGATTATATTTATAACATTATTTGGTAGCTAAAAAAAATAACTAAAGTGCATATAGCAGTAATAACTGGGGGTAAAACTAGAAGCATTGGTGTCTTTTTAATAAAATAATTTCTAGAAGGTTTTGAGAAAAAGGCGTTGTAAATTATTGGTAAAAAGTATAGAGCATTGAGTATAGTACTAACAATTAACACTAGAGTTACAAACACAGAAAGTGTTACATTACTAGAGTTGAAAACAGCTTGAAAGATGAGAAATTTGCTCCAAAAAGTCGGAGCAGGAGGTACTCCTATCATGGACAATGCACCTATAGTGAATGCTATCATGCTAATTGGCATACTACGTCCTATACCGTGAATTCTATCTATATATTTTTCACCCGTTTTCGTTATTATGATACCTGCAAAAAAAAATAAAGTAATTTTTGCAAATGCATGGCAAACTAATTGAAAGATTGCAATCTTCATGCTGAATTCACTAAAAATTGAAGCGAACAATATAATATACGACAATTGGGAGATGGTAGAGTAAGCAAGCAATTTCTTTAATTCCTTTTGCTTTAATGCAATCAACGATGCAGTAATGATAGTAAATCCAGCAGCGTACGGAAGCCACCCTCCAGCAAACCAATTTTGCTGCACAAAACGTTGCATATTATCGACGCCAAAAGTGTATAATATAACTTTGATGATGATGAAAACTCCGGATTTCACAACAGCAACAGCATGTAATAGTGCACTCACAGGAGTTGGTGCAACCATTGCTTTTGGTAACCAAAAATGCATTGGCATTAATGCAGCTTTTCCTATTCCATAAATCAGCATAGCAAAACACACTGCAATAAAAGTGATGAGTGAAGTATCAAACTTGAATATTCCACCACTTACAAAATCTAAAGTATGGAATTCATTATATAATAGGCCTATTGCAGGAAAAAATAATACTAAAGAAGAGAAAAATAGTAAACCAAAGTAATAGCGTCCTGCAATTACTGATTCATTTGTTGAGTTGTAAGTAATCAGAGGGTATGTACTAATAGTTAGAAGCTCATAAAAGACAAATGTAGTGAGCAAATCTCCAGAAAAAGCAATAAACATTGCACAACTGATTGATGTTGAAAAAAAGCATAGAAAACTTGAGTGATTGCTATCAGCATAGTTATTTCTCATATAACATATTGCATATATACTGGTTAGTACCCACAAAAATGATATTAATAAACTGAATATTGCTCCACTAGACTCTAGCTTTAAACTAATATGCAAATTATTACCAAAATCCATGAGAATAAATTGAGAATGATCACCATACACCAAATATAAAGTGCATAGAGATGTATACGCAAACAGAAGCATAGAAGAAGCAACAGTAACGCTACTGTTCACTCTGGGCCATTTACTAGTAAAAGAAATAGCTAATGCACTTAAAAGTGGGATCAACGCAGTAATTAACAAATAATTCTCAGTAATAAAAAGTGGCAAGGAAAGAGATATTAAAACAAAATCCATTAAGTAATTCATCTTTCTGTTTAGGTAAAGCTAAAATTATATTCAAGTTATAGAGAATTTGCTATTTTTTAGTTGTATATCGGAAGTGTTAAATAAACCATACGCATCAAGTTAAGAAAAAGTGGCGTAAGGAAGAAAGGAAATAAGAAAAAAACTATTTTATATATTAAGTAATAAAGTTAGTAATTTATAGATTTTTCTAAAAAAATATCTTATCCTAGATAAGAATTTCCTAAAAAAATAAATGTAACAAATAAAATGCCAATCTTAAATATTGCTATATTTCACGATAGCTACTTAATTTGGCACGTATGGTTTGTTAAACACTTCCAGAATTACTCAAAACCGCTACAGACTATATCTTTCTGTATAATCTTTAAATGCACCTCTATTGGAGTCAAAATGTAGTTTCACACTACCAATTGGCCCGTTTCTTTGTTTTGCAATGATCAGTTCTGCAATATTTCTAATTTTCTCCATTTTCTCTTGCCACTCTCGATGTTTATTACTTCCTTCATTTGGTTGCTTTCTTAATTCATAATATTCTTCTCTATAAAGGAACATTACTATATCCGCATCCTGCTCTATGCTTCCTGAATCACGTAAATCAGAAAGTTGTGGTTTTTTATCATCCCTTTGCTCAACAGAACGAGAGAGCTGTGATAGTGCAACAATGGGAATATTTAGTTCCTTTGCAATTGCTTTTAAACCCTGCGTCACTTCTGAGATTTCTTGCACTCTATTTTCACTACTCCTTTTTGTTGTTCCTCGAATTAACTGCAGATAATCGATAAAGACCAACTCTACATTATATAGTTGATAGAGAAGACGTATTCTGGTACGAAGAGCACTAATTGATAACGCAGGAGTGTCATCTATGATGAAAGGTAATTCGGATAGATCTGTACTAGCATTAATGAATTCGTGTAATTCAAAATCACTAATTCTCCCAGTCAGTGCCTTATAATAACCAATGCCTGAATCTATAGTAATCAATCTTGCGGTCAATTGCTCTGCTGACATTTCAAGTGAAAAGAATGCTACATAATGTTGTTTATCTGTTCTTTTTTGCAAAATCTTACAAGCATTAAGTGCGATGTTCAGCGCCAATGCTGTCTTTCCCATTGAGGGCCTTGCAGCTATAATTAACAGATCAGATTTCTGCAAACCACCAAGAAGCTGGTTTAGGTCTTGAAGTCCGGTTGTAATACCTAGAGCCTCTGGGTTATTCTTCAGCTTGCTGATCTTCTCAACCACATCTTTAATTGAACTTGCAAGCTTTATATATGTCTTATCACCTTGCTTTTTTACTGCTAAGTTGAACAACTTTGTCATTGCCTGCTCAATTTGTACCTGTGCAGGATTTTCAATGTCGTAGTTGTAACTATCGTCAACTATCTCCTGTCCGAGCTTGATTAAGCATCTCCTTAAATAAGTATCACGGATTATTCTGGTCAAGCTATAGATGTCAAGCGCAATGCTTGCCTTTGCTGCAAGTTTTGCTAGGTACTCAACTCCACCACATTCGGCAAATGCTTTATCATTCTCGAAAAACATCTTGAGGCTCAGTTCATTAGCAACTATACCGTGTTTTCTGGTTTTAGATATCTGGGTAAAAATGCTTTGATGTAGTGGATCATAGAAATTATCTGCTGCAATTATATCTTCGACTGCATCACAAATTCTATTATCACGAACCATTGCACCAATGAGCATTTGCTCTGCTTCTAAATTGTGTGGCAATTTACATATTTCTTCTCTTGAATCAATAAGATTGGCTAATTCATTCATTTTAATTTTTCAGAGTAATGATTGATTATTGTAGAATATTCAGTCCTTACTTGAAAGAGAAAAAATTTGACTAATCCTGTGTTGCTTATAGCATTAAAGTAGGCCCCTGTGGTGGAATGGTAGACACGGCAGACTCAAAATCTGTTGCTTGCAAAAGCATGCTGGTTCAAGTCCGGCCAGGGGCACTCAAATATTGGAAAATGCTTTATGTTACACAAGTTTTTTAATCGTTTATTTTCCATTCTTTCTTCGATAAATGCTATTCAAAGGGTAAAGAAAGATGAAAATGGAATATGTTACGTAACAGGACTTAGACGCTATTTGTCAGTGCTGCTTGATTTAATTATCATCGTTTTGTTCTTGCAGCTTTGCGGCCAAGCCTTAAGCCAACTCTTCATGAACTCAGAGAGCAGTAAAATATTAGGCCAAATTGCTGCGAAATATCAGATGCAAACACCATTATCTGCAGAGGAAACAGCAATGCAGAGTAAACTAATCAAGTTACTAGTTCTAAATCAGATAGTTCAATTTATTATGCTTTTTAGTTATGTAGCATATATGTGGATAAGATTTGGCGCTACACCTGGAAAGTTATTACTTGGACTCAGAGTTGTAAATGCACAAACTTTTGAAAAATTGACTCTAAAACAAGCAATAAAGAGGTTTTTTTCCTTTATATTGTCAACTTCACCACTATTCTTAGGTTTCATATGGGCAAGCTTCGACAAACGTTGCCAAACTTGGCACGATAAGATTGCAGGCACAGTAGTTGTAACAAGTAAAAGTCTTAGATGTATGGTCTCAGAACATAATAGAGTGGATTAAGGGTTCTGTCGCATTTGTAGGGAAGTAGAAAGAAGAATGATATAATTGTCTAAAAAAAAAGCAAAGATGTTTCGTATCAATCAAAAATTGTTGCCATATTTCAAAGGATTTAGCTTTTCAGCGGATGTTATCTGTATACATGAAATGTCGATTCTCTTTGAGCTATCGAGATTTGGAAGAAATGATGAGTATAAGGGGAGCAAAATGCTACGTTACAAAGGTGGGTTATCACCACTGATAGATGAGGCAGTAAGGAAAAGAAAGAAGCAGGTTGGTAGTAGTTGGAGAGACTTACATTAAATTAAACGGTAAATGGGTTTATTTATATACTGTAGACTTGTGTGTTAGTAGAGACAAGTCTGCAGCACTTGCATTCTTTCATAAAGCCTTCAGGAGTAACTATCTTCCTGAGAAAATTGTAATTGATAAAAGCGGCAGTAATACTGCTGCTCTTGATGATTTGAATGCAGAAATTTCTGAAGATTACAGTTCTTCAAATAAAATATCTAAATAATATTGTTGATAGATTTATCAAAAAACTAATAAAGCCAATGCTTGGGTTTAAAAGCTTCCATTCCGCAAAGATTACCATCACAGGCATAGAAAATATTCGTATGATTCAAAAAAGACAAATTATTAAATAATGTTTCTACTTTTGAGAATTTTGCTATGTTAATGGCTTCATAACTCCTATAATCCCACCTTTAATGATCTTCTTTCCTATGGTTTATAGATTCGACAGAACCGACATATCAGTTGATAAACAGACTAATCAGTTATTGTTTATACCTATTTCAGCATGAAAATTATTGTGAGGCTTGATTTTATATATATCACTACACATAATAGACTTTAGTATAAATTAGTAATATGCATCCAATCATATACTTACTTAACCTGCTACTTGATCTTTACAGCTTCATTCTAATATGCTCAGTTGTTCTCGATTTGTTGATTAAATTGAATGTAGTGAACATGTATAATGAAGTTGTAAGCAACATAATGCAAACTTTAAACCGACTTACCCATCCTCCACTAAAGGTTATCAGAAGGTATATACAACCGTTCAATGGATTAGATTTATCCGTGATGATATTGATAATAGCAATTCACTTTGTAAAATATACAATTACTTATTACTTTAAGTAGATGTTAAAAAAACAGCTAAAATCAGCGATATACCTGTTACTCTTAATGTATATATATATATCGGTTTTTAGCTATAATTATCAAGATCCATCCTTAAATACAGCTACAAATCAGGAAGTAACAAATTTGGGCGGAGTGGTAGGTTCATATTTAGCTGATATATTGGTTCAATTTCTTGGACTCGCTAGTATTACAATAGCTACAACCGTAGTTTACTTTTTGATATCAAAAAGGCTGCTGAAAATTCTCTATTTAATATTAATCAATTTAGGAATATGCGCTACATTAGAGCAACTTTCGCTCGGTATCACTGCAAGGTATGTGCATGGCGGAATGATAGGAAATGCACTAATTAGTAACTACCCATTTTACATCTTTGCAGTAGCAGCATCAATAGGTTTTGTAGGGTTAATTGGTTGGAAGAGAACGGTTTATTCTTTACTTTTCCTATGTAAAAAAATATTTTCCCTTTTTACAAAGGTTCTGTTTTTCAGGTTACGTAAAACTACTGATTATTCAATAGCACCGTTAGTAGTAGAAGAAAAATATAGAACCACTAGACAACAACCAAAAGAAAGACAGAAAAAAGCTACCGAAGAGATTTTTAAACCACCTTCTAGCGAGTTTGAGTTTCCAAGCATTCACTTACTTTCTAAAGTAGAAGAATCTGTGCAGAGAAAACAGTTGAATGCATTAGAGAGCAATAAGAATTTATCTCTGCTCGAGCAGGTTCTAAGTGATTTTGGCGTGCAAGGAAAAATTATAAGTGTATGTTATGGACCGGTTGTGACTTTATACAAACTTGAACCACAAGCAGGCACAAAATCTGCAAGAGTGATTGGTCTTGCAGATGATATTGCACGTTCAATGAGTGCACTTTCTGCACGTATTTCAATAATTCGTGGACAAAATGCAATGGGAATAGAATTGCCAAATAAAGAACGAGAAATTGTTATGCTGCGTGATTTACTGGAATCGCCAGAATACCAAAATGCAAACTTAAATCTTCCGATTGCACTAGGCAAGGAAATAAGCGGAAAACCAATTATTGCAGATCTGACTAAAATGCCCCACTTGCTTGTTGCCGGAACTACAGGATCAGGTAAATCAGTTGCGATTAACACGATGATTCTGTCGCTTGTTTATCGATTAAGTCCTGATGAATGCAAGATGATAATGATCGACCCAAAGATGCTTGAGCTTTCAATATATGATGCAATACCGCATCTAATAACGCCAGTGGTAACAGAGCCAAAAAAAGCTGTTATTGCTCTTAAGTGGATCGTGAAAGAGATGGAAAATCGCTATCGTATGATGTCATATTTAAATGTGCGGAATGTAATAAACTATAATCAAAAAATTACAGAAGCGATGAATAGCGGAATAGAATTGGAACGCGTTGTACAGATTGGCTTTAACTCAACAACGGGTAAACCTTTGTTTGAAAAAATACCGATTAAAATGGAGACATTTCCGTATATTGTGGTGATTGTAGATGAAATGGCAGATTTAATGCTTGTTGCTGGCAAAGATATAGAATGCTCTATTCAACGTTTAGCTCAGATGGCTCGTGCTGCAGGAATACACATCATAATGGCAACACAACGCCCATCTGTAGATGTGATAACAGGTGTGATAAAAGCAAACTTTCCAACGAGAATTAGTTTTGCTGTTACTTCTAAGATAGATAGCCGTACAATACTTGGTGAACAAGGGGCTGAACAATTGCTCGGTATGGGTGATATGCTTTATATGGCCTCTGGTGGTAAGATTATTCGAGTTCACGGTCCATTTGTAAGTGATGATGAGGTACAAAATATAGTTGATCATCTGAAAATGCAAGGTGAGCCAAACTACATGGAGGAAATCACTCAAGAAGATGAAAATTCTTTTGCAGAATCAGAAGGTGAAACAGAGAATGAAGAGAACGATCTATACAAGCAAGCGGTGGCCATCATTCAGAGAGATCAAAAGGTTTCAACTAGTTACATTCAAAGGCAACTTAGAATAGGCTATAACAGAGCTGCAAATATTGTTGAAAGAATGGAGAAAGAAGGTATTGTCAGTGCTCCAAGTTACTCAGGAAAGAGAGAGATATTGGTAGAATGATCGCTAGCTTAAACTTTCAGGTCGGGGAAAGTTATTTTAAGATCAATGTATAATGATAGTTAATTTAATAATAATTTAAACATTGGGAATGTAAAATTATAATATATTAATTAGCTAGGGGGTTAAAATGGTAAAAGGAATTTTGCGCAATTGGTTAGGTGTAACAGAATTGCAAGAAAGTCAAAAGATAGATGCTGAGAAGTTTGAAAAAGTTTTTGGTGAATTAAAAAAATGGCAAGAAGCTCAAAATATTGATGCTAAGCAGTTTGAAGAGGTATTTAGTGCATTAAAAGAATGGCAAGAAGCTCAAAAGATAGATGTTGAGCAGTTTGAAAAAGTTTTTGGCGCATTAGAAGAAAAGATTGGTATTGAGCAGTTTCAAGGTATGCAAGAGCACTTAAACGGCCTGCAAGAAAAATTTACAGGTTTAGAAGAAAAAGTAGAGACATTTGCAGACATGGTAGGGGGACAAGAACAAGCAATACTATGTGCCATAGTCAGTGCTGTTGCTGTAATAGCGGTAACTAGCTTTGTTGCATTCTGTATCTATCAGGGAGTTAAGCTTGATAAAGAGAAGAAAAATGACTTGTCTCAAGATAAACCAAATGGGAAGTTTAGTAATGTAGGTGATACCGAAAAACTGAATAATAACTTACAGCAAGGAAGAGTGTAATGCTCTTCTTGAAAGGGTGTTACGTAAAATTTGTAACACCTTAAATTTCCTTTAGATTATGTAGGTTTTGGTAGTAAATTTTTTAGAAAGATGTTTGTATTATAAAGTTGGTAGAGATTCTGATTTACTTGAAGTTTGTTAATTGGTATCTTTTAAAGCACAATATTCACTATAGTATGCTTAAGATCTTTTCTAAAGTTTTATTTATATTAATACTTTTGGTTTCTAGTTTCTTTACTGTACATAATGTTGAAGCGAAGTCTAAGGTAAAGTTCAGTAAGAGATACATACCTCCTGGTAACCCTGGTGGTGCAAACTTTCATGCAGACGAGGATTTTGCTAAGTCATATAAACTGTATGAGAAGCGTAGGGAGCTCCTCAAGAAAAAAAAGTTACAAGATCTAGCTATAAATAAAGAAGATCTAATCAAAAAATTAAAAGAAAAAAAAATTGCTAGCCTTGATAACGAGCCAAACAACGTGGGAGCTTGCATAGTTGAAGATGGGGAGGATGCTATGATCAATCAGCATGGTATTAATCTTGCACGTTTAAAGGGTGCTGTATTTATAGATCAAGAGCCAGTTTCTCAGTATGAAAGTAAGCAGCATAAAAGTGAACAACAAAAAGGGAAAAAAGTTACTTCAACACGAGAAAAAAAAGTTTCCCCTATAAATGTTACTATAAAAGAAAGTCCATCAAGAAGAACGTGCTCTCATGATTCTATTACTGATCTAAATAGAACACCACAGCATAGTTTAAATGGCTCAAGTTCATTTGGCAGTGTAGTTGACACAGTAAAATAGTGTCACGATTAATAATATGCTAGATAGAGACCTGACATTGAGTGATGATGCATATGAGTCATCGCAGGTTTCCAGGCATAAAACTCATACTGTAAAAGTTGGACAAGTGAAGATAGGTGGAAATAATCCTATAGTTGTTCAATCCATGGCACTTGGTGCACATATAGATTCTGACAACATAAAAAGCAGTGCTCAGAAATATGCAAAAGAAGTAATAGAACTAGCGCATGCAGGTTCAGAATTGGTGCGAATTGCTTTGAACTCAGAGGAAGTAGCAAAAGCAATACCTTATATAGTAGAGGAAATAAATAAAGAAGGCTTTGATGGTAAGATATTAGTAGGCTGTGGACAATATGAGCTCTACAGGCTGATTCAGGATTATCCAGACAACATTAAAATTCTGGGTAAAATTAGGATAAATCCAGGTAATATAGGCTTTGGTGATAAACGTGATGAAAAATTTGAAAAAATTATAGAGTATGCAATAACGCATGATCTTCCTGTCAGAATTGGAGTAAATTGGGGTAGTCTTGATAAGTACCTTTCACAAAAATTAATGGATGAAAACTCCTTATCTAGTAATCCAAAAACTTCTGATGTTATATTACGTAAGACGCTTGTAATGTCTGCTCTTGGTAGTGCAAAAAAAGCTGAAAAGATTGGCCTTAATGCAGAGAAAATAATCATTTCATGTAAAGTCAGTAGAGTGCAGGATTTAATTTTAGTTTATACGGCACTTGCAAAATCTTCCAATTATGCGCTGCATTTGGGTTTAACCGAAGCTGGTATGGGTAACAAAGGCGTAGTAAATACCACAGCAGGGCTTACTTATTTATTGCAAAATGGTATTGGAGACACTATCCGGGCTTCTTTAACTCAGCGCCCTGGTGAATCACGCACTAATGAGGTGGTAGTATGTCAGGAAATACTGCAGTCTATAGGTTTGCGCTACTTTAACCCTCAGGTGAGTTCATGTCCTGGTTGTGGACGCACAAGTAGCGATCGTTTTCGTATATTAACTAAGGAAGTAAATGGCTACATAAAAACTCATATGCCGGTATGGAAGAAAAAGAATCCTGGTGTAGAGTATATGAAAGTTGCTGTTATGGGATGCATAGTAAATGGTCCTGGAGAGAGCAAACATGCAAATCTGGGGATCAGCCTGCCTGGGTATGGAGAAAAACCTGTTTCAGCAGTCTACACAGACGGCAAATATTTCAAAACTTTACAAGGTGATAATATTTTTGAAGAATTTAAGGAAATTATTAGTGATTATGTGGAGAAGCATTACGCATAAGCCTTTCACAAGTTTGTACTTAGACTACATTCTGTTTAGTGAACGTCAAATGAGACAATAAAGAACGTAAATTTAAAAAATAGATAATAGCTAATAGGGTTTCTTTTGCCTTTTTTTTATATGGTAAATTTCTTAATATTTAGATTGGCCCGGAGTAGTATAGAGATGTTATTCCAGTATCAAGGACTGAAATTTCCTGATCTACAATATTTGTACAGTTATGAAATAGACGTAATTTGACATAAAAAGCTTTACTTTTTGAAATTTTGGGTTACGTTTAATTTAACATATTTCAGTGGGGAATTTATTGTAAGTAGAAAGGAAGCTTTAAAAATATTAGGTTTTGAATCAAGCGATGCGCCCAGTGAACAAGAAATTAAATCAGCGTATAGAAAATTAGCCTTGAAATATCATCCTGATAAACATTCAGAAGCTGTAAAGAAACAAAATGAGGAGAAATTTAAAAAGCTAGGTACTGCATATGAATTTCTCACTAAGGAAAATATAGAAGGGGTTAAAAATCTAACTGACGAAAATTTAAATGAAATTAATTCACCTGGAGATTTGAGGTTTTACTTATATAGGGCTCTATATAATCAGGATATAAAGTTTCTTGAAAAGCTTTTTTCCAAATTTAAAAGCAGTAAAGATGGAAGATTTGGTGATTACATCAATGAAGAACTTATTTGTATTTACTTTCCATTATCTATTGCTTTAATGCAAGCCAAAAATTCAAGAGATTATAGTATTTTGAGACTTCTTTTAGAAAATGGTGCTGACCCTAACATAAGGCTACTCAATAATAATGAAGCTTCGTTATGCTATTATATGGTTCTCAACGACAGCAGAATTGTAGAGTTATTGTTACAATATGGTGCTGATCCTAATATGGTAGATAGAAATGGTAAAAATCCGTTGTTTGAAGCGTTTTTGTGTGATGATGATCATACTATGGAAATACTTTTGAAATATGGTGCTAATCCTAATATGTTAGATGAAAATGGTCGAGGTCCATTATATCAAGCAATCAATTGTGACAACGATAAACGCGAAAAATATTTAGAGTTGCTTCTAAAGTATGGTGCAGATCCTAATCAGAAGGTTAATGGCTCCAGAGTTATAGAGTGTGCTCCATATTTCACTAATAATGGTGTAATGAATTTGATTAAAACGCTTACTCTGCCATACGGTAGCAATGATAAAGTTAAAGGGTTGATGGCTGAATACGGTGGAGTTGATAGACGTTATCTACGTGATCAAACGATACTGACTTGTTGTTGCTTAATCGTCGCTTCTGCTACTTTTTTTAGTATAGCTTCTCCTTTGCGCTATGTACCGACAGCAATATTTGCACATGCTGCATGTTTTTTTATTAAAAATGCTGTACATGCTGCATTTTTTGCAAAAGAACCTTCTACTGAGTTTACCGAAGCTAGAGCTTGTCCAGGGATTAGTAAAAGGCTATAATATCTAAAGTTTTAGTACTGGGTAAAGATGAGAAAAAAGCATCCAGCAGACCTAAGTCAAAGGGAATGGACAAGAATAGAAAGCTATTCCAGAGTATCATACAGGAAAGTAAGAAAAAAATATACTATAGTTAAAAAAATGTGATGGGATACCAAGGAGAAAATTTAAAAAATCATATAAAGGAAGAATATGGTATGGATATTGAGATTGTCAAAAGGCCTTCATGTAGGTTCTAAGTCAACAAAGACACACCGCCTTAGCTACTACCAATGAGGGGTTTAAAGTACAGCCAAGAAGGTGGGTTGTAGAAAGGACTTTTGCTTTAGGAATAGAAGACTATCGAAAGAATAAGATTTACTCACTGAAAATTTCATATATCTGGCTATGAGTAGAGTTATGTTAAGGAGAGAAATATGCTTGAGTTTATCAATTCCCGGACAAGTTAGGAGTGTTAAATAAACTGTGTCAAATCGCATTTTTAGTTCAACTCGATTTTTAACCTACCAGGAAAAAAGATATCAAGTTGAGAGATAGTAAAAGCCCAATCATGTATAGGCATAGTCCATTTCTCTCCTGCCTTCTTTATAGCACAATATACCTGTTTATGCAAGGCATTTGTGCTGGTAAATGAGCCCTTAGTTTTAGTAAATTTTCTGATCTGTCTATGTAACCCTTCAATAGGATTTGTGGTATAAATTAACTTTCTTACAGGGCCGGAATATTTAAAATAACTAGACAGATTTTCCCAATTATTCTCCCAAAACTAAAGTATATTTTTCTCCCCATTTTTCCTCCAATTCAAGTAAATAATTTTCGGCTATTTCTCTACTTGATATGTTTTTTTCAAATCATTCATGAAAACTTTTGCTCGATACATATTTCAGTGAATTTCTTATCTGATGTACTATACATTTCTGCATTAGGAAATACGCTATTTATAGCTGTAGGAAAGCTTTTTAACACAAGCTATCAGAATATCATCTACTCCTCTCTCCTTTAGGTCATTTAGTACTTCCAACCAGAACTTCACTTTCAGCCAAATAAAAACCCAAAACTTCTTTTCTGCCATTTTGCTAATATGTTATACATACATTTGCTTACACAATGCCCGTCCTCCTTGACCTTAAAAAACCATGAACACTATTGGATATACAGATTGCAGCGGACGACTGCGCCATTCGTTGATTACCGGTAACAATTTGTCAGTAATACTTGATATCTCTGCTGCAGATATTTTATATTTCTTCTACATGCGATGCTATATCCCATGCCACTGGCATATGTACTTAAAACCTTTGCTTCAAGTTCGGTTGTTTGCCTTTTTCTGACTACTTGTGGCTCAAAGCTTCCTTCCCTATCTATTGGTGTCAATAGTTCAAATACTTGTCCGTAAAGTCTTTGAATTTCTTCGGTTGTTTTTTTCGCTTTCAGCTGACAAATGGTTTTCTATCTCGCCTTCCCTCTAGCAGTTTTTTTACAAACGGTGTTAATGCACCATCTCTTTCCGTCAATGGTCTTGTATCTTGTAAAAAGCATCTAATGTTTTAAGCTTAAGCATTAGATGGAGAAGAGAAGAACTCTGTCAGTGGTCTTAGATATAAAATCTGTAAGGTAGATAAGAGTTCTCTTCTCAAGAGTACAGGCTGGACGGTATCGTAGAAAAACCTAAATGGTTCTAATTCTGTATTCACAAGACTAGCCTTACTTTTCATTTTTAATGGTAACGCATGGGGTTATATATGATCAACAACTTTTTAGGTATAGATGTATCGAAAGATCGCTTTGATGTTTTTCTCTCGTTCATAAGCAAAAAAGGAAGATGTGAAACTAGAAAAAGGAGTTTTAAAAACGAGGATTCTGGGTTTCAAGGTTTACTTAGCTTTCTACAAAAACATAATGTAGAAGAAGTAAAAGCCTGCATGGAGGCTACTGGTTGTTATAGCGAAGCTTTGGCTGAGTTTCTGCACAACGCTGGACATTCTGTTAGTGTTGTAAATCCTTATTGCATAAAATCTTATGCAAGGAGTAAGCTGATACGACAAAAGAATGATCAGACCGATGCAGAAGTTATTGCTGATTATTGCCAAAGACAGGAACCTTCTAGTTGGACACCACCTTCTCCTGAAATGAAAAAATTAAAACATCTTTATCGTTGCTCAGTTGCGTTAAAAGATGAGTTAACATTAGTAAATAACCACTTAGAAAAAAAAGAGAGACTGCTTAAAGAAGTTGCAAGTGCTTGGGAAGACCTTGCAATGAATATAGCTCAAAAAATAGAAACAATAAAAAACTCCGTACGTGAACTATTAAATCAACATAAAGAATTGTTGGAAAATTTTCAACTTCTATTGACTATTCCAGGAATAGGAGAAGAATCAGCAATAGCTATTTTAGCTGAAGTTCCTGACATAGAGGTTTTTAGAGATGCCAGGCAATTGGCAGCATATACAGGAGTTATACCACGAAATATGACGTCAGGTTCCTCTGTATATGCCAAACCCAGATTAAGTAAATCCGGTTCACAAACATTACGTAAAGCACTTTTCTTTCCTGCTATAGTAGCTAAGAATCACAATCCTATCATTATTAGTTTTTGCCAGAGATTAAAGGAAAAGGGTAAGCATAATATGGCTATCGTTGGTGCTGCAATGCGTAAGCTACTCCATATCATTTTCGGTGTTCTAAAATCCAAAAGTGCTTTTAATCCTGACCATATCAAGAATTACAGGGCAAAGCGGTTGGAGGAGAATTTAGTACTTTAAAATCAAAAAATGCGTACTTTCTATCTTATGTAAAATAGCATTTTACACAAATTTATTTAATGTAGTTGGTTAGTGTATATGTTGATAGAAAGTATTTTTTGATTTCGTAATACAGCTTAAGATTCAATTTCTATAATTTTCTTGTTGACTGACAAGACGGTATCTTCCTTCTCGTATAGATGATAAGATATTTGTTTCTAATTCTTTATAGTCTACCAAACCGGTAGTTGTGTTTACTTGACTCATTGTCAAACCTCCATACTTCTCGGTTTGACACAGTTTATTTAACCATACGCGTCAAGTTAAGGAAATATCGTGAAATATAGCAACATTTGAGATGGGCATTTTATTTATTACATTTATTTTTTTAGGGAGTTCTTATCTAGAAGAAGATGATTTTTTCAGAAGAATCTATAAATTAATAACTTTATTACTTAATATATAAAATAGTTTTTTTTCGTTTCCTTTCTTCCTTATACCACTTTTCCTTAACTTGACGCGTATGGTTTATTTAACACTCCCGCATTTCCAAATTTTGTGAAGATTAAAATTCTTCTTGCATATCCAGTATGTCTTCTATTACTTGCTGATCTTCATCTCTTTCTTCTAATTGAAATGCTGCTGCTTCTTGAGGTGTTTCTAGCAGTTTTTTTAATATTTCTGTGCGCAGTTTCTCTGGTATTGATTTCCACTGTAGCATTACTAGCATTTCATTGTGCAGCACTGACATTTTCTGTAGTGTTTTCACTTTTTCTGATAGTCCTTTATTTTCTTTTTGCAATGCTTCTATTTTTCTTTGCTGATACTGATTATCTGAATTTGTCATTGGTAATCCATGCATAACCTACTCCAAGTTAAAATTTAGATATTATTAATTAAGTGATACAGTTTCTTTAGTCAAGATAAGCATCAATATATTATAACATTAGGATTAACAGCTAAAAGAATAGAATGAAATATCAGGCAATATCCTCTATAATTAAACTTTTAAGATGGAAAAATGACAATTCGTGTAGGAATTAATGGTCTTGGTAGAATAGGCAGAAGTGTATTGCGTGCTATTTTTGAAGTAGAAAACTATAGCGAGCAAATAGAAGTTGTGGCGGTAAATGGGTCGCTCAGTGCTGAGCAGCATGCACATTTGATTAAATATGACTCTGTTCATGGCAAATTTAACGGCGATATTGATTTTAACGAGTCTGAAAATTGGCTATCTATAAATGGCAGGAAATTTTCTTTATATAGAGAACGTAGCCCTGAAAATATTCCTTGGAATGTTGATGTAGTGCTTGAATGCACTGGTGCATTCAACAAGCGTGCGGAAGCAGCAAAGCATAATGCAGAGAGAGTAATTGTCTCTGCTCCAGTTTCAGATGCTGATGTAACTGTAGTTTACGGCGTAAATAACGATATGCTAAAAAAGGAGCATAAAGTGATCTCAGCAGGTTCTTGTACTACAAACTGTCTGGCTCCGATTGTACACGTTTTACACTCCAATTTAGGTATAAAAAGCGGTTTTATGACCACTATACATGCCTATACGAATGATCAAAATATTCTTGATGGCAACCATAGAGACTTACGTAGGGCAAGAGCTTGTGGCCTTTCTATGGTGCCAACTACAACTGGAGCAGCAAAAACAATTGGTTCTGTCATTCCTCAGTTAAAGGGTAAGCTAGATGGTACTGCTATTAGAGTTCCGGTTAGCAACGTTTCTATGGTTGATTTTAAATTTACGACTGATAAGAAGGTAACAGCTGGAGAAATAAATGAAATGTTTAAGAATTCAGCAAATCATGTGCTTTCCGTATGTAACGAGCCTTTAGTTTCAATAGACTTTGTCCATAACCCTTATAGTGCAATTGTGGATTTAGCTGGTACATATGTCACAGGTGATATCTGTAGAGTTGCAGCGTGGTACGATAATGAATGGGCTTTTTCACTGAGAATGTTAGATATAGCTTTATTGTAAAGTATGAACGAAAACTCACAAAAATATGCTTCATTTTATGAGCACTTTGCGGAACTTAGAAAAAGGGTTATTTTTTGCTTTCTATTTTTTTGTGTTACCTTCGGGTTTTGTTACTACTTTAAAGAAAATATATACCGCTTTTTACTTGCACCTTTAATAGAAGTTACAAAAGATAGCAATGATTTTTCTCTAATCTATACAGACTTAACAGAAGCGTTTTTTGTATATCTCAGGGTTGCAATAATGAGTGCACTGTTGTTTTCTTTTCCTGTGTTTGCATGGCAATTCTATATGTTTCTAGCACCTGGCTTATATAAAAGAGAAAGGGCAGTGTTATTGCCATACTTAATTGCAACACCGGTTTTGTTTGTAACGGGAGCCGCTGTAGTTTACTACTACATATTTCCCCTAGCCTGGAAATTTTTTATTGCTTTTGAACATAGCGGTAAATCTTTCGGTATACCAATAGAGTTTATGCCATCAGTTAGTGAATATTTAGACCTTGTTCTTCAATTCATGTTTGCGTTTGGTACTGCATTTCAAATTCCAGTCATACTAACCTTAATGGTGAGAGTAGGGCTAATCACTGCACAAAGTTTGTCAAATAAACGTAGAATTGCTATAGTAGTAATTTTCATTATTGCTGCAATCTTAACTCCACCTGATGTACTAAGCCAAGTAGGGCTTGCAATTCCAATGTTGGTATTATATGAGCTGTCTATTCTGATATGTAGATACATTGAAAAGAAAGCAAAGGATTGAATCAAGAATATTATTTATAAACAAAGAATGAGCACCAGAGCGCTTTTTCTTGAACATTGAAATGGGATTATGTAAACTGCCCTTATTGATTTTTTAGTAGACGCCAAGTGAATTAAAATATTATGAGGTGTGTTATGATAATAGTTGTTGGTGGTCAAAAAGGTGGTACTGGTAAAACGACCATAGCCACAAATATAGCGGTGATGCGTGCTAGGGAAGGTAGAAATGTCCTTCTCTATGATCTTGACCCATTAATGCTAGCTACCTTGTGGGCATCCCAGCGAGACAAGGACAAAAGTTTACCGAAAATTAACAGTATTCACAAGGTGTTAGGCCAAATTAACATTGGTGTAATAATCAGAAATGAGCTACAAGCTTTACAGTCCCAATATCAAGATATTATTGTTGACGCAAGAAGAGCAGATGAAACTTTAAGGGCTGCCTTATCATTAGCTAATCTAGCTATATTTCCGATTCTTCCATCTGCACCTGATATGTGGACGTTTAACACTCTGAGCAACTTAGTTGCCGGTGCTCAGAGTTGTAACAAAAACTTTCAAGCAAGAATCTTACTTAATCGAATGAATACTAATCCAGTTGTAACTAAAACAGGAATTGAAGAATGTGATGCTTTTTTAAGCTGTTTTGACAACTTAACAAGGTTCGATAGTTTTTTGAGTCAGCGAATTGCAATTTCACGTGCCTCTCGCAAAGGTATGGGTATTGTTGAATCAGACGATTTAAAAGCAATTAGAGAATTTGAATCTGTTTATGAGGAAGCCTTATCTACTGTTAGAAAACCAGGGCCAGCACAGTCAGTGTTAAGGTTGCCACCTAGTTTACATCAAAAATTGAAGGAAATAGCCTTTATAACAAAAGATACAGTTTCTAACATTGGATTCAGGGCTTTAACGGAATACATTAAAACTTTAGAGAAATAAGAAACCAATCAAAATGAAGAAGAAAGGTTTGTTTCCTTGATTGTCTTTCAACTATTTTCCTGAAGTTGGAGGTTCTATAGGTTGCTGTGTAAAAGATTAGGAAGTAGTTTTGTTAGTGTTGAAAATTACAGCTCTTTTCCTAATAGTCGGAACATGATGGAATAGGTAAAGTAGTGAGGAGATGTGAATGCCAGCAGCATATAGTTATGATTTAAGGAAAAAAGCATTGGATGTAGGGGAAAGTAGAGCATGTGTAGCCAAGAGGTTTAAAGTTAACATTCTATGAATGGCAAAAAGGTGCAAGAAAATAGGCGATTTTAAATCAAAATGTAGATCCAATAGAGCGTGATTGATATCTTGCTAGTAATAGTGTAACAGCTTTTATTAAGATATTTTTTTGCCATACGGCAGCAATAACAAAGTTAGAAAATTGATGGCTGAATATGTTGGCATTGATAAACAGTATATTATGCTTCAAGCAATATTTACTTTAGTAGCTTCTACAACTTTTTTAGTATAGCTTCTCCTTGGTGCTGTGTACCAACAGCAGTATTTGCACTTGCTACGTGTTTCTTTGTTAAAAATGCTGTACATGCTGCATTTTCTGCAAAAGAACTTTCTCCTGAGTTTGCCGAAATTATTACTGAAAAAGTAGTAAATAATGTTGAGCTCAATGCAGAAGACAACTCTCAATCGAGAAGCTACTTGTATGAGACTGTGTTATATAGCGAAACTAGATTTCACTTTTACACACCTAGATAAGGGGTAACAGCAGATACTAGAATGACGAAATCGTTATTCTGCTACGCATTATCGCCGTATAACTATAGCTATATATGAATTAAAAAAGTAGTATTCACTAGATCTTAATATTTTAGATCTATATTTTAGTAAAATATTACAATTAGTATGAATGATCCATTTAAAAGTGAGGATTATAAAAAAAATCTTGATTCTCTGATCAAAGCTATAAATCTAGGAAATTCAGAGAAACAATGTTATAAAACAGTAACAGATCTGTCTCATGCTTTAGAGGGTTTTACAGATAAGGCAGAAGATGTAGCTAAGCTTGTTATACGTGATGACTTGAATAATTGTGTAAAGAAGGCAAATAAAAAGCCATTAATTCTTAGGATATTCAATAGAATATTAGGAAGAGATGTTTCGATTAGGAATATAAGTAATTTTATAAAAGATAAATTGCCTCCTTCAACTGCTAGAACAGCAATCGAATATACAGATGTTATTCAAAAAATTTCAGATTTAGAGCGAATAGAAAGAAGTCAAGATAAATATAGGTCATATGGAATAAATTTAGAAAATAGACAGCAAAAGAAAAATCTCTTATATGAGCGAGAAGATTCAGGTTATGGAGGTTCATTAAACGAAGATCCTGAGTATGAAGAAATATCAAATTATCAAGAGGAAAAAAGTAAATCTTTAACAAAAGATTTGCGTAATCTACAATCAATTAAAGAGGAGCCGATTTATGCAACAATCTCTAAAGAATATATAGAAGCAAAAAGAGAACATAGGAAGAAACAACAACTTCAATCTCTTGCACCACCAAAACCACCAAGAGTACCACCAGTACCAGAGAAAATGTTTACTGCCAATCAGAAAATTAGACAAGAACCGAAAAAAGATAAACCTGCAGTACCACCAAAGCCTAAAGATTTAGGCGAAAAAGTAAGCACAGAGCAAAAAATAGTAGTGGAAAAATCAGCTGAGAGTAAACCTACACTACCACTAAAATCTGAAAATCAAGATGGTAAAGAATCAGCAAAAAAAGCTGATGGACCAAAAGTACTAGTAGTTGCTATGAAAAAAGAAGTGACTCGCGAGAGTAGTAAAGTAAAGGCATTAAAAGAAAGATTTGAGCGAAATCAAGTAAAGAACGTGTTGCCTGCTGAAAACAAAACTGCTTCAGTAACACAAACGGATATCAGTGTGAAGAGAAAACAATCTCGTTCATTTCCAGTAGGGAATAAAAAATCTTCGATCAACCATCTTGCCAGCAAAAATTTACCTTCCACGAATGTAAGTGTAAAAGAAATGGTTAAAAAATTTGAAGGGAGAAAAGGTGAAAGATAGTAATATTTGGGTATTTCCCTACTCATGAAAATTAGCTCTTATCATAACATTTTTACAGCCATAAGAGGAAGTTTTTCGGTTCTGTCGCATTTGTAGGGAAGTAGAAAGAAGAATGATATAATTGTCTAAAAAAAAAGCAAAGATGTTTCGTATCAATCAAAAATTGTTGCCATATTTCAAAGGATTTAGCTTTTCAGCGGATGTTATCTGTATACATGAAATGTCGATTCTCTTTGAGCTATCGAGATTTGGAAGAAATGATGAGTATAAGGGGAGCAAAATGCTACGTTACAAAGGTGGGTTATCACCACTGATAGATGAGGCAGTAAGGAAAAGAAAGAAGCAGGTTGGTAGTAGTTGGAGAGACTTACATTAAATTAAACGGTAAATGGGTTTATTTATATACTGTAGACTTGTGTGTTAGTAGAGACAAGTCTGCAGCACTTGCATTCTTTCATAAAGCCTTCAGGAGTAACTATCTTCCTGAGAAAATTGTAATTGATAAAAGCGGCAGTAATACTGCTGCTCTTGATGATTTGAATGCAGAAATTTCTGAAGATTACAGTTCTTCAAATAAAATATCTAAATAATATTGTTGATAGATTTATCAAAAAACTAATAAAGCCAATGCTTGGGTTTAAAAGCTTCCATTCCGCAAAGATTACCATCACAGGCATAGAAAATATTCGTATGATTAAAAAAAAGACAAATTATTAAAATAATGTTTCTACTTTTGAGAATTTTGCTATGTTAATGGCTTCATAACTCCTATAATCCCACCTTTTTTCCTATGGTTTATAGATGCGACAGAACCTAAAATATACCCTGTATTCCAGGTTTGATTATGTCTGGAACAAGCCTAACGCCATTCTTTATTTCTTGTACTATAGAAATTGTTGTTAAGTTCTTTATGTTAAAATCATTGATATTCATTGCTCTTTTATAAAAAAATTAAGCTATATGCTTTATATCTTAACATTAGTTTAGTTTTAAAACAAATTAATATTTTAATATAAGTTTTCTCTTTTGTAGAGAATCTGCTTTTTCTTGTTTTGTATGAACTTAGAAAATTTTTATTGATGAATGACTTTAAGTTTAAAATTGAGAAAGTAGTTGTTATATATACCAGCAAGTATGAGTTAAATTTGTATTATGGACTTGAATAAATTTACCGAAAAAGCAAAAAGCCTAATCCAGAGCGCTCAAATGAAAGCATTGGGAGCTGGGCATCAGATTTTTATGCCTGAACATTTACTTAAAGTAATGCTTGAAGATGAGTCAGGTTTAGTTCAGGATTTGATAGGCGCTTGTGGTGGAAATGTTCAGAATATTTCTGATGCTGTGAGTAGTGCAATTAAAAAGTTTCCAGTGGTTGGAGGACCAGGTAGTGGTGGGCTTCAGCTTTCAAGAGAGGTAGCAAAAGTTTTTGATGATTCAATTGTTATTGCGAGGAGAAATAAAGACACATTTGTTACTGTTGAGCGGTTACTGCAGGGCCTTGCTGCACAAAAAGATGAAATTGTAGGTAAAATTTTAGCAGAAGGTGGTGTAACACCGCAAAAATTAAATTCAGTTATTGCAGAAATGAGAAAAGGTGGCAGTGCAGACTCTCCAAATAGCGAGGAAAAATTAAATGCGGCAAAGAGGTATACAAAAGATATTACAGAGCTTGCTATGCAAGGTAAGCTTGATCCTGTAATTGGTCGTGATGAGGAAATCAGAAGAACTATGCAGGTATCGTTGAGGCGAACAAAAAATAATCCAGTACTGATAGGTGAACCTGGTGTTGGAAAAACTGCAATAGTTGAAGGTTTAGCAAACAGAATTGTTGCAAATGATGTACCACTTGGTTTGCGTGATGCAAAAGTTTTAGCTTTGGATCTTGGTGCATTAATTGCTGGAACAAAATTTAGAGGGGAGTTTGAAGAGAGACTAAAAGCAGTGATTAATGAGATTTCAAAAGCAGAGGGAAAAGTTATTTTGTTTATAGATGAGCTTCATACTTTAGTGGGAGCAGGAGCGACAAGTGGTGCGATGGATGCTTCAAATTTGCTCAAGCCTGCTCTTGCGCGTGGAGAAATTCGCTGTATAGGGGCTACAACTTTGGATGAGTATCGTCAACATATAGAGAAAGACCCTGCGCTTGCAAGGCGTTTTCAGCCTGTGTTTATTTCTCAACCGACTGAGACTGATACTATTTCAATACTGAGGGGTTTGAAGGAGAGGTATGAGGTGCACCATGGTATTAGAATCACAGATGGTGCAATAATCGCTGCTGCAACGCTTTCTAATAGATATATAACAGATAGGTTTTTACCTGATAAAGCGATCGATTTAATTGATGAAGCAGCAAGTAGGGTTAGAATTGAAATGGACAGCAAGCCTGAGGTTGTTGATGAGCTTGAAAGAAAGATTATACAGCTGAAAATTGAGTCAGAGGCTTTGAAAAAAGAAAGTGATGAAAACTCTAAGCAACGTTTAAAAAAGATAAATGAGGAAATTGAGAGTCTAAACAGTAAATTTGCTGACTTAAGCAGTAAATGGCAGATGGAAAAGAATAAGATAGCTAAAATACAAGAAACAGCTGAAAAATTGGATAACTCGAGAAAAGAGTTGGAACTGGCTCAGCGTAATGGAAATTTAGGAAGGGCAGGGGAGTTGATGTATGGTGTGATTCCTCAACTTGAAAATGAGTTAAAAAATCAGGAAAAAGTTACTGATAGTTTCCTAAAGAAAGAAGTGACTGAGAGTGATATTGCAAATATTGTTTCAAAATGGACAGGCATTCCAGTTGATAACATGATGCATAATGAAAAGGAAAAGCTCCTTAACATGGAAAATGAAATAGGAAAAAGAGTAATAGGGCAGAGAGATGCAATTGAAGCGATAAGTAATGCAGTAAGGCGCTCCCGCTCTGGTGTTCAGGATACTAATCGACCTTTTGGTTCATTTTTATTCTTAGGTCCAACCGGAGTTGGAAAAACAGAGTTGGCAAAATCCCTTGCCGAATTTTTGTTTGATGATCAATCAGCACTTCTACGCTTTGATATGTCAGAATATATGGAAAAACACTCCGTTTCAAAGTTAATTGGTGCGCCTCCAGGATATGTTGGCTATGAACAAGGTGGCAGGTTAACTGAGGCAGTAAGGAGAAGACCATATCAGGTAATTTTGTTTGATGAGATAGAAAAGGCAAATCCAGATATATTTAATATATTGCTGCAGATCTTGGATGAAGGCAGGCTCACCGATAGCCACGGTAAATTGATTGATTTTCGCAATACCATACTGATTCTAACTTCTAACCTTGGTGCTGAGGTGATTCTAAGAGGAGCTACCGAATCTGTGAAAGATGAGGTGATGAAAATAGTTAAGTCAGCGTTTCGTCCAGAATTTTTAAATAGACTGGATGAAATTATTATATTCCACAGCTTAACCAAAGATGACATTGATAAAATTATAGATGTTCAATTCTCTTATTTACAAAAGATGCTTGCTAAGCGTAAACTGAGTATTAGTTTATCGCAAGAAGCTAAAGAACTAATAGCACAAACTGGATATGACCCTGAATATGGAGCGCGGCCTCTGAAAAGGGTAATACAAGAATGCATTCAAAATAATCTAGCTAAGTTAGTTTTATCGGGGGAAATAGTAGAAGGAGATGAGCTAATAGTGTATACTTCTGGTAACGAAATCTTAGTTAAAAAGATCTAGATTCGCTGTGTATTTTTGTTTTGAAAAATGTGTATAAATCATAATGTTAATGTTGAGTCTTTATTTAAGCTAGTTGATCAAGGGAATAAAAAAGAGAAAGAAAAAATTAAAGAGTTTATACAGTACTTTTATAATTTTGTTTATAATAGTGACCTAAAAGTCAACGATAAATTTCTTTTATACATTGCAGAAGATGCATACAACTTCATTCTTAAAAAAGAAAAAGAAGAAAGTAAATTGGCAGTAAGTAATGTAAATGATATTTCAGGAATAGAAGGCAATTTCACTATAATTAAAATCACAAATTATGACATGCCCTTTTTAGTGGATTCTGTCATTTCCACTATTAAGTCACACGGTTTAACTATATGCTATTATAGTAACAGCATAATTAATGTTCAAAGAAAAAATAGCCTAATAGATAAAATTCATCTTTTGGAAGAAAGTAATGGAATCAAAGAGTCAGTAATATATGTAATTATTAAAGGCATAAGTGGTAGCTTTGTTGATACACTAGAAGAATCTCTACGAAAGACGCTAAAAGCAGTTAACTGCGTTGTAAAGGACTGGCAATTGATGCTCAAGAAGCTTCTTGAGCATCCGGCATTGGATGCTGGAGGCAGAGATTTTCTAGCTTGGTTGAAAAATAACAATTTTGTATTTTTAGGTTATCAAGAATACATTACTAATAAAGAAGGGAAGCTTGCTCTAAGTGGTAAGGAGAGCCTCGGGTTAATGAGAGCAAGTGAAGAGTACCAAAATTCATCAATTTCTTCTGAAAGCTTGAATTCTTTATACATACTAAGATCAGACCTAATCTCAATAGTTCATCGGCGTACCTATATGAATTGTATAGGAGTGAAAGAATTTAATGATCAGGGTGATGTAATAAGGGAACAGCATTTTTTTGGGCTATTTACTTCTATAGCAGAAGTGCAAGATATTCGAACTATTCCGGTAATAAAGGATAAGGTTACAACAATAGAAAAAAAGGCAGGATTTGTTCCTGGTGGCCATAACAATAAAGCTTTAATTTCCATTTTACAGGCATTTTCTTGTGACGAATTATTCCAATCAAATGAAGATGAGTTATTTGAAACTTGCACCTCGATCATGTCTCTTGCGATTAGACCAAGAGTCAAATTATTTTTGAGAAAGGTAGGGAACTTTATTAGTTGCATAGTATTGATACCGATGCGTTATGCTAGTGCAAGACTAATGTTTAAGATACGCGATATATTGAAAGATGAAACGAATGCAGAAAGTTCAGATATTTATAACAATCACATTATCAATGAATATGATTTGATGAAATTACACGTGGTGCTAAGAACCAAAAGCGCTAGCGTTTTTGATGATGAAGTTTTGCGTATCGAAAACAAGTTAAGAAACATTACAGAAAAGTGGGAAGATCGTTTTATAGACAATTTATATAATACTTTTAGCACTGTTGAGGATATATTTATCCGCTATTGCAAGGCATTTCCGATAAGTTATCAAGAGAATTTTGAACCTCATGATGCGTATTATGATATGAAAAAATTGGAGATAGTGAGAAAGAAAAAAGTCAGCGAAGTTGATTTGAGGCTTACTCGTGACAATCTCAACTATCAATTGAAGGTTTACACTCCAAGCAACGGAGGCCTTGAATTGTCAAAGATATTAAAGGTTACTAAGAATTTAGGGGCTAAGATTCTATCTCATAATGGTTATTATATAGAAATCAACGGTGGAATATGGATACATCATTTTGTGTTGTCAAGAGTTGATGAATTAATAGACAACATTACTTTAAAAGAGCAGTTTGAGGTAACACTTGTAAAAGTGTTCAGCAAGGAAATAAAAAATGACTATTTTAACAGCTTGATCATTATTGCTGGGCTCGAGTGGAAGGAAGTGCTTCTGATTAGAGCGCTAAGCGCCTACCTAAAGCAGACATCATTTAGCTATAACCCAGAATATATCCAGAAAGTAGTATCAGAGTATCCAAAAGTAGTAAGGTATTTAGTAGAATTATTTCATTCAAGATTTGATACTAAAATAGATATTGATAGGGCAGAAACTACTAGCATTTTGACAGAAAAAATCGAGGAGCTTCTAAAGGAAATCAGCAATGCTTCACATGATTATGTTTTACGTTCGATATTTAATTTGATGATGGCCATTTTGAGGACCAGTTATTATCAGGATGATAAACCTTACTTATCTATAAAATTTGATTCAAGTAAGATAAATGATTTACCTGATCCGCGTCCATATCGTGAATTGTATGTTTATTCAAACCTTTTTGAAGGAATACATCTAAGAGGAGGGAAATTGGCCCGTGGCGGCTTGAGATGGTCAGATAGGACGGAAGATTTTCGCACTGAAGTTTTGGGCCTCATGAAAGCCCAGATGACAAAAAATGCGGTCATTGTACCTGTTGGTGCAAAAGGTGGGTTTGTAATAAAGCAAGTTTATAAAGACAAAAACACTTTAAGAGAGAAAGGTGTTGAATGCTACAAGAATTTCATTAGAGGAATGCTTGATATTACTGATAATGTAGTTGATGGCAAAATAATTCCACCAGAGAATGTAATTAGGTATGACGAAGATGATCCATATTTGGTAGTTGCGGCAGATAAAGGCACTGCTTCATTTTCTGATTATGCTAACCAAATAGCTTATGAATGTAATTTTTGGCTTGGAGATGCATTTGCATCTGGTGGATCAGCAGGTTATGACCACAAAAAAATGGGTATTACAGCAAGAGGTGCATGGATTGCAGCAGAGCGGCATTTTTGGAGAATGAATAAGGATATTTACCAAGATGCAACTGTTATTGGAATTGGAGATATGGCTGGCGATCTGTTTGGAAACGGTATGCTGCTTTCAAAAAATATGCGCTTGATTGGTGCATTTAACCATATGCATATTTTTGTTGATCCAAACCCTGACGCAGAAAAAAGTTTCGCAGAGCGTAAACGCCTCTTTGAATTACCGTTTTCCACTTGGATGGATTACAATAAAGATTTGATTTCTTATGGTGGTGGGGTATTTGAGCGTAGCAGCAAGCAAGTAGACATTTCTCAAGAAATGAAAAAGTGCTTTGATATAGTGGAAGATATCTTATCTCCAAATGATTTGATTCGGTATCTGCTCAAGGCAAAAGTGGACTTCATATGGAATGGAGGAATTGGCACATTTGTTAAGGCAAAGAGTGAAAGCCATGGCATGGTTGGTGATAAAGCAAACGATGAGTTAAGAGTGAATGGTGAGGATATTAGAGCTTCTATGTTTATAGAGGGTGGCAATCTTGGTTGCACGCAGCTTGGAAGGGTAGAGTATGCTAAGAGAGGTGGGTACATCAATGCAGATTTTGTTGATAATTCAGCAGGAGTAATATGTTCCGATCTTGAAGTTAACATCAAGATTGCTTTTGTTGCAATTATGAAAGAAGGGGGAATTTCCTTGGAAAAAAGGAATGAAATACTGGCTAGCATGATAGATGAAGTTGCATCTAAGGTACTTGAAAACCATAACAGGATTGAAACAAAAGCATTGCTTCTTGAGTGCTTGCAAGCTAAAGAAAAGTTGGAGCAGCACCATAAATTATTACTCAGTTTAGAGAAATTTGGGCTGCTAAACCGAGATGTAGAATTTCTTCCAGCTGAAGAAGAGGTAGCAAGAATGTTAACTGATGGAGAAGGTTTCTGTTCTCCTCAGCTTTCTGTTCTGATGTCTTATGCAAGAACAGCAATAAAAAATGAAGTTATACACTCTGAGCTACCTGAAAAAGATTTTTTGTGCCGTGATTACTTACTAAATTACTTTCCACAAAGGATGGTAACAGAGTTCAAGGATTCCATATTGAAACACCAACTTTGTAGGGAAATTATTTCTACTTGCATTACAAACGATGTAGTAAATAGGATGGGCTGTATATTTATTAATAATTTGGTTGAGAGTACTGGAATTAAAGTACATGAAGCAGTTAACATATATATCGTTGTTAATCACCTATATAATTTAAGTAGCCTTTGGCAGAAAATTGATGAATTGGATGGAAAAATTGATGTTGATTCATATTTGCAAGTAGTGAGAAGTGTGCAAAAATTTATTGGTAGGGTATCATTTTGGTTAGTAAAAAATCTTGGTAAGCTTAATCTTGTAGAACTAGATGGTGTTACAAAATTTAGGGGTGCAATTGAAACTTTAGGCCATGATATTTTAGATGAGCACCTATTAGAGGTCTATAATCATGGATTAGCTTCTTTGTTAGAGCTTAACATAAATAAAGATCTAGCAAAAAGGGTTGCTGATCTACGTATTCTTATTTATGCGCTGGACGTTATATCTGTTGCTGAGCAGACATCTTTGTCCATCCTTGAGGCTGGTAGAATATACTTTGAATTAAAGTCGCTGCTAAGATTTGATATGATTAGAACAGTTGCTGGCAAGATGAAAAGCCATTCTTCCTATTGGGATCGCAGCTTAATTAATGATTTATTAGATGATTTAAGCAATTATCAACATAAGCTAGCTGTTAAAGTTATAAAAGCTACTGATAATCATGTAGACAAGGTTCAAACTTGGGCTATTAATGATAAGGATTATATAGAGCGCTACAATAGCTTTTTAGATGAGATGGTCGCTTATAAACTTGATTTAAGTAAATTAATACTCATAATCAGAAGAGTTAAAATACTTGCTTCATAGGAAAAATGTTTAATATAGGTCTGTCAGAAGTTTTAGTTGTAGCTTTAGTGAGTATAATGGTTCTTGATAAAAGTAAAGTACCTGTATTTCTTAATCTTATTAAAAATATATATAGGTATTTCTGGGTTGTAAAATCAAGAGTTAGGAAATTGTTGAAGGATACCGGAATTAAAGAATTATATGAAGAGCATAACGTTGAAAAAGTCAATTACATAATTGGTGAAGATGGCAAGCTTTATCCTACTTACAATGTAGATAGTACAAAAAATGACAGCAAAAATCCTAGTAGTAGATGATATACCATCTAATGTTAAGCTTTTGGAGGCTCAGCTAAAAGCAGAGTACTATACAGTTATTGTAGCTTATGATGGCGAGGAGGCGATAGATTTAGTAGCGGAACAGCAGCCAGATATTATCTTACTTGATGTCATGATGCCAAAAATGAGTGGTTTTGAGGTTTGTAAGAAGCTAAAGAATGATCCCTTAACGACTTATATTCCAATAATTATGGTAACTGCGCTGCATGACACTCATGATAGAGTGGAAGGAATTAATGCTGGTGCGGATGACTTTCTAACTAAGCCGATAGATGAAACTGCTTTATCTGCAAGAATTAAGTCTCTTGTGCGCTTAAAGATGATAATAGATGAGTTGTGCTTGAGAGGAGAAACTAATGCCGAGATTGGTGGAGTAGCAGAAAGCAGTATTATGGATTATTCTAATCAGATTTTTGATGCTAACATACTTGTTGTAGATGAGGACACCTTTCAAGCAGAGCAGATACACAATGTTCTAAAGCAACGCTTCAGATCAATTAAAATACTGCACGATCCAAAAGAAGCATTAAAGGTTGGTATTAAGGATAATTACGACCTGATTATTTCTGACATGCAGTTTTCAAAAACTGACGGCCTACGGTTGTGTTCTAAGTTTCGTAGTAAAGTAGAAACACGTTATACACCAATTCTGATCCTTTCTGAAGATTATGATAAAAGCAATTTAGTAAAGGCACTTGATGTAGGTGCTAATGATTATTTAACAGTACCTTTAGATGAGAGTGAATTAATAGCTAGGGTTAATTTGCAAGTGAAACGCAAAAGGTATCAAGATGCCTTGAGAATGAATTTATTTAATAATGTGGAAATGTCTATAAAGGATCCATTAACTAACTGTTATAATAGAAGATATTTTGATGCACACTTAAGAAATATTGTTAAGGATTCTGTGGAAAAAGATAGAAGTTTATCTCTTATGATACTTGATATAGATTATTTTAAGATGGTGAATGATAACTTTGGGCATAATGCTGGAGATGAACTTTTAAAGGAAATACAGAAAAGAATTTCTGAAAATATCAGAGTGACAGATTTATTAGCTAGGTTTGGTGGTGAGGAATTTGTTGTTGTAATGCCAGATACCAATGTATCAGATGCGTATACTATTGCAGAGAGAATAAGGAAAATTATTGCCAAAGAACCTTTTATACTTGTGGATAAAAATACAACCCATAATTTAACTGTGAGCATTGGAATTTCAGCAATGCAAAGATCTGACCTTGATGATGTTAAAAAATTTATAGTACGTGCTGACAAATATTTATATAAAGCAAAAAACAGTGGTAGAAATAGAGTGGTTACTGGTTGAAGTTCTTTTAAATAAGTAGTAACTAAGATTCAAATGATAGCATAAAATTTCTCAACTCCGGAAATTTCGCATTTAACTGCAGAAATAGATATTTATTTAAAAAATACCCTGTAATTTTTAACCCTAGTCTGAATTCTTGATATGAGTAGCTATTTTGTAGGTTGTTATTGTATACATCATGCAACATCTGTGGAAAAGGTAGTAATTTATCTGCATAACAGTCACCTACTTTTTTTGACACTGCTCTACCAGTTTTTGGAGAAATAAATTGTAGATTTTCTTTCACACCTGTTACAGCACATTTTGATAGGTCTAACTTAAATCCAAGTTGCGTAAGAAGCAGAAGCTCTAAGTTAAGGTAATGACTTTGCCAAAACTGGCTATTATGTTTTATTACATCGATGAAGTGTCTAAAATTATCATACAACTTGATGCAGGATTCACTTTCTGGAAGCACTTTTTCTAATATAGACGAGAAAGAAATAATAGCAATGCTTTTTAACCTATCTTGAAAGAAATGATGAAATGGAGATTCAATCAATTCGCACTTTAAAAAACCTAGATTTTCAGGTAGCTTAGCACTCCATTCTGCATGTAATAGATTACTTATTTGAAACTTATAATTGCTATTGTTTGTTAACCTAGTTAATCCTCTGCACTTTCCATGATTTTTTGTAAATAGAGAAAGAATTAAATTTTTATCACCGTATTTTTTAACAGCTATAATAACACCTTCATCTTTCCATCTCATTTAGAGTATATTGACCATATGATATTATAGAGATAATAAAATTAGTGTAGCAAATTTGAGTTTAAGTCAACTGAAATATATTGACTTTATGTGCAATATTAGCTTTAAACCAGTAAAACAAGCTGCTTAACATATGCGCCTTCTCTATTTTAATTATATTCTTCTTTTGTCTCTATGTTGTTTTTTGCTTTTTTCAATGAAAGCCCAAACGAATGATTCATCAGTTATTCCTATACCACAAAGAAAAAAAGAATTAGTTGAGTTAGTACAACCGAGGCAAATTATTGAAATACAGGAAATTGATGAGGGTATTCCAATTCCCAAAAGAAAAAAGGGTGTAGAAAGAAAACTAAGAGAAGACATCAAAGAGGTGAAAAATGAAATAAGAGATAAGAAAAATATTGAGAACAAAGATGATGAATTGGCTGTAACAGAAATTATTAATTCTATAAGGGATAAACTGACAGAGTGTTGGAGCATTCCTGAGGGCATAGTTTATAAAGAAAATTTTAGTATAAAAATTAACTTATTATTATCCAGTAAAGGCGAGATCGTTGTAGCCAACGTAGCAGATAGTAGTTCTTATCAAAATAATCCTCTTTTTAGATCAGCAGCAGATAATGCAATGCGTGCAGTGTATAAATGTAGCCCGTTAATTGGCTTACCTGCTGAGCATCATCACATTTGGCGCGAAGTCACGTTAGATTTTATTCTAAATAGGTGAATTTACGTTACCTGAATTAGTTACTTGTGATGAAAAATAGATCAGCAAATTTTCAATCAACAACAGCTAAAGACCTTTCTGCAACGTTGATTTCTCTTATATCTGTAACTTCGTCATTCTGATTAAACGAAATTTGCAGAGACTTACTACTGTACTTCCTTTTTCCCAAGAAGTTAGCTTGTTTAATTTTATATGAGACATAGTACCAAACATTTTCGTCGAACTTTGATACTAATGTTGGCAATCCTAAAGTATGAACCACTTTTTCTCTATCATCACCTACTTTTATTTTGCTCCACAGTTCAACATTAATGCCAGGAACTCCGTGATTATAGATAGTGTGCATGCAGCCTACTGAAAACAGCAAAACAGAAAATATTAATACCCGCATTTTATCAATTAGTTATTTGAAATCATAATACACTGATAAACTATCTGTCGTCAAATTTCAAAAAAGTTAAATTGACTGATTCTCAATATCATTTAATATAATATTTACTTCAAAATAATTAGGTACCTTATGTCGTTGCTAGAAGCAGATCCAATATACAAGCCTTTTAATTATCCTTGGGCATATGATGCATGGTTGCAGCAACAAAGGATACACTGGATACCTGAAGAAGTTCCGCTTGCTGATGATGTGAAAGATTGGAAAACTAAACTTTCTAATGTAGAGAAAAATTTATTGACCCAGATTTTTAGGTTTTTTACTCAAGCAGATATTGAAGTAAATAATTGCTATATGAGGCATTATTCAAATATATTTAAGCCAACAGAAATATGTATGATGCTTGCAAGCTTTTCCAATATGGAGACTATACACATTGCAGCCTATTCATACCTTCTAGATACGATTGGCATTCCAGAAAGTGAATATCAAGCATTCTTAAAATATGATGCTATGAGAAAGAAGTATGAATACATGTTAGAATTTGAGGAAAGTAAAAAGCACGATAAAAAACATGTTGCTAAAACTTTAGCAGTATTTGGTGCCTTCACTGAAGGATTGCAGTTATTTGCATCATTTGCAATTTTGCTCAATTTTCAACGGTTTGGAAAAATGAAAGGTATGGGGCAAATAATTGCTTGGTCAGCACGTGACGAAACCTTGCACACCAATTCAATTATCAATTTGTTCAATACGTTTATTAAAGAGAATAATGAAATTTGGAATGACGAGTTCAAAGAAGAATTATATTCTGCATGTCGCACTATTGTTGAACTTGAAGATGAATTTATAAGTCTTGCTTTTGATTTAGGAGATGTTGAAGGGCTATCTGCAGAGGAAGTGCGCAATTATATACGTTACATAGCAAACAGAAGGTTAACGCAATTAGGTCTTAAATCTATATATAATGTTAAAGATAACCCTATTCCGTGGCTTGATGAAATACTAAATGGCGTGGAACATACAAATTTCTTTGAAAATAGAGTAACAGAGTATAGCCGTGCAGCAACTCAAGGCACTTGGGAGGAAGCTTTTGCTAAAAAAGATACAAAAAGTGAATAGCAGTAACTTCACCCTTTTTTATCGTTTCAACGGAAGCTTGCGATACATATCAAAGGTGGAAGGAGGAAGAATTTGATATAAATCATCTATTTAGCTTAGAGAAAAGAGAGTATAGATATAAAGTTACATTATTGCATGTAATAGTTGGAGATTTTGATTGCTTAGAGGAGAAGAAGAAGTTAATACGATATCTATTAGACAAAGGTGCTAATGTTAATGCACGAGATTCTTTTGGAAAAACTCCTTTGCACAATAGTCATGACAAATAGGTAACACAAATTTTACTTAGATGCAGGTGCTAATCTTTTTATAAAGGATCATTATGGAATGACTGCAAGAAAACATGCCCGTGATGAATCAAAGCAGCTTTTAAAAAAGGAAGAAGATAAATACAAGCAATAAAGCAATGAAATTTGGTGCTATTGTTGGTATTACGGCTGGAGTGGGAGTTGGTAATGGACTTTTTGCTGCTGCTGGTCTTTCATTACTAATATCGGCTTTTATTGGCGCAGCTGTTGCTATAGCAATAGGGTTTGTTGTTTTTGGTATTACATATGCAATGTCAAAGCAGGTTCCTAGTGAGAAGCTATAGCGTTGATGCAGAACAAAAAGCTAGTACAGCGGCAAGTATGGTAGTGTAGTTAAGTAAAAAAAGGAAGAAGAGACTTCTTCCTCTTTTCTCCAAATTTTTTATATATAATTGAGAATAAAAAAACTGTGGATAATTCTGAAAAAGATCAAAAAAGACATCAAAAAGAGTATGATTAGATTGAAATATTTACAGAAAAACTTACTCAATTGATAAATATCTTAACGCTTTTTAAGAAAAGACAAATAGAGGGTCGTATTGGAGCTAAAGGTTGAAATTTTAAGTGCTTCTTAATAATTAAAGAGGTACTTTAATAGTTCCTTTTAAGTACTAATCCGGAGGTTCGATAGGTTGTTGTTTAAAAGATTGGGAAATAGTTTTATTAGTATTGAAAATTACATAATGTATATTATGGAAAATATAAGAAACACAAGCTTTCAGCAAGAGAAAATTCAATTTTTGCTCTTCTCAAACAGCATAAAAAAGTGCCTGTTGAACCTCCAGATTAATGCTCAAAAATGTTCAATTGATACTTTAAAAGTATTACTTTAAAAATACCTAAAGTATCACTTCAAAAGCACTTAAAAATTTTATCTTTTAGGAAAAATTTTCCAAGACTACCCCCTTATTGGCTTTTGTTAGAAAAATATTAAAATTATAACCAAATATGTAATCTTTTATATGATTGTATTAGCTTGGCTCCCTTAATGGTTGTTTCTTTTTTTTTAAAAATATTAAAATAAATATAACTTTTTAGAGTTATCCACAGTTCTTTTGCTTTCAATTATATATATATTAGTATTTGGAGATCATATTTATTATAGATCTCCGAAGTACTCATAATGTGTAAAATATGTATTTCTCTGGGTTATCAACTTAGTTATTAACAATTCTGTGAATAACTAAAACAAGAAAAAGGGGCTTCTAATCAAATGGAAATAGTGTCATTCTTTAAAAAACGACGCTAAAAACATTGTTTCTGTTCGAGCAATGGTTACACCTATTATCAGATCTAGGTACCCTGAATAGGATTAAGGGTACCTAACGAAGTAAAAAACTTGGAGAAAAGGAAGAAGTCTTTTCTTCCTTTTACTTAATTTGGCTGAGGCAAACCTTGTTCTGTTGCCGACCTTGATGTGTCAGGATTTTCTATCTTAGTAGATACTGCATATGTAATACCACCAGCAATAAGTCCAGTGAGTACAGCAGCAGCTACAACTATACCAACTAAAACCAGTATTGGTAATGCAACACCAGCAGCAAAAAGTCCACCACCAACTGCTAATGCAGCTACAACACCACAAACACTACCAACTTTCATTGCCTTATACTTGTATTTATCCTCTGCCTTTTTTAAAAGCTGCTTTCTTTATCATAGGTACAATCTCTTGCAGTCTTTCCATAATGATCCTTTATAAAAGGATTAGCATCTGCATCTAGTAAAATTTGTATTACCTCTTTGTAACAACTCTCGTGCAAAGGAGTGTTTCCACAAGAATTTCGTTTATTAACATTAGCACCTGCATCTAGTAAAATTTGTGTTACCTCTTTTTCATGACTCTTGTGCAAAGGAGTGTTTCTAAAAGAATCTAGTGCATTAACATTAGCACCTTCGTCTAATAGATATCGTATTAACTTCTTCTTTTCCTCCTCTAAGTAATCAAAATCTCCAACTACTAAATGCAATAATGTACTTTGATATCTATACTCTATTTCCTCTAAGCTAAATAGATGATTTATATCAAATTCCTTCTCCTTCCACTCTTTATATGCATGTTTATAGCTTTCTTGCAAGAAGTCTTTAAATAGATCCAGATTATGATCATTCAACACACTTTCCCTAAACCAGAATGGCT